>NZ_KB904132.1 GCF_000379945.1 Porphyromonas macacae DSM 20710 = JCM 13914
ATGCAACGTAGACTGAAACGTTCGTGGAGTTTCTCGGGACTTGCAACCATGGTACGTATCGTGCTAATGTACTATATGGACTTTTACTCTCTTTTTAATCATCCTGAGCAGGATTGGATAGCGCAATTTGCGCAAGAAGAAGCCCCGCCAGAGCCGAATCTTTTCGACTGGGGGGCTTACTAAAACGAAAATAACTCTAATGGAAACGGTTTGACGGGGGAGCAAGACTTTTTTCTGCTTTCAAAAATTTTTAGCGGACAGCAATAATTTGGAATATAAGAAGGATTACAGTCCGTGTTCGCTAAGGTAGCGTTCGGCTTCGATAGCAGCTTTACAGCCTGAGCCTGCAGCGGTAACAGCCTGACGGTAAATAGGATCTGCCACATCACCGGCTGCATATACCCCGGGAATATTGGTTTTAGGTGTGCCTGCTACAGTTTTTATATAGCCAACTTCGTCTGTCTCCAAATACTTCTTGAATACATCGCTGTTTGGCTTGTGCCCGATAGCCAGAAAGAAACCATCTATGGCTATGTCTACTTTTTCTTCATCGGGTTCACCTTTGCGTTTTACCAAATGAGCGCCTTCAACTCCGTTGTCTCCGAAGAGGCCGAGTGTATTGTGTTCGAAAAGGACTTTGATATTGGGCGTGTTCATTACACGATCTTGCATAACCTGGCTGGCACGCAGGTAGTTTTTCCGAACAATCAGATAAACCTGCTTAGCCAGAGACGAAAGGTACAAGGCCTCTTCGCAGGCGGTATCTCCGCCACCTACTACGGCAACGTTTTTACCTCTGTAAAAAAAGCCATCGCACGTAGCACAGGCCGATACTCCCATACCTGCATATTTAGCTTCATCTTCCAGTCCGAGATATTTGGCTGAAGCCCCGGTAGCAATAATGAGTGTGTCTGTTTCTAATTCGGTCTCTCCATCTATAGTAATACGATAAGGAGCTTTTGACAAATCAGCACCTGTAACGATACCGCTGCGCAGGTCTGCACCGAATCTTTCGGCTTGTTTACGCAGTTGATCCATCATTTCTGTGCCATTGATACCTTCGGGATAACCCGGAAAATTTTCAATGTCTGTAGTCGTTGTAAGTTGTCCGCCCGGTTGAATACCTGCATACAGTACCGGATTGAGGTTTGCACGTGATGCATAAATAGCAGCGGTGTAACCGGCCGGTCCGGAACCGATAATGAGGCAACGAATGTGTTCCATATTATGAATGTTAGTTAATTATTTCTGGTAAATGAACAGATATTCTGTTATTTGGTTTAAGGGTGCGGGATAATTTCAAAACGGGTATAGGGTACCAGAGCCTTGGGGATGCGTATTCCTTCCGGAGTCTGGTTGTTTTCCAGCAGTGCCGCCACGATACGCGGCAAGGCTAAAGCACTGCCATTGAGTGTATGGCAAAGCTGTACGCCTTCAGTGCTTCTGTATCGACATTTCAGACGATTTGCCTGATAGCTTTCGAAATTGGATACGGAGCTAACCTCCAGCCACCTTTGTTGGGCGGCGGAATATACCTCAAAGTCATAGGTCAGGGCAGAAGTAAAACTTATGTCTCCCCCGCACAAACGCAAGATACGCCATGGGAGTTCTAATTTTTCCACAAGGCCCTGTACATAGTCGACCATCTGTTTTAACTGCTCGTATGAATGTTCCGGTTTATCGATACAAACAATTTCCACTTTGTCGAATTGGTGTAGACGGTTTAACCCGCGTACATCTTTTCCGTATGAGCCGGCTTCACGTCTGAAACAGGCAGAGTAGGCCGTGTTTTTAATTGGCAGATCTTTTTCTTCCAAAATAACATCGCGGTAGATGTTTGTTACGGGTACCTCTGCGGTAGGAATCAGATACAGATTGTCCTGTTCCATATGGTACATTTGCCCTTCTTTGTCCGGTAACTGGCCTGTGCCGTATCCGGAATCTTCGTTTACCACATAAGGCGGTTGAATTTCCAAAAATCCGGCTTCGCGTGCATTGTCTAAGAAAAAATCTATCAAGGCACGTTGTAAACGAGCTCCATATCCTTTATACACGGGAAAGCCGGCCCCTGTAATTTTTACTCCCAATTCAAAATCGATCAGATCGTATTCTTTGGCCAGGTCCCAATGCGCTTTCGGCTCTTTGCCCAAATTCGGTATTTCTCCACCCGTTTTTACGCATACGTTGTCCTCTGCTCCGTTTCCTTCGGGTACTTCAGCACATGGAATATTCGGTATTGAAAGAAGTATGTTTTTAATGTCATTTTCGGCTTTGGTCATCTCTTCTTCCAGATTTTTACTCTGAGCCTTCAGGTCTGAAACTTTTTGTCGCATGTTTTGTGCCTCGTCCACTTTTCCTTCTTTCATCAGTTGGCCGATGGATTTGGCAATCATGTTTTGCTCACGCAAAGATTCATCTCTTTTTTGCTGCGCTCCTCTTCTGGCCTCATCCAAAGCGATTACCCGTTCGATTGCTTCGCTTGCATCAAAATGTTTAACGGCCAGAAGTCTGATTATTTCGTCTTTATTGTTGAGTATTTGTTTAATGGTTAGCATAAAATGTATTAAATAGCTGTCTTTGTTTCAGGAAGTAAAGATAAAAAAAAGTGGGCGACCACCGCTCAATTGTCTTTTGGACTTTATTGGCGGGGTGTGCCCACGATAATGTTTTGAAGAATTCTCTAAATAATAAAAATATAGAGAGGTATCTCTTTGTTGTAGTGGTTTGGCTCCGCTTATGCTTCTGCTTCTACTGAAACGTACGAGCGGTCATTGCGTTTGCGGGTAAATACAACTTTTCCATCTATGAGAGCATATAGAGTATGGTCTTTGCCCATGCCTACATTTTCTCCCGGGTGATGCTGTGTACCGCGCTGGCGAACCAGAATGTTTCCGGCTTTGCAATGTTCACCACCAAACAACTTAACGCCTAAGCGTTTGCTTTCAGATTCACGTCCGTTCTTGGAACTACCAACACCTTTCTTGTGTGCCATGATTCTTTTTCGTTTTTAGTGGTTTATTAACTATGCTACAATCTCTTTTACGGTTACTTCGGTAAACTGCTGACGATGGCCGTTCAGTTTGCGATAACCTTTTCTGCGTTTTTTGTGGAATATCAGCACCTTTTCTCCTTTTACGAGCGGGCTGATTACTTCACAAACAACTTTCGCACCTTCCACTGTAGGAGCGCCTACTGTTACGGTGCCATCGTTGTCAACGAGAAGCACGCGATCGAATTCTACCGTAGCACCACTTTCGATGTCTTTAATGTGGTGTACGAACAAGCGACGACCCTGTTCTACTTTGAACTGTTGTCCTTGAATTTCTGCAATTACGTACATGTTAAATAACTAATTAAAATTAGCCCCGTAAGGTGATGGTAAACCATACTTCCCGAACCTTACACAGGAATATCGGGCACAAAGATAACAATTTTTATTTTCTTATCCATGAACAAATTCATTTGTTTTTGCATGATTTTCTTAATCAAGTGCAATGCTATTGTAAATTTACATGAAATCAATGTAAGAGAATCTCGTCTTCTTCAAATCATTCCAAAACTTTTTTCAGTGCACGTCCTCCAATGCTCTCATTCTCTTTTTGGGTCCGAGTGTATAGTTTCTTTACACCCGGTGTAAAGTTTCTTTACACTTTACAAATATCCATAAAACTATAAAATCCTTATTTACAGTGAAATAGATATTCTGGCACGCTGTTGGTATGTGTAAAGTGTAAACAAAGAAACCTAACCGGATATGAACGTAAAAAAGATATTATGCTGCCTTGCCTTGACAGCGGTTTTGGGTGTTCAGGTATTGAAAGCGCAGCAATCCGTACAAACTTTGGATAGCTGTATCAGATACGCCTGGAAACATTCGATCGATGCTCGTCAGGCCGATGCCCGTTATTCATCGGCCAAAGCAGCCTATATAAATGCCATCGGCCAACTGTTGCCTCAGGTAAGTGCATCTACAAGAGTTTCATTCAATTTTGGTAGAGGATTGAATGCGGAGACAAATACCTATACAGACATCAACAGTTTTTCCAATAACTATTCTGTTTCGGCAAGTATGACTTTGTTTGACGGGTTTCAGAGTCTTTTTGCCATTGAAGAGAAAAGGCATCAGAAAAACCAGTCTAAACTCGATACGCAAAAACAGAGAAATCT
This sequence comes from Porphyromonas macacae DSM 20710 = JCM 13914, assembly GCF_000379945.1. Classification (GTDB taxonomy): domain Bacteria; phylum Bacteroidota; class Bacteroidia; order Bacteroidales; family Porphyromonadaceae; genus Porphyromonas; species Porphyromonas macacae. The sequence goes on from NZ_KB904132.1 coordinate 4,168, forward strand.
CGCAGCATTGGGTACTGTGGAGGCTTACTACAACTTACTCTATAGCGAGGGTATGTATCGTTTATCCTTAGAAAAGTTGGGAGAAAGCAGCAAGTTGCTTGAGCAGGTTCAGCGCATGGAGGAGTTGGGTTCTAAGTCCCATGCCGATGTTTTGGAGGTGGCCGCCCGTGAGGCTTCGGACAGGGCAAGTGTAAGCAAGGCTAAAAATCAGGCTTTGATAGCAGAACTTCAGTTAAAAGAAAAAATGAATTGGCCTGTTGAAGAAGATTTGGTTATAGACTCTATTCCTCGAGAAATTCTGGATTCCGTTTTTGTGCAAATAGTTTCTGTTGACCGCCAAAGTGTATTCGAATATGCCGAAACCAATGATCCTGCTTTACAAATGGCACGTTTGCAAACACGTGCAGCTAAAGCATCCTTGAAAGCCTCCTGGGCGGATTTTTTACCTAAAATATATGTAGGGGCCGGTTTTAATACCGGATTCTCGCGGTTTATGGATGGATCCGAATATGTATCCTTTAAGGAACAGCTCAAAAATCGTCGTGGACATTATGTGGGGTTCAGCCTTAACATTCCTCTTTTCAGTAATTTTTCAAAAATCACAGGCGTATCCAAATCGCGTGCATCTCGTGTTATCGCACAGCTGGAGGAAGAACGCGCACGAAACACATTATATACCAGTGTCGTTCGTGAAATCGGCGATATGCAAGGAGCTCTCGAGCTGTATGTTCAGGGTGTGGCGCAGGTTAAAGCTACGGAGCTTGCTTACAGGGCAGCACAGAAAAGATACCAGGTGGGTATGATCAGCGTGATAGAGTTATCCACTACATCCAACAGATACCTCGAAGCTCAGGTAAACTGCCTGCGAGCCTATACGCAATATCTTCTGAAGACCAAGTATGTAAAATATTATCAGGGAGAATCGTTCATCGAAGAATAAAAACAAACAATATAATTATGGACAGGAAAATCGAAAAGAAGAAAGGGCTTAGACGTAAACATATCCCCTATATCGCAGGTGGAGCTTTTGTTCTGGTCGTTGTATTTTGGATGATTTTTGGCAATCACTCTTCCAAATATCGCGTTGATAAGGATAAAGTGACTATCAGCACCGTTTCCGACGGCGAGTTTAATGACTATGTCCGTATCAACGGGCAGGTGCAGCCTATCAATATTATTCAACTGAGTGCACTGGAAGGCGGTATGGTGTCAGAAAAACTGGTGGAAGAGGGATCGATGGTAAAAAAAGGACAAATTTTGGTACGCCTTACCAATCCTAATCTTAACCTTAACATTCTAAACAGTGAAGCACAATTGGCGGAAAAACAAAACTTCCTTCGCAATACGCAGGTAACCATGGAGCAAGATCGTTTAAATCTGAAAAAAGAGCGTCTGCAACTCGAAACGGATGTTACCCGTAAGCAGCGTCGTGCCGATCAGTTTGCACAGCTTTATAAAGAAAAACTCTGCTCGAAAGAAGAATATCTCCAGGCTCAAGAAGATGCCCGTGTGGCAAAAGAAAGCTACGATTTGGTACGCGAACGCCAAAAACAGGATGAAATCTATCGCGGCATTCAGATGAAACAAATGGAAGAGAGCTTACACAATATGCAGCAGAATTTGATTTTGGTGCGTGAGCGTGTAGCCGATTTGGATATAAAAGCACCCGTGGACGGTCAGTTGGGACTTTTGGATGTCGAGGTCGGGCAGAATGTAGGTTCGGGCATGAAAATCGGTCAGATCAATGTGTTAAGCGACTATAAAGTGGAAGCCATGATAGACGAACACTATATCGATCGTGTCAAAGCAGATCTCACTGCTTCATTCGAAAGGCAGGATAGAAACTACGGGCTTCGTGTGCGTAAAGTATTTCCCGAAGTGCGTGATAAACAATTTCGTACCGAATTCGTATTCAGTGGCGAACGCCCGGATAATATACGTACCGGTCAGACTTATTACATCAATCTGCAACTGGGACAGCCTCAACAGGCTATTATGATACCTCGCGGGGCTTTTTATCAGACTACGGGGGGGCAGTGGATCTATGTGGTGAGCAAAGACGGTAACAAGGCCGTACGCCGGCAAATAACCATCGGGCGTCAGAACCCGCAGTTTTACGAAGTCACTTCCGGACTTCAACCCGGAGAGAAAGTCGTTACCTCCTCTTATGACACATTCGGAGATGTTCAGGAGCTGGTTCTAAAGTAATTTATAATATCAGACAATACGATGCGTACCTATCTGAAATACCTGAGCCGCAACAAACTTTATACGTTTGTATCAGTATTCGGTTTAGCCTTTTCATTGATGTTCGTTATTCTTTTGGGATTTTATGTATACGGTGAAAAATCCGTGGATAGTTTCCACTCCAAAGCTGATTGTATATATATGCTTCGTTCAGAACATCACGCCTCTTTGCCCAATCCTGCACCACAATATATACAAGAGTTAATACCGGAAGTGGAAAACTATTGCAGGGTAGCAAACTTTAGCCATTATATCCGGACTATTCATGGCGAAAAGATTAAACTTTCATTGCTACTGGTCGATAAATCATTTTTTACAATGTTTGATTTCAAACTTAAAGAAGGTGATGCAAGGCAAGTACTTTCGGGGCACAACTCTATTGTATTGACCAGAGAGGCTGCTACAAAAATTTGGGACAATGAAAATCCAATAGGTAAGACGGTCTTTGATGACAAACTGACGGTTTCCGGTATCATGGATGTTATCCCATATTACAGCCAGTTCCCGCAAGTAGATGGAGTGGTAAGCTATGATTTCATAGAGGAAGTTTACGGTGAGAATATTCTAGATAAGTGGGGACACTATAAGTTTGCTGCATATTTTCTGATGAAGCCTTACACCGACATTTCCACTAAAGCTAAAATGTTGGAAAACTTATTCACCCAAAAAGATAGTCGGATGGTGTTATGGTCGTCCGGTATAGCCAAAGAAGTACACTTTGTCCCCTTCAGAGCCTGTTACTATGATCCGTTGGTGATTTGTCAATCTTTTTTTATACGTAAAAATAATAATACCAAGGTTAAAATACTCACCGGAATAGTTTTACTCATATTGATTATAGCCATTCTGAATTATATCAATATGACTATGGCTCAGGCAGGATTCAGAGGACGAGAAGCTGCCATACGTCGATTATTGGGTAGCAGTCGTATGGGACTGATACGCAAATTTTTATATGAATCGTTTTTGATGACAGTCATATCTTTTACTGTGGGCATTTTGTTGGCGTTTTTGGTTGAGGCTTCTTTTAACGAAATATTGGAAACCAAATTAGATCTTGTTCATCGTTTTACTCCCGAAGTAATAGTTGTGATCGCCTTTTTCATCATCATGTTATCCATTATATCCGGCATTCTTCCGGCTTTGGTTATTTCTCGTTTCAAACCTGTTGAAGTAATCAAGGGAACCTTGCGATATCGTATCAAAAGTACCTATTCCAAATTTCTGATTGTTTTTCAATATTTTGTTTCGGTGGTGCTTCTTATCTGTAGTTTTTTCATTCTGATGCAGTCGTATTATCTCATTCATACGGACTTGGGCTTTCGTACACGTGGTATAATGCTGATTTACAATAATATGGATTCCATTCCACAGGCTTCTCTACGTCAAGAATTGCAGAAGATACCCGGGGTCGATATGGTTTCATACAGTTGTGGTAACCCTATTGGTAGCACAAATAATGTAAGTTTTAATATCGGCGATGAATCTTATATTACTTGGGAAATGATGGTGGATTCATTGTTTTTTGACTTCTTTGAAATAAAATATACCCCTGTTATTCACGAAACACCTGATGTACTTTTCAATTCAGACCGTTTTAATCAAACTCATTTAATGCCGGCATGGATTTCTTCTTCCATGGTTAATGTAGTGAAACCGGATCCGAATACGGGTGAATTTACTCGTGGTACTTATGCCCATTCTGATGGTCTTACTCATCTTTTGGCTGGCATACTGCCGGAATTGAAATACAGGCCGCTAAATGAAGGTCTTTTACCATTGCTTATTCATCCCATGAAGCAAGGACAGTATCCTTGGACAACAATGGTGCGCATACATGAGCAAGCCGATAGAAAAACTGTGGAGAAAGCTGTGGTGACTATCTATAAACGTATGGGGCATGTGGATGAGGTAGATTACCGGTGGGCAGAAGACCTCATTCGAGAGCGATATCGCTCTCAAACCCACTTGTCACAATTGATTACAGCTTTTACCCTGCTTACTTTGGTAATTATGACGATGGGTGTCTTTGCCATGAGCCTATATATGATCAAGCAAAAAGAAAAAGAAATAGCTCTGCGTAAAGTGAATGGAGCCACTGAAACTATGATACTGAAAATGCTTAATCTGCAATCCATGAAATGGTTCGCTATAGCCTTGCTAATAGCTATTCCGGTAAGTTATTGGGTTATGAATCGATGGCTGCAAACATTCACTTATCATATTTCCCTTTCGTGGTGGGTATTTGTAGCGGCTGCCATTATTGTTATGTTGCTTTCCTTGGTGAGCACGTCCTCACAGAGTTGGAGAGCCTCACGTGTTGATCCTGTTAAATATCTTAAAAATGAATAACACATCTTCAATATAGCTTCGACAATTATCCTTGTAAAAACGTTCCTCTCTGAAAAACAGCTACACGAGACGCTGAGAATAAACAAGAAGAATATTCTAACAAATAGAAATATAAATACACTATACGATGCGTACCTATCTGAAATATCTGAGCCGCAACAAACTTTATACGTTTGTTACCATTATCGGTTTTGCTCTTTCTTTGATGTTTGTTTTTGTGTTGGGTTTTTATGTCCGGCATGAACGCAGTGCAGATCGGTTTCATTCGCACTACAAACAGATCTATCAACTTAATTTCGCTTCGAAGAAATTCGATTGGGCTAACAGTCCCATCACTTCTTACCCCGCAGGTACTCTGATTAAAGAACGGATCCCTGTTGTAGAAGATGTTTGTCGTATCAGCGATTATAACGATAAAGAATACGTTTTTACAGGAAATGATCCCGGGCAAGGTCTTCTAACTTCTCATATTTCTGTACAAAGTAATTTTTTCTCTTTTTTCGATGGCTTCAAACTTAAAGAGGGAAACCCTAAAGATGTTCTGATAGAAAAGGGTAGTGCCGTCATTTCCACCACACTTGCTTCCAAACTGTTTGGTTCGGAAAGCCCGATTGGTAAGGAAATCTTTTTTTATGATTTCATGAAAGAAAAGAATACTTATAGTATAACGGGGATCATGAAGCCGATGTCCGAAAACAGCCACATTACTCCTGTCGAACTTCTGCTTTATCAGGAGCCTGCAGAGGGAGACGTCAATCATGGAAACTATATTACCTATATAAAAGCCAAACCCGGAATAGATTTGGTGAAAAAAGAAGATCTTATTCACAAAGCCATTGATGGCAAAGATGTGGTATTCTTTTTTGATAAAGAAGCCATAGCCAAAGTATGGCCTCTGGAGAAATGCTATCTCTCACCTTTCAGCAAATCTGATATGAGTTTCCTGCATATGGTAAAAAAGGGAAATATCGATCGTATCAGGATGATTTCAGCCGTTACCCTGCTGATTCTGGTTATAGCCATTATCAGTTATATCAATTTGACTTTGGCTCAGGCGGGCAGCCGTGGTCGGGAGGTTGCTCTGAAAAAACTTTTGGGCAGCAGCCGTTCGGCCATTGTTTTTCAATTATGGAAAGAGTCTCTTTTGGTTATTTTGTTGAGTACGCTGGTTGCTTTGATGACCATGTTTCTTATGGAGCCTGTTTTTGATCGTCTTTTCGATACTCATCTTTACCTGTCGCAGAATATCACTTTGTCGTTAATTCTTATACTCATCGGCTTGATGTTGGTGTTGAGTATTATCTGCGCTGTGTTGCCCGCCTTGTTTATATCCCGTTTCCGTCCTGTAGATATAGTCAGCGGCAAGTTCAGACGGTTGGTTAAAAGCCGTTTCTCACAGGTTATGGTGGTATCTCAATATGTCATAACTATGGTGCTGATTGGTTGTACGCTGATTATGGGTTGGCAAATCCGGTTTATGACCAACTCCGATCTGGGTTATAACTATAAAAACATGCTTACCGTATCGGTTTTCGGAATGGAAACAAAAACCATTAATACCATTAAGGAAGAATTCGGGAAAATTCCCGGAATCACAGGAGTCGGGTTAACCCGCGGCACACCCGTTAACGGGGGAAATAATAACTCTTCGAATTATAAAGGAAAACCGACTCCTATGCAAATATTTCAGATGGACAGTGTTGCTTTGCGTCTGATGAATCTGAAAATGAAACCCAATGGTTTGCAGGCCGGAGATCCTGATAGGGCTTTTTATCTAAGCCGTGCCGCTTACAATGATTTTGACGTGGCCAATTTACCGGATAATGTTATTCATTGGGGGCAAGCGGGAGACTTTTACTATTGCGGTGATGCTCCGGATTTGCGTTTTGGCGGTTTTAAGGGAGTTCAAAGCAGTTATTTGTTTTCTTCTTTCCCCTCCTCTCCGAGATATTTGTGGTCAATTCTTGTCGGATACGATTCTCATACGGATTATGTGGTGTTAACGGAAAAACTTCGTTCTACTTACAGCCGGATAACGGGTATACCTTATACCGAAATAAAAAGAACGGAAGATACCATTGCCGAGCACAGCCGTGAAGAACGTTCTATCGGCGGTTTTCTGCTCCTTTTCAGTATACTGGCTTTGATAAGCACGGTGATGAGTGTGTTTGCCATGTCTGCTCTGCGTATCCGTCACAAGCAGAAAGAGATTGCTATTCGCAAGGTGATCGGGGCGCGTGAAGTACAGATTCTGAAAATTATCAGCCGTCAGAGCCTGTGGAATCTTTTTTCTGCTTTCGTTGTATCTGCTCCGATAACATACTTTATCATGCAGCGTTGGTTGCAGGGTTATACATATCATACGGCAATGCCCTGGTGGGCTTTCCCGGCAGCGCTTCTCATCGTCTCTTCGGTCGCTTTCGTTTCCATGCTCAGCATGTCGCTGAAAGCAGCCGTAAGCAACCCCGTGGATTACCTCAAAAACGAATAACTGATTTCGATATGGTAAATATATCTACTTCAGCGAGATTATCCATGTAGGAAAGTTTCTTTCTCTTAAATAAAAAACCGGTTAATACAAAGATAGGAGTGGAGAAACAAGAAGAATAATTAAAAATAGAAACATAAATATTATTAAATACAATGCGTACTTATCTAAAATATCTCGGTCGTAATAAGCTTTATACTTTTGTTACCGTGGTTGGTTTTGCGATGTCGCTGACGTTTGTAATAATGCTAGGTTTTTATATCAATCGTGAGAACAACGCTGACACTTTTCAGCCCGATATAGCCTGTATCTATCAGCTCAACTATAAATCTGGAATGAAGGGTGTGTCTGGTCCTGTTTCCGCCTATCCTTCTGCCAATATGCTTCGGGAGCAGATGCCCGATGTGGAGGATGTTTGTCATATTGGAAGTTGTAACGATAGCGAATATATCTTTCGTTCTGATCGTGAAAGCGAGGGTGTTATATCTGGGCGATTGGGGGTAGATAGCAATTTCTTCACCTTTTTCACCGGCTACAAGCTCAAAGAGGGTAATCCTGCTACAGTACTTCTCGACAAGAACAGTACAGTTATTTCCGAGTGGCTTGCTAATTCCCTTTTTGGCAATGAATCTCCTATAGGTAAAGAGATTTGCTATGTGGATTGGGATAAAAACAAACATACCTATAAGGTTTCCGGTATCATGAAAAACATGTCGGATAATAGTCATCTCAAACCCATGAGTATGCTTTTTGTCTTGGAGCCCAACGAAAATTGGAATTCAGCAAGATATTGGTCTTATCTGAAAGCTCGTGAGGGTGTGGATTTATCCAAACAATCGGCTATAGCTCAGAAGTTATTGAGAGGAAAGGATACAAAGTATAGATTTGACAAAGAAACGGAAGCCATCCTGTACCCTATGAGTCGTTGCTATATGGAGCCCGTGGCAGAATTGTCCATGCATCCTGCTGCACAGTATGGCAGCCCTGCGCGCATTCGCTTGCTCACCGGAGCTTCGCTCCTTATTCTGATTATCGCCATTATCAGTTATATCAACCTGACGTTGGCACAGGCCGGTAGCCGAGGCAGGGAAGTGGCTCTGAAGAAACTCCTTGGCAGTACGCGATGTGCCATTGTATATCAGCTTTGGGAAGAGTCTTTAGTACTTATCGGAGTCAGCACCGTCATGTCTCTTTTCGGGTTATTTCTAATGGAACCTGTTTTCAATAAATTATTGGATACACAGTTACATCTGCAAGACAATTTCACTTTTGAATTAGGCTTGGTAATACTGGGCGGTATGTTGCTGCTTAGTGTTATATGTGCTTTGCTGCCTGCATTCTTTATTTCTCGTTTCAAACCGGTCGAGGTGGTGAGTGGAAAGTTTCGCCGTATTGTGAAAAATCGTTTTTCACGCATCATGCTCATTACCCAGTATGCCATTACCATGGTCATGATAGCTTGCACACTGATTATCGGAGCACAGGTTTATTTTATGACACATGGAGACTTGGGTTATGACTACCAGAATAAACTTCTTGTATCCGTATTTGGTCTGGAGGATACACAAGTGAAAACTCTGCACAATGAATTTGGAAAAATGTCGGGTGTCCGTTCGGTAGGCCGGTTAACCAATTCGTTTTTCTCTGTGAGTATAAACAGCTATGACTATAAGGGCACACAATATTACTTCTGCCGATTCGGTATGGATAGCGTGGCTTTGAACGCTTTTGGCATAAAGTTGCCGCCTGTCAATTTGCAAAACTCGTCTCTGCCCACACTTTATATGAGTAAAGGCGCTATACGCGAGTTGGGTATAGAAAAGATGCTGCCGGGAGAAAATATACATTTGAGTGAGACCGATTTCAATTTCGGAGGATTTGTAAAGGACTTTCGTTTTGGCAGTTTCAAAGAAAAACAGTTTAATTTTCTCATTGAGATACGCCCCGAAATGCCATGGCTTAGCGGTTTAATGATAGATGTTGTGTCACAAACTTCGAGGACCAAATTGCAAAATAAGGCTCGTGAGATTTATGCCAAGGTCACCGGATTCCCTTATACAGAGATGAAATGGAGTGAAGATTTAGTAGCTGAATTAAGCCGGGAGGAACAAAGTCTCAACGGTTTCTTGCAGCTGTTTAGTCTGTTGGCTTTGATAAGCACGGTGATGAGTGTGTTTGCCATGTCAGCCTTGCGTATCCGTCAGAAACAGAAAGAGGTGGCTATTCGCAAGGTGTTCGGAGCCCGCACCTCACAGATTATGCAGATGGTCAGCCGTCAGAGTCTGTGGAATCTTTTGATCTCCTTTGTCATAGCTACACCCATCGCTTACTACCTGATGCAGCGTTGGATGCAGGATTATATTTATCACATAACCGGTTATTGGTGGGCATTTTTTGTAGCATGGTTTGCTGTAGCTGTGGTGGCATTTGCCTCTATGTTCAGCATGACACTCAATGCTGCTAACACCAACCCTGTGGATTACCTCAAAAACGAATGAAATAAAAACGATAATAAAACTCTTAATCCATGAATGCTTTTACTTTAGCCGGTCGCAGACTTTTCAAACCGGGAGAACATACCATCAGCAAACTGTTGACCCTTTCATTAGGCTTTGCTGTCAGTTTGCTGTTGCTTTCGATTGTTATCTTCCAGTATTCTTTCGAGCGTGATTACCCTGAATACGAACGTATCTGCAAGATACAAACCAATTATAAGATGCAGGTATCGAAAGGACAGGCGGAATCGAATGTGTTCAGACAGGTAAGCGGGGCTGTGGCACCTGCGATGCAGGAAGAAATACCCGACGTAGAAATGGCTACGCGCTATACAACAACCGGTGATCTCTCTTATGTTACGGAAAATAATGCTTCCTATAAAGGGTACACATTTTATGCCGACGATAAGTTTTTCGAGGTATTTGATGTTCCCTTGATTGCAGGAGACAGAGCTTCCATACTCAAAGATCGGACAAAGTGTCTGGTATCCGAAAGTTTCGCACAAAAAATGGGTGGAGATGTTCTCGGTAAACGGATATCTCCCCGTATGACTCCCGGAGTATTTATTACCATAGAGGGTGTTTATAAAGACTTTCCGAAGAATAGCGAAATAAAGGGCGATGTTATTCTGTGTATTCTGAATTTAGGAGAAAAAAGCTTGAATAACTGGATGGGAAATGACCGTTATCGGGGCTATGTAAGACTGCGTAAAGGCGTAAAACCCGAAAGCCTGAAAGAGGCTATTTGGGAAATGCAGAAAAGGCATCAGGATATGGAAGCAATGAAAAAGTCCGATTTAGAATTGCATTACGAACTGATACCGATCAGTCGATTACGATTTCAGGATCCTACACTGGTAAATATGGTGCGTATCCAGCAGATTGTGGGTATAGCCGTATTGCTGATTTCTTTGTTGAACTATGTGCTTATGACCATAGCTTCCATGGTTAACCGCCGTAAAGGAGCGGCTATTCGTAAATGTTACGGTGCTACATCCCTGCAGATAGAACGCATGATGATCTGGGAAACTTTTATTTATTTGTTTATCGCTCTATTTTTAGCCGTAATTTTATTGGCGGCATTCAATAAACCACTGGAAAGTCTGACTTCCGTTCCTTTGCTATACCTTATTTCCTGGCGATTGGCTTTTGTGCTGATAGCCGTATTGACCGTTTCCACTTTTGTTATGGGCTGGTTGCCCGGCTGGGTACTTTCCAAGACGCCTGTAATGAATATTTTCCGTAAGTCGGCAGAGCATAACCGTACGTGGAAGTTGGGCTTGCTTTTTGTGGAAATTCTGGCCTCCGCTTTTCTAATCGGTATGCTCACCGTAACGGGAATGCAATACCGGCACATGGTTATACAGGATGCCGGCTATCAAGTCAAAGGGCTTTATTTTACCGAGTTGCGTAATATAGATAAAGAGAAGCTGCCTACAATCATAGATCAGTTAAAGAAAATACCCGGATTTGAAGGGTACTCGTTGACGACCTCCATGCCGGCCAGCCCCGGCCAGAGCGGAGATAATCTGTCCGATCCTGTTTCAGAACGGGAGTTGATCAATGTGGCCGATCTTTTCGATGTAGATGAATATCATTTCGATTTATACAAATTCAAACTTCTGGAGGGTCGTAAATTCGATGCTGCCACGGTCAAAGGAAAAGAAATTATGGTTAGCCGTAAATCGGCTGAAACTGTTGCCGAGCAAATGGGGTGGCAGGATGGTGTTGTGGGTAAAGAGATTTTTCTTTCGTCGTATGGCAAGGTAACCATTCGGGGTGTTTATGAGGATATTCTCGTGCGTCGCGCCCATCTTAGTCCTTATCCCGAAAAGATGGCATCAGTCATGGTTTACGGAGATGAGTGGATCTTATATCTGACTGCTCGATTCGACCGCATGGATGGCGAATTGATGGCCGAAATCAACGATATATTGCAACAGGCGGATCCATATAAGGAAACGACCTTTGAGGATATGGAAGCCGAATTGCTGAAACGTTTCGATGCAGCCAAAACCTTCCGGAATACCATCCTTTTCGGTAGTGCCATTGCCATACTCATTGCTTTAGTCGGACTTATCGGATACGTCAATACCGAGGTAAACAGACGCCGTAAAGAATTGGCCATACGCAAAATTAACGGTGCCGGAGCCATCGACATTTACCGTCTGTTTGTTCTTGATATTTTCAAGATCAGTATTCCGGCTGTTTTGGTCGGCTTGATTGCAACTTTTTATTTCGGAGCCAACTGGCTGGAAAAGTTCAATTATAGAATTTCACTTACAATATGGCCATTCCTTGCCGTAGGTCTCTTGGTCATGCTTATTATTATCGCAGCGGTAGTCTTCAATGTTCGCCGTTTGATTCGTCAGAATCCCGTAGAATCTATTAAGTATGAATAATAATATGAATTATGTAAAACAATCCTGGCGTCGTCTTGGCAAGAAAGGTGAAAAAACTTTTATTAAAATTCTTTCTCTTGGATTGGGCTTGTCTTTTGGCTTCCTGATGCTTAGCGAGGTGTTGTATTATTACAGTTTTAACAGTTTTTATCCCAATGCCGGACGCACATATCTGACTTATGTTTACGGAAGGGGGTCGGGTAACGAACAGGCAGATGAAACCGTCTTTACCAATGGAGCGGTTGCTCCGGGTTTACAGTCTTCCGTTTCAGGTATTGAAGCTGCTACCCGTTTCAGAGTGGTAACTTATAAAGATGAGTTTATCACGGAGGAGAAAACTAAAATATCGGCCATGGCGATTTTAGCCGACGAGCAATTTTTTGACGTCCTCGGCAGGCCGATTCTTTCAGGAGAACCCCGGTCTGCATTAAGCCGGTCGCTCTACTGTATGATTTCGGACAAAACAGCAAAAGCGTTGGGTGGCAATCCGGTCGGAAAAACCATTATATGGGAAAAGAAACCCGATCAGGTACTGACCATTGCAGGAGTTTTCAAAGCACTGCCCGAAAACACCACAATGCGTTACGATATTGTTATTTCTCTTGAGTCCGAAAGTTTGTTAATGGGCAATGAACTTCAAAATCGATGGTTTGGCGGAGGAGATGTTTTCAATACGCTTGTCCGTCTGGCTCCGGGAGTCTCCCCAGCTTCATTGAGAAAGGATCTGGACGACCTGGCACGGAGAAACCTGCCGATGGAAGAATTGGAGCAGAACGGCGGCAAAATGGAATACAGGCTGAGACCGATACGACGCATTATGGTCGATTTTGAAACGGTTAAGAAGATGATTCCGATCATGTCTCTTTTGGCTGTCGGTATTTTAGTTCTTTCGGTAATGAATTTTGTACTTCTCGTCTTTGGGACTATGCTGAATCGTGTAAAAGGGCTTATCGTCCATAAATGTTATGGAGCCGGCCAGAAGGATTTGATACGGATGTCTTTTGCCGATTCGTTTTTGTTGTTGATTTTATCTTGTGTACTTGCTGTCGTTTTTATTCTTCTGGTGCGTCCTCTTTTTGAAAGTTGGGTGGCGCATTCCATCGAGGCGATGTTGAATATTACGGTCATTTTGCCCTTGTTGTTTTTACTGCTCTTTATTTTAATCGTGATCAGTTTCCTGCCGGCGGTCCTTTACAATCGTTTTTCAGTGACCGATTCCATGCAGAAAATAAAGTTGGGCGGTCGTAAATGGAAACTTATACTGCTTTTCGTGCAATTGGTTTGTTCGTCCATGATGCTCACCATGCTTTATGCCGTACAGCACCAATACCGTGTTATGGAGCAAAGCGATTTGGGTTATCGAACAGCCGGGAATTATTATATAAAACTTTTTTATAAGGAACCGGCACGGCAAATAGCTTTCAGAGAGCAACTCAGTCAGATACCCGGTGTGGGCAAGCTATCATTTGCAGCCGTTATTCCGGCGTGGATACAAAGCGGCAATGTAGTCTACGATTCTAAGAACCCGGACAATGAAGTATTTACTTTTACGGATTTGGGCTGGATCGATGCCGATTACGCCGATATCATGAAGTTGACTTTCGTGGAAGGCGCACCTTTCAAAGAAGGTAAATCCGCACCGACGGATATTATTGTCAGCCGTAAGTTTGCAGACCGCCTACGAAATCTGAATGTAATCGAAGGACCGGTTGTCGGTGCCAATATTACCGTATCAGGGAAGAAGCGAGGGAATAATATAATGACGATCAGAGGTGTTTATGAAGATATCGTTGTCAACAGTCTTTCCTATCCCGACAATCGTCCGCAGTTGATGAACTATTATGAAAATTACGGCAATGTGCTGATCATATCTCTAACCTCAGACACTCAGGAAGTCAGACAATCCATTATCAACCTTTTGGACAAGGAGTTCGGCACCGGTAAAGTGAGTTTGTACAGTATGGAGGAAGACAAATACGTCGCGCTGGGCAGTGTACGTTCTTTCCGTAATGGAATAGCAGTAGGCGGTGTGATAGCAGTGCTGATTGCCCTTATCGGTATCGTGGGGTATGTCAGTAATGAGGTTGTTCGCCGGAGAAAAGAACTTGCCATTCGCAAAATAAACGGAGCAGGAACTGTCGATATACTTCATGTTTTTATTGCCGATATATGCAAGGTTTCCTTACCGGCCATTGCCATAGGAGTGATTTTGGCTTATTGGGTCAGTGAGATGTGGCAAGCCGGATTTGCCGTTCATGCCGGATTAACCTGGTTTTCAGGTCTCCTGTGTATGATTCTGATCTTACTTCTTGTGCTTTCGGTAGTATCCTTGAGGTGCCTGCAAATAGCACGCGAAAATCCTGTGAAATCCATTCAAAGCGAGTAATCCGAATTTTAATAGAATATTAATCTTTAATAACTAAAAACAATGATTGAAATTAAAAACTTGAGCAAGATTTTCCGTACGGAAGAGATTGAAACAGTGGCCCTGGATGGCGTTAGCATGAATGTTAAAGAAGGTGAGTTTATTGCCATTATGGGTCCCTCAGGCTGTGGGAAGTCCACATTGCTCAATATCCTGGGTCTGCTGGATAACCCGTCTGAAGGATCTTATACATTGGATGGCCAGGAGGTCGGAAACCTGAAAGAAAAGGATCGTACATCTGTGCGTAAAGGAAAAATCGGTTTTGTTTTTCAGAGTTTTAACCTGATCGATGAAATGACGGTGGAAGAGAATGTGGAACTGCCATTGATCTATTTGGGAGTGAAAGCCTCCGAGCGTAAAAGCCGTGTAGAAGAGGCTCTTCGCAGAATGAGCATCAGCCACCGTTCGAGCCATTTCCCGAACCAGCTTTCGGGTGGTCAGCAGCAGCGCGTGGCCATAGCCCGTGCTGTGGTTGCCAACCCTAAATTGATTCTTGCGGATGAGCCTACGGGTAATCTGGACTCTAAAAACGGAGCTGAAGTGATGTCGTTGCTGACACAACTGAATAAAGAGGGTTCTACCATCGTGATGGTAACCCATAGCGAACATGATGCCGGCTTTGCACATCGTGTAGTAAAACTCTTCGACGGTAAGATAATCGGCTGAGAAGTCGGTTAAGTGCCGATGGCAGGGAGAAAAGCTTTTATTGTTGATAAGAATAAGAGATGGGCAAGAAACTCTTATTTGTGATTTGTTTTTTCATACTCGATATCTCCCTGTAAAGTCGTGAAACGGTTACCGGCAAAATTTGCCTGTAACTGTTTCCGACCATCGGTAAAACTTCCTTCTCGAATAGAATTAAAACTGTATTCATTTTGATGAGAGAATAAGAGTACGGCAGTAATAAGATTCTTCGGAAAGAGAATGAAGTATGTATTTTTAAGATTCAAGACCAGAGGAAAGGGATTTACCTTTATTATTAATACAAAACAATGTTACAGTAGATAGTATATGCGTACTTATTTCAAATATCTGAGCCGCAATAAACTTTACACTTTCGTCTCAATCATGGGGTTTGGCGTTTCACTGATGTTCGTAATAATTTTGGGCTTTTATGCCAAGAATGAGCTTACGGTGGACAACATACACAAGAAGGCGGATCGTATTTTTATGATGAGAAGTGAAGAACAGTCTGCTCTCAGTAATCCGACTCCTGCCTATATCCGGGATTTGATTCCGGAAGTGGAAAGTTTTTGCCGTGTTTTATCGTCGAATATTTTGGTTAAGACATTTAATAACGAGGCGGTTTCAATAAAAGAACTTTTAGCTGACAGTACCTTTTTCAGCCTGTTCGATTTTCCGCTTATTGCAGGAAACAGACATGAAGTGTTGCGCTTGCACAATTCCGTCGTGCTGACCGCTACAGCGGCAAAAAAACTGTTCGGAGATGAAAACGCGATCGGCAAAACGATACCCTTGCATGGAGAACATTTTACCGTAACAGGTTTGATGAAACCGATACCGAATAACAGTCAGTTTCCCAAGGTCGATTGCATTGTCAATTACAACGCCATTACTCTTACTCGGGGTAAGGAGATTTTAGAGAACTGGGGTAATTGCAGTTTTACGGCATACTTTCTGATGAAGCCGGGTACGAATGTTCATGCCAAAGAAAAGTTTTTGGAGGAAACATTCAAGAAGGATGAGCGCACATGGATTTACAAGAACGGATTTCAGAAAGAAGTTCATTTCGTTCCTCTTCGCAAGTGTTACTTCGACCCCAAAGTAACGGCCGGCACGTATGATATACAAAAGAATGATCCGACAAAAGTGAAAGTTATTACCGGTATCGTTTTCCTGATCTTAATCATAGCCATGCTTAACTATATCAACATGACTGTGGCACAAGCCGGCTTCAGAGGCAAGGAAGCTGCTATACGCCGTCTGCATGGTAGCAGCCGTTCGGAACTGATACGCCGCTTTCTGAGAGAGTCTTTGGTCATGACTGCCATATCTTTTGCGGTGGGGCTGCTCTTGGCTTTTCTGATGGAGCCGTTCTTCGAACGCGTATTGGATACACGTTTGGATTTGATTCATCAGTTTACCCCCGCTGTTATTGTCGTTGCTTTGCTTTTTGTTTTACTGCTGTCGGTGTTGGCCGGCATTCTGCCTGCTGTCATTATCTCCCGGTTCAGACCTATCGAGATCGTCAAGGGCACATTTCGCTACCGGGTAAAGAGCGTATACTCCAAAGTACTTATCGTATTCCAGTATACGGTATCGGTGGGGCTGCTGATTTGCAGCTTCTTCATGCTCCTTCAGACACGCTTTCTTATGTATACCGATTTGGGGTTTCGCACGCAGGATATCCTTTGGATAAACAATCAGATGGATTCCGTTCCACAGGCGTTGTTACGTACGGAGTTGATGAAGATACCGGATGTCGACATGGTTACATTCTGTGCCGGTGAACCGTTGAGATATAATAATAATTTATCTTTTTCCAAAAACGGTGAAGCCGTAAGTTCTTGGGAAATGGCTGTGGATACCTGTTTTTTCAAGTTTTTCGAGATCGAACCGCAACCGCTGACCGCTGAACCGATTGAAGTGATATTCGAGAAGGGGGCACAAGTCCGGGAAACGAAAATCGTACCGACTTATGGAAACGCCAAAATGATCAATGTCGTACAGCCCGATCCGGTAACGAATATGTATACACAGCATGAGCGGAGCGAACTAAGGTATTGGATGGTGGGTAAGATGCCCGATATCAAATTTAAGCCCTTGACCATGGAACAACCGCCTTTGCAGGTTCGTCCCTTATATAGAAACGAGTATCCGTGGGCAACACTGGTGCGTGTTAAAGACAGTGCCGACAAAAATGTGGTAAGGCATCAAATCATGGAAACTTATAAACGTGTCGGAAATCTGACTATGGCAGATGATCCCATGTGGGCAAAGGATATCATCAAACAGCGGTATACGAATCAGATCAACCTCTCGCAGCTGATAACAGCCTTTGCTGTGCTTACCATGTTTATAATGATTATGGGTGTTTTTGCCATGAGCCTTTACATGATACGGCAGAAGGAGAAAGAAATAGCTGTTCGCAAGGTGAATGGAGCAACGGAAAGTATCATCCTGCGGATGCTCAATCTGGAGTCATTGAAACGGTTGGGCATTGCTTTGGTTATAGCTGTGCCTGTTTCATATTGGGCTATGAAAAGATGGCTGGAAACATTTGTTTACCACATAGATCTTTCGTGGTGGGTGTTTGTTTTGGCTGCATTGATTGTTATTCTACTCTCTCTTTTGAGCACGAGTGCGCAAAGCTTGAAAGCCGCTCGTGCCAATCCCGTGAAATACCTCAAAAACGAATAATCGTATAGGGAAAAAGAAAGCGGCTGTATCTGATTTATTTTGGATACAGTCGCTTTCTTCATGAGATAGAATAAAGACGATAAAACTTCTCTGCCTGATGGTTGAAAATTCTTAGCGCAATGGATTTTCAACGAAGTTAACTTGGATTTTTATTCTTTGCCTGAAGAATTTTCGGCCATCAGGCAAAGAATTTCGGCTATCTGCAAGGAGTTGTATTAGAACGCCTTACAAATAGCCGAAAATTTTACCGAAAAATCTAAAATCGAAAGAAGCGATAAATGTTATTGATGGCTTTCGGCTTCAACCTCTTTATCGATCTTTTTTATCAGACCCTGCAAAACGGAACCGGGACCGAATTCCATGAACTTACCGGCTCCGTCTGCAATCATTTTCTGAACGCTTTCCGTCCAACGTACAGGGGCTGTAAGTTGCATAATCAGGTTTTGTTTGATTTCTGCAGGATCGGAAACGGCTGCGGCAACTGCATTCTGGTAAATAGGGCAACTCGGTGTATTAAATGCGGTTTCTTCAATGGCCTTGGCCAACTCTTCCCTTGCCGGCTCCATAAGCGGAGAGTGGAAAGCACCGCCCACTTTGAGCGGAAGAGCACGCTTGGCTCCTGCAGCTTTAAGTTCTTCACAAGCTTTGTTTACCCCCTCTATCGAACCGGAAATAACGATTTGTCCGGGGCAATTGAAGTTTGCAGCTACTACCACCTCGTCTTTGATTCCATTGATGACTTCTTTTACTTTCTCATCGGGCAGACCGATGATTGCTGCCATTGTACTTGGCTGTAGCTCACAGGCTTTTTGCATGGCCATCGCACGTTTGGAAACCAAACGAAGACCATCTTCAAAACTCAATGCTCCGATAGCCACTAAAGCGGAGAATTCACCCAGTGAATGGCCGGCAGCCATATCGCACTTCAGATTGTCCATTGTGGCAGCTTTAATGACGGAGTGTAGAAAAACCGCAGGTTGTGTAACCTTGGTTTCTTTTAATTGTTCGTCTGTACCGGCGAACATAATATCGGTAATGTTGAAGCCTAATATTTCATTGGCTTGGTCGAATAATTGCTTTGCTTTGGGGAAATTTTCATACAGTTCCTTTCCCATTCCTACAAATTGTGCTCCTTGACCCGGAAAAACAAAAGCTGTTTTCATATTAAAAATAGTTTATAAAATAATAACCCTCCGACCGTAAAACACCTTTGAAAATGAGGTTTATCATGGCGGAGGGTTTGACAATTACTGATTTTTCATTTTCAGAAAATATTATTCGATGTGTGTGAGTGCATCTTTCAGCGCATTCCATGTACGCTCGACAGAGGCAATGTGAACTTTTTCATCGGGAGAGTGCGGACTTCTGATATCCGGCCCCACAGAAATCATGTCCATATCGGGCATGGCTCCCTGAATAATGCCACATTCCAAACCGGCGTGGATTACTTTTATTTCGGGCGTTTTGCCATAGCATCTTTCATAGGCCTCTTTCATGTACTTCATGATGGGGGAGTTGATATTCGGCTCCCAACCATTATAGGGTGCATCGAACTCGACTACCGCTCCGGCCAGATTGAATGTGCTTTCGATCATCGAAGCCAGATACATCTTGCGTGACTCGGACGAGCTGCGTACAAGGAATACGGCTTCGAACTTTTTGTCTTTTACCGTAACCCTGGCCATGTTGGACGAAGATTCCACCGTACCGGGGAAACTGGTTAGCATAGAGATTACTCCATTCGGACAAGCCTCGATGGCATTGATGATACTGTCCTGAATTTCTTCCGGCACAACGTGTGAGGGTACGTGTTCCAAACGCTCGGCTTCGAATTTGATACCGTCTTCGATATTTTCGTACTCTTTGATAAAAATATCCTGATAGTCCGAAACCAATTCCCACAACATATCGGCCTCATTTTCCGGTATGGTAATGGTGGCGAAAGCTTCACGCGGGATAGCATTGCGCAGAGAGCCGCCTTCAAACTCCACTAAACGGGCACCGTTGTTTTCCACGGCATCTTTCAGGAAGCGGAACATCAGTTTATTGGCATTAGCGCGTCCTAAATCTATTTCCATGCCCGAGTGTCCTCCTCTTAACCCTGTGAGGGAAAGTTTTACTCCCACATCACCTTCCGGTGTTTGTTCTTCTTCCTTGTATTCCAAAGAGGCATTGACATCGATACCACCGGCACAACCTACAAAAAGCTCGCATTCGGACTCGGAATCCAGATTAATCAGAATTTCTCCTTTTGAGAAACCCGGTTTGAGCCCATTGGCTCCTACCATACCGACCTCTTCGTCTATGGTAAAAAGAGCTTCGAGCGGTCCGTGCCGGAAATCGTTGTCCGCCATAACGGCCAAAGCATATGAGGCTCCGATACCGTTGTCTGCTCCCAGTGTGGTTCCGCGCGCAGTCACCCAATCACCCTCTACATATGCGTCGATGGGATCTTTAGTAAAATCGTGAACAGTTGCCGTATTTTTCTGGGGAACCATATCCAGATGCGACTGTAGTGTTACTACCGGTCTGCTTTCAAATCCGGGTGTGGCAGGTTTACGAATCAGAATGTTACCGACTTCGTCTTCTAATGTTTCTAAATTCAGGGATTTACCGACCGATTTGATATATTCGGTTACTTCTTTCATTTGCCCGGTGGGGCGGGGAATTTGTGTCAATTCATAGAAATATCCCCAAACCGGTTGAGGTGCAAGATTCTTAATCTCGGAAGCCATAGTTATACGATTATCAATGTTAATGTTTTCACTGGCTGTTAAGCCGACACACGAATATAATCTTTATTCGTTAAAGGTAAAAGAAAGATGCCTATAAATCCTGCAATTACAGTACCTAAGGATTGTATGGTATGCACAATCAGGGCAAAAGCTCCGGCATCGTCTTTGGCTACCCCGAAAGCCACTAATGCGGATATGACCATGAAATGCCAGGGACCGACACCTCCCTGAACCGGAACAATAACGGCCAGACTGCCCATGGCAAAAGCAATCAGACCGACACCCAAACCTAAAGCACCGGTGAAGCTGAACGCAAAGAATGTGACATAGAAGTAAAAGAAGTAACCGATCCATATCAGTAAACTATAGGCGATGAACAGGGTTCTTTTTTTCATGTTCACAATCGATTTCAACCCATCGAGGAGCTTATTGATAAAAGAAGTGATTCGATGCTCCGGTTTTTTCCGAACTAAATATCTGTAGATAACTCCGATGGCGGTGCCTAAAACAACTATTCCGAGATAAAACCAGATAGAGCCGAAAATGGATGAGAACCCCTCTGTTATGCTTGAGTTTTTAGAGAAAAATTCAGAAAAGAATTGTCCTGCTCCTATGAAAATGGATAGCAGAATGATGCCTATGATGAGAAGATCTATGATGCGCTCAACAAATAGAGTTCCCAATAACCGGCTGAAAGAGATTTTTTCGTATCTGCCCATTTCCACACAGCGCCAAATTTCTCCGGCGCGGGGCAGTGCCATATTTACGGCATAGGAACCCAAAGTGGTGTAGACAGCATTGCTTTTTTTGGTATGCGGCTCTCCTGCAATTAACGGCTCTATAAGTATCTGCCACCGAAGTCCGCGAAGAATATTTGCTCCGATACCCAAAAATAATGAACCGATGATGACAGAATAATTTACCCCGCTTTTTATGATATGGGTAATGGAATGGAAATCCATTTTTCGATACGTTACCCACAACAGTGTGATTCCGATAAAAAGGGGCAGTATTACTTTTAGAACAGATTTCAGCCTTTTATCCACATTCATTCTCTTTTATATTTTGTACGATTCATCTGCAGTGCAATAAATTCGCTCTCATTGCATATTGATGATTTGCAGCAGGAACGAATGTAAGGGAAACCGATAAACTGTTTGAAAACAATTTATCGGCTATGCTCTCCCCGGTTTGCACGCCAAATAACTCGTGTTCAAAGATATAAAAACAAAAGAGATGTTTTTCCACCAATCTCTCTAAAAGGAGTATGATTTATTTACAATTCTTGTGGAAGCAATGAATTAAAGAATAATATGGACTTAAGGTTTTTTATTCTGAATTTCTTTCAAGAATTTGTTAAACCGCGATTCCGTACATATGCTCATATCCGTTGTTAGAAATCTGCCATTATAGAATACCGAAAAGATTGTGGCAGGAGTTGGGGATGATTGTGCTTGATCCATCGTCTCCAACTTTATGATTTTTAGCGGAATATTATTCGATTCCGTCAGGAATGATAAAGAGCCATTTACATAATAGTCCGTAAACGGACAGCGACTGCTATAGTAAACGACCATTCCTTCTTTGTGCTCGCATGCCCCGCTTTTTACACACTCTTTGAACGATGGAGCAGGGGATTGGGAATTTATTCTCAAAGCCAGCAGAGAAAATCCGCTCTCTATTTTTTCTATTGTTTCAAATCCCTGTCCGAGCAACCATTTGGTGTCGCTCATGAAGTGAAATTTCTTTGTTCCGACCACTGTAACCAAACCGCTTTTACCTTGTGCTTTCGCATCATCGATGGCAGATTGCAGTAGATTTTTGGCATGTCCGTGCCCTTTATACTGTCCTGAAACCCAAAAACAATTTATCATTAAATAGTTCGGGGCATCAACCGGAAGCCAGGCTTTTTCAGCCGGAACATATTCTATAAAAACCTTTGCACGAGCATCCAGTCGTCTGAAAATATATCCATTGTCCAACTCTTTTTTGAGCCATGCTTTTTTCATTTCATATCCTTCTGAACATTTTTTATCGGAGAATGCACAGCAGATATGTTCGTTATCGATGTTTTCTTTTGTAAGGACAATGTATTTTGTTTCCATATGTTTTAGATTTTATATTATTACAGGTATACCGGACGATGTATCATGTCTTATAGTTTCGAGAGTATTGATTTCGCTGCGATATATCGGACAATTCTATTTTATCGGTATATAAACTTTTGTTATATTCTCTTTGTCATGCTGTTTTGAATAGTGGATATACTCTTCAAATGCCATGCCATGGCGAATTGTATATTCAAAATTCACGCTGATGTTATTATACAGCTCTTGTAATCCGAAACAACTGCCATGCAAAGTATATACCGCATATTTACCTTGTTGCAAGACGAACGTTCCGAATTCACCTCTTGGAATAATTTTCTTTTGTACTGATGCACAAGCATAGAAGCGACAGAGATTTGGTTTTGTGATATTAGGGTCATCAAAACTTAATCCGATAAAACGTGTTTTAGATGTCAGAGCCTGATTGGCTTTCAGGAATCGTATCAATTTATTCCATGCTTTTTCATAGGTTTTTTCCTCACCGTATTTACCGAATATTCGAATATAAACCAGCTCCAAGCCTTCAAAATGGTATATTTCAGCTTGGAGATTATTCCTGTTTCCACTGCTTCGTACATATCTTTCCAATTGAGATTGCAACTCATTCAAATATGTTTTAGGAGGTATTCCGAACTGTTTCTTAAAAGCTTTTGAGAACGATTGCGGATTATCGTATCCTACCATTGCGGACAATTTCGTCAAGCTCATTTTTTCTGTTTGCATATACAATACAGCCCGTTCGACACGCTGTCTGGATATATAGGTATACAATGACTCTTTCAATGCGGAACGCATGATACGGAGTAGTTGTCTTTGGGATACGTTTATCTTATCCGCAATTACATCCATTTGCAACGGAGAATGCAGGTTGGCACTTATGTAATCGATGACCTGATTGATTTTTTCCTGATAAAAATGTTCGGTACTGTATCTCATCATCTCTGTTTTTTGCTAATATACTTGCTTTCCGACAGATTGATATTGTCCAATTTCGCCAATTTGATATTTCAAAAAACTTTGCCACAACAATATGACATTGCAGAAATACGGCTTTTCCTCTTTCATACCGATGGCTCCTGAACTATTTAGTAACTTTACGACATTAATTATTCGGAAGTAAAATACAATTATATGTCTCAAGTCAGGGCTAAAAAATCCTTAGGGCAGCATTTTCTTAAGGATTTAAGTGTTGCCGAACGAATTGCCGATACGCTCGATTCTTATAAATCGTTACCTGTTTTGGAGGTTGGTCCCGGTATGGGTGTCCTTACTACTTTTTTGTTGAACAAAGGATATGATACCCGTGTGGTGGAGCTGGATGCGGAGTCGGTAGATTACTTGAAGAAGAATGAACCCAGGTTGAACGGACGAATTATCGAAGCCGATTTTTTGAAACTTGATTTGACGCATATATTCCCTGAACCACAACAATTCACGCTGATAGGGAATTACCCCTACAATATTTCCAGTCAGATTTTCTTTAAGTTGTTGGATTATAAAGACCGAATACCTTGCTGCTCGGGTATGCTGCAGCGAGAGGTTGCCCAACGTCTGGCTTCGCCTCCCGGCAAAAAGGCTTACGGTATCTTGAGTGTGTTTTTACAAGCCTGGTATGATGTGGAATATCTTTTTACTGTAGACGAACACGTATTCAATCCTCCTCCCAAGGTGAAGAGTGGGGTAATACGCCTTGTGCGAAATTCACGTACGGATCTCGGTTGCGATGAACAGCATTTTCGTCGTTTGGTTAAAACAGCCTTTAATCAGCGGCGTAAGACTTTGCGAAATTCATTGAAACAACTTTTCGGACCGGAATATACCGGATATGATAATCCGATCTTTGCCAAACGTCCGGAACAACTGAGTGTGGAAGATTTTGTGCTTTTAACACGTATGGAGCAAGGCTTGGATGCTTAAAAAGAAATGCGGTCTATTGGAAATCGAGTAGCTTGTGCAGTTGGATACTAAGCCGCCATTTCGGATTTTCCATAATAAATTGCAGGCAACGCTCTACTGCTTCTCGATCTATTTCCATATTCTTATTGCCTGAAAATATCGGACTGACCATATACGCTCTGGCCGGAGGTAAAACTCCGATATCCGGAGGTAAGGTTCCTCTTGATCCGACAGGAAATCGAAATTCATCTACACCATTAGGGAAGTTGGATTTGAGGAAGGGTATTGCTTCGGGTTTCGGACTGCAGGTAATATAATCTATCCCTGTTGGTACAGTACGTGTTCCATTGGTTTCGATGGCTTGCTCATAACCTGCATTCTTAAAATAGGCTGTAATCTCATCTGTTAATTGTAAGGTCGGTTCTCCTCCTGTCCAGATGATAAGACGGCCGGGGTACTCGTCGATGACTTTTTCTATCTCTTCGACAGACATTGGTATGCCATTTTTGAAATCCGTATCGCAATAAGAGCATTTCAGATTACAACCGCTAAGGCGGATGAATATGGCCGCACGTCCTGTATTCAAACCTTCCCCTTGAAGACTGTAAAAGATTTCCTTAATATTCAGTTTCTTCATCTATAACTTGTATGTGGCTGCGCATTTTCTCGTCTCTTCCACTCGGCATTCGATTAGAGTTACTCCGGTATTCTTCAATTGTACAGGAGCGATCTCTTCTACTAAATATTGGGCGATTTTTTCGGCAGTCGGATTGAAAGGAACAATAACCAAATCGTCAGGAGCGATTTTTTGCAGGTCGGGGAGCATAGGATCTTCTTCCCAAATCATCATCTTATGATCCCAATTATCTTCAAGCCATATACATAGCTTTTCTTTGATAATACTGAAGTCGATGATTCTTCCCAAGTCATCCAGTTGAGCAGCAGTGCAACTGAAATGTATGCGGTAATTGTGCCCATGCAGATGTCGGCACTTATGTTCGTGTCCCACGACACGGTGTCCCATACTTATATCGTGATAACGTTCGGCAGTTATGATCATCTTCTCTTTTATATTGATAAAATCATCCGTTTTTCTATCTGCAAAGATACGGTTTCAAACAACAAATCTCAACAAAGAGCCTGCCGGTTTATACCGTCTCTATATAAAAAGACCGTCCCTTTTTGCATAGAGACGGTCTTTTTGGTTTTTTCGGAAATGATGTTTATTTCACCTTGTTTACAATGGCTTTGAACGCTTCAGGGTGATTTACCGCCAAGTCTGCTAAAACTTTACGGTTGATTTCAATTCCCTTCGTATGGAGCGCACCCATCAGACGAGAGTAGGACATACCCTCCAGACGTGCGGCGGCATTGATACGTTGAATCCACAAAGAGCGGAAGTTGCGTTTTTTGTTCTTACGGTCGCGGTAGGCATAAGTCAAACCTTTTTCCCATGTGTTTTTAGCTACCGTCCAAACGTTCTTGCGGGCACCGTAGTATCCGCGAGTCAGCTTCAGAATTCTTTTTCTTTTTGCTCTGGAAGCGACGTGATTGACTGATCTTGGCATAATTGATAAATTTTGTGATTGGCAGCGGCCGAGCGTAATAACGGCTCTTTAATGCTGTCCTCTCTGTTACTTAAAATCTTACTTGTTGCAAACTTTTAATTGAGTTTTACCCACTCTAAGCGGATTATCTCAAATTCAGCATTTCTTTTACCGACTTTTCGTCTACGCGGTTAATCGTTCCGAAGTTAGTCAGGTGACGTTTTTGCTTTTTGGTTTTCTTCGTCAGAATGTGACTCTTAAAAGCATGCTTACGTTTGATTTTACCTGTTCCGGTAAGTGCAAATCTCTTTTTAGCACCGGAGATAGTCTTTTGTTTAGGCATTTTTGTTAAGTTTTTAATTTATATATGGTCATTACCTACGCAGCCTATGCGCGGCAATTATTCCATTTCTTTGGTTTCTTCTTTTTTAGGCTGATTGTTTTCTTTAGCCTTTTTGGAACCTCCTTCTTTCTTGGGTGCCAACATAATTGTCATACGTTTGCCCTCAAGAACCGGGAGGTGTTCCACTTTCCCGATTTCTTCCAAATCATTTGCAAAGCGTAGCAAAAGTACTTCTCCCTGATCCTTAAACAGAATGGAACGGCCGCGGAAAAAAACGTATGCTTTAACTTTGGCACCTTCCTGAAGGAAGCCTTTTGCATGCTTCAACTTAAAGTTGTAATCATGTTCGTCTGTCTGAGGACCGAAACGAATTTCTTTAACTACAACTTTCGTAGACTTAGCTCTTTGCTCTTTTTGACGTTTCTTTTGCTGGTAAACAAATTTTTGATAGTCAATAATACGGCATACAGGCGGTTCGGCATTCGGTGATATTTCTACAAGGTCAAGATCCTGATCTTGAGCCATTCTGCGCGCTTCTTGGATACTATATATACCTTGTTCTACATTATCACCCACTAATCGCACCTCACGAGCACGAATACCTTCGTTGGTGCGGTATTGTAATTTGAGTTTGTCTGATACCATTCGTTCCTTTCTGCTAAGTCCTTTCTGATTTAGTTGTTTTTATTTTAATATAGAAGCCCGGATAGTCTGTCTTATTGTCGCCAACTTTCGAGCATATCTTCCACTTCTTTTAATATTTGCTCGGCAAAGGTAGTAATTTTAATTGAACCTTTATCTCCCTCACCTTGCTTTCTTACAGATACTTCACGATTTTCCGCTTCTTTTTCACCGACAATGAGCATATAGGGTATTCTTTTTAACTCGTTGTCACGAATCTTACGGCCGATTTTTTCGTTTCTGTCGTCTACCTGTACGCGAACGTCCTGCTCGTTCAGTATTTTGGCTACTTCGTATGCGTAATCGTTGAATTTTTCACTGATCGGGAGTATGATTACCTGATCCGGAGCGAGCCACAGCGGGAATTTACCGGCAGTGTGTTCTATAAGCACGGCAACAAAACGCTCCATTGAGCCAAAAGGCGCGCGGTGTATCATCACCGGACGGTGCTTTTTATTGTCTTCTCCGGTATATTCCAAGTCGAAGCGTTCCGGTAAGTTGTAGTCCACCTGTATGGTTCCCAACTGCCAGCTTCTACCCAAAGCATCTTTTACCATGAAGTCGAGCTTGGGACCGTAGAATGCGGCCTCTCCGTATTCAACGTGTGCAGGCAACCCTTTTTCTTCACAAGCCTCCACAATTGCTCTTTCCGCACGTTCCCAATTTTCATCGCTACCGATATACTTCTCACGATTGTTTGGGTCGCGAAGAGAAATCTGTGCTTCATAGTTTTTGAAGTCCAAAGCCTTGAAGATGATGAAGATGATATCCATCACTTTACAAAACTCCTCCTTGATCTGATCCGGTCGGCAGAAGATGTGAGCATCGTCTTGCGTAAACCCCCTGACCCGTGTCAGACCATGCAGCTCTCCGCTTTGTTCGTAGCGGTAAACCGTTCCGAATTCGGCCAGGCGCAAAGGCATATCGCGGTACGAGAACGGAGAAAGCGATTTATATATTTCGCAGTGGTGCGGGCAGTTCATGGGTTTGAGCATAAACTCTTCACCTTCCTGCGGCGTTGTGATGGGGCGGAAACTGTCTGCTCCGTATTTTGCATAGTGTCCGCTTGTTATGTAAAGCTGTTTGTTCCCGATATGTGGCGAGATTACTTGCTGATAACCGAATTTTTTCTGAATTCGTTTAAGAAAATCTTCCAACTGGAGTCGTAATTGAGTGCCACGGGGGAGCCATAACGGCAACCCGGCACCCACATTGGACGAAAAAGCAAAAAGTTGGAGCTCTTTGCCGATCTTGCGGTGATCGCGTTTTTTCGCTTCTTCCAGCATGACCAGATAATCGTCCAGCATTTTCTTTTTTGGGAATGTTATGCCATATATACGGGTAAGCTGTTTCCTCGTTTCATCTCCGCGCCAGTATGCTCCTGCCACGCTTAGCAGTTTAATGGCCTTGATGTATCCGGTATTCGGCAAGTGAGGACCACGGCAAAGGTCTGTAAATCCTCCCTGTGTATAGGTGGTGATATGTCCATCCGGCAGTTCGCTGATGAGCTCCACTTTATATTCATCATTTTTATCGCCGAACATTTTTAATACATCCGCTTTGCTGATGTCATTTCTTTTGATGGTTTCTTTTCGGGCAACGATTTCACGCATTCGTTCCTCAATAACCGGAAGGTCGGAGTCTTTGATCGATACGCCTTCTCCCGGATCGACGTCATAATAGAAACCGTTTTCTATGGCCGGCCCTATGCCGAACTTTGTGCCCGGATAGATTTCTTCCAATGCTTGTGCCATCAAGTGCGCACTGGAGTGCCAATATGCGTGTTTACCCTCAGGATCTTTCCATTTATAAAGTTTGATTTCAGAATCCCGGTTGATAGGTCTCATCAAGTCCCAAATCTCACCGTTAACACCGATTGAAAGAACTTCTTGCTGGAGACGGCTGCTTATACTGCCGGCAATATCGTAGCCGGTAACTCCATTTTCATACTCACGTACATTCCCGTCCGGGAAAGTTATTTTAACCATTTTATGTCGATCTGTTTTTATCTGATTCATAATTGATTTACAAAAGTAAAACTATTATTTGAAAGAGGTTGCCGATACACCAAAGGCAAGGGCTGTTTTTAAGAAAAAATCCATCCCTGAGGGGCTAAAAAAGGCAGAATAGTACAAATGAATTACGATACAGTCAGTTCTGATTTTTAGGTATTTGGTGAGAAACGTTCACCCCGACTTGCGGGAAGTGCTCGAAGAAGCTATCGAATCTTACGTAAGATTTCAAAGATTCTTACGTCACTCCTTCAAAATCTTACGTCACTTTTTAGAGGATTTATTACCACTTTCAAAATAAATAGGATATTTTTGCGTTATCGGTGTAAATAGATGCTTCCGTAAGCGAAATCCTCCGACTTCGGGAGTGCGAAACAAAGGAGGAATATCTGACTCATCATGGCAAACAAACCTTTACAATTCGTTCTTGTGGAACGTAAAATGAATTTTGGCGCAAACGCCGGGAAAATAGTACAAGTTGCTAAGCCTACGGGTAGGCATCGTGTTAGTTTCCGCAGTTTCTGCGAACGGGTGGCCAAATCCACCACATTTAACCGTCAGGAAGTAGAAGCCGTATTGAACTACGCTACAGAAATCGCACGTGATATTGTGGCGAATGGAGACATCGTAGAGTTCGGCGATTTAGGAACGCTCAACCCCTCATTCAAAAGTAAAGTCGTACCTAAAGGAGAGACTTTTAACGTGCAAAAACATATCGAAAAGCCCGTGGTTCGCCTCAGTCCGTCAAAGAAGTATTTTACGCTTACCGACGTGACCTACGAACAGACAACAGCCAAGCCCAAGAAAGGCACAAAGCCTTCTGTGCCAAAACCTAACGAGGACGAGGACCCGGTTGTGGGGATTTAATCAATCCTGCAGAGCAATTGCCATCGGCAGTCGCTCTGCACAAATGACTTTAAAGAAAACGATATTTTACATACATATGAACAATAGGGAGGATACATAATGAAAATGAAATGTATTTTATTGTCGATTTTATCTGTGGTCATTACAACAACGGCTTTTGCGCAGGACAGAGCTGAATGTGAACGGATTGCCGGCGTCGTGTTCGAGGCCGTCGGCAAACAAGACATGACACAAATCAAGCCCCACCTCTCGGAAAAGTTTGAAATATCAGGGCAAACCACACCGGTAGCGGAAAAAGTGCTCGAAATGTTGGTGGGCAACTTAGGAGGCATCAAAAGTTTTACCCTGACAGAGGCTCGTACGGATGCCACAGGTCTGACATTGAACTACGATGTGGAATATGAAAAAAAAGGGAAAAAACAGGCTTTTTTCGAGTTCAACGAAAAGAACAAGATAAGAAGAATGGAATTGCTCAAAATCGAAGTAAAAACAGCAAAAACAGATCCTTCAAAAATTCAGTACAATCCGGAAAACGTAATAGAAATTCCGTTTACAAGAATGGGAAGGCTGATTATCGTCAAGGCTTCTATCAATGGAATAGAAAAAGATTTCATACTGGATAGCGGTTCAGGGTTTACCATAATCAATTCGAAATACATGGAAAAGGATACAACAACCGATGCAGGAACCAACAAGACTGTTTTAAGTTCTGCCAAAGGGGTGCACGATGAGAGTTTATCGGGGACTAATATCGTCAAAGCAAGTATTGACTTCTATGGAACCCGTGTCGATGAGCAAGATATGCTGACGCATGACATCTCCCATCTGGAAATTGACGGCAGACCTATTTACGGTCTGATAGGTCATGATTTGCTGAGAAAATACGATGTATTGTATGATTATGACAGGAAAGTTATTACGCTCATCAATCCTGACTATTTCGAAACATATCGAAAAGAGAAATTTTCGGGTCACCTTATCGAAACCGTTCCTCTCGAATGGCGAGGGCATATTCCGATTGTCTCTATCGAGATAGGCGGCAGTTATCGCAAGATGGGTATCGATTGCGGAGCAACCGTTAATTTGTTGGATGTGGAACTTCTGCCTCAGATGAAGGGATATCTGAAGAAAATAAAGACAAGGGATTTGGGAGGAGCTTCCATAAATAAGAAAAATGTAACTCATGCTATACTCAAGAGGTTTTATGTAGGAACAACGCTGTACAAAAACACAGAAACGGTTTTTAGCAACATCGCTCATCTGAACAAAGATAAAGAGGTGAAACTCGACGGATTACTGGGGTATGAGTTCCTTTCGAAACGACCGACACTGCTGAGCTATCAGCGTAAAGAACTACTGCTGATAAAATAGCCAAAAAAGAGCTTATATGACAATCGAATGGCTATTCAATTACACAATCTATGAATTTTGTCACCTGCAAACTTGCGGTAAAACCATTGAAAGAGTAGAAATGGCTTTTTGTTACTTTTGAGCCGTTTCAACTCACTGTCAAAAGTAATGAGGTGTTTTTCATCGAGGTTTCTTTGCTCCTTTCTTTGTCCGCCCGAAGCTCACGAAAGAAAGGAGGGGGTGTGTCAAAACATGGAATTGTGAGAAGTTTCCTTTTATATCGATAGTTACCACCCTTTCTAATCAGATAAAACAATCGCTATCATTGAGTTTTTGGCTCTTTGATAGCGATTGTTCTTTAAAAATGATAGTTGATTTAGGGGAGAATGGAGTTTTGACACAGCCCCCTGAAAATTCATATATAAATGATAAAATGAAGACAGAAGTAATAACTTTAATAGGTGTAATACTTACGTTTATTATTGGCTTGGTCAATATAATAGTAACTTTAAAACAGTCAAATAAAAATACATTTATCAACACAATAACAATTGCTCGAAAAGAGTATTTAATTGCACTTTGCAAAACGGTTGCTGAGTTTTGTACAATGGCAATTACCGGAAATGAAAATAAGACGGAGCTAATAGGATTGTCATATCAATTAAAAATGTTTATGAATCCTGCTGGTTGTCCTGATTGTTGGGATGGTGAAGCTTTAAAATGATCGATAAAATCATTCAAGCAGAAAATAATAAGGATGATGTTTATAAATTCTTGTCGTTGATGCAATCGCGGCTTGCACTTGAATGGCGGGGAATGACAGATGAGAGTAAACAAGGGAATATAAACGAGAAAAAACTACGGGAAAAATATTATTCGGAATTTTTAGAATATACAAAACAAAAAGACAATGGACAAGAATAGTATATTGCAATACAAATCTGCCTTTGACAGCATCGTTCGATACATAGAAAGCGATGATGCCAAAGAACAAATTGAGATATGGTTTGCACGCGAATTGCAAACCATATTGGGCTATGCCCGTTGGGAGAATTTTCTCGTTGCCATACATCGGGCAGTCGCTTCGTGTAAGTCGCAGGGAATCAATATAGATGACCATTTTCGTGAGGTCACGAAAATGGTAGAATTAGGTAGTGGTGCCAAGCGTGAAGTTTCTGATTTTATGCTTACTCGTTACGCTTGTTATCTCATTGCTCAAAACGGAGACCCAAAGAAAGAAGAAATAGCCTTCGCCCAAAGTTATTTTGCAGTACAAACACGAAAAGCAGAGTTGATAGAGGAACGGCTAAACCTGTTTTCCCGATTGGAGACTCGGGATAAATTACGAGCAGCAGAAAAGCAATTATCTCAGAATATTTACGAACGAGGTGTTGACGATAAAGGTTTCGGGCGAATACGCTCCAAAGGCGACACGGTTCTTTTCGGAGGACATACCACAGAAGATATGAAGAGACGATTGAGCGTGAAATCCAACAGACCGTTAGCTGATTTTCTACCCACTCTTACCATCGCAGCCAAGAACCTCGCCACAGAAATGACGAATTACAACGTGGAGAACAAGGACCTACACGGAGAGCCATCCATTACTCATGAACATATTCAGAACAATCAGAGTGTACGTGCCATGTTGGGAAATCGTGGTATCAAACCGGAAGAATTGCCACCAGCAGAAGACATCAAGAAGTTGGAGCGTAAAGTTACTCGAGATGAGAAGAAAATAGAACAAGCCTCGCAAAAACTTCCGAAGAACAAGAAATAAAAACGATATGAATGAATTCATAACAGCATTGTGTAGTAATGCAAGGAATGAACGAATCTCCGAAGAATATGACTTCTTCGGTAATTTGATAGGCGAATGGAACATCGTGTGGAACGACCATTTGGAAGATACCGAACCACGAAGGGTAAAGGGGCTGTGTCAAAATGAATTTTGGCGCAGCTCCTTTTAGTTTTGGTTTGTGGTTGGTTAAGCCACCGGTTTTAGCCTTTGAGGGATATTTTTGTGTTTTTCGAGGAGGTGGAAGCGCATGAGGCCGAGATTGAGGGTTGATATAGGTCTTTTGGGAGTGTTTTTCGCCTTTCGAGCAACCTTAGCACATAGTTTCTTCAGATTAAAGGCCATAGCTAGAAAGGCGAAGTCCATCTTGACCTGCTCTAAGCCCATATGTCTGAAACGCCGA
>NZ_KB904133.1 GCF_000379945.1 Porphyromonas macacae DSM 20710 = JCM 13914
TGCTTCACCTGATGCTGTGCCTGCGCCAGGGCCATACCGTAACCCGGAACGATGATCACGTTCTTTGCAGAAGCCAAGACGCTACCGGCAGTCTTCGTTTCTTTCTTTTCTTCACGTATTTCCCGGACTTCGGTTTTCCCGGACTCTCTCACTACCGTTTTAGGAGTAACTTTCTTTGCACCGGTACCCAAAAGAATAGACATCAGGCTTCTGTTCATGGCACGACACATTATTTGTGTGAGCAGCAAACCCGAAGCACCGACAATAGCACCTACGGAAACCAGCAATACGTCTCCCACAGCCATACCGGCAATAGAAGCAGCCACACCGCTCAAAGAGTTGAGCAAAGAAATAGTGATGGGCATATCGGCACCTCCCACTCGAACAGAAAAATACAGACCGAAAAGTGAGGAGAAAATAAAACATCCGGCTACAATCCAGAAAGGATTACCAACGGCGTTAACAGTTCCAATAACGATAAAGGCAAACGAAATAATCAGTGAAAGTGAAGTGCCCCATGAGTGGAAAGACCAAACCAAAGGCCTCTGTGGCAACACCTTGTGCAGCTTGCCGGCTGCCACCAAACTGCCCACAAGTGTGGTCATACCGATAACGATGGCCAAATATGCCGTAGCACGTTCGAACATCGGATATAAGGAACCGGTATTATCGGACAAAGCAGAAATAATACCCACCACAGCCGAAGCAGCTCCGCCGATACCGTTTAACAGGGCTACCATTTGCGGCATCTGTATCATCTTGACCCGCTTAGCCATGGTGAAACCGATAGCTCCTCCGATAAACAGTGCCACATAAATAACCCACTGGGCTAAAATTTGATTGTGAACCAAAATCAGAATAATGCCTAAAAGCATAGCCACGCTGCTGATGCTGTTGCCCAAACGTGCAGTGGTTACTTTGCTCATAAAAGCAATGCCCACCATAACTGCAATGGAAAGAATTACACAGGCTACGAGATAAAACAATGCGCTCATAATGCTCTATCCCCTCCTTTCGTTTTCTTTTTATCGAACATCCGAAGCATACGGTCTGTAACTCCAAACCCGCCTACTACGTTAATGGAGGCTAAAACAATGGCCAAAAATCCCAAAACAACGGCAAGTGTTTGCTGGCCGGCCTTCGCTGCCACTCCGGTAGCAGCAATCGCACCCAGCACAGTAACACCGCTTAGTGCATTCATGCCCGACATCAAGGGGGTGTGCAACATACTCGGCACCTTTTTGATAAGCATATAGCCTATCACTGTTGCTACGATGAAAATAGCAATCAGAATGACTGGAGACATATTCTGTTGGTTTAATATTTAGAAAAAAACAGACCGAGAGTATCCGATGGATACCTCCCGGTCTTGAAAAATTATTATCAATTCATACCCATAGCTTCGCGAGCTCCTTTGTGCAGGATTTCGCCGTCACGGGTAACTACGATGGATCCGGTAATATTATCGGACAGATCGAGATGCATTTTGCCATCTTTCACAAGATAAGTAACCAGATTGTACATGTTCTGTGCAAACATCCAAGTAGAACTTGTGGGCAGGAGACCCGGAATATTCTTAATACCTTCGATAAGCACGCCATGCTTCATTTCTTTGGTACCGGCAGGGGTAATTTCACAGTTACCGCCCTGATCGATAGAAATATCCACGATTACAGAACCGCGACGCATGTTCTTGACCATATCCTCGGTAATGAGAATAGGAGCTACTTTACCGGGAATCAGAGCAGAGCAGAATACAATATCCATATCTTCAATGGTAGCACGCAAATGCTCACGTTCTTTGGCCAAAACATCGGCAGGCAACGTATTGGCATAACCACCGGGGGCTATCGCCAACTCTGCAGGCACACCCGTATCCACTACCTTGGCACCCAAACTCATGGCCTGCTCTGCAGCTGCAGGACGAATATCGGCAGCATACGTTACAGCACCCAAACGCTTGGCTGTGGCCAAAGCTTGCAAACCGGCTACTCCGACACCGATAACCATTACCTTACAAGGTTCGATACGACCGACTGCAGTAAACATTTGAGGAATAAATTTGGAGATATCATCCGTAGCCATGATAATACCCTTGTAACCGGCACAAGTACTCATGGAAGTCAGGGCATCCATATTCTGAGCACGGCTGATACGGGGAATACCGTCGAGGGTCATACTGGTAACGCCCTGAGCCGCCAGTTTGCGTACCATATCATGGTTGATAGGAGAGGCCGGGTGAATGAAGGTAATCAGATACTGTCCTTTGTGCATCATTTCAACCTCATGCTTATTCAATGCTTCATTGAACAGAGGTTCTTTGACTTTCAAGATCAATTCCGAACGGTCATAAACAGCTTGAGGGCCATCTACAAGCTCGGCTCCTGCTTTTGCATAATCTTCATCATGATACAAAGCTCCGTCGCCGGCACCTTTTTCAAACAATACGGTAAATCCGTCTTTCACGAATTTTTGCACAACCTCGGGACTTGCAGCCACACGAGCCTCACCGTGCATAATCTCTTTTGGAATTCCAATGATCATAACTGGTAGTTAGATTTATTTTATTAATTGATTAGATTATTTTGTCTTTCATGGATGTAATCTCCACTTAAAAGGCTCCGACAAATATAGTTAAGTTTCTTTTATTTTAATCAACCTGCAAACATCATTAACCAAATACATCGATGTTTCTACCGGAAAAGCCTAAAAAACAAAACCATCATAAACTGCCTAATAAAAAAGACAATAAATCATTATAAAAACAGACTGTATGATCCCGATCAATGGAATAAACAGCCTGTTTTTAATTCTACTATGCTCAGTTCAATTCTGCGATAAAAGTGTCCAAAAACGGTCTTCCTCGTCGATTCTTTCGGAGAACAGCCATACCTCTTGAATATACTGCCCTTCGAATCTAAATAAATCCACTCCTTTCATTGCAATTGAATGTTCTCCGGCCGAAACAGCAAATCCGACGGCAGCAACAACAAGATTTCCATTGTCCGTGATATAATCGATCTGATCAATGGCAAATGTTCCGTTACTCAATTCCGCCATCTTTCCCAAGTGAGCAAATACATTTTCTTTGCCTGAGTAAACACCGGATAATGATCCATGACCGGGTTGATGCCAAACCAAATTGTCTGCGAATAAAGCACCCACTGCTTCAAAATCTCCTTTTGCTAAAGCTGCATAAAATGTATGCACTAATTCTGTCTTCTGTACCATAATCATATTACTTATATTATCGAATACCGAAACAAAGTTCTATATTAGCAGTATACAAGTCAAGTACATACAATAAAGTATGGTACAAACCTTATTGTTAGTTTTATTGATATTCAAGGAGAAAAAAAATTATAATGAAACAAAAAATATCAGATACAGACTGCCCCGTAAGAAAATCCATGCAGGTTTTTGCAGGTAAATGGACTTTGCTCATCATTTTTCAAATCAATCACAGAATCATTCGATACGGAGAACTTAAAAGAGCTATTCCGGGAATTAGTGAAAAGATGTTGATAGAAGAATTGAAGTTTCTTTGCAATAAGGGATTCATAAAAAAGAAACAATATCCGGAAGTTCCGCCAAGAGTAGAATATTCTCTCACTCCATTGGGAGAAAAAGTTCTCCCGATTATTGATGAAATAGCAAGATTCGGTATGGAAAACCTGTAATTCAAACTACACAAGCGGTATTGACCTCAACTTCTTTTATTATATATAACAGACAGCAAGATGAGGGAGTTCGACCTCTTCTTAGCTTGAAATACAATTTCTGGCGTGTACTGAAAAAGTTAATACTCGAGACTGTCCCCAAAAACAGCAATTATGTCTAAACATTTGACCGCAGCGAGTGTTAAATTTTTCGGGGCACATCAATACAAAATTGTCAGAAAAACAGGGTTGTCCACTTGTGTTTAGATCGAACCGACATGTTTTTCTGGAAAAAAAATAAAATCACACTCATACAAAGCATGTAAATCGAAAGATCATACAAAATCCGGGGCTTATTAATAATTCTGCAAACAAAAAAGATAAACGAAACATAAGGGAGTGTGTCAAAACATGGAATTGGGAGAAGTTCCCTTTCATATCGATAGTTACCACCCTTCCTAATCAAATAAAACAATCGCTATCATTGAGTTTTCAGCTCTTTGATAGCGATTCTTCTTTACAAATGATCGTTGATTTAGGGAGAATGGAGTTTTGACACACCTCCTACCTTATCGATGAATATTGAATGAAAGTATTGTTTTCTTAATCGTCATAATTGCGACGACCTTCTTCAAAGTCTATGATTTCGACTTCATTACCTTCCTTATCATATATCTTATATTCAAGGAAAGACAAACTTTCATTCGGCAGCACGCGCAAACCTTTAGAGTAGCGAGACTTCCATTGCTTGGCAATAGAATTCAGAAGCCCTTTCTTCAGGTATGCAGCCACATAAGGATGAACGTGCATTGTGAAATGAGTTACTTTTTGTACTCTGACCAAATGACTGATAATCTCTTCCAGCCGGTCGGTAAAAAGGATCGAAGATTTGATCTTTCCGGTACCCAAACAGGTCGGGCACTTCTCTTCGATATTAATTTGCATGGCAGGACGCACACGCTGACGGGTTATCTGCATTAAGCCGAATTTACTCAGAGGCAAGATATTGTGCCGTGCACGGTCATTGGCCATCAGCTTAACCATATGTTCATACAGCTGTTGGCGATGTTGAGCTTCGTGCATATCGATAAAATCGACAACGATAATACCTCCCATATCTCTCAGGCGAAGCTGTCTGGCCAATTCCTCGGCAGCCGACATATTGACGTCTACAGCTGTATTTTCCTGTTCGGAACTGTTGCGCGAGCGGTTGCCGCTATTAACATCCACCACATGCATGGCTTCTGTCTGTTCGATAATCAGATAAGCTCCGCTTTTATAAGTTACGGTACGGCCAAATAACGCTTTGATCTGCTTGGTTATCCCCATCTGATCAAAAAGGGGCAGCTCTCCTTTATAGAGCTGTACAATATCTTCACGACCGGGAGCAATCATTTCTACATACTCTCGTATATCTTCGTAGAAAGGCTTGTCGTTTACATGAATACTTTTGTAAGAAGCGTTAAACGTGTCGCGTAACAGACCTAAAGCCCTGCTGGGCTCCTGATAGATCAGCTTGGGAGCTTTTGCCTTGGGCAGTTTGCTTAACAGGTCTTCCCAGCGGCGTACCAGCCGGTGCATCTCTTTATCGAGCTCCGAAGCTCTCTTACCTTGAGCCGAAGTACGAATGATGAAGCTGAAAAACTTGGGTTTAATGCTGAGAATAAGCTGTCTTAGCCGCTCGCGTTCTTCTGTCGACTGAATTTTTTGGCTTATCGAAACCTTATCGGCCATTGGCACCAATACCATATTACGGCCTGCCAATGAAATGTCGGTAGTCAGGCGAGGCCCTTTGGTAGAGATCGGTTCTTTGACGATCTGCACCATCAGAATATCGCCCGCTTTTAATACATCGCCTATTTTTCCGTCCTTAGGCAGCTCCAGATTTTCTGCCTTGATTTTATTCATGGACGGAATCTGCTTCTGAGTAGCCACCATTTCCATCAGTCGCTTTTGCAAACCGAAAGTAGGACCCAGATCCAAATAATGCAGGAATGCGTCCTTTTTGTAACCCACATCCACAAATGCAGCGTTGAGACCGGGCATAACCTTCTTCACCTTGCCCAGATAGATATCTCCGACGGCAAAGGCTGAGTCTCTTTGTTCTCGTTGCAGTTCCACCAGTTTTTGGTCCTCCAGCATAGCCATAGAGACCTCATTCGGCTTTACATCAACAATTAATTCGCTGTCCACAGAAAGATGTGCTTAATTTATTAGGGATTAATTAGATAAACATCAAATCAATTAAAACAGAACCGGGGAGAGAAAT
The DNA here is from genome assembly GCF_000379945.1 of Porphyromonas macacae DSM 20710 = JCM 13914. Classification (GTDB taxonomy): domain Bacteria; phylum Bacteroidota; class Bacteroidia; order Bacteroidales; family Porphyromonadaceae; genus Porphyromonas; species Porphyromonas macacae. The sequence continues at coordinate 5,929 of NZ_KB904133.1, forward strand.
AACGGTAATTGTTTTTTCATGTACCCCGGTCACTATTTAATTAATTACTTTTTCTTATGTCTGTTCTTTTTCAGTCTTTTTTTACGCTTGTGCGTAGAGATCTTATGTCTCTTTCTTTTCTTACCGCTTGGCATATAAATACAATTTTATAGGGGTTAAACTTAAATGAACTCTTACTTTACTTTACTCATAAACATCTTGGAAGGCTTAAATGCCGGTACACGACGTTTAGGTATAATTATTGTGGTTTGCTTGGAAATATTTCTGGCAGTCTTAGCGGCACGCTCTTTTACAATAAAACTGCCAAATCCCCGTAAATACACATTTTCACCTGATGCAAGCGAATCCTTAATTGCATCCATAAAATGCTCCACAACAACCATTGCTTCTTCTTTCTGAATGCCGGTCTTCTTCGCGATTTCACTTACAATCTCTGCCTTAGTCATAATAAGTATGTATATTTTATTAGTAGAATAATATTTTCAGACCACAAAACCTTCAAAACAAACGTTATACGGCTATCAGCCAGCAACTAACAGAGAAAAATTCCCGGTTTGTCCGATTTAATGGTGTGCAAATATAGGGTTTTTCTTTCTAAAAGCCAACGAGTATTTATCGCAAAATGCTCATGCAGACGGTCTTAGAATCCGTTGAATTCTAATTTGATTCATTTTTAATCGATTCGAAATAAGTCTTAATCATCTCATGAGCTCCGATAAACGGAGAAATGGAATTGGAAAGTACACGTGACTCGATCGAACTTTGTATGGCCTGCACTCTTTCATTGCTATAGAACGAATGGCGCAGTTCATCATTGATGGCTTCATACATCCACCACTTGGTTTGGCGCTGACGTTTCTCATAAAAGAAACCGTTATCCAAGGTAAAATGCCGGTATTCGTCCACCATATCCCATATTTCTTTGATACCCAGCGAGTAGAAACCCGAATAGGTAAGCACTCGGGGCTTCCAGCCGGAGTCTGCCAAAGGGAACAGATGCAAAGCATTTCTAAAATGCGATGCCGCCAAATTAGCCTTATCTATATTATCGCCATCTGCTTTATTGATTATGATACCGTCCGCCATCTCCATGATACCGCGTTTAATACCCTGAAGTTCATCGCCGGTACCGGCCAGTTGAATAAGCAGAAAGAAATCCACCATGGAGTGAACAGCCGTTTCACTCTGCCCCACTCCCACGGTTTCCACAAAAATCATATCGAAACCGGCAGCTTCGCAAAGAATAATAGTCTCCCGCGTTTTCCGGGCAACACCGCCCAAAGAGCCGGCAGACGGACTGGGCCTGATAAAAGCATTTTTCTCTTTAGATAATTTATCCATTCTTGTTTTATCGCCCAAAATGCTACCGCCACTGCGCTCACTGCTGGGGTCTATGGCAAGAACGGCCAATTTCCGACCCTGCTTGATGAGATGCATGCCGAAAGCATCGATACTCGTACTTTTACCGGCACCCGGCACACCGGTTATACCTATTCGCATGGATTTACCGCTATGAGGCAAACAACCTTCGATAATCTGCTGAGCGATCTTTTGATGATCGGCAAGATTACTCTCGACAAGGGTAACTGCACGGCTTAAGATGGTTATATCACCACGCAGTATTCCGTCAATATACTCCTGTACCGTTAAATTCTGTCTGCGTACCCGTCTCAGATTAGGATTAACCACAGGCTTGGGATTCACGCCTCGATTTACTTTCAGACCTTTATACTCTGCACTGTTTTCAGGATGATTCATACAGCCCTGGTGTTCAAGATTCATATCAATACTGTTTTATCTGCTTCATTCTCACTAATGGGCATCTTCAGCTCTACATAGCCTTGTAACGGCCCTAATGTATCAAAGGTAGCGATTTTAGCAGAGACAAAAAACGGCTGTCCGAGCTTTTCCAATCGCCGGGCAACCGTTTTATGTCTGCTGAAGCAAGATTCTTTTTCTACTGCTCGATTTTTCTCGAACCGTTTGAAATTACGACATCGTATATCTTGGGTTCTCTACCGAACTTTTCCAGATAACGACGTTTTACTTCACGAATAAATCCATCGTACAAACCTTCTTTAACCAGATTAATGGTACAACCGCCAAAGCCTCCGCCCATCACCCGGGAACCGGTCACGCCGCACTGCTTGGCCACATGGTTCAGATAATCCAGCTCCTCACAGCTCACCTCATACAATTTGCTCATGCCCTCATGGGTTTCGTACATCTTCTGTCCAACAGTCTCATAGTCTTTAGCCACCAAAGCATCGGCAACATCAAGGACACGTTGAATTTCTTCAATAACGTATTCAGCCCGTTTATAGTCTTCTTCACCGACCTGATTTTTTACCTCTTTGAGCATATCCATGTCGACATCACGTAAGAACTTGACGTCGGGGTATTTCCCGGCTATAGCTTCCACAACACGCTCACAGCTTTCACGACGTTTATTATAGGCACTACTGGCCAGCTCATGCTTTACCACACTGTCCACCAAAACCAGTTTATAGCCTTTCGGATCGAACGGATAATATTGATAGTCCAGACTCCGGCAGTCCAGACACATCAGCTGCCCTTCTTTGCCGAAAACACTGGCAAACTGGTCCATGATACCGCACTTTACACCACAGTAGTTATGCTCTGTAGCCTGCCCCATCAAAGCAAGATCAAAAGGTCTGATATTCAGCTTAAAAAGATCATTCAGCGCAAAAGCGAAGGTACTTTCCAGAGCAGCCGAAGAGCTCATGCCGGCCCCCAAAGGCACATCACCCTTGAATACGGTATCAAACCCACCGATCGAATGTCCTTTTTTCTGAATCTCACGGCATATACCGAATATATAACGTGCCCAACTCTGAGCAGGTGCATCTTCTTCTTTCAAACCGAACTCCGCCGACTCATTCAAATCCAAAGCAAAAGCACGTACCCTGTCTGAACCATTCAACCGAATCTCTGCCGTTATTCCCTTATCCACGGCACCCGGGAACACAAAACCGCCATTATAATCGGTATGTTCCCCAATCAAATTGATTCGCCCGGGAGAAGTATAAAGAATTCCCGGCTCTCCATACAATTCGGTAAACTTATTACGAATATCTAAAATGTCCATATCTGTTGAATTCAGTAAAAAACAAACAATCAAGGCAACTGCTTAACCTTATAACCGGCCATCGCGTAATACAGAAGATAAGCTTCGCCCGCTACAACGATAATCCACGTCCACTGCCAACCCATCATATCTGCAGTCAGTCCCTGAAGCAAAGGAAGCACGGCACCCCCCACAACCCCCATCATCAGAACACCGGTACCCTTAGAAGTATATTTACCGAGTTTATCGATAGCCAAAGAGAAGATGGCAGGCCACATAATAGAGTGGAACAAACCTACACCCACCAGTACCCACGGGTTATTGGTAATCATGGCAATAAGTACCAGAATACCGGCTCCGATAGAAGCGATAATCAATTGGATATTGGCACCTACTCTACTCAGGAAACTGCTGATAAAACGTCCGACAAGCAGACCGCCCCAATACAATGTAGCCATTTTGGCTGCCACTTTCAACATAAATCCCTGATCAATAGCATATAAATTGATATTGGCACCGACAGCCACTTCTACACCGACGTAAACGAAGATAGCTACAACTCCAAGTGCAAGATGTGAAAAACTCCATACGCTTTTCTCCAATACTTCGTTCCCTTTCTTCTCTGCAGCAGCGATATTGGGCAAATGAATCCCCTTTAACACGAAGATGATGATACCGGTGAGCACGATAAGCACAAGAATAGGTATATACAAAGAAGTAATATTGATGTCCAGCCCCTCCTTTCCACTGAAAATCAAATAGGCAACGATAAGCGGGCCTACGGTAGTCATGGCGGAGTTTCCGGTACCTGCAATGCTCTGACGTTGTACCGGAGATGTACCCGTTACATCGCAGGCCACCAAATAAGGATTAACCACAGCCTGTAAATAGGTCAAAGCCGTACCGGCAACAAAGGCGGCAAAAAGGAAAATATAATATGCAAACGGAATCGTAATATCTTTGAGATACAAAAGAGACTTGAACTCCTGGGTTTTACCCGTTAATTCTACCTGAAAGTTTCCGGTTGTTGCTGCCAAACTCTTCATAGCTTCTATATCGGAGACCGTCCCGTCTCCTTTCAAAGCCAGAATAGATTTGGCTTCATCTATGGACGCCTGAAAATTAGGCAAATCGAATTTGTCGAATACATAAGCGGAAAGTTCGAACAAACCGAAAGCAGCAATCAAAATGATCAAACCGAAGATAAGAGATTTTTTATATCCGTTCTTATCGATGTAGCGGCTTGTGGAAGGGCCCATAATCAAATAGGCCAGGAAAAACGAAAAAGTCAGAAGAACCGTCAAAGTATTTGTCCAACTCCCCCCCATTAAAAGATAAGCAGCCTGCATAGGACCCTGAAACTGCTGGTTGAGATTCGTAATAAGCCCGATAAGAGACATCAGCACCACCATAATGATAAATGGCACCAGGTAGTTCGGCTGTTGTTGTTTTACTCCATTCATGATAAAGTTTTGTATTTGATTATTTTTATTCTAATTATTCCACTGTAAACTTAAACACGGTAACACTCTCAAAAAGTTCGCCGGGATTGAGGCGTGTGCTCGGATATTCGGGTTTATTGGGACTGTCCGGAAAATGCTGGGTTTCAAGGCAAAGAGCCGCACGTGCAGGATAGCGGGCATCGTGCTTGCCGCGCATATTTCCACTCATCCAATTCCCGGTGTACAACTGTACGCCCGGTTGATCGGTATAAACTTCCATCACAATAGAAGTTTTAGGCGATCCGACACGTGCTGCGAATCCCAATTTGCCGGGCTCTTTATCCAATATGTAAGTATGGTCGTAGCCTCGTGCCCAACGGAGCTGGTCGGTGTCTTCATCTATCCGCAAACCCACGGATACAGGTTCGGTAAAATCCATCGGAGTACCGGCCACCGGCTCAGCTTTGCCGTAAGGAATAGCCGTTTCATCCGTAGGCAGATATTCGCGTGCATTGATCGTCAGGATATGATCTGCAATAGACGTATCGCCATTTCCCGAAAGATTAAAATAAGCATGATTGGTCAGATTGAGAACGGTTGGTTTATCCGTCTCTGCCGTATAAGAAACAGCCAGCTCATTATCATCCGTAAGCGTATAGCATACCGTCACATCAAGATTTCCGGGATATCCCTCCTCACCGTCAGCTGATTGGTACTTAAGTTGCAAACGATTGTCATCCAATTGGCTTGCAGTCCAAACAACCGCATTAAAACCTTTTACACCTCCATGCAAACTATTCGGTCCGTTATTTACCGGCAGATGATAAGTTTGTCCGTCAATGGAAAAAATACCTTTGGCTATCCGATTGGCATAGCGTCCGCAAATGGCTCCGAAATAAGCTTCCTCGGAGCGGATATAGTCCTGGATCGAATCGTGTCCGATCACTACGTCCGTCCATCCTTCTTTCGATGGCACCACCAGGGAAACCAACTTTGCCCCCAAATTTGTGATATGAGCTTCCGCTCCACACTTATTGGTCAACGTATAAAGGCGTACTTCCTTACCGTCTACTTTTTCAGAGAAACGGGCAGCGTCCAGACGGGCTTTATTATTAATGTTCATAGTTATGCTTTTTCTTCGTTCTGACAGGTCTGTCTGACAAAATATCAAGTCAGGGCAAAAGGAGTTGTTCAACCAAATGGTTATATATCAACGTAGCGTATCAAACACAGTTTCCCACTTGACAAAAAGAAGACAGGATTATTAACCCCTTCTTCCTTGTAAAATTAACTATTTTTTCAATTTATTTAACAACTTCGCACCCCTTATTATAATCTAAACAATAATAACCTTACAGTTGTGCCAACAAATAGACCGGATGATACGTCAGCGGCAAAAAGCCTGCATCCGTACCGTAAATCTCGGCATATTCTTTACAAAATCTTTTCATCCGTCCCGGTGTCCACCGCTCCTGCGGCCCGGGAGCAGCCCCTACGCCGGTTTTCTTCAGATGCTCCAACACCTGCCGTCCCGTTTCAAAAGCAAATGTTACATGCTCCTCCAACACTTTTACACGCGAAAAAGACATAGAAAGCCATTTGTGCAAATCTTCGACTCCGCAGTATTGCAGACCATGCCCCGTAAGCGTACGTACTTCATGCAAGTTGTTTTTTCCGAATGTGGAGATTAACAGAATTCCTTGTTTATTCAAACGGCCGGGCAAAGATTGCAGAAAGAGTTTGGGTTGAGTAAACCATTGCATCGTGGAGGCGGAAACAATCATATCATACCCTCGCCCCAAATCGATCTGTTCGGCATCTCCGCTGATATAACAAATACGATGCGGATTGCGCAAACAGATATTAGAGCTCAACGGCAAGGATTCATCCAAGTCATTAAATGTCCATTTTTGAATATCGAGCGTACTATCCAATCGAGCTGTCAACACCCCGGTACCGCAGCCCACCTCCAAAACGGACTCAAAGTGCTTACCGGGGTAAAACAAATCGAGTTCGCGGGAAAGGCGATCGGCAATATGCAATTGCACTTTTGCTTCAGCATCGTACGTAGGACGAGCGGCCTTAAACCGCTGTGCCACCAACTGCTTATTAACAGTATTCTTTATGCCCATAGCTCATCCCAATGCTGCCGATTCAAAAACGGATAATGAGCTACCCCTTGAAGCTCCTTAATCTGTACATCACAGGATTTCCAGTAGGCCAATTGATTGGCCGGAGGAATAATGCGGTCGGACATCCCGATCAATGCCATCTTCCACCATGGGTATTTACAAACAGATTGATCTTCCGGGCGCTCTCTCTTCTGCTCATAATCGGAAACTGCAGCCAACTCACTGCGTATTTCGTAGGTTGGCCGTTTCTCCAATGCTTCAAACAAGGTTTTCAATGATTTACCACCACACATCCTTCGGTTGAATTTCTTTCTGTTCTCATCATTCAAAGCATTCAGTGTTCCATTAAAAACTGCTTCCGGTATGCCGTAGCAATCATGCACAGGATAACTCGTTCCGCATATGGCCACACCGTTGCAACCGACAACTTCAGCCAAAGCCTTATTATGCGGATCGCTCAGAAATCGATTTGCAGCCCATACGCCCATAGACCAGGCTGTCAATCTTATAATTTTATATGCAGTGAAATCGAATGAAGGCATCTGCTCGTCCCTGTAATCCCAAACGACTAATAAATCCGTATCTGCCGGCAGCATCAAATGCTCCACCGACTCCGGCGTCATGGCCCAACCGTTAAAAAAAAGAATCAGCGTTCGAGCTGTCTCGGTTAAATTGTTTTTATATAGTTTTATCTGCATTGTACAAACTTCATTTTCAGATCAAACTGTCGATGGCCTCCATCAGACCGTCGACAGGGGTCTCGGCAGTCAGAGAAAACCGTAGACGTGCCGTTCCTTTCGGTACGGTAGGCGGACGAATGGGCAACACATAATAACCCAACTTCTGTAACTGCTCGGCTACTTCCACAGCCTTACTGTTTTCGCCTAAAATCCACGGAATAATATGACTTTCCGAAGGCATCGAGATACCTTTATGAATAAGAAACTGTCTGAACTTTCCGCTCCATTCCTGAAGGCGTAAACGCTCGTTCTGCATCCCGGGCAAGGCCTGCCAGACGGCACGGGTATAAGCAATGACAGACGGAGGCAAAGCCGTTGAAAAAATCAGGGGACGACAACGGTTCACCAGCAAACGGCGTACCACATCATCGCAGACGACATAAGCACCCATGGAGGCAAAAGCTTTACCAAAGGTGCCGCAAAGTAAATCGATATCGGACACCGTATCGGTCTCTTCTGCCAGCCCCAGTCCTCTCGCTCCCCGTACCCCGACGGCATGCGCTTCGTCCACATACAGCATAACCTGAGGGTAACGCCGTTTGATCTCAACCAACGCTTTCAAATCCGATACATCGCCGTCCATGCTGTAAACACTTTCGACCATGACGATAATCATTCGATAAGAGGCAGATTTTCGTTGAAGGATCTTCTCCAGATGGCTTAAATCATTATGTCTGAAACGCTCGAAAGGAGCACCGGACAACTTCATACCGTCTATCATACTGGCATGAACCAGTTTATCGGCTACAATCAAAGTTTTATCATCAACCAAAGCAGGTACTATGCCGGTATTCATGTGATAACCACTGTTAAAAATCAGCGCAGCTTCACGCCCGAACTGCTCGGCTATCTGTTTTTCCAAATCGGCCATCACATGATAGTATCCGGTCAGGAGAGCACTGGAGGTACTGCCCATATCGAAGCCTTCGGGTTGCCGAATATCTCCACGGGCAGCAAGACCCAGATAATCGTTACCCGAAAAATTGAGCATCCGCTTTCCATCTTCGGTTACAATGTATGCACCGCTATGGGTTAACGGCTTCAACATCCGCAAAGAACCGCTCCGGGTAATTTCACCCATGCGTTGCTCGAACATATCAAACAGAATATCGTTCATCCTTCGTTTCTATACCCCGTACCATTCAAAATGCAGGTTTCAAAGATACGACTTGAAAATGAAACAAATGTCCTATACTCCTATTCTCGAATAACCTGCATATAAATCACAGTCAAATCACCCGAATTATATCAGTTACCGATAACACACAAATCGAATGAGCATAAAAAAAGAGAACAGATACAGACAAGAAAAGCGATACCCCGACGAGAGTATCGCTCAACCTATGGTTTATCAATAGTTAATTTGCAGACGTAGCGGGTTCGGCAGGTGTTTCCTCTACCGGTTGTGCAGGATTTTCCGTAGCAGCAGGCGCCGTTTCCTGTACTTCGTTTCCGAAATTAGGGGAAGCCGTAGCCTTGGGTTGAGGCAATACCGCTTTCTGTTCAATGGCTTTCTGCATGTTCGTCTCCGGGTTTACCTTACCGGTATGCAAAAAGTGAGCCGAAACGATGCTCAGTACGGCAATAATACCCGCCAGCCACCATGTGGTCTTCTCCAGAAAGTCTGTGGTTTTACGCACACCCATAATCTGATTGCTGGATGCAAATCCGGCGGCTAAGCCCCCGCCCTTTGAATTCTGAATGACCACGATGAACACCAAAAACAAGGCGGCCAATACGATAAGGATTGTAAGGAAGATGTACATTGTCCTATAATGTTTTTTGTTGATTATTACTAATCAGTTTTTCTAAAAATCTTATTTGGTCTGCAAAGTAACGGTTTTTTTCGGGAAAATTCAAGTTAATCGACCGAATTATACGCAATGCCTTATCGTAACGTTGCTGTTTTATATAAATTTTGGCAAGGGTTTCGGTAAAAAGCTCCTCATCCAGATCATGCTCTTTTGCCGCTTCCGAAGCGTTTGGATGCGATTGAGCTTCATGTCGGAATTCTTTTTTTTCTTTTTCCGGCAATTCAAATGCACCGGTTGAAAAAGATTGTTCGGACAACTGTTCTTCCGAAAAATAATCTTTGGAAGGGTTTCCACCGGTATTATAAACCAGCTCATCAGGCAAATCAGCCCCTGCAGCACGCATTTCACCCAAAAAAGAGTCGATAAGCTCAAAACTGTCCGGTTGTTTTTCTGCCGAAACATCGGACAACACTTCCGCCTGTCTGTATGCTTTAACCATACGGTACAGTTTCCGCCTGTCGGGCAGCAGAGGAGCACGATTTCGCAATTCCGAAGGATAACGCACATCATCCACTATGGCCAAATTGAAAAGATACAGAAAAGAAAAAGTGGAACAATAAGGATAAGCATCGGCTAAAGTCTGCAACTCGGAAAGAGTCTTTTCCGAAAGAAGCAGAGGATCCCTCATGTATTCATATAACTGATCTCGCGTCATTTCCGTTTTTTCAGAATTACCAGTTTTCTACGGTAGCGTTAAAAATTTCCTTGATCAAATCCTGTGTAATTTCTTCCAACAATTGATCCTGCACATCATTGAACATCTGACTGCTGTCGAACTCACGATAGGCGGAAAAGCTCTTTTCAAAGCTTTCCTTCTCATTCACATTATTAACATAGTTCACACTGATTGTCACGGTAAATTTCGTGCGGGCTGCAAAAGCATTTTCCTGCACGGCCACAGGCTCCAGCGAGTACCCCGTAATATTGCCTTCCAGCAAGAGGTCTCCACCCTGCGATACCAGGCTTAATTTCGTGCGCTGTGTATATCTGTCGCGCAATGCTTCCGAAAAATTATTGGCAAAAGGAGCATAAACCAACGGAGCCTGATTGTTAAAATCACGTATTGTAATGGAGCGTACTTCATCATAGTTAATGGCTCCGCCGTTAAAGCTGTAAGAAACCGAACAGCCGGCAAGTATACCCGTCGATAAAAAGAGCAACCATATGTAAAGGCCGTGGCGTTTAATCCATTCCATATTCTTTAAGTTTGCGATAAAGTGTTCTTTCTGAAATTTTCAATTCATCTGCTGCAGCCTTACGCTTACCTTCATGACGCTGCAAGGCTCGTTTGATCATGGTGCGCTCCATATCCGCCAAAGAAAGCGGCTCTTCCTCATAAATCAGTTCATCAGAGGTCTGACCGGCATCGTTCGATGCATCTCTATCCCGAACCGACACGGAAGGGTAAATAACATAAGGCGTCAGAGAAGGACTTGCTTCGTGACCGACAGACAGGCTGTCGTCTTTCAATTCGCCGGAAGGCCTGGCAGCAGCCGGCTGCACCGGCACCTTACCCTGCATAAGATCATTCACCAATGCTTTTAGCTCATTCATATCATGCTTCATATCGAAAAGCACCTGATAAAGTATCTCCCGTTCGCTGTTAAAAGTATGCTCATCGACACTCCGCCCTTTTAATACGGGATGCAAAGGCATTTTCGCATCTTCGGGCAAATAACGCTCCAATACGGAAGCATCGATAAGTCTTTCGGACTCCAAAATACTGATACGGTCCGTTATGTTCTTAAGTTCGCGCACATTACCCGGCCATCTGTAACGTTTTATGAACTCTCTGGCATCATCCGAGAGTCTCAGAGGCGGCATCTGATAACGGTCTGCACTGTCTGCCGCAAATTTTCTGAAAAGCAGTGGGATATCATCTGCCCGATTACGCAACGGAGGAATAACGATAGGCACCGTATTCAAACGAAAAAGCAGATCTTCTCTAAAACGTCCTTTGGCCACCGCTTCCTTAAGATCCACATTCGTTGCGGCTACAATACGAACATCCGTAGTCTGCGGTTGACTGGATCCCACGGGAATAAACTCCCCGCTTTCGAGAACACGCAGTAAACGTGCCTGAGTGGGCAAGGGCAACTCACCCACTTCATCCAAAAAAATGGTACCGCCCGACGCCTCCTCAAAATAGCCCTTACGATCCGATACGGCCCCGGTAAAAGAACCTTTCCGGTGTCCGAACAGTTCGGAATCTATGGTACCTTCCGGAATAGCGCCACAGTTTACAGCTATATATTGCCGGTGCTTACGAGCACTGTATTGATGTATAATTTTCGGAAAATTCTCCTTCCCCACACCGCTTTCACCCATGATAAGTACGGACATATCGGTAGGAGCCACCTGCACTGCCACCTCGATAGCCCGATCTAATAAAGGACTGTTGCCTATGATGCCGAAACGGCGTTTGATGGATTGTATATCTACGTTCATAAATGTCTAAAATAAACAACAGATTGGTATAGAGCAACAAGAAGCCCGCTCAATCTAAACAAAGGTAGCTAAAATCCTATATCTTTGTACGAGACAACCTGCAAACAAATTACACATGAATTTACAACAACTTGAATATATCGTTTCTTTAGCCGAACATCAGCATTTCGGACGTGCTGCCGAGGCCTGCGGAGTAACGCAACCGACACTAAGCGCTATGATACAGAAGCTCGAAGAGGAGCTGGGCGTGAAGATATTCGACCGCAGCCATCAGCCTATTGCTCCCACAGAAATCGGTTACCACATCATCTTCCAGGCAAAAGAAACCATACGCACCGCAGACCAAATCAAAGCAGTTATCGAAGAAGCCAAAGATTCTTTGAAAGGAACGATCAAATTAGGTATTCTGCCCACTATAGCCCCCTATCTGGTTCCGAAACTCTTGCCTCAGATAAAAAAATATCTACCGGATCTGATTGTCAACGTAAGCGAGCTGCAAACTTCAAAATGTGAAGAAATGCTGGCCGAAGGAGAATTAGATATGTGTATCCTGGCCACTGACCCGGTTAACGGTGAATTTTCCGAAGAGATATTATACTACGAAGAGTTCGTCGGCTATGTATCGACAAACGAAGAGCTATTCAAACAGGATACGATAAGAAGCTCCGAAGTCAAGGCTGAAAGCCTGTGGCTGCTGGCAGAGGGACACTGTTTTAGAGATCAACTGGTAAAATTCTGTCAATTACGCACAAACAGCAAACGGAAATTCAATTATCGTGAGGGCAGCCTACAAGGGTTCATGAAACTGGTAGAATCTGGCAACGGTATCACCTTCCTTCCGGAATTGTGTAGCAGAGAATTAAAAGACGAACGTAAAAAACTTTTGCGTCCTTTCTCCATTCCACGTCCCACGAGGGTTGTCCGTCTGGTTCATCATAAAAATTATGTACGGCTGGGACTGCTGAAAGCTCTGACAACAGCGCTGAAAAAAGCCGTCCCTGAAAGTATGCTGACCACACATGCAGGACAGTCGATCGTTTAATTCTGTGACGTGTCCTGAAAAAAGTTGACACTCAGAGCGGTTAAAAAAGAAGTAATTATGTCTAAACATTTGACCGACTCCGAGCGTCTGAGAATTTTGGAGGAAAATCTCGTGAGCTCCCAAAGCAAAGTATGCCATCGCCAGGAAGTACCGCATTGCTCAGTGTCTTATTAACGATTGACTGACGTGTACTGCAAAATTCTCTGCCTGATGGTTGAAAATTCTTCAGGCAAAGAAAAAAAATCCAAGTTAACTTTGTTAAAAATCCGTCAGGCAAAGAATTTTCAACCATCAGGCAGAGAATTTCAATACCGAAGTTCCGGATTTAACCTTTTTTAGGCATACGTACCTTATGAGGCATATCGAAAGGGATTACCATGGAGAGCTCCACAAACCCCATATACTCTCCCTTTTCGTACCAGGGCACTTGATATATCAGCTTTTTACGGCCATTCTTTTCGATTGTATAAACATTTTTCGTTCGATGCTCCATCATATCACGCAGCATTGAACGAGCCGGTTCGGGATGACAGTCGAGTACATTGCTGCCGATAAGTTCCTGACCGGGTTTAAGATTTACCGTCCGGCTCTGTTCATTCATCTCTATAATGCGGCCTTCGCGATCACACACAGTAATGGCTATATCAGCTTCATTCAGATAATTAATCATTGTATTCAGATTTATAAGTTGTCAAAAAGTATTCAAATCTTCTTCCTCATTCTTGCCGTCGGTATACCTAATTCATTGCGATACTTGGCAACCGTTCGTCGAGCTACGGGATAACCTCTTTCCGCCAATAAACCTACAAGCTCGGAATCGGATAAAGGGTGCAATCCGTCCTCCGCCTCTATAACTTCACGCAAAGCATCCTTTACAACTCTCGTAGAGACTTCCTCACCATCTTCGGCTGCTATACCTTCATTAAAAAAGAACTTCAGGGGGTATATACCATAGTCGGTCTGTACATATTTACTGTTACTCACACGGCTGATCGTACTGATATCAAAACCGGTGACATCGGCAATATCTTTGAGAATCATCGGCCTTAAATCGACCATTTCCCCGGATTTAAGAAACGATTCCTGTTTGTGAGCAATGGCTTGCATCGTACGGAGCAGGGTGTTCCGGCGTTGCTCGATGGCACTGATAAACCAACGAGCCTGCTCTACCTTTTGCCGGGCAAAAGCCAAAGCCTCTTTTTGCTCCGAAGAACAGTTACGACCACGAGTTTTGCAGGCCTCGGCCATTTGTCGGTAATGAGGATTAACTCTTAGAGGAGGAAGCATGCGCTCATCGGTCAGATAAACCATCAATTCTCCATCCATTTCCTCCACAACAAAATCGGGATGTACCTGCATCAGATTGGTTTCAGCCCTATCTTCCAATCCGAATCCGGGTTTCGGATTCAATGCCGTTATCACATGAATAGCATCCGACAATTGCCCTTCACTGATTTCCAACCCTCTGAATAAACGCTCATAGCGTTTATTCACGAAATCATCATAATGCTTATCCAAAATCAAGTAAGCAACATTGATATTCGGTTGGTCTTTTTTATTCTGAAGCTGTATCAACAAACACTCGCGCAGATCTCTTGCACCAACGCCCGGAGGATCCAACTGCTGAACACGTTTTATCAAACGGTCCAATTCTTCAGCATCAGCCTCGATACCGGCCTTAAACAGCAAATCGTCCTGAAGCTGGGCAACGGTTCTGTATAAATATCCGTCAGGATTGATATTACCTATTATATAAGGAGCCAACAGTCTCTCTCTGTCCGTTAAAGGTGCCAATTCCAACTGCTGCATCAAATATTCTCCCAATGACGGAGCATTGGCAGCAAAAGGGATTTCCTCCTTTCTGGCATTCTTATCGTAAAGCTGTTGGAGTTTGTATTCAGGGATGTCGTCTTCCGTACCGTAATCGCCCAAATCGGTTACATCCGCATCATTTCCGTAATCATCCGTTTCTGCACCTTGCTGTTCCGATCCGTCTTCATCAAAAGATTCGTCCAAAGCCGGATTCTCCTGCAGCTCCTTCATTATGCGCGTTTCCAACTCTATTGTTGGCAATTCCAACATTTTGATTTGTTGAATCTGTGCAGTGGTCAGCGACTGCTGCAACTTCTGATTAAGAGACTGCTTCAACATAAATCAGGAATTTCTTGCAGATGTATGCCATGCGAACCTTTCAGTAATATCAGGCTGTCTGTTATCGGATTCCGGGTTAAATACTCCTTAAGTTCTTCGATTGAGGGAAAGTAAAGAAATCCGTCTTTACCGGTCTGCAATCGTAAAAATTCCTGCCCCACAAGAATCACTCGCTGCCACGGACCAAGTTCACGAATAACAGACAGGATCTGTGCATGTGCATCCGAACTTTCATCACCCAGCTCCAACATATCGCCTAAAATGAGAACTTTGAAACGAATGTCTTTAATCGCATGAAAATTACGAAGAGCAACTTCCATACTGGTGGGATTGGCATTATAAGCATCCACGATAAGACTGTTTGATGAGGTCTGTATCAATTGACTGCGACTATTGTTGGGAATATATTCCTCAAGTGCTTTGTCAATATCATCTGAAGGCACGTCAAAAAAGAAACCGACCGTTACCGCAGCTAAAGCATTAGGCAAATTATAAGCACCGATAAGCCGGGTGTTCACGAGATGTTCTTTCACTTCCGGTTCAATTTGAGATTTCCAGGAAAAAGAACAGAATACGTCTGAATGTTCCGTTCTCAACTTTCCGCAAACAGAGTTGTCCGGACCGGTACCATAACCGATGACAGACATTCCATCGCACATACCGGTTAATATGCTATCATCCGCATTAACAAAAACAACTCCTTCGTGGACTTTAAGATAATCATACACCTCCCCTTTGGTCTTTCGAACTCCTTCCAAAGAGCCAAAACCTGCCAAATGGGCTTTTCCGATATTGGTAATCAGCCCGAAGTTCGGCTCTGCAATCTCTACCAATTCTTTAATATCGCCAGGTTTGCTTGCACCCATTTCCACCAAACCCAATTGATGATCCTCCTGCATCTGCAAAAGGGTCAACGGGACTCCGATATGATTATTCAGATTACCTTGTGTATATAACAGATTATATTTCTTTTTCAGTACAGCAGCAATAAGCTCTTTGGTAGTCGTTTTTCCATTGGTTCCGGTAATGGCAATGATAGGAATACCGACCTGTCTCCTGTGATGACGCGCCAATTCCTGCAACGCCTGTAAAACGTTCGGGACCGGCAAACATCCGTTATGACGGTCCGCCAAATCGGCACGATCGACCACGGCATAAGCAGCACCGGCTGCCAAGGCCGGGAGAGCGTAATCATTACCGTCAAATTTTTCCCCTTTCAGGGCAAAGAAAATAGCCCCCGGCTCTATTTTCCGGCTATCGGTTGTTATAATCCGATGTCGACGAAAAAGTACATACAATTCATCGATTGATATCATAAGCGAATGCTATAGGTCTGTCTTAAACGTTAAGGAATCATTATTAATCCTACTGCAAAAATAGCCATTAGAGCAGATTACGCCAAGAGAAAACGGACTCACCATCAAGTCTTTTAATAAAAAAGAGGATTGATTCTAAATTCAGCGAATCTACAATGCTGTTGACCAGGCGCACAGGGTCATTGGCATCAATATCTTGACCAAGTTCTGCAGGAAATAGCAGGATGGGGTCGGATATGTAAGGACGAAAGTGTAACTTTGTATTCATTAAGTAATTGATATTTGCTAAGTTACTCAAACTTAGTGAACGAACGAAGCCCTAGCTTGTGAAAGTTGGGGCTTTGTCGTTGGATGAGGAATAAAAAAAGAGGCTGTGCCAAAAATGAATTTTGACACAGCCTCCTCATGTGTGCGTACTCAAGATGGTTTTATTTCTTATCCAATACCTCGTAGGGGGAGTTCTTACTCGTATATTCCGGAAGCAGAGCCTTTATCGCCGCTACGGTTTCCATCGGTCTGATCTCCTCTGAAAGTCTGATCATTTCTTTTACCTGCATGACTATCTTTTCAGAGTTCACTTCACGAACCTTTCCAACACGAATCTTGGGATGTGTCGTTGGCAAAGTCGTTTCCTTGTCATCCAGGACCTCTTCAAACAACTTTTCTCCCGGACGTAATCCGGTATACTCTACTTTAATATCGACATCGGGCTTAAAGCCGGAGAGTTTGATCATATTCCTTGCCAGATCATCTATCTTCATCGGCTCTCCCATATCGAAAGCAAAAATCTCGCCCCCTTGCCCCATAGTTCCGGCCTCCAAAACGAGCGAACAAGCCTCAGGTATGGTCATAAAGAATCGGATAATATCTGGGTGCGTAACGGTAACGGGGCCTCCCTGCTCTATTTGCTGTCTGAACAAAGGTATAACAGAACCGTTCGACCCGAGCACATTACCGAAGCGAGTAGTAATAAACTGTGTGATACCTTTGAGTTTTCCCGTTTTTATCTCTGTGTCGATATTTTGCACAATCACTTCGGCTACACGTTTGGTTGCCCCCATGACATTCGTAGGATTAACGGCTTTATCCGTCGACACCATCACAAATTTATCCACGCCATATTCAACAGCCAAGCGAGTCAGAAAATTCGTTCCCTTCACGTTCACACCGACAGCTTCGCACGGATTTTCCTCCATTAACGGCACATGTTTATAAGCTGCCGCATGGAAAATATATTGCGGATGGAATCGCTCAAAAACATAACGCAACCTCTCCTCGGAACGCACATCTCCGATGATGGGAGACAACAGTAAACCCGGGTATCTCTTTTCTATTTCCAGACGTATATTATGCAGAGGAGACTCTGCATTATCGAATAAAACAAGCTGTTTAACATTCATTCTGGAAACCTGGCGTACGATCTCGCTACCGATAGATCCGGCAGCTCCGGTGATTAAAACGGTTTTACCTTCCAACTCTTTTCGCACATTATCCATCGGCATATCAATCACCGGACGCCCAAGCAGATCTTCAATGCGAATTTCACGGATACGCCTCTTTGCCTGCTTCGGATCGGCAAGCGTTTCATAATCCGGAGCCATCATCAGTTCGATGCCGTTATTCATAAAAAACTCCAAAAGACTGTTTTTTTCCTGATGCACAGATGTGGAGTCCGGGAAAAGAATTACATCCGGGGAACCGTATGTTTCTATGAGAGATTTGATATCGGACCTATCTTTTATCATAACGATAGGCAGACCATTAAGCCGCAATCCTTTGTTGCTTTTATCCCGCGTAATAACCAGAGTCGGCAAAAACGGCGGCATTAAACCGGACGCCAAAAAGTTCGTCAGATTAGCACTCCGGGGGCCGATACCGTATATCCATGTTTTCTTGCTTTTTGCATGTGGCCGGATCACGCGATGATACAGATTTACCATAAATGAGCGTACCGTAATCAAAAAGAAACTGGAAAGAATCCAATCCAAAAGAAAAGCCACAAAATAATATCTTTTGAAATCTGGTATCAGGAATAGCAAAACAAGATAAAAGAGCAGACTTTTAGCAAACATCGCAATGGTTACGCGATTTACCTCCGTAAAAGTAGAGTGGCGGATAATCCTTTTATGAGTAGCAAAGATTAAAACGATTAAGATGGAAATAACCAGACATATCAACAACGGCCAAATACCATCGTACTTATTCAATAATCCGTCTCGAACAGATTTCGGCAAAACGATAAATGATGCAACAAAAGCGAAGAGAACATCCATTACAAAAATCAGCCATTTGTTTATAAACGGCAAATCGTAGAGTCTCTTGATCAAAGAAACGAAGCAACGTTTGTTCTTAGTCGTATCTTTTTTATCCATGAACAAATTCATTTTCTAATATTAAATACAAATTTAGCCAAAAGATTCAAGCAGGGATGGCTTTAATCTATATTAATAAACGAACTTCTAAGAACACATATTATTCTTTTTAATATTTATCTACATCAAAAAAGACAACAGCAAATCGTTATCCAAGAATTTAAGAAAACCTTAACCTCCAATCAATAAGTTCGTAACACCAAATAAAGACCTTTGCATATGAAATATTTTTGGTTGTAAATCAAACATTCATTTTATGAATCAAGTTAAACGTTTAATTCACCTTTTCTTCTCGCATTTTTTATCTTCTTTTTTGAAAAAAATGATATTTTATCAGCAATCATTCAACAAAATATCGAAAACGCAAAAAAATTTCCGCATATACACCTATCCATCTTGACCATCTCCTAAAAATACGCTTTCGGGTAAAGTGATAGATGCTGTAAGCCTTTAATCGGAGTATCTATATTACATAACTCCAACAAGCAACGACAACAGATATAAACAGCTGCTTTTCAATACCCGATGTTCCCCGGCAATTATCAAATTAAATAAGCTATGTATCTCGTCCGGAAATTCAAATGCTAATACGTTTATTCGGCTAATCCAAGAGATCACACAACTTCAAGCCGTGAATGTGAAAAAAAATGACAGAAAACTCTGAAGTCTCTCTTCTTATCCATTATCTAAAACAAGCGAATCCACACGATAATGAATGGTATCAGCGCCCAACAAATTACACAGTAATACCTCTAAAATAATGAAATGAATCACCAATATTACACCGATGGATAATCTCTGTGTCATCGTAAGCAGTCTCAAACAGCGCTATAAAAACATTTGGATGAATGGCGTTTCGGTGTCAAGCTCGAAAGCAGACTCCAGTTTTTTCTGCTTCGACCTCATTCCAATCAACCAAATCATGATCACAGAAAAAGAGGCTTGAAAAATAAAATTGCTTACTCAGACTGTTTACTAACCTCGACGACTATTTTTCAGCTTTTCCAACATTTTATCGGACACAATGAAAAACTTCAAGACAACGGTTCGGTATCAGTCGCAAAACAATCGTGAAAAGTTTTGTTTTTCAAGCTGTGCCTGCTCAATATAAAAACGATGTCCGGGCAAAGAGAGCAGAAGAATATAGTTCTGCCAATTGTCCGAAGCAGGTAAAAGCATCATTCCATAACATGTTGCCTGTGCCTTAATGTCTGCACATACATCCGCCGGTATGGCAGAGATCGCGGTATCGGCTTCCATATGCGGAGACAAGGTATAGCCACGCCCCACCGTAAGCTCCATACCCGGATCGGATACTTTCATCCCCTCCGGCTCTGCAGAAACGGCGCCGGCATAATGGAATGCCATACCTTTGGTGCCATTCTTTTCCCGAAAAAAATAGAGCCACCCGTTTTTCGGAAGAGAACTTTCGGGCAAGAAAGAAGCAACAGGAGTCAAAGCGATGCAAGCTACGAAAACAGTTTCGTACGGTAATGCTGCAAGCTGTGCCATAACCTCCTGTGGAGCATAAGCCGCTCCACCCATGCGACTGCCCCAGCAATTCGACAGTGCAGGCGGTTCATCCTGCAGAAATAACGAGATGCAGGGTTGCAACCACCGGCTAACCGATGGAAGCAACTCCTTATGACCAAGAAACGCCAATCGCGTTTTCCACATCTCAACCGTAGTCACGCTCTTCTTAGTTCTTGCTGAACGTCATTTCATCGATCAGACGCTGACAACTGCCATACTTCTGAATGATAAGCATAACATAACGAATATCCACAATGATACTGCGCTGGTAATCGGGGAGATACTGAATATCTCCGCCAACGCCTTCCCAATTGCGGTCGAAATTAAGCCCGATAAGATTGCCGTAGGCATCCAAAACAGGACTTCCGGAGTTTCCGCCCGTAGTATGCGTGGTTGCACAAAAAGCAATGGGCATACGCTTCGAACCGTCAGGCATCGTCATGCCCCAACGGCCGTAATCTTTTCGATTGAATATGGTTTTTAATTTCTCCGGCACCACAAACTCCCAGTTATTCGGGTCTTCTTTCTCCATAACTCCATAAAGATAAGTTTGATGCCCGTAACGAACGCCGTCTTTCGGCGAATACCCTTTGACCATACCATAGGTAAAACGCATGGTAAAGTTGGCGTCAGGCCAAAGGGCTGTATCGCCATGTTGCTGGAGAAGACCGCCAACGTATGTTCTACGAGCACGGGATATGGGATCGTCAAAAGGTGCCAAACTTTTTTTCAACTGTACGTATTCCATGGCCACGTCGCGTGCAAAGACCGCAACAGGATCATTTTTCAGCGTTTCTACCAGTTTCTGTGCAGGAAGTTCCATCATTGCATCGAAAGTGGCGGGGCTGCGCATGACAGAGTTATCGACCATATAGTCCACACAGGCATTCACAGAACCGTGTTTTCTAACTCCCTCACGTAAAGATGCAGGCCAGTATTTCGCAGGAATTTGTGCAGTATACTCCGCCAACACAGCTTTGGCTATCAGCTTATCGACTTTGGTACTGTAATCTTTATTGTTGTAGGCTTCAAAGGCTTTCCTGATCTGCTCCAGACAAGATTTTTTCTTCGACTCATCGCTCCCCAAAAGAATGTTCTCGATTTCTTCGGTAAGCATGGGGGCCATTGCAAACTCGATACTGCGTATGATACCCTCGTCCAAATACCATAAACGACGACGCAATTCTTTACGCGAAGACACTTCGTCCGATATGTCTCTGACAGCTTTATCATACTTGCCGATTCCTTTAGATTTGCTCCATTTTAGCAGATCATCCTGCTGTCCGGCTTTGGCCGCACGCAGATCTTTCGTGTCGATTGCCCAGTTTGCTCCGATAGCTCGCTTATAACCGTTCTGAGAATACGCATATTTAGCTGCATACATAATCTTGATTTGAGGGTCGGCAAGCATCTGCTCCAGCATCACATCCTGACGAATGGCACGCATACGAATACGGATATCATTATCGATACTCTTCCACTCATCCACCTCGGCCGGCGTATAAAACCGGTGCGTAGTGCCGGGGAAACCCATAATCATGGCAAAGCTGCCCTCCTTAACACCTTGAGTACTGATATTCAGCCAACGTTTGGGACGCAGGGGTACATTATTTTCGGAGTAAGGAGCAGGATTGCCCTTGGCATCGGCATAAATGCGGAAAACAGAAAAGTCTCCCGTATGGCGAGGCCACATCCAGTTGTCGGTATCGGAGCCGAACTTGCCGATACTACTGGGAGGAGCTCCCACAAAACGAATGTCACTGTAAGTTTTGGTGGTAAACATCAGATATTTATTACCATCATAAAAAGCCTTGATCTCCACATCGACACCGGGATTACTGTCAAGGAAAGCTTTTCCGACTTTTTGCACGGCCAACCCTTTGAGATACCTGGGCGACAAATAGTCCATGCTGTTCGGGTCGGTATTCTTACCAAGCTCTGCTTTTACATAACCGGTCACATCTTCTATTTTGTCTATAAAAGTGAT
Organism: Porphyromonas macacae DSM 20710 = JCM 13914; assembly: GCF_000379945.1. Lineage (GTDB taxonomy): Bacteria > Bacteroidota > Bacteroidia > Bacteroidales > Porphyromonadaceae > Porphyromonas > Porphyromonas macacae. The sequence continues at coordinate 27,994 of NZ_KB904133.1, forward strand.
CTTAACTCCTTTTGCAGGAAGCTCCTCTTTCAGGCTCATAGCCCAATAACCGTCTTCCAGATAGTTGTGCTCTATGGAACTGAGCTGCTGTATGGCATCGTAACCGCAGTGATGGTTGGTAAGTACCAGCCCCTGATCAGAAACAACCTCACCGGTACATCCGCGGTCAAAAATAACTACGGCATCTTTCAGCGAAGTGCCATCAGGGTTATAAATGTCGTACTGCTTCAACTTTAATCCCCGCTTCTGCATATCTGCATGCTTCTGCGCCAGCTGCTGCAACAGCCACATACCCTCGTCGGCTCTTGCTCCGGCTACAAAACCCAAAGAGAGAACAAGAAAGAGGGAAAGAATTCTGTTTTTCTTCATTACTTATCGATATTAATTTTTAATGGTATCGGCGTATCGTTATATTTTGCCATATAGGCATTGTAGTATCGTTTATCACCCGTAACTTCCGTTCCGGCCCAAGGCGGCAAATCGAAATATTCATCAGCACCTACCACTTCAAGCTCAGCCACCGCCAGCCCTTCATAACGACCGTGAAAAATATCTACCTCCCACGTTTTATCTTTATACGGTACAATGTACCGGGTCTTTTCGATAACGTGCCCTTTGCATAGTGGGAGCATCTGCCGGGCTTCTTGCACCGGGATCTCATACTCCCATTCATGGCGGCTCAGACCTCCGTCTATACTGGGACTCTTGACAGTCAAAAAAGCCCGTTGCCCGGCTATACGTATACGAAGGGTCGGAGAGGACTCCGACAGATACCCCTGAGAGATGCGAAAGGAAGTTGTGGCATCAGCTAAAAAGCCGGTATCGTTGACCAGAAATTTATGCTCTATCTCCATGTTATTTGACGGTTACCATAGTAGCACCGAAACCGTACTCCCGAAAAGAAGCATCTTGAAAACGGCACTGCGGATATTTTCTTTTCAATTCCTGTTCCACAGCTCTACGTAAAACGCCCTCACCCTTACCATGAATAAAGACAATTTTTTGCCCATGATGCTTCAGTTCCCGATCCATCACTTCGCGAAATTTACTAAGCTGGTATTCCAGAATATCTTTTGCCTCCATTCCTCGTGTGGAATCGAGCAACTCGGCGGCATGGAGATCGACTTCTATAATATGCTCTCCCCTGATTTTCGGAGCATCGGGCTTTCGTGCCGGTGCAGAAGCCATGTGTTTCTTTTGTTTTAATGCCTGTTCTATTTTCTCCGCATCGTTTTTTTTCATGCCCATCGGCCTGTCGTCTTCAATCAATCGCAACAGCATGGCCGGTTCATCAAAGAAATCATTTTCGGTAAAACTGTGCAGTTTGAAGAACTTGACCGTATCCAAAGCATGTTCGATATTCACAGGTTTTTTCAAATCGAATGTTCTATCTGTCTGATAAGCAACAATCTGAATGGCTATATGCTCCAAATCATTCAATCGGGTAGCTTCGAACTGCTCTATGAGCACTTTCATGTTCGGCTCCACCGTTTCCACATGACGCAAGTGCCAGCGAGTGCCTTCCGTACGGTTCATATAAACGAAATGGAGGATATAATTGGAATCATTTACTATATATGCCAGATAAGAAGACTGTCCGAGTTTTTTCAGATCTGTGCTCACAAAGGCCAAATAGACATTGAGCTTATTGCCTCCGGGCAGATAGGTATGCGGCAACTTGGGCTCGGGTGTCATCTCTGAATGCTCTGGCCGAACAGAAAAATCGGCTTTGGTTACTTTAGGTTGACCGGAGGTCGGCACATGGGGTTTCGGTTCGATCTTGGGAGGTTTGTAAGCGGGAATGAACGTATCCTCTTCTTGTACCACAACACATTCATGCACCGGCGTAGGGATTTCAAACCCGTTTTCATCTTCCACATATGCCAGTCCGCGCTCTATTTTGGTCACTCTCCCCCCTCCTACGGCATTGAGAAAGCGTATCTTATCACCTACCTTTAGTTGATTCTTCATAATACTATCTTGTTGTATTTATCAAAGATAACACAAATACAGCCGAAGGAGAAAAAAGCATTGGGATAAACAGTCCTATTCATTATACAAATAGATATAAAAATTTGCATAACCAAACAGAAGGGTTTTTCTTTCAATCAAAGTAAAAAGAGTCTGCTGTGCTAAAATTCAAGCACAGCTACATATACATTTATATCTACACTTGAAAAGAACAATAGCCATAGAAATTTCTCTCTACAGCTATTGCAAAAAACATATAATTCAGCTCGCCTACCTTATTTGTCTTATGGTATAGAACAGTACTCTTTATTTACGGAAAGGCGGTTTAACGACCTCGGCTGCCAATCCCCGTCCACGTACCACAATCTTGATGGGGGTACCGACCTTGCTGTATTCTGTTTTTACATAACCCATGCCAACACCTTTTTTCAGTGCCGGAGACATGGTACCGCTCGTAACTTCACCGATAACCTCCCCGGCTTCATTGGCAATTTCATAATGCTGACGGGGAACGCCCTTATCGAGCAGTTCGAATGCCACAAGTTTGCGTTGCAAACCGTTTGCTTTCTGATCTAACAGTATTTGACGCCCGATCATGGCTTCTTTGCCATCCACGAGTTTGGTAATCCAACCCAAACCGGACTCCAGAGTGGAGTGTTTCTCATCGATGTCATTGCCGTACAGGCAAAAACACATCTCAAGACGCAGCGTATCGCGCGCTCCTAAACCTGCGGGCATGATACCCTCTTCTTTTCCGGCTTTGAATAGTTCATTCCAAATGGTTTCGGCATATTCAGGGTAGAAATACAGCTCGAAACCGCCGCAACCCGTGTAGCCGGTATTAGAAAGAATAACATTGGGACAACCGGCAAACTCTCCTACCTTGAATGTATAATATGGGATTTCAGAGAGATCGATAGAAGTAAGCTTTTGCATCACTTGAGTTGCCTTGGGGCCTTGAACAGCCAATTGAGCAATATGGTCGGAACCGTTTTCCAACTCGGCACCCATGGTATTGTGCTTAACGCACCATGCCCAGTCTTTCTCGACATTGGCCGCATTGGGCACCATCATATATTTATCTTCTTCATATCTATAAAGAAGGAAATCGTCCAAAATACCGCCGTTTTCGGTCGGGAAACAAGAATATTGGATTTGTCCCACAGCCAGTTTGGAAGCGTCGTTACTGGAAACTTTTTGCAGAAACTCTAATGCTTTGGGACCTTTAACCCAAAATTCGCCCATGTGGGATACATCAAAAACACCCACATTGTTGACCACGTTCATGTGTTCTTCTTTAATGCCATTGTATTCAATTGGCATATTGTAGCCGGCAAATTCGTGCATCTTGGCGCCTAAAGCAATGTGGATGTCAGTGAAAGGAGTCGTTTTCATTGGTTATTCGTATTAAAAATTCGGTTTGTATTAGAATTATTGTGTAATGTCAAAGATAACCATATTCCATAAGTATCTCGCAAAAAAAGCCGAACGGATAAAAATTCCATTCGGCTTGCAACAATATTGTCAATATACAGATTCGACAAAAACTGAGTTCAGATATTCTCCGGAGCAATCCAAAGGACATAGGCAAAATCCATCGGATGAGGCAGTAAATCATACTTAGGCAGTATGCGGATACCTATTTTCTGATGTCCGGGTACCGAATGCTTGCCTTCCATACCGAAGGCAACCACCCGGCCGTTCTGTTCGGAGGATAACTGTTTGAAGTCTTTTATTTCCAACAGTTCCATCTTATTGCCATCCTGCTCGGAACGTGCAATTACCATTTGAACCTTGAGGTCGCATTTCAGCTCTCCTTTATCAATCTTAAGAATGATTTTATCTATGCCTTCGGCATTGATCCGATTGTTTTGATTGATATTCTCATTATACTGTTTGAACTCCAAAACCTTCAAAGCATCCCAATTATTGGCCACGTTTTCTTTCCAGGCCACGAGTTCTTTCAAATGAAGACAATTATCTTCGGTCAAGGTAAGGAAGCGGTCGTGCAGTTTATTGTAGAAACGATCGTAATAATCGTCCAACATACGCCTCATGGTATAGTGAGGCGCAATATAGCTCATCGAATTCTTGATGAATTGCACCCAGCCTTCGGAATAACTCTTCTTCCCTTCACGATGATAATACAACGGAGCTATCTCATTTTCCAAAAGTTCATAAATGGTAGTGGCATCAAGTTTATCCTGATAGTGCTGATCAGTAAATGTTCTCTTTTCGGTAATTGCCCAACCGGCATCCTTACGGTACCCCTCATACCACCACCCGTCAAGGACAGAGAGATTCAACACACCGTTCATCTCGGCCTTTTCTCCGGATGTACCGGAGGCTTCCAAAGGACGCGTGGGGGTATTCATCCAGACATCTACCCCGGCAATAAGTTTCTGTGCCAAACGAATGTCGTAATTCTCAAGGAAAAGAATTTTACCGAGAAGTTCGGGACGATGACTGTACTGCAAAATATGCTTGATCAATCCCTGCCCGCCACCGTCTGCAGGATGCGCTTTGCCGGTAAAAATAAAGTATACCGGTCTGTCTGCATTGTTTACGATAGATGCCAGACGGTGAATATCGGTAAAAAGCAGGTGAGCACGCTTATAAGTGGCAAACCGCCTGCCAAAACCGACCAGTAATACATTCGGATCGAGTTTTTCCAGAGTGGCCATAGCCAGATCGGGGCGTCCGGTGTTCTTTGCCCAATTTTCAGCGTAAGTCTGTTTGATATACTCGATCAAATCTCTTTTCTGTGCCTGACGAATTTCCCAAATCTCTTCAGAAGGTACATTTTGCACTTTGCTCCACATCTCTTCTTTCACCTGGTTTTCCAAATAATCAGGGCCGAAGATTTTTTTGTAAAACTCCTGCCATCTTTCCGTAGCCCAGGTAGGCAGGTGTACTCCATTGGTCACATAACCCACATGTAACTCTTCAGGGAAAAAGCCCTTCCAAACAGGAGCAAACATTGTCTGCGAAACCCGTCCGTGCAGTTTACTGACACCATTGGCTTCCTGACAGGTATTCAAAGCGAAAACACTCATGGAGAATTTTTCGCCCGAACCCGGATTTTCCCGACCCAGGTCTATCAGATCTTGCCATGTGATACCCAACTGTCCGGGTATATGCCCCATGTATTTTCCAAAAAGATCCTCGGCAAAATAATCGTGCCCCGCAGGTACGGGCGTATGTACGGTATAGAGCGTGGAGGCACGAACCAGCTCAAGAGCTTCATCGAAAGACTTCTGCTCTTTCTGCACATAATTAATCAGTCTTTGCACGCTGATGAGGGCTGCATGCCCCTCGTTCATGTGATAGATATCTTTTTGTATACCTAATTTATCCAAAAGCAATACTCCTCCGATACCCAACAGATACTCCTGACGCATCCGGTTTTCCCATTCACCGCCATACAGTTTGTGAGTTATTTCCCTGTCCCAACTGCTATTCATATCTATATCCGTATCCATCAAATAGAGGTTGATGCGTCCTACCTTAACCTGCCAGATATGGGCATACACATTGTGATTGGAAAAGGGGACTTCGAGGATTACGGGATTATCGTCTTCATCCATTACCTGTGTGATGGGTAGCTGGTCAAAATCCTGTGCTTCGTAATTGGCAATCTGCTGCCCATCGGCATTAAGGGTTTGGGTAAAATAACCATAACGATAGAGAAAACCGACAGCCGTAAGATCTACATTGCTGTCACTGGCTTCTTTGAGATAATCTCCAGCCAAAACACCTAAACCTCCGGAATAAATTTTCAGGACATTGGTCAAGCCGTATTCCATGCTGAAATAAGCTACGGAAGGGCGAGTCTTGTCTACCGGCTGGTTCATATAAGCGAGATATTCGCCATACACTTCGTCCAATTGTGCCAGCAAATCTTTGTCTGCACTTATTTTATCAAGCGACTCGGCAGATAACTGTCTGGTAAGCATAACGGGATTTCCCTCCGTCTTTTCCCACAACTCGGGAGAAAGCCTTTTGAACAACCGTTGTGCACCGGGATTCCAAACCCACCAAAGATTGTGAGACAATTCTTCTATCCTTCGAAGATTGGCAGGCAGTTTTGCATAAGAATAAATATCCTTCCAAACGGGAACGTTTGCACTCTTCTGTCTAATCATATCAATAGTAATCTAAAAAATCATAAAAACAAGATGGCACAAAGATAAGATATTTCGATACCATCTTAAAATATATCTACCGTTTATACACTTCACCTAAGCGCAAGAGACAGAAGTCTATCCGGGTTTTTACTAAATTTGCATTCATAAATAAACGAGTGTACATATAATCTATGTCTTATAACAAGGTTATCCTCATCGGACATATCGGTAACGAACCGGAGGTCAGACACATGGATCACGATTTCAGCTTTGCAACCTTTTCTCTGGCCACAGGGTACAAAGCTTTTACCACGCCGGATGGTAGAAAGGTTAAAGAACAGACCGACTGGCACCGTATTGTAGCTCCCAATCAACTGGCCGTATGGGCAGAGCGATGGGTACATAAAGGGATGAGCCTCGGCGTAGAAGGAAGACTGCGCTACCGAAACTATACCGATAGAAATGGGCAAACGTTAAATATTACGGAAATTGTGGCTGAACGACTTTTCTTCGTCGATAGTACACCGCAAAAAAAACAGTCCGAAGAAAAAGGAACCGAAGGCAATAAAACTCCAAGGGAGAATGATAACGCCTCTTTCTCTGATGAACGATATAATGCAAATAACGACAGCGAGCCTTTTTAATATCGAATAACAGCCCATCTCATACACGATATGTTTCTACTCAACATTCTTGACCAGGTTTCGGTTTATCCCCTGTCTTCCGCTGTAATCATAGCTATTGCAGTAACGGTGATTTTACTCTTCATGTCGGGGTATATGTCTTCTTCGGAAGTGGCTTTTTTTTCTCTTACACCCCAAAATTTAGAAGAAATAAAAGAAGAGAAAACACCCGCAGACAGATCTTTGCTGAAAGTTTTGAGCGATTCCGAACGTTTGCTGGCCACGATACTTATCGGGAACAATCTGATTAACGTAGCCATTATCATGCTCACGGCTTACACATTCAGGAACTTATTCGAATTCAGATCTTCCGTTGTCGGTTTTATTATTCAAACGGTACTGCTCACTGCTTTATTACTGTTGTTTGGTGAAATAATCCCCAAAGTATATGCACAAAAACATTCGTTGAAGATGAGCCGTTTTTCGGCACCGAAAATGGAAATCATCATCAAACTTCTAAAACCGGTTTCGAGCTTGCTGATTCGCTCTTCATCGGTAGTTACGGACTCTTTCGGCAACCGGAAATACAATCTTTCGGCAGAAGATCTTTCACAGGCGGTCAACCTGATCGACGGAGAAAGTCAGGTGGGAGAAAAGAAACTGCTTACCGAGATTGTAAAATTTTCCAATAAAACAGCCTCCGATATCATGGTGCCGCGTATGGATATGGTGGATGTGGATATTTCGTGGGGGTTCGATAAAATTTTAGAAGAAGTGATTTCTTCGGGATATTCACGTATTCCTGTCTACGAAAATACAGAGGACAATATCAAGGGCATTCTTTATGTGAAAGACCTCATCCCCTATAAAGACGCAGAGGCGGACTTCAACTGGCAGAAACTTATCCGAAAAGCTTATTTCGTGCCGGAAAACAAACGCCTGGACAATCTTTTGGAAGAATTTCGCGCCAACCGCATGCATATGTCTATTGTGGTGGATGAATATGGAGGTACATCCGGCATCATTACATTGGAAGATATTCTTGAAGAAATTTTGGGTGAAATTTCGGATGAATACGATCAGGAAGAGCCTCTGTATAAACAACTGTCCGATGGCAGCTACCTGTTTCAAGCCAAGACGTCCATCAATGATGCCCGGCGTGCTCTGCACATCGAACCGGGGTCTTTCGGCGAATATGAAGAAGAAGTAGACACACTGGGCGGACTGCTCATGGAAATCAAACAAGATCTGGTACATACCGGAGACAGTGTAACCACGGAAGGATGGACCATTACTGCCACAAAAATGGAGCGATATCGAATCACCGAAGTCAAACTGACTCCCCCGCCCTCCTCGGCCGGTGGAGGGGAGAACAGATAATACGATGCTCAACATCCCTTTTTCCGAACCTGTCTTAGCCGGCATATATCCCCTCTCACATGAAACCATGCGAGAGGCCGAACGGCGAACGGCAGAAGAACTCGTTGAATTATTATTTGCCGAATCGGCAGAAACTTATATACAGATAGCCCATACACCGGAAGGAAGGCCTTACATTCCCGCCCTGCCCCACATTTCCATCAGCCTGTCACACAGCAATAATATGCTGGCTCTATTGGCCGGGGACAAAGACTATATACCGGGAGTGGACATCGAGCGAAAAGGACGCAATGTAGAACGGGTCAGGCACAAATTTATCAACGCCCGTGAAGAAGAGTGGCTTAGCCGAAGAAACAAGCTGGAACAAACCGAACTATTATCCATTTTATGGTGTGCCAAAGAAACAGGATATAAGATTTTCACCCCAAAAGATGCTTCTCTTTTACGTTTTACGATATATCCGGTTAAACCAATCAACAGTACATTCCAAGGGATCATGGAATATAAGCCTCATCCGGAAGACTCATACTACCCAAAGATACAACGGCTAAATTTTTCGGTAAAAATACTACCGAAGCATTATTTGGTTTGGGCGTTACAAGGTGCAGACAAATAAAAAGGGGGGCTGTGTCAAAATTCATTTTTGGGGCAGCCTCCTTTTTTTATTCCTCATCCAACGACAAAGCCCCAACTTTCACAAGCTAGGGCTTCGTTCGTTCACTAAGTTTGAGTAACTTAGCAAATATCAATT
>NZ_KB904134.1 GCF_000379945.1 Porphyromonas macacae DSM 20710 = JCM 13914
TACAATGCTGTTGACCAGGCGCACAGGGTCATTGGCATCAATATCTTGACCAAGTTCTGCAGGAAATAGCAGGATGGGGTCGGATATGTAAGGACGAAAGTGTAACTTTGTATTCATTAAGTAATTGATATTTGCTAAGTTACTCAAACTTAGTGAACGAACGAAGCCCTAGCTTGTGAAAGTTGGGGCTTTGTCGTTGGATGAGGAATAAAAAAAGGAGGCTGCCCCAAAAATGAATTTTGACACAGCCCCTTTGTCTGTTGTCGTCAAATCCTGAAACAGTGTTACAATAAAAGATGTAACACAATGGAATAAACAGGGAATAACCACGTTGGATGTACTCAAATAAATTACAGTATGTTTTGTCCGGTTAAGAAATCTGCAGATTTATCTGTACTATCTGCGGGGATGCACCAACAAAGGCTTTTTTTTATCTTTGTTTATCTATGAATCAACAATATCCGTCAAAACTTGTAGAGCGTGCCGTGGAGCAGTTCAGCTCTCTTCCGGGCATCGGACGCAAGACTGCCTTGCGGTTAACTCTTTTCATGCTTAGCCGCCCTGCCGAGTTTACCCATGTTTTTGCCGATACGTTGCGTAACCTCCGGAATCATGTGGTCTATTGCCGTTGCTGTCATAATATCAGTGATACGGAGATCTGTCCCATTTGTGCCAATCCGAGTCGCGATCGGTCTACTATCTGCGTGGTGCAGAATATCAATGATGTGCTGGCCATAGAAAATACGGCACAGTATTTCGGCGTATACCATGTATTGGGCGGGGTTATCTCCCCGATGGATGGCGTGGGGCCACAGGACTTGCACATCGAAGAATTGGTAGAGCGTGTCAAAAACGGTGGCATCAAAGAAGTGGTGCTTGCTTTAGGCTCTACCATGGAAGGCGACACCACGAATTTTTATATCTATCGAAAACTTCAGCCTTTCGGCATCAGCATCAGCACCATAGCCAGAGGAATAGCCGTGGGTGACGAAATCGAGTATGCGGATGAAATAACATTGGGGCGTTCTATACTTAACCGCATAGACTTTGAAACAACAATGAAACTTTAGGTTTTCTCCTATGACAGACGTTAAACAGGAAATCGACTCTTTGCGCCATGAACTGGCAGAGCATAACTATAATTATTATGTGCTGAATTCACCCCTCATACCGGATCAGGATTTCGATATGATGATGAAACGGCTGGAAGCCTTGGAGGCAAGTCATCCCGAATACTTTTCATCTGACTCTCCTACGCAACGGGTGGGAGCAGACCGAACGGAAGGCTTTGCTCAAAAGAGACACAGTATACCTATGCTTTCTCTCTCGAACACCTACAATTACAACGAAGTAGAGGATTTCTACAGACGTGTGGCAGGGGATTTACACAATGAGCCTTTTAGAGTGAATGCGGAGTTGAAGTTCGACGGACTGTCCATAGCTCTGATTTATGAAGAAGGCGTACTGACAGATGCCGTTACAAGAGGTGACGGTCTGGTTGGAGACGTGGTAACGGCCAATGTGCGCACAATACGAAGCATACCGCTAAAGCTGCGCGGTGAAGGATATCCTTCCAGATTGGAGGTACGTGGAGAAGTGTTGCTTCCGTTTAAGGAATTCGAACGGCTCAACAGCGAACGGGAAGAAAAGGGTGAACCTCTTTTTGCCAATCCGCGCAATGCTGCTTCAGGTACGTTAAAACAGTTGGATCCGAAAGTCGCTGCCGCAAGAAAACTGGATGCCTATTTTTACCATGCAATCGATACGCCGGAGTTGCCCGACAGTCATTTTGAACGGCTGGAACTGCTACGGCAGTGGGGTTTTAAGGTATCGGATGCTGTAACGCTTTGTTCTTCCACGGCAGATATTTATGCTTTTCTGGAGTATTGGGATAAGCAGCGAAGCCGCCTGCCCATAGCTACGGACGGGGTGGTTTTGAAAGTGGATTCGATCCAGCAGCAGAAACGCCTGGGCTATACAGCCAAATCTCCTCGCTGGGCCATAGCCTATAAATTTCAAGCCGAGCAGGCACGTACCAAACTGTTGGGGGTAGATTATCAGGTAGGACGTACAGGAGCTGTCACTCCTGTAGCAAATCTGGAGCCCGTACCGCTGTCGGGTACCGTTGTCAAGCGTGCTTCCCTGCATAATGCAGATATTATCGCCGAATTGGATTTGCGGCAGAACGATTACGTCTTTGTTGAAAAAGGAGGTGAAATCATTCCCAAAATTGTAGGGGTTGATAAGGATGCCCGTTTGTTGGAGATGCCACCGATTGAATTTATAACCCATTGCCCGGCTTGTGGCACTCCTTTGGTGCGTACCGAAGGAGAGGCGGCCTATTACTGTCCGGACGGCGCCACGTGCGAACCGCAGCAAAAAGGTCGTATCGAACACTTCTGTACCCGTAAGGCGGCCAATATCAATATCGGCCCTGAGACAATAGATTTGCTTTACCGCAAGAAACTGATTCATCATATTGCCGACCTGTACAGACTGACGGAAGAGCAGTTGACCTCGCTGCCCGGAATACGCGAACGCAGTGCTCAAAAGTTGCTTGCCAGCATAGACAGTTCGAGAAAGCGACCGTTTCACAGCCTGCTCTACGGCATCGGTATCCGTTTCGTAGGAGAAACCGTAGCCCGTACTCTCACACAGGCTTTCGGCTCTATGGAAAAACTCATGCAGGCAACCGAAGAAGAGCTGACAGCAACCCTCGAAATCGGGCCGAAGATAGCACAGAGTATCCGTGTGTTTTTCGATAATGCCGACAACCGGGCTTTGATCGCTCAACTGGCAGATTTGGGACTGAATTTTACAGAAGAAACAAAAAACGTTCAGTCCGACGGAGGTGTATTAGCCGGGAAAACCGTAGTTATCAGCGGTAAGTTTCACCGTTATTCCAGAGATGAGTACAAAGCATTGATCGAGCGGTTGGGTGGAAAGATGGCAAGTTCGATTTCCGGCAATACCGATTTTATTTTAGCAGGGGATGACATGGGTCCGGCCAAGCGTCAAAAAGCCGAAGCTCTGTCCATACGTTTGGTATCGGAAGAGGAGTTTTGGACGATGATCGATGAAAGCGACGAAAAAACAATGAAAGAGGCAAAAGCCGATCTGCAAACGAAATCCGACTACCTCGGGGATCTTTTCGATTAAACCTTTGCAACCGATGGCAGTCTAATCCATAAACAAGCCTTTGGAGGCAGATGAAATGTTGATTTCAAGGCAATTAAAACAAAAATGGTATCTTTGTAAGTATGAGTGCTTGATAAAAGCACAAAGAAATAAGGACATAAACAATTTTTATCAATATGAAAAAGTTTATCTATTTAATGCTAACCTCTTTGTTATTCATAACAATGGGCACGGCACAAAATCAAAAGTCGCAGGGAGCTGTGATCTCTGCTGCTGAGACTGATTACGACTTCGGAAACATTAAAGAAGCAAACGGCAACGTATCTCATACGTTCATCATTAAGAATACCGGATCAAAACCGCTCGTTCTGACTCGTGTTGTGGCCTCTTGCGGATGCACGACCCCGGAATTCGACAAGGAACCGATTGCTCCGGGACGTGAAGGTAAAATTAAGGTAACCTTTAACCCCGCCGGACGCCCGGGACAATTTATTAAAACAATTGCAGTTTACAGCAATGGTTTGGACGGAGCTTACATTTTACGAGTAAAAGGAGTGGTAAACTAAACCGCTTACATCATAACAGAAAGGGATATGCCTCGTGGCATATCCTTTTTTATTGCTTATAGCTTTTCTCTTTAATGCAAATATGTTGTGGGGTCGTCTATTCCGGCCTGCTGCATTGCTTCCCTGCGTTCGATACACGTGCCGCATGTACCGCACTGAACTTCACCCCCACAGTAGCAACTCCAGGTCTCGGCATAATTCAAGCCCAGCCGTTTGCCGATGATTGCTATTTGCCCTTTGTCGATATTCGTATAAGGGGCAATGATTTTTATTCCGTTCGACGTACCTTGGGTTACAGCTTTCGACATGGGAGCAATAAAAGCAGCCCGGCAATCGGGGTAAATGGCATGATCGCCAAAATGATTGGCGATAAACAGTTTATCCAAATCATAACTTTCCGCCACCCCCGCCGCAATGCTTAACATGATACCGTTCCTGAAAGGTACCACCGTGTTTCGCATATTCTCCTCATTATATTCGCCCATCGGTATATTTCCGCCATTTTGAAGAAGATCGCTGCGAAAATATTTATTCATAAAATCGAGGTCGATAACGATATGCGGAATCTTCAGCCGTTCAGAGTGTAAACGGGCAAAAGGAATCTCTCTGGCATTATGTTTGGAGCCGTAGTTGAAAGTTACAGCCATAACTATTTCGTCCTGTTTGTCATAGAGCAGGGTAACACTGTCCATTCCTCCGGAAAGAACGATGAGTCCGTTTTTTTTCTTTTCATCCATTTTCTTCTTGTTTTCTTACAAACAAAGGTAAACAATAGAAGCGGCAACCATGTTATATAATCGAATACGGACTTCTGCAACAGGAATAATCGAGGCTTTGCGATGCCCGTTTTGAATTAACTTGTCAAATAAAAAAATAAACAAATGAAACACGAACTTGTAACACTGCCTTATGCTAAAGATTCCTTGGCTCCGGTTATCGGAAAAGACACCATCGAATATCACCATGGCAAACATCTGCAAAACTATGTAAACACTTTGAACACACTGATCGAAGGCACGGAATTTGCAGAAATGAGTCTGGAGGATATTGTAAGAAAGAGCGATGGTGCTATTTTCAACAATGCAGGCCAAACGCTTAATCACAATCTTTACTTTTTGCAGTTTACTCCCAAAGGCGAAGGTAAGCCCGAAGGTACATTACTCAAAGCCATTGAAGAGAAATGGGGCAGTTTTGAGAAGTTCCGGGAAGAATTTCAGACAGCAGGTACCAAACTGTTCGGCTCCGGTTGGGTTTGGTTATACAAGGACAATGCAGGCAAACTGGGCATCGGTCAGTATCCGAATGCCGGCAATCCCGTAAAAGACGGTTATACCCCTTTGATGGGTATCGACGTGTGGGAGCACGCTTACTATCTCGATTACCAAAATCGCCGTGCAGACCACCTGAAAGATGTTTGGAATATCATCAGCTGGAAAGAAGTGGCAAAACGCTTCTAAGACTCTATGACTGTATAAAAAAATATATTGCTGTCCGCTAAACGTAATTTTTGTCGGACAGCCGGTATTCTCCTTTGGCATTCATTTCACAAGAGGCCAAAAACATGCTTGAAAGCCTCTACAATAGAGTTTCCACAAGAAAAGGTTAAATCTATCCATCAATTTATTTGCCTCTTTTAGCGGACATCCAAATGAACATGCAAAAAATGGGGGCTTGGATGCCGGAAATCATAGAAAACATAGCGAGAAACCGCATATAATCGATGTTGGGAAGCAGATTTTGGGCATATTTGACTTTTAGCGGACAGCAATAAAAAAAATATTACGGTCATTTTCCTTTGGCTTAATTACAGATAAAAAGACTGTGGCGCAATCTGTCTGAAACGGATTGCGCCACAGCTTTTTTATTTGAAAATATTCTCTTCCTCTAAAAACAAGGCCTTTTTTACAGCTTATCGTGTAATTAACAACCCGTCCGGCAACGTCTGTACGGTGTATCTCCTCATCACTGCTTTGTTTGAGACCGCAGGTCCCGACACCGGAGCGCCTGTACCGTGGAGTATGGTATAACGGCTTCCGCAGTGCGGGCAAACGGCCTCCATGTTTTCTATGCTTAAAATCTCTATTTTTTCAAAACTGTTGGGACAGGCGCGGTCGAAGGCATAAAATACACCTTGGGGTGCTATGGATTGAATGACGATAAGCCCTGCTACTCCTACTGCTTCACCCGCCACTTGAGGTCGGTCTATTATCGCTATTCCTCCGGGTTGCCAAAGTTCTTTATATCGGGCATCCGCTTTCGATAGATGCACATGGACGGGTGCCTCGGGCAATCTATCCGGGGCAGCGTGTTCGGATGTACAGGAAAAGGCAACGGCCGTCCATAACAGGACAGCCGCACCGATAGCATAAAAAACAGATTTCCGCATAAACGGCAATTTGAATTCTCTACTTAAATTGCTCATACGGAATAAGAGACAGCATCGAAGCCATCTGATCTACCATGTCTTTCAACTTTCCTCCAACCATATTGCGTATCAGCAGGTTGAGGTCGGCTTTCAGGGTCAAACGCAGGCGTGTATCGTTTTCGGCTGGCTCCAACAGCTGAATCCAGGCGTTGGCCTTGACAGGAAAATTGACCGTTTCCAACTTAATGGTTTGGTCGGCCTCACGTTCTACTATTCGCAACTGCATGCGTCCTGCTCCCGGCACCATGATAGCCATGTTGTCAGCATCGACAGGCTCGATTTGAAGCTTATAATCTGCCGGTATCTTGTCCGATAAAGACTTAACATTGTTCAAATCGCTCAACACACTGAAAACCAAAGGACGTGATGCGGCAATTTGTTTTATTTC
Organism: Porphyromonas macacae DSM 20710 = JCM 13914; assembly: GCF_000379945.1. Lineage (GTDB taxonomy): Bacteria > Bacteroidota > Bacteroidia > Bacteroidales > Porphyromonadaceae > Porphyromonas > Porphyromonas macacae. The sequence goes on from NZ_KB904134.1 coordinate 6,518, forward strand.
ACTGATGTACTCTGTCATATGAAACGATTTAATAAAAGGTAATCGACCCTCTGCAGAAGGTCTTTATTTTTGCCAGTTGGCCGGATCTTTACGCCACTCTTTGAGCATCTGCACATCGGAGTTAGAGATGTAACCCGTGTTAAGCGCTTCATCGATAACGGCATTGTAGTTGCTCAGCGTGGTTAGAGAAACTTTAGCTTTTTTGAATGCTTCTTCTGCTTCGGCAAAGCCGTGTGTATAAATAGCCAGCATACCGAGCACATTGCACCCGAAGTTACGGATGGCTTCCACTGCGCGCAGACTGCTGCCGCCGGTAGAGATGAGGTCTTCGATTACAACCACATTGCTACCGGGCTTCAATTCACCCTCGATCAGGTTCTCCAGACCATGATCTTTTGGTGTAGCACGGATATAGACAAAGGGTAATCCCAATAAATCCGCAACCATGGCACCTTGTGCGATTGCGCCTGTTGCAACTCCTGCAATACCGTCCACTTGAGGGTATTTTTCCAAGATAACACGTGCCAATTCTACTTTGATTGTAGTGCGAGTCTCAGGGTAAGAAAGAGTTTTACGATTGTCGCAATAGATTGGAGACTTCCAGCCCGAAGCCCATGTAAAAGGGTTATTGGGTTGTAATTTTATGGCTTTCACTTCAATCAGTTTCTTTGCGATTAGTTTTTCCAGTGCTTTCATTTCAATGGTTTTTATGTTTATGGTAGTTCATAGATTTATCGAAAAATCATCACCGTCCGGTAAGACAGGAAATTTTCGCTTGAAGTCTTCTAATTTATCATAATCGAGTGTAGCTATTTCCACTGTGTCTTTATCGGGTTCACATCTTATAATATACTCTCCACGAGCGTCTATCGCCATAGAATCTCCCGGATAGAGCAGTTTATTGGGGTCGGCCCCCACACGATTGACACCGATCACGTAGCATTGGTTTTCCAAAGCACGCGCCAGAAGCAACGTCTTCCACACTTTACGCCGAGGTACAGGCCAGTTGGCAACAGCCAAAAGGAGGTCGAACTCCTCTCCGTGATTTCTGCACCAAACGGGAAAACGCAGGTCATAGCAGATGACGGGCAATATCTTCCAGCCCTCGAATTGCCAAATGTTACGCTCTTTGGCAGCTGTCATAAGCCTGTCTTCTTGGGCAGGTGAGAAGAGATGTCGCTTATCCTGAAATTGAGGTGCCGTATGCGGGGCAATCAGAAAAGCTCTATTGTAGTTATGCTTTCCGTCTTTCACTCCCACACTGCCCGTCAGCGCTATCCGATTCTTCTCTGCAATTTCCTGTAACCGGTGGAATACATCGTTGTCGCCCATCATAGAGAATACCCGTTCGTCCATCATGAATCCGGTGGTGGTCATTTCGGGCATTGCCAAAATATCCGCTTTGCCTGAAACGGATTTTGCCGCTTCCTGAATGCGTTGCAGGTTAGCCCGCTCTTCTCCCCAGCAGATATCCATCTGCATGAGCGCAACTTTAAGCTCCTTTTTCATTTTACGGTTTTGGCAAATTTTTCGGGAAAGCGAGCTTGCTCCGCATGATACTTACTTTGTATATAAGCAAGGTCTGCATCCGGATCGTCTGTGGGATGAAAGACCTCGAATATGCCCAACTCCTTTTTCTTATAGTCGATTACAGCAAGCTGTATCGGCACATTTGCACCTTTGGCTATATGCCAAAAACCTTTATGCCAGCGCTCTGTCTGTCTTCGTGTACCCTCGGGTGTAATGGCAATGTGCCTGTCGGTTTTAGCCGAGAAAAAACGCTGTACACGGGCCACCGTAGAACCGCTTCTGGAACGATTGATAGGGACACCGCCCATGGCTCTCAATATAAATCCCAAGGGGAAAAAGAACCATTCTTTTTTCATCAAAAAACCGGCTTTGCGACCCATCGCCCAGTAATAAAGTTTACCCAGGAAAAAATCACAATTGCTGGTGTGAGGTGCCACACAAATAATACTGCTCTCCGGATGAGCCCCCTCTATGTCTAAAAGAGTCCAGCCCAAACGATGCAGAATCCATTTAGATAAATGTTTCAAAAAAAAACGATATTTAGTTTATTTTTTTTCGATCTTTTCTGCGATTTTCTTCAAATCGTCATACATAGAACTTATTTCCTCGCCCATTTTATTGCGCAAATTTCTGTAATAGGCTTTCACCAATTTAGGATTATCTTTTCCGTCGGGATGCCCCACATGTAAAATAGTTTCATCCATCCACTGCAAGATACGATTGAGCAACTCGTCCAAATCCTTTAACTGCTCATCCGAAACCAAAGTTCTGAGTTCGTATGCATCTGCAAAAATTTCGGAGCCGATAATTTCAATATCATGTTTTAATTGTCTTTTACTGGCCATAATGATATTTTTATGATGACTACTAATTTTACAAAGATAACAAGAATTGTAGAGACTGCCTTTATCCGAAAATCTATGAGGCAAAAGGGTAATAAATCTGAAAATGGAAGAACCTTACTGTTATGGAAAGAGTCTTTCACCGTAAGGATAATGCTTTTTTATATTGTTCCGTGACCGATGAAAATCCTTTGCGCTACGGATTTTCAACGAAGTTAACTTGGATTTTTCTTCTTTGCCTGAAGAATTTTCAACCATCAGGCAGAGAATTTCACTTTTGGCAAACAGCTGTATCAAAGACACTTAACGAAACCCCAAAATCTGAAAGCAAAAAGACTTTATCTTCCTGTTTTCACATTCTATCCGGAAAAGAAATGATACAAAATGATGGGGTGCGATCAAGCGCAAATTGCTGCATTCATTACGATCTTCGACTTCGGTCACGTACTTTAATACGCTCCCTTCGGCCTCAATCTTAGCTCCTTGTACTTTACGCATTCTGATACACCTGAAAGGGGCTGTGCCAAAAACGAATTTTGATACAGCCCCTTCGATGTAAGATCCTTTAAGCGGAAGGATCGAAAGAATTTATGCCCGTTCAATCTACCGGATGGTAGCGAACAAAGGCTTCGATAGCTTCGTAGGACGCCAGTCCCAGTCTTTCATAAAGCTTTGCAGTATCCCGGTTGCGATCTTCTGCACGCTGCCAGAAAAGCCGTTCGTCGTTACCCAGAAATGGTGCGGACTCCATTTGACTTTGATGCTTGAGAATACTGTTTCGTTTGAAACGTAATTCTTCCGGACTCATCGGAACGGCCATTTCGATGTGCTCGATTTCCCACTCGGCCCATGCTCCGCGATACATCCATATCCAACAGTTGTTTTTGAACCATTCATCGTTTTTGATCATATCCACAGCCGCCAGAATAGCATCCAGACATACACGATGCGTACCGTGGGGGTCGGCCAAGTCTCCGGCCACGAACATGGCATCAGGTTTTACCTGTTCGATAAGTTGCTTGACTATGTCGATGTCTTCTTTGCCAATCGGCTTCTTTTTGATCATACCGGTTTCATAGAAAGGCATATCAAGAAAATGTATATGATCTTCGGGTACTCCCACGAAGCGACAGGCAGTACGGGCCTCCTCGCGGCGAATCGTCCCTTTCATAAAGCGAACATCGATGCGCTCGGGTTCTCCTTCGACTTTTTCTTCCATGAGGAATTTGCGTATTTCTTCGGCTTTCTCCAAAATGGGACTTTTTCCTTCGTCATATTGCCTGCATACGTTTCTCAGGTAAGATACGTAGCGGATAACCTCTTCATCCCCCACTGCAATATTCCCCGAGGTCTGGTAGGCAACGTGCACGTCATGACCCTGTTGGACCAATTTTCTCAGTGTTCCTCCCATGGAGATAACATCGTCATCGGGGTGAGGACTGAAAACAATAATACGTTTGGGATAAGGAATCGCTCGTTCCGGTCTGTTGCTATCGTCCGCATTCGGTTTACCACCCGGCCATCCCGTAATGGTGTGCTGTATATCATTGAAAACCCGGATATTTACGTCATATGCCGATTGGTCTTTTGTCAGCAAAGCTCCTAAGGAGTGATCGTTATAGTCTTTGTTAGTCAGTTTTAAGACAGGTTTGTTTGTCTGCTCGCACAACCATACAATAGCACGTCTAATCAGCTTGCTGTTCCATTCACAGTCGGTAACGAGCCAGGGGCGATCGATACGCGTGAGTGAAGATGCTGCCGGAAGGTCTAAATAGGCACGGGTGTGATTATGTTTCTGAAGAACGGATGCCGGTATCGCATCCGATATTTTACCTTCGATTGCTGCTTTAATTTCTTTGGCTCGATTTTGCCCCCATGCTATCAATGCAATTCTTTTTGCACTGAAGATCGTGGACATACCTAAACTGATGGCACATGCGGGTATTGCATCTTTTCTTTGAAACATAGGATAGGCCGCCTCTTTGGCATCATCATCCAGCAGAACAAGACGCGTCATACTGTTAGGGTTCGAACCGGAGGCATTGAAGCCCAGACTGGCCGAGACTCCAATACCGATGATGATCATATCAAGGCCTCCCAAAGAGCTTATTTTTTGTTCGTAAGCCTCGCAAACGGCCATTACCTCGTCGTCGGAACAGGTTACATCGGGTGAAATAATCTGTTCGTCAGAAATATCAATTTTATTGAAAATCGTTTCGCGCAAAACGGCATTATTGCCGCCAATCGAATTACTGCTCAAAGGATAATATTCAAAAGCCAACACGAAGTAGACATTCTCGAATGAAATTGCTCCGCTGCGGTAAAATTCTACCAATTGCTTGTATACTTCCTGAGGAGAGACGCCTCCGGAAAGTCCCAAAACATATTTTTCTCCTTTTTCCTGTTTTTGTTTTATTTCTTTTATGATCTGCTGGGCTACGAACTTTGCCCCTTCGTGTTCCGAAGCAAAGATCTCTGTAGGTATCTGTTCGAAACGGCACAACCGGGCACGCTCAAGGGCGTTTTTAGGACGGTAGTACTGTTCCGGTATTTTTGTGAGATTGATCAGTGAACTTAGGTTTGTTCTCATAAGACTTTTAGCTAAATAATTTATTAACTACAACAAATATAATAATTATTTAAGGCTTTCTCTCTCAATTCGCAACCTTTTAAGAGGATACGATCCGTTTTCCTAAGTTCTTATAAATATGGCAATTAAGGAACCATACTGTCATATACGGCCTGATGCAGGCGCGGACGTATGTTCATGGTCATTAGTTTTGTATTCAGACGAGAGGGATAGGTGCGATTGCTCAGGAAAATAAAAACCAGATTGTACTGCGGATCTATCCAAAAGCAGGTGCCCGTAAAACCGGTATGCCCGAAAGTGGAACGGGAAGCGCTTTCGGCCGCCGAGCTGGCCGTACGCAGTCTGGGTTTGTCGAATCCTAAATTGCGAATTCCCTGATAGCCCGTTTCTGTAATAAAACGGTTGAATGTTTTTGAATCTATGATTTCTTTTTTGTTCCATTTTCCTTTATTGGCAAAAAGCATCATCAGTTTGGCCAGCTCATGAGTGTTTCCGTATAAACCGGCACTGCCGGAAACACCTCCGAGACATGCGGCCGTTTCATCGTCTACGGTACCGCAGATTTCCTGTTTGCGAAGAAAAAGATCTACCTGCGTGGGGGCAATATTTTTGATGACGGTTGTCTTGTGCTCAAGAGGTCTGAAAAATAATTTTGCTTCGATGGGGGCAAAAATCTTTTTCTCTGCATAAGCGTCCAAACTCTGTCCGCTGACTTTTTCGATGATTTGCTGCAATAAAATAAAACCGATATCCGAATACTTGTATTTGCCTTTGCGGTACATATTCGTTTCTGCTATTCTGTTCATCATGGAGTCTTTGAAAGAGCGGTTCAGATAAATGCCCGGAGCCAGAGTTTCGGGGTATTTGCCGTTTTTTCTTTCACTGACAAACTTTTGCTTGAATTTGAAGTTGGGATTTCCCCAAGCATTTTTTCCTATTTTCACCCTTCCTACCGTATGCCGGTTACTGATAAGAGGCTCTGTGTAGCTTTCCGGATCGATCAGATCGGTATAGAAATTTATGGTGGGAATAAGTCCGGCCTCATGTAGAAGAAGTTGTTTGACGGTGACGTTTGCCAGCGGAGTGTTTTTGAATTGTGGCAGATAAGTACTTATCCCCGCATTTAAGGCTATTTTTCTTGCGGCTACCAACTGCATGATGGCCGGTGTGGTCACACAGGCTTTTGTCAGCGATGCCAAGTCGTAATATGTTTCTTCATTTACGGCAGGGCTGTCTTTCTTGCCGGTCAGCGTACCGAAACATTTATCATAAATGATTTTGTTGTCTTTCATGACCAGTATCTGACAGCCGGGAAAAGCCCCTTCGTCGATACCTTCAAGGGCTATTTCATCCAATTTGGAAAGTTTTGCAGGATTTATGAGATTAAACCCCGCGGTTACAGGCAGAGTTTTTTTCTTTTCGATAATTTCTTTATTGCTGTCTATATTGCCCAAAAGCATATCAGCTGCTGCCCGTTGTGCTTCCTCACAGCTTTCAAAAGCATGTATAATCATTTGGGCCCGGGTTCGAGTCTGTCCCATTTTGTTGAGTGCATACGGATTGGTAAACAGTGTAAGAATAGTGGGTTTAAGGGCGGATATGCGACCGATTGCACCATTGATGGTTGCATTGGAAGTAAAAGCCCCTACCAGTATCAAATCGTATTTTTTCAGTTTATTAAACAATTTTGCCAGTCCTTCCTTGCCGGTCGGTAAACCAAATACATCAAGGGGTAACTCTTTTTTAAGAATACCGGCATACAGGCACGCAGGCGTAGCACCGGCTGTTACCAAAGCTATTCGTTTATATCCGTTGTTATTGATTTTTTCCTTTATTTGAGGGTGCTCTTTTTCAATGTAAATAGAGTTATTCCATAATTCTTTCCGGATAATTTGTGCGTCTTCGTTATTGACTTCGGCTTTAACCTCGGAGGCCTGCGCCGACAAGTCTCCCGGCTCGACGATCAACTTGTATTTATACATCAGTATCCGTCTGCACCTTTCGTCTATCTGCTGCTCGGTGATAATACCTTCTTCATAAGCCGCCAGCAGTTCGTTTAATGTTTGCTTCGGACTGGCAGGCGCCAAAAGAATATCATTGCCCGCCAGAAAAGCCATTACCGCAGTAGTGTATTTGCCTTTATACTGTGCTCCGGCCATAGCTAAGGCATCGGAAACGATCAGTCCCCGGAAGTTCATTTTTTCACGGAGAAGCTCTGTGGTTACTTTTTTACTCAAAGATGTCGGGGTACCATCGGGATCCAATGCAGGAACCTTAAGGTGTGCCACCATGATGCCCTCCATGCCGGCATCGATATAGCGACGGAAAGGCAGAAGTTCGACCCGCTCCAATTCTGAAAACGAAGAGGTAATGGAAGGGAGCGTTTTGTGTGAATCCTGATCGGTGTTGCCATGACCGGGAAAATGTTTACCCACGCTTAGCACCCCACCGTCTTCCAATCCCCTGGCATAAGCTATGGCACAGGTTGCCACCGTTTCAGGGTCGTCTCCGAAACTGCGTGTCCCTATTACAGGATTTTTCGGGTTATTGTTTACATCCAATACCGGAGCGAAATTGATATGTATCCCCATCAGTTTACACTCCCTTGCCACTTCTTGCCCGTAGTCATAGATAAGCCGGATATTTTTACTGTAACCCAATCCCATATTACGCGGAAAGCGAGGCGCATCTTTCAGGCGCATATACAATCCCCATTCTCCGTCTAAAGAAATCAGCATGGGCACTTTAGCCACTTTTTGCAGCCTGTCGTTCATACTTTTTTGTTCTCTGAGCATACTTTTCTGATACAGGATGCCTCCCCATTGGTTTTCCTGAATATCGTATTCGTATATTTTCAACTTCTGCTCTTCCGAAGTCGGATAGATCATGGGCATAATCAACTGTGCCACTTTTTCTCTCACGGAGAAAGAGCTTAAAGTTTTATCCACCCAATTTTGCATGGCTATGGAGTCTTTTACCGGTATCCCGGCATATACCCGGATGTGCAGCCCGATAAATAATAAGATGAAAAAGGCCGGTAAGTAAAATTTGTTGATACTGTTGTCGATTCGCATTGTATTGGAAAGTCTGGTTTTTCGGTTCATAAATCTATTCTGAAAATGGTGCTGCCGCCTTGTTGCAGGTAAACGAGATTCCCATTGTGGCGTCTCATGATGTAACGGCTCAAGCTGAGTCCGATGCCGCTACCGTTTTCCTTAGTCGTATAAAATGGGATAAAGATATTGGGTACCACATCGGAGGGGATGGGGCGTCCGTTGTTGGATATGTAGATGAATTTTTCGTTTTGAGGTCCCTGCGAGCCTGACAGTGTAACCGTTGGTTGCACTTCCGGAGGGAAGGGAGCTTCATAGGCATTCTTTATGAGGTTTAGCAGCACTTGCTGCATCAACTTTCTGTCTGCATGGATTGTGAAATCGTCTGCGATATTCATGCTTATCTCAATACCGTTTCTTTCTTTCAATTGTCGAAGAAGGGAAAGTATTTCGTTGATTAAAGGCTTCAGGGCAAATGTTTTCTTTTCAGGTATGGGCACGGATGTAAAGCGTCTGTAGTCCTGCACGAAGTTCAAGAGGCTGTGGCTCGTGCTTCTGATTGTGTCCAGTCCCATCTGAAGCATTTCCTTATCTATCGGTTCGTCATCGTCTTTTTCTTTCTCCAGCCGTAAGGTAAGTGTTTCACTGATAGAGCTGATCGGAGCAATGGAATTCATGATTTCATGGGTCATAACCCGTATAAGCCGTATCCACGATTCCGTTTCGTGCGCCTCCAATTCACTTTCGATATTGTTAATAGTGAAGATCTTGTAAATAGAGGACTGTATTTCGCCGGTGGTCATCTTTACATTCAACTGTCTTACATCCCGCTCTGTTTCGATCTTTACAATCATACTTTCATTCTCCTGCAAAGCCATGATGCGTTCGTCCAATCCTTTATCCACAAAAGCCAGCTGTTTGATGTGGCTGATTGACGGAAGCCCTAAAAGCCGGTGAGCGGCTCTGTTGGCATTTCTCACACTTCCGCTGTGCTCGCAAATGATGATGCCGGTAGAAACCGTTTCGACGGCTGCCGCAAAGAACTTTTCCTGCTCCATTACAGAGGTGCGTGCCAGCGTGAGTATCTCTTTGATACGGTTCAGGGTGATATTGACATTTTTATTGTAATTGTCTTTTTTATTTTCCGAGAACCTGAGGCTGTAGTCCGAATTTTCAAGTGCATTAAGGAGCAGCACCAATGATTTGCTGTTTTGTATGAACGCATTGTTGAGCAGTATGCTCAGAAAAACAAGCAAACAGGCACTTAGCAGCATGAACACATAAAGATTATGAAAAAAAAACAGACAGAGGGCTATGGTAACCAGTATAATGGCTAAGATTAAAAAAACAGCTTTGCTGGAACGAAAATCATTTCTCATATTCTTTAGAGCCCATGTTTTTTCAGTTTGCTGTACAGTGTGGGGCGTGAGATACCGAGTTCATTTGCCACCTGAGACATATTGCCTTCATGTCTTCTCATTGCCGATTCGATCATTCGCCGCTCCATATCTTCCAATGAGCCTGAAAGATTTTCTTCTCTAACCGGTATCTCCTTCTGCGGCTCAAGCATTAAATCTTCCGGTTCGATAAGAGCTCCGGAACTCAGAATAACGGCCTTTTCTATACAGTGCTGCAATTCTCTCACGTTGCCCGGCCATGAGTAGTTTTCTAAAGTTCTAATAGCCTCCGTATCGAAAGAAAGATCAGACCGGTTGTATCGCTGCGAATACTTCTTGAGGAAAAACTCCGCCATCGGTGCAATGTCGTCCGCTCGCTCCCGAAGGGGCGGCATCTCTATTTGTATCGTGTTTATCCGGTAATACAAATCTTCGCGAAACTCCCCTCTGCGAATTGCTTCATACATATTGGCATTGGTAGCGCAGATAAGTCTGATGTCGATAGGAATGGGAGTATTGCTGCCGACACGCATAATCGTTCGACTTTGCAGGGCAGAGAGCAATTTGGCCTGCATCGGCATGGACAGGTTGGCAATTTCATCCAAAAAAAGCGTGCTGTTTTGTGCTTCTTCAAATTTCCCTTTCCGGTCGGTTCGGGCATCTGTAAAGGCTCCTTTGACATGGCCGAAAAGTTCGCTCTCAAACAGTGTTTCACTGATTGAACCCATATCTACCGTAACCATTTTTTCTTTGTTTCGGCCTGAGAGATTGTGTATATATCGTGCGAGAATTTCTTTACCCGTTCCGTTTTCACCCGTAATCAAAACATTGGCTTCCGAAGGCGCCACCTTGTTGGCAATAGCTTTCGTTTGCGTAATGGCATTGCTTTCACCCCAGAAAATTTCTTGGGCGGTATCCGGGTTTTCTTTATTATTTATCCGTTTATTGCTTTTCGCCGTATTCAGTGTAATAGCCGATCTCAGTACATTCAACAGCTTCCTGTTATCCCATGGCTTTACGATGAAATCGGTAGCCCCTCGTTTCAGTGCTTCTACGGCGAGGTCGATATCGGCATAAGCCGTAAAAAGTACCACGGGCAAAGCCGGAGTATGCTCTTTGATGCGTCCGAGCCAAAAAAGGCCTTCATTACCGTCATTGATGCCCTGCCTGAAATTCATATCCAGTAAGATTATATCCGGAGAAAAAGAATCTATGGTGGAAAGCAGGTTGGCAGGAGAAGGAAGCAGCTCCACTTGCTCATATTCCATAGACAGGAGCAGTTTCAGTGCCGTGCGTATGGATTGATTGTCATCGACAACAATGATTTTACCTTTCTTCATGACTGTAAATATTCTATTCCGAAGATACTAATCTTATCTGAATTTGTAATTCCCGGAAGGTGAGGCATCTTGATGTTCTGAACTATCTATGTATATTTGAAATCTGCAAAAGTAAAATATCATGAAAGAGGGTCAATTAAGTTTTCAGGAGTATTACAGCAAGGCAAACAGCCATTGCTTCGGTTGTGGTTATTCCAATCACGATGGATTACATATCAAAAGTTACTGGTCGGATGAAGAAAGGCAAATCGCAAAGGCTTGCTTTGTTCCCGATGGAAAATATACCGGCGGTTATCCGGGATTCGTGTATGGAGGGCTGATTGCTGCCGTGCTCGACTGTCACGGCAATGGTACGGCTTACGCCGCAGGGTGTAAATTTTTCAAAGTGCCCTTACAGAGCACTGACCCTTTCAGGTACGTTACCGCTTCGCTGAATATCGATTTTTTACGCCCCACCCCCATGGGATGCGAACTCGAATTACTCGCTGAAGTCGTAGAGGTTACTCCGAAAAAAGTGGTAATGAATCTGAATGTGATTGCCAATGGTATGGAAACGGTTAAATGTCGTATGGTTTCTGTATTGCTCAGGAAATAAAGTTTCAGAAATTTAACCGGCATCTGTTACTTTATCTATCCGTTACTGTTAACTTGAAAATCTATATGACAAATAAAAACGAAAACGGGAGCTTAAAATTTAAGCTCCTGTTTTCGCATAAGTATATCAACGATAATAAAAATCGTTTATTTTCTTTTCAGGATATAATGAGCTGCCAATTCTCCTTCATTGAGAGTTCCCTTGTCATCACATAATGCTATGGAAGAATTGTCGAGAATTTTATAATATGTTTTCTCTCCGGATGAAGGAGTAACCAACTCTATGACATTCTCGTTAATAATGTTATAAACTCCGTTTGTTTCAAAAACATTGTTATCCTTTTTGCCGAGGTACTCGCTGATTAGAGTATAAGTGGTGTCTTCGTTTATTGTCAGGGTAGTCTTGATACCTTCACAATCTGCACAGGGAAGAGTTCCTTCATAGATTCCGAGGTAACCGGGCTTTGCAGTTTCAACGGCTGTTTCTGTTTTTATTTCTGTTTCTTGTTGTGTGTCAGCCGTGTTTTGCTTTTTGCTGTTTGTACAATTAGTGAAACAAACTACGATGGCTCCCGCCAAGAATAATTTTAACAATTTCATTTCTTTTTTGTTTTTTAATGTTAATGTTTTTACAAAAAACTTTCGCTGTTTTGTTTACTTAACTCTCTCTCCGAAATCTCTGTGAAACATTGATTCTTTTCATTTCTTTTAATGTTTCATCAATCTCCAGAAAGAGTTCTTGCAGTCAAAAGTAACTATATTTTTTCATTTCTTACCATACTTGGAAAGGCTGTCTAACGAAATTGCAGGTATTTAACAGGTATTTAAGGAGGTATTTGCCAAAGATTAAAAACAAAAAAGGGATGTCAAAAACACCCCTTTTTCTGTGAACCGCCTGGGGCTCGAACCCAGGACCCCATCCTTAAAAGGGATGTGCTCTACCTGCTGAGCTAGCGATTCGCCTTAAAGCAATCTCTTTCTTGATTGCGGTGCAAAGATAAGTGTTTTATCTTAATCTGCAAGTCTTCTTAAAGATTTTTTGAGATTTCTTTTTTACAACATACAATTTCATAGAAGCCAACTCCTAATTTTCAAGAAACTTTACCGTGGTTTCTTATCTTATTTCTATGCTTATTCAATGAGGAGGATTGATGTATGCAATAGCTTCATTTAAGAGGAAGAGCCTGTCACTCAACCCGTGTCTGGCCAGATCCTCGACAGATGCTTTAACACAAAAATCACCGGCTATTCCTCCGACCATAATCCTATCGGCTTCACTCAGTACTTCAGGCACGGAACTCTCGAAAGCGCTGTAAGCATCTTTTTCCGAAGAAGTTGCTTTTTCGATGAAAAGAACACTCTTTACTTTATCTTGGACTTTCATAAGCATCGAAAAAAGCGGAGGATATATGGATGCTCCCGGAGAATAACGTATGCAGTGAGGAGGCCACATACCTCCGAACGGCTTGAAGCTGCAATGATCCATGGGATGCTGATCCATAGTGATTACGATGTGTTCTATATCCGGGATGTGCTGTTCTATATAAGTTGTAAGCCAGTCCATGGCTCTCATTCCGTCGGCAACAGCCAGACTGCCGGAAATAAAGTCGATTTGCGGGTCTATTATCAGTAATACCATAATCTCGAATATATAATCTATTGTTCGATTCGTTACAATCACCATGTTCATCCGGTCCTTTTTGGGTTGTAACAACTTGATGAAACAGGAGTTGCGTTAAGAATTTGTACATTTGTGTTGGTGAAAATAATGTTTTTATCTTAAAGGTGCATTTTCACCTTATGAAAAATTAAACCAGATCGTGTGAATGGCAGAAAAGAATGTTGTTCTTCGTTTTGAAGACGTCAGTGTTTCTCATTATGAGAATAAGATTTTTGAACATCTTGATTTGACCGTCAGGGCCGGAGACTTTATTTATATCGTGGGCCCCGTAGGTTCCGGTAAAAGCACTCTACTAAAGTCTGTTTATGCCGAAACTCCTATTGAAAAGCAAGGCGCTGCCAATGTTTTAGGTTTTGATCTTCTTAAGCTGAAACGCAGTTCTTTACCTCGTTTACGTCGTCAGTTGGGCATCGTATTTCAGGATTTCAGGCTTTTGGAAAATAAAACAGCCATAGAAAACCTTGATTTTGTATTGCGTGCCACCGGTGTTAAGAATAAACAAATACGCAAGGAACGTATAACCGGAGTTTTGCAGGAAGTGGGTATGGAACTTAAGGGATATAAGTATCCGCATGAATTATCGGGTGGAGAGCAGCAGCGCATAGCCATCGCACGTGCCCTGCTCAGTGAGCCGAAGTTGATTTTGGCAGACGAACCGACCGGCAATTTGGATGTGGAAACAGGTCTCGGTATTACACGTATTCTTCAAAAGATAGCTTCCAAAGGTAAAACCGCCGTACTCATGGCTACCCACAACGAACGCATCATCAGAGAGTTGCCGGCTGCCGAATTATATATCGGGGCAAACAAACCCGAACTGTCGGTTGCTTCGGCATCTCAAGAGAGAGAAGACGGAGTTTCAATTGAAACAAACAACATTTAGCCCTCTTTCTTTGAGTTTATAAATAAAACAATAGAGAAAAGCAAACTCTGTTAAACATATTAAAGGTATATCAGAAATTGAAAATAATGAAGTTTGGCGGCACTTCAGTCGCCTCTGCCGAACGGATTAATCATGTTGCCAAGTTGATTACTGCAACATCCGAACCTAAAGTTATCGTTTTGTCTGCAATGGCGGGCACCACCAACCAGTTGGTGGATATTGCTGCCGAATTAGTGCAAAGAGATAGCATTGTGGCAAAAGATTTGATCGAAGAGCTGAAGGAAAAATATTTGATGGAGACCAAAAAACTTTTTCCTAAAGCCGAGAGTTTCCACGCTGTTTGGAAGAAATTGGATCAAACATTCTTTTTTCTCGAAGATATGTGCAAGGTTTCCAACTTTACCCTGTTCGACGAAAAGAGAGTACTGGCGCAAGGCGAGTTGATGAGTGTGGCCATGATGCTGCAACATTTGGAGGATTTGGGGCACAAAGCCTGCTGGTTGCCGGCCCTCGATTATATGCGTACGGATAAAAAGGCCGAACCTGACGAAATATATATCGAATTGCACTTGCGCAGACTTATGCAACGCTCCCCACAGGATGTGCAGCTTTTTGTTACCGAAGGATATATCTGTAAAAATGCATACGGAGATATAGACAATCTGCAACGGGGAGGCAGCGACTACACCGCTTCCCTGATAGGGGCGGCTTTGAAAGCCGAGGAAATACAGATATGGACCGATATCGACGGCATGCACAACAATGATCCCCGCGTAGTAGAGGAAACAGTACCTGTTCGCCGTCTGCACTTCGAGGAAGCTGCCGAACTTGCTTATTTTGGTGCTAAAATCCTGCATCCGACCTGTATTCAACCGGCCAAGAAAAACAATATCCCCGTAAGACTCTTGAATACTATGGAGCCGGATAAACCCGGCACTCTGATTTCCAATGATACGGATAAAGACCAGATCAAAGCTGTGGCAGCAAAAGACGGTTTGACCATGATAAAGGTGAAAAGCAGTCACATGCTCGTTTCCTGGGTTTTTATGCGCAGGCTGCTGCAGGTATTCGAACACTACCAGATTTCCATCGACATGATCACCAGCAGTGAAGTCGGCGTATCGGTTTGCGTGGAGATATGGGACGAGCTGCCCGAACTTTTGGCCGATTTGCGCAAATTGGGCGAAGTCAGTGTCGAAGAACACATGACCATTATCTGCGTTGTGGGTGATATGGAGTGGGAGAATGTGGGTTTTGAAACTCAGGTATTGGAAGCATTGCGAGATATTCCGGTGCGCATGATTTCATACGGAGCAAGCGATTATAACCTCTCCGTGCTGGTTCGTCAGAGTGATAAGCGCAATGCTCTTATTTCACTGAGCAACCACCTTTTTGCCTCTTCCAAACAATAACACTCTTTTTAGTATTGTGATAAAGAAAAAACTACAGGTGCAATGGAGGTTGATGCGGGTACACACACTGCCGGCCTCTGTTGCCCCTGTTTTATTGACATTGGTGTATTCTTTTTTGTTTTATCCCCGTTTCAGCATCCTCAATGCCGTGCTGTGTGCTGCGGTTGCCCTCTCGGCACAAATATGCAGCAACTATGCCAATGATCTGATAGACTATAAAAAGGGATATGACACCTCCGAAAGAAAAGGATTTGAACGTCCTCTATCGAACGGTTCTGTTTCTGTGGCGGAGGTAAAATACGGCTTGTACTTTTGGCTGACTGCCATGTTGCTTTCCGGTTTATGGTTAGTCTTTAATACTCATTGGACTCTTCTTTTTGTGGGGCTCGCGGTAGCTTTGGGCGTATTCGCCTATTCGGGCGGCCCGTTTCCTCTCTCTTCCAATGGTCTGGGGGATGTAGCTGTTCTGATCTTCTATGGTCTCGTGCCCATGCTCTTTACTTTTTATGCAGTAACAGAGGTGTTGCCAGACGGTACACTCTGGAAGATGGCTTTTGCCATGGGCTTTGCCAGTGTCAATATTTTGGTTGTCAATAATTATCGCGATTACGAAGAAGATATCAAAACAGGCAAAAGAACGGTGATTGTCAAATTTGGAAAGGATTTTGCCCCGAAACTGTATATGATGTGCGGCATGCTCTCCGTTATTCTTTTCTATCCACTGTTCAATATGCCTTCGTTGCTGCTGGTTATGCTATATGTAACGTTGTTTTTTCTTCCCGTGTATAAAGATTTGGTTCGCTATGAGGGGCGTGCATTGAATCGTGTACTGGCCATGACGGGACGTAATGTTTTGATTCTATCTCTTGTCGGCATAGCCATGCTTCTTATTAAATACCGGCATTGGTATTGAAAGATCTTCAAGTGTCATTTTGGAAAAACAAGAGCTGACTCCAAGACATGGAATCAGCCCTTAATTTTTACCTTGTTGTCGCCAAACATAACAACAGAAGCAGGTATTTTATCGGATACCAATTGAAAGCAGAAAGAAAATCTGCTTTCATCGTATTAGTTCTCAGAAGGTGTTATCGTGCAGCAGGTATAAGTAGGTACAAGATTTCTATCGCCGTAACCATTATCCACACGTGCCACATTAATCCAGAATTTATTATCGTTCAGGAATTCCATGGGGAAAGCAGCCTTGCTGCGCGGATAACTGTGACTCCATTCATCGGCAGCCACCTCATACTGCGGGTGAGGTGCATTCTTCAATACATTATCCTCTTTGTCTGCCTTCCCTTCTTTCACTTCCTGAATTTCATCCCAAATCTTAAGCATCACATCACAGAAACGATCCAACTCTTCTTTGCTTTCGCTTTCCGTCGGTTCGATCATCAGAGTGCCATGAACAGGGAAACTGAGAGTGGGAGCATGATATCCGTAGTCCATAAGCCGTTTGGAAATATCATTTTCATCGATACCTGACCGGTCCTTGAGATAACGACAATCCAAAATCAACTCATGACCTACCCGGCCGGTTGCTCCGGTATAAACAATACCATAAGTGTCCTTGAACTTAGACATCATATAATTGGCATTGAGAATAGCAATTTTAGTGGCTTGCATAAGTCCCTCAGCTCCCAGTAAACGAATATATGCATAGCTCACAACATCCACACCGGCACTTCCGTATGGAGAGGCTGCCACCACATTATGATCGTCGGGCAATTCTCCCTCCCAATTCCTGTGAGTAGGCATATACGGAGCCAATTCTTCGGTGGCGCAGATAGGACCGGAACCGGGGCCTCCTCCACCATGGGGAATAGCAAATGTTTTATGCAGGTTAAGGTGACAAACATCAGCACCGATAAAGCCCGGATTGGTCAATCCGACCTGAGCATTCATATTGGCGCCATCCATGTATACGAGCCCGCCGCACTCGTGTATACGCTTGCAGAGATCCAGAATATTAGTCTCAAAGATACCATGTGTGCTGGGGTAAGTGATCATCATGGCAGCAATTTGATTCTTATACTCCTCGGTCTTGGACATAAAGTCATTGATGTCTACATTACCGTTTTCATCGCTCTTTACAATAACCGGCTCATATCCGCACTGTGCAGCACTTGCAGGGTTTGTTCCGTGTGCAGAAGCAGGAAGAATAACTTTGGTGCGTTCAGAATTACCCCTGGCATCATGGTAAGCACGAATTGTTCTCAAACCGGCATATTCTCCCGCTGCACCCGAATTGGGCTGCAAAGAAACAGCAGGCAGACCGGTAATTACACCCAAATATTTCATCAGGTTCTCCAGCATTTCCATCGTTCCCTCTACCTGATCTTTCGGTGCATAAGGGTGTATATTACAGAATGCCGGATTGCTGAGAGGAATAACCTCCGATGCAGCATTCAGTTTCATGGTACAACTGCCCAGAGAAATCATGGAATGTGTCAATGAAATATCCTTGCGCTCCAAACGCTTCATGTAACGCATCATCTCCGTTTCCGTATGATATCTATTGAATACATCATTGGTCAGGAAGCCGGATTTGCGCAGGAATTGTTTATCTACACCCACAACCGTTTCATCGATACCGCCATTAAAAGTGCTTTCCTTACCCAAAGCCGAAGCAAAAATATACAGAATGACACCAATGTCGCCAGACAGAGTCGTTTCGTCGATACTCATCATCACATTGCCGCAAGGCGTGTAATAGAAATTTACACGGCAATCTTCGGCAATCTGGCGGATATCTGCTTGAGAAACTCCTTCAGGAAGTTCGACAAACAGTGTATCGAAGAAATTGGCATATCGGATCTTCAAGCCTAACTTCTTCAACTCTTCGGCTGCAACTGAAGCAAGGGAATGTATGCGACGAGCTATTTGTTTCAGCCCCTCCGGACCGTGATAAGCTGCATAGAAGCCACTCATCGTAGCAAGAAGAGCTTGCGCCGTACAGATATTCGAAGTAGCGCGCTCGCGCTTAATATGCTGCTCACGCGTTTGCAGAGCCAGACGATAAGCAGGACGTCCGTTGCGATCTTTGGATAAACCGATAATACGTCCGGGTATCGTACGCTTGTACTCCATGCGACAACTCATATAGCCGGCTGAAGGTCCGCCGAAATACATGGGAGTACCGAAACGTTGTGCCGTACCGAATACCACATCGGCTCCCCATTCACCCGGAGGCGTAAGCATAACCAGGCTCATCAAATCGGCAGCAACAGCCACTTTGACATCGGCTTCGTGCGCTTTTGACACAAGAGCGGAATAGTCGATCACCTCACCCCGGGCATTGGGATATTGGAGAATTACGCCGAATACATCTTCTGCAAACTCAAAGTTCGTATAATCGTCCACCACAACTTCTATACCCTGTGGCAAAGCACGCGTACGTATAACGTCAATGGTCGAATCGAATATATTTTTATCTACCAGAACTTTGTTTGCTCCGGCTTTTGCCTTGGGACGGGAACGTTCGTTTTGTAAGAGCAACACAGCTTCGGCGCCGGCCGTAGCTTCGTCCAGCAGAGAACAGTTGCTCAACGGAAGGCCGGTAAGATCTGAAATAACAGTCTGGAAATTAAAAAGAGCTTCCAGACGGCCTTGAGAGACCTCGGCCTGATAAGGGGTATAAGAGGTATACCATACGGGGTTTTCAAGAATATTTCGTTGAACTACGGGAGGAACCACAGTGTCGTACCAACCCCGTCCGATATAAGAGGTAAAGACTTCATTTTTAGAAGCCAGATCTGCTATATGTTCTCCCAACTCTCGTTCCGTCATGGGAGCCGGCAGGTCCAATAATGATTTCAACCGGATATTTCCGGGAATAGTTTTCTCTATCAGTTCATCCAAAGATTGAACCTGAATGGCTTCGAGCATCGAAGGAATGTCTTTCTCGCCAATACCTATGTGGCGAAAAGCGAAGTTGTTTGTATCCATTGAATATTATTAGATTAAGTAAGGGTTAAATTGTTTTTCATATTGTATGGTGGTTTCCGGTCCATGCCCGCTATAAACAATCGTATTGTCCGGGAGAGTAAAGAGTTGGTTGCGTATACTCTCCAACAGAGTATCCAGATTTCCACCCCACAGGTCAGCCCGCCCGATATCCTGCCTGAACAATACATCCCCGGAAAATACGATGCCTGCTTCACTACAGTAAAAAGCCACATGGCCGGGAGAATGTCCGGGTACATATCTCACTTGAAATTTCAGTTTACCGAAGCTGATTTCATCCTGATCTTCCACATAATGCAACCGGTCTGTCGATATATCGGAAAATCGGTCTGAAATACCGAACATCGCCAATTGACGCGAAGGCAAAGGCATTAACTCCACTTCATAACGATGTGCATAAGCCTGGATCTGAGGCCATTGTTGCAATACATAGGCAGCCCCCCAGGTATGGTCGAAATGCAAATGAGTATTCAACAAAGCATGCGGACACAAATGATTATCTTCAATAAAGGTTTTTAACAGTTTTTGTTCGTGATCGTCCATACAGCCGCAATCGATGATAACGGCATCTTTTTCATCATTATAAACCACATAGGTATTCTCAGCTACACTGTTAAAAACAAACTTCTTTACTCGTATCATAACTATAGGGGCAGATAAATCACTTTTTTCGTTTTAAAGAATTCTTCTTCAAAAACCGGATACAAATCCTCTACAATCACACTCTTTCTAAATGTTCTGATTTCCGCTTGCACATCACCGCCTTTCAGACAGACAAGACCATTGGGCAAAGCATTTTTACTCTCTTTGGCTATAAGATGTTTTACGAACTTTACCAGATCCGGCAAATTGGTTACTGCACGGCTGACCACAAACTCATATTTGGATTTTATTTCCTCTCCTCTGGCATGGACGGTTTCCACATTGGTCAAACCAAGTTCCGACGCCACTTCCCCTGCCACTCTTACCTTCTTACCCGTACTGTCTACCAGAGTAAACCGGCATCCCGGAAAAAGGATGGCCAAAGGAATACCCGGGAAACCGCCTCCCGTACCAAAATCAAGAATTGAAGTCCCGGGCTTGAAGTTGATCATACGGGTAATGCCCAATGAATGCAAAACGTGATGACACTCCAACTCATCGATATCCTTGCGACTGATTACATTGATGCGACTGTTCCAAAGCGTATACAAATCCTGAAGCTGCGCAAAGCGTTGCTTTTGCAAATCATCCAAGTTGGGGAAATATTTTTCTATCAGAGTCATAATGCAGCTATCGAAAATAGAAATGGGCAGGAGAGTCAGGAGATAATATGGGCGACAAAGTCGCATAATCTATCCGTATAAAAATAGCTCCAAGAGCATAAGTGGCTATCTCGTATTCATTAAAACAATAAAGAATGCCCTTGTCGTCCAACATAAAATTCCCGTTCGAAGAAATTTCTTCGGTATTAAAAAAACCTTCAGGTTCCAAATCCTCCGGATTCTCTTTCCCGTACTTTTCCTGTAAAGCCGTTACCAGTAATTTGGATAGCGATTCTTGATAACCATTGACAAATAAGTCCCTTTCGTTCAGTGTCTTTCCCGTATGCCGGTCTATTGTAAACAAGGTTATTTCATTGGATGGGTGTATCCCTCCCTCATACAGGATCTTATCTATCCGGCCCGATACGAACATCGTATCCTGATAAGCGATTTCATTACACAAATGAAACGTTTTGGCTAACAAGTCCTCAGGTAAATGAACGGCCTCCGTAGAATCTGCATTATTCCGGTAATAAGACTCTAAAAAAGCCACATAATTGTTCAAAGCCGTTCCGGCGTTGCCAACAACACCTTTGGCTCCGAACATTTTCTCATTGAAAGTATTCAGTATTTCCTCATCATTATTGGGGAATATGTACTCCACTGTCACTTTCATTTGAGGAGCATCAGGATGGGTATAAACATCTATATTATTATAGGTGTATAATGTATCAAAAGAGAGTAATCTCATTTTATGGTCGTTTTTGGCGTTTTTACATCCGAAAAATGACATAAAAAAGACTACCAGCAGTAAGGCATAACCTTGAAATCCAATGTTCTTCATTTGCCTGTATTATAACTTGCTAATATAATTCTGTCAGTTCTACAAATATACAACGAACGAATGAGATAAAAGTTTACTCAACAATCATTAACCCCGAGAAACAAACACAATCAAATAAAAAAACCGATAGTAAAGAACTATCGGCTTTAATTGATTTGGTCGGGATGAGAAGACTCGAACTTCCGACCTCCACGTCCCGAACGTGGCGCGCTACCAACTGTGCTACATCCCGCCTTTATAAATACCATTCTATTCGAATTGTATTTATCTGTTTGTGGTCCCACTTGGGCTTGAACCAAGGACTCCCTGATTATGAGTCAGGTGCTCTAACCAACTGAGCTATAGGACCATTGCTTTCTTCTCCGAAGATATTAAAATGACTTTCGGTTGGGAAGCGGTGCAAAATTACACTTTTAACTTAAATTGAGCAAACACTTTTAATAGAAATACTCGAAAATTCTCTGCATGATGGTTAAAAATTCTTCAGGCAAAGAAAAAAAATCCAAGTTAACTTGGATAAAAATCCGTCAGGCAAAGAATAGAAATCGATCAGCAACTAGGGGCTGTGTCAAAATGAATTTTGGCGCAGCTCCTTTTAGTTTTGGTTTGGGGTTGGTTAAGCCACCGGTTTTAGCCTTTGAGGGATATTTTTGTGTTTTTCGAGGAGGTGGAAGCGCATGAGGCCGAGATTGAGGGTTGATATAGGTCTTTTGGGAGTGTTTTTCGCCTTTCGAGCAACCTTAGCACATAGTTTCTTCAGATTAAAGGCCATAGCTAGAAAGGCGAAGTCCATCTTGACCTGCTCTAAGCCCATATGTCTGAAACGCCGATACCCCATGTTGG
>NZ_KB904135.1 GCF_000379945.1 Porphyromonas macacae DSM 20710 = JCM 13914
TATCGGCGTTTCAGACATATGGGCTTAGAGCAGGTCAAGATGGACTTCGCCTTTCTAGCTATGGCCTTTAATCTGAAGAAACTATGTGCTAAGGTTGCTCGAAAGGCGAAAAACACTCCCAAAAGACCTATATCAACCCTCAATCTCGGCCTCATGCGCTTCCACCTCCTCGAAAAACACAAAAATATCCCTCAAAGGCTAAAACCGGTGGCTTAACCAACCACAAACCAAAACTAAAAGGAGCTGCGCCAAAATTCATTTTGACACAGCCCCAATATAAATACGAACACTCAAGCTTTCAGTCCTGTCAGGATTTCTTACCCTGCCATTTCTTGATTTAATTTATAGTTCTGCTGAAATTGTTTTATAACAGTAATTTTTGTGTTCGACGAGTCTTAGTTGCTGTGTTTGGCTTTCAGAGCTTCACTCTTGTCGTTCATTCCCAAATTGTAATAGAGGGAACTGAGTACATACCATGTTTCATTAGGTAATGACTCATAAGCTTTCTCCATCAAAGGCAATGATTTTTGGAACCATTCCTTCGCTTTTGCTTCGGTTTCGGCACTGATTTTCTCCGAATTCTTCATAAGAATACCGCGATTATAATAGGTACGCGCCATATCGTATATCGCTTCGGCATAGTTAGGATCCACCTCAAGAGCTTTCTTAAACCAAATCTCGGCATTATCAAAATCTTCCTTCTCTTCATAGAGTTTGCCCATCACATCATATAATTGAGGATTTTGCGGATCCATCTTGATTGCTTCTTCCAACTTTGCAATAGCTTCGGTCATCTTACCCTGTTGGATATAGGTGTTGGCAATGTTCAGCAAATAAAACTTCTCTTGCGGGAAGATCTTTGCACCCTCATCCAATATGCGCAAATAACTTACCGTATCGGTTTTTCCCAGATAAGCCGTTGCCCACAACTGATAAACATCGTTTTTTTGGTAATCTACGTCTTTGATGCGTTCGCACATTTTAATGGTACCGTCGAAATCTTTTGCCTGATAAGCTGAAACCGCTCCATAAAAACCGGCAACCATGGTATTGGAGTCGATTGCAGTCATATCTTTGTCCGATTCGAACATAGGGAGTTTCTTGATTTCAAGGAACTGTTCAAAAGCTTTCATGGCTTTAGCGTAGGCATTCTCATTCATATAATGAGCACCGGCATTGATCAGGTGAAGATAATTGGTCTTCAGGTCTTTCTTGATAGCTTTTTCAAACTTCGGTTTCACCTTTCCTTTCTCATTAGGGAGCCGATCCAAGGAATCGGCAACAATATAGTTCGGCAAAACGTTCATCAACGCATCGTACATTACATTTTTATCGACCGTTGCATTGGGAAGCATGCTTTGCAGGTTCAATGTTTCAAACTCTCCGTTTTCAATAGCTCCTGCAATATACCATGCTTTCGCGCTATTTTGAGTTTCAGGATTTGTTTTAGCTGCAGAAATCAACGTGCGAGCTTCTTTAAAATTCGGATTTGAAGACTTCAAGATATGTTCGGCAGTCTTCACATTCTCGTTTTGAGCAAAGGCACTACCGGAAGCAATAACGGCAAGTCCCAAAGCATAAATAACTTTTTTCATTGGTTTCTAATTTTGTTAGATTTTACTCTTCGGTTTCATCAATATTTTCTTCTTTCTCGGGCTGTGGGAACAATTCCTCCTGTTCACCGTCTGCCACCTTGCTATCCTCTTGCTCGGACGGCTTAGAAGTTTCATCTATTTTATCCTCATTGGCCACACCACATACAGAAGCGATTTCATCATCCCTCTTCTCCAGGTTAATCAATCTCACTCCTTGTGTAGCACGACCGATTACGGGCAATTCCTCCACATTCAACCTGATAGTTACACCACTCTTATTGATAATCATCAAACCCTGATCATTCGTTACCGAGCGTATATCCACCAGATTACCGGTCTTTTCGGTAATATTCAAAGTCTTAACACCTTTACCGCCACGATTGGTCACACGGTAGTCTTCCACATGAGAACGTTTACCATAACCTTTCTCGCTTATCACTAAGATCGTTTCCTCATCCGGATGTTTAATGGCCACCATACCGATAACCTCATCTCTGCCGTCTTGATCCAACGTTATACCGCGTACACCCATAGACGGTCTGCCGCTGGGTCTGATCTTATTCTCACTGAAACGAATGGCGCGTCCGTTGCGATTGGCAATAACCAGTTCATTACGCCCGTTTGTCAGTCTTACGCTCACCACCCGGTCTCCTTCACGCAAACCGATAGCAATAACGCCATTGGCACGAGGCCTTGAATAAGCCTCCAGCGGAGTTTTCTTTACCAAACCCTGTTTAGTACAGAAAACCAAATAGTGCGTATTGACAAAATGGTTGTCCGTAGTAAGATTCTTCACCCACACAATGGCATTCACGCGATTATTGGTATCGAGATTCAGCAAATTCTGGATAGCGCGTCCTTTACCGGTACGTGATCCCTCCGGTATCTGGTAGACTTTCAACCAATAGCATTTACCCTGCTCTGTAAAGAAAATCAGGGTAGCATGCATGGAAGCGTTATAGATAAACTCGACAAAGTCTTCCGACTTGGTATCGGCGCCGCGCGAACCGACTCCTCCGCGTCCCTGTGCACGGAACTCGGAAAGCGGTGTACGTTTGATATATCCCATGTGAGACAGGGTGATAATCATCTGATCATCCGCATAGAAATCTTCGGGGTTGAAGTCTTCACTGGCATAAACGATTTCCGTTCTGCGCGCATCGCCATACTTTTCCTTGACTTCGAGCAATTCATCTTTCACCACCTGCATCTGCTTTTCTTCAGAAGCCAGTATTTCCTGCAGTTCGTTGATCAACCGTGCCAATTCTTCATACTCGGCTCTCAGTTTATCACGCTCCAGTCCGGTAAGGGCTCTCAGTCGCATATCGACGATGGCACGTGCCTGTATGTTAGTCAGGTCAAAGCGCTTCATCAAGGCCTCGATAGCCTCTTGCGGACTTTGAGACTCCCGAATCAAACGGATCACTTCATCGATATTATCTACGGCTATGAGCAATCCTTCCAGAATATGTGCACGTTCCTGGGCTTTCTTCAAATCGAAACGGGTACGTCTCACCACGACTTCGTGGCGGTGTTCAACGAATTCGCGAACCAGATCTTTAAGGTTCAGCAGCTCGGGACGTCCTTTCACCAAAGCAATATTATTGATACTGAAAGAGCTCTGCAAAGCGGTCATCTTGTACAGTTTGTTAAGTACCACATTTGCATTGGCATCCCGCTTGACATCGATCACAATACGGATACCCAAACGATTGGACTCGTCCGTAATATTCGCAATACCATCCAATCGCTTCTCATTGATCAGCTGGGCAATATGAGACACCATTTCCGCCTTATTCACGACATACGGTATCTCCGTCACCACGATACGTTCGTGGTTGTTATGTTCCTCTATCTCCGCACGGCTACGGATCACTACCCTTCCACGTCCTGTGTGGAAAGCCTCCTTTACACCGTCATAACCGTAAATCAGACCGGAGGTCGGAAAGTCCGGAGCCTTGATATACTGCATCAGACCATCCACATCGATATCGCCTTTTGAATCGATATAAGCCACGCAGCCGTCGATACATTCGGAAAGGTTATGAGGGGCCATATTCGTAGCCATACCCACGGCAATACCCGAAGCACCGTTTATCAAAAGGTTGGGCAATCGCGTAGGCAAAACGGTCGGTTCCTGAATGGTATCGTCAAAATTATTCTGAAAATCGACAGTATCTTTTTCAATATCCCGAAGCATCTCTCCGGCAATCTCGCTCAAGCGACACTCGGTGTAACGCATGGCAGCAGGAGAGTCTCCATCTATGGAACCGAAGTTACCCTGTCCCTGAACCAGCGGATAACGCAAACTCCAGGATTGAGCCAGACGTACAATAGTCATGTAAACGGAAGAGTCTCCGTGCGGGTGGTATTTAGCGATCACCTCACCCACGGCCTTGGCCGATTTACGTGTAGGATTGCTATAAGTATTCCCCATATCGTTCATAGCAAACAGCACGCGTCTGTGAACGGGTTTGAAGCCATCGCGAACATCCGGTAGCGCACGAGATACAATAACCGACATTGAATAATCAATGTAGGCGGTCTTCATTTCATCTTCAATATTGATATTTATGATCCTGTCTTCGCTATCTTGCATTTTATAGGATTTTTTAGCCCGGAAACACCCGTGTCCATCTCATTGGATTCCCCGGTCCCAGACTCGTTAATTAAATTTTGTAAAAATATCTTTTGACGATAAATATACGAAATACGCACGAACTATAACGGAGTATCGTCGTTAAGTTTTCCGAACATACCCGTTCTCTGGTTGTTTTGGTCAGGAGTTTCCAGCGGAGCTATCGGAGTTTTACCGTCTTCGTCGTTTCGCTCAGGTTTTGCCGTTACTGCCGGAGTTCCGGTGCCGGCAAGTTTTTTCTGCAGAGTCTGTATTTCATCTTTCAACTCTTTATTTGCAGCTTCCAGCTTTACCCACTCGCCAACACCTCTGACAGCAAGGCCTATAGCCATTACGGCAATAGCTCCCACAGCACCCAGTGAAGAGAACGGCACTGCTTCCGGAGCAGTTCCGGGCAACGTCCAATGAAATGCATGATAAAAAATAACAGGCAACAATAAACCGATTACAGCAACTAAAACGGCCAGCCACACATATTGCTTAAACATGCGCCGGCGAATAAACGAAACGGCAAAGCCATAATAGTTGGCATAGAAAAGGATTATCAAATAAAGATCCACAAACCAGACTGAATAATAGCGCGACGGCTGCTGCCAAAAGGCGACATTCGCACCGTTACCCGACAACAGCAGGGACTGGATCAAAACGAGTACGACCC
Source organism: Porphyromonas macacae DSM 20710 = JCM 13914 (assembly GCF_000379945.1). Classification (GTDB taxonomy): domain Bacteria; phylum Bacteroidota; class Bacteroidia; order Bacteroidales; family Porphyromonadaceae; genus Porphyromonas; species Porphyromonas macacae. Next base: position 4,892 of record NZ_KB904135.1, read on the forward strand.
ACACAAGGGCATATATCAGCACAGATAACGATTTGTTCATGATTTATACCTTAATTATAATAGAAGCAATATTTAGCCGGAATTGCAAAGAGCATATCATTCTTAAGCGTTCATGCCGTCTACGGGCTATTCACTTCTTAGTTATTAACTATATTTGTAAAGCACTATTAGCAAAGATAGCTTTTTTCTGCCGCAAGAGCGGCATATATCAAGCCTATCCTGACTTATTAGGCACACTAACGAACGCAGCAAAACACGCTCTTTCTTATGAAAATCAAATCAGCAGAGTTTGTCATCAGTAATACCGATGTAAACAAATGCCCCGCAGACAATAAACCGGAATACGCATTCATCGGGCGTTCCAATGTGGGCAAATCTTCCCTTATCAACATGCTCACCGACCACAAAGGGCTGGCCATGACATCTCAAAAACCGGGAAAAACCCTGCTTATCAACCACTTCCTGATCAACAACGAATGGTATCTCGTAGACCTGCCGGGCTACGGTTATGCACAAAGGGGTGCACAGCAACGCGAGCAACTGGCAAAAATCATACGTACCTATATCCTGAAGCGTGAACAGCTGACCAATCTTTTCGTTCTGGTAGACTCCCGGCACGAGCCGCAAGCCATAGACATGGAGTTTATCCGCTGGTTAGGAGAAAACGGCGTCCCCTTCAGCATCGTACTGACCAAAAGCGATAAACTATCGAACACCAGGCTGAACGAATCGCTGGAACGCTTCAAAAGCAAGCTGGCCGAAGAGTGGGAAGAACTTCCCCCGGTCTTCGTAACATCCTCCCAGCAAAAAACAGGGCGCGACAATCTGCTGGACTATATCGAACAGATCAACCGGGCGCTGTAAGATTTATCTCTTCTTTTTTCGTATGATATTATAAACAGACGAACCATAAACAATATGAAACAATCCATACTGGTTACCGGCGGCACGGGCTATATAGGCTCGCACACCACGGTCGAACTTCAGCAGGCAGGCTATGACGTAGTCATCATCGATGACCTGTCCAACTCGAATATTGAAGTACTCGACGGCATCGAAGCCATCACCGGCATCATGCCCCGCTTCTATAAAGGAAGCTGTAACGACGCCGAACTGATAGAACAAATATTCCGGGAAAATCCGTCCATCACGGGGGTTATCCACTTTGCAGCCAGCAAGGCTGTGGGAGAGTCGGTGGAAAAACCATTGCTATACTACAGGAACAACCTCCTCTCGCTTATCGTTATGCTCGAAGCCATGCAACGCCATGGAACGAAAGGCATTGTGTTCAGCTCCAGCTGCACAGTCTACGGGCAGCCCGACAACCTGCCGGTAACAGAAGATGCCCCCATCAAACCGGCACTCTCGCCCTATGGCAATACCAAACAGATAAACGAAGAGATCATTCGCGATACCATCCACGCCGGAGCGCCTTTCAAGGCCATCCTCCTGCGTTACTTCAACCCTATCGGCGCTCATCCCTCCGCACTTATCGGCGAATTGCCCATCGGCGTACCTCAAAACCTGATCCCCTACCTCACACAAACGGCGGCAGGCATACGCAAGGAACTGAGTGTTTTCGGCAATGACTATAATACCTCCGACGGCAGTTGCATACGCGACTATATCAATGTGCAGGATTTGGCTGCTGCTCACGTAGTGGCTATTCGCCGTATGCTTTCACCGGGAAACGACAACGCCCGCCTGGAAGTCTTCAACGTGGGTACCGGCAAAGGTGTAAGTGTGCTGGAACTGATTCGGGTGTTCGAAGAGGTCACAGGCATATCCGTGCCACATAAAATCGTGGGTAGGCGCGAGGGAGACATCGAACAGGTATGGGCCAATCCGAACAAGGCTAACAAAGTTCTCGGCTGGCATGCCCGGAAAGAGCTGGGCGAAACGCTCCTGAGCGCATGGAACTGGCAAAAGAAAATTTCCAACATAAAATAAATTAACCCATTACAAATCCATGAAGAAAATCAAAATGTTATGCTTATCGGCCGGCTTGATGGCCATGGCGCCACTGGGCAGCTCTGCTTCCGGGCCGAAAGGAGAACCGGTGCGTACACTGACGCCGGAAGTTTTTCTGACACTCTCCCGCGTAGGAGGTTTTGACCTGAATGCCAAAGGCAATACTGCGGTATATGCCGTTTCTTTTCCTGACGTTAAAACCAACAAATCCGTCACACAACTTTTCAAAGTAATGATGGACGGTAGCGGACGCACACAGATAACCGATATGCCTAAAGGCGCACACAGCCCCAAATGGATACCCGGGTCTTCTCCCGAACGTATCGCTTATCTTACCTCGGAAAGCGGTTCGTCACAAATCTGGACGATGCTCCCGGACGGTAGCGATAAACGTCGGTTTACCGATGTGGAAGGCGGTGTAAACGACTATAAATTCAGTGCAGACGGCAAACAGCTGCTTTTTGTCAAAGACATTCCCTATGACAAAAGTTTCAAACAACCGTACGCAGACCTGCCTCAGGCCACCGGCCGTTTAGTTACGGATTTTATGTACAAACACTGGGATCAGTGGGTGGAAAACATTCCTCACACCTATGTGGCAAAGGTAGGCGAAAGTATGATCAAAGAAGGAACGGACATTTTGGGTAAAGACGAACCCTACGAACTGCCTATGCTTCCTTTCAACGATCTTGAAGATGTAAGTTTCAGCCCCGATGGCAAAACAATCGCCTACGCCTGTCGTAAAAAAACGGGTCTGGCATACTCTCTTTCCACAAACTCGGATATTTATCTGTACGACATTTCCACCGGTAAGACACAGAACGTATCCGAAGGCATGATGGGTTACGATACGGCTCCGGCCTTCAGCCCTGACGGTAAAACACTGGCTTGGGTGAGCATGGAGCATGACGGCTACGAATCCGACCTCAAACGTCTTTTCGTGATGGATCTGGCCACGGGCAAGAAAACTTATCTGAGCGAAGGTTTCGAGTGCAACGTAGAGTCGCCCAGCTGGTCGGCAGACGGCAAACGCATCTACTTCGTAAGCTGTAAAGAGGCCGTTACGGATATCTGGCAAATCGATGTAAAGAGCCGCAAGATCGATCGTCTCACCGAAGAAGGCGTACATAACTACACCGGCTTTGTGATCCGCAATGGCAAGATGCTGGCAGGCCGTCAGTCCATGCAGGTACCCACCGATCTGTACAGCGTGAATATACGCACAGGCAAACCTCTTCAAATAACCGATGAGAACAAAGAAAAACTCGGTTCTCTGACCGGTGTTACCGTACAAAAACGCTGGGTAGACACCACCAACGGAGAAAAAATGCTTGTTTGGGTAATACTCCCCCCGGGCTTCGATGCCACGAAGAAATATCCTGCCGTACTCTTCTGTCAGGGTGGTCCGCAGGATGCTGTCAGCCAGTTCTGGAGCTTCCGCTGGAACTTCCGGCTGATGGCCGAGCAGGGCTACATCGTTATAGCCCCCAACCGTCACGGCGTACCGAGCTTCGGTAAGAAATGGAATGAACAGATCAGCGGGGACTATGGCGGCCAGAATATGAAAGATTATATGGCAGCCGTGGATGCCGTGAAGCAAGAACCTTATGTAGACGAAAAGCATATCGGCTGCGTAGGTCCAAGCTACGGTGGGTTCAGCACTTACTGGCTTGCCGGCAATCACGACAAACGTTTTGCTGCTTTTATCGCTCATGCCGGTATCTTCAATCTGGAGATGCAATACATGACCACGGAAGAAATGTGGTTTGCCAATTGGGATATGGGCGGTGCTCCATGGGAAAAAGACAATAAAGTGGCACAACGTACCTTTGCGACCTCTCCTCACAAATTTATAGACAAATGGGATACTCCCATCCTGATTATTCACGGCGAGCTCGATTTCCGTATCTTAGCCTCACAAGGTATGGCCGCATTCAATGCAGCCAAGATGCGCGGCATCCCCACCGAGATGCTCATTTTCCCCGATGAAAATCACTGGATTTTAAGACCGCAGAACGCTCTGCTCTGGCATCGCACCTTCTTCGGTTGGTTAGACCGTTGGTTAAAAAAATAATTCTTTCTGCGGTTCTTTTACGAACCCGAATACACAAAGCCCGGCACAGATGTGAAAACACTGCCGGGCTTTTTTGTCAATTGCTGTATGGTAAAAAGCCTATCGAGTCCGATAAAAAGAATAAAGACACCGGATTTCAAAACGAAAACCCAATCGTCTCGAACAGAAGAAGATAACAAGAGCGAGAATTCTCTGCCTGATGGTTGAAAATTCTTCAGGCAAAGGATTTTCAACGAAGTTAACTTGGATTTTTATTTTCCTTAACAAGGATTTTCAACCATCAGACAGAGAATTTCACGCCATGACGTGTACTGGAACGTGACGTGACGTGTACCGAAAACGTTTAACCCCATTCACGAAGCCTATAAATTCCTGCAATAATTGCTGAATACCTCTTCCTGTGGATAGAAGAAAAATATATACCGTAACTTTAGGTGTTTCGATAAAAAATCAAAGGCTCAGGTTCAAAAGCAGATAAATCAAAATGAAAGGGGTGAAGTATGGAAAAAGAAAATGCTCTGAAATTCAATTACGGGTTAAATGATAAACCGGGATGGCTGCCACTTGCACTCTACGGTATCCAGTGGTTTCTGGCCACAATGCCTATTCTGCTGATTATCGGCAGCCTTGTGGGTAACTTACAATTCGACACTCTTACCGAGAAAACGTTTTACACACAAAAGCTGTTTGCACTGATCGGCACAGCCCTTATCGTGCAAGTATTATGGGGACACAGGTTACCGATCATCATCGGGCCTGCCACGGTGTTGCTGGTGGGCATCATAGCATCTCAATCCGAAAGCACAGCTTCGATATATACTGCTATCATCACGGGAGGAGTTTTGCTGTTTGCTCTCTCCTTCACTCCGTGGTTGAAAAACCTGAAAGATCTTTTCTCTCCACGCATCGTAGCCGTTATCCTGGCATTGATTGCTGTGACGCTGATGCCCACCATTATCGATCTTTCATTCTCCGGAGTACTCCCACCATCGCTTAAGTACGTATTTTTCGTCGCCTTCACGATTATCTTAATGATAAGCAACAGTTTACTCCTGGGTATCTGGAAATCCACCGTCCTGCTTTGGGGTATCGTTGCCGGCACTTTGGCCTACCGCTTATTGATTTCGGACTGGAGTATGCCTGCTTTCCCGGCATCCGAAGAGAATTCGAAAACATTTTTCCTGCCGGCATTTGAAATAGAACCGGGTGTGCTGCTGGCTTTTCTTTTTTGCTATGTAGCACTGTTCATCAATGAGTTAGGTTCGGTGCAGGCTGTCAGCCAAGCCATACGTTCGGGAGACGAAACGCCAAGAACGGTCAGAGGGCTGCGCTTCACTGGGCTGTTCAATGCTCTAAATGGTCTTTTCGGAGTTATCGGCCCCGTGGATTTCTCCATGAGTCCGGGCATCATCATGAGTACGGGTTGTGCCTCCCGCTATGCACTGATACCGGCCGGAGCAGGACTAATACTCTGTGCCCTGTTCCCCGGTATCATCCTTTTCCTGACATCCATTCCCGAATCGGTTATGGGTATCATCCTGCTTTACCTGATGATCACACAGCTGGGCTCTTCCCTGCAAATGATCGGCACGAATAATCTGGTCAAGAACTTCAACGATGCCATTGTCATAGCTTTCCCCATTATGTTGGCACTCGTTACCGTATTCCTGCCCGGACCGATCGTGAGCGCCATCCCGGTACTGCTGCGCCCAATTCTGGGTAATGGATTTGTGATGGGTGTTATTGCTGTCATTATTCTGGAACACACGCTCAACAAAAAAGAGAAGAAAAAGTAAAAAAACCATTCTTTGTTTAACTTCAAACCGATAATCTCCTTGAGGCGAACAGCTCCCAACAAGCCTTAAGGAGATTTTTGCAGCTATTTCATCAAACAATGATAGGAAATGATACCTTCGTCCGTCTATAGAATAGAACGATGAAACAAAACAGCTTCATAAACCAAGTGACCGTGCTGCGCCCGGAATTGGAACGTATTGCCGCCCAAATGTATGAAGGCGATGCAGAACGTGCGGAAGATGCTGTAAGCGAACTGCTTATCAAACTGTGGCAGATGCGTGACAACCTGGCCGAAGTGAAATCGATCCGGGCTTATTGTCACACCGCCCTCCGGCATATCGTCATAGACGACTTGCGTAATAAACGCACGGAACGATTGGACGAAGAGGGTATGGAGTACAAAAAGACAGCACCTCAAACATGGACGGAAGCGGAACAGTATGAACTGAGCGAGCTGCTCCAAAAGGCCGTAGCACAACTGCCGGCCCTGCGGAGACAGGTTTACGAACTGCATGAACTGCAAGGCTATGAATGCAATGAGATAGCCGAGCTGTTAAACCTGCGGATAGATGCCATACACAATCATCTGAGCAGGGCGCGCAAACAGATGAAAGATTACTTAATGCCTTTGATGAAATGACTAAGAACAGCAACTTATACGAACGCTACCGCAACTTGGCGGAGCAATACATGCAGGGCAGGACATCGGTGGCAGAAGAAAACGAACTGGCCGGGCTACTGCGAAGGATGGACGAAAGTCGGCTTACAGCACAGGACAGGGTGCTGCGCATGCTGCTGACCGAGGCAGCAGACAACAGAGAGAAAGCGACCATGGTATCTCAGAAAAATGACGAACCCGTAACGACGGAACAACAACCGCCTCGTAATCGCCGTCCTCATCGGTATTTTCTGATGACTTTGACCTCTATGGCAGCTGCTGTAGCTCTGCTGCTGGTTCTTAAAACAGGCTTAAACGAAAGAGGAAACAACAGTGAACTGCCAACTATGGGACTTACTGCGGGGAAACCTTTGGAAAGCGAAGAAGAAGCGTTGAGGCTTGCAGAGAAAGCCCTGAATGACGTGGCCTATGACCCCATGCAGGATTTAGAAAACATTCAATGGTAACGATGATATGAAAAAAATGTTTTTACGAAGTTTTATCCCGACTTTGCTGCTGCTCCTGATGCTGTGGCAGCCGGCACGGGCGGCGAATGCCCCCGCCGACTTTCCTCAAAATCATGCCGTCAGCCGAATCTTCAAAAAATATGCCCGGCACAAAAGCGCCTCATTGGTCAATCTGGAAGAAGACACACTCAAGCGAAAAGGCGGTGAAGTATTCGGCGTGAAGGGACTTAAGCGTATGATAACGCTTACGCTGAAAAATCCGACAGCTGAAATGGTAAAAGACGTACAGCTGGTAATCACACAGGATAAGCGTAACTCCGACGACATTCAGGAGGTCTATGACAGCGGCTATCTTGTTTCGGCTTACTACCGTCTGGATGTAAGCGGCGCGAACTCGTCTTATCTGCTCTACCGATACGATCGCAACAGAAATCATATCATTCTTATTTATATGCAGGGAGAAATCGATAGCCAAGAACTTCTTAACCTGCTACACGGAAAGAAATAATCGATTGAATAATACTTAATACGAATTACCCTATGCTAACACGAAAATTCTACTTAACGGCTGTACTCTCGGCTTTATTGACACTACCCTCTTTTGCCTTAAAACCGGCCAATCCGGCAGATACCACCATTCGCGTGGATAACGAACTGATAACCATTGAAAAGAAAAACGGCAAAATGGATGTAACGGTACATCGCATTACGGGACAGGCAGACACCGTAAAAACACGCCGGGTATTCCGTGGGGTATATGATCTCAACCGCCGAGAGGAACAAACATTCGGCACTGACTTCATACGCATACCGTTTGTACCGCATGACTATTCTAAAGACTGTAAGAAAGGACGTACCAGTATGGGGATACTCTCTTTCGGATTCAGCGCCATACAGTTTCATGGACAAAACGGACGCATGGAACAGTCCGGCAGCCGTCGCTTTTCTTTGGGTTTATTGAGTTTTCACTACAACAAAGGGGCTATGGAATATATTTTAAGCACTTCGTTCGACTTCAACCGCCTGAACGTAATGCCCGGATATACCCTGAAACGAAATGCCAAAGGAGAAACCGAATACTTTGAATTACCCAAAGGAGATGAGTTTGGAAAAAACCGGATGAAAGTGACTTACTTCAATACAAGGGCCATCGTATCGGTAAGACCGTTCTCCGAAATCAAGTCCTTGAGACTCTATGCTTTCGCAGGGCTGAAGATCAAAACGGCTTCGAGCATGAAAACGTGGATTAACGGTAAGGAAACAAGATACGATGGAAATAACGACCTGCGACCGTTCATTCCCGAAATAGGCGCAAGCATTCGTTACGGTTGGTTCAGTCTGGAAGGAACTTATACGCCGGTCTCTATTTTCACCAAAGATAAAGGCCCCGATTTAAGATACACTACCATAGGCATCAAGTTCGGCATCTGATAGCGGAAATACTCCCACAAGGCAAAGAAGGTGTGTCAAAACTCCATTTTCCCTAAATCAACTGTCATTTGTAAAGAACAATCGCTATCAAAGAGCTAAAACTCAATGATAGCGATTGTTTATTTGATTAGAAAGGGTAGTAACTATCAATATGAAAGGGAACTTCTCTCAATTCCATGTTTTGACACAGCCCTTTTGTTATTGAACACAATATTATTTTGAAGATTACCTTCAGAATCATCTATTCGATCAGCAAAGAGATCACATAATAATGGAACACTTTGAACCTCTCGTACCAGTCTTCCACCTTTTCCGTTCCCAAAATACAATATGATCCCATACCCTGTTCGGTTTGAAAAGGAGGCGTATAGGCAAAAACAGGAGTCAGCCGGTTAAAAGGAACCCGCATATTATCATCGGCATCGCAAGAGATGGAGCGAAGCGAATACTCGGAACCGCCTTTCAGATCCTTCTTCACAGTCATCGAAGGGTAAGAGACAAGCAATTTGAACCGGTCACCCTCCAATTTTCCGGCAAGAGCCACGATAAAAGAATCGGCTTCCTCCAAAAAAGACATCCTCTCGCATGGGTTATAGAGGTAGTTCATTGTCTTACCTCCCACATTCATAGGGATAACCTCCTCTTTACAGTTCAGCGAAGCCGTATCGGAAAAAATTTTATGACCGTCACGATACTCTTCCAATAAAAGCAGGAAACGTTTGCCTTTAGCAAGACTGTCCCGGCATTCGAAACCGGTATACTGAATATTATTCAAGTCATTAAGCAAAGACAATTCCCGGTTAAGATAAATAAGTTTAAGGGTGGTGCTATCATTCTGCCCCCTCAAAACTCCGGTGAAAAGCAGGAACAAGGAAAGGAAACAAAGGAGATAAAAAGTCTTTTTCATTTTCAGGTATTTATTTACTATCGATCGGTAATCAACACACCCGTTACATGGCGTATCGATAAAGTTAAATAAATTCTATCCCGCAATACCGAATTTTGAAAAAAATCATTAAAACGATACCGAAAAAGTATTGAAATCAGAAATCAACAATCTTTTTCTTTTACAAGAAACACCAAGTCCGAAACACTTTCCTGTTTTGCCTTTTCCGTATCGCTAAATATGATAGGCTTGGTTATAACCTCCTCTTTCTCCAATCGGGAAAGTATATCCCAAAGCATTTCGTGATACAGAATAATTATCGTTTGAGCATCGCTGTGAAAATAAAATTCTTTTTTCAGCCATACCATATCCAAACCGGTTTCAAGAAAACGAGCTATCGAAGCAGCGATCTTACGAGAAAGAGCATATATCGGGTTATCGTTGTTTTCAACAATAACCGGAATAGTTATTCTCCCGTCGCTGTCAAACAGATTAAAATCCGAAAACTCTGCAAGAACCTCCGGATCTGTAACTCTACCTTTGGCAATAATGTTATCCAGAAATTGCTCCAACAACCTTACACGAGTAATAAAAGGGTGCATTTTGGAAATTGCTTTCTCACTCCAATTTATCTTAATCGAGTATCCTTTGTCTGAAAGACTGTTTGTTCCGCAATAAAAACCTCTTTTGGGATAAAGGGTCCAAAACTCACCGTTCCAAAAAGGATTTTCAAGGTTTAATTCAGGCCTCTTTATCAAGCCTTTTTCTTCCAGACATCGCCACACCAAACCATCTATAACATATGAAAACAAAATACTGTAAGCATTCTCTTCCCGTCCTATACCGGACAACAGATTTACCAATTCCGATACATCCTGTTTAATCATCGAAGTCAGGGAGCCTGAAAGTTCCCGGGAATATTCCCTTAGCTTCGACGTGTGCAGACTGTCCAAAATGATCATCGTCGTTTGATACAAATCTTTTTCTCTCTTTATCAAATTCCATTCCTCCAGTAGCCGTAATTGGCTGTCGGTATATGGAATGCCGAGAGCATCCAAATCTTTTTTTGATTGGGGCGTTCTCATGGTAAGCAGTAATGCCCAGTTATTATCCATCCGGACAATATTATCAGGCGTAGATCCTCTTGTCTTGCAATAAGAGATTTTTTCATTCTGCTTAAAAGAATAAAAACCGCCGTGCTGCGCTTTTAAGCCTGCCGATACAAACAAAAAAGCCCAACAAATAAATACTGTTTTCATCATATTGTTTTTTGAGTGCCTTCTGTTTTTTCAATAAGAAAAAACGAACGTATTTTTCGCTTTCTATCTATATTATTAGAGGAATTAAGAGTTTACCCGAAAATCATTTGAAAACTGCATCAGATTTGTTTTCATTGTTTCCGGAAGAAAACGCGGGCTGTGCCAAAAAGAGATTTTGACACAGCCCCTTTGAAGTACGTCAGAATGCTCAAAGTACAAGACGCTAAGACTGAGGCTCATGAGGTACGTGAACCAAGCCGAGGGTCGCAAGCAACGCAGTAATTTGCGCATGATGACACACCGTTATACGCAGAGTATGATTTACGCTTGTTTCCGATAGATTTTTTTACCGTCGGGGGTCTTCATGACACGCCACTCATCGACGTTACGAATATCCAGCACTTTATCCAGATCCTTTACACTCAAACCATTGATTTTCATATCTTTTCGCCCGAAAGACGATGATTTGAAGCGAGTTTGGAATGCTTCGATCTTTTTCTGCAAATCGGCCATCTCTTCCTTTGTCAACTTCTGAAACTGTGCTGAATTCAAATCCGAAAGACGTGTATTGTAACTGTCAGAAAGCATCAGGTTCAGCTTCTTCCCCCGTATATTTTCGGCTATAAAAACACTTCCGGTACCTGTGGAATCGGTGAAAATCAGTGAATTGCCACGATGTACAATCCGGTGTATACCTTTTCCCCTTATTACCGTTGCTTTTTTATTTCTTCCTCCATAATTCAAAATCGAAGTCACATCGGTACGATCATTCCTTATATCCAAAACATAAACCAGCGTAGATTCTTCACCGGATTTATTCTGCTTGCTCAATGTTATATTAGTACGCCTTACCGCATCTTTTCCTTCCGAATTGCTTTTCTGTTCGGAAACAGACTGGAAATTTGCCTTTTCAGACTCAAATGCTTTTAACATTTCACGCTGGAACTCCGGTTTTCTACTTGCAACGGAAATAATCTGACTACGTATTTTTCCGGTATCAGGACTGCGATTTACAACGACCTCCTTTCTCACACCGGGCTTATCCTGCCATTTTTCGATACAACGATCTATACTGTTCTTATTTTGCGCCAGAGATACCTGACAACCGCTGAGGGTCAATAAACCGATCAGGGCAATTATGAGCTGTTTCATTTTCGTATATATTTAATGAGTTAAAGATTTTCAGTCAGTGAATAATATGCGGATAGCCGGGTCATCGAGATTTTTGACTTTCTCCTCCACAGGGTCGTAGTTTAGATAGTGCTCTATCTGTTCCTGCTTTTGCTGTGCATAGTTTTCCGTGTCTCGGAGTTTTTTATTCGTTGCTTCGATTATCCGTATCAACTCATCGGTAGAAACCTTCACTCGTTTCCCGTCTTCCATCACATAGCTATCCTTATAACAAGCATACTGCGAAGGCAGAAAAGAGGTGTTTCGATTCCTGTGAAAAGTCATCAGACCAACGGTCAAAAGGAGTGCAACAGCTGCGGCTGCACCGGAAGAGATGTACAACTTACGCAACCATGGCATGCGCTTCGGGTGTGCATAGCTTCGGATAAAATCTTCCGGTTCACCCAGCATACCGGCTTCATACCAGGCAAACATGGTACGGTAGCCCTCCAACTCTTCGGGCAAATGAGCATGCTGCCGGTAAAAACGGTAAAGAGCCTGCTCTTCTTTCGCGTTTGTTTCACCATCGAGAAAACGGTTTACAAAGTCGGGTGCATTATCACGATTTATTTTTGCTTTCATTGCTCATTCTCTTTATTAAAACGATTCCACACAGCACGGCGTGCACGGCAGAGATTGGTACGTATGGCTCCGGCATTGCTGCCCGTGAGTTTTGAGATTTCCTCCACTTCCATTCCCTCGATGTGTTTCATCCGCAAAATCATTTGCTGCAGACCGGGCAGTTCATCGATAATCGCCAATACCTGCTGCACCTGCTGGCGGTTGATCAATTCGGCTTCGGGATTAGGGAGTTCATCCGGATTATCGTAAAACTCGGGCATCTGCAACTCCGTCAATTTCCTCCGCCGAAGCATGTTCAGGCATAAATGGCGGGTAACAGTAAAAGCCAACGGACGAAGATCTCCTGCATCAGACAGATCCAGGGTCCACAACTTGAGGAAACATTCCTGCACCACATCTTCCGCATCTTCGGTGCAATGCAGCAACCCTGTGGCCATAGCGGTCAAGTCGGTATGCATGCGGGCAACAGTACTTTCAAATGTTTTTCTGTCCATTGTGTTATCAGCTTTACAAAGCAAAACAGGTCTGAAACTGCCTTCTTTTACTATTACAACAATCGGAAAGCAGAAACATTACATCAAGACAGCGGAAAAATCAGGATTTGCGGAAAATAAGGGTATCGCCATCAAGCAAATAGCGATTGTCCTGAGCTAAGACGATACGCAAAGCCTCTAAGGCTTCTTCCCCCGATTCGGGCAACAGCGAAACAAATTCATTCAATGTATACGACGGATTTTCAGGTGTGAGCGTCTTTTCCAGCAGCACGGCAACATCCTCCAACAGACTGTGCGGAAGCTTTTCGGGGATACGTTTCAAACAGACATCGCACTGTCGGCAACTGTGCATCAGTTCTTCGCCGAAATATGCAAGCAACAAGCGACTGCGACAAACATTGTCATCCGCAATATAATGCAGCACAGCCTCTATGCGCCCGGCCAGCTGCTCACGCCTGAACGTATAGGCCAAAGGCGGTATGCGCAGATAGGCAGCATCCTCACGGCGTGTATGAAAAAAAAGCCGGGGTATATTCTTCCTAGGAATATAGTGCATCACACCCCGTCGGCTGAGTTGGGTAAGCAACAAATAAACCTCATTGGCAGTATAACCCGTTTTTGCAGCAATAACATGTTCGTCGATAAAGACATAATCGGAGAACAGCCCGGAATAGGTACGCAGAATGGTGCGTATGAGCAAATCCGTATCAGGCTCATGAAACTCGTAAAGCTGTTCGCGCCTGTACAGTATATTCAACCGGCTGCGGCTATCGTTGTCGCTAAATTCCCACACACCTGCCGCCTGGAGAATTTCTATAGCCGAACGGGTACGGGTGGGATGCATACGGTATGTGCGCATAAAATGCTCTATATCGAAATCGAAACTGCGTTCAAATCCTTCCCCCTCCCCTATCTGCAAATAGTTACAGACGGACTCGTACACACGCAGTACATAATCCATGGGAGGGAACCGGTCTCCTAACTTTCGTTTCAATTTTCCTTCATCGGCATCCGATACCAGTACAACGGCATAAGAAAGATTGCCATCGCGTCCGGCACGACCGGCCTCCTGAAAATATTCTTCCAGAGAAGAAGGCATCATCAGATGAATGACCACACGTACATCAGGCTTGTCGATACCCATACCGAAAGCATTCGTTGCCACCATGACACGCACTTCACCGGTCATCCACTCATTCTGGCGGCGTTCACGCTCCACATAACTCAAGCCTGCATGATAAAACCGTGCGGATATACTCTGGTCATTAAGCATCCGGGCAATACTTTTCGTCAATTTTCTATTACGGCAATAAATAATGGCAGCCCCTTCCACCCGCTGCAAAATATGCAGCATCATTGCCTCCTTGTTATTTGTCCGGCGAATAGAATATGAAAGATTGGGACGAAGAAAGCTCCGGCGAAAAATATGCTTTTTACTGCTTTCAGGGAAACCGAGATGCTTGCAAATATCCTCTACCACCGGAGGTGTTGCCGTAGCGGTAAGAGCCAGTACAGGCACATCGGGCAGCAGACGTCGAAGTTCATCGATCTGCATATACGAGGGGCGAAAATCATAACCCCACTGACAGATGCAGTGACATTCATCCACCACCAAAAGGCTGACATTCAACCCTTCGAGATGCGATAGAAGCAGTTTGGAAGACAACCGTTCGGGCGAAACATATAGAAACTTATATCGCCCGTAGATGCAGTTGCTGATTGTAGTCAGAATTTGCTCCCGTTTCATCCCCGAGTGTATGGCAGTAGCTTTCACCCCCATGGAACGGAGCCTGTCCACCTGGTCTTTCATCAGGGAGATAAGCGGTGTTATGACCATTGTCAATCCCGGCAGCATGAGCCCCGGCACCTGAAAGGTTATGCTCTTGCCCCCGCCTGTAGGCATCAGGCCCAACGTATCGTTACCGGCAAGAATGGAATCGATTATATCCCGCTGCAAAGGACGGAACTGCTCATACCCCCAATAACGCTTGAGTACAGCCTCGGGCGAATCGGTCGGTGCGCCGACCTCTTCTTCGTTTGCAAGGCAGGATTTATCTTCTATTCCATCGGGAAAAACAGAAACTTCATACGGGCGTCCGGCAGCAGTAAAATCGATTGTATCATCCGCTAACGGATCCCAGATTACTTCACCTTCTATTCCCCGCTCATCATCCCGGTAATCATCGGTCTGTTCGTATTCCTCCGGTTCCTCTATATGCTGTCTCATCTCTGCAGGCAACGGTATAAAACGACAGTCTTAACGCTCCAAGGCTATATCCTTGACTTGAAGCTGCATAAAGCTGTTGCTATGATAGTTGTTTTCCTCTATCGTATAAACCAGACTGAAAGGTTTTTTTTGCTGAATGTAATGGAGGTTCTTCTTAGCCAACTGAAAAGCAATGCCATTGATGGGTTTTATCGTATTCTCCTGATTGGTTATATCCAGACGCAAGTGTTCATCGTGTGCGCCTACGGCACGAGTGCGCCCGGCATTGACTGCATGACGAGAAACAAATACAGGTTTCTCATTACCGGAGCCAAAAGGAGCCATACTTTTGATCTCGCGCATCAGACGCGGTGTTATGTCGTGTAAACTGATTTCAGCATCGATGTCGATCTGCGGTACCAGCACTTCCGGCTCCATGGCCGTTTCGGCATAACTGCGAATACGTTCGATAAAATCATTCAGAAAGTCGGGTTTGATGGTAAGACCGGCAGCATAAGTATGACCACCGAAATTAACCAGAAAATCTTTGCAGTACTCGATGGCTTTATACACATCGAATCCGCCCAACGAACGTGCAGAACCCGATATATGATCGCCGCTTCTGGTCAGTACGATGGTCGGTCTGTAATAACGCTCCGTAATACGCGATGCCACGATGCCGATAACCCCCTTATGCCACTCGGGGCTGTAAAGCACCAGAATTTTACGATTCTCCAGTTCGGCATCCTCCTTCAGTTGCAACAGAGCTTCCTCCGTGGTCACGCGGTCCAACTTCCGCCGTTCCAGATTATATTCATTGATATGGGCACTCTGTTTACGAGCGCTGTCTTTATCGCTGGCCAAAAGCAAATCCACAGCCTCACGTCCGTTCATCATTCGTCCGCTGGCATTGATGCGAGGCCCGATCTTAAAAACAATCGAATCCATATCGATAGGCTTGCCGTCCAAACCCGAAGTCTTAATGATACCTTTTAATCCAAGTGAAGGATGGGTATTAAGCTGCTTGATGCCATAATAGGCCAGGATGCGGTTTTCCCCGACCAAAGGAACGATATCCGCTGCGATGCTCACTGCCAGAAGATCGAGATGACAGTACAGCTTTTTCATATCTATATTATTACTCTGGGCAAAAGCCTGCAACAACTTAAAGCCCACACCGCAACCGGACAGGTGTTCAAACGGATAGGTATTATCCGTTCGTTTGGCATCCAGTACTGCCACGGCATCGGGGAGCACTTCATCAGGATTATGATGGTCGCAAATAATAAAATCGATACCCAAACTCTTGGCATACGCCACTTTTTCAATGGCCTTGATACCGCAATCCAGTACGATGATCAGCCTGGCGCCCCACTCGTGGGCAAAGTCGATGCCCCGGTAACTGATGCCATAGCCTTCTTCATAACGATCGGGAATATAATAGTTCAACTCGTCATGCGAGCAAACAGTGCTACGCAAAAACTTATAGACAAGAGTAACGGCCGTCGTACCGTCCACGTCATAGTCGCCATAAATCAAGATGCGTTCCTTATTGCCTACAGCTTTATTAAGCCGTTTGACAGCCAAATCCATGTCCCGCATCAGAAAAGGGTCATGCAGTTTGCTTAAACTCGGGTGAAAATATTCTTGTGCCTCTTCAACAGAAGTAATCCCTCGCAGAACCAGTAATCGCCCCACAATAGCCGTGAGGTTCAACTCCCGGGCCAAATGGTCCGCCAGCACCTCCTCCTCTTCGGAGAGAGAGGCTATATTCCAATTGTTTGTCATTATGTAGTTTCATTTTTTTGCTTTTTAAAAGGTTAACCGACTCTGAAGTTCTTCTGTTTTTTCATCAATATCGTGCTGCGAACCTCAAGCGTCAAACCAAATTATATCCAAACGAGACAGTTATACGAAGTTGCACCTGCCTCTTTCATACGCTGCATACGAGCATACATAGTCCAAAGATCGTAGGCCGTACTCCCAAATAGACCGGTATGCTCCGACACGAGCACCCGGCTATCCGTACACCCGTTGCAGGTACTTATTTGTAAAGATAAAAAAATCGGCTAATAATTCTAAACAGAAAGTTTAGAAATCCGGCTTACACATTCGAACTCCTCCGGCGAAACAGTTCTTTTTATTTCAAGAAAAATATAAAAGGATTTCCCCGAGTTACTTTTTTATGGCTTTCTGATTACCTCGAATTTGCATATCCTCCATCAGCGTTTGCAGAAAAGCTTTGCCATAACGAATATTTCTTTCGCGGTTTTCTCCTGCCTGATAAGTCGTGGTTCGCTGGGTGAAATTATAGATAGTAGATCCGTCCGGAGTAACCAGACCGAACAGATTGGGAAAACTGAAGAATGCGTACGAAGGACTTTCGAGAGAGAATATATCCTTTGAAAAAATAAATTCGTCATGAGGCAACCCGAGCGATGCCATCAGCGAAGCGGGCAGATCGGTTTGCGCCATGATGCGGTCTACTTTCATTCCCCGTTCAAGCGCTCCACCTGCCCACATCATGATAATCTTATAGCGCAAAAGGCTCTCAGGCGTTGCCTCTTTGGGATAAGGATAACCGTGATCCGAGACGAAAACAAAAAGCGTATTATTCCAAACAGCAGGTTCATTCTTCATTTCTCTCATAAACTTTCCGATACATCCGTCAGTGTAAGCGATGGAGTTAAGATAAGGATCGGAATGCACCTCTATGGGTACGTCAAAAGGCTCATGGCTTGAAAGAGTTAAAAGCGTATAAAGGAAAGGTCGTCCCTTGCCCGACAGTTTTTTACACGCATGTGCAAGCAGGGCAAACGTATGCTCGTCTCTGACACCCCACTTACCGGTACGCTGCTTCAAGGGGAAATCATTTACCTCCGTAATCTTCTCATAACCCGTTCCCAAAAAATAACTGCGCATGTTGGTAAAATCGATATCTCCGCCATAGAGCATGTAAGTACCATATCCGTTTTCCTTCAAGGTACGCGCAATGGAGGGTAACGTGCGGGATTTTTCGGGATATTTGAGAATGGACGAGGCAGGCTGGCCGGGATAACCGCTGATGGCAGCCGCTATGCCCCGATCGGTGCGAAAGCTGGAAGCATACGTATGGGTAAAGAGCACCGATTCTTCGGCTATACTGTCCAACGAGGGTGTCAAACCGGGTGTACCTCCCAAGGCTCCGATGGCATTGGCCGAAAAACTCTCCAAAAGAATTAAAACGATATTCGGGCGTTTCGGTTTGATATTCGGACGCTCTATCGCTACGGAATCAGCCGGAATCAGCGGAGTATTCAATTCCTGATATAAAGACGCACGCTCTTCAGCTGTGAAAAACGATGTCTGTGATGTAAAATCCCTCTCCTGACTAAGCGTGGCAAACAGATTGAATGCCGGATTGACAGAGGCCTGATTGATAAACTGATTCTGCGAATGATAGACCATACCCACATTGGCCGTAGACGTCTGGATGCTGCTGCGCATACCCAGAAACAGAAATCCGCCGGAAAGAAGCAGAAGCACCAGGGTAACCTGTCTGAAAGGCCTGACAGCCGCAGAAGAGAAATAACGACGATGAAAACGGAGCAAAGCAAATATCAGCAAAGAAGCGGAAAGAATAAAGAAGGATGTATACAAAACGATAGTCCCCAAACCGATACTTGCCACAGCCTCCCGGGGCTTTTGCATATACAGCAAAACAGAAGCATCGAAACGGAAATCCCAGAAACCGAATAGTTCGAGATCGATGGTAAAAATAGCGGACAGGAGTATAGCGACGATAATATAATAGACTTTGAGAATCCACGAAAGTATCGGGCAAAGAGCGGATGAAATCAAACTGGTCAGAAGCACAACCAGAGGGATTGCAGATAAATAAGAGGCTATAACCACATCCAAACGAATGCCATAAAGCGGAACGGACAGCACCTCCATCCATCCTGCCGCACAGGACCGTTCAAAATAACGCAACAAAAATACCGGGTGCATAATCAGCTGAAAAACCAGTAAAATCAGAAAAATACCGGTAAGATAAACAAGACGTTTGTTTACAAGGAATTTCATTTCAAATCCGGATAATGGTTATATAAAACAATTGAATGAACCGGAGCGTACCGGTAAAATAAATATTTTCGACCCGATCTCTACTCGATACGACCAAAAATCGTGAAATTGACAGAACCGTATTCCCGATGCTGCAAAAAGAGAGGATGCCTCTCAAACGAATAGCTCCCGGGATGCTCCAAAACAAATATACCGTTCTCCCGAAGCAGGCTTTTAGAGTTTATCGCAAGTTCGTCAGTTGCTGTATGATGCTCTTTGCTTTCTTCGGGAAAGTCGATACCGGTAATCATCACGGGCAACTTCCCTAACCACTCCAATCCATAAGGAGGATCGGCAAAAATAAAGCCGTACTGCACCGATTTGCTTTGCTGCATTTTAACCGCTTTTGCCACATCGTTTTGTATCAGCAACAGTTTCTTCCTTTCTCCGAGTTTATCTGCCACATCAAGGATAAAACGGGCATGCTCACGCCTTTTTTCGACGGTAGTCACATGCTCGCAACCACGTGAAATAAGCTCCATGGTAATGCTACCTGTTCCTCCGAAAAGGTCCAACGCATGGCAACCCTCCCAATCGATCAATCCATCCAAAACATTGAACAGATTTTCTTTGGCAAAATCAGTTGTCGGCCTGGCATTGAACGTTTTCGGCACATCGAACCGCCGACGTTTGTATTTTCCTCCTATAATCCTCATTGCCGGCTTACGAATTATCCTTCAGGTTTAGCGAGAACAGAAAAGGGTTGCTCCTCTATCCGGGGGATATACCGACCGAGGGTGAGCTTAAGCTCATCGGTTACAGCATGCAGATCGATCAGAGCACCCTCACACTCTTCTTTCGCCGGATAATTGATACAGAGCATGTCGTTATCGGTCGAGAGGTTCAATCTATTCCAGATGGTAAAAACATAGAAAACAAGCTCATCGGTCAGCTCCTGCATATTCACCGAACGAGTATATTCAACGGTATTTCCGAATTCTATCCTGCCGTGCAGAAGCAGGAAAAAATCAGCACGTCTCTCCCGGAGCAGTACACAGAGCATACGCCCGGTACGGAGTCTGGACTGTGCTTTGAGAACTTCCAGATGCGGTATGAAATAGGGTATGAACTCTGCGGGAATTAAAGTTCGTTTGAGGAAACCGATGAGATCCTTTTCCCAAGACAGCACCAAAATACGATCTTCTTCCGGCAACGGGCAAGAAAGCGTGGTTGTTTTTGTAATCCGGCCTATATCATCAGCCGGCTCTTCCGCCACCGTCTCCAACCAGAGATGTCCTTTTTTTTCATCGAACAACTCCGAAGGCACCATAACCCAGGACTCGGGTTCGTAATAAATACGCACTTTATTATAAGGCAGGCACAGCTCCTGATTTCTGAAAAAGAGTTCTTGAAACGCCTCTACATGACTGCCGTAACCCGGCTCTATCATGCAGGTCTTATGAGCAGAAACAGGAAGATTGTCGGCTATGTTTTCGCGTATAAAAGTAAGTCCATCCGGCCTAAACCGAATGGACAATACCTGTTTTTCGACCATAGCAGCCGTTTCTCGAATATTCAAATTGCTGTCTACGGGCATTATTCCCAGTTTCCGGTGTTTTTAACTTCTGTCAGAGAACCGATTTTCAAGCCGGGGAAACCATGGGTTTTCATTTCTTCCATATTGATCTTATCCTGCAAACGTACCGGATCCAAATCACCCAAATAGTCGGTGAAAAGAGCGGTAGCCTGGAACACAGGCACATGGATGGTATCCAAACCTACCACCTGCTCCAGATATGCCGTATCGATTTTGATATGTTTATCGCTACTGCCGGGGATATTGAGCAGTTCGGCAATGATAGAAACATCACCCTTGAGCAAAGAATCTTTCGCAGGTATCCAAATGGTATCGCGCTTAATCAACCCCTGTGCAGCAGCCTGCCTCTCCGTAATTCCTTTATCGCGCATCTGGTCTGTATATTCACCTTCTGCGTTAACGTAATACATCTTACCATTAGCCAGAAAAGCCTTCAACTCTTCTCCGGTTGCGTAGCGGTTATACACAGACTCAAAAGCAGCTTCATACTGGGCAATGTTTTTAAGGCGTTTCTGAATAGCAGCCTCACGTTGCTTTTGAATCTTGTCAAATCGCACAGGCACATTGATGCTCTGGAAAGTGATGTAAGCCATTATGATAACCGCAATGGCCAGCAAGATTTTTAATACATTTTTCATATTTCCTTTTATTGTTGATATTAAATTCTATTCACAACAGCGGCTTGTTTGAGACAAGACCTCATTTATCGATGCAAGGGTATAAATAATACATAAACCTTACCTTAGCAATCACAAATATACGATTTGTGAAATGAAGGACAACGATTTAAGCCGACAATTTATAGAAAATCTTTCGTTTTATCCGACCGAAAGTCAAAAAAAAGCCATAGACGAGTTGTGCTCCTACCTGTACGATAAAGATCCGTATGCCCTCTTTTTACTTAAAGGATATGCCGGCACGGGTAAAACCTTTCTGATCCGTTCCGTTGCATCCGTTCTGACCGGGATGGGAATAAAGGTGGTTCTGATGGCTTCCACCGGGCGCGCCGCACGGGTACTGTCCGGCATGGTGGGTATGCCTGCATATACCATTCATCGTACCATATACCGGAGTACGGCGGCTTCAGTGGAAGAAGGAGGCGGTTTTAAGCTTTCGTCGAATAACCGCACCGGGACTGTTTACATCGTGGATGAAGCATCTATGATAACAACGGACGGCTCCGAACCCGGGATATTCGGTTCGGGAAATTTACTGGCAGACCTGCTGGCTTACATCTGGAACGGTGAAGCCTGCAAACTGCTGATGATAGGCGATGCTGCCCAGCTGCCTCCGGTAGGAATGGAGATGAGCCCCGCATTGGACCGGCAACTTTTGGAGCGCAATTTCGGCATGAAGGTTTACGAAAGCGAATTGACAGATGTTGTTCGCCAGCAATTCGAGTCCGGTATTTTACACAATGCAACCTGTTTAAGAGGCCTTATCCGCCGATGTATGGACAAAAACGAAGAAAAAGTTTCTGTCAAACTGTCTGCAAGAACATTCAGTGACATAGAAGCCATCACAGGTGCAGAACTGATAGACACTCTGGACAAACATTATAGACAATACGGTGTGGAAGGATGCCAGGTGATAGCCTTTTCCAACAAACGTTCGCTGGTATACAACATGGGTATCCGGTCTCAGGTGTTGGATTACGAAGAGCAACTGGTGCGGGGCGAAAGGCTTGTGGTGGCAAGAAATAACTACACCTATGCAAAAAGGCGCGACAAATCGGATTTTATTGCCAACGGAGACATTGTGGAAGTAGTGCGCCTGCACAAGTATCACGAAATGTACGGGCTAAAGTTTGCAGATGCCACAATACGCATGGAAGACAACGATAATGAATTGGAAGTCCGGCTGCTTTTGGATGGCTTGACTTCCGAAGAAGCACAAATGAACTATCATGAACGAATGCGTTTTTACCGGGAAGTCGAACAGGATTATATGCACATCTCATCTATTCCCGCACGAAGAAAAGCCATTCGCCAAGATCCTTTCCGGTCTGCTCTGGAAGTAAAATACGCCTATGCCATGACTTGCCATAAGGCCCAAGGCGGTCAGTGGCCCTGTGTGTTTGTGGATATGGGATTTTTATCCCTCGTACCGGAAGATCTGAACCTTCTGCGCTGGCTGTATACAGCCATTACACGCGCTACCTCCAGGTTGATCTTGATCAATACGCCGCCGTCCATGTTAGCGGAGTAAAGCTTCAAACAAAGCCGATTGAACGATTTTTACGGCATTTTCTTTGCGTATTAAAAGAAAAAAGCGTTTCTTTACTGCGCAATAGGAGGCGAGTACGAGTCTTTCCGTGCGCGAGAGCAGCTTATTGGGTTAAATGAAGCCAGGTCTCGTGATTCGGTCTAATAAAATCCATGAACGCACTTTTACTGATCTGAATTACAATGTCTCGCCCTATGTTTTTCCTAATTTTTTAGAATATGAACATTTACTTAGGGAACCTGAATTACAGGGTTCGAGAAAACGACCTTAGAGGTCTGATGGAACAATTCGGTATCGTAAAAGATGCACGCGTTGTAATTGACCGTGAAACCCGCAGATCACGCGGTTTCGGATTTGTGGAAATGGAATCCGACGATGAAGCCCGCAATGCCATTGAAACACTTAATGAACAAGAATTTATGGGGCGCAACCTGATTGTAAAAGAGGCTATGCCGCGTCCCGAACGTCCTGCCGGATTCGAACGCGCTCAACGTTACAAAGAACCGCAGGAATATTAAACAAGCGTCTACGCAAAACAATTTTTTCCGTAAATCCGGTTTCAGATACCGGCAGGACATGCAAGGGGCTGTGTCAAAATTCATTTTTGGGGCAGCCTCCTTTTTTTATTCCTCATCCAACGACAAAGCCCCAACTTTCACAAGCTAGGGCTTCGTTCGTTCACTAAGTTTGAGTAACTTAGCAAATATCAATTACTTAATGAATACAAAGTTACACTTTCGTCCTTACATATCCGACCCCATCCTGCTATTTCCTGCAGAACTTGGTCAAGATATTGATGCCAATGACCCTGTGCGCCTGGTCAACAGCATTGTAGATTCGCTGAATTTAGAATCAATCCAAGGTCT
>NZ_KB904136.1 GCF_000379945.1 Porphyromonas macacae DSM 20710 = JCM 13914
AGAGCAGGTCAAGATGGACTTCGCCTTTCTAGCTATGGCCTTTAATCTGAAGAAACTATGTGCTAAGGTTGCTCGAAAGGCGAAAAACACTCCCAAAAGACCTATATCAACCCTCAATCTCGGCCTCATGCGCTTCCACCTCCTCGAAAAACACAAAAATATCCCTCAAAGGCTAAAACCGGTGGCTTAACCAACCACAAACCAAAACTAAAAGGAGCTGCGCCAAAATTCATTTTGACACAGCCCCTTTTTTGTTTTTGATGTCTTTAGATAGATATTTTTCAAATAGTTTGTAGAAAATAAAAAAACATCATATCTTTGCCAAGCAAAATAAGAGAGATCTCTTTTAAGCAACGGTGTGGTAGTTCAGCTGGTTAGAATACCTGCCTGTCACGCAGGGGGTCGCGGGTTCGAGTCCCGTCCATACCGCCAAGAAGGTGTAAATCGAGTAGAGTGCGATTTACACCTTTTTTGTTTTGTATGTGATTCTTTTCTGCAAAGAGGCCGGGTATGATTCGTGAAAAACGGTATTCCTCTTCTTAACTGTTTTATTGTTTGAAACACTCCGATCAGCTTCAGGATATTTTCAGAATTTGTACTTATTTTTATACAATTGTTTCGTAATGAGCATTGCTTTTTACGCAAATAGAAAGTTTATGAAAGTTTTGATAGTCGAAGATGAACCTTCTCTGAGGGATGTTCTTGTTTCTTTTCTCAAGAAAGAGCAGTACGTTGTTGAGTGTGCCGATACTTATCATGGTGCAATGGCTAAGGTTATGGAATATGGCTATGACTGCATCCTGCTCGATATCATGTTGCCGGATGGAGATGGGCTGACACTGCTGAGAAAACTTCGAGATATTCGTAAAGACGGAAACGTTATAATCATCTCGGCTAAAGATTCCGTAGACGATAAGATTGCAGGGCTCGATTTGGGAGCCGATGACTATTTGTCCAAGCCGTTCCACCTTGCAGAACTCAATGCCCGTATTCGTAATGTCATCCGCAGGAAAGATCTTAAAGGCGATAATGATATAACGGCCGGTAATGTGCGTATCGATACCGCAAATTTTGACGTGTATGTTGCCGACCATAAACTCGATTTAAGCCGGAAGGAATACGATATTCTTCGATACTTTATGACACGTCCGAATCATTTGATAGATAAGATTCGCCTTGCCGAGGCCGTATGGGGCGATCATATCGATCAGGCAGATAATTTCGATTTTATTTATGCACAGATAAAGAATCTTCGTCGAAAAATGAATGATGCACAGGCCGATATTGAAATCAAGGCGGTTTATGGATTAGGATACAGATTGATTATTAAATGAAGTTACTGCATCGTATATCTTTACAGCTTTCATGGGTCCTTCTGATTTGCTTTGCGGGGTGGGGCACCCTGTTTTATTATATCATCGTGGATGAAATCAATGATGAGACCGATGATGCTCTTGAAGAGTATGCCGACTTTATCATCGTTCGTGCGCTTACGGGAGAGAAACTTCCGGAGAATGAAAATGGAACGAATAACAGCTATCATCTCATCGAAGTCTCTGAGGAGTATGCAGTCGGAAATCCCTCTACGCTTTTTATGGATGAGATGGTCTATTTGCAGTCTAAAAAAGAGACCGAGCCGGCACGTACTTTTCGTACAATTTTTAAGAATCAGGAAGGGCGATATTTTCAACTTTCCGTGATGATTCCTACTTTCGAGAAAGAAGATCTTAAGGAAACAATCCTGTACTGGCTTATTTTTCTGTATATACTTTTATTGTTGACAATCATATTGGTCAATTCGTTTGTACAGCGTTACAGCCTTAGACCGCTCCACGATATGGTAAGTTGGATAGAAAACCTTACCTTATCCAAAGATACCCTTCCCCTAAAAAGAGATTATGGCACTTATGAGTTCAAAATACTGTCCGAGGCTCTTTGGCAAAGTTTTCGCCGGAATGCCGAAATCTATGAGCAACAAAGTCTTTTTATCGGTCACGCCTCTCATGAACTTCAAACGCCTATTGCTATAGCTCAAAATCGTCTGGAGTTGCTGATGGATGATGCCGGCTTTAGCGAGGAACAGCTCACACAGCTTCTTAAGGCAAAACAGTCCATTGAAAATCTTTCAAAACTTAACAGGACACTATTGCTTCTTACAAGGATAGAGAATGCCCAGTTTGCTCAAACTTCACGAATTGATATCAATGACCTTTTAGCTTCTATTTTAGTCGATTTTGGCGAAGCGTACGAATATCTTCAAATTTCGTGTAATATCGAGCATAATTCGGCGCTTATTCTTAATATGAATGAAACTCTGGCCACGGTACTTTTCAGTAATCTGATCAAAAATGCCTATACTCATAATTTCCCCCGGGGTCGGATATACTTGTCCGTAGACAACGACAGGATATCCATATCTAATACCGGAGCGGCTTGTGCTCTTAATTCCGATTACATATTCCGGCGTTTCTATCAGGGTTCTCATCGCGAGGGATCTACCGGTCTCGGGCTGTCCTTGGTGGAATCTATTTGCAAAAATTACAGGATGAATGTTTCTTATTCTTATGTAAACGATCTGCATCGTTTTCAAATATCTTTTCCTGTAGAAATGATCGTTAAGTAAATCTCTTCTTTTAGAAATTACAGTTTTTCATATTTTTTTCAGTTTTGGTCTGCATCTTTGTGATACAGTCAATCGGAAAAATTGAAATAATATGAAAGGATTTTTTTGAAAAGACATCTCCCTGTTTTTGATTTTAAGGCACACTGTGAGCCTTACCCTGTCCCATCAGCTCTTTGAGTTCGTATCTTTTCTGAAGAACCTCAACAAAGGCAGAATCCAATCGTAGATGAAGTTTGATGCGAACTCAAATATTTATGATAAACTAAATGGAAAACGATTATTAATTTTTAACAGTTAGAAACTATGAAGACAAAATCGATATTATTAATTCTCTTATCGGGGATTCTTTGGATTATCGGCTTTAGTGCGTGTACCAACCGGGAGGATCATCAGCCCGTAGACACTTTTGAGCTCCCTGTCAATGCGCAGGCATTTATTCGTACCCACTTCGATGGAATACAGGTGGTCTATGCCAGGAAAGATATTGAAACTCCTTCCGAATCTTATGAAGTGATGTTGAATAACGGTATCAAAGTTGATTTTGACCATAATGGTCATTGGGAAGAAATCGACGGTGAAGGAAAAGAGGTTCCTCAGTCCGTTGTACCCGCTAAGATAGCAACCTTTGTAAAGGCTAACCATCCCAATGCCTTTATTGTGAAAATTTCTCGTGATCGTTCGGATTACGAAGTAAAACTTTCAAACGGTATCGAGATTAAGTTCGATGCCCGGACTTTTGAAGTTATCAGCTATGACAGAGATGATGATGACGATGAACGTCCGATTGATATAAGCCAACTTCCTTCTGCTGCGCGCAAGTTTATCCGCACATATTTCAATGAAGCCGATGTTGTTTCTGTGAAAGAAGACAATGATGATCATAAGAAGTCTTATGAGGTGCGCATGCGTAACGGTTTCAAACTCGAGTTCGACCGGAATGGCGAGTGGAAAGAGGTTGACGGCGGTCGCCTTGCTGTTCCCAAAGGTATTGTACCGGCTAAGATCGAAAAGTTTGTGTCGAAGAAGCATCCGAATACTTCAATTGTTCAGATTTCACGCAACCGTTATCATTATGAGGTAGAACTGGCAAACGGCATTGAAATCAAGTTCGATGCCAAAACCTTTGAAGTTATCGGATATGATATGGATGATGACGGAGATTTTGATGATGACTTCGATCAAGATGATACTCACATCGATTTGAGCAAACTACCTTCGACTGCCCGTAAATTTATCCGTACATACTTTAATGAGGCAGATGTCGTTTCGGTAGAAGTAGATAACGATAAAGGTAAAAAGTCTTACGAAGTACGTATGCGTAACGGTTTTGAACTCGAATTCGACCAAAATGGCGAGTGGAAAGAAGTTGACGGCGGTCGCCTTGCTATTCCCAAAGGTATTGTGCCGGCTAAGATCGAACAGTTTGTGTCGAAGAAACATCCGAATATTTCAATTGTGCAAATTTCACGCAACCGTCGCCACTATGAAGTAGAATTGGCAAACGGTATTGAAATCAAGTTCGATGCTAAAACTTTCAAATTTATAGGATACGATAGATAAAACGAATGCTGTAATAATGAGACTCAAACTGTTTCTGATCTTTGCTCTTTTCTTTAGCCGCTCGCTCTTTTCTTCAGGAGAGACTGTTTATGCGAAAGACAATACACTTCGTCCTCTGCAGTTAAATGAACTGCCTCGTATTGTACGGGATTTCATCCATTCTTATTTTGCTGAAAAAGATATTTCTTTTATCAAATCCGAAGGAACAATGATTTTCAAGAAGTATGCAGTTTATTTTGTGGATGGTTCCAAGGTCGAGTTTACAAGGAATGGAAAATGGGAAAAAGTCGATTGTATTAAAAATGCTGTTCCTTTGGGGATCGTTCCTTCGCAAATTATAGCTTATATGGAGCGTCACTATCCTCACAGCAGTATTGTAGAAATCTATCGTGACCGTCGAGGATATGAGGTGGAACTGAATAATGATGTGGAAATCAAGTTCGATTCCAGATTCAATATCAAGGAGTATGACGATGATTGAGCAAAAAGCGGAAATAGAAGAGGTCTATGACAGTAAATCGAAACTTGCTATAAATTAATTTAGAGTAGATTCTTGCTGTAAAGAATTGAAAAGTCTCGGTATTGGGTAAAAATCAATACCGGGACTTTCGTTTTTATTTAGTTTGACGTGGTGACGTGTACTGAAAAAAAGTCTGCCTGATGGTTGAAAATTCTTCAGGCAAAGAAAAAAAATCCAAGTTAACTTCGTTGAAAATCCATTGCGCTAAGAATTTTCAACCATCAGGCAAGAGAATTTCAGTCTTTCCCATGGCAGAAAAATAATCACAGGTGATCGCGTTCGTTTTTTTTTCGGTAAGATTGCTTTACGCTGTCCATTCTTGAATTTCTAATCCTCTTACATTCTTAAATCGTTATATTTGTACATTAGAATAAAATATAAATCATCAGCATTATGAAATTTACCGTACCGAGCAATGAACTTATGCAGCACTTGCAGGCTTGTGCACGTGCTATTTCGCCCAAAAGTACAACGGCTATGCCGGTTTTGGGTAGTATCTTTTTCTCTATCGAAGGAAATGTGCTTACCTTGACGGCTGCGGATATTGCCAACCGCGTTACAACCTCTCTCGAAGTGAATAACCATGGGGAAAACGGTGCTTT
This sequence comes from Porphyromonas macacae DSM 20710 = JCM 13914, assembly GCF_000379945.1. GTDB lineage: Bacteria > Bacteroidota > Bacteroidia > Bacteroidales > Porphyromonadaceae > Porphyromonas > Porphyromonas macacae. The sequence goes on from NZ_KB904136.1 coordinate 5,306, forward strand.
CCTCGTTGCAGAGCGAATGATACTGGATCCTATCAAGGAGTTGGCAGATCAGCCAATCGAGGTGTCGGTGAACAGCGAATCTCATGATGCTTTGATTACTTATAATAACGGACAGTACAGCTTTGTCGTAGACAGTGCCGACGTTTACCCCGCTGCTCCTGTTCTGGAGGGTAATATCCAGAAGGTAGAGCTGACAGCCGAACAGTTGCTCAACGGGTTAAGTGCCACACAGAATGCTACGAGCAAGGATGAAAGACGTCCCATCATGACCGGAGTACATTTGGATATCTTTGAAGACAATATGGTCTTTGTGGCTTCTGACGGACATATTCTGATCAAATATACCGACCATAATATTAAAAGTAATATCCGAACTTCGTTTTGCCTTTCGGATCGAGCCACCGCTCTTTTGACTAAGACGCTTCTGCCGCGTGAAGACGGTAATGTGCTGCTTTCTTTTAATCATGAGTATGCGATTTTTGAACTGTCCGGTTATACTCTTTCCGCACGCCTTTTGGAGGGACGTTACCCGAACTATAACAGCGTAATACCGGCAGATAATCCTTACGCCATCACCGTCGACCGGATTTCTTTGTTTTCAGCTATTAAGCGTGTATCGGTTTTTGCCAATCAGGCCAGCGGCCTCATTCGTCTGGAAATAAACCGCGAACAGATTAAAATATCGGCCAATGACGTGGATTTCTCCATTGCCGCCGAAGAACGCGTGCCGGCTTCCTGTTCCGTCGAAGATGTAAATATCCGTATCGGTTTCGATTCGAGTATGTTGATCACCATGCTGCAAAACATGGATAGCGAACAGGTTACTATTTGTCTGGCCGATCAGACTCGTGCCGGTCTTATTTTGCCTACGGAAACACCCGACGGTATCGAATTGTGCGGCCTTGTTATTCCGATGAAATTGATTGGGGAATAATGAATATCAAACTGAATAAGCCTATTGTCTTCTTTGACCTCGAAACGACGGGAGTGCGTGTCGCTGAAGACCGCATCATAGAAATCAGTATCGTGAAGCTGCTACCCGATGGTTCGCGTGAAGTGAAGACCAGGCGTATAAATCCCGAATGTCACATCCCGGAAGAAACTACGGCCATTCATGGTATAACCGATGAGGATGTAAAAGATTGTCCCACATTTAAGCAGGTAGCCAAGAGCTTGTATCAGTTTATCAGAGGGTGCGATCTTGCCGGATTCAATTCAAACCGTTTCGACCTTCCCCTGTTAGTGGAAGAGTTTTTGCGTGCCGGGGTGGATGTCGATTTCAGTAGTGCCAACCAGATAGATGTTCAGACCATCTATCACAAGATGGAGCCGCGGACACTCTCAGCTGCTTATAAATATTATTGCGATAAGGAGCATGTCGAAGCTCATTCGGCAGAGGCGGATACTTTGGCCACAATGGAAATTTTCCTGGCGCAGTTGGAGCGGTATCCCGATTTGCCTCACGACATGAAACAGCTGGATGAAATATCCCGCTATCACAATACGATCGACTTTGCCGGCTGTCTGGTACGTAACGAGCAAGGTGAACCTGTTGTAAACTTCGGAAAGTATAAAGGTAAGAGTCTGATGCAGATCTTCGAGACGGATCCGAGTTATTACTCCTGGGTACTTAACGCACAGTTTACTCAGGATACAAAGCGTTATTTTACCAAATATTTTCTGGAATATAATCAACGGAAGAAAGGATGAGAACAGTATCTCCGGGCTTCCGGCTGAATCAATAAACATTTTCCCAAAATTCATACTACAGATGTCTTCATCTCTCCAAGGTAAACATATCGTATTGGGTATTACCGGTAGTATTGCTGCTTACAAAGCTGCTGTTCTGGCACGTTTGCTCATTAAATGCGGAGCCGAAGTGCAGATCGTCATTACTCCTGCCGGTAAAGAGTTTATTACTCCCATTACGTTATCTGCAATTACCTCCAAACCTGTTATTTCGGAGTTTTTCAGTAATCGCGACGGTACGTGGAACAGCCATGTGGATTTGGGTTTGTGGGCCGACGCTATGCTTGTGGCTCCTGCTACGGCAGCCACCATCGGCAAAATGGCTCACGGTATTGCCGACAATATGCTTGTGACCACCTACCTCTCTGCCAGAGCACAGGTTTTTGTGGCTCCGGCCATGGATTTGGATATGTTTGCACATCCTTCCACTACCGATAATCTGGAAATCCTGCGTAAGCGCGGCAATTTGATTATAGAGCCGGCATCGGGCGAATTGGCCAGCCATCTGGTAGGCAAAGGACGTATGGAAGAACCGGAGAAGATTGTGGCGGTTTTGGAGGCCTTTTTCAATAAAAAACAGATTCTTTCCGGGAAGCGGATACTTATCACAGCCGGACCGACGTATGAGAAAATAGATCCCGTAAGGTTTATCGGTAATTACAGCACCGGTAAAATGGGTGTTGCCATAGCCAATGAGCTTTATCGGCGCGGAGCTCAAGTCGATTTGGTACTGGGGCCGTCTGTCGAAATACCTGAAGAAGGGATTAACACGGTTCGGGTGGAGAGTGCGGAAGAAATGCTTGCAGCATGCCGGAAGGTTGTTTCCCTGTGTCATGCAGCTGTCTTTACAGCAGCAGTGGCAGACTATCGCCCCGCGGAGCGATCGGACAGTAAGATTAAGCGTGAACAGAAAGGCGATATGGAGCTCCTGCTCAAACGTAATCCTGATATTGCCGCTACTTTAGGACAGGAAAAACATGAAGGCCAGTTTTTCATGGGATTTTCACTGGAGACCGACCGCGGTTTGACGGAAGCAAAACGAAAGCTGGAGGTCAAGAATTTTGATGCTATCGTGTTGAATACCTTGCAGGATGCGGGAGCAGGCTTCGGTGGTAATACCAATAAGGTAACTCTCATCGACAGGAGTGGGCTGGAGGATAGCTTCCCGCTAAAGAGCAAGACGGAAGTGGCTGCCGATTTGGCCGATTATCTCGTTCGGAAACTTCAGTAGATGGTTATGTTCACACGTTTGCCTTATTCTTTTTTATTTCTGATTGGAGCATTGTTTGTTTCATCCTCTTGTTACAAACTCCAAGCTCAAGAACTGGCGGCAACGGTAAACATCAATACGACTAAATTAGGCAGTGCGGATGCCGAGGTTTTTTCGACGTTGCAGCGCGATCTTTCAGAGCTGCTGAACCGTACACGATGGACTCGATATATTTTTGCTCCCGAAGAGCGCATCCCGTGTCATTTCTATTTGGAGATTCAGGGACGATCCGATCAGGGAGCTTACAAAGCTCATCTGACAGTCAGCTCGCGCCGCCCGGTCTATGAGTCTTCTTATTCATCCCCCATGCTGGTTGTCAAAGACCGTCAGTTAAACTTCGATTATAAGCAATATGATCTGCTTGAGTATAATCCGGACAGATTGAATGACAATTTAACTGCTGCCACTGCTTTTTATGCCTGTTTGATTATCGGACTCAATATGGATAGTTTCGGCTTGTTGGACGGTGAAGAGGAGTTGCAAAATCTGGTCAAGATTAAAGACCTTTCCACCGGTCATTTGAGCTGGGAGGGTTGGCGGGCGGACGAATTGAGTTCTAACCGTGGAGCTTTGACTTCATCGCTGACAGGGGAGTATGCACGTGTTTTGCGCGAGGTCTGGTATAACTATCATCGCCGGGCATTGGACCGGATGACGTTGAACCCGATTGAGGCCAGACATACAGTTATGGAAGTATTGGAAGCACTGGATCGGGTAAATACGGATAATCCGGGAAACCTGTTCGTTCGTCTTTTCGGCAACGCCAAACTTTGGGAGGTAACAGGGCTTTTGGAAAAAGCCGAAAGAGAACAGAAACTCAAGGCATACGAGATACTCAAACGTTTGTATCCTACTGATGAGAATATTTATGCCAAACTGAAAGATTCATAAGCAGACAGTCATGTTAAAGTCTCTCTACATATCCAATTTTGTACTGATTGATGAACTGGTCTACGAGCCGACTTCGGGCTTTTCCGTGGTTACAGGAGAAACGGGTGCCGGTAAAAGTATCATACTCGGAGCTTTGGGATTGCTTACAGGTAAACGTGCGGATAGCACAATGCTCAGACCGGGTGCTAAGAAGTGCGTTATCGAGGCCGTCTTTTCCAATCCGGGTAAACCGGTGTGGGATTTGATTGCACAGGAAGACATTGAGCCGGATGATGATGCGTGTATCGTTCGCCGGGAAATTTCTTCCAATGGCAAGAGCCGTGCTTTTGTCAATGATACGCCTGCTTCGCTATCTCTTTTGAAAAGTTTGGGCGAAGTGCTCATTGATATTCACTCTCAGCATAAAAACCTGTTGCTTTCCAACACCTCGTTCCAATTGGATGTGTTGGACACCATTGCTTCCGACCGGGAGGAGTTGAATCGCTACCGGCAAACATTCACGGCTTACGAGGCATTGAAGAGAGAAGCTACGGAATTAAAAGCATTGCGGGAACAGGATATTCAGGAGCATGACTATCTGGCCTTTCAGTATAATCAACTGGTAGAGGCCGGCCTGCAGCCTGATGAATTGCCCGGATTGGAGGAAGAAGCCCGAGAATTGGCGCATGCTCAGGAAATCAAACAGGAACTGACCCGTTTTTATCAGGCTTTTACGGATGATGAGCGAGGTGCATCTGCCGCTTTGCATGTTGCTTCGGAGGCTTTGAAGCAGGCTTCCAAATACATGACGGCAGTGAAAGAGTTGCAGGAGAGGTTGCATGTCTGTTCGGTCGAATTGGACGATATCGTTTCGGAAACGGATGCTTTGAATGAGAAGATCAATTATGATCCTGAGCGACTCGCTTTGGTTTCCGATCGCATTGATCTGATCAACTCGCTGTTAATGAAACACAAGAAACAGACGACAGACGAATTACTGATACTTCAGGATGAATTGTCCCGTCGGTTGGGAGTTATCGAGCATTACGACGAACGGATAGAAGAGATAGAGCGCCGGATAGAAGACTGTCGTGCACAACTCGTATTACAGGGAGAGCAACTGCACCGTATGAGGAGCGAAGCTGCCCGCACAGTCTCTTCCCATGTTGTAAAAGAGTTAAGCAAGCTGGGTATTCCTCACATTCGTTTCGAGGTGGATATGGAACGGAGCGAACAGCCCGGAAAGGATGGATTCGATTCGGCTACATTCCTTTTTTCTGCCAACCCCGATATCCGGCCCGAGCCGGTGGCCGGGATTGCCTCGGGCGGAGAAGTGGCGCGCCTGATGCTTACTCTCAAAGCATTGATTGCCAAGCATAAGAGTCTTCCCACGATTATATTCGACGAAATAGATACCGGTGTTTCGGGCGATATTGCCGAACGCATCGGGGTTATTATGCGCGAAATGGGGGCAGTGATGCAGGTTGTGGCCGTTACTCATCTGCCCCAGATTGCAGCAGCCGGCAAGGAACATTTCTTTGTTTATAAGGACGTTGCTGAAGGTCAGACGCGTACACGGATAAAAAAACTGGAAGACGAAGAGAGAATACAAGAGGTGGCACGTATGCAAAGCGGTGGCAACCTCAGTCCTGTTGCACTGGCGGCAGCCGGTGAACTAATTAAAAAATCACGATAGAAAAGAATGAAAAAGAACCTGATATACGGCATTCATCCTATTCTGGAAGCATTAGACGCCGGAAAGGAGTTCGATAAGATCTTTATGAGACGGGGCTTGCGCACCGAAGAGGCTCTGCAAATCATATCGATTACCAAGAAGAGGCTTATCCCTGTGATGTTTGTTCCCGAAGAGAAACTGAACCGGATTACGATGAAAAATCATCAGGGAGTGGTAGCCTTCTTGTCGGATATCGAGTATGCTAATCTGGAGATGCTCATTCCTGCTCTTTTTGAAGAGGGTAAGATGCCGTTCATAATCCTTTTGGACGGAATTACCGATGTGCGCAATTTCGGAGCCATTGCCCGCTCTGCAGAGTGTGCGGGAGCCGATGCCATCGTCATACCCGAGCGCGGGAGTGTATCGGTAACGGCTGATGCCATTAAAACGTCGGCCGGTGCTCTTAGCCGTATTTCGGTATGCCGGGTAAGCACGATTCCTGCTGCTATTTCATTGCTCCGCAACAGCGGCATCAAGGTTATTGCCGCTTCGGAAAAATCTTCCACGATGTACACGGACGAGTGTCTCCTGCCTCCTGTGGGTATTGTTATGGGAGCGGAAGACGTAGGCCCCTCTGAGCAAACTTTGCGTATGGCAGACAGCATCGTAGCCATTCCGCAAAAGGGTTCTATCGGTTCGCTCAATGTTTCCGTGGCAGCCGGTATCATGCTTTACGAAGTACTCAGACAAGAAACTTTAGATAATTGATAATTCCATAAAATTTACTGCAATGAAAAAAGTAATCAAAACAACCAATGCTCCCGCAGCCATCGGCCCTTACAGTCAGGCTGTTTTAGTAAATAACAATATGCTTTATGCCAGCGGTCAGCTGGGTATCGACCCGGCTACCGGCGATTTTGTGTCGGCAGACGTGAGCGAGCAAACCGCTCAGGTTTTCCGTAATATCCGTGCTATCTTGTCCGAGGCCGGCTTAGAAATGAAACACATTGTCAAGACGACCTGCTTTCTGGCGGATATGGGTGACTTTGCAGCCATGAACAGGGTATACGAAAGTCAATTTGAAGGAGACTTCCCCGCACGCTCGGCGGTTGCAGTCAAAACTCTTCCCAAAAACGGTTTGGTGGAGATAGAAATTATAGCAATTAAAGATTAAAAGCTATATTTGTGATAAGTTTTGTGCGCATACGTGAAGACGTGAGTTTGTGTCGTATGGGCTTAAAAGGGAATCGGGTGTAAATCCCGAGCAGTCCCGCTGCTGTGAATGACCGCCAACAGGGTGTTGGAATCCACTCCCGGTTCTGTGCCGGGGGGAAGGCCAAAGACCCGAGGTCATGAGCCAGAAGACCTGCAAAACTTTTCTGCGGCTTCGAGGAAAGCTATGGATCAGGACTCTTGTTTATTGTATTACTCTTGATCCTAAAATGTTCCCCCAAAAGGAAAGGTGCCGGGCAGGGGCACCGTGCAGACTATGCCATAATATAGTTTGTGTGATTAGAATGACCTCCGGAATAGTAATGCTGAGGTGTGGGATGAGCTCCAGACCGATATTACTTGGCCGGAGGTTTTTTCATGATTTTTCTTAAGTCGTTTTTTCGTTTCTATTTTTTGTCTCAGCGAAAAAGGATTCATTCGGGAGAATAATGTGAATGCTGCAAGTGTGATTTGAAGGCCACAGGAAAAATTCGGTGTTTGTAAATATCGTACTCTTTTATTCCGATCAAACAATGTGTTTTATAATTTTACAGATAATTTTATAATCCGTATATTCTGTTCAAAGAAATGTTTCGAACTTGGAGGTAAAGGCATAATCTACAATGAAAGAGAGCACGATACAAAAGTTGAAAATACTTGCAGAGGCAGCAAAATACGACGTCTCCTGTGCATCCAGCGGGTCTTCCCGCCGGAATACCGAAGGAGGTATCGGCAATGCTTCCGGTTGGGGTATCTGTCACAGTTTTACTCCGGATGGTCGATGTGTGTCGCTGTTTAAGATTCTGCTGACCAATCATTGTATTTATGATTGTGCCTATTGCTCCAATCGAAGGAGTAACGATGTAAGGAGAACGGCCTTTACTCCCGAAGAATTAGCCGAGCTTACCATCGAGTTTTATCGCCGGAATTATATCGAAGGTTTATTTCTCAGCTCCGGTGTCGTACGGAACCCCGATTACACCATGGAGCAGATGTTGCATACGATAAAACTTCTGCGGGAAGTGTATCGTTTTAACGGTTATATACACATGAAAAGCATTCCCGGCTGCAGTCAGGAACTGGTGGCGAAAGCCGGAACCTATGCAGATCGGATGAGTGTCAACCTCGAAATACCGTCGGAAGAAAATCTGAAGTTGCTTGCTCCCGAAAAAGACTATGCCAGCGTCTTTGCTCCGATGCGTTTTATTCAGCAGGGGATGCTGGAGAGCATGGAAGATCGCCGGAAATTCAGGGCTGCTCCCAGATTTGTTCCCGCAGGCCAAAGCACACAGGTCATTATCGGTGCCACACCGGATAGCGATAAACAAATCCTGTCTCTTGCCTCTGCCCTGTACAAGCGGCCTTCGTTCAAGAGGGTATACTATTCAGGCTATATTCCGGTCAATACCGACAGCCGTTTGCCTGTCGTTGTCAAGCCCCCTCTGGTTCGGGAAAACCGTCTCTATCAGGCAGACTGGCTGATGCGTTTTTATCAATTCCATCTCGATGAGATCGTCGATGACGTTCATCCGGATTTGGAGCTTGACGTAGACCCTAAGATGAGTTGGGCACTTAGGCATCCGGAGTTCTTTCCGGTCGATTTGAATACGGCGCCTTATGAATCGATTCTTCGCGTGCCCGGTGTCGGGGTGAAATCGGCAAAACTGATCCTTTCCTCACGGCGATTTGGCCGGCTGGATTTTTTTCAGCTCAAGAAAATAGGGGTAGTCATGAAAAGAGCCCAATACTTTATCGTTTGCCGGGATCTGCCCATGCGAACGATTCATGAAGTAACCCCGGAATATATTCGCAGGCAGGTGGCTCAAAGCCCGGAGAAGAAACCTGCAGAAAAATGGGTTAAGATGCCGATAATCTGGGGCGATTGACCAATGAAATTTTAGGGTTAATACTTTTAGACAGCATCGAACGATACAGACATGACGCTATTCGTTTATGATAAGACCTTTGATGGCATTCTTTCCTGTGTTTTCTTTGCCTATGAGCACAGGATAACCCCGGATGATATCCTTTCGGAGCAGTCCCAAATACCTCTTTTTATCAACAACCTGTATCATGTGAAAACGGAAAAAGAGAAAGCGTGGCGAGTATGGTCGGTTTTGGAAAAAAAATTATCGCGCATTGCTCAAAACATGGTGCTTATGACTTGGCTGTCCGAACTTCCCGAAATCGAAATGTTGCTTTTCCGCTACATTTGTAAGATTATCGACCATCCCAAAGGGTATGAGATGAACTTCGGAGATGCCGGAGTCATCAGGATTAGAGAAATCACCCAAAAAGTACATGCCGAATCGGAGAGGCTCATTCAGTTCATTCGCTTCCAGAAAACGGCCGATGATATTTATTTTTCTCCCGTCTCTCCCCGCTTCAATCTTTTGTCTCTGATCGTTCCCCATTTCAAATCCAGATATGCAGATCAGCAATGGATTATTTACGATGTCGGTCGGAATACCGGTGTATATTATGACAGGCAGGCGGTTTGTCAAATTTCTTTTTCTCCGGAAGATTTGCGCGCATTGAAACAACCGAAACTGGATGATGAAAAGTTGTCGGAGGAAGAGCTGTTTTTTCAAAAAATGTGGAAGCAATATTTTCGGAGTACAACCATCCGGGAGCGTATAAACCTTAAGCTCCAACGCCAACACATGCCCAAGAGGTATTGGAAGTTCATGACAGAGATGCAATAACCTTTATTTAAGGAACTTGTAAGTAAAGATGGAACCAAATCTTTTGTACCCGGAGTACTATTAGATACTTATAGGGGAATTGGCTGCAAGTTGTTAGAGAGTTGGCTTGATAATTATAAAGAAGCCATAATCTTCGAAATACGAGCAAGAACAAAAATGAAAGTGAAAGCCGAATAAAATGAGAACAAAGAATAATAAAGTAAAATGCTATCTCTATACTCACCCTTTAATAGTGAATATTTTAGCAACTTCCTTTCATCGTAGTCCAAGTAAATTTCCCATAACCGCAATACTCACATCTCGGATTACAAGCATCCGTTACTTCAAATGTCACCTGAGGAGTGTTGGATAAACACCTTTTTATATCGCCGGATTTTAAATATCTTTTCTAACTTACTCTAATTCAATGGGATTATAAGGGTATGAAACAGATTTCTTGTTTTTATCATTACCGGAATTATCTCGAAATGATATTTTTATTCCTAAGCTTTCCGCAACACTTGCCGGCTGTTCATGAAATCTTTTAATCAAACTGTTCAACTTTTCCCTTGAGGTTTCCTGTGTCATCCAATTCCAAAAAACAATTTTTTCTTCTCTTTTTACCTTTTCTATTCCTACACAATCAAAAATGTAGTGCTTTTGAGTGTCCATAATTTGCAAAATTAATCCGGGTAGTCCATCAAATTTGTACGGACCTTCTTTTAAAGGTATCTGAGGAGTAAACCAAGCTTCGTAGTTTCGTCCTCGAAAAAAAGCTGTAGCCTTTTGGCAAGTATACCCCAAAATCGTTTTTTTGTCAGGCAATAAATTCCAATTTATTTTCGGAATAACTTCTTTATACTTGAATATGGGGCCACTTAGGAAAGTACGGTATACTACTGTGTTTACACCATTGGGATAATTTTTGTAAACGATTACCGGAGGAACCACATCTTGGAATAATGGTATGCTTTTTGCTCCTTTTTTTAACAATGCTGCTGCGGTGGAATCTGCTTGATAAAGTAGATTACTGTACGATTTAGAGCTATTATCCCCAATTTGCAATATGACTACATCTTTTACTTGTTTCTCTGGTTCTTCGGGATTGTTTACGATGCTAACGTTATAAGTTATCACATATTTAGCGGTGTCGATAACTGTATATTTGCTTAATGCCTTAGGCATAACGGGAAGTTGAGATTTACATACAGGAAGAAAACCTAATGCTAAAACTAAAACCATTAAAAATCTTTTCATGTTTATGCTTCTTTTTATTGTTAACTCAGTTTTCAAAGTCAATTATTATAAGGATTTTGTCACTACCGAGTGGATGATGGCACAGGGGATAATGGGTTCCCTTCACGATTTCTTTCCCTGTATTCATAAGAATACGATTTTCGTACTTAGCAATGCTGCCGTGCATCTAAACTGACGGATGAAGGATATTAGTCCGATATGGGAGAAGAAAGCATTCTTCCTTTTTTTCTTGCTGCCATATTCCCCACCTCCGAAGATTGCTAAGACATTTTGGAGAATACTCAGATACATCCAAGACTATAAAAACCATTTTTTGCGTTGGCATTGCCGTTATCGGTGGTTGAAGAGCCTCGTTGACCACTATGACAACAGCCGCAACCACAAATCAATCAGAAAATCCAAAAACCTTGTTGCCTTTTCCATAGGTAGTATTTGATTTTTCCTCTCATCGTAATCGGAGTGAAATTTTCCATAACCGCAATACTCACATCTCAGATTGCAAGTATCCGTTACTTCAAATGTCACCTGAGGAGTGTTGGCTAAGCACCTCTTTACATCGCCGGATTTTAAATATCCCTTCCATACTAAGTTATTCTAATTCAATGGGATTATATGGGAAAGAAACACTTTTTGCTTTTCCTTTTTCAGACATGTGTAATTCTATTCCGTTTAATTTCAGATATTGAAACGGATTAGCGTACGCGCGTTTCAATATATTGAATAGTTTTTTTCGATCGATTTCCTGATACCTCCATTTCCAGAATTTAATGGGGACCACTTCCTTGGGATGTGTGATGGAGATGCAGGTATAAACAAAGTGTTTTTCCGTGTCACTAATTTCTAAAATCAATCCCGGCAGTTTGCCAAATTTATATGGCCCTTCTTTAAACGGAATTTCAGGTGTAAACCAGGCTTCATATGTGCGCCCACGAAATGTGCCGATTGCTTTCTGACAAGTGTAGGAGTGTATTTTTTTCTTTTCTCCTGTCAAATCCCAGCTAATTTTTAGAGGGTAATCATCCCGGTATAAATAAACTGTTCTCACTCCAAAAAAACGATGGCTGACCGATGTTTTCTTTTCTGCATAATTTTTATAGACTTCAATAGGCGGGATGTTTTCTTGAAACCAAGGTGCGCTTCGTGCACCTTTTTTTAGGTATGAAAAATAAATAGAATCACCATCGTATTGCAATTTACTAAATGCTTTGGAGTATTTATTTCCTATTTGTAACACTTGAATATCCCTTGTTTTTTTTTCTTTATTTTTCAAATCATTTATAATCGAAACATCATATATCACGATGACTTTTGCTGTATCGAGCGTAATATAATTATCCACTTGTTGAGGTTCAACGGGGATATGCTGACTGTCATCGGTTATAAAAATAGCTTGGGCATTCAATAAAAATATATTGAATGAAAGAATAATTATTGCAAGAAATCTATTCATGGTTATATATCCTGTTAAAACCGTCTTATATGATCTTAATGCAAGATTTTTTTTGCTTGAATATTTATTTTTCTCATCTGCGCTACTTTATAGTTCTTTACTAAACCTCAGCCCTTACCGACCAAACATCGCAATTATTTTCCCGAATCGGTAAGGGCAAACAAGCCAAGTTTGTTTTGCATAAGAAGTGAATATCATTTTTTATTACTCTCATGATCTTAATATAATTGAGTCTGTTTTTATAATAATTTGAACTTCACTTTCAGCATCACCGCCATCGGTCGGATTTCGTATTCGGAATAATACGAGTTTAGCGCACCGTAAGATGCCGAAATGTATTTTCCCGTGTTGAAAATGTTTGTCCATTCGAGGGAGTAACGCACGCCTCTGTTCACATACGTCAAGCCCAAATCGGCAAGCGAGAAGTTTTTGTCACCCTGAATGGCACTGTTATAATAATGTTCCAATGAACCGTTGAGGTTTATGCTGAACGGAAGTGAAATGTCTATTACAGCCCGTTGCGTAAGCGATTGTATCGCCTTGAAACTTTCTCCCGAACTAACCTTCCCCCTGCTGCGTCCCCACGATACTTTATACTCTGTGTTAAGCCAACGGAATGGCTTTAAGTTTACCGATGCGCTTGTGTTTGTCCATTGGCTTTTGTAATTCACTAACTTGTTTTGACGCATTTGTTCGCTGGTATATTTTCCATACGATGCGTCTGCCGAAAAGACCAGTGCTTTCCAGTCAAAGCCTTTGCTTACCCGCCCGCTTACTGAAAAAGAATTACCTCCATTGGGCTGCATGGCAACTTGGGTTACGGATAATAACCCGTCGAATGTTTGAGCGTACATCCCTTCGCTATGGTAGCGATTGAACGAAATACCCCCACTCGCAAAAAACATATCTAAAATGTTCTTGTAAGATAAACCGAATGAAGCCAATAAACTGTTTGAATCAAAAAGTTGTGTGTCATATCTGTTGATGCTCCGATAGTTTTGCAGGATATAGCCCGTATAAAGCAACGCAAGTCCGGGCATTCGGGTGTAGTATCCCGCTGCGCCATTGGCCTCCAATTGATTTGTGAAAGTGTATCGTACAGAAAGCAACGGTTGAAAATAAAATTTGCCGACATTCAACGTTTTACTATTTGTCTGTTGGTTGTTGATGGCGGTGTGTTTGTATGTAACAGGCATAAAAAAGCTGATTTTCAGGTTGTCTCCGTTGTATGTAGTGTTAAGCGAGATACCGGCATTAATATGCGTCCGGGCTATGTCATTTTGCATTTCGGCATTCAAAACCGGATGAATAACGTTGTTATTATCCGCTGTTTCCATATCGGATCGCAACGTTTGATGTTCAACATTAACATTTGCCGTCGGGTTAATCTGCACATTACCTATTACTGCAGCCGAAAGAAACGAAAATCGATTGTTGGACACGAAAGCGTTGTATCGTACGTTTTGTAAAAGAGCGGCATATTCTTTGCCTGCGTTTATGAGATCGGGGTACAATCCCGGGGTAATGCGCAAGTGATGCGGCTGTGTGCGGTAGGCATTTTGGAGCATCAACTCTATGCCTTTTTCATTTTCTCCGCGTTTTATCCAATGGGTAACATTGTTAGCGAAAAAACTTTTGTTATCTAACCGTTGTCCTATTGATTGGCGTGTGTTTACTTCACCCGAAACATCGTCCCAACTTCCTGAAACATTGAGATAATTATTGAAATAATTGCGATCCTTGTTTAAGTTGTATCGAAATTCTGTTTCGATATTGTTGGTTCTGTTTCGGGCTGCAATATCCTCTTCGATAATTTTTTCAGCCTCTCCCGGCAGAATGTATGATGTTCGGGCGAAGCTGTGCCGCCGGTCTTCGTTGTTGTAATAAATTAGATTAGCACTTACTTCCGCGTCGTTTTTTGACTTGAACAGGTTGTTTGCCGTAGCTGCATGCGATGTGTTGAAGTTGTAGCGCTCAAAGCGTATAGATGGAGGCGAAGGCTGTTGCACGTCGGTCATTTGCAGCTCTCCGATGGGATTGTTAGCAGTAAACGAGCGTAATTCTTTGTTTGCATCCGTGCCGTTGTTGTTGGTTTTACAGGTAAACAGGTGCTGGCGTTCTTTGGCGAAGTACATCCCGGTAAGTTCTTCCTGCCACAGCAAGCTTTTATCGACCCCTAATCCCAGCATTGCCGTCATACCGAAAATATGTTTTTTGCCTTCCTTTATTTTCAGATTGATTGCCGCATCATTGGAAAATTCTGTTTTTTCCAATGCTTTTATGGGTTGATGGTTCTCGAGAACTTGTACGGTTGCTATATCATTGGCGGAAATATTGTTGGTTGCGATGCTGTACCGGCCTTGCAGCATATCAAGATTTTCAATATAAAACTTATTTATGGGCTTACCTTTGTAGGTAATTTGTCCGCTTTCTTTTACATTGATTCCGGGCATTTTTTTCAACACATCGCCGATAACTATGTCTTTTTTATCTTTGAAAGCTGCAACGGAATAATTTATAGTATCTTTTTCGCCCCACATTTTGGTTGGTTTTACAACTACCTCTCGAAGAGCAACGCTGCCTTCTTCCGTTGTAAGATTTACGGTTTGGCTTTTGTTTTCCACGCGTTGGGTTTTTCGCTTGATATCAAATGCAGATATTGTAATCAGCAAATGCGAACTGTTGCCTTTGTAAGAAAGCTTGTAATTCCCTTTTTCGTCTGTGAAACTGTAGTCTACTATGGTACTGTCTGCGGGAAGCATCAGCATTACGGATATGTCGGGCAAGCCTTTACTGTTTTTGTTAGTGACTCTTCCGGTAATAACCGTTTGAGATAACGAAGGAAGCGTACCGCAAAGTAACAGTAGCCACCACGTTGAAATGAGAATTTGTTTGTGAAAACAACGATTGCTCATATGATGTATCATAGATTAGACGCCTTAGAGTGTTTTGCATACGGTCTGTCGTGTAATCATTGACGTGTGCTGAAAATTGACACTCCGGGAGGCTTAGTTTATACCTAAATTTACAAAGTTTTTTCTAAAATCCATTTTGAGTTTACATATTTTCGTTTTAGGATAGCTTTCGGTTTACACCGGAAAAATTCTTTCTTTGCATGGAGTTCATTTTGCAGTACGATTTGAAGACCATTCGAGATTGCTCCTCTTTTCATATCGACAAGAGGTTTTCCTCCTCCGAATGTATGATTTGCATCGGGTTTTCGTTCCGGGAGTTTGAATAAGGCTCAGAGCTGTGTTGTGCTTCTTGGCGATGGCGTACTTGCAAAAGCTATTGAGGTATTCCTCTAAAATGCAGAGATGACCGGAATCGGTCAAATGTTTAGACATAATTACTGCTTTTTTGACCTCCCCGAGTGTCAACGAGTTTTTTCAGTACACGTTGTTTTTTCTTCTTTTTTCAATTTGTTTTAGTGTTTAGGTGAGAAAGAGATCCTTCTTATTCGAAAATTTTATTGTTCATTCTTAAAACTGTTGATGCCCAGCATTTTGAAGAGGTTCACGATGAGTATGGGGGCAAAAGAAAGTCCTAATATCAAAAACCAGTGCCAGGTATCCATGGGTACTAAGCGAAACGCAGAGCGAAGCCCCGGAACCATCAGTACCATAAGCATCAAAGACAATGAACCGAAAATACCCCCCAAGAGCCAAAGATTTTTAAGTGGGTTGAATTGGAAACTGTATTTACGGATCGAATGCAGGTTGCGCACGTGGAAGAGCTGGGCAAATGAAACAGTGCAGAAAGCCATGGTTTGTCCTAGTTTTTCGCCGCCGTCACGGTAGCCGAAATAATAGGCGACTAAAGCCAGAACCCCTACCATAATACCCTGGTAGATAATACGCCACGTCATCCCCTTGGTAAATACACCTTCTTTATTATCACGCGGAGGACGTTTCATGATATTTCTGTCGGCCGGATCCTGACTGATTCCCAGTGCCGGAAGGCTGTCGGTTACAAGGTTTATCCATAACAGATGAATCGGTAAAAGAGGGTTCCCGAGGTTGAAGATCGAAGCGATGAAAATAAGTACCAGTTCGCCTACATTTGTGGACAGCAGGTATTGAATCGATTTTAAGATATTGTCGTAGATACGGCGTCCTTCCTGTACACTGGTTACTATGGTGGCGAAGTTGTCATCGGTCAGGATAACATCGGACGCACCCTTCGACACTTCTGTTCCGGTTATTCCCATTGCTACTCCTATATCTGCCTGCTTGAGAGCTGGAGCATCGTTTACTCCGTCTCCGGTCATTGCTACAATGTGTCCATGACGTTGCCACGCTTTAACGATGCGAACCTTATGCTCCGGCGCTACTCGTGCATAGACAGAAACTTTAGGACAGGTATCGAATAATTCGTCATTCGATAGCTTTTCCACATCGGTTCCCAGTAAAGCCGTATCTCCTTCTTTATAAATCCCAATTTCTTTGGCAATGGCTACTGCCGTAATTTTATGATCTCCTGTAATCATAATGGGGCGAATGCCGGCTGTGCGACATTTTTCCACAGCCTCTATCGCTTCAGGTCTTGCCGGATCTATCATTCCGAGAAGACCCAGAAAGATCAACTCTTTTTCTACTGTTTCTGCATGGATTTCTGCGGGCAGATTATCCGGATCTCGATAGGCAAAAGATAACACACGGAGAGCATGGGAAGCCATTTCATTATTGGCGGCGTTGATTTCTTCTATGTCTTTCGAGGTAATAGGACGTACTTCTCCATTGTGATAAATGCGGGTTGTAACACTCAGTATTTCATCGAGTCCCCCTTTCACATAGGTACGTAACACGTTGTCCATTTTGTGTATTGTGGTCATTCTTTTTCTTTCGGAGTCGAATGGCACCTCCGCTACACGCGGATAACTTTTGTCGAGCTCGTTTTTGTTCAATCCCATTTTCAGTCCAAGATGTACAAGTGCCGTTTCCGTTGGGTCCCCTGTTAGTTCTATCGTGTCGTTTTCCATACTCAGGTGGGCATCCGTACATTGTACTGCACATGATAAAAGCAGTTCTTCTGTTTCAGACAGCTGCTTTTCCGTTTTTTCCGCTTTTTTCGGATTGAAAATATCGCCGTTTTCTTTGAAATCAATGAAGCGGCCGTTGTACCAGCCTTCCAAAACCGTCATTTTGTTTTGTGTTAGCGTGCCCGTTTTGTCTGAACATATCACAGAGGCACTCCCTAATGTCTCCACAGAAGGTATAGTACGTACAATGGCGTTCATTTTAACCATACGCTTAACACCCATGGCCAGCACCATGGTGGAAATGACCTGAAGTCCTTCGGGAATAGCTGCCACAGCCAGACTGACAGCCAACATAAACGTTTTCAGCCAGTCGTTTCCGTAAATGACCCCTACGGCAAAGATGATCAAGCATAAACCCAAAGCTACATATCCAAGTACTTTGCCGAGATGTTCCAAACGAAGTTGCATCGGTGTCATGGTTTCTTCCGTATTTTCCAGCATTGTTGCAATATGTCCTACTTCTGTATTCATGCCTGTTGCTGTAACGATACCTTTGCCTCGACCGTAAGAAACCAGACCGGTGGAAAAAGCCATGTTGATGCGATCACCAAGAGCGATATCTTCTTTCTCTTCAGTTAAAGGATCGGAGATTTTTTCTACAGGTACAGATTCACCCGTTAGAGCAGATTCTTGAATTTTCAGGTTTTTACTTTCTGTCAGGCGTATATCTGCCGGTACCACATCCCCTGTTTCCAGTATAACTATGTCGCCGGGCACCACTTCAACGCTTGATATTTCTCGTACCTGGCCATCGCGAAGAACTTTGGTATGTGGGGTGGACATTTTGTTCAGAGCCTCTAAAGAAGCCCGTGCTTTGATTTCCTGTACTGTTCCGATGAGAGCATTTACGATTAGAATGGCTATGATGATAATACTTTCCAAGAGTCCTTCATTATTCATTATACCCACAACCCCCGAGATGATAGCAGCGATGATAAGAATGAGCACCATGGTGCTTTTGAACTGTTCGAAGAAGATGCGTGCCGCGCTTTTTTTCTTTTTGGATGCCAATTTATTCGGTCCGTATTTTTTCAGCAGATGTTTTGCTTTGTTGCTGCCGAGGCCGGAAGCCGGATTCGTTTCGAACGCTTTTGCTGTATCTTCAATGCTTTTGCTGTAAAAATGTTCCATTGTTTATTGTCTGTTTTGTTTTCTTAAAAAGAAAATCCGGAATAAGGCTCTATTCCGGATGTGGGTTATGGTGTATGTGAAAATAATACTCTTGTATATTGCGATGGCATGAATGTAAATACCACTGTTTTTGCAGTGAGAGCATGGTGCTTTGTTAGAGCCCGTGTAGTCAAAATCTCCCTCTTGTCGTTCACATTAAAAATCGGTTTGTATGCTGGGTGGGTTATGAGGTTGAATCTCATGTAAAATAAACATATCTGATAGCCCATTGTTTAGAAACATTTAAAGTAATTTGAAGCGGGCACGCAGCATTACTTCCGA
The DNA here is from genome assembly GCF_000379945.1 of Porphyromonas macacae DSM 20710 = JCM 13914. Taxonomy (GTDB): domain Bacteria; phylum Bacteroidota; class Bacteroidia; order Bacteroidales; family Porphyromonadaceae; genus Porphyromonas; species Porphyromonas macacae. Next base: position 23,966 of record NZ_KB904136.1, read on the forward strand.
GGGTCGCAAATGATATTCCGAATAGTATGCAGAAATGTCGGAGAATGACCGGTGGATATATTTGCAGGTGTTAAAGATGTTTGTCCAGTCTAAACGCAATTCGATGTCTCGCATTGTATACTGCGCACTCAAATTGCCGAAAACAGCATGGTGGCGTTTATTCCTATTTTCAGTTGTCAGGTAATGATTTGCAGAAGCATTCAAAATCAGTTTCTTTATCGGGATGAATGAAAGACCGGCGTATTGTGTCCAACGGTTCGATGCCGGCCTTTCGATACCGGCTATGGAACTGCGTGTCTGTGTCAATTCGCAACTGTATTTTGCGACCATAAACTTGCCAATATTGGAGGTTATGGAAGGCTCTATGTGCCAATGACGAAGTTTGAACGGTTTTATGACGGATTGAAACAGATTTACCGACTTGGTGATATTGTAACCTGCACTCAGGCGAATATCGGAGTCTATGGCATCCACGTGATCGCCTATTGAGAAAGATATTCCCAGTCTTTCGTTATTGTGCGGATGCCTGACCAGACGGTTATTGCTGAAAATACCTTTATAATAGACATCCGTAAGATATTGCAGACGTCGGAGCGAGTAGGTGATGCGCAGATTGGCAAAGAGGTGCGAAAAGATGTTTTTGTAAGATAGAGACAGAAAACCGCTGCCTCCGTATGTGGTACCTCCGAAGATATCGTTACGGTAGAGGGTGCGGTAAGACGTCATTATATATCCCGGAAAATCCAGTCCGAAACTTCCTGTGCTTTTTGTAAATGAAAGAAGAGAGAAAACAGACCAGTTCATATTAAAATTATAGTGAATGTTCATGGTGGGGGCAAACAGAAAGAATCCATCGTTCGTTTTTTCTCTGCTCAGATACCGATGACTGTAAATCATTTTATATTGTAGCGGTACGCTAATTTGGGGTTTCAGATTTTCCGAAATTTTACAGGAAAAATGAGTGGAGAGCTTCAGTGTAATATCGTCTCTTCGGAGGTCATTTCTGAGACTGTCGATTTCCAAATGATTGTCGTCACCGTACAGGCCGGAGTTCATTTTGTAGTGATCGGTTGCTAAACCGCCGGTGATGCCTGCCGATATGCCCCGATCTATATACCCCGAAACAGAATGATCCGTGGAGAGATGGGAGTAGTGCATCCGTTGTTCTATGGTTTTGTGATCGATGTCCGGCAGCAATTGCTGTAACGGAGGTGTTACACCCAGTGTTTCTTCTTTTTGGTTATAGGTTATGATCGATTTTATGGCGTATCTATGGTTGTGTCGACTTTTTTTGGTGTATTCGAAGGTGTTACCCAGCCTGAAAGATGGGGTTTGCAGGTTTTGTTCGTAGTATTGTTTATTGCCGGCTGTTCCGTCATACTCGTTGCGACCGGCCGTTAACTCCAGTTTGTTGTATAGCAGGAAATTGTCCTGATTGTTCTCTATTTTTACCGAGCCTTCCAGTTCCCGTTTTTTCAGAGCAGACTGCATATCTTCTATGATTACCACGGGGTTTACAGGGTCTGCGAAAAGCTCCTGTCTGGTGTAGCTTTTACGTTTTTCCCGATCGTGGAGGTAACTGATATTGGTGTTGACAGTGAAATTCTTATGTAGTAAGTTCAGGTTATTGAAAGAACCGAAGTGAGCATCGTTGAAGAAATAATGCTGCCGGTTTATATCGGGAGGCACAGGGCTGTAGATACGGAGCAGGCTGAAATTGTCTTGCAAGCTACCTCCGTAGTGGGAGATCAGCTCCTCGCTCACATCACGTCCGCTGTTATCTCCCTTGTAAGCCATCAGGTTTTGCGCTTTTACGGAAAAACGCATGCCGACCAGTTCGTTGCTCAGGAGCAGGGGCGATGCACCTATGCCTGCCTGAGCCGTGGCGAAGAAAGCACCCAGAGCCGATTTTTTGAGCTTTAGATTGATGGCCGCACTTTCCGGTATCTCTATTCCTTTCAATAATTTGACAGGTTGATGATTTTCGAGCACTTCCACGTTGGCCACTTTATCCGCTTCGAGGTTGTTGGTCGCTAAGCCGTATTTGCCCTCCAGAAGATCCAAGCCTTCGATATAGAATTTGCTGATGGCTTTGTTTTGATACAGAATTTGTCCTGAAGGTGTGATCTGTATGCCGGGCATCTTTTTGAGCACGTCGGCTATGGTGCGATCTGTAGCATCCGCAAACTGTGCCACGGAGTAGGTAAGGGTATCTCCTTTCTGACGTATTTTCGGAGCTTTTACGATAACCTCTTTCAGTGCCGTTGTTTTCATGGAAACCTCAAAATCGAGTTGCTGTACTTGACGTGTATCGATTGTTTTAGACCGGCTGAGGATGTTCATCGATCGAACGGAAACGGTAACGGAGTCGGGCAGATTACCGGCCTTGAGTTCGTAATAACCGTTTTCCCGTGTTTGTGTAAAAGCCAGAACCTGTTGCTGTCCTTTCGGTGTTAAAACAACGGTGGCATTTCCTATGGGGCGGCCGTTTTTTTCTTCTTTTACATGTCCTGATATACTCTTTTGTGCTGTCAGGTTCAGGGAGATGACCGACAGCACAAACAGCAATCCGATATGTCGTTTTAGCATATATTATAGATATATCAGAATTCCGTTTCCATGTTTTTATAGCTGACCGGATTTTTGGCCGGGTAAATGGTGTAGTCCCCGTTTCCGTTTTGGAAGGTGTATGTGATGTTTAGGTCTTTTTTATTTCTGAAATCGTACCATTGTTTCAGGCCGGCCTGTGTGGTGACAATCTTTTTCGCTTTTGGATAAACGACTTCTATGGGTATTTCCGTGGAAATGTTTTCAAGTCCGATGGCTTCAAATGTGAACAGCCTTTCGCTGTCTTCGGCCTTTAATATAAGTCCGGGCAGTCCATACAGTTTCCAGGGTCCTTCGGATATTGGCAAATCCAGAGTAAACCAAACCGTATAGGTACGACCTCTGAACCGGGTGGTGGCCTTTTGGCAGTTATAGCCCAAAACGGATAGCGTGTCTGCTGTTATTTCCCATGTTTGAGGAGGAATGTTTTCCGTAACGATCATGACACCCTTTTCTCCCGGATTGACAGTGGGGCCGTTATCGATCGTGATCACTTCTCCTGTATTTCTGTTTTTATAGATACGGTATGTTTCTTGCCTGTCGTTTCCTCCGCCGGATATTTGGTAAGGCTGTTGTCGTCGTTGCAGACGTGCTTCCAGGTCTTCCTCTTTCTTGTTGACCGAGATGCTTTTAACAGAAATCATGAACGATGCCGATTCCATGTGTTTTATCGAATCCTGTATCTTTTTGTTGAAATCATAATATACGGCCCATCGGTCTCCTATTTCCAGCGCCATGGAGTCTCCGATGATAAGAGGCTCGTGTTCTTTTTGGGCAGTTTGCAATGCGCGGTACACGATGCGATACCTGGCGCTGTCATTAATTTCCGGTTGAGTGTTTTCTGCTGTTTTCTGTGCATAGCCGCTAATGCTCCGGCTCAAAATCAAAAGAGCACAGATGATGGTGAACAAATTCGGTTTCATCGGTTGTAGCGTTTTATGGTTTATAAATTATATAATGCTTAAATAACCTTCAAAAGCAAAAGAATACATGCAACAGCGGAGTGGGTGTCATTCCGAATAATGCCTTGTTTGTGGAGAAGAACATTATGTCATCTTTTCTATGCAGAACAAAGTGTTGAGAAAAAATGTTCGGAAAAACATCATCCGAAACCGGTATAACCATAAATGCTCATAGCATTGCCGGTTTTAGTCTCTAATATACTCATAAATAGCTATTTTGATTTGTTTTTATTTAATTATTGGTATCTTTGAACAAATTAAAAGAACGGCTTCCGTTCAATAATTAACCTTAAACAAAAATAAATAGTTATGGCAAAAGTGAGAGGGGCTGTAGTTGTAGATACACAGCGTTGCAAAGGGTGCAACCTTTGTGTGGTGGCTTGCCCCACAAAAACTCTGGAACTACATCCGGATGAAGTAAATGATAAAGGTTATCATTATTCTTACATGAAGAATCCTGAAGCCTGTATCGGCTGTGCAAGCTGCGGCTTGGTTTGCCCGGACGGATGTATAACCGTTTATAAAGTTAACTTGTAAATCTTAATCTTTCGGAAAGATATGTCAGAAGAAATTAGACTGATGAAGGGCAATGAGGCAATTGCTCATTCGATGATAAGAAGCGGGGCGGATGGTTACTTCGGTTATCCTATTACCCCTCAATCTGAAGTGATGGAAACTCTGATGGCCGAGCATCCGTGGGACTCTACAGGCATGGTGGTGTTGCAGGCCGAGAGTGAGGTGGCTTCTATTAATATGGTATACGGAGGGGCTGCTTGCGGTAAGCGCGTTTTGACTACGACTTCCAGCCCCGGTATGAGTTTGATGCTCGAAGGCGTAAGCTATTTGGCCGGAGCCGAACTTCCTTGTGTGATTGCCAATGTGATGCGTGGAGGTCCCGGTTTGGGTACGATTCAGCCCAGCCAGGCAGACTATTTTCAGACAGTTAAGGGCGGAGGTCACGGAGACTACCGTTTATTGACCTTGGCGCCTAATTCGGTGCAGGAGATGGTGGACTTCATTCCCCTCGGGTTTGAACTCGCATTCAAGTATCGCAATCCGGTTATGATCCTGTCGGACGGTATTATCGGTCAGATGATGGAGAAAGTCAAGTTGCCGGAGTTTACACCCCGCCGTACGGATGAGCAAATCCGTGAGGAGTGTCCGTGGGCCACAACCGGCTGCAAGGGCGGTAGAAAGCCTAACATCATTACTTCTCTGGAGCTGGAATCGACCGTTATGGAAAAGAACAATGAACGTTTTCAGGCCAAGTATAAAAAGATGGAAGAAAACGAAGTTCGTTACGAAGAATATATGACGGAAGACGCCGATTATATTTTGGTGGCTTTCGGTTCATCGGCCCGTATTTGCCAGAAAACGGTGCAAAATGCCCGTAAAAAAGGTTTGAAAGTCGGTTTGTTGCGCCCGATTACTTTGTGGCCTTTCCCTGTAAAAGTGATTCAGGAACATTGCTCTCATGTCAAAGGATTCTATTCTGTGGAATTGAATGCCGGTCAGATGGTCGAAGATGTTAAGCTGGCTGTGGAAGGTCGTGTGCCTGTGGCTCATTACGGTCGCATGGGCGGTATGCTCTTTACTCCGGATGAAGTGCTTGAAAACTTGCAAAAAACGTTCAACTGCTAAATTCCGCCTAATATAATACAGGTTTTGCAACGAAGCCGGTAATTTGAGAAAGAACCATGGATAGAAAAGAATTGGAAAGTTTGTTGACCATTATATTTTACGTGCTCGTTGTGGCCACGCTGGTCACCTATTTTACATGGCATCGTACTTATCCTGCCGTTTTCATGACTATCGGGGTTACTGCTTTGGTGCTTAGATTGCTGACCTATATTATACGATATAAGAAACGAAAATAAAACAGACAGAAATGGATATAAAAGATATAATAAAACCGGAAAATCTGGTTTATCGGAAACCCGAGCTTCTTAATGATGTAACCATGCACTACTGCCCCGGTTGCAGCCATGGAGTGGTTCACAAGTTAGTGGCAGAAGTGATTGGCGAAATGGGCATGGCGGAAGATACCATCGGTATAGCTCCTGTAGGTTGCTCTGTATTTGCCTATAAGTATATCGACATCGACTGGCAGGAGGCTGCACACGGCCGTGCGCCTGCTTTGGCTACGGCGGCAAAACGTTTGAACCCGTCTAAAATGGTGTTCACCTATCAGGGTGACGGAGACTTGGCTGCTATCGGTACGGCGGAAACTATTCATGCGTGCAACCGCGGTGAGAATATCGTGATTATTTTTATAAACAATGGTATCTACGGTATGACCGGCGGGCAGATGTCTCCCGCTACTTTGGAGGGTATGCCCACCACCACTTGCCCCATGGGACGTAATGTAGAGTTGAACGGCTATCCTTTGAAGATATCCGACCTGTTGGCTCAACTTGACGGTACATGCTATGTAACCCGCCAGAGCGTTCATACGGCCGGTGCCGTACGTAAGGCTAAAAAGGCTTTGGAGAAAGCTTTCCGGAACTCTATGAACCGCAAGGGTACCTCTGTGGTGGAATTTGTTTCCACCTGCAACTCGGGTTGGAAGATGACCCCAGCCAAAGCAAACGAATGGATGACGGAGAATATGCACAAGAAGTATCCTCTGGGCGACCTAAAGAACATAGACTAATAATCATTAAGAAATAATATCATGACATACGAAATAGTTATTGCCGGTTTCGGAGGACAGGGAGTACTCTCTATGGGTAAGATTTTGGCTTACTCCGGTCTTATGGAAGGTAAGAATGTAAGCTGGATGCCGTCTTATGGTCCTGAACAGCGTGGTGGTACTTCAAACGTTACCGTTATCGTAAGTGATGAGCCGGTAAGTTCTCCGGTTGTCAATGAATATGATGTCGTAATCGTATTGAACCAGCCCTCATTGGATAAGTTCGAATCGAAAGTAAAACCGGGTGGCTTGTTGCTGTTCGACTCTAATGGTATTCACCGTTTGCCGAAGCGCAAGGATATTAAGGTTTGCCAAGTGGATGCGACCGAGGAAGCTTTGCACATGGGTAATCAGAAAGTATTCAATATGCTTGTTTTGGGCGGTATGCTCAAAGAAGCTCCTGTGGTAAAAATTGAAGGTATCGAAAAAGGACTTATGAAGTCTTTGCCCGAGCGTCACCACAAACTGATTCCGATGAATATCGAAGCCATTCAACGTGGTATGGAAATAGTAAAAGAATTGTAGAATATCGACTCCATTCAAAGATGGAGAAAGTATTTTTACATAAAACCTGTTAGATGAGTTATTGATGGTGTTTGCTAAATTTGCAAACACCATCTTTTTATTATGAGAGATTTTGCAGCCATAGATGTAGAAACGGCAAATCATGAATTTACCAGTATTTGCAGTGTCGGGCTTGTTGTGGTACGAGACGGTGCAATAACGGAGCGTTTTTATAGTTTAGTGAGGCTGGAACCTGATTATTACAGCTATTATAATACTTTGGTGCACGGATTGACCGATGCCGATACCTGCCATGCCCCTCTGTTTTGCGATGTGTGGGCAAGAGCCGAGGCTTTGGTTGGCGATTTGCCGTTAGTGGCACACAATGCATCTTTTGATCAACGTTGTATTTTCAGTGCATTAAGGATGTACCGGTTGGATTTTTGTCATGAGTCTTTTCTTTGCACCCTTCGGGCTGCACGTAAATATTTTGGGAAACAAATTCCCAATTTTCAACTTCAAACAGTTGCACGGGCATGCGGTTATGAGCTGATCAATCATCATAATGCTGTGGCAGATGCCGAAGCTTGTGCGCATATTGCTTTGCGTGTTTTGTAATATTTTTCGGAGAACGCTTTTCCCCTTGCTGAAGTTTAGAATTGTTTTTTATTTGTTCGAGGTCTAATTCGTTAAAGAATCAGGCCTTATTTTTTGTGCTCTTTTAGACAGGCGAAAAGACGATGACTTTTCTTTCATGAGTTAAATAAAAAATTGCTTTAATAGCCCCCTAATTGTTGGATTATATTATAATCAATGTTTAATGTTTATATTTGTACGTGCGATATATCCTCTTTTCTTTTTTTAGAGTTTCTTCTCTTTTTTAAGAATAAGGGTATCGAGTCTTTTTAATTAAGAAACTTTGTTTTCTGGATTGTAATTATTTATACCTTAATAATTGGCCTATGAAATTATCTTTTAGCTCGTTCAAGAAGAGTATAGCGCTCATGGCTGCTCTTGCTTTACTGTCTATGGGAGGAAAAGCTTTTGCAAATATTCCGGGCAGTACGGTAACGACAAATCAACAATCCCCGACGATCACCGTAAAAGGTTCTGTTGTAGACGAACAGAAAGAGCCTTTAATTGGTGTCAGTATTCTTGTTAAAGGCACAGCCGTTGGTGTACAGACGGATGTGAACGGAGAGTTCACGCTTACTAATATTTCAAGAAATGCTGTTTTGGTGGTTTCTTACATTGGTATGAAGACGCAGGAAGTGGCTGTGAACGGACAAACGAAAATCCATGTGGTTTTGAAATCCGAGTCTGTTGCCCTTAAAGAGGTTGTCGTGACCGCTTTAGGTATCAAAAGGGAGAAGAAAGCTCTTGGATATGCCATGCAAGAAGTGAAGGGTGAGGAGCTCCTCAAAGGGCGCGAACCGAATATTACGAACTCTCTGATCGGTAAATTTTCCGGTGTGCAGATTATTCGCTCCAGCAATGGCCCCGGCGGCTCCTCCAAGATTGTTTTGCGTGGTCATAACTCTCTTACGGGTAACAATCAGCCTCTGATTGTGGTGGATGGTGTACCTATGGATAACTTTACCGGTACTTCCGGCTCGAAATTCAATTCAGACTATTGGAATCCTGATACGGATATGGGTAACGGCCTTTCCGACATTAACCCCGAGGATGTGGCTAATATCACCGTTCTCAAAGGTGGATCGGCTGCCGCACTTTATGGCTCGCGTGCCGGTAACGGTGTTATTCAGATTACCACGAAAACGGGACGTAAGAACAAAGGTCTGGGGCTTACAATCTCGTCTTCTGTTTCTTTTACCACACTGTTCATGAAACCCGAATTGCAGAGCGTTTTCGGACAAGGTTCGAATGGTGTTTACGATAAGGATTCCGGATCAAGCTGGGGACCCAAGATTACGGGACAGGAAGTCGAAAAATGGAATGGAGAGAAGACCCGGATGCAAGTATATGATAATGTGAAGAATTACTTCAATACGGGTGTGAATTTCACTGAAAATATCTCCTTCTCTCAGCAGTATGGCAAGACTTCTGTTTATACCTCCGTTACTCAGACCAATGATAAGAGCAATATTCCGGGGGCTAAACTCGGGCGTACCAATATGATGGCACGTGCTGTGAACAGTTTTGGGCCGGATGACAGATGGACGACCGATACCAAAGTGCAATATATACGCACATCGGTTCAAAACAGACCGCTTAATGGAAAGAATTCTTCCAATACATTCCTGCAGATGTATTTATTGCCTCGTACTATGGATATTCGCGATTTTAAAGATGCGATCAAATCCGATGGTACTATGCTTTGGTATGGTTCCAGCGGCGAGGTCAATCCTTATTGGGCTTCCAAGTATAATCTGAACCACGATACCAGAGATCGTTTCCTGCTTAATGCTTCTTTGAAATATAAGTTTACAGACTGGTTGACCGGGGAAATTCGTGCCGGCTCCGATTTGTATTCGACCGAAACATGGACCAAGACATATGCCGGCTCTCCGATTGTAGACCATGGCGGACGTTTTACATTTGGTCAGGAACGTTTCTATGAGAATAACTATAGCTTCCTGTTTACGGCTTCAAAAGACAACCTTTGGGAAGAATTGGGTATAAATGCCACTTTCGGGGGTAATATGATGGATCGTAAGTATACTTCCATCCGATCCAATTCGGGGGCATTGGTGGTTCCTAACCTCTTTACATTGAACAACGGTGTGGATAAACCTACCGTAAACAATGATTTCAATCGTAAGAAAATCAACTCTTTTTATGGCTCTTTACAGCTTAACTGGGGAGGTTATTTCTTCTTGGACGGGACCTTGCGTAACGACTGGTCCAGTTCATTGCACAAAGACAATCGGTCGTTTCTTTATCCCTCCATCAGCACATCATGGGTAATTACCGATATGCTTCGTAAGAGCAATGTCGCTATCCCCGGCTGGATCAACTTCTTGAAAGTTCGCGGCTCGTTTGCACAGGTGGGTAACGACCTGCCTCCTTACCAACTCTATAATAATTTTGAGATCGGTAAAGACGGTACCGGCGGAACCATGGGTAATACCGGAGGTACATTCTTTGACCCGAATGTTAAAAATGAATTGATTTCCTCTTGGGAATTCGGTACGGAGGTTCGTCTGTTCGATAACAGATTGGGCATTGACTTTGCATGGTATAAAAGCAATGCACGTAATCAGTTGTTAGACTTACCGATAGATCCGGGAGCAGGTTTCAATAATAAGAAGATCAATGCCGGAGATATTCAGAACCGCGGTTTTGAGTTCATGATTAATGCCGACCTGATCAGGAACAGAGTCTTTACCTGGAATACAATGCTCAACCTGTCTCGAAACGAAAACAAGATTATTTCTCTCTACGGCGATATCAAGGAGTATACTTTAGGACAGTTCCAGAATGTTCGGATATTGGCTATTGCAGGAGGTAATTATGGCGAGATTTGGGGTAGCGGCTACAAGAGAGTCGAGGACGAAAAGAGCGAACACTATGGTCGCATCGTTGTAGACGAAAACGGATTGCCTTTAGGCGATGATACATCCCGTAAGTTGGGAGACCAGCAGGCTAAAGTTCTTTTAGGTCTGACCAATAGCTTTTCTTATGCCGGATTTAATCTGAGCTTTTTGATAGATGCACGTCTGGGTGGTAAGATTTACTCTGCAACGAACCGTTTCTTGCAGTCCTCCGGTAGTGCTGCTGCGACGGTAATAAATGGCGACCGCAAAGATTTTATCGTGGATGGAGTGGTAGAGCAGAATGGCAAATTTGTTGAAAACAAGAAAGAAGTTTCAGTGCAGGATTATTGGGGCCGCGTGCTTTCTGCCACAAACGGCAACTTGGGTATCACCGAAGCCAATATCTATGATGCCAGCACCATTCGCTTGCGCAATATTACTTTGAATTATGCGCTCCCCAACAAATGGCTGGCTAAAACCAAACTGACAAAAGCCTCTGTGGGTTTCTCATGCAATAATGTTTGGATGCTCTCAAGCCATCTCAACGGAGTCGATCCGGAGTCTGTTTTCTCTACCGGTTCAAATGCTGTAGGCTTTGAGTTCTCTTCATCGCCGACTTCCAGCTCTTATATGTTTAATGTTACACTCGGATTTTAATCCCAATACCTATATTTGAAATGAAACAGCTTAAATATATTTTCGGATCATTGGCGGTTGTGGGACTTTTTGGCCTAACCGGTTGTTCCGATTTCGATGATGTCAATGTCAATCCCAATGATACCACGGAAGAGCAGATCCTGACGGAGTATCTTGTGAATAAGTCTATTGTTCAGGCTCAGTTGGACCCGGATGTGTCTGAGCGTTCTTTTGTTTTGTATTGGAAAGATGCAGCACAGATGCAACGCTCTGAAAATGGTTTTCAAACGGGGCGTTCAGATGATGGCTGGACTTCCAACTATTATGGTAATGCCACGGTTAACTGTCTTAAACCCATCAATCTGGCCATTCAACATGCCGATAAATTGATTCAATCCGGGACATTCCGTCCTGCCGAAAAAACGATGCGCGAAGCTGCACGGGTTTGGCGTGTATATTTGCTCAGTGAGTTAACCGACTGTTTCGGACCTGTTTCCATAGGAGACTATTCTTCCGGAAAGGATCCGGTGTATTCTTCCACGGAGGAGGTTTATATGTACATGCTAAAAGAGCTGAAAGAAGCAGCTGAAGCTCTCAAATCATCTCCCGAGGTATCAGATAAAGATATTTCCGCTTTGGATAAGGCTTATGGTTTCAATCCTGCAAAATGGAGGAAATATGCTAACTCCATGCGTATGCGTTTAGCCATGAGATTGAGTGAAGTGAAACCGGACGTGGCACGCTCAAACTTTGAAGAAGCTGCTGCCGCAGGCGGTATTTTAGAGGCAGCAGACCGCTTCCAAATCATCATGCGCGATGAATGGGCCCCCTTGGTTAACGTGATGAGCCGTCAGTGGAATATTCAATATGTGTCTCCGGTTATCAGTAATCTGACTATCGGTTTGGGGGGTGTAAATTCAAAAGAAAGTTTGCCGGCCAAACTGCATGAATATGTGAAGGAAGAGAACTATGCCGGAATGCGCCTGGAGCAACATCTGTCTACTTTGACCACCAGTCCGCTTTCCGAATATTTCCTGGATGGACTTCCTGCCATTATGGATCCTCGTACTTACAAATTATTCCCTATTCCCGGGGACTTCGATAATCCGGACTTCTGTTATTTCCCGTCCTGGGCTGATAAATATTCTAAAACAACCAAGAGGCCTCTTAAGGATCCTAATAACCCGGATAAAGATCTGATGGAATTGGATGCCAAATACACTTGGAATATCTTCCCCGGTGGTTCTTACGGAAAGAAGGGAGATCTTAATCGGTTAATGTATTATATCGGTCCGGAGCCCCGTTTGGGAATGACCTATCGTGAAGGATATAAGAACGAAGCTCACAAGTATCGTATCTTCTTTGCCGAATGGGAAACGAACTTTTTGTTGGCAGAGGCTTCTGTAAGAGGATGGAATGTGCCGAAAGACGGTAAAAAAGCCTATGAAGACGGTATCAAACAAAGTTTTGCTTTTGTGGGAGCCGATCATGTCGATAAATATTTGAAGTCTACCTCTTATAACCGTGTAGGTACTTCCGTAAGCTGGGATCATGTGCAAGAGCCTCAGGGTACGGTTAAGATGAATTATGTGGACGGTTATACCAAAGCACCCGGAACGATCGATTATCATTATCCCGAGTTGGCTAACCGTCTCTATACTGTTGCATACAATGACCGTCTGACTAAGATTATAACCCAGAAGTTCATTGCCAATACTCCCTGGTTGCCACTGGAGGCCTGGTCCGATCATCGTCGTTTGGGTTTACCCTTCTTCAATACTCCTGTTATTGAAAAGTCTATCGCCCTGATGCCTCAACTTACTCAATCCAACTATAAGGTGGCTCAGGTTAACTTTTTCCCGCAAAGAATACCTTACCCCAGTTCTATCAAGAACGGTAACCCGCAGGGTTACAATGGAGCCGTTCAAAAGCTGGGTGGTAAAGACGAAGTGTTTACTCCTCTTTGGTGGGCTAAGAAGAAATAGGCTCGTTCGGAGTTGAATAAACTTCGTTGTATTTCTTGAAACACGACAACCCCCGAAAGTCTTTTGTATGGCTTTCGGGGTTTGCTTATTTGGATTCACTCTTTTCAAGTTTGGATTTTATCAGCAATTTTTTTGAGAAAAGCTCCGAAAAACAGAAGTAAAAACGGAGAACTCTTTTTTTAAGAAAGGATATTCTTATTGTTTGTATGATGCTCTGAATCATTTACTTATGGCTCCTTTGGAATTCTTGCCTGACAATTGAAAATTCTTCAGGCAATGGATAAAAATCCGTAGCGCTACCGATTTTCAACGAAGTTAACTTGGATTTTTTTTCTTGTTAACTTCGTTTTTGAGCTATCAGGCAGCGGTCTGTTTTTTGAGGAAAAGATGATAAATCTTTCGATTTCCTTTTGCTTTATTTTTTGTGTCTGATCATAGCAGGCTGTAAAGATTGTTCTCTGCTGAGCGAACATATTTTGTGTTATAAAGGAAAACCTCTTTTCTTTGCCTGCTTTTGGCTCTTGATCCGATGTAAGTAAATAGATAAAATTATGTACTTTTGTAGTCAATTGAACGTGATACTGTTTTTGGCCTTAGTATAATATCGATAAAATCACTTATGTGCGGTCGAAATAGGCTTGCTGTTGGCAGCCGGGTGTCTCATCAATAAAACTAAACGATTAGATGAAGCAGGAATTGTTGAGTGTGGGTAAAGTTAGCCGTGTTGTCGACGGCGTGGTTAGCGTACTTGTGGAGCAACGGAGTGCGTGTGCCGGTTGCCATGCTGCGGGTTTCTGCTCGAGTGCCGATTGCAAAGAGCGTATTTTGGATATAAATACGCCCTCCGGTGATTTTAAACCCGGCGATATGGTCAATATCTACGCAGTGCCGTCTATGGGGCGGAAAGCAGTGCTTTTATCTTTCGTTATTCCCATACTCCTGTTGTTGATTACTGTTTTTGTCTGCACGCTTTTCTTTCGGCTCAACGATGGGATTTCTGCTTTGATGTCTTTGGTTTCTGTGACTGTTTATTATTTGTTGCTTCGGTTGGCAGAACCCAGGTTACGTAATACCATGCGCTATTCAATAGAGAAAATAAATGCATAATTAAATATAGAGTGTGAACTATGCTAACTACGATTATTGTACTGGCCATTATCGGTGCCTTAGGCTCCGTCCTGCTCTACTTTATTTCGAAGAAATTCGAGGTTAAGGAAGATCCTCGTATCGGTGAAATATCGGCCGTATTGCCTCAGGCAAACTGTGGCGGTTGCGGTTTTCCCGGTTGCTCTGCTTTTGCCAAAGCCTGTGCAGAGAGTGAAGATTTGAGTGGATTGCGCTGTCCTGTGGGCGGTAATCCTGTAATGGATCAGATTGCTACGATTATGGGTGTAGCTGCGGGCGGTGCAGACCCGATGATTGCAGTGGTACGCTGCAACGGCAACTGCGAAGCCAGACCCAAAACAAATATTTACAACGGAGCTGTAAGTTGTGCTATTGCTTCTACTTTATTCAAAGGTGAAAGCGATTGCAGTTTCGGGTGCCTCGGTTTGGGCGACTGTGTCAAAGCTTGTGATTTCGATGCTATTCACATCAACAGAGAAACGATGCTGCCGGAGGTGCTGGAAGACAAATGCGTAGCTTGTGGTGCGTGTGTGAAAGCTTGTCCCAAGAGCATTATCGAGCTTCGCAAGAAAGGGCCTAAAAATCGTCGCGTATTTGTTTCTTGTGTAAACAAGGACAAAGGAGGTGTGGCCAAGAAGGCTTGTGCCAACGCATGTATCGGTTGCAGTCTCTGTTTGAAACAGTGTAATTTCGAGGCTATTACCATTGAAAATAACCTTTCTTACATCGATCACACGAAGTGCCGTTTGTGCCGTAAGTGTGTGGAGGTTTGTCCTACGCATGCTATTCATGAAGAGAATTTTCCTCCTCGCAAACCAAAACCCGAAACACCGGCAGAAGGTGGTGTTCCCGCACCGGCCAAACCGGAAGCCGCAGTGACTGCCAATGGCACCACAACGCCGGAGAATACGAATACTAACTCAAAAGAGGCATAAGTAATATGTTAAACACATTTCGACTCGGGGGTATTCATCCACCCGAAAATAAAATCTCGGCAGGCAGGCCTATCGTAGATTTGCCTCTGCCAAAGACTGCCACAGTGCCTCTGGGGCAACATATCGGAGCACCTGCAGTAGCTTGTGTGGCCAAAGGCGATAAAGTTAAAGTCGGCACCCTGATTGCCAAAGCGGGAGGTTTCGTTTCTGCTAATATTCACAGCCCGGTATCGGGTACGGTTGCAAAACTGGATACCATCTACGATGCCAGCGGTTATAAAAAACCTTGCGTGGTGATTGCCGTCGAAGGCGACGAGTGGGAACCATCCATTGACCGCAGCCCGGAGCTTGTTCGGGAAATCTCTTTGGATGCCAAAGAAATCGTTGCCCGTATCACCGATTGCGGTATTGTGGGTATGGGAGGAGCAACATTTCCTACCCATGTCAAGCTGTCTATCCCGGCTGGTAATAAAGCCGAGATGCTTATTATCAATGCAGTGGAATGCGAGCCCTATTTGACAGCCGATGAAGCACTGATGATGGCCAAGGGCGAGGAAATTATGGTCGGCGTGCAAATCCTGATGAAGGCTTTGGGTGTGACCAAAACGGTAATCGGCATTGAGAACAATAAGCCTGAGGCTATCAAACATATGACAGCTTTAGCGGCCTCTTATTCCGGAGTAGAGGTAATGCCTTTGAAGGTAAAATATCCGCAGGGGGGTGAGAAGCAGCTCATCGATGCTGTGATGAAACGGCAGGTTAAGAGCGGTGCCCTTCCTATTTCCGAAGGAGCTGTGGTGCAAAACGTGGGAACGGTATTTGCCGTGTATGAAGCCGTTCAGAAAAACAAGCCTCTATTCGAACGTATCTGTACCGTTACAGGTAAGAAACTGGCAAATGCTGCAAACTATCGTATTCGTATCGGTGCTCCCATTGCTCAGATTATCGAAGCTGCAGGGGGGATGCCGGAAGATACGGGCAAGGTTATCGGCGGAGGCCCGATGATGGGTAAAGCTTTGGTTTCAACGGATGTGCCGCTGACCAAAGGTTCCAGCGGCGTATTGCTGATAACGAAAGAAGAGGCTACACGCAAGCCCATGCAAAACTGTATACGTTGTGCCAAGTGTGTGAATGTATGCCCCATGGGGCTTAACCCGGCGTTTCTGATGCGCGATGTGGTGTACAAGGACTGGGAGACTGCAGAGAAAAACTATGTGGTGGACTGTATCGAGTGCGGTTCATGCAGCTTTACTTGTCCTGCAAATCGCCCATTGTTAGACTATATCCGCCAGGGTAAACAAACGGTAATGGGTATTATCCGTTCAAGAAAGAAATAAGCCTTATGGAAAACAAACTGATTATATCTCCTTCGCCGCACGTACATAGCGGCGACTCCATTAGCAAGAATATGTATGCGGTGCTCGTAGCACTTATTCCGGCCTATGCTGTTTCATTGATACAGTTCGGTCTGGGTGCTGCTGTGGTCATGCTTATCAGTGTGCTTGTGTGCATATTGGTGGAGTATCTGATTACCCGTTTTATGCTTAATCGCCCGGCTACCATTGCCGATGGTTCTGCTATCCTGACCGGTGTGTTGCTGGCCATGAACCTGCCTTCCAATCTACCCTGGTGGATTGTGGTTATCGGTGCTGTGATGGCTATCGGCCTCGGTAAGATGGTTTTTGGCGGTCTCGGGGGAAATATTTTTAACCCTGCTCTGGTGGGTCGTGTGTTCCTTTTGATTTCTTTCCCGGCTCAGATGACCATGTGGCCTGCACCCCAGCAGTTGGGCTCTTATATGGATGCTGCCACGGGAGCTACGCCGCTCGGCCTGATGAAAGGTATTATCCACGGTGCGCCGGGTGCAAGCTGGGATCAAATGCCTTCGGTTTTGAATATGTTCCTGGGGGTTCATGGCGGTTCTCTGGGTGAAATCAGTGCCGCAGCTCTTCTTTTGGGGCTTGTCTATTTGCTGTGGAAGAAGGTCATCACATGGCATATTCCGGTTTCCATATTGGGTACGGTGTTTGTGTTTGGGGGATTGATGTATTTGATAAATCCCGCACTTTATCCTTCACCCTGGTTCCATCTTTGTACCGGCGGTTTGATGTTGGGTGCCGTTTTCATGGCCACCGATTATGTAACCTCGCCGATGTCTAAGAGCGGCCAATTGATATACGGATGTTTTATCGGTCTGATTACAGTGTTGATTCGTCTTTTCGGAGCATATCCGGAGGGTGTTTCATTTGCTATCCTGATTATGAACGCTTTTACTCCGTTGATTAACAATTACTTTAAACCTAAACATTTCGGAGGCACCAAGTAATGAAAAAGCTCGCATCAACTCTTCCAAATATGTTGCTTTCGCTTACGGGTATCTGTATCCTTGTAGCAGCTGTCCTCGGCGGAATGCATCAATTGACAGCCAAGCCTATTGCAGAGGCGAAGACGAATGCCAAAATCAGTGCTATCAAGGCTGTTACTCCTGCTTTTGACAATAATCCTTCGGAAGCGCGCATGTCCGTTCTTTTAGAGGGAGAAGCAGATTCTGTTTACCTCTATCCGGCGACCAAAGACGGAGCTCCTGTCGGTTATGCCGTTGAAACTTATACGAACAATGGCTTTAGCGGCCGTTTTACCGTTATGGTCGGATTCGATGCCGAGGGCAAGGTGGTGGATTACACTATACTCCAGCATGCCGAGACTCCCGGTTTGGGTTCTAAGATGCAGGAATGGTTTCATCAGCCTTCTAAAACCGGAAATATTCAAGACCTTCGCGGTGTGAATATGAAAGAAGAAAAAGCTCTTTCTGTTTCCAAGGATGGCGGCAGACTGGATGCCATCACGGCCGCAACGATTAGCAGTCGCGGTTTTGCCGATGCCATCAATCGCGCATATAACGCATTTCTTAAAGTACAGGAAGGAGGGAATGAATAATGAATCCAATTAAAATTATTAAAAACGGAATTATTACCGAGAACCCTACTTTTGTATTGTTGCTTGGTATGTGTCCTACGTTGGCTACCACTTCGTCGGCTATTAACGGAATGAGCATGGGACTGGCTACGATGTTCGTGCTTATCTGCTCCAATACCGTAATCTCCCTGATTAAAAAGCTGGTTCCGGATCAGGTTCGTATTCCTGCTTACATTGTGGTGATTGCCGGTTTCGTAACGGTGCTCGAAATGATTATGCAAGCCTATGTTCCCGCTTTATATAAAAGTTTGGGTTTGTTTATTCCTTTGATTGTGGTAAACTGTATCGTGCTGGGACGTGCCGAATCTGTAGCCGCCAAGAAAGATGTTTTGCACTCTGTTTTCGATGGAGTCGGTATCGGATTTGGTTTTACCCTGTCTTTAACTCTTTTGGGTTTTGTGCGTGAATTATTAGGTACGGGCAAATTCTTCGGAGTTACTCTTTATCCCGAGAATTATGGCTCTCTAATCTTTATTCTGGCTCCCGGTGCTTTCTTGGTTTTGGGGTTGCTGTTAGGATTGGTTACGGCTATTGGCAACAAACAGAAAGCTTAACATTAAAACAGGAAAACAGTTATGTATTATCTGATAATATTTATTTCGGCGGTTTTTGTAAATAACGTCGTTCTGGCACAATTTTTGGGAATATGTCCTTTCCTTGGCGTATCCAAGAAAGTCGATACTTCTATGGGTATGGGTGCTGCCGTTACATTTGTAATGGCTATTGCCACTATCGTAACCTTTTTGATACAGAAGTATGTTCTGGACCCCAATAATTTGGGTTATTTGCAAACGATAGCCTTCATTCTGGTTATTGCTGCTTTGGTGCAGATGGTGGAGATTATTCTGAAAAAAGTTTCTCCCTCGCTATATCAGGCTTTGGGTGTATTCTTACCTTTGATTACCACGAACTGTGCCGTATTGGGAGTGGCTATTCTGGTTATTCAAAAAGATTTCAATTTCTTGCAGAGTCTCGTGTATGCCGTTTCGACAGCCATCGGATTTACTTTGGCAATGGTGGTGTTTGCCGGTATTCGCGAGCAGCTGGCCAAGACCTCTTTGCCTAAAGCCATGCAAGGTATACCTGCTGCCATGATTTGTGCCGGCATCTTGGCTATGGCATTTATGGGCTTCAGCGGTATTGTGCGTTTGTAATCGAATCCTTTTAGAGGATAAAATAAAGTCCGGCCGGTTAAGTGATGAGAGCTTAGCCGACCGGATTTGTTTATGATTGAACAGACAAATTCCGATTCATTGTTCGAAAAGGAAGCAGAGTAACTTCCTGTACTAAAGAGTTGTAGAAAGAGAGGAGCTGTTATTCTCCTATGGCGATATTTCTCCAGTTGAAGAGATTGGTTTCTTGCGGATAGTCGTGTGTAACCAAAAGAATCGTTGTCCCTTCGGGTGCAAGTTTATGTAGTAACTGCTGAAAGAGAACTCTTGATTTCTGATCTAAATAGCTCATGGGTTCATCCAGTACGAGCAATTCGGGAGAAGCTGCCAGAGCACGTGCTAATAAAGCTCTTTGAAGCTGTCCGCCACTTAGCTTCCCGATTGCACGATCGGCCAGTGCACGCATTTCAATCACGTCGAGCAATTCTTCTACGCGAGCCTTGCGTTCTTTTCTATTCCCTTTTGTTAACCCCGAATCTATGACCTCACTGAGTGAGATTGGAAAAGAGCGGTCTTGCGTATTGATTTGTGGCAGATAGCCTGTGCTTAAACTGTCAGTCGGTTTGCCTCCGCAATCAAAATATTGTAGCGAACCTCCACAAAGAGGGATTAGTTCGAGCACCGTTTTCAGAAATGTACTTTTTCCGCCTCCGTTGGGTCCGGTTATCAGAATATGTTCACCGCGTTGTACGGTTAGATTGACAGGGCCAAGAACGATCTGTTTGCCATAACCTAAGAAAGCTTCATTAAGTTTAAGTATAGGGTGGGGAAGATTCATCATTTATGTTGTGCCAGAGCTTTTGAGATGGATAGAATTTGTTCCTGCCAATTAGCGGAAAGCGGTTCTATTTTTACGATCTCTGCGCCGATTTCTTTAGCCACGCTCATTGCCAGCTCGGTATTGAATTCTTTTTGGATGAACACCACTTTAACGTTTAACGATTTCGCTTCGTCGACAATTCTTTTTAAGTCTTCGGGTGTTGGCTCTTTACCGTTTTGTTCTATTGTCAGTTGTTTGAAACCGAATTCCCGAGCAAAACCGGTCAGTGAGGGGTGATATATTACAAAGGCTTTGTTCGTTACTTCTTTCAATGTTTCATTCACTTTGTTTCTGACGCTGTTTATGCTTTCTGACAGCCTTTGCATCCCTTGTTCATAAACCGATTCATTTTCGGGGTCTATCGTACACAGAGCCGACAGCATATTTTCAGCCAGCAGATAGATACCGTCGGGGCTCGTCCATACATGCGGGTCGCATTCGTCATGACGGTGATGCTCTCCTTCGTGATGGTGATGGGGAGGTGTCAACCTGAATATCCGGATGCGATTGTTCAATTTCCCGATACGTTCGGACCATGCCGTTTCGAAACCGAGATCGCCTACATAGAAATAGGCATTGCAGTCTGATAGTTTGCGCATCTCTTGTGGTGTGGGGTCGTATATTTCCGGATTCTTTCCTTCCGGCACAATTGTCCAGATATTCACCAATGTATCTGCAAGGATTTGTAGAAGCTCCTGCTGAGGTGTGATGCTGACAGCAATCGTTAGTTTATCGGTGTTTCCCTTTGTTTTGTGTTCGCACGATGTGCCTACAATGCTTATAATAAGAATACAGAAAAGAGAACGTAAAATTTTATTCATAAGAAATCTTTAACGAGAGATTATTTACAAAGTTATAAAAACCTTGCAGGCTTACATTAAATCGATAATTAAAATGAACAGTTTATTAATTTATTTCATCTACACTTTTTCTGTGTGACGTGTACTGTTTATAACCTATTGATATTTCACAATGCTAGAAAATACCGGTGTAAGAAGTGTTTTTTAAGCGTGGTTGTCTGAACTGATTGTAAGAAGTTGGTGTTAATAGTATATAAAGAATGTAATATATAGTAATGGATCGTACTCCTCATATAAATCCTTTGTTAAGTTCCAATCCGCTGAGCGGATTATTACCGGTGATGTTGTTGTTGACTTTACCGGTGATCTTTTCTCTATCTGTTTCGATTATTGTTTCGTTAGCCGTATGGCTGTCTGGTCTGTTGTGGTTTGTTATACGCCGTAAGTCATTATCCTCCATGCCGACTATGATAACGTCTTCCTTTGTCCTGCCGCTGTCTTGCCTGTTGTTTGTCGGTATTCAGGGAGCTGTTGTTCATCCTTTGTATTTTCAGGGGCTTATTTTGGCCCTTTGTGTGCTAATCTCGGCAGCACAGAGTTTTTTGCGCAGAGAGAACCGCATGCCGGGAATGAGTATATCCGATTTTTCCAAAGAGATGCTTCACAAGCGGTTGGTGATGGTGGAGCACGAACGCATCTGCAAACGTTTGCGATTATTTGCCATTGTAGCTTTTGCCGGTATTTTGGCTATTTATTTGCGGTATGGCAGATACGAAGCCCCGCCTGTGCAATTTCTGCTGACATCGGTAGTGGCCGGAGTAATGTGGTTGAGTTATATTATTGAGGTTGTAAGCCTTAGTATGGTAAAGTCGAAACTTCAAAAGGAAGAGTGGCTTCCTTTGGTCGATAACAGCGGTAATCCTGTGGGACGTGTACCGAGATCCGATCTGGACGATATAGGCTCCATGATTCAATCTGCACAGTTGCCTATGGTAAGGCTCGTTGCTCTGTGTAATGATATGATATTTCTTGAACATCGTGAGCTTTGCGATCTGTGTGACAGCGATTGTATCGATACTCCTTTTACCGATTGGATAAAAGGCAATGGATGTGCCGATGAGGTTGCCCAGGCATTGATCGATGAACGGTTTTGCGGAGTGAAGCGATCCTGTCCCCGCCATTTGGTTACTTACAATGTCGAGCGTGGTAAGGTTTCCTGTCAGGTGCATCTTTATGCCGTGCAGGTGGCCGAGCCTGATTTGTTGACGATGTGCTGCAATCCGTCTGAAAGCAAGTGGTGGCCTGTGGATCAGGTTATGGAGATGCTTAAAGGACAAACGTTCAGCGAACTTCTGAAGAACGAGATGCCATATCTCAAGCATACGATTGTTTTGGCCGAGCGTATCCGTAAACGCCGGCAGGAAAGAAGAAATCCGTCTTATGCCTAATTTTTTATAACCTCCTGCAAGTCGACCGGATGTAAAGGAGGAATGATTACGAACGTATTCGTCGCTTTTTCTGTCAGATGGATATTTTGGTATCTTTTTTGAAAATTCGAGAAAGCTGTATAGTCATGAAGTGGTAAATCTTTTGGCGGATTGTCGTTTAATTTTATGGGAAATAATTTATAATGGGCTTTGCCCGTGTTGTCTTCTTTATTTACCCATACATACTGATAGGATGGCTCTGTGCGTATCGGTGCTTTTTTGTAAGGACGAACGAGCCGGAGCTTGAGCATTAGGCCACCGCGTGAGGGGGTGTCTTTCTGATTGCTGATGAAGTTCCCTAAGGAGTAAAGTACGAATGTTTGTTTTCTGTTATGTACATTTGCAGGTATGATTTCCGAGCGTTGTACCACGTGCGGATGCGAACCGATTACGGCATCCACTCCGATATCATGCAGAAATTGAGCTGTTTCTATCTGTGCTCTGCCTGGCTCTGTTGCATATTCTATTCCCCAGTGTATCATCGTTAAAATATAGTCAGCTCCCATATTTTGTGCTTTTTTCACCTCCTTGCGTATAACGGCAGTATCTATCAATGCTACTTCTGCAGGAGGAGGAACTGCTATCCCGTTTGTTCCGTATGTATAGGCAAGAATGGCTATTTTGATACCGTTACCCGGTAATATCAGCGGAGCGCGGTTTTCTCTATCTGTTTTGTCAAGGAACGTTCCTGTGGTGAAGACCTTCTGTTTCGTCAATTCTTCAATGGTTCTCCTTATTCCTTTCCGGTAGGTGTCGGCAGCGTGATTGTTGGCTGTAGTCAATACATCGAATCCGGCTTTTACAAGAGCGTTTACAAGTTCGTCCGGACTGCTGAACTGGGGGTAACCTTTATAAGGCTTGCCACCTAATGTCGTCTCAAGATTTCCGATAGCGATGTCGGCTTTATTGATGATCGGAGAGACCAGACTGAAGCATTCGTCGAAAGAGTACGTGCTATCTTCCCGTAGAGCTGCTTTGATTTGCGGTCCATGTGTCATAATGTCTCCTGCAATGAGCAGTTCCAGCACTTCTTCTGATGAATGCTTTGTTGCATGCGGAAGTTTCTCAAATAACAGCTCTTTTAATGCTGGTAGAGCCAGGCTGTCGGAGGTATGAAAAGAAAAAGGATACACATTTTGTGCGATAGTCGGGAAACTCCATATCGGAGCCAGAAATAAAAAGAGAGTCTGAAGATATTTATTTCTGTGCATAACGGGGCGGTGTTTTAGGGTAGTGTAAATTTTATGCCGACTTCTTCGGTAGAGTTTCAAAACACAGTTGTTTTGACGTATACCAAGATAAAATAAAAATACGATTTGTCATCATGCTCAAATTACCACGTTGCTTGCGACATTCGGCTTCGTACGCGTAATTCAGTACGATCCCTTGAGCCTCAGTCTTTGTGCCTTGTACTTTACGCATTCTGACAAACCTAAAAGGGGCTGCGTCAAAATTCATTTTTGACACAGCCCCTTCGGTGGGGTGGAAGACGGGGTTCGAACCCGCGACACCTGGAACCACAATCCAGTGCTCTGCCAACTGAGCTACAACCACCATATATATTCTCTCTTTGAGAACGCTGCAAAGATAGTAAACTTTTTGTTAATCCAATATATCCGTACTGTTTCTATTGAAAAATCTTGTTGTTTCCCGTTTTCATGAAATACTTTATTGGGGATTTCTTTTTGTAAAACAGGGATAAGAACAAAAAACCTCCGTGAAAAACTCCACGGAGGTTTAATTTATTTAAGGTGAAGAGGATTAGATAACTCCTTGAGCCACCATTGCTTTCGCTACTTTCATGAAGCCTGCAATGTTTGCACCCTTAACGTAATTGATATAGTTGCCTTCACGACCGTATTCTACGCATTGCTCGTGGATATCGCGCATGATGGTGTGGAGACGTTCGTCAACTTCTTCGTTGCTCCAAGACAAGTGAATAGCATTTTGAGACATCTCGAGACCGGAGCAGGAAACACCGCCGGCATTAACAGCTTTACCCGGAGCGAAGATTACTTTTTTCTCAACATAGTATTCGCTGGCTTCGGCCGTACAACCCATGTTTGATGTTTCGGCAACCAGTGTTACACCGTTGGCTACTAACATTTTGGCGTCTTCTTCGTTCATCTCGTTTTGTGTAGCACAAGGCATTGCGAAGTCTACTTTTTGCTCCCAGGGTTTCTTACCTGCAAAGAATTTTGCATTGGGGAACTTCTTAACGTAGTCGGATACAACGTCGTTGCCGCTGTTACGCAAGTCGACCATAGCGTCGAATTTCTCTTGAGTATTGATACCGTCCGGATCGTATACATAGCCGTCAGGGCCTGAAATGGTAACGACCTTCATGCCAAGCTCGGTGGCTTTTTGAGCAACACCCCAGGCAACGTTACCGAAACCGGAGATCGCCAATGTTTTGCCTTTATAATCGATGCCGTTTTCTTTACACATATTTTGTACAAAGTAAACAGCTCCGAAGCCTGTAGATTCAGGACGCAAACGTGAACCGCCGAACTCGAAGCCTTTACCGGTGAACGTACCTGTATGCTCACGAGCGAGTTTCTTGTACATACCGAACATATAGCCTACTTCGCGACCGCCTACGCCGATGTCTCCGGCAGGAATATCCGTGTCAGGACCGATATTGCGCCACAACTCTGTTACGAAGCTTTGGCAGAAACGCATGATTTCGGCTTCGCTACGACCTTTCGGAGAAAAGTCTGCACCACCTTTACCACCGCCCATAGGCAGAGTGGTCAATGCATTTTTGAATGTCTGTTCGAATCCCAAGAATTTCAGGATAGAGAGGTTTACCGTGTGGTGAAAGCGGATACCGCCTTTGTACGGGCCGATGGCGTTGTTGAATTGTACGCGATAACCGATGTTAACATGAATATCGCCTTGGTCATCAACCCAGGGCACACGGAAAGTGAAAATGCGGTCCGGTTCTACCAGACGTTCGATAATGCGGTTTTTCTCAAATTCCGGATGTTGGTTGTAAACGTCTTCAATAGATAGAAGAACTTCTTTCACTGCCTGGAGGAATTCGCTCTCTCCCGGGTGACGAGCCTCGAGGGCTGACAAAATTTCTGTGGATTTCATAGATACTAACTAATTGTATGTTAGCTGATAATTATTTATTAGCGTAACAAATGTAGATAAAGCTTGCGTAATAAACAATTAAAAAGAAGAGTTTTTCCGTTTTTATATTTAACGGTGCCAGTGTCTGCCGAAAAAATGGACGGGGTAGAAGGCCGAGATTAGAGATAATAGGATGATGGTACCTGCGCAGATCAGCATATCCACAGCCTCAATTCTTACCGGGTAAGGAACCGATACCATGCCGATACTGTAGGTGATAATACCGTATTTTTGCTGTATCAGGCAGATGAGTATGCCTAAAAAGATACCTCCTGCAGCGCCCAGCATGCTGATCAGTGTGCCTTCGATAATAAAGATTCGTTTGATCTGCCGGGGTGTGGCTCCCATGGAGGCCATGGTGTCTGCATCCTGTTTTTTTTCGATGAGCAGCATGGAGAGGCTGCTGATGATATTGAAGGCTGCAAGCAACAGGATGAAGATGAGGATGAGAAAGCTCATCCATTTTTCTACGTAAACGAGCCTTTTTATTTCCGGGTGTTGTTCTGTTTGTGTGAGCACTGCAAATTCTTTACCCAGAACCTTTTGCAGTTTTTTTTGTACTTGTTCCGGTCGTTCATTTTCTGCCACTCTGATTTCTATGCTGTTTATTTCGCCGGATTCATAACCCAGCAGGTTTTGCAGGTCTTCGACAGGCATAAAAAGACTGTTGCTTACATCGTAGTTATTGCGATCTCCTTCCAGAGTGGCAGTAATATAACCACAAGTGTGGCGAAAAGCAGACATCGGCGCCAACGGGTTGATCATGCCCAAACGGTTGGGGACGTATATATGTACGGGGTCGGCAAAGTCCACACCCGTATTCAGAAGCAAGGCTAATTCGAATCCGGAGGCCAGCGCTTTCTGTCCGTCAGGGGTTCGTTGGGTCAGGCTTCCTTCTGTTATGGCATTTTTTAGATCTACTACATTGTGCCAGAGGCTGTCGTAGCCTATCAATCCTGTAGCCTGCTCGCCGTATTTCGTGCGTACCAGTCCCTGTGCTGCCAGGCGTTGACTGTATGCAGCTATGCCCGATGTTTTCAGTCCTTCCGGTATGCCCGGGGTGTGAATGGAAAATGTGTTGCCCTCTGCCCGTTCGATGCGCAGATCCGGATCCAGGAGACTGCTCTGCTGCATGATAAGTTCTTCGTATCCGTTAAATATGGAGAGCACGCAGACTAAAGCCATCGAAACGATTCCAACGGCAACGGCAGAAATAGCCGACACGATGTTGACGGCATTCAGTCGTTTATGACTGAAAAGGTAGCGCCATGCTACAAAGAAAGGGAAAGCCATGATAGAAGAAGACGGCCGGAGTTTATTTCTTTAGCAACTCATCGATGTGTTCCAGATAGTCCAGAGAATCGTCGATAAAGAAAGTCAGTTCCGGTAGCCGGCGCAATTGAGTTTTTACACGTGTTCCCAGTTCGTAACGGATTTGTTTCGTACTTGCTTTGATGCTTTTAAGCAGTTCTTCGCTCCTGTCTCCCGGAAAAAGGCTCAGCCTCACGCGGGCTATGCTTAGATCGGGACTTACGCTTACTGATGTTACCGAAACGAGCACACCCGGCATCGCCGACGTTTGCTCTCTGAATATTTCTCCCAGTTCTTTCTGAACCAAACGGTTTATTTTGCTAATTCTCGTAGAATCCATAAGTCTGTTATTTTTTACAAAGGTAAGTTATTTGCAGCCTTTGCGAAAAGGTTACTTCTCTACGCACCTGAGAGGGGCTGAGCCAAAATCCAATTTTGACACAGCCCCTCTCAGCATTCTGCTTGTTACAAAAAAACTATTTTGTTGCTTCCGTTCCTTCGGTTTTGGCTTGTGCCTCCATTTCACGTTTATGTTCCTTTCTTAGGATGAGGTTCAAGATAATATAACCTAAGAAACCCGACACGATCGTTCCGGCAAAGATACCCATCTTGGCCTCGTTAAGCAGATCCATATAGCCTTTGGCACCGTAGGACAGGTTGGCGATGAATAAAGAAACGGTAAATCCGATACCGCCGAAAATGGAAACGCCGAACAGGTTTTTTATGGTCATGCCTGTGGGAGCTTTACAAAATGAAGTCTTGATGCTTAGCCATGTGAACCCGAAGATACCCAATGTCTTTCCTACAAGTAATCCTAAGAAAATAGCCAGAGGCACGTGCAGCAACTGTTCGGCCGTGATACCTCCGAAGGTGACCCCGCTGTTTACAAAAGCAAAAAGAGGTAACACAAAGAAGTTTACAAATGGAGAGAGTTCCGCTTCAATGCTTTGCAGGGGGCTTATGGCTCTTGCACTCCGCAATCTGATGGTATTGATAACTTGTTGCTGATGTTCGGAAAGTACAACGGCTTCGGCTTTTGTTTTCTGTTCCTCTCTCGGCAGCGAGTCAGTAAGTTCTCTTAATACTACGGGGAGTTTCAGAAAGTTTACTTTAGGTTTGGCCGGTATGCACATGGCAAGCAGTACACCGGCAATGGTAGCATGTACCCCGCTTTCGAGGAAAAGAGTCCAAACAATAAAGCCCATCACATAGTAAAACACGTGGTTGTTGGCTCCGGCACGTCCTGCCAGTGTGATGATGGCAAGAATGAGCAGGCTGATGAGTAGAGGCATGAAAGAGAAATGGGATGAGTAGAAAATGGCTATAACGATGATGCCCCCGATATCGTCTACTACGGCCAAAGCCGTTAGGAAGATTTTCAGGCTGTACGGTACCTTCTTGCCCAATGTGCTCAGAACGGCCAAAGCGAATGCGATATCCGTAGCCATCGGTATGGCAGCACCCAAAGAAGCCGGATGGTCATGGGCTATGATATAAAACACGCATACCGGTACGATCATTCCCCCAACGGCTGCTATAACAGGAAGCAAGGCTTTCTTGGGGCTGGAGAGTTCTCCTACCAGAATTTCCTGCTTGATTTCTAACCCTACGAGGAAGAAGAAAACAGCCATTAAAGCATCGTTGACAAACTGCAAAAGGGTCATGTTTTGTCCGTTGTGTTCGAATAGGCTGTAGCCGCCCACACTCAAAACAATCTTTTGGTTTAGGAATTGCTGATAACTTTCATGCCATGCCGAATTAGCCAGCAGTATGGCAAGAATAGCTGCTCCGAACAATAATACGGATCCGTTGGGGCGCAGGTTTGAAAGCCGCCTCAGAGGGAATACACGGTTTTTTGTTTCTGTGTTCATCGTTAAAAAGGGAATTTTTATGTTTTATTTTTATTATCTGTAATCTTATCTCCGGGCATCTCTGTTCGGATGATCTTTTTTCTGAAAATATTTATGGTTTAGAGTGATTGTTACAAAAATAGTAATCCGGTATGATTTTAACAATTTTATGAGCAAAGAGTAAGTGAAGAAAAGGCTTTTTCTCGATAATTGTGACTATGTGTTATCCGTGTACGGAGAAACAAAAGGGATGTCTCCCGACATCCCTTTTGTTGCATTGTTAACCTTAAATCTAATACTATTATGAAAAAACCACGTAACAAATATAATAATGTTTTTTTAATAAGCAATCGTTTTGCTATCCAATTTTTTATTTTTATGTGTGATTGTTTGTTTATTTCCGTTTTTACTGACAAAGTGTTTGGGTGCTTTTCTTCTTTATTCCTTATGGATAATCATAGTTCTGTTTATTTGAAGAGAAGAGAGAAGGCATATAAATGAAATGATATAAAAGATTTTCGTGTGAAAATTTCGATTTTACCGTTTGCCGGTGATACCTTTTATTTAACTGCTTTTTTATCAGTATTTTATATTTTATTAAAAATAGCGTTGGAGAAACTTGAGGTGTACTGAAAAATTTTCTGCCTGATGGTTGAAAACTCTTAGCGCTACGGATTTTCAACGAAGTTAACTTGGATTTTTTTTCTTTGCCTGAAGAATTTTCAACCATCAGGCAGAGAATTTTTGTTTGTTTGGAGAACGATTCTTTTTATAATGGAAAGTTCTGAAAGAGAGCATATTATGTCCGATTCGGGTTTGCTCGGTATTATGGTTGCAAAGAGGTCGTTGACACAATCCTTTTCTTGTTTTTGCTGAAATTGGCTGATATGGGTTATACCCTTTTTCTTTATAATGGGTTGGAGTGAATTTTATTTTGTTTTAATGAATTTATTCTTATCTTTGGTGTACTACTTATGTAGAACGCAGGTAGTCATTGAATTTTATAATATATTAATAAGGTATGAAGAGATTGATATTAGGGGCATTCTTTTTGCTGTCTTCTGTCGGGCATGTGTTGTATGCCCAAAATTCCTCGAAGAACGTGAAGTTAGAAACCAAAGCCACAGGCCATATTGTGGAGTCTGATGGTTCTTCTGTTCCTTTTGCCACGGTGCGAATTAAGCCGTCTTTACAGGATAGCACTCTTTCTTATAACCAGATTACGGATAATGAGGGTATGTTCAGAATTGCTCTGCCGCGGGCGAAGAGCTACAAACTGATTGTGTCGTTTGTCGGAATGAAAACTTTGGAAAAGGAATTTTCTATTCCCGAGGGCTCTTCATCCTTCTCATTGGGCAAGTTGGTTTTGGCAGGCGAGAGTACCGATCTGCAAGGTATAACTGTGAGAAAAGCCCGTCCGTTGGTCAAAATGGATGTGGATAAAATATCTTACAGCATCAAGGAAGATCCGGAGAGTAAAACTTCGGATTTATTGAAGATGCTCAGGAAAGTTCCCCTGGTTACGGTGGACGGGCAGGGCAATATACAGGTAAACGGCTCTTCCGATTTCAAAATATACCTTAATGGTAAGCCGAGCAAAATGATGGATAAGAATGCAAAAGATGTTTTACGCAGTATCCCTGCCAACTCCATCAAGAATGTGGAGGTCATTACTGATCCGGGGGTGAAATTCGATGCAGAAAGCGGAAGCGCCATTTTGAACATCGTTACCGATTCGGGGCAAGGATTGGTGGGCTTTTCGGGTTCTCTAAACGGATCGGTGGATAACAACGGTTCGGTGCACTCCGGCCTTTTTCTCAATGCCAAGAAAGGTAAGTGGGGGCTTTCCGGCAATTATAACCTGGGTAAACAGCGAATGCCCAAGAGTGAGGTGTGGTCTGAAACCAGAACTCCGAATCTGCACAGTATCAATGAGGGGACTAATAAGATGAATAATTATTACCATTTTTTCAATGCTACTCTTACTTTCGAGATAGACTCTTTGAATCTTTTTTCTCTGTCCGGAAATGGTTTGATTTGGGGTAGCAATTCTTCTTCCGGGTCCTTCGAGCGTACATTGATGAATAATACCATTGCATCGTTGTACAGACAAAAGAGTATAGCCGATATGGATGGAGGCAATCTGACTGTAAATGCGGACTTTCAGCATGCTACTTCTACTCCGGGGGAACTTCTGACAATAAGTTATCGGTTCGATCATGCACCGAATAATTCCAAAGACAACTTGATGCGCGAACAGCTGGATCCGGTAAGCGGCAACTTGCTTCCTGATAAATATGCGGAGCAATTTTCAAAGAACGAGGCTTCGATGAATGAGCATACAGCACAGGTGGATTACACAAAGCCGCTCTTCGGAGCCCGTAAGCACAATCTTGAATCCGGAGTCAAATACATTGCCCGCAGGTCTCAGAGCGAACCGTTGTATCGGATCAGATACTCGCCTGATGGGGCATTTGTTCCCGGTTCACTTTACGGGCAGGATAAAAATGCCGGGATTATGAATTACAATCAGGATATCTATGCGGCTTATTTTTCGGTTTCTTCCAAATGGACAGGTAAAATAAGTACGAAAGCCGGGGTACGTTTGGAAGGCGGAAAACTGAGTGTTAAATATAAGGAACGGTCCGAAGCCGATTTTAAGAATTCTTTTTTGGATTGGGTACCTCAGATACGGATCAATTATAACCCATCTTTGTATAATCAGTTTTCTTTGAATTACAACTTCAGAATAAGAAGGCCCGGTGTTACACAGATGAATCCGTACAGAAATCAGCAAAATGCCTATTCGGTGCGGTTCGGTAATCCGGAATTGGAGGCTCAGCGCAATCATAATCTGGGGCTTACCTATAATCGTTTCAGCGGTAAATTTACATTTAACTCTTCTGTGACTTATTCGTTTAGTAATAATGCTATTCAGTCCTATACTTTTACGGATGACAAAGATCCTCAACTGCTACAAACGACTTACGGTAATTTGGGTAAAAGCCGAAGTGTTACTTTTAGTCTTTTCGGGAATTATACACCATGGGCCTGGCTGCGTATTTTCGCTCAGGGCAATACCTCATATAATTATCTCAACAGTGTATCTGTAAAAAGCAGCGACGAGTGGTGGGGGAGTATGGCCTTTTTGAGTACGCAGTTTACCATGCCGAAACAGTGGAACCTCTTTTTGGTCGGCGGCTTTTTCTCCAACGCCGGTTTTCAGCAGAAAAACACCTCGAATTATTTTTCTGCCATGACATTAAGCAAAGGATTGTTTAATGAGAAGCTGAACTTATCCCTGACTTTGAGTGAGCCGTTCAGGTCTAAGGTTACCTATAAATCCGGATCTAAAGGGCAGGGGTTTGAAACGAATTCGCATTTTACCAATTTGAGCGCTCGTTCGATTTATTTTTCCGTACGTTACAGTTTCGGACAAATGAAGCAGCAAATCAAGAAGGTAAGCCGCGGTATCGTTAATGATGACCTGATGAATGGAGGTAATAAACAGGGAGTTCAGGGCGGACAAGGCGGTGGTGTACCAACCGGCAGATAGTTGTATGTATCGGCAAAGTTTCAGTCGTATATTTAGCTGTCGATAAAGTAGAGGATTGGTGTCGGAACGTAATAAGAGTTTGACCTCTGATGCGAAATTGACTGAATATAAGCAACTGATTACTTGCATATTGAAGAATAAACACTAAATTTGCAGTCCATTAACGCTCATTCTTTATCGGTTACCACCAATTTAGGAGATAAAAATAAAGACAAAAACTTACAATAATGAAAAAAGGTATTCATCCCGAGAACTACAGACCGGTAGTATTTAAGGATATGTCTAATGAAGACATTTTTATTACCCGTTCTACTATCGCAACAAAAGAGACCATCGAAATCGATGGTGTAACTTATCCTCTTTGTAAAGTGGAAATTTCGAGCACATCGCATCCTTTCTTTACAGGTAAGGCTAAGCTTGTAGATACGGCCGGCCGTGTGGATAAGTTCATGAACCGTTATGGCGATCGTAAAAAGAAATAATCGGTTCCGGCACAGATATTATACTCTGATATATTGTGGGTCTTATCATTAACGGACCTGAAAAGATTTTGAAATACCCCATGCAGATATGCAATCTGTACGGGGTATTGTCTTTTTTGCTGATATTATTATAATGTATGCGTTACGCTTTTGGCATACAATATAGAAGGGTATTTCAGCCGTTAAATAAAAACTTGAATAGGAACATTATAATAAGATAATTACCTTTGTTCCCCGAAAATCTTTTTTATAATTCTTTCAGTTTAAAGATAACAGGAGTTATATGCAGAAAAACTTGGTCATCGTAGAGTCTCCCGCTAAGGCTAAAACCATCGGCTCTTTTTTGGGAAAAGATTATAAGGTTTTATCCAGTTACGGTCATATCAGAGATCTTAAGAAACATAATCTCGGTATCGATCTTGCCAATAGTTTTGAACCCGAGTATGAAGTGCCTGAGGATAAGCAGAAAGTCGTTAATGAACTGAAAAAAGCTGCAGCGGGTGCAGAAACAGTCTGGCTGGCATCCGATGAAGACCGGGAGGGAGAGGCTATTGCATGGCATCTTTATGAAGTACTTGGGCTTACGAAAGAAGCTACACGAAGAATTGTTTTTCACGAAATAACGAAGACGGCCATTGAAAATGCCGTTCGGAATCCGAGAGAGATAGATTTCAATTTGGTTGATGCCCAGCAGGCCCGGAGAGTGTTGGACCGTATTGTGGGTTTTGAACTTTCTCCCGTTTTGTGGCGACGTATCAAGCCCAGTTTATCTGCAGGACGAGTACAGTCCGTGGCCGTTCGGCTTATTGTGGAGCGCGAGCGTGAGATACAGAATTTCAAAGCCGAAATTTGGTACAAGGTGGCTGCTGTTTTTATTACGCCAAAGGGAGAAGAGCTGAAAGCCGAGCTTTCTACGCGATTTGAAAAAGAGGAAGAGGCTTACCGGTTTTTACAGAGTTGTATTGCGGAAGAGTCGTTCCGAATATCTGCCGTAGAGAAAAAACCGGGCAAAAGATCTCCGGCTCCTCCTTTTACAACAAGTACGTTGCAACAGGAAGCTGCCAGAAAACTGGGTTACTCGGTTTCGCAAACCATGCGTATAGCGCAATCGCTTTATGAAGAAGGGCATATAACTTATATGCGTACGGACTCGGTCAATTTATCCTCTCTGGCGATGAATACGATTAAATCCGTTATTGTCGATACCTGGGGCGAAAGTTATCACCAGCCCAGAAATTTCAAGACCAAAAGCAAAGGTGCCCAGGAAGCACACGAGGCCATCAGACCTACTTACGCAGATCGGGAAGAAATCGAAGGTACGGCACAACAGAAAAAACTGTATGATTTGATACGTAAGCGTGCCATTGCTTCACAGATGACCGACGCAAAATTGGAGCGTACAACCATCGAGATAGAGCATGGCAGGAATCAACCGAATTTTCAGGCACACGGAGAGGTTGTTCTGTTTCCCGGATTTTTGGGCGTTTATCTGGAAAGTAATGATGATGAAGAGCAGCCCGTAGTGCTTGGTGATGCACAGATTCTTCCTTCGGTACATTCGGGAGATGAATTGATGCTTGTTCAGGCCACAGCTACTGAACGCTTCACCCAAAGGCCGTCGAGATATTCCGAGGCCACGCTGGTACGCAAGATGGAAGAGCTCGGTATTGGAAGACCTTCTACTTATGCACCTACCATTCAGACGATTCAGAACCGGGAGTATGTAGAGCGTGCCGACAAGCCGGCCGAGAAGAGAAACTATGTGGAAATGACGCTGAAAAACGGAAGCATAGATACCCGGACCCTTACGGAATCGTATGGAGCAGAGCGCAGCAAACTTTTCCCTACGGATATAGGTGTGGTGGTTAATGATTTCCTTATAGAAAGCTTTCCGAATATTGTTAACTATAACTTTACCGCCAAGGTTGAAGAACAGTTTGATAAAGTTGCTGCCGGAAAACAGGATTGGCAAAAACTGATAGATCGTTTTTATAAGGATTTCCATCCGCAGGTCGAAGATGCGTCAGAGCTCGATCCGTCGCATCGTGTGGGTGAGCGGATATTGGGAAAAGACCCGCAGGGGCGTGTGGTGTCTGTTCGTATCGGCCGCTATGGCCCTATGGCTCAGGTGGGTAATGGGGATGATACCGAAAAACCCCGTTTTGCAAAACTCCTTCCGGAGCAATCCATTACTTCCATTACACTTCAAGATGCATTGAAGCTGTTCGATTTGCCCCGTACTCCGGGTGAATATCAGGGTCATCCGGTACAGATAGCAAGTGGTCGTTTCGGACCTTATGTGCGTTATAAGAATAAGTTCGTGAGCATACCGCAAAGTCTGGATCCTTTACAAATTACCCTGGACGAGGCTGTCGAACTGATTAAGATGAAGGAAGAGGCCGAGAAGAAAAGTTTGCTGAAATCTTTCTCGGAAGAACCTGAGCTGGAGATAAGAACAGGACGATTCGGCGCCTACATCAAGTATAAGGGAAGCAATTATAAGATACCTAAGGAGGTTGAAGATGCCGCCTCTCTTTCTTTGGAGCAGTGTCGTCAAATTATATCTGATACACCGGAGAAAAAAAACAAATCTGCCGGTAAAAAGACAGCAAAGAAAACATCCGGAAAAGCTGCTTCCAAAAAGAAGACAGCAGCAAATAAAGCATAGACAGTATCTGATCGGGTATGCGTTATTTTATCTATCTCAGTTACGACGGAACCGACTACAGCGGTTGGCAAACACAGCCTAATGCCGTTACGGTGCAGGAGGTTATAGAAAAAGCCCTTTCGTTGATGTTGAGACAGCCGGTAGCCATTGTTGGAGCCGGACGAACGGATGCCGGCGTGCATGCCCGTTCGATGGTGGCACATGTCGATTTGCCCTTGTCTCCCGATGAAATACAACCGCTGTTGCAACGGTTAAACGGATATTTACCACCCGATATCGCCATTCATTGTTTTAAGCCTGTAACAGATGAAGCGCATGCACGATTCGATGCTTTGTGGCGAACTTATCATTATTACATTTCCGAAGCCAAAGATCCGTTTGATTATCGCTTTTCTTTGCGTACACATGCTCCTCTGGATTTTGAATTGATGAACAGGGCTGCCGCTTTGCTTCTGGAGCATGAGGATTTTACCAGTTTCAGCAAAATGCACACGGATGTGAAGACCAATCTCTGCAAAGTGAAAGATGCAAGATGGATTTGGCATCAGGAGGAAGGCAAGGGCTGCTTTTCGATTTCTGCCAATCGTTTTTTACGCGGAATGGTACGGGCTATAGTGGGAACATTACTGCCATTGGGTCGTGGGAAACTGTCTATCGAACAGTTTGAGTACATTATCAAAGCGCAGGATCGCTCATTGGCCGGTTCGGCTGCTCCTCCGCAGGGGTTGTTTATGGAGCACATCGAGTATCCCCAAAGTATATTTTTGTAAATAATCCTGCTGCTTATTCTCCTAATCCGAATAAAGCCGCTTAACTCTTATATGAGAGATGGCTTTGGGGAAGTCAATCTTTTTATGCCTTTAGAGATACTGTCTTCCGGTGGTTTTTTATGGAAGAGAATTTCTGTTTCTGCAAAATGTTTTTCAGATACTCATTTGTAGGAAACTACCAAATAATGAGTATCTTTGTCACCGTTAAGGTTCCCAGGTAACAAACTGTTGCTAAGGATTAAAAGGGAATGCCGTGCAAGTCGGCAACAGTTCCCGCTGCTGTAAGGTTGACGACCTCTTGTGAGAGGCTTGTTAGTATCGATCTTTTGCCACTATTTCCGGAGGGAATGGGAAGGCAGATACGTAACCGAGTCAGAAGACCTGCCTTAACAGTAAATATTAAGTGTAATCTACGGAGAATAGAAGCTTAACTGATTTATTCTATGACTACTCCGTCTAAATAGGACCAGATTATGTGCCCCGTGAAAAAACAGGGTTTTCGTTTTTTATGTTTCTTGCCTTCGTTATCGGCCTTAAGGTTTGTGATGAAAGAGGGGAAATTAGATATCAAAAGCACATTTTTATCTTTTGTCGGAGGTTTTTCTTTGTATAAGATAAACGGTCTCATAACTTATCGTATTCCCCGGTCTGCTTCTTGGTGGCCAAATATTCTTTAGACATGTTTGCCAAGAGTCTGTTTTATCGAGTATTCCTGATATCCCTGTTGGTCTTTAACCTGACACCGGTAATCGCTTTATCGCAACAGGCTGCGGTAAAACTGTCCGGACGTATCACTGATAACAAAGGAAGGGGTCTTGAGGGAGCTACTATCGGGGTATTGAATACGACCATCGGTACTCACAGTGACGCTAAAGGCTTCTATACGCTTACATTGGCTCCCGGCCGGTACGATATAGCTGTCATGTATGGGGGGTATAAAACCAATATGGCAAAGGTGGTGCTGAAATCCGGACACAATCAAACTAAAAATTTCTCCTTAAAGTTGATGGAACATGATCTGGATGCAATACATGTCTATGGCAAGGGAGTCGGCAGTCGAATTAAGGAGGCGGGATTTTCGATGAATGTGCTGGAGGTCAAACCGTTGGTTAACAGCGCTATTGACCTGAGTCGTATTGTAGATCGCTCTACCGGTGTAAATATACGCCGATCGGGAGGTGTCGGTTCGGAAATGGATTTGACGATTAACGGTTTGGGAGGAAATGCTGTTCGTTATTTCTTGGATGGTATACCCATTTCTTCAATGGGCAGTGGTGTTACACTGCAAAATCTCCCCGTCAATATCGTCGAACGTATCGAAATACACAAAGGTGTTGTTCCTGCCGAGTTACTCACGGATGCTTTGGGTGGGGCGGTAAATATCATCACGAAGAAAGATAATCGCAATTATTTGGATGCAACATACGGCATCGCTTCTTTCGGATCGCATCAGATCAATTTTAACGGTCAGTACGTAGTTCCCAAAACATCCTTTTTTATCCGTCCTACCATTGCTTATCAGTATAGCAAGAATGATTACATAATGCGTGGCGTACGTTTGTGGAATGCACAGAAAGAGATTTTTGAAAATAAGGATATACGTCGTTTCCATGACCGCTATTCTTCTCTTGTCGGTCAACTGGATTTCGGTGTACGCAATCTTCGTTGGGCCGATGTTTTCATGATTTCGCTTTCCGGTAACAGGATAGATGATGAGCTGCAAACGGGTAGAACGCAGGCGTTTGTGTATGGTAAAGGCGAGACGAAAGACAAGGGTTCGCAAGTTGCCCTGAACTATCAGAAGAGAAACTTTTTGGTAGATAACCTGTTTGCCGAAATATATGCTTCGTTTACTCGTGATAATTCTACGCTTATTGATACCGCCTATCGTAAATATGCCTGGGACGGTACATTTACGGAAACTCACAAGAGCGAGGTGGGCGGTAGAGGCAAATCCATTCGACAGACTGAAAGACCCAAGAGCATTGTTCGATTAAAACTTTCCTATCCGTTTATGCCCGGACATGTGTTGAATTTGAATTATCGTTTTTCCGGTTTGAGTAATAAACGCAGCGATGATATCGATGAGGGGTTCGTGCCGAGTAACGATCGCTTGGACCGGCATATTTCCTCTTTATCTTATACACAATTGCTTTTCGATGGTAAATTGAGCAATAATTTTTTTGCCAAGTCTTACTACAGTAAAATGTGGGTGGAGCAAAAAGATCTGCCTTGGATCACCAAATCCGATGATTGGGCAGGAGAGGGGAGTACGCATAATTTCGGCTATGGTTTTGCTACACGTTATGCTTTTAATCCCGGGATTGCTGTCAAACTTTCTTATGAACATGCTTTACGTCTTCCTTCCGCACGCGAGCTGTTGGGTAATGCTTCCACCGTATATCCTAATTTTGCTCTGAAGCCTGAGAGTAGTCACAATCTCAATATGGGTGCTTATGGTAATATTGTTTTTGATAATGTGCACAGGTTATCTTATGAAGGTACCTTTTTTATGCGCGATGTAAAGGACTATATCCGTCTTGTTATATCGGAAACCGAGGGTTTGGCACAATACGGGAATGAATCCAGTGTCCGTGTGTTTGGCGGTGAGGGTGAGGTGGCTTATTCCTATAAAAACCGTGCCGATGCTTCTTTTAACATCAGTTATATCGATGAGCGTAGCCGCGATAAATATTATCCCGATGGCTCTCTGCGAATTACGTATAATAACCGGATGCCCAATCGTCCCTGGTTGGTGATGAACGGTAATGCCGGAGTTCGATTTCATGACCTGATATTTCCGAGGTCGGAACTGCGGCTGAACTATGATTTGCATTATGTGCATTGGTTTTACCTTACATGGGCCGGTTATGGCACGCTCAAGGAGAAAGGGAAAATACCTACGCAATGGATGCACAGTGCAGGTGTAACGTATAGTCTTTGCGACGGCCGTTATAATGTGTCGATAGGGGTAGATAATTTATTTGACAGTATCCTTTATGACAATTATAAGCTGCAAAAGCCGGGGCGTTCGCTTAGCTGTAAATTAAGATTGTTTTTATATTAAATTTAATTAGACGAAAATGAAAGTTTTGAAATTATTCACTTTGGGTTTACTTCTGTTGGGTTTATTTTCATGTAACTGTGATAAGGACGAAGACGGGAAAGACCCTATTCTGGACAATAAGTCGCATTATGATGTTTGGGTATCCATAGGTGGAACCGGTGGTATGGGCAGTAGTCATTCGCAATTGGTGGCCGGAGTACCCACTCTGCTTGAAGGCGATGTCGATTTTATCAACAAAGGTACGGATGTAACGGCCAAACTCAATATGGAAACGATTGTTAAAGGACGTTATTACTACCAGATCAACAAGGAGGACAATTTCGGTAAGTATGAAATTGTCGATGGTACCATTAAAGTTGTAAAAGAGTTTCCGTATTCGAGATTTGCACAGCGTAAATACTGTTTTGCCTGGATAGATAGCAAAACGTTGTTATTGATGGGGGCCAGCGGAGACAAGAAGAGTGTTTTGTGGTCGAAGATAGATACGGAAACGATGAAAGAAACAGAGCATGGTACTATTGAGGGTTTGCCTGCTCCGAAAGGAAAAGAGGAATATACCACTTCCGGTCTTTTGGCTTATCGTAAAGCAGACAATAAGTTGATCTACACGTTTGCTTTCAATAAGATGAAAAAAGAAGACAGGAAATTTTTCCATGCGGCTTTTATCAACCCTTCTGATATGAAAGTAGAAGCGGTGGTCAAAGAAGAACGTGCTGACAAAATGGCCGGTACGGCTTACGGTGAATTGTTGCAGAGCAAATCTTTCTTCGATGAAAAGGGCGATTATTATCTGGCCTGCGTTATTGTATTGCCTCACCCTAAGAGTTCAACTATTCAGCACAGTAAAATCCTGCGTATCAAAGCCGGCGAAAAAGATTTTGACAAAACATATGAAGGTTTCAATATGCCTACCGGCAAACTGGTCACAATTGAGAATTTAGGGAAAGGCAAAGCTTTGCTTTATATTCAGGACCCTGCTTATTTAGGTTTGGGAGATGAGATGAATCCTGCCATTTGGGGAAATAATTATAACTGCTATTATGCTGTTTTGGATATTCCCACCAATAAGGTTACAGACCTGAAATTGCCTGCAAGTTCAGGAACGTTCTCTCAGCGTTCGTTTGTGAAAAACGGTAAGGCTTTTATCGGTGTAAACCCTGAAAAGTCTCAACCGGTGGTTTACTACTACGACGTTGTGACCGGTAAACTTACTCCGGGGTTGAAGATTAAAATGGGGTACTCTTTTGACCGTATTGTTCCCATTGAAATCTGATACATAAAAACTTCAATAATTCAATAAATGTCAACTCTTCGGCACATTATGCAAGTTCTGCACCGGGTTATCGGTGTTATAGCCGGCATATTGTTAACGATATGGTTTATATCCGGTTTGGTACTGATTTATAAACCTTTTCCTGCAGCAACGGAGAAAGAGCAAATTGCTCATTCGGCCATGTTGGATCCTTCGGACTTGCAGCCGATGGATTCCGTTTGGCAAATTGCCACCGGATTATCGGGGAAAGTCCAAGCTGCATGGATGGTTAATGAGTTCGGGCGGAATACGTGGCATATAAAGAGCGAAGACAGAGACATAAAACGGATAAGTTCCGGCGATATTTCGACTGAATCGGTAACAGCCGAAGATTGTGATTTTGTGGCCAGGCAGTGGTGCGATGCGCCTGTAGTGCGCATCGACACCTTGCAGCGCCGTGACCAGTGGACCATGTACACCCGTTACCTGAATAATCTGCCGATGTTGCTATACCGCTTTGGCGATAAATCGAAGACATGGGTGTATCTGGATTCCAAAACGGCACAGGTGGTTCAGCAAAGTACCCGCGCCGAAAGGATTTGGTCGTGGTTCGGCTCCATTCCGCATAAGTTCTATTTCCGTCCTCTCCGGGAGCATACGCAGACTTGGATAAGCGTATTGAGCATTTGTGCCGCTTTAGCGGCTTTGGATATTCTGCTCGGATTCGTTCTGGGAGTTCGTCTATTGGTTATACGGCGTAGGCGAACAGGTCGATGGGGTAGTCCTTATCATCGAAAAAGTTATTACTGGCATCATGTGCTGGGCTTGATTTTCGGTATTTTTCTTTTTACCTGGGCTTTCAGTGGAGCTGTAGCTTTACAGAAAATACCCGACTGGGTTGTCGGAGGTAAAAATTCTATGCGCATATCTGCCGATAAAATATATGGCCGGTCTTTTCATTTAGCGGACTATAAACTCGATTACAGAGATTTATTTACTCATTATAATAATATTAAAAGAATCGATTGGCTGCATGTGGCGGAAACTCCTTTCTATAAGGTAACCACGGCAGACAGTACCTATTTTGTGAATGCTTCTGCTGTTGAAAAACCGAAGCCTCTGAATATCAGCAAACAGCAATGGACGAAAGTGGTGAAACGCATACGTGGTACGGATGTGCCGATAAGCGTGAAACTATTGGAGGACTACGATCGTTATTATTTGTCTGCATTCGGCGCATTGCCTTTGCCGGTATATCGTTTTGAGGTTGAAGACGGCAACGGCAGTCTCTATTATTTTAATCCCACAAATGGCGATTACAGGTATCTCAACCAGAAGAGGAAGGTCAAACGCTGGATCTTCAGCGAACTGCATTTCTTGCAGTATAAACTGTTGATTAAATATCCGGCTGTATGGACAATCGTCATCTGGTTTCTTGTTTTGGGTTGTATCGTCGCTTCATTAACGGGTGTTTGGTTATCTTTTGTTTATCTCAAACGTTCGGTAAAAAAATATCGAAAGAAGAAATGATCAAAGAAAAAACATAGGATTCGGAAGTCCGATTGATAATCTTAAACATACATCTTGTTTATTGATGTTTTGAACAAATCGGACTGAACAATTTTCGGGCGATTTAATTATTTAATTAACCTTGCTGTTTTTATGGCAAAAGTTTCATCTAATACAAATTTTATGGCTGAACAACAATCTGTTAAGACACTGAAAGATGTGGTAATTCGTTTTTCCGGAGACTCCGGAGACGGAATGCAGTTAACAGGAACCATCTTTTCAGACCTGAGTGCCATGTACGGTAACTCCATTTCTACTTTCCCGGACTTTCCGGCAGAAATTCGTGCTCCGCAGGGAACACTTAGCGGTGTGTCGGGCTTCCAAGTCCATATCGGTACCAAACGGGTACATACTCCCGGAGATAAAGCCGATGTGCTGGTGGCTATGAATCCTGCTGCATTGAAGGTAAACATGAAAAACCTCAAGCCCGATTCGATTATTATTTTCGACTCGGACTCTATTACGGAGGGGGATTTGAAAAAGGCCGAGTTTACCACTTTCGACCCTATTAAGGAGTTGGGTTTTTCTACCCAAAAAGTGTTGAAGGCTCCTATTTCTTCTATGGTAAAGGACGGATTGGCCGAATTAGGTATCGATAGCAAAGCTGCTCTTCGTACCAAGAATATGTTTGCTCTGGGGCTGCTTTGCTGGCTGTTGGACAGACCTTTGGCGCATGCAGAAGAATTTATTGAAAACAAATTCAGCAAGAAACCGGAAATACGGGATGCCAATATCAAGGTATTGCATGATGGTTTTAATTTTGGAGCAAATACTCATGCTTCGGTGTCTACTTATCGTGTGGTAGGAGCCGAACAGGAGCCGGGTTATTATGTGGATATCAATGGAAATAAGGCTACGGCCTACGGTCTTGTGGCTGCATCCGAGCGCTCTGGTCTTCCTCTGTTTTTGGGTAGTTATCCGATTACACCGGCCACCGATATTCTTCATGAGTTGGCCAAACTTAAATATTTAGGTGTAAAGACAGTGCAGGCTGAGGACGAGATTGCCGGTATTACCACTTCTATCGGAGCTTCATTTGCGGGAAATCTGGCTGCTACTTCCACTTCAGGGCCCGGTCTGGCTCTAAAGAGCGAAGCTATTGGTTTGGCCATTATGGCAGAGCTTCCTTTGGTTGTTATCGATGTACAGCGCGGCGGTCCGTCTACCGGTTTGCCCACAAAGACTGAGCAAACGGACTTGTTGCAGGCCCTTTATGGCCATAATGGAGAGTCTCCTCTGCCTGTCCTTTCTGCCAAAACCCCTGCTCACTGCTTCGAAGCTGCTTACTGGGCTGCCAAGATAGCCGTGGAATACATGACTCCGGTTATTCTTTTAACAGATACATTTGTTGCCAACGGCTCTACGGCCTGGCGTATTCCTGAGAAAAAAGATTTCCCCGGTATTGAGCCTAATTTTGTTCAAAAACATTTTGAGCAAAAGCCGGAAGGCTGGTGTGCCTTTACAAGAGACAGTCGCAATGTGCGTTATTGGGCTATTCCGGGAACACCCGAATATATGCACCGTTTGGGTGGTTTGGAAAAGAATCCCAAAACGGGAGCTATCAGTACCAATCCGGATGACCACCAGTTTATGGTCGATGCCCGTCAGACAAAAGTCAATAGAGTGGCCGATATTATTCCCGACCTTGAATTGGAGGGTGATGTCGATGCTGATCTTTTGGTTGTGGGATGGGGCGGAACTTACGGTCACCTTCACGACGCAACCGAAACATTGCGCGAGCAGGGTCATAAGGTTGCTCATGCTCATTTCAGTTTTATT
Source organism: Porphyromonas macacae DSM 20710 = JCM 13914 (assembly GCF_000379945.1). Taxonomy (GTDB): domain Bacteria; phylum Bacteroidota; class Bacteroidia; order Bacteroidales; family Porphyromonadaceae; genus Porphyromonas; species Porphyromonas macacae. Next base: position 67,606 of record NZ_KB904136.1, read on the forward strand.
TACCCGATGCCCCGTAATGCCAAAGAATTGTTAAGCAAATATTCCAAGGTGGTTGTGGCAGAGCAGAACAACGGACAGTTGGCCAAGTTCCTGCGTGGCCAGATCGATGGCTTTGTGCCTTATCAATACAACCGGGTAACCGGACAGCCGTTCTCTGTGAATGAATTAGTAGAAGCATTTACCGAAATCCTAAACAAGAAGTAGACCATGAGCACAGAACAATTAAAATATCAATTCAAAGACTATAAAAGCAGCCAGCAAGTTCGCTGGTGTCCCGGATGTGGAGATCATGCTGTTTTGGCAACATTGCATAAAGCCATGGCCGAGTTGGGCGTTGCCCCTCATGATACAGCCGTAATTTCCGGTATCGGTTGCTCTTCACGTTTGCCATACTATATGAATACTTATGGATTTCACACCATTCATGGTCGTGGAGCTGCCATAGCAACGGGGGTAAAGGTTGCAAATCCAGAACTGACGGTATGGCTTGCTACCGGAGACGGTGACAGTATGGCTATTGGGGGTAATCACTTTATTCATGCTTTGCGTAGAAATGTGGATATTAATATGGTCTTGTTCAATAACCGTATTTATGGTCTTACCAAAGGCCAGTATTCACCCACATCTGCCCGTGGTTTCGTTTCTAAAAGCTCACCTTACGGTACGGTGGAAGATCCGTTTGTTCCTGCAGAACTTGTGCTCGGCGCACGCGGAAATTTCTTTGCTCGCAGTTTGGATGTAGAAATGAAGGTTTTGCAAAAATGTATGGTCGATGCAGCCAAACATAAAGGAGCGGCTGTAGTTGAAGTACTGGTTAACTGTGTGATTTTCAATAATGGTATTCACCAGGGTATTTCGGCTAAGGAGATTCGTGAGGAGCGCACAATTACGCTTGAGCATGGCAAACCGATGATTTTCGGTAAAGGTTTTTCTAAGGGTATTGTCATGGAGAAAGGCCGTCTTAAGGCCGTTACTTTGGGTGAAGGATATTCGATGGATGACGTGCTCGTACATGATGCACATACCAAAGACCGCTCTCTTCACTATCTGTTGGCCATGATGGGAACCGAAGAAAATGATAGTCTGCCTCTGGCAATGGGCGTTATCCGTGATGTAGAAGCTCCGACTTATGATTGGTCTGTAGCTGATCAGATTGAAACCGTTAAGCGTAAAAATTCGGTTCGCACATTGCATGACCTGCTGATGCAAGGCTCTGTATGGGAGGTTAAGTAGCCCCTTTTACGATGTTTTTACAGGAGAGGTTGCCATTTTTTGAGCAACCTCTCTTTTTATCCCTGACTGCAGTAAAAAGACTTCAGGCAGATATTTTTGGGAGGTTGAGAAAGACAAGAAACCATCGGTAAAATAATTTAATCTTTTATCTTTGTTTGCAAACCTCTATACATAGATATTTTTATTTGATATGTCAGCAAAACATTTTTTTTCCATATACATTTTTCTGTTTGCATTATTTCTTTGCCTGCCGACAGTAAGTTGCTCCAAAAAAGATCATGTGGATTATTTGGATGTAGATGTGGAGTCGTTCGATTTTCCGCATAATGGAGGACAGAGACAATTCAGTATTCAGGCAAGCTCGGACTGGGCTATAGATATCACGGAAAACTGGTGTACCACCAATCTTCGAAAAGGCAGTACTAATAACACCGTTTTGGTTACAGTAGAAGCCAACAAAACGGACGATGTCCGTACGGCTCAAATACATATTCGTTGCGGTGGAAGCAGAAGGACAATAAAAGTATCTCAAGGTGCCATCAAACTGTCCGCAACACCACGGAATTTAACAGCAAAGGCCGCCGGAGAAAATTTGAAACTGAAAATAAATACGGATACCCGTTGGTGGATTAATATACCGGTAAATTTTCAGGAATGGATTTCCGTAACACCTCAAGATGGGAAAAGCAGCACGGAGATAACCGTTGCCATAAAACCGAATAAAGGATATGTGCGCCAGGGATTTCTGTATGTCAATACGGAAAGCAAGAGTGTTGAAATCGAAATCAATCAAGCATCCGATATTCCTTCTATTCCCGATGGAGAAATCAAGGTGCTGAAAACAAACACAAAGGGAAAATATCCGAATGAAATCATAATCGTAGGCGATGGCTTTTCTGCTCGAGATTGTGTGCCCGGGGGGATTTTTGAGCACAATGTTCAAGAGGCTATGGAAGCATTTATGGACATAGAACCATATAAATCGTATCAGGAGTATTTCAAATTCACCAGACTGACCCTTTATTCCGAAGATTCGGGTATAAGCGAAAAGGATAAGCATAAGATCAAAAAAACGATTTTCAATACAGAATTTTACGATGAATCGGCGATACGCATTTCCGGCGATAATGCAGATAATGCAGTCCGGTTGATTGCACAAAAACTCAATCGATCTCGTCAACAACTCAGAAATACTTCTATTATTCTTATCTGTAATATCGATCGATACGGAGGCGTTTGTTATTTGTACAGCGATGGGGTTACGGTTGCACTCTGTCCTACAAGCCGAGATAAAAAACATAGAGGAGCCGACTTTGCCAGTTTAATTCATCACGAGGCCGGGGGGCATGGCTTTGGATGGCTGTGCGACGAGTACGTCAATAATCAGGGTCTTACTTTGCCGGAAAAGAACAAACAGGAGTTCCAAACTTGGGAAAAATTCGGTTTTTATTCCAATGTCGATGTGACAGGAAATAAACAAAAGGCAAAATGGTCGCATTTCTATAATCTTCCGGGTTATAGTGTGCAGTACATTGAAGGAGCAAACTGTTATAGTTATGGAGCGTGGAGACCGGAACAGAATAGTGTAATGATAGATAACAGACCTTACTACAATGCCCCGAGCCGGGAAAGCATTGTGAAGATCCTTTTACGAAAGGCTGCAGGTGTACGTATCAGCGATTATGAGTATGTCAATGGTGCCTATATAAAGAAACCGATACAGAACGATCCTTTTAATTTCGATGAATTCGTAAAGAAAGATGTTATTAAGAGTGAACCGGCGACAATGCGTTCGATGATAGATGTTCGTCCTTTTAAGGAAACCCGTTCTCCTGTGTTTATTCAGGTAAACCCTTTACTTTAAAAGCTAACTTTTATAACCAAACTAAAGAGTTGCTCCGTCCATGGGCAACTCTTTTCTGTTTTTTAGAAAACTATTGATTACCTTTTATGCAAACATAAAAATGCAGGGCTATGAATAAGAAGTATTGCAGAGTCGTTTCGCTCCTGATGATTGTCGGGTTGCTTTTTATCTCTTTCAACTCTTTCGCACAAAAGAAAACAAATCAGGCAAAAGATATGGTAAATATATTATCCAGCCAATTGGACAAATTGGAAAAAGAGTATCCCCGCAAGCCGGCAAGCCTCATTGAAGTTGCTAATAAACTGGAAACGGAAGCTCGCAAAGCACGACGTTTTGCGCCTATGATACGTGGAATAAAGGTGTCGACAATCAATGAAGAATATTTAGATCCTCTAAAAATAGAGGGAAAATTTACACGCTTGTACGAGGCTGCACAACTTCCTTGGGTAACCGAAAAAGAAAAAGTACTGGCTAAAATTCTGTTGCTGTCTTATTATGCCGAAGCTTATAGAGTTAGTAGCTATTCTCGTGGGCGTATGCCGTTGGTGACAATCGGAGAACCGGTTAATGAAATCGTCCCTAAACAATGGACATCGCAACAATATCTGCAAAGAATTTGCGATTTATACGATGATATTGTAAAAAATAAGAGGTTGTTGCTTTCTACGATAGAAAAAGAAGAAAGAAATCTTTTCTTTGAAAAATTGTCCCATAAGCTTTTAGGTATATTGTTTTTGGAGACTCTTGAATACCGGGAGTATGCTTTGGAAAATCTCCAAAGCGAAACAGGTTCATATATGTTGAGAAATCGTTGGGAAGAGACTTTTAAGTATATGATGGAAGCCTTAAAAACGTCTGAGGACTATATAGACTTGCAACTCCTTAGAGTAAAATTCAATAAAAGATCTTCCTGGAGGAGCGATGATGAAATCATTGATGAATTGACGATTGCTTACAACCGTTTTCAAAAAAAGGAAGCCGTATTGCCTTTAGCTGAAGAATTGATTAGAACATTAGTTAAAAAAAGTCAGAAGGCTAAAGCCTTGGAAATTATTGAGGAAGTGTTGACACAGTTTTCATACAAAGGAAAAAATCAACTCTCTGCTTTTTATAATGCCAAAGAGACTATTCTTCACAGCTATTTTATTATAAACTATAATGGTGAGATACGTCCGAATGAAGATTTACAGGTAAATCTCGAATATTGTAATATACAAAAGGCAGAAATAGAACTTTATCGGTTGAAAAAAACTTCATTCCTTGACCTTATCATACTTTACCGGGGAGATACCGATTACAAAAAATACCTTTCCGGAGAAAAACCTGATGTAACCTTTTCACTGCCAATTGTAAATAAAGCAGATTACGAAAGCGTTTCAGACTCCATTGCGATAAAAAGTCCTGTGGAAAAAGGCACTTATATTATCAGATTGGGATACACCGATATTCAGAATAAGAAACAGGAAAGATTTGACGTTTTGCAAGTATCTGATGCAATGGCTTTGACGTTAACAGAAATTAACGGTTGTAAAATACATTGGTTGAATTCGACCACCGGACAGCCATTAACTCAAAAGACAATCGATATTGGCACCTTAAAAAGGTCGGGTTGGGAGCAAAAAACACCCAAATTTGATTTTCCCGAAAAACTTAAAACAGACCGGTATGGATTGATTCCTGCAAATCGGGAAGGAGAGTTGCATTTATATTTGGATGCCAAAACCGACAACCTTTATGTTTCCGATTATTTTAATTTTTTTGACCCGGGAACTCTCAATTCGGAAAAAAGAGAAACAAAAACACGTGTTTTCACTGATCGTAGCATTTATCGTCCCGGGCAAAAAGTTTTCTTTAGCGGTATTGTCTACAATATAGGTTATAATCCTGAAGCCGGGAAAGTTTTAACCGGAGAAAAAGTCACGGTAAAAGCTACGGATGCTAATGGAGAAGTTTTTTATAAAGAAGACTTTTCTTCTGATAAGTATGGCGTATTCGAGGGTTCTTTTGAGATACCTGCCGACAGGCTTTTGGGAAGATACCGTATAACGGCAGAGGTGCGGAATTTGTATTATAGCGATTGTTATATTCATGTGGAGGAGTATAAAAGGCCTTCTTTTGAAGTATTGCTTGTCCCTCTTAAAGAACCTTATAAAATAGGCGGTAAAACCCAAGTGAATGGATCCGCTAAAAAACTTAGCGGATTTCCCATTCAGGGGGCAACAGTCAATTATACTGTTACCGCCCGAAAGATAAATTGGGGATGGCGATACTATTTTTATAATGACTCACCGGAAATAGTGCTGGCATCCGGAACTCTGAAAACCTCTTCAGAAGGATTATTTGAAATCCCGGTTCAGTTTACAAATATAGACCATCGGGTTTCTTTAGAAGATCAGAAAGATCAGTATACTTATTATAAATATAAAGTTGAAGCCGTGGTTACGGATCTCTCCGGTGAAACGCATGAAGAGACCACCGAGATGTTCATTGGAGCCATACCTGTGAAGATGGAAATCGACATGAACGAGTATATCAGCAAAGAGTCTCCCCGTAAGCCATGGGCTGTTCTTCTCAAGAATAATCAGGACCGGCCTGTAGATGGAAAAATTTCTTATACCATAAAACGTTGGGGTGCAGATGAGGTTGTCTTGAAAGGGAGAGCTGATGCCAATAAGAACATTGTAACTTCAAAGGAATTGAGCTCTTTGCCTTCCGGAAAATATCGTGTTGAGGCTGCATATCGTTTACCGGAAGGTGAAAAGGTCGAGGCCGCAAAAGAGTTTTTTGTTTTTTCGCCTAATGATTCCGAAATACCGAGCCCGGAACCGCTTTGGGCAACCGCAGAAAAGGAAAAATATAAGGATAATCAAAAAGCGGTATTGCTTTGGGGAACAAGTTTGCCCGGCAAGCAGGTTTTTTATCGCATTTTCTATGTGAACGGTACTTATAAAGACGGTTCTTTAACTCCGGAGGCGGGAAAAATGAATCGACTTGAATTGCCGGCTCCTACTCGTCAGTTTGAAGAGCAATACCGGAAAGTGCTGATTTATCTTGTGGATAATAAAAAAGTATATGAAAAAAGTGTAAAGTTCAGTCGCGAATTTCCGGTAAAAGAGATGGATTTGCAATGGCAGTCTTTCCGGAATAAATTACTCACCGGAAAAGAAGAAACATGGCAGTTGAAAATCCTCATGCCAAACGGAAAACCTGCGACTCATGCCAATTTGGCTTCATGGATGACCGATGCATCATTAGATATGATCATCGAGAGGAACACAGATAATATTTTGCAAACTTATTTGGAGGAGCCGGAATATTACTGCAGGCTTAGAAACATAACATCGGATAAACGTTATATCTATGCTCAAGAAAATGAGATTTATTTGGAGCCTTTTGAAGGAGGAACTTTTTTAAAAGAGGAAATCGCAGTGGCAATGAAAACCTCTTCTGTCAAGATGCGAAGTAAAGGTATCGTTGGAACAGAAGAGGATGCTGCAGATTTAAAAGAGGATGCAGTGTCTGTTCGTAAGAATTTTGACGAATTAGCTTACTTCAAACCTCGTATGCATACCGATAACAAAGGTGAAGTCTCCTGGTCTTTCACGCTTCCGGAAAGCCTTACAAGATGGCGTGTAGAACTTTTTGCCCATACACCGGAGTTGTTTTCCGCAACAAAACAAGATTTTGTGGAGGCTTACAAAGAGTTTATGATAGAGCCGAATATCCCTCGTTTTATTCGTTTCGGAGACCGGGGTGTTATCGGCGGTTCCGTTCGCAATATGAGTAAGCAGACGGTGAAAGGGTCGATTAAACTGGAACTTTTCGATCTGAACACCGACTCCATATTCCACAAACAGACACAGGACTTCAGTGTCGAAGCCGGTAGTTCCCTTCCCTTTGCTTTGACTCTGGAAGCAATTGCAGGGTATGAAGCTATTGGTGTCAGAGTGATGGCTCAAAGTAAAAAATTCAGCGATGGAGAACAGCATGTACTTACGCAACTGCCTGCATCGGTAATGGTAACCGAAACGGTTCCGTTCAGATTGGATGAAGAAAAAACGGAGGTTGTCGATCTGCAGAAATTATTTCCTGCAGGCCAACCGAAACAGGGACGATTAACTGTGGAAGCTGTGGGAAATCCTCTTTTTCTTGCCATGCAACAACTTCCGATTATGGCGGCCGATCAAAGTATGAGTGCCATATCTCTGGCATCAGCTCTTTATAGTATCAATATTGCGACTTATCTGACCGATCAACCGGGTGTTAAACAATGGATCGCAGACCGTCGTAAAGCCTTGGGTAAAGTGGTGGATACAAGTGCTTTGAAAAGAAATGATGCATTAAAACAACAGACATCGCAGCAAACTCCCTGGTTGCATGTTGCCGACAGTGAAGAGGCTCGAATGCGCGCTTTTCTCGACTTCATGCAAAGACCGCAGGCAAGCCGGATCAAAGTTCTTGAAAATAAATTGGCAGAGCTGCAAAGCTCCGATGGCAATTGGAGATGGTTCCCCGGTATGGAGCCTAACGCTTATCTGACATCATATATTATGACTCTTCTGGTACGTCAGAAACAGTTTATTCAATTGTTCAAGCCCGGCAGAGAGTTTCAAATAATGTATGAAAAAGGGTGGCGAGCTTTGGATAGAATGGCTGTTAATAAGAAAACCGAACTTGAGAAAGAGCTAAAAAAGAATCCGAAAATAAAACCGTATTTGCCTTACGGAACTCTGAATTGGTTATATCTTATAGCCATGGATAGTAGCCGTCCTGCAAGCACACAAGACCGGTATGAAAGCACAAAGGGGTATTTCCTGAAAATACTGACCGATAATATTGCGAAACTGTCTCTTTACGAAATGCCCGAAGCAGCTATTATCTTTTATCGTATGGGTAGAAAGGATTTGGCGGATAAATTGACAGAGAGCCTTATTCAGCACCTTACAACGGATCAGGAACAGGGGGCATTCTTTGCCATGTTGCATACGGGCGAATACTGGTGGACGGACAGAACGTTTTCCACTCATACGGGAACCATAGAGCTTTTGAATATGATGAGAAAACATCCTAAGGTCGTGGCTCAAATGCAACGATGGCTTTTGGCTCAAAAACGTACCACGCAATGGGCTTCCACAATAGCTACGGCAGATGCCGTATATGCTTTGTTGAGCAGTGAAGACCGTGTAGAGAAGTTGCAACCCGATAAATTGGAAATTCGTATGCCGCTGGTCAATGGCACTCTTACCGCCAGAGGTGAGGTCGTCAATCATACTGTTCCTTTGAATAAAGTGCCGGAAAAATCGAAGTTGACCCTTTCCCATAGCCGTAAGTCTCCTGTTTGGGGCGGAGTCTTTGCCTCTTATGAAATGCCTTTGGACAAAGTACAAAGCTCCGGCAAAGATATTACTGTACGGAAAGAACTTTATATCCCTACAGTGAAAGATGGCCGGGAGAAACTGGAGCGTCTGAGCGAAGGGATGATGTTGAAGCCGGGACAAAAAATTGTTACTGTGATTTTTCTGGGATTGAATCGTAGTATGGACTTTGTTTCTCTGCATGATATGAGACCTGCATGTCTGGAGCCGGTTACGCAAATCAGCGGTTATCAATGGGGAGCCGGAACCGGATATTACTGTGAAATCCGTGACAATGAAACGCGCTTCTTTTTCAACCATCTGACAAGGGGTGAATACAGACTTCAATACGAACAGGTGGTTGTACGTACGGGGACTTATCAAAATGGTATTGCTACGGCTCAAAGTGCTTATGCTCCCGAGTATTCCGGTCATACAAAAGCATCGCAAGCACTGAAAGTTCAAGAATAGCCTGTCTCAACGTTTTGTAAGTGTGAAGAGCTTGCCCGGTCGTACAGTTCGGGTAAGCTTTTTTATCGATAGATTTTAACTACATTTACAGTTAATATCATTTAAATAAACGAGGTGTATTTTTCATAATACACCTGCTAATTCAAATACTAATAACCTCAGCTACTACAATGAACAAAAAGATCTTGTTTGGTTTTGCTTTTTTGAGCATTAGTGTCATGGGAACTGATTTGTCTGCACAAACTGCACAGGGAGGCATCAGTCCGGAAATACTCAAAGAAATTGAAGCTTCTTATCGAAACACACCTACGGAAAAAGCATTGCGTAATGCTATCATCAATAACAATATGAGCAGTCTGGTCCTGGATGCAAACAAGTTTAGCGGTATAGATCAGGATTTTACATACCGTGTAAGTACGAAAGGTATCAGTAATCAACTTAGCAGCGGTCGTTGCTGGCTCTTTACCGGGCTGAACGTACTGCGCAGCCGTATGATTACGGACTATGGGCTGGGAGCTTTCTTCTTTTCGCACAATTACAATTTCTTTTGGGATCAGATGGAAAAAGCCAACCTTTTTCTTCAGGGCATTATCGATACCCGGCAAAAACCTATGGATGATAAGATGGTAGAATGGCTGTTCAAGAACCCCATCGGAGACGGCGGACAGTTTACCGGTGTTTCCGACAATCTTTATAAATACGGATTGGTGCCCGCAGACGTGATGCCTGAAACATATTCCAGTAACAACACCGGACAAATGAACAAGATTCTATCTCGCTTATTGCGTCAAGCCGGTATCAGAATGCGTGCTGCTGCCGAAAAAGGGGTATCCGAAAAAGAATTGATGCAACAGAAAACAGCTTGTTTGAAAGATGTTTATCGCGTTTTGGTTATGAATTTAGGTATTCCGCCCAAGACTTTTACTTATAGTTTGCGTGATGCCAAAGGCAATATTGTCAGTACGGAAACCTATACGCCTCAAAGTTTCTATAACAAGTTTATCGGCCGGGATATGCGCAACGAATACGTGATGCTGATGAACGACCCTTCCCGTCCGTATAACAAACTTTACGAAATCGACTATGACAGGCATAGCTACGACGGAAAAAACTGGACTTATGTAAATTTGCCGATGGAGGAGATCAAGCAAATGGCGATTGCTTCTCTCAAAGACAGTACGATGATGTATTATTCGTGCGACGTAGGCAAAGAACTTGACCGTAAAAAAGGTTATCTTGATTTGGAGAACTTCGACTATAACTCGCTTCTTGGTATCGATCTCAATATGAACAAGAAAGAGCGTATTGCTACGTTCGATAGCGGTTCCACTCATGCCATGACTTTGGTTGCAGTGGATCTGGATCAAAAAGGGAAACCGACAAAATGGATGGTAGAGAACAGCTGGGGTGAAACGAACGGCTTCAACGGTCACTTGATCATGACAGATCGCTGGTTCGATGCCTACACTTTCCGTCTTGTTATCGATAAGCGTTATGTTACTCCGAAGGTTAAGGCCTTATTGAAGACCGAACCGGTAAGATTGCCGGCATGGGATCCGATGTTCTCTGCCGAAAATTAATCCCATTGTATTTTTATGAGTAAAAACAGAACCTATAATGAAGCTTCCGCACGGTTGGAAGAGATCGTGGCCATTATCGAACATAACAACCCTGATGTAGATGAGTTGACACGCTTGGTGGAAGAAGCGGTGGAACTGGTGGCTTTCTGCCGCAATAAACTGACCGGGACGGATAAACAGTTGGAAACATTGATGGCGCGTTTGGATGAGAGTAATGGCAAATCTTTTGTTTCCGGGAAAAGTGAAAGCGACGATTAAATTTTTTTCATGAATAGTAACGACAGCAGTAAACCCCTGCGCTATGCCATTGTCGTGGCAGGGGGCAGGGGTTCCCGCATGGGATCGGACATACCCAAACAGTTTCTTCTGTTAGGAAAGGAACCGGTATTGATGCATACTCTGCGCAAGTGGTATGCTTTATGCGAAAAGTGCGTGTTGGTATTGCCCAAAGATCAGCAGCAAGTCTGGAAAGAGCTGTGTGCCGAATATCGGTTTGATGTACCTCACCGGATTGCAGACGGAGGAGAAACCAGATTTCATTCGGTCCGGAGCGGATTGCTGGCTTTGGAGGTTGATAGCGGTCTGGTGGCAATACATGACGGTGTTCGTCCTTTGGTTAGCACGGAAACAATCGAAAGATGTTTCGAAGCAGCTGAAGCAGATGGTGCGGCTGTTCCTGTCATGCCGCTTATAGAGAGTTTGAGAAAACTGAATAAGGACGGAAGCAGCCGGGCTGTACCACGCAGTGAATATGTCATGGTACAGACACCGCAAACATTTGATCTGGCTTTAATTCGCCGGGCTTACGAACAGCCGTATCGAACAGAATTTACCGATGATGCTTCTGTCTATGAAGCGGCATATCCCGGCCGATACCCTGCTACCGTGGCCGGAAATCAAGAAAATATCAAGCTGACCGATCCTGTCGATATGGAAATAGCTCGATTATTGTTGGAAAGAAGATAGGAAGAAGCAGTGATGGATGGAAGTATGGCAAAAATGATCTGGGAAACTCCGGTAAGCAGACTGCCGGGTGTCGGGCAAAGACGGGCGGACGTGCTGGCTGCGGATCTTGATGTTCATACTTATTTGGACCTGTTGCAGAACTATCCTTATCGTTATGTAGATCGCAGCCGTATCTATACCATTCGAGAACTGACCTCCGATATGCCGCACATACAGTTGTCGGGTGTCATACGCCACATGGAACAGGTGGGTACAGGGCGAAAGAGAAGACTGCAAGCTACTTTTTACGATGCAACCGGCTCCATTGAACTTGTATGGTTCAGAAATATCAGCCAAATAGAGCGGTCATTGACCATAGGAAGACAGTATCTGATTTTCGGTAAGCCCACATTCTTCAACGGTATTTATAACATTGCACATCCGGAAATCGATAAAATGGAGAAAGCAGACTTGCTTAGCGGAGGCTTTTTGCCTATGTATACGCTTTCGGATGCCATGAAAAAAGCCGGAATAACTAACCGTGTCATGCGCACTGTTATGGATACGCTGATGAAACAGGTTGCCCCGTACCTGTACGAAACCTTACCGCCGGAGATAACGGAGCATATTCATCTTATGAGTTATGCCGATGCCATTGTCAATATTCATTTTCCACAAAATGCAACTCTGTTGGAAGGAGCGCGCAGACGGTTAAAATTCGAAGAATTGTTTTTTCTCCAACTCAAACTGCAATCGCTCAAATTCCATCGCAAAGCCATTTTTCACGGATTTATATTTGAGAAAGTCGGTTTTCTGTTCAATACCTTTTATACCCGTCATATCCCTTTTGAGTTAACCGGTGCACAAAAAAGGGTTATTCGAGAAGTACGGCAGGATACACTGACCGGTAAACAGATGAACAGGCTCGTGCAGGGGGATGTGGGAAGCGGTAAAACGTTGGTGGCTTTGATGTGTATGCTGCTTTCCTTGGACAATGGCTATCAGGCCTGCATGATGGCTCCCACAGAGATATTGGCACGTCAGCATCATAAAACGCTCAGCCGTATGCTTGAGCCTTTGGGTATAGAGGTAGCATTGCTCACAGGAAGCACAAAAGTTTCGGAAAGAAAAAACATTTTACCTGCATTGGCCGATGGCAGTCTGCGTATTGTGGTAGGTACGCATGCCTTGTTGGAACCGACAGTGGTTTTTAACCGGCTGGGATTGGCTATCATAGACGAACAGCATCGCTTCGGTGTGGCGCAGCGAGCGCAGCTTTGGCAAAAAAGTACCGATATTTTACCCCATATCCTTATTATGAGTGCTACTCCTATTCCCCGCACATTGGCCATGACACTCTATGGCGATTTGGATATATCCGTTATAGACGAACTGCCTCCCGGCAGGAAGCCGGTGCAGACATTTCATCATTATGATAACGATATGGCTCCGGTTTATCGTTTTTTAAGGAAGCAGATAGAGCTGGGATATCAAGTCTACGTCGTTTACCCGATGATCGACGAATCCGAAGACTATAAAAGTTTGGAAGAAGGATACAATACTTTTTGCGAAATATTTCCCGATATTGATCTGACATGGGTGCACGGACGATTGACAGCCATGGAAAAAGAGGAGCGAATGCGGCGTTTTTCTTCGGTCGAAGCGAAGATATTGCTGGCAACTACCGTAATTGAGGTGGGGGTAGATATACCGAATGCCACCGTTATGGTTATAGAGGGAGCAGAGCGTTTCGGGCTTTCGCAGCTTCATCAACTTCGGGGTCGAGTGGGACGGGGAGGTGCGGAAAGCTACTGTATACTGATTACCGGAGGCAACCTGTCCGAAGAGACCCGGAAGCGTATGGAAATTATGGTGGAAACAAATGACGGCTTTGTGATTGCCGAAGAAGATCTGAAATTAAGAGGTTTTGGAGAATTGGACGGTACACGCCAAAGCGGCAGGTTGATGACACTGCGCATTGCTAATCCTGCACGAGACGGAGCTATGGTACAACTCACCAGAGAGCTGGCAGAACGTATCTTTGCCAAAGATTCCGATCTCTCTTCCGATTATTATGCTCCGTTAAAAGAACGTATGCGCTTAATTTTCAGCAATGATACGGATTGGAGTGCCATTTCCTGATTTTACTTTTTCAAAAATACAGGCACATAAAAATAAAGTAGCTCTATAAGTATCTTTTCGATATTGTAGAACCAAATCTTGTTTCTCAGTCTTTGATTATCAATTGACGGACGTCTTTTCTTTTGGAGTAGGGCATCTTTTTACCATATCCTATTCTTAACAGGATGGCTGTGTGTCCATTTTGTATATCGATGGCTTTAGCCATTTCTTTGGACAAAAATCGTATCTCATTGGGTTGGTTCAGATAAGCGTGTGCAATACCTGATTCCGTGGATTTGAGCAGAAAACGTTCTAATGTTCGTCCCAGGTTTATCCATTCGGCAATATTGTTGTTTTGTATTGTAAAGAGTACGAAGTGTGATGAGGATTCGATTTTTTTCTTGTCGCTTTTGTTTTGCGATTTCCCGTTTATTGCCTTTGACATTATCGGTTTTACGATAAATTTAGGCAGATTGGGCGCTCCGAAAACAGCATAACTCAAGCCGTCGTTTGTTTCGTCCTGATGCTTTTTGTTGTAACGCATCCAGCTTCGTAGTTCGTTTTTGAAGGCTTTGTCTTGCATCTGTAACAAATTCCCTCTGAATACATATTGAGCGATGGTGTCGAATTCCGGAGAACCTTTTTCATAAAAATAGATGTTTACTTCCGGATGAATGTCGATAGACTTTAATAGTCTTATCGTATCCTCCGCAATCATTTTCCCGTTGTAAATACTTCTGTTCGTTTGTCTTAATGCTATTTGTTCTATTAACGTTTCGATATTCGCCGGTGTATCTTGTTTGGTAAGATGAATGGTAATCACACCCTGTTGGCCGACTGAGACTGTTGGCTTGTAGCCTTTGTGGATTGCGGCTATACAAAGGTTTTCTGCTGCACATCCGAGGCTGATAAAAAGCTCTCTGTTGTCGAAATCCACCACGGGCAATGATTTCTCGAAATTCGGATGAATCTCTATGACCGGTTCATTTATTTTGAATAGCCAGGGTTGTGTATTGTGTCCTGATGGAGCTTTTCCCGCCTGTTCGATCATAAACAGAAAGTCCGGGCTTTGTGCATGTATAATACTCATAAAAACAAAAATGAATAAAGTTGATAGTATCGTTTGTCTTTTCATTGCCGTTCCTGTTTTAACCATAAATCGATGATTAGATCCATTCCTTCTGCTATTTGCTCCCAACCTTTTTCACTTTGTAGATTTATCCCGTTATAGGTCGGGTTAAGTTCTTCAGAGAGAGCTAAGTAGCTTATTGATGCAGACAGGATGGTTGCCAAAGCTGCTACCTCTTTTTCGGATGAATGTGTTAATTCGCTGACGATTTTGATTAGTTGACAACCGTTTTGTTCTCTCTTTTCTCGCAGTCGGTTTGTGGAGGCATTCTTTGCGGATAGTTCCCAGCGGTAAAGTCTTTTCAGAGTAGTATCTTCCCTGAGTTGTGCTATTTGTTGCCGAAAAAGTTGTTTGATGCTGCGGCTTAAGTTGGATGACTTTACAGGATCGACAGTGATGTTAATCCAATAGTCTTTTTGCAGAATGTATTTCGTAATCAATTCATCCAAACTGCCAAAATATCTGTAAATCAACATTTTTGAAACTCCTGCTTTTTGTGCAACGGAGTTTACACCTACATTCTCGAATCCTTCGTGGATAATTATATTCCCTACAGCGTCCAGAATTTTCTTTTCTGTTAAATCCCGATCTTTCATTGTCTTTCTTTTTGCATGTTACCGAAAGGTAACAGTAAAGGTATGTTACTTTTCGGTAACATGCAACTTTAATACAGAGAGCTTTTGGCGGCTTACTTGCATGATATGCAGCTTAAGGCAAATCTTTATTACTTTTGTAAAGGACTAAATTCCTTTATATTATTATGACAAATCAGAAACGAGCCGGGCATCAAAGAACAACTCGAAGATCAAATAAATCCGCATCCAGACAAAATCCAACAAAGAAGAAACGATCTGTTTCCCGGGTATGGCAAAGGCTTAAGAATTCTCTCTCTTTTTCTTTCAGTCGTGACCGTGCCGGTTTTATCGTAGGCACAGTGTTGCTCCTTTTAATTATCTATTCTTCCATAGCATTAGGCTCCTTTTTCTTTTCAGGGGGCAAAGACCAGAGTGTTATCAACGGTGCACCATGGGCAGATATTCTATTGGGGCGAATAGATGTAGCCAATAAATGCGGACCTCAGGGAGTTGTTTTGAGCGATTTCCTGTTCAACCGTTTATTCGGTTTCGGCATCGTTTTTCTGTTTATCTATATTGTTTCGATCAGTCTGAAGTTGATGGGGCTTTTGGAGCGTGTTTCTTATGTAAAACGTTTTCTTTTCTGTGCTTCTGCCGCTATCTGGTTCTCTTTGTTTTTCGGTTGGCTCCAAGGGTTGGTAGACAGTAACAGTTTCCTCGTTTGGGGTGGTTTACACGGTCAAAGTTGGGCTCTTTGGCTGTCTCGTTCCATTGGTTCCGTCGGTTTCGTTTTGTTGTTGTTAGCTCTTTTTATCGTTATAGCGGTTTTGGTCAAAAAGGATGCCGTCCTTTTCTTCCGCAGTTTATTGGGTTTGAAGTGGATTAAGAGAAGAAAAAAACAGGAAAAAACTTCTCCGTCAAATGCAGAGGCAGATAGAGAGGAGGAGAACGTCAATGAAGATGAAACTCTTCTTGACGATGAGGAGCCGGATGATTTTTTGACCGTTCAAACTCCTCCGGTTTCTGTCGTACCCCCATTTCAAAGTCGGAATGAGAAGAAAAGGGACGATGAGATGATCGTGGAGATAGCCCCCGAAACGGAAATGGTCGATATCAATACCATTTCCCGT
The DNA here is from genome assembly GCF_000379945.1 of Porphyromonas macacae DSM 20710 = JCM 13914. Classification (GTDB taxonomy): domain Bacteria; phylum Bacteroidota; class Bacteroidia; order Bacteroidales; family Porphyromonadaceae; genus Porphyromonas; species Porphyromonas macacae. The sequence continues at coordinate 84,008 of NZ_KB904136.1, forward strand.
TCTCAGGTTGGCCCCGGCGTAAGATTGGCACATTTCCGTTTCCCCTCTTTGGAGTTACTCAAAAACTACGACTCCGGGCAGGAGCACAACATGGCAGAAATTGAGGCGAATAAGCAAAAAATTATCTCCACATTGGATAGCTTTAAGTTGGGCGTTTCGTTTCATAAAGCTACGATCGGACCTACTGTTACCCTCTATGAGGTGATCCCCGATGCCGGTATCAAAATTTCCCGCATACGGGCTATGGAAGACGATATTGCCATGAGCCTCAAAAGCGAAGGAGTTCGTATCATAGCCCCAATGCCGGGCAAGGGCACTATCGGTATAGAAGTACCGAACTCTTCTCCTCAGATCGTTTCCATGCGTTCTGTTTTAGGCTCCAAACGCTTTGAAGATATTAAAGAAAAAATGGCTTTGCCGGTTGCTTTGGGTAAAACCATTACCAACGAGCCTTTTATTTTTGACCTGGCGAAGATGCCGCACCTGCTTATTGCCGGTGCCACCGGACAGGGTAAGAGTGTCGGGCTGAATGCGTTGATTACTTCACTTTTGTACAGTAAGCGTCCGGAAGAATTAAAGTTTGTTTTGGTCGATCCCAAGATGCTGGAGTTCAGTGTCTATGAAGGTTTGCAAAACCATTATCTGGCGAAACTGCCCGATGTGCAGCATCCTATTATTACCGATATGTCTAAGGTTGTGCCTACACTCAATTCTCTTTGTATTGAAATGGATAACCGTTATCGTAAACTTACCGATGCCCGTGTGCGGAATATCAAGGATTATAATGAAATGGTAATGGCGGGTAAGCTGTCTCGTTTGGATGGACATGATTTTATGCCATACATCGTGCTCATTGTCGATGAGTATGCAGACCTTATTATGAATACCAATGGCAAAGAGGCTGAAACGCCCATTACCCGTATCGCACAGAAAGCCCGGGCTGCCGGTATTCACATGGTTATTGCTACCCAGCGTCCTTCTTCTGATATTATTACCGGTGTTATCAAGGCCAACTTCCCGGCACGTATAGCCTTTAAGGTGTTCAGCCAGATAGACTCCCGTGTTATTTTGGATTCTCCCGGTGCCAATCAGTTGGTGGGTAGGGGAGACCTGCTTTTCTATCAGGGCAAGGATATGCTTCGCCTGCAGTGTGCTTTCGTCGATACGCCCGAGAGCGAAGATATTGTGGAGTGTATAGAAGGCCAGGAAAGTTTCGGCCATCCGTACGATTTGCCTGAGTACATAGCCGACAACGATGAGAATGTGAAGGTCTTCAACTCCAAAGAAAAAGATGCGCTTTTTGAAGAAGTGGCACGTATGGTCGTTAACAGTCAGATCGGTTCTACCAGTAATATACAACGTCGGTTTAACATCGGGTACAATCGTGCCGGCCGTTTGATGGACCAGCTTGAGGCTGCCGGAATCGTTTCTCCGCAGGATGGCAGTAAGCCCCGCGATGTGCTTATTTCCGACGAAGAGTCCCTTGCCCGTCTTCTTTCCACGCTCGATTGATAAACGACAGGCTTTTTTGCTGTCTAACTCTATGTAATCAAAATTCAGAATGACAATGAAACAGATCGCTCGCTACAGTATTTTTACTGTTTTACTATTGTTTTGTTTTTCCCTGTTGCAGGCACAAAATCCGTCTCAGATATTGGCTGATGCAGAAAAAGCGATATTTACCGATAAGATCGTAAAGACTTCATTTACTTCAAAAACGTCTGTCACGTCTTCCGATGTTGTTTCTGTAATTAGCGGTACGCTGTATATGGAGAAAGAAAAATTCAGATTGGAGTACGGCGGTATTACTGCTGCCTATTCTGATGGATTGCTCTCTGTCTATAATGAGGATGAGAATACATTGACGATTTCCAAACCATCCGGTGAAGAATTATTGCAGATCAATCCGTTGCTTTTTCTTTCATCGCGTGCTAAAGGTTTTCATGTGAAAACGGAGGGTGCATTCAAGGGAGGAAACTCTTTGAGATTTACTCCGGCAAAGTCTGAGATGCTTAAATATTTTGTTGTCGATTTTATTACGAAAACGAAACTTCCGCATAAGATCTTAATCTATGGTCGCGATGGCTCACACATGGAAGTAGCGGTTCATTCCTTAGATCCTTATGGAGGAAAATCGGATTCGTCTTTCTTCCGCTTAAGTAAAGCCCGGTATCCTCATGCTGAAGTCGTCGATTTGCGATGAATACGATTAAATAAAAAAGAACTGCCTGTAAGGAATACACTCAGGCAGTTCTTTTTTATTGTATCAGCGCATATCCCCTATGCGCATAAATGTGTAGCCTTGTTCCTTTAGCCAGCGAACTGCCTGAGGCATGGCTTCGCGCATATTCTTTTCCGCTTTCAGCGAATCATGGAAAACGATGATCGAACCGTTACGGGTGTAGCGTTTAACGTGATATAGGACCCGTTCCGGCGAGAGTTTTCTGTTGTAGTCGCGTGTAATTACATCCCACATAATCAGTTCGTAGCGTTTGCTCAACTCGCGTACCTGCGAAAACAGCAAATGCCCGTGCGGGGGCCTGAAGTACCGGGAGTGTATGAGATCGTTGGCAGCTTCCACATCCTCGATATAGCTGCGAGCGCTTTTTTCCAGTCCTTTGATGTGGTGAAATGTATGATTGCCCACCTGATGTCCTCGTCGTTTGATTTCTTCGAACACTTCGGGATATTTTCTTACGTTGTCTCCCACGCAAAAAAAAGTAGCTTTTACATCCAGTTCGTCCAGTTTGTCCAATACCCATGGAGTAACTTCGGGAATGGGACCGTCATCGAATGTCAGATAAACGCTTTTCCCGCGGTATGCGGGTATGCACCATCGTCCACCCGGGATAAGAGCCCGGTAAAAGAGCGGTACCTGACAAATAAAATGTTCAATCATAGATATCGCTTCTATTATGAGTGTGAAATCGAGAGATCTGTAGATATTGTCTTAAGAACATGAAAACCGGCGGTTTGGATGTGTACACTGGTTTCGGGATATGTTGCACCTTTCTTTATGTACACCCTGTTTTTGAGGTCTCTTGTTTTACAGGGATATTTTCTCGAAAACCGGTTCCATAAACTGTCGATAACAGATTTATGGAACCGAAGTTTTTGTTTATTGTCGTCGATTTACAACGGATTATTCCGCTCTTTGTTTTTTTCGGACGAAGTCTCTATCAACTGCCTGTATGTATCTATTCGAGGTACAAGGTTATTGACTATCTGACTGTTTTTTTTGTTGCAGATTTGAATCAATCCGATAGCATTACGCATCTCATAGTCTACCTCACCCGCTTCCATCAGTTTGAAGAAGATATCGGTTTTTGTGGTGATCATGCCGAACATCCAGTCCAGTTTGCTCATCACAGACGAAGCGATATGCTGTGCTACTTCATCGGCTTCTTTCTTCAACCCTGCATCATAGAGAACTTCCATGAGATATATGCTGAATTCGTCATGCGGTACCACTTCATGACGAACGGATACCAGACATTTTTTCAGCACTTCACGGGCTTTTTCCGTTTCTCCTCTTTGCAGCAATCCTTTTGCCAGCGGTACGAATACATTTGTACGGTAGGTCATCATCAGATTGCGGCAGGTCATATCCATGTAGACCTTCGGATTCTCGGCACCGCCCCATCTGAATTTATTCATTACCAGATCATAGGTACGATCCAAATCGATCGGCGCTATGCTCGTGCTATCCGAATTAAGCAGGTTGACAGGCAGGAATTTCCATAACATACCTGTTTGAACATGGAAGTTCGCCAGATTGGAAAATGCATCGCGTGGGCTACCTACCGTCCAGTATATCGGGCGTTCCCAGTCGTTGCCGTGTATGATGTCCAGCACACCCAATCCGTCCAGCCCCAAGTATCGTTTATTACGCTCCGAAATGGGGAGGTTCTCCAAAATGTTCTCATGCAGATGTTCGGGAACCTGTTTAAGTAGTTTTTCTTTATTGACCGGAGCTACCAATACATCCGTAGGCAGTGTTTTTGCCTCGTTTGTCGTGGCAAAGTGCAGACCTTCCGCCAATCCCATCATCGGTTTAACGGCTTCGATGCCCACCATTTCGTTATGAGCGAGGAAATGAGGAGTGAGGTATTCCATTTTCAGAGCCGGAGCGTCATAGTTGTTACGCTGCATTTGATTGCAGTACCAGCCTCCGCCCAGATAACTCAGGTTTACCGTACGTATGTCACGGCGTACCTCTTCCACATCCTGCATATACCATAGCGGGAAGGTATCATTATCGCCGAAACAGAAAATAATCCCGTTCGGTTCGCTGCTTTCGAGGTAATTGTTACCGATGTCGCGTGCTATGGTACGTCCGCTGCGGTCATGGTCGTCCCAGTTTTGCGAAGCCATTTGTACGGGCACGATCAGAGCCAGTGCCGATGCCAGTATCGCGGCTCCCGTGTCTTTCATCTTCAGTTTTTTCAGGATGACCCATAGGCCTGTGACTCCCATGCCGATCCAGATACAGAAGGCATAGAAAGAACCCGCATACGAATAATCTCGCTCACGTGGCTGCAGCGGTGTCTGGTTCACATATAATACGATGGCCAGACCGGTCATAAAAAACAGGAAGAATGTAATCCAAAAACTTTGTGCTCCCTTTTCTTTTCCTTTGAGGAGCTGGAAAGCAATGCCGAGCAATCCCAAAAGCAGTGGCAACATATAATATACATTGTGCCCTTTGTTTTCCGTAGTCATTTTAGGCATGTTAGAAGTATCGCCCAGGAAGAGGTTGTCTATAAAGCGGATACCCGTCATCGCATTGCCTCGCAGTAAACCACCGTCGGCCTGAATGTCGTTTTGACGACCTGTAAAATTCCAAAGGAAATAACGCCAATACATGAAGTTCACCTGATAGGTCAGGAAGAAACGCAGGTTATCTCCGAATGTTGGCATCGTATAGTCGTTGTAAGCACGTCCCATCCAGGAGTTGTAGACCTGTATGTGAGAGGCTTGAGGAGAATAGATTCGGGGAAATAGCATCTGGGCATTAGCGGGATAGATATACTTGTTACGATCGTAGTATTTGATGTATCTATCTTTATTGTTTATGCTGTCTCTCGGAGCTTCGCCAATCACTTCGCCGTTTTTCTCCACTGCTATCGGTCTCGAGGCAAAAGTGGGGCCGTAAAAGAGCGGGGTACTGCCGTACTGCTCGCGTGCCAGATATTTGCGCAGTGTAAGTGCATTTCGTGGGTTGTTTTCATTCATAGGAGGGTTGGCGATAGCCCGTACCAGAATAACTCCGTAAGAGGAAAAACCGATGAGTACGACCACCAGCGAAAGCTGCAATGTGTGGAACAGTTTGATGGGGAGTCTTTTCCGCGTGAAAAGAAATATGGCCAAAGCTGCACTCAGTATAATACCGATTGCCATACCGTTTCCGAAGAATGGAATGCCCATCAGCATTACACCGCCAAGTATGCCTGCACGCATCAGTTTATCGTTATGTTTCAGTCCTTTTGAGGCTCTGTCGGTAAGGTATAGCGTACCGCCTAAAATGGCAGATAGCAGGACCAGATAGATATAAAGACCGGAGTTGAAACTCATTCCGAAGTTGTTCACGAAGAATACATCGAAAACACCGCCCACTTTGGGTACGCCTTGAATAATGCCGTACATCATGACAACGATGATGCCGAAAGAGATGATAAGGGTGATCAAAGCCCCTTTGATATTCGGAGTTTTATATCGTCTGTAATAATAGAGCAATGCCATGGCCGGTATGCAGAGCAGGTTGAGCAGGTGTACACCGATGCTTATACCCATAAAATAAGCTATCAGGATGAGCCACCTGTCCGAGCGAGGCTGTTCGCTGCGCTCTTCCCATTTGAACATAAGCCAGAAAACCAATGCTGTACATAACGAACTGAAAGCATAAACCTCCGCCTCTACGGCGCTAAACCAAAAAGAGTCCGTAAAAGTGTAGAGCAATGCTCCCACCAAAGAGCTGCCCCAAATGAGGATGCTTTCGGTGAGGGTCAGTTCGGTGCGTACAGGCTCGAGATCGTACGGGCGCACATCCGGTGTGATGATGCGGCGAACCATATGTCCGATAGTCCAGAAAAGGAAAAGAATAGTAAGAGCGCTGAGCAGGGCGCTTGTTGCATTGGCAAGGAACGCCACTTTAGTCGGATCGCCCGTCAGGTTAGTAATTACGTTATAAACCAGCATGAAGAAAGGAGCGCCGGGAGGGTGCCCTACTTCCAGTTTGTTAACGCATGCAATAAACTCAGCACAATCCCACAAACTCGCTGTGGGGCCAATGGTCATGAGGTAAACGGTGGCAGCGATGAGGAATGTTGCCCAACCGAGAATGTTATTGACCAGGTTAAATCGTTTCCAACTCATATTTATATCAGCATGTTGTTTGACTTTTTTATGGTGTGCAATATACCATATATATAAATGCACAACGCAGCAAAGGTAACAAAAAGCCTTGTTAGCCTTAATATAAAATACTATCGATTAAACGTTTAATGGCTATCTTATCTTTTATTGTGCTTTTTTTAATGTGGGCTTCGGAGATAAAAGATGAGCAATATTCAGGTATGTTTTCAGTCGAGATATTTTTCCGTACTGTGGCAGCTCTGTTTTATTGTGTGTTTTTATCATACTTAAGATTTATCGGTATGGGTATGATGAGTGGCGTGTGTGACGTTGACGTTGACGTGTGACGTGTATTGAAAAAAGTTGAGGACAATAAAAATCCATGGCGCAAAGAATAAAAATTCTCTGCCTGACGGATTTTTATCCAAGTTAACTTGGATTTTTTTTCTTTGCCTGAAGAATTTTCAACCGTCAGGCAGAGAATTTCGGCTTTTCTTCAAAACCTTATTTTCAGTACACGTCAAGTAAACGTCAACCTTGTTTCCCAATGTTTTCTGCATTCGGAAGAAGTTGTGTTTTTCGTCGGTTATTTCCATGCGAAATATTTTCGATGTTCCTTTTGATTTAAGCAATCCCCTGAAATTTTGGTAAACCTCATTCAATAAAAATTAGTTACTTTGTAAAAGTTTTATTAAAATGGTGATTTTTAGATAATCATTATTACTTTATCTATAAAAAAAGAACGACCCGATGGCGCAACAAGAGGATCTTTTCAAAAAGATAGTTTCTCACTGTAAGGAGTACGGTTATGTATTCCCTTCTTCTGAAATTTATGACGGTTTGGCGGCTGTATATGATTACGGACAATATGGCTCCGAACTCAAAAACAATATAAAAACATACTGGTGGCAGGCCATGACCATGCTACACCGTAATGTGGTGGGCATAGATTCGGCCATATTCATGCACCCTAAGATTTGGAAAGCTTCGGGACATGTGGATGCGTTCAATGACCCTCTGATAGACAATAAAGATTCTAAGAAACGCTATCGTGCGGATGTGCTGATAGAAGATTATTTGGCTAAGATCGAGGAAAAAATAGATAAAGAGGTAGCCAAAGGACGTAAAAAGTTCGGCGACAGCTTCGATGAGGAACAATTCAGGCAAACCAATCCGCGTGTGCTGGAAAACAGGAAGAAGTACGATGAGGTACATACCCGTTTTTCCGAAGCCATGAACAATGGCGATTTCGAGGCTTTGCGCCAACTGATTCTGGACTGTGAGATCGTTTGTCCCATTAGCGGTACGCGTAATTGGACGGAGGTGCGTCAGTTCAACCTGATGTTTGCCACCGAGATGGGGTCTACGAGCGATTCTGCCATGAAGGTTTATCTCCGTCCCGAAACGGCACAGGGTATCTTCGTGAATTTCCTGAACGTACAGAAGACGGGAAGGATGAAAATACCTTTCGGTATAGCACAAATCGGTAAGGCTTTCAGAAATGAAATCGTAGCCCGCCAGTTTATTTTTCGTATGCGCGAGTTCGAACAGATGGAAATGCAGTTTTTTGTTCGCCCCGGTGAAGAACTCAAATGGTTCGACTATTGGAAGAATACGCGTTTGAACTGGCATCTGGCTCTTGGATTGGGAGAGTGTAATTACCGTTTTCATGACCACGAAAAACTGGCTCACTATGCCAATGCAGCTACAGACATCGAGTTTAAGATGCCTTTCGGTTTCAAGGAAGTAGAGGGTATTCACAGCCGTACCGATTTCGACCTTAAGCGTCACGAAGAATTCAGTGGCAAGAAGATGCAATATTTCGATCCGGAGTTGGGTGAGAATTATACGCCTTATGTGATAGAAACGTCCATCGGTGTAGACCGTTTGTTCCTGAGTCTGATTTTCGGAGCCTATGCGGAAGAGCCCACGCCAAATGGAGAAACCCGTGTGGTGATGAAGCTGCCACCCGCTTTGGCTCCTGTGAAACTGGCCGTGTTGCCTTTGGTCAAGAAAGACGGGCTGCCCGAAAAAGCGGAAGAGATTATAGAAGATCTTCGTTTCGATTTTGCCTGTCAGATGGATGAAAAAGATTCTATCGGCAAACGATACAGAAGACAGGACGCTATCGGTACGCCATTTTGTATTACTGTGGATCATCAAACACTGGAAGACAATACCGTTACAATCAGAAATCGGGATACGATGGAACAGGAGCGTGTGAATATCTCGGAATTGAGACATATCATCGGCGAATCTGTTTCCATGCGCAGTCTTCTACAGAAGATTAAATAGATATTGACTTATGAATAATAGAACTAAATTCCTGCAATTATTACTGGCATTTTTTGTTTTACTGGGTTTTGCATCCTGTAATGACAAAATAAATACAGAAGAACAAAACCGCTTAAACAGTGAGCGAGCTTTCAGGGAATACAAAGGCAACGCCGAGTATAAGGCCATTACGATGGACGGTCTGATCGGCGATAAGTATGTTTATGCCAAATGGCTCAAGGAGGGAAAAACGAATCAGAAGCCTATTTTTACGAGTCGTGTAGACATCCATTTCAAAATATATTTATTGGGAGAGAAAGGCAAACATTTCCTTGTATATGATAATTATTCCAGTGAAACGGGCGAACGTTTTGCTGTCTATCGCGGAGATTCCGGCCGAAATGTAACGCTGGGCATGCGTATCGGTTTGCTGAACATGGAGAAAGGAGACGAGGTGGAACTGATTGTTCCGTGGTATATGGCTTACGGGCAAAGTATGAACATGGAATACCGTATCCCTTCATATTCGGCCCTGAAATATGTAGTAAGACTGGATGACATAATCCCGGAGGATGCACAGTAAATATTTCAAGGGCACAGTTTTTGAGCTGCGCCCTTTTTATTTTATTTAAGATTGATAAGACACTATGAAAGAAAAAAAGAAATATGAAATATTGGTCTCTAACGATGATGGCTTCAGAGCTCCCGGAGTAAAAGCTTTGATGAGAGCATTGATGCCTTTGGGCAATGTGACGGTGGTAGCCCCGGACGGTGCACGCTCCGGTTTTTCATCGGCTATTACATCGGTTGTGCCGATTACCATGAAGCTGCGTCATCAGGAAGAAGGCCTTACCGTATACAGCTCTACCGGTACACCCGTGGACTGTGTCAAGCTGGCTCTGAATACGATTTTTGCGGACGAAAAACCGGATCTGGTTGTGGGGGGTATCAATCACGGACGTAATGATGGAGTTTGCGTGCTCTATTCCGGCACGTTGGGGGTAGCCATGGAGGGAACTGTTTGCGGTATTCCTTCTCTGGCCGTTTCGCTGAATGACCATGCCGAGGAAATCGATACTACATACGCTTGTGAGTGGGCTTTGAAGATTGCTTCCATGATTTTGGAAAACGGTTTGCCCAAGAATACGCTGTTGTCTATGAATGTACCCAAAGAAAAACCGAAAGGTATACATGTGTGCCCGCTGACGAATGGACGTTTTACCAACGAATATATGCGCAGCGTCAATGCCCGCGGCAAGGAAGTTTTCTGGATGCAGGGGCATCAGGTTAACAAAACACCGGAATTTCCCGGAGATTTGGAGGCCTTGGAAGAGGGGTATGTAGCTTTGACGCCTGTAAATGTGGATATGACCGATTACCGCTTTCTGGAGGAATTGTGCGAAATGGTTGACTGCGATAATCGAGTCGAATAAGATTTTGAATGAAGTACTTTTTGATTACCGGCGAAGCTTCGGGAGATTTGCATGCTTCTAACCTTATTAAATCGCTTGCCGGCAGAGATGCGCAGGCCGAATTTCGTTTTATGGGTGGCGATTTGATGACGGAAGCAGCCGGCTGCGAGCCGGTAGTACATTACAGAAAAGTGGCCTATATGGGTTTTCTACCTGTTCTGAGACATTTGGGTGAGATCGCAGATGCCGCAAAAAAGGTGAAGTCAGCTATTCGGGAATTTAATCCGGATGTGGTTATTCCGGTGGATTTCGGTACATTCAATTTTAAGTATATTCTTCCTTATGTTCACGATCTGCTGGGTATCCCTGTTGTCTATTATATCTCTCCCAAAGTATGGGCATGGAAAAGATGGCGAGTGAAAATACTGGAGAAATATGTAGATACTCTTTTGTGTATATTGCCTTTTGAAACCGTTTTTTTTAAGCCATACGACATTAAGACGGTTTTTGTGGGTAACCCGTGTGTGGATGCTGTAAATAATTATCGTGTAACGGCACAGCCGAAGTTGAACTTGAATATCGAAACAGGTGAACCGGTTGTGGCGATTCTCTGCGGCAGTCGCAGGCAAGAGGTTGCAACCAATTTGCCGTATATGCTGGAGGCCGTTGCTTCAGTCGGTGGCGTAAGGCCTGTTATTGCCGGTGCTCCCGGCCTGACCATGGAAGATTATGCCCCGTATTTGAAAGACAGAAAAGTGGAGATTGTTTTTGGAGCCACTTATGAACTGGTGGAGAAAAGCAGGGCTGCACTGGTTACTTCGGGCACGGCTACTTTGGAGACCTGTCTTTTAGGTACTCCGCAGGTCGTTTGCTATCGTGCCGGCGGTTCCCGGATAATCCGCTGGGGATTTAGATATTTGTTTCCCATTAAATATTTTTCATTGGTCAATTTGGTGGCGGATTTCGATGTGGTACCGGAGCTGCTTGCTCATGAGGTAACGGTAGACAATATTGCCACACATCTGAAAGCCGTTTTATCCGAAGGTGCCGAGCGTACCCGTCAGATCAAAGGTTATCGGGATGTTTATGAAAAACTGGGAAATACTCCTTGTTCCGAACGCGCTGCTGGAGCCGTTCTTACGGCATTAAAGTCTTAGTTCATATCTTTATTCGTTGTTTCACTCTAAACAATAAAAATGATGCAGATATACCATTTGGCTGAATTTCCACAACGAATCTGCGATTCGTTTGCCAATAAAACAGTTCTTAAACATTATAATGAAGAGACTCAGCATTGGGACAAATTGACCGGTGATGATTTTCGGCGGGGAGTGATCAATGTGGCGAAAGCTTTTAACCAGATAGGGCTTAAACCGGAAGAACGGGTAGGGATATACTCTCAAAATATGGTGCGCTATCTTTACACGGAGTTCGGTATTTATATGATGCGTGGCGTTTCCGTTCCGTTGTATGCGACAGCTTCGCCCGAACAGGTTCAGTTTGTGGTGGAGGATGGCGATATTCAAACTCTTTTCGTGGGAGAGCAATTCCAGTATAACAATGCTTTCTACGTGCAGCAACAGTCCGATCAGATAAAACGCATTGTTATCTTTGATGAAAATGTCATTTTACATCCCGAGGACAAGACTTCCATTTTTTTTAATGAATTCGTTCGCTTGGGAGACTCGATGCATAATGAGGTTGCGGCGAAAGTTTCGGCGGCTAATGCTTTAGTCACCGATTTGGCCGTTATTATTTATACTTCCGGCACTCAGGGAAAAAGTAAAGGGGTCATGCTGCATCATAGCAATTTTATCCACCAGTTGACCGTACACACAAAGATGTTTGATTTTATCACATCAAGGGATACCAGTTTGTGTGCTCTGCCGCTTAGTCATATTTTTGAAAAAGCCTGGACGTACTATTGCCTGAGCCAGGGAGTTACTGTTGCTATTTTGAGCAATCCTAAAAAGATTTTGCAGGCGTTGCCTAAGGTAAAGCCCACATTGATGTGCAATGTGCCTCGCTTTTGGGAAAAAGTGTATGCCGGTGTACAGCAGAAAATCGATGACAGCCCCAAATTTTTGCAGCACCTGTATCGCCATGCCCTGAAAACAGGCAACCGTTACCGTGTGGAGTATGAAACGAAAGGGAAGAGAGCTCCATTGGGATTGACCCTGCTGTTTCAGTTTTATGATAAAATGGTATTCAGTCAAATCAAACGGGTGCTCGGCTTGGGACAGGGGCGTTTCTTCCCGACGGCAGGAGCGCCTTTGAGCACTGAGATTAACGTTTTTCTCCAATCGGTCAATTTCCCTATAATTTGCGGGTACGGCCTTACGGAAAGCACCGCAACGGTAAGTTGTTACAGTAGAAATAAATTCGATATTTATTCCGTGGGAGATATTGTACCGGAATTGGAGGTGAAGATCGATCCGGCAAATAATGAAATCTTACTTAAAGGAGCGAGTATTTCAAGCGGTTATTTCAATAACCCGCAGGCTAATCAGGAAAGTTTTACACTGGACGGATTTTTCCGGACGGGAGATGCCGGACGTATAGAAGGGAAAACGCTTTATTTTACGGAACGGATAAAAGACTTGTTCAAAACAGCTAATGGAAAGTATGTGGCTCCGCAGATGATCGAGGGGCTTTTGCTCAATGATCCCATTATTGAACAGGCGGCAACCATCGGAGACACATACAAATTTGTGAGTGCTCTGATTTATCCGAACTGGGATGTGCTGCGGAAGAAACTTGCCGAAAGAGGTGTTTCTGTAAATAACAGAACTGCAGAAGATCTGGCCGGAGATCATGAGGTCAACAGGTTGCTTATGGGGCATATAGAGATAGCACAGGCATCTTTGGCACGGTTCGAGAAAGTTAAGCGTATTACCATTTTGACGGAGCCGTTCTCTATAGAAAACGGTTTGCTTACCAATACGCTCAAGCTCAAGCGCAAGGTTATCAATGAACGTTATGCAAAAGAGATTGAAGAGATGTATAACGAGACCTACGATGTTACCGAACATTTGGAGGAGTTTATTCACAATAGATAAATAGATATTATTACTTTTTAATCAAAATTATACGATGATTACATTAGACCAACTGAATGATCTGTTGGAGCGCCGTGATGCGCTGAGGGGGTATCTTTGACGTCGATAACAGACGTATCCAATTAAAAGAGGAAGAATTAAGAACGGCAGACCCCGCCTTTTGGGAAGATAATAAAAGAGCGGAAGAGCAAATGCGAAAGGTGAAAACTTTGCGTAAGTGGATTGCTGTTTTTGAAGAAGTGAACAGCGCCGTTGAGGAAGTTCAGTTAGCTTTTGAGTATTGTAAGGAGGGGATAACTTCGGAGGAAGAGGTAGACAATGCTTATGCTCAGGCTATATCCTTTACTGAAGACGCCGAGCTTAAGAATATGCTGCGTGCCGAAGAAGACAATTTCGGGGCTGTTCTGAAAGTAAATGCAGGTGCGGGAGGTACCGAAAGTCAGGATTGGGCGCAAATGTTAGTCCGGTTGTATCAGAGATGGTCGGATAAGCATGGCTATAAACTGACGATAACGAACTGGCAGGATGGAGATGATGCCGGAATAAAGACGGTTACGATGCAGATAGAGGGAGATCAGGCCTACGGTTTTCTGAAAAGCGAAAACGGAGTTCACCGGCTTGTCAGAGTGTCGCCATACAATGCACAGGGCAAGCGTATGACCAGTTTTGCTTCTGTCTTCGTCGTTCCTTTAGTCGACGATTCCATAGAAATAACGGTAAACCCGGCTGATCTTTGGTGGGATACTTTCCGCAGCAGCGGTGCCGGAGGCCAGAACGTAAACAAGGTGGAAACGGGGGTTCGTTTACATTATAACTATAAAGACCCCGATACCGGTGAACAGGAAGAGATCGTGATCGAAAACACAGAAAGCCGCTCTCAGACCGATAACCGTGAAAATGCCATGCGACTTTTGCGTTCTCAGCTTTATGACCGTGAGCTGGCAAAACGAAGAGCGGCACAGGCGGAGGTAGAAGCCGGTAAGAAGAAAATAGAGTGGGGATCGCAGATACGGAGCTATGTGTTCGATGACCGGCGGGTTAAAGATCACCGGACAAACTATCAGACAAGCGATGTGAATGCCGTGATGGATGGCGAGATCGATGAGTTTATTAAGGCATACCTGATGGAATTTGCCGAGAAATAGATTCATGCTTCGTATTTATATTATTGAAAGAGAGAGACTTCCTTTTTTTAAGGCCGTTTTTCTCTTTTATTCGTATTCTGTGCCCGTAGAACGTTTGGCCGGATATAGAGTTGTGCCCAATATGTCTTATCTTTGACTATTGGTTTCACTATAAAGAGATAGAGTTATGGAAGAGATGATACCTTATGATGATGCTGCGGCTGTAGCATACGTAAGAAACTATATTTCTCAGGATCTGAAAGAAAAATTCGATGAAGATCAAATTTTATATCTGATCGATCTGATTTATGATTACTACGAAAGCCGTGGACTTTTGGAGCTGGCCAATGAGAGCGATGAGGAATTTGTGGAAATAGATGAAGATGAGTTACTCTCTTATGTGCTGAAGAATGCGCAAAAAGACGGTATGGGTAAATATGAAGAAGACGATATTCGTCAGGTCGTATTGGGCGAGATGGCTTATTGCGAAAGCATAGGCATGTACGAAGAATAACCGGTAGGCAACAAAACAGGGAAGGCGCTTTACTGATGAGTAAAAATAAATTGGCAAAATTTGCCGAACTGGAAGGCATGTCTCATGTGCTTCAATATCCTTTTGCGCGTTTACGAAATGAGGAGTTCCCTTTTAAGGGTAGATGGCACGCAGATTTTTTCAAAAATAATAATCCCGTTGTTATCGAACTGGGCTGCGGTAAAGGCGAGTATACCGTAGGTTTGGCTCGCCGGAATACTGATGTTAATTTTATCGGTATGGATGTCAAAGGTGCACGTATTTGGAGCGGTGCAAAGATTGTTTTGGAAGAGCAGCTCAAAAATGCAGCCTTTGTACGGGGGGAAATTGAAATGTTGGACCGTTTTTTCGCTCCCGGAGAAGTCAGTGAGATATGGATTACTTTTCCGGACCCTCAGATGAAGAAAGTTAATAAACGGCTTACATCCACCCGGTTTATGGATATTTACCGCTCGGTGCTTTCTCCCGGAGGACTGATACATCTTAAGACAGACAGTGCTTTTTTATATACCTATACGAAAGCGATGATCGAATTGAACGGTTTGGCTGTGATGGCCGACACGGATGATTTGTATCATGGAGTTACGATGGAACATCTGAATGTTCCCGATATACGGACTTATTACGAGAAACAATGGCTGGATCGCGGATTGACCATAAAGTATCTATGTTTTAAGCCGGGAGATAAATCGATACCATTAACGGAGCCGGATATAGAGATCGAATTCGACTCTTATAGAAGTTTCGGGCGTAATTATTCAACAACAAAATAAAACAGATAAAAATGACATTATATCCTCAACTTATTATCGATGCATTAAAGAAAGTTCGCTATCCCGGTTCCGGTGAAGATCTGGTTACCGCCGAGATGGTTGAAGACAACATAAGAATTGATGGAAATAAAGTGAGCTTTTCGCTTATCTTTCATAAACCGAACGACCCGTTCGCAAAATCGGTAATCAAAGCTGCAGAAACGGCTGTTCTTACCTATGTGGGACCCGAAGTGGAGATAAAGGGAAATATAACGGCTGTTTATCCGGAAGTTCAAGAAGTCAAACAAACACCTATCCTGCCTAATGTGAAAAATACCATTGCCGTTTTTTCAGGAAAAGGCGGTGTAGGCAAAAGCACGGTTTCTGCCAATCTTGCGGTGGCTTTGGCAAAAGCAGGTTATAAAGTAGGTTTATTGGATGCAGATATTTTTGGTCCCTCTATGCCCAAAATGTTTGGCTGCGAAGATGCTCGCCCCGTATTGGAGAGTGTGGACGGAAAAGAACTGATTGCTCCTGAAGTAGTGGCAGAAGGTATTAAATTGCTCTCTATCGGATTTTTCGTAGATCCGAAAAATGCTATTTTATGGCGAGGCTCTATGGCCAGCAATGCTTTGGGGCAACTGATCCGGGAAGGTAATTGGGGAGAATTGGATTACTTTATTTTGGATATGCCTCCCGGTACAAGCGACATTCATTTGACACTGGTGCAGACATTGGGGCTTACCGGGGCTGTTGTGGTAACGACCCCTCAGCAGGTTGCACTGGCTGATGCTCTGAAGGGTATCAATATGTTTCTGGATGAGAAAATTAAAGTGCCGGTTTTGGGACTTATTGAGAATATGGCTTGGTTTACACCGGCCGAGTTACTGGAGAATAAATATTATATCTTCGGTAAGGAGGGAGGTAAACGTTTGGCTGAAGAATTGGAAATACCTTTGCTCGGACAGATACCGATTGTACAAAGCATCTGTGAAAGTGGCGATGCCGGCAAGCCTGTGGCTATGAATGAAAACAGTATTACGGGTATGGCTTTTGCCCATTTGGCTCAAAGAGTTGTGGAGGAAGTTGAAAAAAGAAACCGTAATATAGCACCTACTGAGAAAGTCGAGGTCACAAAAAGGTAGATAATCGTATCTTTATAGATAATAATTAGCAGCAGACCGGTCTGTCGCATCGTTACGATGAGGAACGTCCGGGCAACATAGAGTATCACACTTCCTAACGGGAAGCTATCTGTGAGGGTAGATTGCACGTAACAGAAAAGAACCGCCGTATAAAACGCTGTATATGCCTTGTGCATAAGGAGTGGAGGTAAGGGTGAAAAGGTAAGGTAAGAGCTTACCGGATGCTTCGGTGACGAGGCATGCCGTACGAATTGTGAGTTGTAAGATCATGTACACCGGCGCTTGAGGGTTACTCGTCCGATGTCGGGGGGTAGATCGCTGGAGCCACCGGGCGACCGATGGCCAAGATAAATGACAGACACCTGAGGGCTCGTGAGCCGTCAGGCACAGAACCCGGCTTACAGGTCTGCTGCTTCCTTTTTTAATTTATTCCTGTGTATGAGTCAAAAGAGGCATAGAATAAAAAAAAGTATCCGCAGGATGCGAATAAGAATTTTTCGTTGGATAAAATTCGTTTCCATCGATATGTGGCGGATGACGGATGAGGATCTTAATAAAAGTCAGGGTTTCTTTTTTAATGCTCTCAAGGCTTTGATTATGACCGGCAAATCGTATGTTAACGAAAATTTGGGACGTGAAGCTTCTGCTCTGACTTATAGCACGGTTTTATCCATTGTGCCGTTGTTGGCTGTTATTGTAGGTATTGCAAAAGGCTTTGGACTACAGGAAATTATTTATCGTGCTTTATTGGAATATCTGCCGAGTCACCAGCATGAGTTGGAAATGGCTTTTCAGTCGGTCGAAAATTATTTTGCTCAAATCAAGGGAGGCCTTTTTCTGGGATTAGGTCTTATTATTTTACTTTACACGGTTATAAACCTGATAGCAGTTGTAGAAGAGACTTTCAATAAAATCTGGCAAGCTCAGAAAAGAAGAACATGGGGAAGTAAAATCGTTAATTATCTGGCCTTTATGATCCTGCTTCCGTTACTTATCATAGTGTCGAGCGGTCTTACCATTATGATGGGAACATTTAATAATACATTCTTTTCAGATTATATTTTTATCCAACCTTTTCTAAACAATCTGTTGAATTTGGCCCCGTATGTTATGGTTATAATCGGATTTACCGTGATGTATATGGTTTTGCCTTTCGTCAGAGTAAGATTTTTGCCGGCCTTGATCTCGGGTACTTTGTCGGGTATTGCTTTTCAGATATTCCAGTTTCTCTATATAAACGGGGTGATGTGGATTTCAAAATACAATGCAATCTACGGGAGCTTTGCCGTGTTTCCCTTATTGCTGCTTTGGATCAATCTTTCGTGGACGATTACTTTGTTTGGGGCACAGTTGTGTTTTTCCATACAGAACATAGATAACTTCGCTTTTGAGAAAGAAACAAAAAATATTTCCAGAAGATATTTTGATTTCATTCTTATTGTGATGATGTCCAGTATCGTAAAACGTTTTGTTAATGGCGGAGAACGATCTCTTTCCCGTGCAGATAAACTGGCTAACGAATGCTGCATACCCATCAAGCTGGCCAATAAAGCCATTCATGTTTTGCTTAAGGTTGGAGCCATCATTCAGGTTAATTATGGGGAGAATGAAGAGAGGTATTATCTACCGGCTTTGGATTCGAGCAAACTGACTGTGGGGGCACTGCTTACAATGGTTGATAAGAGCGGCACTGAAGATTTTCTTGTAGATAAAACTGTTAGCTTTAAGCCCCATTGGGAAGCGATGAAGGCTAGTCGGTTGAGCCTGGAAAATATGGATACGAATCTATTGCTGAGCGAATTATAGGCTACTGATGTTGGATAATTTTTTACATTTGAATAAACTCTCAATATTTTGATTTTATGATATACCGTTTTGTACTTTTAAGTGAAGAAGATGACTTTTTTAAGCGCGAAATACATATAAATTCGGATGCCTCGTTTTTGGATTTTCATCATGCTATTGTGGAAAGTGTAAATTACGACAAGAGCGAATTGTCTACTTTCTATTTGTGCGATGAAGAATGGAACAGGAAGTTGGAGATATCGCTATTTGAAAGAGAAACCGGTTCCGATGAAGATTGCTATACGATGGATAAAACCCGTTTGGAAGATTTGCTCGAGGAGGAGCAACAGCAGCTGTTTTATGTATTCGATATGCTTGCGGAGCGAGGCTTTTTCATCGTATTGGCAGAAATGATTCCGGGGAAATCGCTGAAGAAACCTGTGATGACCTTATCCGAAGGGGATGCGCCCGAACAAACATCGATACCGGCAATTGAAGAGTTTACACCGGCTGCTGCCAGGGCCGGTGATGAATTCGGAGAGGATTTTATGGACGAAGAGGTCGATGTGGACGATTTGGATGCCGAGGGGTATAGCTCATTGGATGAAACCGGCCTCAACGACTTATACTGAGAAAAGCAATTTATTTTAGTTCATTGGAAAAGAAACCTTTATTGGTCGTTCTGATTGGCCCCACGGGAGTGGGGAAGTCGGATTTGGCGATTGCTTTGGCCAGACATTATAATATTGATGTTATTTCGGCAGATTCGAGACAGGTATATAAGGAGATACCGATTGGTACGGCAGCTCCTTCTTCAGAAGACTTGAATAGCTGCAAACATTATTTCATCGGCACAAAGTCTATTACGGAGGCATATAGCGCCAGTCTTTATGAACAGGATGTTTTGAGTCTGTTGAACATCTTGTTTCGAGAACGCAATATTGCCTTGGTTACGGGAGGTTCGATGATGTACGTGGATGCTTTATGCCATGGTATCGATGATATTCCGGATGTAAAGCCTGAAGTCAGGAAAGCGGTATATACCCGTTGGGAACAGGAAGGTCTGGAGAATATATTGGAAGAGTTGAAAGACCTTGACCCGGTTTATTATAAGAATGTCGATAAGAAAAATTACAAAAGAGTACTGCACGGTTATGAAATCTGTTTGAGTACGGGCAGGCCGTTTAGCAGCTATCATACCAGGGCTAAAAAAGAGCGTCCGTTCGATATTCTTAAGATAGGCATTATATTGCCTCGTCCTTTGTTGTATGAGCGCATCAACCGGCGTGTTTGCAAGATGATCGAAGCCGGTCTGGAAAAAGAGGCTCGTGCTGTTTACGAGAATAGAAATCTGAATGCATTGAATACCGTCGGATACAAAGAAATGTTTGCTTATATGGATGGTGATATTTCTTTGACAGAAGCCATCAGGCAGATACAGAAAAACAGTCGTGTTTATGCTCGTAAACAGCTTACGTGGTGGAAAAGGCAGGGTGATATTCATTGGTTTGATCCGACAGAAAAAGAGGCTATAATCGATCTTATCGACAGTAGAATAGCAGAAAAACCTTAACAGAGTTTCACAATGAATCTCATAACATTGTGATACCTTGACTGTTGTAAGTAATATATCTCTTTGATATTTTATTAGAAAGTTGTATCTTTGCGGGCGTTATTCACATAATATTTAATTAACAATGAACAATTACGAAACCGTTTTCATCTTAACTCCCGTTTTGTCTGAACCTCAGATGAAGGAAGCGGTAGAAAAGTTCACTGATTTATTGCGCAAAGAAGGTGCAGAAATCGTGAACGAAGAGAATTGGGGACTGAAGAAATTAGCTTACCCTATTGACAAAAAATCTACCGGTTTCTATCATTTTGTTGAGTTCAAAGCCGAACCTCAGACTATCGCACTGCTCGAAACGAACTATCGTCGCGATGAGCGCGTAATCCGCTTCCTGACTTTCCGTCAAGATAAGTTTGCTGCCGAATATGCTGCAAAAAGAAGAGGTTTGAAACAACAGTCTAACAAAGAACAGAACTAACAACAATGGCACAAAAATCAGAAATTCGCTACCTCACTCCGCTGTCGGTAGATAATAAGAAGAAAAAATACTGTCGCTTCAAGAAAGCCGGTATTAAATACATTGATTACAAGGATCCTGAGTTTTTGAAGAAATTCTTGAACGAACAAGGTAAGATTTTGCCTCGTCGTATCACCGGTACTTCACTCAAGTTCCAACGTCGTGTTGCAAGAGCCGTTAAACGTGCCCGTCACCTGGCTTTGCTGCCCTACGTAACAGACAACATGAAATAATTAAACCACGAGGAGACAGAATATGCAAGTTATTTTGAAAGAAGACATAATCAATCTTGGTTATAAAGACGATATCGTCACCGTCAAGAACGGCTATGGCCGTAACTTTCTAATCCCCCAAGGTAAAGCTATCGTTGCTACAGAATCGGCAAAAAAAGTATTGGCTGAGAACTTAAAACAGCGTGCTCACAAGATCGCGGAGATCAAAAGACAAGCTGAAGAAAAAGCTAAGAAGATGGAAGGCGTAAGCCTTGTTATTGAGGCTAAAACAAGTTCTTTGGGCACAATCTTCGGTTCTGTAACCAACATTCAGATTGCAGAAGAACTGGCTAAGAAAGGCTTTGAAGTTGATCGTAAGATCATCGTTTTGAAAAATGCCGTTAAAGAAGTTGGAGACTACGTGGCACAAATTCGTCTGCACAAAGAAGTTTCTGTTGAAATTCCATTTAAGGTAATCTCTGAAAATGTAAAAGAGATTAATGCCAAGGATGAAGCAGAAAAATCTGCTGAAGCCGAAGAAGAGACTGCAAACAAAGAAGAAAGTGCAGAGTAATCATCTTTAGAGAAGGTAAAAGATATTCTCTATATCATAAGAAACAGGCTATCCGAAAAGTGAGCAACTTTAAGGATAGCCTGTTTTATTTTATCTATGGCTCGGGCAGGATTGTTTTATACAATCGATTTTACCGGAGAACGGTGTTGATCGGATTTCCCGAAAGAAAAGCAGTCAGGTTTTTGGCCGTATGGTCTGCAATTCGTCTGCATGCATTTTTTGTTGCCCATCCGACATGTGGGGTGAGGTAACAATTTCGAAGATTGAATAGAGGATGTTCACAGCCGGGAGGTTCTTCCGATAATACGTCCAATCCTGCCGCTGCAATCCTGCCGTTTATCAGGGCCGTTTTTAGTGCCTCTTCGTCCACCAGAGCTCCCCTCGCTGTATTGATGAGTATAGCTGTCGGCTTCATCGATTTTAATTTATCGGTATCCACTAATCCTTTTGTTTCCGCTGTAAGCGGGCAATGCAGGCTTACCACATCGGCAGAAGAGAATAACTCTTTCAGGCCGACCGATTTGCAATAGGCCGGTAGCTGTTTTTGAGGTTTGGAAGTATATACAAGGACGCTCATACCAAAACCATGTGCTATACGAGCCACAGCAGAACCGATGTTTCCGAAGCCTACGATACCGATGCTTTGTCCATAGACCTCGATATAATCCGCACGCCTCATATCCATCGGCTGTTCTTTTTGCCACAGACCTTTATGAATGAATTCATTGTATTTGTTTACCGACATGACAATGTTAAGAAGATGCGAGAAAACCATTTGGGCAACGGATTCCGAAGAATAAGCCGGAAGGTTTGTAACCACGATGCCGCGTTCGCGTGCCGCCTGTATATCTATCAGGTTGGTTCCGGTTGTCATGATTCCGATATACTTCAGTTCCGGTGACCGGTCCATGTCTTCTGCCTTTATCGGAGTCTTATTGGTCAAGACGATTTCTGCATCCGATATTCGTTCGTGAAGTTGTTCTGTAGAAGTGGTATCATAAATAACACATTCTCCAAGTGATTGTATTTCGCTCCAGTCGAGATCTCCGGGTTGTGCTGCAAATCCGTCTAAGATTACGATTTTCATATACGATTGTTTTTCTGCTAAACAGCCGTATATAAATTAAAGTTTGATTTGCTGTTCAACAATCATTACCACAATCAAATACTAAATCGATAAAAAAATCCGGTTGAAGGCCTATCTTTGCAGAGAAATGGAATCGTTGAAGTATATACGCTTTTTTGCCATTGGAGAAATACAATTGTTGATTTATGGATACAGTTAATCTATCCCCTGTGAAAAAAGGACTCGTCGGAGTCCAATTCTTATTCGTAGCTTTCGGTGCTACCGTACTGGTTCCCCTGTTGGTCGGCTTAGATCCTTCTACTGCTCTTTTTACCGCCGGAATAGGCACTCTGATTTTTCATTTGGTAACCAAAGGTCAAGTACCGATTTTCTTAGGCAGCAGCTTTGCTTTCATTGCTCCCATTATCAGTGCGACGGAGTTATATGGCTTGGCCGGCACATTATCCGGTATGGTCGGTGTTGCTTTGGTTTATTTTGCAATCAGTTCACTGGTAAAATGGCGTGGGGTAAAGGTAGTCGACAAATTATTCCCTCCTGTCGTAATCGGCCCGGTTATTATCCTTATCGGTTTGTCTTTGGCCGGAACGGGGGTGAAAATGGCAGAGGAAAATTGGATCCTGGCAGCCATTTCTTTACTTACGGCGATACTCGTTACTATATGGGGAAGAGGACTGTGGAAGTTGATCCCTATTTTCTCCGGTATCGTTGTCGGTTATCTTGTTGCTATTCTTTTTTTCAAGATTGATTTGAGTGCAGTTCAATTGGCCGGCTGGATCGGTCTTCCGCAGTTCAGTTTCCCGAAATTTTCATGGGAACCCATCGTCTATATGATTCCTGTTGCTATTGCTCCGGTTATTGAGCATATAGGGGACGTTTATGTAGTCAATACCGTTGCCCAAAAAGATTTTGTCAAAGATCCGGGACTTCATCGCACTTTGTTGGGAGACGGGTTGGCTTGCCTCGTGGCCGGTTTTCTCGGAGGGCCCCCTGTAACAACTTATTCCGAAGTTACCGGTGCCATGTCATTGACTAAGGTCACCAACCCTCAGGTTATCCGCATAGCAGCTTTTACAGCGATTGTTTTTTCCGTTATCGGTAAAATAAGTGCTCTTTTGAAGTCCATTCCTCCTGCTGTTTTAGGCGGTATCATGCTGTTGCTTTTCGGCACGATTGCCAGTGCCGGCGTTTCCAGTATGATTCATAACCGTGTTAATCTCAATTCCACAAGAAATATTGTTATCGTTTCCCTTACGCTGACCTTCGGTATCGGCGGTGCTATTTTCAAATGGGGTAATTTTTCTCTGACCGGTATCGGATTGTCGGCTGTAATAGGAGTAGTGCTCAATCTGGTTCTACCGCTGGACTCGGATGAAAAGAAAGCTTAGATATTTTTATGGTATTGTATTATTTGTAAGTGGAAAATAGTGTCTTGACCATGAAATGAAAATGAAGTATAAATTTTGTTTTGAAATAAATGAAAAGGATTCTTTTACTGTTGTTGGTTTTTGTTTTAGGAGGCAAACTATTTGCTCAAGATGATAATAAAATCGTTATTTCAGGGCAAGTTACGGATTTTGAAGGAAATCCCATTGACAGTTGCGCCGTCATATTGATGCAAAAAAATTTTAATCCGGCAAAAATGACTTTTTCTGACAAAACCGGACATTACAAACTCCAAGAGGTGGAAAAAGGGCGATATATTGCACTGCTTGCCATACGTCTGAATGAACATCCATTATCTAAACGGATGTTTGGTATTGAACCTCTTACCGCTGAAAATCTGCGTTTGGAATTTTGGGCATGGAACGTAGTTGCCGACAGAGATTTAACGATAAATCCCCGTTACGACCGATTGGAATTATACGGTTTTCGGGTTTTTGAAGTTATTGGAGGCTCTCCTTTTTTAATGGCCTATGTTCGTCCGATGAGTATGGGTAAATTTTTGGAAACCGGTGATATT
Organism: Porphyromonas macacae DSM 20710 = JCM 13914; assembly: GCF_000379945.1. Classification (GTDB taxonomy): domain Bacteria; phylum Bacteroidota; class Bacteroidia; order Bacteroidales; family Porphyromonadaceae; genus Porphyromonas; species Porphyromonas macacae. The sequence goes on from NZ_KB904136.1 coordinate 108,365, forward strand.
GAAGATATTTCACCTCTTAAGGATGATATTCAGTTCCAATTATTTGCAGATAAAGAACCTTTGGCTGTTCGTTCCGTTCAAACAATCGAGGAATATACCGGCAAAAATGGAAAGTCGCAAACGGCATTTATCATCCAATTCGATCGTCCGGTAAAAGTTACGGGCGACCGTTGCATATTCAGAATTGAAGCAACTCACAAGGCATTTGGAGGTGAAAAGGGTGAAAATTTATTTTTTCATGAATGGATAAATTATAAATAATAATCCGGCCGGCGTATTCATATAAAATATCGGACATTATTTAATTGATTAATCCTCAAGCAAGTAAACGTTTTGCGCAACGGTTAAAATTCTCTGCCTGACGGATTTTTATCGAAGTTAACTTGGATTTTTTTTCTTTGCCTGAAGAATTTTCAACCATCAGGCAGAGAATTTTTCAGTACACGTCAACCTGTTTTTCTATCGGTCGTTAAAAGAAATCTTCTGTTAAAGATTTCCATATTTGCTTTTATCGAAAACATAGCATTATCTTTATCTGCATAATAGATTGCCGGGGTAATTTAATGGTTTATGTATTCTTATATTCGTAATCCATTAGGGAAATCGGTGAGAGACCGATACTAACACGTAGCTGTAAGCATCATCCTTATGTGATTGTGTATTGTATAAGGCTCTGCTTTTTCGTAAAAATCCATTTCAGTCACTGTGAAAATGGGAAGGCTGAATATCGGAGAAAAAGCATTGGTGATAAGTCAGAATACCTGCCCTGTCAGTCATCTAATCAATCTTTAGGGGCACGTGTAATTGTCTTGAAGAAATAATGATACTTCAAAAGGAAAAATATTTAGGGAGATTTCTCCTCTTTTTATTGATTACGAAGGTTATTGCTATTTTATTTTTTACGGCAATATCCACGGAGAGTGCTGCTCAGCATTATAATTTGCCCCAACCCCCGGAGGCAATAGGCAGAGATACGGTCTATCATCTGAAAAATATCGATGTAAAAAAGAAGCGAAAGCAGAGCGGTTTGTCTGTGGCTGTGCCGCAGCAAACTCTTGAACGTGCAAATCTTGAGCGCATGGGTATACAGAGTTTGGCCGATGCGCTTAAACAGTTTTCCGGTGTTACCGTCAGAGACTATGGTGGCGTAGGGGGGCTTAAAACCGTTTCGGTACGCGGACTCGATGCTACAATGACAGGAGTGGCCGTAGATGGTATAGCCATTGGTAATATAAGTAGCGGACAGGTGGATTTGGGGCAGATCTCATTAAGCCGTCTGGAGCAAATCAGTCTTACCGGCGGTTCTCCCGTGCAGTTGGATTTGCCGGCACGTATTGCCATGAATCCTGCAGCTTTGATGCTTACCTCCCGACACCCTGTTTTTGACATGAGAAACAGTCTTCTGAATGTCTCTATTCGTGCCGGTTCTTATGCCCTGATTAACCCTGTTGTTTATGCTGCACTTCGTTTGAGTGAGCACAGCTCCATAGCGTGGCAGGTTAATTGGGAACAGGCTTCCGGCAATTATCCGTTTACTGTCGATCTGGGTAAGAGAAAAGAAGAGAGAAAGAGAACGAATTCCGATGTTAAAAGACTGATCTCCTCGATAGATTATTTCGGCTCTTGGAGAAATACGTCGATTACGCTGCAAACTTCTTATCTTAATTCTAACCGCGGACTGCCGGGGTCGGTGGTTTATTATAACGACTATAACAACGAACGACTTTGGGATCAGGAAATAAGGATGCAGGGGCGATGGGAGCAGGTTTTTGATAACAGTCCGTTGAGGTTGAACGTATATGCGAAGTATAACCATCATTACACTCACTATCGCGATATTTCCAATAAATATGAAGGTGGAGAAAAGAATGATAAGTATTGGGAAAACGAATACTATCTGTCGGCATCTCTGAATAATGCCAATAGATCCCGGAGATGGCATTTTGCCTTTGCTTCGGACTATTGGTATAATACTCTGACTAATACTTTGCCGGCGCAAAACGAACCGGCAAGGCACACTGCTGTAAATCATCTGCAAGCCCGATATCAGGGAGCACGTATTATCGCTATTGCCGGCGTATTGTCTTTATTCACCCATGAAAGCGTAAAAGAAGGAGATGCGGCTAAAAACAGATATGCCACCACAGGACATGTCGGTTTGATATGGAAACCATGGGAAAGTGAATATATCCGTTTCCGAACTTCCTGGAAGCAGATATACAGGTTACCTACTTTTAATGAACTTTATTATGATCGTATCGGAAATAACCGCTTAAATCCCGAGAATGGGCATCAGTTTAATTTAGGTGTTACTTATCAGGCTGCACTTTCTTCGTGGTTTACAAATCTTTCCCTTAGTGTCGATGCTTACAAATACAATGTCAGAGATAAAATCGTAGCCATACCCACCATGTTTATATGGCGTATGGTCAATCTGGATAAAGTGAATTCTTCCGGTATCGATCTGAGTGTGCAAACATCATTCAGGTTAAAGAAAAACTGGGAGCTGTTTGTTAATGGCAATTACAGCTATCAAAAGGTTATCGACGTAACAAACCCTTCACAGAGTGTCTATAAAGCACAGATACCCTATATACCCCGTCATTCCGGCAGTTTGCAGATGCTATTGTCTTTGCCGGTCTGTAACATAAGCTATAATATGATAGCCAGTGGCGTTCGGTATTCAAGCTACGAAAATACGGTTCATAACCGTATCAAGGCTTACAGAGACCATACGGTTTCCGTATCTGTTCCATTCTCTATCAAAAAACATGAATATACGTTGCAGGCAACGGTCAGAAATTTGACCGATAAAAATTATGAGGTTATTCGCTTCTATCCGATGCCGGGACGTACCTATGAATTAAAGTTAACATATCAAATCAATTAATTTGAAAATTATGAAATCGATTTTTATGAAAAAATACTGGCTGCTTTTGGTAGCCGTATTTGCATTCAGCCTCATCGGTTGCGACAGTGATAACAATAAGGATCCGGAGTTTAATCCGGACGAAAATCCCAAAACGAATTTTGCCTATATTCTGAATGAAGGAAATTTCAGGGCAAATAATACCTCCATTATGCTGTATAATAAGCATGATGAAATTGGAACGGATTTTTATTATAAACGCATGAATGGCGAACCTTTGGGCGATACCGGGCAGGATATATTGGTTTATGGAAACAAAGTTTATATTTCGATTTACGGTTCCGGTCGATTGCTGATTACTGATAAAAAGCTTAACAAGCTGGGTGAGATTTCTGCTGGCAAAGATCGTGCTCCGCGTGAATTTGCAGCAGGAGAGGGAAAGGTTTTTGTTTCTTTCTTTGATGGACATGTCGGCGTTATCGATACGGTTACGCTCAAATTGGATTCTAAATTGTATGAAGTAGGTAGAAATCCCGAAGGTATAGCCTATCAAAACGGTTATGTGTATGTAGTCAACAGCGGAGGAATGAATTATCCTAATTACGACAATACACTTTCTAAAATAAATTTGAAAACGGGTGATATTTCCACAATAGAGGTCGGTAAAAATCCAACATCTATTCTCCCGATCAAAGACAATAAGTTTCTTATTAGAAGAAATGGTGATTATGTTAAAGATAATGGAGGTCTTTTGGTTTATGATCCTAAAACGGATAAAGTAAAAGCCATCGATGGTTCTTTGCCCGGCCTTTTGGCGGTAAGCGGGAATAAAGCTTACTATATTACCACGGTCTATAATTTTGAGAAAAAGAAGAATGATTTGACTTATAATATCTTGGATTTGAATACTCTAAAAGTGAAAAAGGAATCTTTTTTACAAGATACATCCATGATTTCTGATGTGCGTGCTATCGTGATAGATCCTTTCGATAAAGATATTTATATTGCTGATCCGTTGGATTATAAATCTACCGGTAAGATACATGTGTTCGACAAAAACGGTAAATTCAAAAAAACATTTTCTGCCGGCATAAGTCCTAAAAAGATTATTTTCTTTTAGTTAATACCTTTTCTGTTTATGACGGTGATGAAGAACAGGCAGCAAATGATATGGATGGGTCTCATGATCTTATTCTGTGTGGTTTCATTTATTGCCGATATTCTGATGGCCGGCATACCTATTCCTTTGTCAGACTTCGGTGCGCTCGTTTCCGGGCGCCCGTTGTCTGACTCTTCTTTTCATTTTATCCTCATGCAGTTAAGACTGCCTAAGGCCATTACGGCTGTTTTGGCCGGTGCCGGAGTGGCTGTTACAGGATTGGCCATGCAAACGTTGTTTCGTAATCCGCTCGCCGATACTTCCATTTTAGGTATTGGTAGTGGAGCCGGACTCGGTGTGGCAATCTTTTTAATGTCTTCCTCTCTCTTTCCGGCGTTATCGCTTGTTCCTTCTTTTTCTTATACAGGTATGATCTTATCTGCCATTGTGGGAGCTTTGGCAGTTTTGTTTGTTATTTCTCTGGTGGCGCTTCGTATTCAGGATATGGTTTCCGTTCTCATCGTCGGTGTTATGGTGGGATTTATTGCCTCTTCTATGGTCTCTATTCTCCAGTATTTCAGTGATCCGGAAATCATTCAAAACTATTTGATTTGGACTTTCGGCAGCCTCTCCGGTGTCGGTTGGGCTCAATTGCAATGGCTTATTCCTATATGTGCGATAGGATTTACTTTGATGCTTTTGATGCCCAAATACCTGAATGCTTTATTACTGGGAAATGCTTATGCAAGGAGTATCGGTATCCGTACAAGACATGTGAGTCTTGCCGTTATTTTAGTCACGAGTATCATTATCGGTGCAACCACAGCCTTTACCGGTCCTATCTCTTTTGTAGGGATCGCAATTCCTCATGCTGCCAGAATACTTCTCAGAACATCGGATCATCGTATTTTGATTCCTGCTACGCTACTTTTAGGATCAAGTTTGATGCTTGTTTGCGATATTATTTCTTATCTGCCATCTAACGGTATGGTGTTGCCTGTAAACTCCATCACTGCTGTGTTGGGGGCTCCGGTGGTTATTGCCATTATCCTGAAGCAAAGAAGTCATAAAGGAAAGATCTTCGGATAAAGCATGGTTTCACGTAAAAACGACATACAGAGCATGTATATACGTAATCTTACCACAGGTTACGTGAAAAACAATGCTCAAAAGGTTATTTCCGCCCGGCTGAATCTGACAGCCCATAGAGGGCAACTTATTATGTTGATGGGACCCAACGGATGTGGCAAAAGCACTTTGATGAGAACGATTATCGGGGAGCAAAAACCGCTGGATGGGGCAGTGTTGTTTGACGATATTTCGGTTAAGGATTTATCTATATCCGCACGTTCAAGGCTTATTTCGATTGTTTTGACCGGGAACTTGGGCAGCGATGCCTTGCGAGTCGGAGAGATTGTCGAGATGGGGCGTTATCCGTACACCGGTTTCAGGGGAAAACTCGACGAACAGGATGTTGCAATTGTCCAAAAAGCTCTTGCAAGGTGCAGTTTGGCAAAATTCGTCGACCGGCATCTTTCCGAACTTTCCGATGGAGAAAAGCAACGCTCTATGATTGCGCGGGCTTTAGCTCAGGAAACCCCGGTCATGTTATTGGACGAACCCACTGCGCACCTCGATATACCTAACCGGGTGAGCGTGTGTGCCATGTTGAGAGATCTGGCTCATGCGGAAGAACGGAAAATCATCGTTATGAGCACTCATGAACTGGATCTGGCAAAGAAATATGCCGATCGGATATGGTTAATGGATCGAGAGGGCGTGATGCATACGGGAACTCCTGCCGAATTGGACGAACAGGGGCTTTTCCGCACCGTTTTTTCTGCTGCTGCCATCCTCTAAACCGTATATGTGTATATAGATGTTGAAAAAGTCATTAGCATCTCTATTTTTCTAAATATGGTATTTGGGAAATAAAGGCTAATCATCCGGATTTGTTCTGCTTTTCAATTTACCTTCCGCATCGATGTTTTCGGATTGAATGTCAATGTCGCTTACTCATTCGATAGGTTCCGATGAGACAGCTTTATCACAATAGCAACTACTGATTTTTTCAAAATAAAGTTCGGGTAAAATAATTTTAATCTCCTGATCGGTATCTTCTTTCAGCCAATAAATGATGAAATTAACCTTCGCGCTTTTTAATACATAATTTTTCTCCTTCATGTTTTCAATTTGTCTGGCAAACTGTTTTGAGTATTTCAAAACCGATTGCCCTTCGGAATTTGAACATCCTTTTTCATCGACAATCAGAATATCTCCGCTTGTAAGTTGAGAAATCAGATACTGTTTGTCTTGGAAATAATCCAGCCAAACGTCCTTATGAGTCAGGTGTATTGCAATTTCGTTTGGCGGTAAATAAATTCCCGTATCTTCAATCCGCTCCATATTTTCTGCTGAGATATGATCAAGAAAATTTGAGTTCAAGTGAATCGTTAGGTTTTGTTTAGCCCTTGTCATTGCTACATACAACTGTCGTTTGGCTTCGTTTGTAGTTATATCGAAATTTTCAAGTAATAGAAAAACATTGTCAAATTCCTTGCCTTTCGCCTTGTGAATTGTTGAAACGAAGATCGTTTCCCCATTTTCATTAAAGAAGTCTTCTAACCTGGATTCCCTTATGAAAACTTCCAAATCAGATTTATATTTTTTTGTTGGATTAGTTGCCTCAAAATCTTTTATAATGTTGTTGCAGACTTGTAATTTAGTGCTATGATGATATCTGTTTATCAGTTCCCTTTTTGCTCTCTCCCAACTGTTATCTGCAATGATGAAAATATCGTCTCTTAAGTTTAGTTTGTTCAAAAAGAATCTAATCTCAGAAAGATTGTAAAGGCTGAAGCCATCGTTTGTTTGAATCAGTCTTGCCTGCATTCCGTTTTTCAAAAGCAAGCCTGTAATTTGCAATGCTTCATCATTTGTTTTTGTCAGTACACAGGTCGTTCCTGTAAGTCCGGTTGCCAGAATATCCTGTACGAGAGGATTGATCAGATTTTCACTTTGATAACGAACTAATTTTATTTTCCCATTGTCGGGTTGTTTAGCAACGATTGGAGTTTCTTTTAACCGGTGAGGAATCAATTTTACAAACTGGTTGGTAAACTCTATTAGATTGTTTTTGCTTCTGTAGTTTTCGATCAAATCATGTTTTACAGCGTTGTTTTCTAAAATGAACTGCTCAAGATATTTTGAATTATTGCTGTCCGGTAAAAAATCGAAGAACCTTCAAAAACTACTGTTCTATAGCAGATTACAAGAGAATTTGAATTAGAGGGCTTGTATTTTTCCATACTGTCATTTCTAACATTGTCAAACTCCTTTTTCTTCGTAATGCCCTTTTAGAAGGTTGTTTTTGCGAAATATGAAGGGTTTTAGTTCCAAATCTCTAACCTCCTAAATTTTACCGGACACCAATAATTTTGAATTTGCTCCTCTGAATTCATAGATATTTTGGTCATCATCCCCAACTGCGATCACTCTCATTTCCTCGTTTTGCTCCATCAATGTTTTTATCAATGAAAACTCATCTGCATCCATATCTTGAGCTTCGTCAAGGGGCTGTGTCAAAATGAATTTTGGCGCAGCTCCTTTTAGTTTTGGTTTGGGGTTGGTTAAGCCACCGGTTTTAGCCTTTGAGGGATATTTTTGTGTTTTTCGAGGAGGTGGAAGCGCATGAGGCCGAGATTGAGGGTTGATATAGGTCTTTTGGGAGTGTTTTTCGCCTTTCGAGCAACCTTAGCACATAGTTTCTTCAGATTAAAGGCCATAGCTAGAAAGGCGAAGTCCATCTTGACCTGCTCTAAGCCCATATGTCTGAAACGCCGATACCCCATGT
>NZ_KB904137.1 GCF_000379945.1 Porphyromonas macacae DSM 20710 = JCM 13914
TTTTTTAAGAGAAGAGCCGTAGCCAGGAGAGAAGAACTCTCTTTGCTGCGGCTCTTGCTGTTTCTTCTTTTCGGTGCTCTCTCCTCTACGTCCGGGGGGAGATGGTTGTGTTGTTCCGTTGCCCGGTTTTAGAGAAAACAAGCCGGCGGGGCTGTATGAGAGATAACTCCTTCTTGCCGGTTGGATGAGATAAAAGCCTGTTGCTGAAGATGGAGCTGAATTTTACCATGAGTTCTCGAGGTAAGCGATATGTCCCCAACTTTCGAATGGTGTCGTGAATTGTATACTCTTATCGGAGTATTGGCTATAGCCAAGAGAGAAGAACAGGGGAATAAAAGATTCGGTTCTTATCAAAAAAACGTGACCCTTAGATATAAGATGTGTAAAAATAGGTTTTTCGCAAAGGAGACATTATGTTGCTTGAGAAGTCCTTTTTTGCTTCAGGTAAGACTCCTTTTTTGGGGAATCATGTGTGGGGGCAATTGTCTGATAAATAATAAGAGTCAGCATAACTATAAGGAAGTAAAAAAGGAGCAGATGGAGGAGGTAAAGACACACTTGTCCCTCGTCTGCCGTATCGTGGTAAAACAGTTAATATGGAGCGGATAGGGGCTGCAAGGCAAACAAACCAGACCGGATCATACTTTTGAAAAAGGTTTCCTGAAGACTAAGAATTCTCAGAGGGACAGTATACAATTCTTGCGAAACTGTTACAATGCCTGAGAAAATCGAGGAAAACAAGACAGTGAAGGAGTGAACTCTTCTCAAAACGACCACACACATTATCTCAATATCTTATCCCCTCGTCTCTTTTCTCTTTCAATTCGATGAGGTGAATTTTCGGAGGGAGCGGTTTGGCTTGTGTCATGTCATCAAAAGGAGATTTGACTTTTAATGATAGCCGTTGTCTGTTAGTTTTTTACTCCTTATAGATATTGAAAAGAATGAGCTCTTTTTCGGGCAAGACCATTATTGATGCCGAAAAAGAGCTCTGTCTATTACATTCTCAATAAAAAAATCTAATGATTCGATTTCTTCCTTTTATTTTTCTTTTTTCGGGTTATACGACGGAAGTAATCCACACCCATCCAGACACCTGTGGCACTGACCAGAACTCCGGTTAAAAGGAGTACCCACATGACCAAAGTCCATAACCACGGATAACGCGTAAGGTTACTGAAACTCAAGTTGTGTAATTTACTGAACATCCATCTGTTCAATCTCACCTCACGGTCGACGATACGGTAATTATCAGAGGCCGGATCCATGTAGACCACCGTTTCGTACGGATCATCGAGTGTTATCTTATAAACAGGCAGAGCAAGACGTCCTTTTCTATCGTGGTAATAACCATCGTAACGAGTCATCGTTTCGACTTTCTCAGGTTCTATGCCATAAGCTTTCTTAACAGAAGACAGGCATTCGTTTGGGTTCAGTGATAGAGGTGTAGCCATTTTTTCCCCGGCATCCAGCACCGTTTCTTTCTCTCCATTATCTATTTTCATCAAAGTATGACCGGCAAAGGAAGTCCAGATTATACGGCGGGTTTCCGGATAATCTTTCAATACCTTGCGATAATCGGCCGGAAAAGTATGTGGCGGGATCTGTTCGCCGGCAAGTTGAACCCGTGGACGATCTGCCGGTACGCCTGTTACCCACTCGGGTAAATCAATCAAAGACATCATGCCACTGAAAATCCATGTCAGAATAAAGATGCCGCCCAATGTGCCGAACAGATGATGCCAGCGATAGCGGCGTTTCGTGTAAGGAGACTTGAGCCCTCTGAATTTTTTGCTTCGTGTGCGCACATATACATCTATGCCGGCGTAAAGTCCGGTTATCACCATGAAACAGCCGAAGGCAGCAATCCAGATAACCACATTTTTCCATAATTCGACGTTTTGTCTCAGGCCGGTAATGTATATCCAATGCGGTATAGCCCCTACATAAGCCCAAAAACGTTCCGAACGAGTACTTTCGGAAAGAATCTTGCCCGTAGTCGAAGAAACATACAGATAGCGATGTTCTTTACCCGATAACCTCAGTCTGTAAAACGGCAGATCGGCACGTAGACGACTGAAAGGAGTCCAGACATCCAATTTATGCAGCGTGTCGATGCGCTCTATTTCTTCATTCGGCCAACGCTTTGCAAGCAAATGTAAATAAGACTCATCCACTGTCTTCGGCTCTGAGGCAATACTGCCGTCCGGTTGCATCCTGATTGTATTCTTACCTGCAGAAACAGTATAAACCGTTTCACCCATAAGCGTATTTTCCAATGAGAGTTCATAAGGTGCAAGGGTATCTATGCCGGCACGTGCCAGCATGACAGCCACGGAGTCGGCTGCGGGCAAAGCCTCCGGGCGGAGCGGATCGCAAGCCATCAACGCTTCCTTTTTGGTAAAACGAGGATAGCCACGGTAAATCAGAACCAATCCGGAAATAAACCACATTAAAAAAAAGATGCTCAGGATGGCACCCAGGAAGCGGTGGATCGTAAGCAGAAAACGTCGCATAATATTATATTGTCATTTAATTAATAATCAGGGTAATATCTCCCGGAGGAAATATTACCCTTTTGATTTCAAAGCTCAAAGAACGGTATTACATTCTGTAAGTAATACTCATCGTTACATTCGTAGGAGCCATGGGCACTAATTGCCGCCCCAAAGACTGTGCAAAGACATCCGTATTGAACACATTGTTTACATCCAGACCCAGTGTTACCCCTTTCGGCAGTTTATATGTTGCACCCAGATTGCACAGAGTGTAAGCATCGAAGTAAATATTTTGCTTGAAGTTACGATATGTTTTGCCCATATAGGTCAGGCTGTAATGCACTCCGAAACCTTTTAAGAATCCGGTTCCCACATTATAATCGCCATAAGTATACCATTTGTGTTTGGGCACGTTGTTCAGCGGATCTCCCTCGTTGATATCCGTTTCCATATACGGGTTCTTTTTCAACCCTCTGTATTTGGCATCCGTCAAGCTATAACCGGCAGCCAAATAAAGACCGCTGACAGGTTCTGCCGTAAATTCCAGTTCAAAACCTTTTGAATCGATGGTACTTACCTGACCAATGATACTTTTTTTCAAGATCTTACCGTTAACTTTTTCTTCCACCTCGCCCAGTAATTTGGTAATGTTGTTTTGTTTGATATAGAAACCGGCTAATTGGGCGGAGAAGATTCTGTTTATCTGTATACGGGTTCCCAGCTCTATCTGATAGCCGGACTTTGGTTTGAAAATCTCTTTCCCCTTTTCCGGGAAGAACTGTTCGCCATCGCTATTGATATAGATATTTTTCTCGTTGAAGAATGTACGATATGGTTCGTAGAAATTTGCCAGTGAGGTATAGACCGAAACCTGCTTGACCGGAGAATATACTGCTCCTAAACGATAAGTAAACGCTTGCGAATCGGTTTTTTCATATTTCGAAGAAGCCGGATCTTTGAACTTGCGTTTACCGTCTATGGCTTCGGTTTCAGAGCGTTCATAGTGATAGTGGTCATATCTCAGGGCTGCCAAGGCTTGGAATTTCTCACTGAACTCCATTACATCCTGCAGATAGAAACCGTGGCTGTATGTACGTGTGGGTTTTGCTACGCTAAAGCGTGTTTTCATGTATCCCATACTCTGTGGTTCATGCACGGAAATCACCGAGTAAAGTCCCGGCCCCTGTACATCCACTCCAAGGTTATAACCGGAGAAAGAAGTTCTGCGCATAAAGCTGAAAGCATACCCTGCTGCATAGTTGTGCTTGACGGTTGCCGTATGGAAAACTCCGTCTAATGACAGTTGGTTCTGCACCGTGCTTGCCATATGAGAAAAACGTAGCGGGAAGGTCAATTGAACGGAATCCATATCGATAAATATTTTTTTGTTCTTCCGCATCACGTAATAGGGGTAAATCGGATTTTCGCTCGTTCTGTAGCTTAGCTCTTCCGTGCCGAAGTAATTGATGTCGTCGTTGTTGTATGATAAATGCTCCGTCAGTCTCATGCCGGCGGGTATTATCTGATAGGTGTATTTGGCCGATATGTTCCAATTGGTATTGTACATGAAGTCAGATTCGTTGTTGTACCGGTTTTCCGGGTCTATGCCGGGTTGAACCTGTCCCGGTGCCAAATACTCTTTGCCGTCTTTGTGGTAGACCGTTTCATTGAGCGTAGGGGGTAAACCTATTTCCGTGCCATAAAAGTCACGGCTGTATCCTCCTCTGATTTGTAATTCGCTCCGCTCCCATCTTGAGCCTATAGCCCCATAAGTCTTGAAGCGTTTGTTGCCGGTATTGCGCCAGCCGTCACCTTCACTGAAGTTAATGCTTGCAAAGTAATTGACGGGTTTATACAGTTTGCCACCCAGACTCATGGTCGCCTGACGTTTTCTGAAGCTGCCAAGTGCTATGCGTGTTGCAAAGTGATCTTCTGCCGACGGTGCACGTCTGGTGATATTGAGCACTCCGCCTACCGCCGAGTGTCCCTGCAGCACCGAAGCCGGGCCTTTCAGTACTTCGATGCTTGCCACGTCCGACAAATCGGACAGCGGGTAAGAGTTGATAGTCGATCGTTCATCGCGCATACCATCCACCATAATGGGAGCATAATCGAAACCGCGGATACTCAACTGGTCGAATCCGCCATAAGTAGTGCGAATGTTGGCTCCGGGAATGAAACGTACTGCCTCATTAACATCGAAAATACCACGCAGTTTCAGCTGATCTATGTTGATGCTGCTGACAGAGATGGGGAGTTTATCCAAAGAAACATTAATCCGGGAGAGGGAATTTGTATTGATTTTGCGAGCGCCGATAACCGTAACGGCTTTCAATTTGAAAACAGAGTCACGAATACCTCCCGGTTCCTCGTTAAGAGGAAAAGACTGATCCTGTGCAAAGGAAAAAGAGCAATACAAGATTCCGAGCAGGAATGTGAGTAAAAACTTTTTGTTCATAATAATTTGGTTTAATATAGTTCTATAGTCGGCCACTGTCGAATCAACCAAAATATCATAATACAAAAGCAATGCAAACGGAGACGTTCCGAATGGAACGGAAGTGTGGATTTTTCCTCTACCGTTTTGCTTTGCGTCGAATCTGATCCCGGGTTCGATAGCAGCAAAATAACGAGCAGGTCTCCTGACTTTTCTTTCAAATATAATCTCCGGCCTTCCCAAGAAATCTAAAATCTCAGTGGCATAACCTTTGGAGATTATGTGGCAAACAAAGGCATTGTGTCCGTTTGCCGAAAGAATTACAGTAGCGGGTACTGTTCCGGATTTTCACCGGATTCCCTTACAGAACCAAAAGGCTCTTACTCGAAATAGTCTGCAAAGATACGATTTTTTAACTGTTTTATTGTTTTTTTTAATATTTTATGATTCTCATTATGAAAAAGATGAATATTCTTTTGTAGATTAGCTTGTCGAGGAGTTGCACCGAAGTGTTCGAAGCCGTATCGATTGCAACGGCTTGACTTACGAAAAAGAGATCTGCCCTGATTATCAGTCATTCATGCTTAGCCGAACGGCTTCGCAAGTCAACCCCTATAAATGATTATCGATCTGTTGATGAATTGATTACAGGGTCTTTGATGTAAAACAGCTTTCTCAGAAAAAACATACTTACACACTTGATTTCTCATTCTGCAATCGATACTCAAAAAATCTCTGCCTGATGGCTGAAAATTCTTAGCGCTACGGATTTTCAACGAAGTTAACTTAGATTTTTTTCTTTGCCTGAAGAATTTTGAACCGTCAGGCAGAGAAAAAATGACGTGTACTGAAAAAAGTTGACACTCGGATCGGTCAAAAAAGCAGTAATTATGTCTAAACATTTGACCGACTCCGAGCGTCTGAGAATTTTGGAGGAATATCTCGTGAGCTCCCAAAGCAAGTATGCCATCGCCAGGAAGTACCGCATTGCTCAGTGTCTTATTAACGATTGGCTTCGTAAATTCGGTCTTGAAGACAAAATTCCTCAAGACCCGATGAAAACATCCCCCGTTCCCAAGAGCGATTTAACGCTCAAAGAAAGAGAAGAATCAGAACGTTTACGTCAAGAGAATCGTTTACTCAAAACCAAGCTCAAACGCGAGCGTTTGGGGCACGAAGCCTACAAGCTTCTCGTTGAATTGGCAGAAAAAACTTGTTTCCCCCGAAGAGGAGCTACCTCGAATCGCTCCCGGATTGTACCGCAAAATGAATGCCTTAAAGAGAAGGCATTCGGCCGGTGTAAACCCCAAGCCGTCCTAAAACAAAAAGTGTGTCAACCTGAAATGGTTTTTAGAAAAAACAGTGTAAATTTAATCGCGAACTTAACCGCCTCGAGTGTCAACTTTTTTCAGTACACGTCAATAGTGGTATCCAATATGCATTTGCTATGAAAGTAAAGATAGTTAATATTTGCTCAACGATCGTGGTGCTTGTAACGCTGTTTTTTTTTGTTGCATTCTACCAGAAAATCCCTTCTCTGATTCCAATACATTATGGTTTTAATGGAGAGATTGATTGTTGGGGAAGTAAAGACACATTGTGGTACTTTGTTATCGGTAATATTATCATCAATATTTTCCTTGGTATTTTAACTAAATACCCACAGATATACAACTACCCGTTCAAAGTAACGGATAAGAATAGAGAAAAAGTTTATGCTTCAGCATCTCTTTTTGTTGCCGTATTACGTCTTATTGTCAGTTTAGTTGTGGCATGTGTTGTCCTTTTTATGTCGTTATTGGTAAAGAAAATACCGACTTTTTTTTATGTGTGTATACTTTCACTTCCTATTATTAGCATGCTTTACGGAACAATCCAATTAATAAAAAACAAGTAAAAAGACCAATTTCTCTTGCGATAGTTATCTTGCAGTAGTCGGTTGATGTCGAAGAGGTGGTAGAGGATTTTCCCTGCGATTTGGGTGTGGGGAATAATGCCCTTGTCCCGATAGTCCTGGAAGGTGCGGGGGGGTGATGAAAAGCCGTTCGCAGACCTATTGTCCCGTGAGGTAGATTTCTCCCCCGAAGAGCGGACGATGCGTTTGAGCAATCTCCCGAAGGCGTTTGCTGACAATATGGAGGAGTATGAAACTATTCGTATCTTTGTTTGTATTGAGTATAGAACCTTATTAAACAGTAATACAATGAAAATAAGTACAGCTGTCATATTATTCGCGGTGCTCATCCTTGTGATAATTTTGGCTTATGCACAATACTATCGCTCGAACAAGCGCCGAAGAAACAGACGCCGGTATTGGGATCGATAGCTTATACGGAGGGGATCATATCATATATGAAGCCTGTATTTTATCGGCTTATGTTAAAATAAATACTCATGGAAAAATAGTATCTTAGAGGATGCTTCCGTATACTCGTGAAAAGGGATTTTTATTGTGTCAAACAGTATCCCTTGAGTTTTGTTACAATCCCCGAGTCAGAAGCTGCCTTTTGTAAATTCGTGTATTAATAAAGATTGATAATATCATGCAGTTCACCTTAGACAACCACCTGCCCGAATATCCTGCTTTTGTTGAGGGCATTCGCCGTGCACCGGATCGCGGCTACAGACTTACTCCGGCACAAACCCGTACAGCACTTAAAAACGCATTGCGTTATATTCCCAAGGAATTACATGCCCAACTGGCTCCCGAATTTCTGGAAGAGTTGAAAACAAGGGGCAAGATATACGGTTATCGCTTCAGACCTCAGGGCGATCTCAAAGCAAAAGGCATCGATGCCTATAAGGGTAAATGTATCGAAGGAAAGGCTTTTCAGGTCATGATTCAAAATAATCTCTGCTTCGATGTCGCTCTCTATCCATACGAACTGGTTACTTATGGCGAAACCGGCCAAGTGTGTCAAAACTGGATGCAGTACAGACTGATCATGAAGTATCTGGAAGAGCTGACACAGGAGCAAACGCTGGTGATCGAAAGCGGTCATCCGTTAGGCCTTTTCAAATCCAAACCCGATGCTCCACGCGTTATTATTACCAACTCCATGATGGTCGGCATGTTCGACAATATCAAGGATTGGGAGATAGCCGCACAGATGGGGGTGGCTAACTATGGGCAGATGACCGCCGGAGGCTGGATGTATATCGGCCCTCAGGGTATCGTGCACGGAACGTTCAATACACTTTTGAATGCCGGTCGTCAGCAGTTGGGTATACCGGTAGGCAAGAATTTGGCCGGCAAACTGTTTGTAAGCTCCGGTTTGGGAGGCATGAGCGGAGCTCAACCCAAAGCGGCCGATATTGCCGGAGCTGTAAGCATCACCGCAGAGGTAGATGATTCCCGCATCGACACGCGCTATAATCAAGGTTGGGTAAAGCATAGAACGAATAGTATCGAAGAGGCATTCAAACATGCACATGAAGCCATGGAGAGGGATGAAGCCTGCTCTATTGCTTATCACGGAAATGTGGTGGATCTTCTCGAATATGCCAACGAACACCATATACATATAGATCTTCTTAGCGACCAGACCAGCTGCCATGCAGTCTACGAAGGGGGCTACTGCCCTGTGACGCTGAGCTTTGAAGAACGTACACGACTGCTGAAAGAAGACCGTGAGACTTTCTGCAAGGAAGTGGACAAAGGTCTGAAACGCCACTATGATGCTATTAAAAAACTGGTGGCTGCCGGTACTTATTTCTTCGACTATGGCAATGCTTTTATGAAAGCGGTGTACGATAGCGGTATTAAGGAAATCAGTAAAAACGGCATCGACGAGAAGGACGGTTTTATTTGGCCGAGCTATGTGGAAGATATTATGGGTCCGGAGCTGTTCGACTATGGCTATGGTCCGTTCCGCTGGGTATGTTTGAGCGGAGACCACAACGACCTTATCAAGACGGACCATGCGGCTATGGATTGCATTGACCCGAACAGGCGCGAACAGGATCGGGACAACTATATTTGGATCAGGGATGCCGAGAAAAACCAGTTGGTTGTGGGCACAGAAGCTCGCATTCTCTATCAGGACGCTCTGGGACGTTTACGTATTGCGCTGCGTTTTAACGAAATGGTGCGTAAGGGTGAGGTAGGCCCCATCATGCTGGGACGCGACCACCACGACGTAAGCGGAACCGATTCTCCTTTCCGTGAAACCTCGAACATCAAAGACGGCAGCAATGTAATGGCCGATATGGCGGTACAGTGTTTTGCCGGCAATGCAGCCCGCGGCATGAGCCTTTGCGCTCTGCACAACGGTGGCGGTGTAGGTATCGGCAAATCCATCAACGGCGGATTCGGTATGGTGCTGGATGGCTCTGAGCGGGTAGACGATATTTTGCGCTCGGCCATGCTTTGGGACGTTATGGGCGGTGTGGCCCGTCGTTCATGGGCTCGCAACGAACATGCCATGGAAACGAGTGAAGAATTCAACCGCACGCATGCCGACCAGTATCATATCACCATGCCTTATCTGGTAGACGAAAAATTATTGGACGAAATTCTTTAATCGTGTAGCCCGGTTCATCACATGGAGCAAAGAGACTTGATCCGTGACCTTGCAGAAGAAACAGGACGCACCATCGGTAAAGCACTGGTGATGCTCCTTCGTCTTAAGCAAAAGGGGAGTGAGCAGGAGGCCGTTGTTGTAACCAACGGTTGGCTCAAACAGGAGTTAGGGCTCGACACAAACCGGTTGATCGAATTGAGCGATAGAGAATCGGAGCAGTATATTTCCCAATATTGCACCACAGCCGATCATCTTACAGAATTTTCCCAATATCTTATAGATGTTGCCGTCATTCTTTCGGAGAGTGACAGGGAACGGTCTGTAAAGATGCTCGAAAGAGCCGGAGGTTTACTGACCATGGCGGACTTATGGGGAAAAGAGTTGTCTGTCCGGCGCATTCGCCTGAAAGGACTGATTTCTCAACTGTTGGCTTCAGACCTGAAAGATGTAGTCGACTGTGATAAAACTATTATTTAGAAACCGAATTATAAACAATTGTTAAATAACAAATACAAAAACAATGGCACTTTCAAAAATCATGGAGTGCGTGCCTAACTTTAGTGAAGGCCGCGACAAAGAAAAAATCGAGAAAATTGTTAACCCTTTCCGTACACGCAATGGCGTTAAACTGCTGGATTACAGCAACGATGAAGACCACAACCGCCTTGTGGTTACCGTAGTGGGCGAGCCGGAGCCACTGAAAGAAGCTGTATTGGAGGCCGTATCCATTGCCGTGGAACTGATCGACCTGACAAAACATCAGGGGCAACACCCGCGTATGGGAGCCGTAGACGTTATTCCGTTCATCCCTATCAAGAATGTAACCGTCGAAGATGCCATTGCCCTGTCTCATGAAGTGGGCAAGGTTATTGGCGAACAATATAAAGTGCCCGTATTCCTTTACGAAAAATCGGCTTCTGCACCCCACCGCGAAAATCTGGCTAAAATCCGCAAAGGCGAATTTGAAGGAATGGCCGAAAAAATTCATGAAGAAGAATGGCGTCCGGACTATGGTCCTGCAGACATACACCCGACAGCCGGCACCGTAGCCGTTGGAGCCCGTATGCCGCTGGTTGCTTACAATGTGAACCTGAATACTGCCGACCTTTCGATAGCAGATGCTATTGCCAAAAAAGTTCGTTTTATCGGCGGCGGTTTACGTTTCTGCAAAGCAATGGGCGTAGAACTTACGGATCGTGGTATCGTACAGGTTTCCATGAACCTGACGGATTTTACCAAAACAGCTGTTTACCGTGCACACGAAATGGTACGTATGGAGGCTCAACGTTATGGCGTTTCCATCGTAGGCAGTGAAGTCATAGGACTTGTTCCGATGCAGGCGCTCATCGATTGTGCCGAATATTATCTGGGTATCGAGAACTTCAAGGCAGAGCAGATTTTGGAATCACGTATTATGGAGTAGGCTTATGAAAGCTGCCGATAATCTTTTTATTAAAAATATAGCACAGCTGGTCACCTGCCGGGGGCAACAGGCCAGGCACGGTGCTGCGGCAATGAATGATCTGGGTGTTATCGACGGCCCTGCGGCTGTCATCGCCCGTAACGGTATCATCACCTATGCCGGTCCCATGAGTGGAGTTAAGCCGGAGGATACGGTTGGATGCCATGAACTGGATGCCACAGGTCGTTGCGTATTGCCGGGTTTTGTGGACAGCCATACGCATCTGGTGTTTGGCGGGTACCGCGAAGATGAGTTTCAGTGGCGCCTCAAAGGGGATAGCTACATGAGCATCATGGAACGTGGAGGAGGTATTGCCAGCACAATGAAGGCGACCCGAAAAGCCTCTTTCGAAGAGCTCGCCGCATCTGCTCAAATACACCTGAAAGCGATGGCCGATATGGGGGTAACCACCGTGGAGGCAAAAAGCGGTTACGGTATGGAGCTGGAAACAGAACTGCGTCAGTTGGAGGTGGCCAGATATCTTGACGGGATACAACCCTTGGATATTTACTCCACTTTCATGGGTGCACATGACCGGCCTGCCGAGTATAAGGGGCGTGAAAGCGAATTCATCGAACTGATTTGCAATGAAATGTTACCCGAAGTTACCAAACGCGGTTTGGCCGAATGCTGCGATATTTTTACGGAAAAAGGCGTCTTCGATCACGAGCAAACACGCCGTATGCTTACGGCAGCAAAAGAGGCAGGGCTCAAAGTAAAAATGCACGCAGACGAGATTGTGCCGTTCGGAGGAGCCGAATTGGCTGCCGAGTTGGGTTGTTTGTCGGCCGATCACCTGCTCCAAATCTCGGATAAAGGTATCGAGGCATTGGCAAACAGCAATACCGTGGCCACATTGTTGCCATGCACGGCATTCAGTTTGAAAGAGCAATATGCTCCGGCACGCAAAATGATCGATGCCGGTTGTGCCGTGGCGCTGGCCAGCGATCTTAACCCCGGCAGCTGCTTCTCGGCTTCGATTCCCTTGATGATAGCTTTGGCCACTATTTATATGAATATGAGTTGCGAGGAAGCCGTAACCGCTCTGACGATTAACGGAGCCGCAGCCATAGGCCGAGCCGATAGTGTGGGCAGTATCGAGGCCGGTAAACTGGCAGACTTTGCCGTGCTCCGCTACCCATCCTATAAATTCCTTTCATACCATTTCGGCATGAATCTCGTGGAGCATACAGTCAAACGGGGAGTAATCATCAAATAATATTCAGTATTAACATTAAAATCAATCAATAACCATGACATTATCAGAATTAACCCTTACCGGATTTTTGGCAGAGACTGCAGGACAGGAACCTGTTCCCGGCGGTGGAAGCATTTCTGCACTCAACGGCTCTATTGCAGCTGCATTGGCAGAAATGGTTGCCAACCTGACCATCGGTAAGAAAAAATATGTGGAAGTGGAAGAGGAAATGAAACGCATAGCGCAAGAGGCCGATGCCATTCGTAAAGAACTGGTATTGGATATCGACCGCGACAGCGATGCTTATAATCGTGTGTTTGCTGCTTTCAAACTACCTAAGGAAACAGATGAAGAGAAGGCCTATCGCAGTGAGCAAATTCAGGAAAATACGAAGTTCGCTGCTAATGTGCCTATGGAAGTGGCCAAACGTACTTATGCTCTATTACCTCTCATCGAGGCAGTAGTAGAGCGCGGCAATCAGAATGCGATTACAGACGGCTGTGTGGCCATGATGTGTGCCCGCACGGCTATCATCGGCGCTTTGCTCAATGTACGCATTAACCTGACTTCCATTAAAGATCAGAATTTTGTAGAAGCTCTTCGCAAAGAAGCCGACCGCATCGAAGCCGATGCCATCGAGCGTGAGGAAAAAATTCTGGCCATCACTAAGAAAGCTTGCGAATAATGGCTAAGGAAATTTTCTATGTAGGTTCGCAGCTGCTTACTCTTGACTTGTGCGAACGTTATCTCAAAGAACGTTTTACGTTGGATTTGGCACCTGAGGCCGTAGAGCGTATCAATCACTGCCGTCAATATCTCGATGATAAGGTTGTTCGTGAAGGTAAACCTATTTACGGTGTTACCACCGGTTTCGGCTCGCTTTGCAACCGCAGCATTACACCCGAACAGCTTACCACATTGCAAGAAAATCTGGTTAAAAGTCACGCCTGTAGTTGCGGTACGGAGGTCGAGCCCGACATTATCCGCCTCATGCTCCTGCTCAAAGCCCATGCTTTGCAGTTGGGGCACAGCGGTGTACAGCTCGTTACCGTGGAGCGTATTCTGGAGATGCTCAATAACGATATTATCCCTGTGGTATACGACAGAGGTTCATTGGGTGCGTCGGGCGACCTCGCTCCGCTTGCCAATCTGTTCCTTCCTCTTATCGGTGAAGGCGAAGTTTATTACAAAGGCGAAAAGAGACGCTCTGCCGATGTCTTGCGCGAAATGGGGTGGAATATCATCACGCTGAAAAGCAAAGAGGGACTGGCTCTGCTCAACGGTACGCAGTTTATGAGTTCGCACGGCGTATATGCCCTGATCAAGGCACATCGTCTCATCAAGATTGCAGACTGGTGCGGTGCTTTGTCGCTCGAAGGATTCGATGGGCTGATTGCTCCATATAGCGACAATCTGCATACCATTCGCCCGCACAAAGGCCAGCTTACCGTAGCGCGCCATATGCGTTCGCTGCTCGAAGGCAGCGAACAGATTGCCAAACCCAAGAAACAGGTGCAGGATCCGTACAGTTTCCGCTGCATCCCTCAGGTGCATGGTGCCAGTCGCGATGCACTCGATTATGTAACGAGCGTGGTTATAACCGAAATCAATTCGGTTACCGACAATCCGACAGTCTTTCCGGACGAAGATTTGGTGGTTTCCGGCGGTAACTTCCATGGACAGCCTTTGGCTATCGTTTATGATTTTCTTGCCATTGCATTGGCCGAATTGGGCAATATCTCCGAACGGCGTGTGGCACAGCTCATACTCGGGCTGCGCGATCTGCCCGAATTTCTTGTGGCCAATCCGGGCTTGAACTCCGGTTTCATGATACCGCAGTACGCTGCAGCGGCCATGGTGAGCAAGAATAAAATGTATTGCTACTCTGCCAGTAGCGACAGCATCGTAAGCAGCAACGGACAGGAAGATCACGTATCCATGGGTGCCAATGCCGCCACCAAGTTGTTGCCGATTATCGATAATCTGGAGCATATCTTTGCTATCGAACTGATGAATGCGGCTCAGGCCTTCGAGTTCAGACGCCCGCTGAAATCTTCGGTCAAATTGGAGGCCATGCTGGCCAAGTTCCGTGAGGTCGTTCCGCGTGTGGAGGAAGACGTGGTTATGTACGAACAGATACAAAACGCCACCGAATTTATCCGCACTTATAATTTTGCCGATTAGTCCGGCATATTACAATAGTTTTTCAAGCCGCCCATCGACAAAAGCGATCGATGGGCGGTTTGTTATCTATTTGGCAGAATTTTAGTCTGCCATGTATTGTAATCGAATGGAGAAGATAGGTTTCGGCATACAAAAACGACGGTGTGTCATCATGTGCAAATGATTGTCTTGCGACCTTCGGCTTCGTTCACGTATTTCAGTAAGCTCCCTTGAGCCTCAGTCTTAGCACCTTGTACTTTACGCATTCTGATGCATTTGAAAGGGGCTGTGCCAAAAACGAATTTTGACACAGCCCCTATAAAAATCCTGTTCTGAGATTAGAACATCGGGAGCTGATAGATGAAGCCCAATGAAACTCTATTGGTGTTGAAGTCTTTCATATAGTCCAACTTCTTTTCATACTTAAAACTGCGTCCTACGTAGGTCAGGAAGAAATGCAGATTGCTGTTGCTCATCGGATAGTATTCAATACCGGTGAAGTAGCCGAGAGAGGTAGAGAATTTCCCTTTTTCGATAAATCTCCTTTCAATGGTGAAGTCTTTACCCACGGAAGCCGTTTCATACATTCCTTTGATGAACCAGTTCCAGCGAGGAGCAAAACGAATATTTGCTTTAGCTACAAAGCTCAGATAGTTTGCATTTTGTGCTGTGTATATGCTTCCGTCCGGAGCCTGTATGGGAAGTAGCCGGGAGATGATGCCTTTCCGGTCGAGATCTTCTCTTGAATACATTACATCGACAAACATATCGAAGTTTTTCGACAGGTTCAGCTGATTACCGAATGCCATATAAAACATGTGTTTCTTGGATGTCTGAGACATCACGGAAGCAGACCAACGAGTCTGGAATGCTTCATCGAACATGTTCCCGTTCCAGTTTAAGGTATAAACCAACGGAATTTTTGCACCGTATATACGTGGGTCATAGGAAGTGTTGTATGTGCTGGAGAAGCCATGGTTGAGGCTGTTCAATATCTGGAACTGCAACTGATGATTCGGAGAAAGCTGATATGCAAAATTAACACCTGTCAAGAAGTTGCTCATATTTTCGATCATGTCGCTGTACTCGTAGATCTCGATAGGGTTCAGGTCGAACTCTATACCTCCATAGGCAGCACACTGTTTACCGGCAAACATCGAAAACCTGTCGGTTATGTTAACGCCCAAACCGGCAATATCGATCGAAGTAGGCATATTATCCACACCGGGATTGTTGGGTCTGTTAAGACGCTGACGCCAGCGGTAAGAGAAACGTTCGTTGATGTTGCCCTTTGCCTCGATACGTAGCTGGCGCATGTTGAAGTGGCCGAAATTATAATCGGAATTCTTGTTGTTCCACTCTGCATCGAAACTTCCGTTCATATTCAAGAACAGATTGAAGCGGTTGCTTTTCGTTTCAAGGTTAGTGATACGTTGATAAACACTTTTTTCCTTTTGAGCATGCGTATGGTTTTGCTGTGCCATCAAGGTTATTCCTCCTAAAAGAAGAAGAGAAAGAAAGAATAGATTTTTTCTCATAACGATCATATTTATTAAGATAGAATTATCGGTTTAATATTCGTTAAAATACTTCTGTAGCTGTTGCCAGTCTGTGGTTTTGGTCAGTCCCAGCATCAGGAGCACACGTGCTTTCTGCGGATTGAGGTTCTGCGATGCGATGAAACGGTATTTGGCGTCGTCCACTTCGGCATCCAGCGTAGAAGGACCGAAAGGTACACGTGAAGCACGTACCACCAGAATATTTTTTCCGCGTGCTTCTACCAACAGCGGAAATACGTCTTTATGGATATTGCCGTTTCCCACACCGGCATGGATAATGCCTTTATAGCCGCTGTTTATCAGGGCACGTGTGATTTCGGCATCCACATTCGAGTAGCTGTATACGATGCCCACCTTCGGCAGTTCGCTCAGGTTGCGCACATCGAACTCCGATGCAACGGTATGTTTGCGGTTAGATACGTGATTGTAAAAGACTTTACCGTTAAGGATATAACCCAGAGGACCGGAGTTGGCTCCGATAAAAGTTTCCGGCTGTACGGTGTTGGATTTTGTTACATCGCTTGCGCTGACCAGATAGTTATTCATGGCTACGATAACGCCCTTACCCACAGATTCGGGAGCGGCTGCAGCCACCACGGCATTGTAGAGGTTCAGCGGTCCGTCTGCACTGAGAGCTGTGGAAGGACGCATGGCGCCGACCATGATCACCGGCTTGTTGCTTTTCACTGTCAGTTGCAGGAAAAATGCCGTTTCTTCCATCGTATCCGTTCCGTGGGTGATGACTACGGCATCAGCCTGATTCTTTTCAAAAATTTCGTTGATCCTTTTTGCCAGAGTCAGCCATACCACGTCGTTCATATCCTGTGAACCGATACGCACGATCTGCTCTCCCGTTACATCGGCTATCTCCTTGATTTCAGGCACAGCATCCAGCAGTGTACCGATGGCTACCTGTCCTGCCGTATAATTGGTTTTCGTGGCAGAGGTGCCTGCGCCGGCAATGGTGCCGCCGGTGGCTAAAATATGAACACGGGGTTTTTGCGCAAATGCAGCCACAACGGCCAGCATCATGATAAAGCTGAATAGATTCGTTCTTCTTAAAATTTTCATAACTCAAAATTTGAAGATTAGTTAAAAAAAGATGGTAATGAGCAGGAAACCCATAGCCACGGCAACACCCGTGGAGATAAGTCCCGGCATCATAAAAGAGTGATTAAGAATATATTTACCTATGCGTGTAGTACCTGTGCGGTCAAAGTTGATGGCTGCTACCACCGTAGGGTAATTGGGAATAAAGAAATAGCCGTTGACAGCCGGGAACATGGCTATCAGCATAGGGTGGGCTATACCCAGACCAAGCCCCAAAGGCATGAGAGCACGCACGGTAGCTGCCTGACTGAATAATAAGATAGACATAACGAATAATGCCAGACCGAACAGCCAGGGATGTTGTGTTACGATGCCCTGGATGGATTGTGTCAGCTGTGCCATATTACCCTGAATGAACGTGTCCCCCATCCATGCAATACCGAAAATGGCAATCACGGCCTGCATACCGGCGTTGAAGACCGAGCCTTTGGTGGCCTTTATGCCATCGGTTCTTGTTGCCAATAGGATGATGGCAGCGGCAGATAACATCAATATTTCGATGATATACGGCATATTCAGTTGCTCTCGCACCCCATTGACCTCAAAAACCGGTCTTAATGCTTCGATGGATCCGAAAAGAACAATCATTACCGTAGCAGTCAGAAACACCCAAATGGAGATAAGCGCATTTTTCTTATTCGCTGCACCGGCTATCTGTACTGCCGGTTTTTCCATCAGTCCCTCCTTTACCCGGCGAAGGTATTCGGGGTCTTGCTCCAGCTCTTTGCCTACACGCATGGAGTAAAGCGCACCGACCAGAACACCGATGAGTGTGGCCGGGATACTGATTTTCAGGATGTCGAACAGCGTAATATT
Organism: Porphyromonas macacae DSM 20710 = JCM 13914; assembly: GCF_000379945.1. Taxonomy (GTDB): domain Bacteria; phylum Bacteroidota; class Bacteroidia; order Bacteroidales; family Porphyromonadaceae; genus Porphyromonas; species Porphyromonas macacae. The sequence goes on from NZ_KB904137.1 coordinate 17,767, forward strand.
AAAGCCCGTGAGCATACTGAGCAATGCTACGGTAGCAGCCGAAATGGGGCTGGCCGTGATGGCCTGTTGCGAGGCGATAACCGATATGGCCATGGGTCGTTCGGGGCGTATCTTGGTTTCCGTAGCCACCTCGGCGATAACCGGTAAAACGGAATAGGCCACATGTCCGGTACCGGCGATAAATGTAAAAAGATAAGTAACCAGAGGGCTTAACCAGACCACATTTTTAGGATTTTTGCGGAGCAGTTTTTCTGCCACTTTTACCATATAATCGAGTCCGCCTGCTGCCTGCATACATGAAGCGGCCGAAATAACCGCCACGATCATAAGCATGACGTCTATGGGCGGCGACGTGGGCTGGAGGCCGAAGCCGAATGTCAGTACGGCCAGACCGACTCCTCCCATCACACCCAGTCCCACGCCTCCGAGGCGTGCGCCGATGATAATGGCAATCAGAACAACTATTAGCTGAAAAATCATTTAAGTGCTTTATTTTTTATTGATGAAAACTGTTTATTGCATAATTGATTACAGCAGTCCCAAGTCCGTAAACATTTGCCGGTAGGCTTCTGCTTTGAATTCGATCGGTTTGGGATATGCACGGGAAGAGGAGGGCATCCGGTAGAATTGGTAGGTTTGCCCCTCGATTAGGATATGCGAATGTGTCTCTTTGTTTTTTAGTGCCGGTTTGAGTATGGGAAATATTCCGGCTATCGTCTCGGCTGCTTTGCCTCCGGTTACGCAGATACTTCTGCATGAAGGGATTTGCAATAAAACATGAGACAAGTTCAATGGTGTGATAATTTCCAAATGCTGATCCGAGGCATTACCCCGGGTACGAACGACTTGCCGTGCGGAGTCCGAAATGGCAATGCCTTTTTCACGACAGAAGGCTTCAACCGAGGGTTGGTGAAACTTTTTATCCCGGATAAAATACTCCTTGTCCGAGAAAAAGATCAGCCCCATTATACGCCACATATCATTTTGGAAGTTCGGATAATAAAAATCCATTGACCAGCGATTTACGGGTGGCGGAAAGCTTCCGAGCATAAGCAGTTTGGCTGCCGATGGCAGGAAAGGCTCCAACGGGTGGGTCTCGATTTCATTAAAATTCAGCATAGCTCGTTATTCTGTGCATCACAAAGATACACAGAATCGGTAATACTGTAAATTGCGGTTAAAAACGGCTTTATGGGCCAGTGTCGTTCTATCTTGCAGCTTTTGGCCAATAATGTTTCATGTGCTCACTCTAATTGCTTGCGATATATGGCATCCAAAGTCTTCCAGTTTTCATCTTTCCATTCATCCCATCCATTGGCACTTCTACCCAGACAAAACATTGCTGCTGTGCTTGGACTGGAAAAGGTTATGTCCGAGGTTACAACAAAGCACCCGTCTTTTTTTGAAGTATATTCTTTTATCAGCCTGTCTCTTTTCTCTTTCCAATGGAATGACGGGGTAGAGGTTTCTGCGATGATACTTCCTTTCAATACGGTAAAACCCGAGGAGCAGTAAAAACCTTTGGCCTCACACCCTCGCCCTTTTGTATAAAAGAGATGTTCTTTTTTCGGTTTTGTAATTTCGAAGATATTGCATCCAATGAAAGAGGTCAGGAATTTGATGTCTTCGAAGAACTCATTCATTGTATCTTTTTGGTATTCGGGTAAGTTCGGGGCGTTGGGGATTTGTTTGTTCTCATTGAGAATAAAAGTATTCGACTTCTTGGCTTCTGAAATTGCTTTATGCTCTAAATATTGGACATCGACTTTTGTCATATCGGCGTCTTTGGAGACAAAGATAAGAGCCTTTTGCCAGAACGATTTCTTATTTTCATGGTCTTTTACTCGCTCTCGAAAGTTCTCTGTTTCGCCGATATACGCTTGTGGTTTGATGGTTTCATCTTCACCGATAAGAATATAGAAAGCAGGTTTTTGTAATTTCTCTTGTTTGTTCAAATAAGAAAGGTTGGAGCGTGGCACCACATACATCTGACAAATCTTATTACTGATGAATGCGTATTGAGTTCCTTTAGGATCTCCGTCAACCAAATAAGTCGTTACTGTCTTTCCCATATATTTTTATTTATCAGCAAATTTTATTATATCATATATTCTTAAATACTCTGGTATTCTGTTGCTTAGAGAATTTTCTAAATTAAAAGATTGCATTCAATAGATACAGAAAAAATGATACCGACACTTTTCCCGTAAGGTTTGATTGATAAATATTTTATCAATTTCAGTTGTTTTTGTGTTTGATTTTTCATGAATGATAAAGTTACATAATTAAAAGGGGAAAGAAATGATATTTTTGCTTTAGTCGGATAACTCGAAATCGTAGTAGAGGTTTGGGGCGTTGAGGTTTTTTCTTGCCCTCAGAAGATCATGTTCCTGTGACTCGAAAGTTGTCCGCCTGCATATTTTTAACCGTCCATGGGGACCGGTCAAAGCTGCTCTTGCGTGGATTTGGCGTGTATTGAAAAATTCTCTGCCTGATGGTTGAAAATTCTTCAGGCAAAGAAAAAAAATCCAAGTTAACTTCGTTGAAAATCCATCAGGCAAAGAATTTTCAACCATCAGGCAATGGTTTTTCTTCTCTTTGGGAACGAAAGGGAAACGGTGTTTTTCAGGAAAATAATGATTGAAACGATATAAAAAGAGTCTGCGCCAAAATTTTCATTTTAACGCAGACTTTTTTGTGATCTCTTAAAGAGACCTTTTTAATTGAAATGACTCCGACGCTCTACTTTGCGAGGTTTGTCTGTTTTTTCTACGCGTACCAGTCTGTCGGACGGTTTGCATGCCCAGATTTCTTCCTCTTCTGCAGGGCGCACATAAGCAATGGCATCGCCTTTGCGAATGGTAGCCCCTTGAACGGCTACTTCGGTAATCTTACCGGTGAAGTTCGAGAAGACTTCTTCGATGTAACCGGCAGGGGTTTGGATGTGGCAGAGCGGTTGATTCGTTTTTAATTTACCGCCTACGGCAGGAGGTGTGGAACGATCTTCCAAATCCACTTCCCAGATGATGGTTCCGCTTACGGGAGCCTGAATGGCTTCTGTGCCGGCTCTCTTGGCTTTCAATGCATCCTCTTCGCTGTAACCCTGTTTTACCAGAGCTTCGGTTTTGGCTTTGTCGAGTTCTTCCTCGAAGCGTTGTTTGGCTACGCCGCTTTTGTAGTCGCGATACTGGCGGTCGTGCATGGCCAATTCGAAGAGCTCTTCATCGTCCGGACCATACTCCCAGCCGTTTTCGTCCATCTCCTTGCGGTATTCATCCAATGCATCGGGATAGTTGCCTTGCGGATCTTCGTCTGTAAATTCATAGCCTTTTTCCTTGGCCAGAGCGATGATTTCGGGATCCAGCGGGCCGGGCAGGCGACCGCTCTTGCCCAGAATCATGTTCCAGGTATTCTGGTCGATGGCCTGCCAGCGTCCTTCACCGCGTACCATGTTGTAAACGTTCATCAGAGCCACATTCTTTACATACTGGCTGAACGGAGTAACCAGAGGAGGATAACCGAAACGGGGCCATACGTAGCTGACTTCGTCGAACAATTTGATGAGCAGATCGTCGATGGAGAGCTCGGGTTCGCCTTTACTGCGCAAGAACATGTTGATACCGGCGTGAACACCTTTCAGGTCGGCCATCATGGAACCCATCATACCGCCCGGAAGTCCGCAACTGATGAGCAGTGAAGACATGTGTTTGTTTGAGGGGTTGATGAAGTAACCCAGAAAGTCGTCCATGAATTCCTGTGTCAGTGCACGTGCTTTCATGTAAGCATTCATGTTGATTTCAGGTACTTGGAAACCGGCGTCGTGGAGCATTTCACGAATGGTGATTACGTCCGGATGCACTTTACCCCAAGAGAGCGGTTCCATGGCAACATCCACGATGTCTGCTCCGTTTTCACAAACTTCCAGCATGGAAGCCACAGAGAAACCGGGGCCGCTGTGTCCGTGATACTGGATGATGATTTCGGGGTGTTTGGTTTTGATTTCTTTAACCAGATTGCCCAGAAAACGGGGACGGCCTATGCCGGCCATATCCTTCAGACAGATTTCTTTGGCTCCTGCTTCGATGAGTTTGTCCGCCAGTTTGGCATAGTACTCGATGGTATGAACGGGGGAATAGGTGATACAAAGGGTGGCTTGGGGAATCATGCCGGCTTCGAGCGCATATTTGATTGAGGGAATGATATTGCGCGCATCGTTCAGACCATCGAAAATACGCGTGATATCTACGCCCTGTGCATGTTTGACGTGATACATGAGACGACGAACGTCTGCGGGTACCGGATACATGCGCAGACCGTTGAGACCGCGGTCGAGCATGTGAGTTTGAATGCCTGCTTTATGCAGAATGCCCGTAAACTCGCGTACGGCATGATTAGGGTTCTCACCGTAAAGTAAATTGACTTGCTCAAATGCACCACCGTTGGTTTCCACACGGGCAAAGCAGCCCATTTCGACAAAAACCGGAGCGATTTTCTTTAGCTGATCAACACGAGGTTGATATTTGCCTGATGACTGCCACATATCGCGGTAAATCAAGCTGAATTTAATCTCCTTTTTCATAGACTTGTTCTTGTGTTAAAGAGTTTAAGTGTTTTATATTGTTTCCTTAATTCATTGTCTCTTTATATGTTGGATTACGTGAATCCACTGTGTGGCAGACAAAGCTGCTGTTTCCGTGCGCAGCCTGCTCTCGCCCATAGTCATACCTTTGAAGCCCTTTTCGGTGGCAAGGCTCACTTCTTTTAATGAAAAATCGCCTTCGGGGCCGATAAGAATACACACATCTTCAGTACCTTGGTATATGGTGTGGGGCAACTGCCTTGAGGGCAATTCATCGCTGTCTACACAGTGGGCTATCAGTTTGCATGGCTCGGTGCAGTCACCTGCAAAGCGGTCGAAGGGAACATCTACTTCCAGCAAAGGCTTTTGAGCTTTTAAGGACTGTTTCATTGCGCTGACGATAATTCTCTCAAGCCTTTCTTTGTTTGCCCGTTTTCTCTCCGAATGCTCTGTTTTGAGCATAACCAGTTTGTCAATACCCAGCTCTACCAATTTTTCCGCAAGCCACTCTATGCGGTCGGCATTTTTTGTGGGGCTTACGGCAATCGTGATTGTTCCGGTCCAATACTTATGCCATTTTTCTTTCCCGTTCAACTTCAGCATACATTTATTGGTTGACGCTTCTGTGATAACGCTCTCGAAAAAATGCCCCTGCCCATCGGTTACCTTGATGCGATCTCCCTCTGCCATTCTCAGCACACGTATACAGTGCTTGCTTTCATCCGGTGGCAGACAAAAATCTCTTTCTATGTCCGGAGCATAGAAGAGAGGCAGATCGGTCATACTTTTCATTGCTGAAAATGTCAGGTTGCTTCTTTGTATATCCAAAAATAATCAATATATCTTACCTTTACCAAAGAATTAAGGTTTTTTATCCATAATTGTCGAATATACGTGCGAATTGATATTATTACAGTGCTTCCCGAGATGATCAAGCAGACGTTGAACACGTCTATTCTGGCGAGAGCACAGGCAAAAGGTCTGGTGGAGATACACCTGCATCAGCTGCGGGATTACAGTACGAACAAATGGAGAAGGGTAGACGATTATCCCTTTGGCGGAGAGCCGGGAATGGTGATGTGCGTGGAGCCGATCGAACGGGCTATCGAGCACTTGAAGGCAGAACGGGAGTATGATGAGATCATCTATACATCGCCCGACGGCGAACAGTTCAATCAGTCCATAGCCAATGAGTTGAGTTTGATGAACAACATGATTATTCTTTGCGGACACTATAAAGGAATAGATCAACGGGTACGCGATCATCTGATTACGCGTGAAATTTCTATCGGCGACTATGTGCTTACGGGAGGAGAATTGGCCGCGGCTGTGATGTCTGATGCCATTGTGCGGCTGATACCCGGTGCGATCGGCGATGCGGGCAGTGCTTTGAACGATACTTTTCAGGACAACCTGTTGGCTCCGCCTATCTATTCACGGCCGGCAGACTATAAAGGCTGGAAAGTGCCGGAGATTTTGCTGAGCGGAAACGATGCCAAAATAGCCGAATGGCGTATGAATCAGGCTGTGGAACGTACGCGCAGGCTCAGACCGGATTTGCTCCGGGAAAAATAGTTTTTTGTGACAGAATAAGAGAGAAAGTATCCGTATAATAAGAAAGAAGGTGCGTCATCATGCGCAAATTACTGCGTTGTTTATGACTTTCGGCTTCGGTCACCTACTTCAGTACGCTCTCTTGAGCCTCAGTCTTCGTGCCTTGTACTTTACGCATCCTGATGCAAGTGAAGGGGTTGTGTCAAAACATGGAACTGGGAGAAGTTTCCTTTCATATCGATAGTTACCACCCTTTCTAATCAAATAAAACAATCGCTATCATTGAGTTTTAGCTCTTTGATAGCGATTGTTCTTTACAAATGATAGTTGATTTAGGGAGAATGGAGTTTTGACACACTCCTTTTCTGTTTGTGAGGATGGGAGATGAGTGTTAGTTCAGCATATCCCGGTATTTCCTGTCTATTTCTTTTCTCATGGCTTCCGTGGGTTTGAAATTATCGGAAGCTTCGATTTTTTTGATGATTTCTCTATCGGTATTGCTGATCTCCGTTGGGATATAGACATTGATGTTGATTAGCAAATCTCCCGTTCCGAAACCGTTTACACTCGGTAAACCTTTGTTTCTAAGCCGTAGAACCTTACCGGGTTGAGTGCCCGGTTCTATTTTGACTCTTGCTTTACCGCCGATGGTTGGCACCTCTACGGAACCGCCTTGTATAGCCAACGGTACGGAGATAAGCAGATTGTAAATGACATCGTTTCCATTGCGTATGAGATTGGCATCCGGCTCTTCCTGAATTAAAATCAGCAAATCGCCGTTGATACCGCCACGAGGTGCTGCATTGCCTTTGCCGCTCACGGTCAGTTGCATGCCTTCAGCCACTCCTGCAGGTATGTTGAAGGTGATGAGTTCTTCTCCCAGTTCGATGCCTTCTCCTTTACAGTGTTGGCAGGGTTTGGTGATCACCTCTCCGGTTCCATGGCAGGTGGGGCAGACGCTCTGCGTTTGCATCTGACCGAGAAATGTATTGCTGATGCTTGTAACGACCCCGCTACCGTGACAGGTTTTACAGGTGCTTTTCCCGTTTTTATCTTCAGTGCCCTCTCCATGACAGTGCGAACAGGCTACATATTTCTTTACTTTGAGTTTTTTCTCAACGCCTTTACTGATATCTTCCAGCGTCAATTTTACACGAACCCGAAGGTCCGAACCTCTTTGAACGCGTCTGCCCGTACGTTCGCCGCCGAATCCGCCAAAACCTCCGAACCCGCCGAAGTGTCCACCGAAAAGATCGCCGAAACGGGAGAAGATGTCCTCCATGGACATGCCGCCCCCACCGAATCCGCCGTCGCTGGCAGCGCTGCTACCTACACCGGCAAAGCCGAACTGGTCGTATCGGGCCCTTTTCTGCTTATCGCTCAGGACGTCGTAAGCCTCTGCAACTTCTTTGAACTTTTCTTCGGCTTCTTTATCGCCCGGATTTTTATCCGGATGATACTGGATTGCCTTTTTTCGATATGCTTTCTTCAGTTCGTCGTCGGTTGCATTTCGGCTCACGCCGAGTACTTCGTAATAATCATTCTTTTTTGTTGCCATAATCGTAGTTTCTTTGCTTTCGCATGATGATGTTATTGACCTACTACCACGTTGGCATGACGAATTACTTTGTCATTGAGCATGTATCCTTTCTTGATGCAATCCAGGATAACGCCTTTATCTTCCTCTTTTTGTGCCGGAATTACGGCTATGGCTTCACAGAAGTTTTCATCGAAAGGAACTCTCTCTGTTTCTATTTGGGTTACACCCTGTTTTTTCAGATAATCTAAAAACTTGCTGTGAATCAATAAGATGCCTTCTTTCAGAGCTTCTACATCGGTTGCCTCTGTTATATTCTTTATTGCGATCTCGATGTCGTCGATAACCGGCAATAGTTCCAGCATGGATTTTTCTCCGCCGTTTCTGATCAGCTCGCTTTTTTCTTTCAGCGTGCGCTTCCTGTAATTTTCAAACTCAGCTCTAAGCCTTAAGTGTTCGTCTTTCAGTGTTTCCAGCTCTCTTTCGAGTTTTTCTTCGTCTGAACAATTGTCTTCGGTTTCTTTTTCCGTAGCTGCTTGAGCCTCTGTTGGTTCATTTTGTTGTCCTGACAGATTGTCCGCTATTTTTTCTTCTTCCTGAAATTGACTTAAGTCCTCTTTTTTTGTTTTCATTATATATCGTTCGTTTAATTGTCATTTTGTCTGCTGTTTCTTTATTAGAAACCTGAGTTACAAAATTACTATCAAAAACTATACCAATGAAATAATCTTCTTTTATCGTTGCTTCTCTTACTCGTTTTCTTGTTTGCTGATTTTTCTTTTTGGTAATTCGATAAAAAAGGGGCTGTGTCAAAATGAATTTTGGCGCAGCTCCTTTTAGTTTTGGTTTGTGGTTGGTTAAGCCACCGGTTTTAGCCTTTGAGGGATATTTTTGTGTTTTTCGAGGAGGTGGAAGCGCATGAGGCCGAGATTGAGGGTTGATATAGGTCTTTTGGGAGTGTTTTTCGCCTTTCGAGCAACCTTAGCACATAGTTTCTTCAGATTAAAGGCCATAGCTAGAAAGGCGAAGTCCATCTTGACCTGCTCTAAGCCCATATGTCTGAAACGCCGATACCCCATGTT
>NZ_KB904138.1 GCF_000379945.1 Porphyromonas macacae DSM 20710 = JCM 13914
AGGCGCACAGGGTCATTGGCATCAATATCTTGACCAAGTTCTGCAGGAAATAGCAGGATGGGGTCGGATATGTAAGGACGAAAGTGTAACTTTGTATTCATTAAGTAATTGATATTTGCTAAGTTACTCAAACTTAGTGAACGAACGAAGCCCTAGCTTGTGAAAGTTGGGGCTTTGTCGTTGGATGAGGAATAAAAAAAGGAGGCTGCCCCAAAAATGAATTTTGACACAGCCCCTTTCAGCTCTTATTTTTCTTTTTTATACGATGTGTCAGGTACAAGTCCAATGTCAGATAGAAGAAAAAAACAAACGGAACGATGTAAAACAGTCCGCTGTCGGGCAGGGAAATTCTGAAAAGGGATTCATCTGCCGGTTTATTCATTATAAAAGCATAATAGATGGAAATCCCTACCAAGGCAAGCCCAAACAGTGAGGTTAGCCCAAGCAGAATGAATGCCACGGTTTTGCTGCGTTTTTTTTGACGGGTATCGGCTTCTCGTATGCTCTCCATGATTCTTTCGGTGAAGAGCGTGCCGTTTTCCTGCAGAGGCAGTTTAGAAAAAAGCCGGGAGAGCATCGGGTCTTGGAGTTGCTCTTCCGTCGGCAGTTGGGTCTTATTCTTTTTCGTCATAGTTGCTCATTTCTTTTTTTAGTCTGCCACGAAGGCGATAAAGCCTGATTTTGACGTTGGATGTGCTTTGTCCCGTGATGCGACTGATTTCCGAAATACTTTTGTTTTCTGAATAATAGAGCATTAACAGGGTCTGTTCCCGGGGATCAAGTTTTTTCAGTGCCCACCGGAGAGCTTCCGGTGACTGTGTGGAGGGTGTGGTGTCTTCTTCCTCTTTTATATTTATCAGAGAGTCATCTAACGGTATTTCTGCAAATTTAGCTTTGTTTTTTCGATACCGGCTTATTGCATTGTTGTAGGCAATACGGTAAAGCCATGTGGAGAAACTGCTGTTGCCATGAAACGATTTTATTTGTAAATATGCTTTTACCATCACTTCCTGCACCATATCCTCTGCATCGAGTCTGTCATCGACCAGAGGTAAGAGCCAATTGAGAAGCCTGTTATTGTATCGAGCCACCAATAAACCAAACGCCTCCGTGTCTCCTTCTATGACACGCATTATACAAGCTTCATCACTCAATATATCCGATTTATTCATGGCCTAAAATCTGCACATTTTATTCTATAGACGCATAGTTTGTCATATGGTTACACAGGGAGAGATTCTTTTCTATTGAATATAAATGTAATCTTTCGGTTTTTTACGTGTCAATCCTTTGCCGTATCACCATAGACGGAGCAAACGCAGTGATAGCCACAGGCAAAAGCACAACTCCCCACGATTGAAGCATGAAGCGAGGGGAAACAACGGATAAGAAGAACAACCAACGCCTGCAAATCTTTCGGGAGGAAATAGAACAAGGGTATAATACCTTGCTCTACAAGTACGGAGCAGTAAGTGCCGAACTTCTGAAGAACCACCTGCAAGGTATCGGGCGAAATCCGACAACACTTCTTGCGCTTAGTACAGAAGAACTCAAAGCCCAACGGGAAAGGAAGAGTAAGGGAACGTATAGCAACAATCGAAGTTCCGATAAGTATCTCAATTCCTTTGTGACGTGGTGAGGAAGATATTCCCCTAATGGCTCTCACGATGGATTTCTTTGATGATAATCGTCTCTATCTGAAGAAGGAGGGCTACGCCCCTGCAACGATAAACAGGTATTTGTGCTGGTTGAGTCGGCTGCTGTATCGAGCCGTCGGTGAGGGAACAATACGCTTCAATCCGTTTGAAGAGGTGAAGTATGAAGTCGTGGAGAGCAAACCTCGTTTCTTAAGCAAGGGCGATGTGGCAAAGCTCTTGGCATTTCCATTACAGGATGAAGGGGCAGAACTAAGCTGAAGAATATTTCTCTTCTCCGTCTTTAGGGATTTGACATTTGCCGACTTGCAGAGCTTGCGAACTTCGCAAATCGAAACGAACAGCGAGAGAAAGCTATATATCCGCAAGGCAAGACAGAAGACTGAAGTCCATTTTGCATCGACATAAAACCCTTGTTTTTCAAAGAATGGTTTTGCCGTAATGCTAACCTCAGATATGAGTATTTTTACTCCTAAGTATTCTTTTACTTTATTTTTTATTATTCTGAATTTGTCGCAATGCTTCTTCTATAATACAATCTTTTTCTTTTAAAAAGATGTCTATATTTTCTTTTACTTCTATATCCGGCTTTATGCCTATACCGATAAACTTATTACCATCCACATCCCACTCTTTTTTAGTGCAAATTTTGGCATAAATTCCACATCCAAGATTTATATTGATGGGATTTCCGGTGCTACCACCTGTTGGCATCCCAATGATTTTTCCTCTTTTAATTCCACGAAAGCTAACGCAGAAATTTTCAGCTGATGAGAATGTTACAGCATTGACCAATAGCATAATGGGTTTTGTATAAACATCTTCTTTATTCATCGGTTTCAAGGCATCAGGTGTTTCCATAAACCATTCTTGAGGATACCCCCAAGAACCATGTGCAGCAATATACATACGGCTGCTCCAATTGCCCATCTTTATAGGGGTTTCGGATAAATGGCGAATAATATAATCAGCATTACTGGAGTTTCCACCCATATTATCTCTTATATCGATAATTAAAGCGTCTGTTTCCTTAATTTTTTGATACAAGGCATCAAACTCCTTTTGGAAATTATTGCCCATAAAAGAGTTAATTTTCAATAATCCGATTTTCCCTTCCAATGTTTTGTAATCAAATATAGAATTAGCTGCTATATCCCATTTCACATTTCGGTGGCTTTCTATGGTGAAAGTTCGACCCTTTTGATTTTTGAAAGTAATTTTAGACACTTTCGAACCTTTATCTTTTGTCAATTCAAATCCAGCATAAGGAGAATAATCCAACCACTGTGGGGTGGATGAAGAGATATAAGGACGTTTATAGCGATTAACATATGCCAAAACGTCCATCCCATCTATTTTGATAATTTCGCATCCTGTTTGAACGCCTTGCCTTTGGAAATCTGTACTTAGGACTGTTGTCACAAAAACGTGATTATCTATTCGTTTAGTTTTAAAAGGAAAAGGTCTTATCCAATCTAAACTATTATCCGAGTTATCCTCATATATATACGTGTGTCCATCCGCCAATCGTGTGCACAAACGTTGCAACTCACGAACATATTCATCTTTAGATTGGGTCGCTAAAAGCGAAGGAAGTGTATTCATACATAAGCTATCCCAATCAAAAGTCAAATCATTATAGAATACATAGTTATACTTTACCTCTGTACAGAATTTGGACAAAATATAGGCTTTCTCACCATCTGTCAAATTCTTTGGATTTTGTTGTGCATGCAAATTCATACCACACAAAACGGGGAAACACAAGAGTAGTAGATAAATTCTTTTCATTCTAAACATGTTTTTATTCTTAATCTTAATAGAAATGTTATTCTCTGTATGTTCAGGTTAGTTGTAAGCCCAATATTTAACGAGTAAAGTTGTAATGACAAATTCATTACAAACAACCTTGGATATTCCATTAACTTCCCTGATTTCTGTTTTCTCTACTACCATAAACTTTACTTTTATGTTTTAAGTCAACAACGCAAATGTACTTGATTTATTGCGAAAAGACTCCGAGTGATTGCGAGATTGCTCGGTATCTTTTGGGAGACCATTCGGCAGGTTCTTTCTATATGGTTGCCAAAACTGACGTGTACTGAAAAAAGTCTGCCTGATGGTTGAAAATTCTTCAGGCAAAGAAAAAAAATCCAAGTTAACTTCGTTGAAAATCCGTAGCGCAAAGAATTTTCAACCATCAGGCAGAGAATTTTCATATTTGTTTTAAGAGAAAACCGGTAAGGTGTATATTCTCTTATTTGTTGAATTTTAGATAGATAACTTTCGATGAGAAATTTTTCCTTTCGTTAATTTGAAAAGTCAAAAACATAAAAGCATTTATACGTGTTTTTAAGTAGTAAAAAACAAATCTTACGGGCCGGTATGTCACATGGTGCATGTTCTGTATGTTTTTGAGATTTTTCTAAATACCACTATATGAAGATTATTAAACGAAACTTCGAGATTGAAGATTTTACCTTCGATAAGATAAAGAATGCAATCAACCGGGCTTTCTCGGCTTGCAATGAAACGATATCTGACGACTCTTTGAATCGTATCTGCAGCAATCTCTGGGCACAGATTGAGGGTGGAAGCTCTGTGAGTGTGGAAGCCGTACAGGATATGGTGGAGAATCAGTTGATGATGATGGGGTATTTCAAGGTAGCCAAAGCTTATATCCTGTATCGTGACAAGCGAAGCGAGTATCGTGAGACCATTACACGCTTCCGCCAAACGGTAGTCGATGAAGAGATTATCGGTTTGCTTAAAGTTATGCAGGCCACATATACAGACCGGTTATACAGTCTCGATTTGCTCTTTGTCAAGTATCAGTCTTTCTTCAAAGAGAATATTGATGTTTTGGATACGTTAATCAAAGCATCGGTGGAACTTATTACTCCGGAAGCTCCGGATTGGGAGTTTATTTCTGCCCGTTTGCTTTTGTTGAAAATCGAACGAACCATTCGTGATCGGGAACAGAGCCTGAATATCAAAAGTTTTTATGAAAAGATACGTTACCTTACGGCCGAGAACTTGTACGGCCGGTATATTTTGGATGAATATACGGGGGCCCAAGTTGCTGAACTGGAAGATTATATCAATAATAACAGGAATAATCTTCTCACATACAGCAGCTTACATTTAATCAGCAAACGGTACCTGATTACCGACCTTAACCATCGGGTACTGGAGCGTCCGCAGGAAATGTTTATGGGTATTGCCATGCATCTGGCTATTCCGGAAAAAGAGCATAAGGTACTATGGGCAAAACGCATATACGATATACTCAGTTCTTTGAAAGTAACCATGGCTACGCCCACCATGAGCAATGCCCGAAAACCGCTGAGTCAGTTATCCAGCTGTTTTGAAGATGTTATGCCGGACAGTCTGGTGGGTATTTACCGTACTATTAACAATTTTGCCCAAGTTTCCAAGTTTGGTGGCGGTATGGGTATTTATATGGGAAAAGTTCGGGCTGTGGGTTCGGATATCAGAGGCTTCAAAGGTGTGGCCGGAGGCGTGTTGAAATGGATAAAACTTTGTAATGATACGGCTATTGCCGTGGATCAACTGGGAGTGAGGCAAGGCTCTGTGGCTATTTATTTGGATATTTGGCATAAAGACATGCCGGAGTTTTTACAGCTCCGTACAAACAACGGAGACGATCGGATGAAAGCGCATGATGTTTTTCCGGGGATATGTGTACCCGATTTTTTTTGGCGCATGGCACAGCATGACATCGATGGTACATGGTATATGATGTGTCCGCATGAAATAGAAGTAGCCAAAGGTTATTGTCTGGAGGATTATTATGGAGAAGATTGGGAAAAACGCTATCGGGATTGTTTACAGGACAGCCGTATCGCAAAGCGTGCCATTAAAGTCAAAGACCTGATTCGTCTGATTATAAAATCTGCCGTTGAAACCGGTACACCGTTTATTTTTAACCGGGATACCGTAAACCGGATGAACCCCAATAAACATCAGGGAATTATTTATTGCTCCAATCTGTGTACTGAAATCGCACAAAATCAGAAAGCCATACGGACAAAGCAAACTGTCGTAAAGATTGAAAACGGGCAGGATGTGGTCGTGGAAGAAACTTTTCCGGGAGACTTTGTCGTATGCAACCTGGCTTCATTGGTTTTGGGAAATCTTGAGGTCGAAAACGATGAAGAAATTCAACATGTCATTCATACTGCAGTTCGTGCTTTGGACAATGTTATCGACTTGAATTTCTATCCTATTCCTTATGCCGAAATTACCAATCGGCGCATGCGTCCCATAGGCCTTGGTGCAAGCGGTTATCATCATTTGTTGGCCAAACGGGGTATCAAATGGGAAAGTCAGGAACATTTGTCTTTTATGGATGAAGTTTTTGAGAAAATCAATTACTATGCGATAGAAGCATCTTGTCAACTGGCCGTGGAAAAGGGTGTTTATTCTTATTTTGAGGGTAGCGACTGGCAGAATGGGAATTATTTCTCCACAAGAAACTATACGGATTCTAAATGGCAAACTCTTGCGGGCAAGGTGGCACAGAACGGGCTTAGAAACGGTTATCTGCTTGCCATAGCACCTACCAGCTCGACTTCGATCATTGCCGGAACCACGGCCGGAACGGATCCCGTTATGAACAGATATTTTTTGGAAGAGAAGAAAGGGAGCATCGTGCCTCGTGTGGCGCCCCAGCTTTCGGATACGACATTCTGGCTCTATAAGACGGCACATCAAGTCGATCAAAAATGGATCGTGGATGCTGCTTCCGTACGCCAGCGGCATTTGGATCAATCCCAATCCGTGAACTTATTCATAGACCAGAGTTTTACTTTTAGAGGAGTTTTGCAGCTCTACCTGAGAGCGTGGGAAAAGGGGGTGAAAACGCTTTACTATATAAGAAGCAGATCTTTGGAAGTAGAAGAATGTGAAACTTGTTCAGCATAAGAAAAAATGGAAGATTTGAAAAAGAAAGCTCTTTTTAATGAAAAAGGAGATGTAGACGTTAATAAACGCCGCCTGATAAATGGCAATACAACCAATTTGAATGATTTTAACAACATGAAATATGGTTGGGCTTCGAATTGGTATCGTCAGGCTATGAATAACTTCTGGATACCCGAAGAGATCAATATGAGTCAGGATATAAAAGATTACCGTAATCTTTCTGAACATGAAAAAACGGCTTACGACAAAATTTTATCCTTTTTGATTTTTTTGGACAGTATTCAAACAGCCAATCTTCCTTATGTGGGCGAGTACATAACGGCCAATGAAGTAAATCTCTGTTTGACAATACAGGCTTTTCAGGAGGCCGTGCACTCGCAGTCTTACAGTTATATGCTTGATACGATTTGCTCTCCTGAAGAGCGTATATCCATTTTATATCAGTGGAAAGATGATGAACATCTGCTCAGGCGCAATAAATTCATCGGCGATATTTACAATGAGTTTCAGACTCGAAAAACACCCGGGCAGTTATTGAAAACGATGATTGCAAATTATATTCTCGAAGGTGTTTATTTCTATTCCGGTTTTATGTTTTTCTACAATTTGGGACGCAATGGCAAGATGCCGGGTTCCGTTCAGGAAATCAGGTATATCAATCGGGATGAGAATACCCATTTGTGGCTTTTCAGGTCGATGATCATGGAGTTGCAGAAAGAGCAACCGGAGTTGTTTACTGAAGAGAATATAGCCCTGTACAAATCTATGATAAAGGAAGGGGCAGAACAGGAAATAGCTTGGGGCGAGTATGTGTTGGGAGACGATATAGAGGGATTGAATAAACAGATGGTTTCAGACTATATCCGCTACCTTGCCAACTTGAGATCGGAAAATATCGGTTTCGGTCCTGTTTACGAAGGTTTCAGCGAAGAACCTGAAAGTATGAAATGGGTATCGCAATACAGCAATGCCAATCTCATCAAAACAGACTTTTTTGAAGCCAAACCCAGTGCCTATGCAAAGTCTACGGCTATTGAAGATGACTTGTAATATAAACTGCAGATTCAATATTTCAGGATCTCTTTTCCCAAAGTCCACGTAAATAATTATTTTTGTTTGGATACATGAGTTTTTGATGTATCCAAACTTCTTTTTTATACACTATTATTAAGAAAAATGATGAAGAATGATTTTGAGAAATTTGCCGTAGGGCATCTGGGCCTGAACCGTATGGCTCTTAACGATTATATTACGGCGCAGGCGAGCGGCTATATTTCTCCGACGATTATTGAGGAAAGACAATTAAATATTGCCCAGATGGATGTTTTCTCCAGATTGATGATGGATAGAATTATCTTTTTGGGGGCGCAAATCGATGATTATACGGCTAATGTCATACAGGCTCAATTGTTATATCTTGATAACAGTGACCCCGGAAAAGATATATCTATTTACATCAATTCTCCCGGTGGCTCGGTTTATGCAGGTTTGGGAATATATGATACCATGCAGTTTATCGGTTGTGACATCAGTACGATATGTACGGGTATGGCTGCTTCCATGGCCAGCGTGTTGCTTGTTGCCGGTGCTAAAGGCAAGCGGTTTGCCCTTCCTCATTCGCGTGTGATGATACACCAGCCGATGGGTGGTATGCAGGGACAGGCCAGCGACCTTGAAATAGCGGCTAAACAGATACTGAAGGTTAAACAGGAATTGTATCACATTATCTCCGACCATAGCGGCAAAACCGTAGAGCAGGTGGAAAAAGACAGCGATCGCGATCACTGGATGACTGCGCAAGATGCTTTGGAGTATGGAATGATTGATAAAATCTTGATTCGCAATAAAGAAAATGGCCAATAAAAAGACCCCCTCAAAGTATTGTAATTTTTGCGGACGTTCACAATCCGAAACCGGCCCGTTGATTGAGGGTTTCGATGCATTGATTTGTATGGACTGCATTCAGAATGCAGGGGAAATAGTCAAAGAAGTACTTGGCGATACGGATAAGGGAAAAGATAGCTCTCTTGGCTTCGGTATGGATAGTATACCGAAGCCGATGGAGATAAAGTCGCATCTGGATAAATATGTCGTAGGTCAGGATGAGGCTAAGAAGTATATGAGTGTTGCCGTATACAATCACTACAAACGTCTTATGCAGGGTGATGATACGAATGACGTTGAGATAGAGAAAAGCAACATCGTGATGCTCGGCCCCACCGGAACGGGGAAAACTTTGATGGCCAAAACCATAGCCCGCATGCTGAAAGTGCCTTTTACTATCGTAGATGCAACGGTATTGACACAGGCGGGATACGTTGGGGAAGACATCGAAAGCATTTTGACCCGTTTGCTGCAAGTTGCAGACTATGACACGAAAAGTGCAGAAAAGGGTATCGTTTTTATTGATGAGATAGACAAGATAGCCCGAAAAAGTGACAATCCTTCCATTACCCGTGATGTGAGTGGTGAAGGTGTGCAGCAGGGGCTTTTGAAACTTCTGGAAGGTTCGGTTGTTAACGTGCCCCCACAGGGAGGACGTAAACATCCTGAGCAGAAAATGATACCGGTCAATACAAAGGATATACTTTTTATTTGCGCCGGAGCGTTTGATGGAATAGAACGGAAGATAGCCCGTCGTCTTAATACACGGGTTGTGGGATATACGCAGGGATTGAATAATAAGGTTATAGATCGGGATAATCTGCTTCAATATGTTACGGCTCAAGATCTGAAAGCATTTGGAATGATTCCTGAAATAATAGGACGTTTACCTATTATTACTTATCTTCATCCTTTAGATCGTTCTACATTATTACGTATATTGACAGAACCCAAAAATTCTATCATAAAGCAATATATCAAACTGTTTGAAATGGATGGTATTAAGCTTAAGTTTGAAGACGAAGCTTTGGGATATATCGTAGATATGGCTATGGAGCAAAAAATAGGCGCCCGTGGTTTGCGCTCGATTGTCGAAAGTATAATGATCGGTCCGATGTTTGAGCTGCCTTCGTGCAATGATAATAAGTTTACCATTACACGGGAGTTTGCCGAGAAGCAATACAGACTGATTAAGTAAGAAAAAGAGAAAGGCGGATATGGACAGTACAAAGTTACATAAGGCTCTCAAGGAGTTCTTTGGATTCGATTCCTTTAAGGGAAACCAAGAATCGATTATCAGGGAAGTGCTGGCCGGTAAGGATACTTTTGTGCTGATGCCTACGGGTGGCGGTAAGAGCATGTGCTACCAATTGCCTGCTCTTCTGATGCCCGGAACGGCTGTGATTATATCTCCATTGATTGCCTTAATGAAAAACCAGGTGGATTCCATAAGGGGGTATTGCGAGAAAGATGCAGTGGCGCATTTTATGAACTCCTCTTTGAATAAAACCCAATTGGAGCAGGTGAGAAATGATGTGCGTCTGGGCAAAACAAAAATGCTGTATGTGGCTCCCGAATCGTTGACAAAACAGGAAAATATAGATTTCCTTCGTTCTATAGATATTTCTTTTTATGCCATAGATGAGGCTCACTGTATTTCTGAGTGGGGGCATGATTTTCGGCCTGAATACAGGCGGATAAGACCTATTATAAATGAAATAGGCCCTAAACCGTTGATTGCTCTTACTGCTACCGCAACCCCCAAAGTTCAGCATGATATACAGAAAACGCTGTCGATGGACCGGGCTTCTGTTTTCAAGAGTTCTTTTAACCGTGAAAATCTTTATTATGAAGTTCGACCTAAAAATGATGACGTCGATAAGGATATTGTCAAATTTATTTTGAATAATCCGCATAAAAGTGGCATTGTCTATTGTATGAGTCGCAGTAAGGTTACTACCTTTGCGCAGGTACTCCAGGCCAATGGTATTAAGGCCTGTGCCTATCATGCCGGATTGGACCCGAAAGAGCGAGCCGAAAATCAGGATGCTTTTTTGCAGGAAAGAATAGATGTCATTGTGGCCACTATCGCTTTTGGCATGGGTATAGACAAGCCTGATGTACGTTATGTGATACATTATGATATGCCTAAGAGTTTAGAAGGGTATTATCAGGAGACCGGCAGAGCCGGACGTGATGGAGGTGAAGGCAAATGTATTGCATACTACAGACGCGAAGACCTGGAAAAACTTGAAAAGTTTATGAAAAATAAACCTGTTTCCGAACAGGAGATAGGTAAACAACTTTTGTATGAAACTGCGGCTTATGCAGAAACTGCAGCATGCAGGAGAGTCTTCTTGCTGAATTATTTTGGTGAGAAGTGTGATTTTGAAGAATGTAAACATTGTGATAATTGTTTGAACCCTAAGAAGAAGGTGGAAGCAAAAAATCTTTTATTAAACGTCTTAGACGTAGTAGACTCATTAAAGGAGAAATTTCAGTCGGAATATGTGGTTGCCATATTGATGGGAGCGACCAACGCTGATGTACAATCTTTTGATCACGAACAGTTGGAGTGCTTCGGGATAGGAAAAGACCAGGATGAAGACTTGTGGAATGCTGTGATTCAGCAGGCTGTTGTTGGTGGTTATTTGGAAAAGGATGTAGAAACGTATGGTGTATTGAAACTGACGGCTAAAGGAAAAAAGTTTATGAAAAAGCCGGTCAGTTTTAAGGTTGCATACGATGATGACAGCAGCGACAGCGAAGAGGTCGATGACGAACAGGCTCGTTCATCCGGTAGTGGGGGCGGTGCCGGTGGTGCAGTAGACCCGGTTCTCTTTTCTATGATGAAAGATTTGAGAAAGAGAATGGGAGCACAGCAAAATGTGCCACCGTATGTCATCTTTCAGGATTCTTCTTTGGAGGCGATGGCTACTTTTTATCCGGTTACGCTGGAAGAACTGCAAAATATTCCCGGTGTGGGAAAAGGTAAGGCAAAACGTTATGGCGATAAGTTTATAGAGTTAATCAAAAGGCATGTCGAGGACAACGAAATCGACCGTCCTGAAGATTTGCGCGTGAGGACTCTGCCCGATAAATCCAAGGTGAAGGTGAATATCATCCAACAGATAGATAGAAAAGTGGCGCTTGACGATATTGCTGTTAGCAATGGATTGGAGTTTGATGAATTGCTGGATGAAATCGAAGCTATTGTTTATTCCGGTATGAAAATCAACATTTCCTACTTCATTGAAGAAGCAATGGATGAAGACCATATCGAGGATATATACGACTATTTCATGGAAGCTTCTTCCGATAGCCTTACGGATGCCACGGCCGAATTGGGTAATGAGTATTCCGAAGAGGAGATACGTTTGATACGTATTAAATTCCTGTCCGAACTGGCCAATTAATCGATACTAAAAACAAATTAACAGGGAAAAGATGAAAAGAATTTTGTATTCTGCGTTTATGCTATTTATATCGCTTGTAAGCTCCCACACGGTAAATGCTCAAAGGAATATCGCGGATGAGGTGGTTTGGATGGTAGGAGATGAGCCGATTCTGAAATCCGATATAGAGTTCCAGAAACTCCGTATGAAGAGTAGCGGAATGCAGATTAAAGGAAATCCCGATTGTTTTATTCCGGAGCAGATAGCCGTACAGAAACTGTTTCTTAATCAAGCTAAGATCGACAGTATCGAAGTTGATGACAAGATGGTCAATATCTATGTGGAGCGTTGGATAGAAGATGTTATTAACCAGGTCGGTTCCAAGCAAAAACTTGAGGAATATTTCAATAAAAATCTGTCCCAGATACGCGAGGATGAAAGGCGTGAGGCGAAAAACGGTGAAATAGTACGTATGATGCAGCAAAAAATAGCTGAAAACGTACGTGTAAGCCCATCTGAGATCAGGCGTTATTACAGGGATATACCGCAGGATAGTTTACCTTATATCCCGACAACGGTTGAGGTACAGGTAATAAAATTGAGACCCACGATTGCTCTTTCGGAAATAGACGCCATCAAGAAAAAATTGAGAGGTTGGTCTGAAGAGGTTAATACGGGGAAACGCGACTTTTCTACTATTGCTCGGTTATACTCCGATGATAAGCGCACGGCTATGCAGGGCGGTGAATACGGTTTCGTTTCCCGTGCCGCTTTGGATGAAAAGTTTGCATCTGTTGTTTTCAATATGAGTGATAAAAAGAGAGTATCCCCTATTATTGAAACGGATGAAGGCTTTTTCATTGCTCAACTTGTTGAGAAGAAAGGTGATTTGATTAATTTCAGGCAGATACTTTTGCGTCCGCATATTGCAGAAACAGCCCTTGTTGCGGCTGAAAACCGTTTGGACTCTATTCGTACGCTGATTGTCGATGAAAAAATGAAATTCGGAGAGGCTTCTTTGCTTTTCTCCGATGATGACAATACCCGCAATAATAGCGGTTTGATGGTAAATACCAATAGAGAAAGCTCTTTCTACAGTTCTTCTAATTTCAAAATGGAGGAACTGCCACAGGAAATCAGCCGTGAAGTCGACAAACTTAAAGTCGATGAAATCTCAAAGCCTTTCAGGATGACCAACGATAAAGGACTGGAAGAAGTGGCTTTTGTAAAATTGAAATTCAGAACAGAAGGGCATAAAGCCGATTTGAACAGAGATTTTAGAACGATAAAGAATATGGCTTTGGCCGATAAACGTGAAAAAGTTCTGGATGAATGGGTGAGAGAGAAGCAAAAGGATACTTATATTTTTATCAATGAACAGTATCGTAATTGTAATTTCAAATATCCTGATTGGGTACACTGAATAATCTATGCGCATTCCGAATAAGCATCGATTTATATATGTTGCTCTGCTCCTGCTTATTATAGGGTTCTACATTAAGCTCAGTGCTCAGTTCATGGCGGAGGTCTATGGCAGGCCTGCCGCTTTTATCTATAATACGACGCCGGACACAGTCTCGCCTGCCGATAAGGAGAAAAAGCGTATCATCCTCGAGCATGCAGACCGGGTTACATACAACCGGGCTTATAATGATGTGCAGCGTCTTATCGGTAATGTGCGTCTAAGACATGAGGATGCGGTAATGAACTGCGACAGTGCATATCTGAATGAGCAGAATCAGAGTTTCGAGGCTTTTGGTAATGTGCATATGGTACAAGGCGATACGGTAAACCTGTATGGCAGTTATCTTTATTATGATGGCGTAGAGAAGATCGCCAAAATGAGAAAAAACGTTCGTCTTGAAGATAAAACATCCGTGCTTTATACCGATAGTCTGGACTATGATAGAGTTGCAAATCTTGCATATTATTTTGACGGAGGAACGATTGTCGATTCTTTGAACACGTTGTCTTCAGACTATGGCCAATATGATCCGCAAACCGATGATGCCGAATTCCAGTATAATGTTAAGCTTGAGAATGAGAGATATACGCTGACTACAGAGCATCTTTTTTATAATACGAAAAGCCAGATAAGCATATTCGATGGACCGACCACAGTGGTTTCGGATGATAACCGGATTATTTCTACCAGAGGAGTGTATGATTCAAAAAACGAGAAAGCTTATTTGCTGGATCGCAGTGAAGTTTATTCCGGCAGTAAAAAATTGGTGGGAGATTCGATTTTTTATGATCAACAGATTCGCTACGGTGAGGCTTTTGGCAATATGATTATTTCCGACAGTGTCCGGAAGGCCGATTTACATGGCGATTATGGTTTTTTTGATGAAACGAAGAATTATGCCTTTGCTACGTCTCGGGCTTATATAAAAGAATATTCCGGTAAAGATCCGATTTATATGGGAGCGGACACATTGGAGTTCATTACCATAGACACCCTGTCTGCACGTTTGCTTTTTACTCCCCCCCTGAGCGTAGAAGATGTTGTACAGGCAAAAGATTCCACTACAGCCTCGAAATCGAAAGCCGTTTCCGATTCGTCGGAAGGAGAGGGTGATAGGGAGCAGATAGCAATACCCGATGAGTTTTACACATCTAACCTTGAGTATCATTTAATTTCGGACAGTCTTCCTAAAGTAAAAGAAGACTCTGTTTGCCGCATTATTAAGGCTTATCCCAATGTTAAAATATTCAAGCAAGATGTACAGGCTGTATGCGGTTATGCACAGATGGTTTCCATAGATTCGGTTATAAACTTGAGGAGGTCTCCTGTAATGTGGAGTGAGAATAATCAGGTCAAGGGCGATTCTATAAATTTCTTTTTGAAAGGAGAAAAACTGGATCACGTGGATGTTTATGAGAATGTATTCGTTACAGAAAAAATAGGGAGCGATATGTATAATCAGATACGGGCTCCGTATATGATGGCGATTATTGAGGATAGTGTTATCAGGGAATTGCGGGCTTATATGGATGTAATGTCCATAAGATATGCACAACAAGAAAACTCCGGTAAATTCTTTGGTCTGAACAGGGTGAAAAGTACATCCATGTTTGTCTACTTTGAGAACTCCAAATTAGAAAAGGTCTTTTTAGGAGGACCGGGAGAAGGAAAATTCTTTCCTATTCATATGGCCCAGTCGGACGAGGTAAGGAAACTTGAAGGTTTCAACTGGTCTGATGATATTCGCCCGAAAAACTCTGAAGAAGTAATTCCTAAAACACCATTGAATATTGTTCCCAATGGTACAAAAATGGATCTTTTGACTATTGCATCCACCTTTAGTGGAAAAGAAGCAATAGACAAAGCGTATAAGCCCTTTAAAATTTCAGCAGATAGTTTACAGGAAAAGTCTTCCCCGGTTACAGAACATTTGCAGGATACCGTCGTGATGCATAATTATCTGTTGAAACAAACCAAAGAAATCCTTAAGCCGGAGCCTAAGGATAGACTAAAAGAAATAATATTTACCCCATGGTACAACATTTTTATAACCAAAGGCGACCGAGACAATTCGACCACAAGCCCATATATTGGGATCCTGAAAAAGAAAGGTTAGAAAAACGTATACAAAAGGTTAGAAAAGAATTGGAAGCCGCGGGGGAGATCGAAGCAGACGAGTCCTCTGTGGACAATCTGTCCAATTCTTCTAAAAAGAAACCAATTGAATATTCCACAGACCATATAAAAGGCTCTTTTCTGGATGGAACTTCACATCTGAGACGCCAAAAAGAGAGAGGTATCGGGAGGTACGAACGGCAAAAGAAAAACATTAAATTGATTATCATATTAATTGGGTTGGCAGTTCTCGCCTGGATACTTTTTTTTAGAGAAAACAGCTTCCTTGCATAGCTATGAGCGATATTATTCATCTTTTACCTGACAGTATTGCCAATCAGATAGCAGCCGGAGAAGTTATCCAGCGTCCGGCCTCTGTAGTCAAGGAGTTATTGGAAAATTCCGTGGATGCGGGAGCCCGTAACATACGTCTTGATGTACAACAGGCAGGAAGAGAATCCATACGGGTAACCGATGATGGTAAAGGAATGAGTCCCAATGATGCTCGAATGGCCTTTGAGCGTCATGCCACATCTAAGATTTCAAGTGTCGAGGGTCTGTATACCCTTACTACAATGGGATTTAGAGGAGAAGCTCTGGCTTCTATCGCTGCAGTGGCGCAGGTGGAACTTCTTACACGAACGGTATCTGAAGAGCTTGGTACTTCTTTGAGCATATCCGGAAGCACGGTGCTTAATGTCAGTGCAACCACATCCCCTGTGGGTACTATTTTGACGGTAAAAAATCTTTTCTTCAATGTGCCGGCAAGACGAAAATTTCTGAAAACGAATGAAACGGAGTTTCGTCATATAATGATCGAATTTGAGCGGGTGGCATTGATAAATCCGAATATAACGTTTGCACTATATCACAATAACAATTTAGTGCTCGAGTTACCGGCTACTTCGCAGAAAACTCGCATTCTGAATATATTGGGCAAGAAGTTCGATAAAGAATTGCTTCCCATATCGATGGAGAGTCCACTGGCAGATATTTCCGGTTTTGTGGGGCGTCCGGAAGGGGCAAAGAAAAAGGGTGGGGCACAGTACTTTTTTGTCAATGGCCGGTATATGCGTCATCCTTATTTTCATAAGGCGGTTATGACTGCATATGAGCAATTGATACCCGTGGGTTGTATTCCGAATTATATTATTTTCTTCAATATCGATCCGTCATATATTGATGTGAATATTCATCCCACCAAAACTGAGATTAAATTTTCGGATGAGCGTGCACTCTTTCAATTATTGATCAGCACCATTCGAGAGGCTTTAGGCTCTTCAGTGGCTATACCTTCCATCGATTTTGAGCGTTCGCATATTATCGATATGCCCATTTATCCCGGACGATTGGAAGAGTTGCCTGATAAACCCAAAGTATCCTTGAATCCGGATTATAATCCATTCGGTAAAAATGAAGCGGTTTCTTCGGTAAAGAATAAGTCCTCTTATCTGAAGAGAAAAGCCAATATGCCTGATTTGGATTGGGCTGAACTCATGGAACAGTTCAAAAGTGACAGTAAAAAGGAAGGGAAAGAGACTTCTTCCTTGTTTCCTCT
The DNA here is from genome assembly GCF_000379945.1 of Porphyromonas macacae DSM 20710 = JCM 13914. GTDB lineage: Bacteria > Bacteroidota > Bacteroidia > Bacteroidales > Porphyromonadaceae > Porphyromonas > Porphyromonas macacae. The sequence continues at coordinate 17,020 of NZ_KB904138.1, forward strand.
TACACAGGCTGATACTGTCGAGAAAGCTAAAAACGTACTGAGCTTTGTTTATAAGGATCGATACATCATAACAGCTTTAAGTACGGGGCTTGCTCTTGTCGATTATCACAGGGCACATGTCAGAGTTCTGTATGAACAGTTTCTCAGTGATTCGGCTAATGGTCGTATAGAGCAGCAACAGTTGCTTTTTCCCGAGGTAATCGAATTCGAGCCTAAAAATATTGAGATTGCAGAACATGTTTTAGAGGAGATGAGTGGATTGGGATTCGAGTTTTCTCCTTTAGGAAACGGCTCCTTTTCTATTTTAGCCGCTCCTTCTTTGGCTGTGACCGATGCAGCAGATCTGGTTTTTGACATTGTTGAGACAAATATTGCTTTGGGCAAGACCGGATCAGAACAGTTGATAGATTTGATAGCCGGCAGGTTGGCCGAACATATTGCCATGCCCTATGGCTCTGCTCTCAGTACAGAGGATGCAGACCTGTTATTAGCTCGGCTTTTTGCAACCAGAGAGCCTAACTATACTCCGGGAGGTAAGATTATTATTTCGATTGTCGATGCAGATGACATCGATAAGCGTTTCGATTGAAATACTATCATATTATCTTTTAGTTTAAATGGCCGGTCGAGATTGACCGGCTTTTTGTTGCTTTTACAAGTGAAAATTATTCTTTTTTGTTCTCTCTGTTTTACTTGTAGTGTATTGATATATTTATTGTGTATATTTGATATAAAGAGATGATAATTGACTAATAATCTAATTTTTTCTCATATAAAAAAGTATGGATTCTTTAAGCTTGCTTTCCAGTTGGCAGTTTTGGCTTATCGGCGGATTGGTTTTGTTTATTCTTGAGCTCTTCACTCCAGGCTTTTTATTAGCATGTTTTGGCGTTTCGGCCATTATTGCAGTGATACCCACATTGTTTGGGTTTCATCCCGTTTGGGCAATCCTGACTTTTGCGGTGTGTAGTGTTTTGAGTTTATGGTTGTTGAGACCTTTGATGTTGCGTTTGAGCAAACGCCCGGAAGTGGCAACCAATACTCGAGCTTTAATCGGGCGTAAAGTTAAAGTGGTCGAAGTTATTGATCCCGAAACCGACAAAGGTCTTGTAAAGGTCGATGGTGATATTTGGATGGCAAAAACATTGGGTAATGAAAAAGAAATCTTACCGATAGGAACCGATGTTATCATTGTCGACCAAAAGAGTCTCGTTTTATATGTTCGTAAAGCATAAAAATTGAAAATAATAATAATGAATTAAATTATGAATTCAGTTATGATTATGATTATTGTAGTAGCTGTTCTGGCTATTGCAATTGTGGTAAATGGGCTTATGATTGTCCAACAGTCTCAAACTGTTATTATCGAACGATTGGGAAAGTACTACCGGACATTAAACTCCGGGGTTAATGTCATTATCCCTTTCATAGACCGTCCCCGTCCGATGAAATGGCGTTATACTGTGGCAGCGAACAATGGAGAGACTTATGCCAGATTTACAGAAGTTTCCCGTATCGATTTGCGTGAAACGGTCTATGATTTTGCTCGCCAGAGTGTGATTACACGAGATAATGTGGTAACGGAAATCAATGCCATTCTGTACTTTCAGATTGTAGACCCTATTTCTGCTATTTATGAAATTTCCAATCTTCCCGATGCAATAGAAAAGTTGACACAGACAAGTTTGAGAAATGTGATCGGAGAAATGGATTTGGACCAGACTCTCACCAGTCGTGATACGATCAACAGTAAGTTGCGTACTATTCTGGATGAAGCTACCAATAAATGGGGGGTTAAGGTAAACCGGGTAGAATTGCAGGATATCAACCCTCCTCGGGATATACGTGATGCGATGGAAAAGCAGATGCGTGCCGAGCGTGATAAACGTGCACAAATTTTACAGGCGGAAGGACAAAAAGAATCGCTTATACGAGAATCTGAAGGTAAGATGCAAGAGTCTATCAATCATGCTGAAGGTGAGCGTCAGGCTCAGATATTAAGAGCCAAGGCACAGGCCGAAGCTAAGATTCTGGTAGCCGAAGCTGAAGCCACGGCCATCAATCATATTTCAAATGCAGTCAAAGATACCGGAGCGAGTCCCACACAGTATCTTATCGCCATGAAGTATTTACAAACATTAGAGAAAATGACGAATGGAAAAGATAATAAGACCGTGTTCTTACCTTATGAAGCCAGTGGTATATTGAGTGCCTTGGGTGGTATTAAGGAAGTTTCCAAATTTACTGAAGCCGGTCGGTTGTAGTTTAATCTATAAAAACAGTTAGCCCCATAAATCGCTAAGATTTATGGGGCTAACTGTTTTTATGTGATTGAATTCTCTATTTCTATCCTAAGAAGCCTAACAGGATACCGGCTGCTACCGCAGAGCCGATTACTCCGGCAACATTGGGACCCATGGCATGCATAAGTAGATAGTTTGTCGGGTCGTATTTCAGACCTACGACTTGTGAGATACGTGCAGAGTCCGGTACGGCAGATACTCCGGCGTTTCCGATCAACGGATTTATTTTGTTGCCTTTCTTCAAGAAAAGATTTATTATTTTAACGAAAAGTACGCCAAAAATAGTTGCAACTACGAAAGAGAATGCACCCAACATGAAAATCTTAATAGAACTCAATGTCAGGAATTGGGTAGCCTGTGTAGATGCTCCCACGGTTATTCCCAATAAAATAGTAATTACATCAATCAACGGTCCTCTTGCAGTTTCTGCCAGACGTCTGGTAACTCCGCTTTCTTTGAGCAGATTGCCAAAGAAAAGCATACCGAGAAGAGGCAAACCCGATGGAACGAAGAATGTGGTCATCAATAAGCCGGCTATAGGGAATATAATTTTTTCCGACTGAGATACCACACGTGGCGGTTTCATGCGAATTACTCTTTCTTTACTCGTAGTAAGCATTTTCATGAATGGCGGTTGGATAATCGGAACCAGTGCCATATATGAGTATGCAGAGACAGCAATGGCACCCATGAGGTGAGGTGCTAATTTTGATGAGAGGAAAATAGCTGTAGGACCATCTGCTCCCCCGATGATACCGATTGCCCCGGCTTCATTCGGCTGGAATCCTAATGACAGAGCAACCATGTAAGCAGCAAAAATACCCATTTGGGCAGCAGCTCCGATGAGGATTAACTTTGGATTGGATATGAGAGCTGAAAAGTCTGTCATAGCCCCGATCCCGAGGAATATTAATGGGGGATACCAACCTTGTCTTACCCCCTGGTATAAGATATTCAGAACCGACCCTTCTTCATAAAGACCTATTTGCAAACCGGCATCTTTGAAAGGAATATTGCCTATAAGCATACCAAAGCCGATCGGAATAAGCAACATCGGCTCGAATTCGTATTTTACAGCCAAATAAATAAATATAATGCCCACCAGGATCATTGCGAGATGACCTGGCTGGGCATTTGCAAAGCCGGTATATGAGAGGAAAATCTGTAAGTTTTCCAGTAAAAAACTACCGAAACCGTTCATTTTTTATCCAATTATGACAATATCAGAACCTTCTAATATGGAGTCGCCTTTTTTAACTTTGATTTCAAGAATTTTGCCTTCTCGGTCTGCATTAATGGTGTTCTCCATCTTCATTGCTTCCAGTATAGCCACAGGTTGACCTGCCTTTACCTGATCTCCCACATTTACTTTAATGTCCAGAATAACACCGGGAAGGGGGCTTTTTACACCAGATCCGGCAGAGCTAGAGGTTTGAGCCGGAGCTTCTGCAACGGTTGTTTTGGAGGAAGTCGGAGCAGCAGGTTTCGGGGCTGTTTTTACCGCAGGTTTGGCCTTTGGCTCTTGCATCAATTCTACTTCATAAGCCTTTCCGTTTACTTCAACTTCGGCTTTCGTATCATCCATATTATTGATCTGCACTTTATATTCGGTGCCATTGATCTTGTACTTGTATTCTTTCATGTTTCCTATGAGTTTATTTGTTTTTAAAAGCGATCCGGTTGTTGACGCATGGTTTGAATTTTCAAATTCCAGTTAGACGGCTGTTGACGTTTGAAAGTCAATTTGAAAGATTCGTAATCATGCTCTTCGTATTGTGCCTGATAAAGGGCTAAACCGATTGCTATGTGAACCTCAGAAATATTGTTGTCGAGTTTCATATCATCTTGATTTTTAGTATCCCGCTTTATATTGTGGGCTTGGTCTCATAATCTGACTCTTCGAGCTCCAGCCTGAATGCGTGTTTCGGTTGTTTGCAAAAGTCAACACGTAGCTTTCAAGGTCATGTACATTTTCAGTTTCTTCATACAGAGCCAAGGCGATAGCCACTTGTACCTCTTCCGGTATTTCTCCTGTTTGAAGAGTTGTGGAAGAAGCAGTAGTATCGGCTTTGATTTTGCTCTTTTTTGAAGGTCTGTTTGAAAACGAACCGATGAGTTTGAAGAAATAGCTCATCAGCAAGAGTCCCAGAAAAACCACAGAGATTGCCGTGATAGTCATGATACCGCCGGACGGATCTCTTTCTTTCAGTCTGTCGATTTTTTCATTCGAGTCCAACGTCACATTATTCGTGCTTGGCGTTACTTTTTCCGACAAAATCCAATCCTTTGCACCGTCGACTTGACGGGCATACGATTTGTCCGCACCCATATCGGCCGGTATGGTAACACTGTCGATAATAGTCTTACCGTCGGCATCTATCAATGCAATAAAATTTTCGGAACCTGTAGAAAGCTCGAAGTTTAAATGAAAAGTACCTCTGTCTTTATTGCCGTCGGCAAAGAAAACGATGTGCTGTTTGGGGGGAATGACTGTCTGAACATCACCTTTCGGAATTCTGTATTTTGTCAGATTCTTAGGGTCGTTTGTCAGATAACAACCTCTGATGTCAACCGTTCCTGAAGAAGTGTTGAACAATTCGATCCATGAACTGTGGTTGCCATATTGATCAATGAAGTTGTTTTCATTTTCCACCAACACTTCGTTGATGCGCATCGACGTTGCCTTCTGTGCCTTGAGGGGCACAAAAGACAAGATCATGGTCACAGACGTCAGTATCGCAGAGTAAATAAATGCTTTTGTAATCTTCATTTGTGTAAGAATATGATTCAAGCAGATTGATTACAACGGTATATTGTCGTGTTTTTTAGCAGGAATAGTTTGTTTTTTGGTACGCAATTGCTCAAGAGCACGGATAATGCGGAAGCGAGTATTGCGCGGTTCGATAACGTCGTCCATATAGCCATAAGAAGCCGCGTTATACGGGTTGGCAAATGCTCTGCGGTATTCTTCTTCTTTTTCCATGGCTGCTTTTGCCGGATCTTCGGATGCTGCCACTTCTTTAGCAAAGATTACTTCTACCGCACCGCTCGGACCCATCACTGCAATTTCAGCAGAGGGCCATGCATAGTTGACATCTGAACGCAGGTGCTTGGATCCCATAACGATATAGGCGCCACCGTAAGATTTACGTAGTGTTACGGTTATTTTGGGCACAGTAGCTTCACCGTATGCGTAGAGCAGTTTTGCTCCATGTACGATAACGCCGTTGTATTCCTGACCTGTACCCGGTAAGAATCCCGGTACGTCAACCAATGTAACGATAGGAATATTGAAAGCATCGCAGAAACGCACGAAGCGGGCTCCTTTACGGGAAGCGTTGCTGTCCAGACAGCCTGCCATCTGCATCGGCTGATTGGCGATGATACCTACGCTCTGGCCGTTGAAACGGGCAAAACCCACGATGATGTTTTTTGCGTAGTCTGCATGTATTTCAAGGAATTCTCCGTTATCGACGATTGTGCCGATAACATCGTACATATTATATGCACGGTTGGGTTCATCCGGAATAATTTCGTTCAGGAAGTCATCGGTACGGTCGATGGGGTCTTTACATTCTACAAAAGGAGCGTCTTCCATGTTGTTTTGCGGGATGAAGCTAATCAGATGACGAATCAGTCTCAGACCGTCTTCCTCACTATCCACAGCAAAGTGGGCAACACCGCTCTTGGATGCGTGAACACTGGCTCCACCGAGTTGTTCTTGAGATACATCTTCTCCTGTAACCGTTTTAACAACTTTCGGACCGGTTAAGAACATATAGCTCGTGCCTTTAACCATAATGTTAAAGTCTGTAAGTGCAGGTGAGTAAACCGCTCCACCGGCACAAGGGCCGAAGATGGCTGAAATCTGAGGTACTACACCCGATGCCAAAATATTATTTTCGAAGATGTTTCCATAACCGCAAAGGGCGTTCACACCTTCTTGAATACGAGCACCTCCGGAGTCATTCAGACCGATAATGGGAGCTCCCATCTTCATGGCCAACTCCATAACTTTACAGATTTTGCTGGCCATCATTTCAGATAAAGCACCGCCAAATACCGTAAAGTCTTGAGCGAAAATGTATACAAGACGACCGTCGATGGTACCGGAGCCGGTTACAACACCGTCACCCATGAATTTGGTTTTGTCAATACCGAAATTTGAAGAACGGTGAACCACGAAAGTATCTATTTCTTCAAAGCTGCCTTCGTCAAGTAATATATTGATACGTTCGCGGGCTGTAAATTTCCCTTTTCCATGCTGTGCGTCAATGCGTTTTTGACCGCCTCCCAGATGAGCTTCTTCACGAAGCTTAATGAGTTCCTTAATTTTTTCTAATTGAATACTCATAATCTTAATTTATGGTTGTTGATTTATTGTTTGTCTTTACAATCACAAAGCTCTGTGAGTACGCCTAAAGTGCTTTTCGGATGCAAGAAGCCGATATTCAGGCCTTCGGCGCCTTTTCTGGGAGCTTTGTCTATCAGACGAACACCTTTTTCTTCCATTTCTTTCAGTGCTTCGCCCGTATCTGCCACTGCAAATGCAATGTGGTGTATCCCTTCGCCTCGTTTCTCAATAAATTTTGCGATGGTACTTTCTTCGCTTGTCGGCTCTAAAAGTTCGATTTTAGTTTGACCGATTTTGAAAAAAGCGGTTTTAACTTTCTGGTCTGCTACTTCTTCTATGTTGTAGCATTTTAATCCCAAAATTTCTTCGTAGTAGGGAAGAGACTCCTGAATACTTTTGACTGCAATGCCCAAGTGTTCGATGTGTGATAAATTCATAGCTGTTGTTTATTTAATTGATAAAACATCTGTTTGTGCACTTTCTCACAAAATTAAAAAAATAAGTCCTTAAGTTGTTATAATTATTGAAAAAATTAGACATTTCGTTGTTTACTGCACGTTATTCTCGCTATTTTGAAACAAATAGCGGATCAATAAAAGAGTTGAATCGTCGTGTTATGTTCAGGTAATTTCGCTATAAGCGACTTCTAATGAAACAGTTACAATGATCTTTGTGTATTCTGTGCCCATTTGTGTGTTTTTCTTTTCATTACAATGACTTGTTTGAGGGGATGTTAAGAGGACTCAAAAAAGAACCGGAAATTTCTGCCTGACGGATAAAAATCCGTAGCGCTACGGATTTTCAACGAAGTTAACTTGGATTTTTTTTTATTGGTGTCCGATAAAAATTTTTGAAGTAATAAATTAAGGGCTGGCTCCTGTATCAGGAAGTCAGCCCTCTTTTCGTTACTTTGTTGTCGCCAAACCAATGCAAGGTAACGATGAGTAAAAGTAAGCATTTCTTCGGACAGCCCATCTATAGTCAGCTGCTCCACCTCTTAGACAAGTCTCAAGTCCTCCAACATAGCCGAACACACACAGGAGAAAGGTACATCAAGCGTTTCGATGCCTGGACCCATCTGGTTGTCATGCTTTACGCCGTAATAAGACGTTTCGACTCCTTGCGAGA
>NZ_KB904139.1 GCF_000379945.1 Porphyromonas macacae DSM 20710 = JCM 13914
GGAGGCAGTCTTTGCGCAATTCAAGGCCAACATGGGGTATCGGCGTTTCAGACATATGGGCTTAGAGCAGGTCAAGATGGACTTCGCCTTTCTAGCTATGGCCTTTAATCTGAAGAAACTATGTGCTAAGGTTGCTCGAAAGGCGAAAAACACTCCCAAAAGACCTATATCAACCCTCAATCTCGGCCTCATGCGCTTCCACCTCCTCGAAAAACACAAAAATATCCCTCAAAGGCTAAAACCGGTGGCTTAACCAACTACAAACCGAAAATAAAAAGAGCTGTGCCAAAAATGAATTTTGACACAGCCCCTTTGATATGAAATATTATCAGAAAAAACGAATGTTTACTTCAGGAGAGTTGCAAACTTCTGATTGCTTTGATAATGGGCAAACTCCAAATCTCTGGCTGCGCGCACGGCATACGAACGGTCTGCACTCAAAGCCTTGCCCAGATTTTCAAGAACTTCTGCCTCATTATTCATTCTGGCACCCACGACTGCTTTCAAATAGAAAGTTTTGGCATTGGGTTCGGCAATGGCATCCAAAGTGGTACGGGCTGCCGAATAATTGCCATCTGCAATATAAGCTACTGCGGCATTGTTGTTCCGGGTGGAACCAAAGGCTTTAACGGCATTGCTATAGTCTCCACGCTTCAAATCCAACAGCCCCATAACCTGCCCGATTTCCGGCACATTGCCGGCCGTACTGAGAAGTTGATCGGCGCGTTCGATGTTACCCTTCTGTATCTCAAGCAAAGCAAGATTCATATTCGTTTCGGGATTGCTTTTCACTTTATTGGCTTCGTCGAACCAGTATTTGGCCTGCACCATATTGCCTTTCCGGAATTCAAGTACACCCAGATTATTGTATGCGCGGTAGTCTTTCGGGTAAAGCTGGCGGGAAATCTTATACATCCGTTTTTGCTCTTCATACGTATCGAAGAGAGTAGCTGCATAAAGCTGCTCTTCAAGAATCAGCCTGCCCGGCCACTTCTTAGCCCATTCTTTGATTTCATCATCCGTTTTGCCGATGATCTCGACGTTGGCTACAAGTCTGGAACGGCGCAACTGAGGGAGAATTTCGTCTGCCAACTGGCCGAATACGGAAGAAAGATTACGGATTTCACGCTCGCGCTGCTCCGGATCGGGATACATGGAAAGCACACGCAATACCAGATCTTTATCCGGCAAGTTGCTCGCCTCGACCAATTTGCTGAACCCCTCCCAGTCTTCGGCCGTATAGTGTGCATTGATTTCGACGGCAGAAAGATCCTGTTTCCTGAACGCATCTTTCAGTTTAGCCGTAGTATTACGTTCGCGCTGCTCGCTCAAACGCTCGTTCAAGTCGGTTTTACCGTCCGGAGAAGCATAAGCCTGAACCTCCACGGACACGCGCTGATCTAAGGCTTCGTAAGCATTCTGAACAATATAACGCCACTCTTCCACATCTTCTTTGGTCAACTCGCCCTGACGAACATTAGCCTGTTGAATGAGGAACATCACATTGGCATCATATGCCTGCTTGATGATACGCTGAAACTTATCGGGAGCCAAAGCCGGCGTAGCATCGGTAGCGGTAGCCAGATCAACGGTACTCAATACACCATCGGCTACTTTGATGGCCGGCATAGCATATTTGCTGCTGCCCACATAAACCTCGGGCATCAGCCAGAGCTCGCTGCGCATCATTGCCGGCTGATATTTGAATTTGCTTTCCATCGTTACGGTAGCTCCTTCGGCGTAGCTCACGGGAATTTCATTGTCCCGTACCTTCTCGCCCTGGAATGTATATCCGGTACCCCAGACTTCACCGCCGGGATAACGCAACACGGGTACAACTTTCAGCCTGGCTTTCTTATTAAAATATTTCGGCGGGAATGCGATATGAATACGCGCCGGCACCTCCGTACCAACCAGAGCAAGAGGTTTCGGCTCCACATTGATCATGGAGTTTTTCAGAGGTTTCAGCGATGAGGAACAAGCACTGAGGCCTCCGAGCAGGACTGTACACAACAGTCCGAATAGCATCTTTTTGTTCATAGTTTCGTTTTTCTTATTGCTTTAGGGATTTTTTCTTTCCGATTGTTTCTCTAAACACTGCGAATCCGATGAATAGGAGTAACACCGCTATGGCAGCCACCGCTATGCCCTCGGTATATTTAACGGAACGGGGAGCAAACTGCATTTCCACCTCATGACTGCCGGCAGGCACCCACATGGCGCGGAGCACATAGTTGGCTCTGAAAATATCGGCAGGCCGACCGTTCAACGTCGCTTTCCACCCATGAGGATAGAATATTTCGCTGAATACCACAACCCTTGGTACAGAAGTCCGGATTCGATACCCGGCACGATTCGGAGTGTAATTTACCAATTCGACAAACTCGGTGCTGTCTGTCGGAACGGGCTTCAATGAAGTCAATTGAGGCGTCTGCCATCGTTTATCAATGACGGCAACTCTTTTCAGATCCGTGCTGTCCAGAGCGGTAATCTCTTCATTGGCATTATCCACCCATCTGACATCTTCGGTCAGCCAGGCTGCTCCGTATGCATAAGGATTAGGCGATACCCGCAATTGCTGTTTATCCGGCACGATAAAGTAACGGGTATCCAACATATCGAAAACACGCTGGTTATTCTTCATCAACTGATGCTCTATCAAATCCTGATAACGCTGCAACTTGGCCGGATGATAGCCGCCTATGCTCCGGTGCATATAGCTGGTGGTAGCATCGTTGAAAGTATTCACGGAAAGATTGAGTACGCGGTAATGCTTAGAAGCATCATTGGACTTGATCAAGCGGTCTGCATCCGTTACGGGATGAGCTTTGGCAGCAACCAGAGCATTATCGATGAAATGACTGTCGTTCAAATAGCGTTTATTCACAAGCCATAAATCACCCAGAACGAGAAGGGCGATGATAATCAGTGCCGGAAGTCTCTTCAGAAAACCTTTTGCATACAGAAACAGTACGACTGTGCCAAAAAGTACAATAAATAAACTCCGCACTACATCTGCTCTGAAAATACCCAGACGAGCACTCTTCAAAGCTCCCATTACGCCGGAAACATCTGCCTGCCCCGACGCCTGCGCAAAAAATTGCATCTCCTGCTTGCTGAAGAAGTCGAAAAATATCGTAGGAACGGCGAGGAACAGCAGCAACATACCGGCCGTGACAAACAGGGCTGTCCCTGTTGCCCGGGTATTCTTCATCACGACTTTCGGTTCTTTTATGAACTGCACCAAAGCCAGAACGGCAAGCACCGGTATGCACAGTTCGGCAATAACCAAAATGGAAGAGACTGTTCGGAACTTATTATATAAAGGAATATGATCGATAAAGAAATCCGTGAGCCACATCATATTGTGCCCCCACGAGAGCGTGATCGAAAAAAGGGTGGCGGCAAGCATTGCCCACTTAACAGGACCTTTAACAATAAAACAGCCCAAAACAAAGAGGAAAACGACAAACGCTCCCACATAAACAGGGCCGGCTGTAAACGGCTGATTACCCCAGTAACGGTTCATCTGTGCCACCGTCGGTGCGTAAACCTGCTGCACTTTGGCCATAGCCTTTTCATCCTGTCCCAGATAGCCGGTGGCACCGCCTTTGGCATTGGGTATCAGCAAAGTCCATGTTTCCCCTTTGCCGTAGCTCCACTGCGTGATGTACTCCTTGTCGAGTCCCTTGCTGTTCTCATGGCTTATCCGGTCTGCATCCGCATTCTCCTGCTTCAAGGTCAGCTCACTGCCCCCACGCATGGTTTCCTGAGAATATTCATAGGTATGATACAGCGAAGACAGGTTGATAGCCACACCGACAAGCCCGGCAACGATCGTTACGGCAGTAGCCGTGCCAAAACGTTTGAGCGTTTTGTTCCGGAAAGCTTCCACCAGAAAACCGATAACCAGAAAGAGCATCACGAAAAAGAAGTAATAACTCATCTGAATATGATTGGCCATGATCTGCAAAGCGGTAAAAAAAGCCGTACAGATACCGCCTCGGAGATAGTCTCCCCGATACGTCCATATCAGACCGGCTATGGTAGGCGGAATAAAACAAAGCGCCGTGAGCTTCCAGATATGCCCGGCAACGATGAGAATCAAAAAATAGCTCGAAAAAGCCCACATGACCGAACCGATTACAGCCGGCAGTCTGCGCACCCGCAACGACCGCATCAGCAGGAAGAAACCGATCATCATGGCAAAGAGCATCCAGGAGTAGCTGCCTAATATATTAAGAGGTGTGCGCAAAGTCAGGAAATCCTGTATCCATTGTATGGATTTGGTAGACGGATAGGAAGGGGCGATCTGATACATGGGCATACCGCCGAACAGGCTGTTTGTCCAGTACGACGTTTCACCGGTTGCCTCCTTATAGTCGCGCACGTCCTGTGCAGTCCCGCTGGCACCGGCCACATCCTGCTGAAAAAGTTCCCGTCCCTCGAAAACGGCCGGGGTGAAATAGGCCAACGCGATGATGGCAAAAAGTACAACCACGCCAATCGTGGGGGCTATCCGCCTTAGATTTTTCAACAATTTATTATCGCCGGTCGATGTCTGTTCTGTTTTCATATACAGTCGGTATTAAGCAAAACCCTAATCGTAAAACGTTTTTTCAAAAGCATTTCGCATGCCTTTACTCATCAGGCGCATGCGTATAAACGCATAGAGAAAGCCGGAGCCGTAGCCCGTCAGTTGTATCCATGCCGCAGGCACTGCCCGCAGTGCTACACTCAGGCTTGCCGTGCTCCGCAGGGCATCCAGCAAAATAATGATGGAGAAAGCGAGCGGAATAAGCCATGCCCACCAAAAGAAAAAAGCCAAAAGCACCGTAGCCGCCATACCCAGGGTAAAAACAGCCGGCAGCCAGTGAACGGCTTTCGTACTGCCGGGATGACGCAACCCCAAATCGATACGTGCCCGCCCGGAATTGTGTACCTGCTTGAAAAAACTCTTCAAGCTGACCCGCCTTTTGTGATACACAAAACATTCGGGGTAAAGCCTCACCCGATAACCTTTTGCAAAAAGCCTTAAACTGAAGTCGATATCCTCTCCGAAACGCATAGACTCGGTAAACCCGCCCAAAGCCTCATACACCTCTCTTTTGCAACCCAGGTTGAAACTGCGGGGCTTGAATTTTTCCATGCTTTTCTTTCCGCCCCGTATTCCTCCCGTCGTCAGAAAAGAGGTCATCGTATAACTGATGGCACGCTGTATGGCATCGAAACCCTCACCGGCTGCATCGGGGCCTCCCCACGCATCGCACGGATCGGTACTAAGGCCGGCCTCCACGGCATTCAAAAAACCTTTCGGCAGCACCACATCAGAATCCAAAATCAGCAAATAATCTCCCTGTGCACAGGATGCGCCGATATTTCTGGCTCTGGCCGGTCCGCCATTGGGAACAACAATATAACGTATCGGAATGCGCTGCCCGTATCGTGCCACCACCTCATCGCTCTTTCGTACGGAGCCGTCCTCTACGATTACTGCTTCAAAATCATGCACTCCCTCCTGCACAGCCAGTCCGGCCAGCAGTTCATCCAACTCATCCGGACGGTTGTAAACGGGAATAATGATACTGAAACGCATATTCTCAAGCTCTAAAGCGCCGGGGAGTATCCTAATTCAACTTCCACTCGGCGCCCTCTTTGGTATCTTTGATTGTAAAACCCAAGGCGGTCAGTTCATCGCGAATTTTATCGGAGGTAGCCCAGTCCTTATTTGCCTTAGCCTGCGCACGTACGCTCAACAGCAAATCCACGGCCTTACCGAAAGCCTCGGTACCGGCGGCACCGGAAGCACGATCGTCACGCAAGCCCAGCAAGTCAAAGAGGAAAAGACGGTAGGTCTCTTTCAGTTCCTCCAAATCCTGCGCAGTAATCGTTCCCTGCCCGTTATGCACCATATTAATGGCACGGGCAGCATCGAACAGCTCGGCAATAACCTTGGGGCTGTTCAGATCATCGTTCATCGCCTCATAGCATCGCTCGCGCAAACCTTTCACCTGCACCGATGTTTCACCGGCCGTCTTCAACCCGTCCAACAGCGAAGCGGCATCCATCAGACGCTCCAGCCCCTTCGAAGCGGCATCCAAAGCCTCATTGCTGAAATCTACCGTTCCACGATAGTGTGCACCAAGAATAAAGAAGCGTATAGTCATCGGAGAATAAGCACGTTCCAGTTTCGGGTGCTCTCCGGTGAAGAATTGCTCGAGTGTGATGAAGTTACCCAGACTCTTCCCCATCTTCTGCCCGTTAATGGTAATCATATTATTGTGCATCCAATATCGAACCATCGGTTCGCCATGGGCTGCCACCGCCTGGGCTATTTCACATTCATGGTGCGGAAACACCAGGTCCATTCCACCGCCATGTATATCGAAATGCTCGCCCAGATATTTGCGCCCCATGGCCGTACACTCGCAGTGCCATCCGGGGAAACCATCGCTCCAGGGGCTGGGCCAGCGCATGATATGCTCGGGTTGTGCTTTCTTCCACAGAGCAAAATCCAACGGATTGCGTTTCTCGCTCTGTCCGTCCAAAGTCCGGGTATTATTGAGCATATCCTCGATATTCCGGCCGCTCAGTCTGCCATAGCCGTAATCTTTGTTGTATTTCTCGACGTCAAAGTAAACCGAGCCTTCGCTTTCGTAGGCATAGCCGGCATCCAGAATCTGTTTTACCAAAGCTATTTGCTCGATGATATGCCCCGAAGCCATCGGCTCTATGCTTGGCGGCAACACATTCAGATCCTCCATATTCTTATGGTAGCGCACCAGATAATACTGCACCACCTCCATGGGTTCGATTTGCTCCAGACGAGCCTTCTTGGCCACCTTGTCTTCGCCTTCATCGGCATCATGCTCCAAGTGTCCCACATCGGTAATATTTCGCACATACCGGACCTTATAACCCAGATGCTTCAGGTAGCGAAACATCAGATCGAATGTTATGGCCGGACGGGCATGTCCCAGATGCGCATCGCCATACACCGTAGGACCGCAAACATACAGTCCCACATGCGGAGGGTTTAGCGGTACAAATTGCTCGCGTTTGCGAGTCAGCGTATTATATAAGAACAAAGGATGTTCCATAATATTTTTATCCGTTTGATTTCCGTTTATCTAATCACACAAAGATAACGAATCCGCAAAACATACGGTTCGACTTATTTCGAAGCCGGAAATAAGAGGAATTACGGAAACAAAGAACGACATCAAAATCGGCTCACAAAAGAGATATTTCCTTTAATTAATATTTTTATTATATATTTGCAAAAATTAAAATTTGCCGGTTTAAGAGAAACGAAACAAAGAGAGAATCGTCAAAAGACGAAGAAAAAAGAATTAAAAATTCGTAACGATTGGAATTGAAATCCGGCACTTGCACGTTGTTCAATAAAACAACAACACATTATTAACGTAAAAAAACAAAAAGAATGAAAACGATATTCAAACTGATTGGCCTCATCCTTTTACCCTTAGCCCTGTGGAGCTGCTCGGGCGATGAACATGCAAACGGGGAGACTTACAGCGTAACTTATTCGGCTGTTCAGGCTAAAGGTCACGAAAATCTTCACATCACACTAAAAGGGTCATACATAGACGCCAAGGGGCAGGAAGTTCAAATTAACGAAGAACTGCCTTTCACGATCACCATAGATAATATGCCTGAATCGGTAAGACCCCGTTTCAAAGGGGTATTGTATAACCCGAAACATAATGTTTATGCAACGATAACAATGATCGGAAACAGCCGATACAAAATCTATGCAAAACAAGAGTTTGCGCACAGCACACCCGCGACACACGGCGAGGAGCTGGATAAACTGAACACTTTTGTTTTTGAATAAACAGACTTTACAGAAAACAGAAAACGGGACGGTGCACTCGGCATACCGTCCCGTTTTCTGTTTTTCTATTTGACCCTGTAGATAACGGTCAATCCATCGCGCAGGGGTAAAATCAGATTCTCCACCCAGTCATCGTTTTGCACAAGGTCATTAAATGCCATGATAGCTACGCTCTGTGCATCCGTTGGCGGAGGGTCCTGCACCAGCTTGCCATCCCAAAGTGTATTGTCCGCCACCAAAATGCCTCCGACGGGCAGGTACTCCATGACAGCCTTGTAATAAGCCGGATATTCCCGCTTGTTTGCATCTATATAGACCATATCATAACGCTCTCGGCTCATCAGTTCATGTGTAAGTTCCAAGGCATCCCCCAAATGGAGCGTAACCAAATGTCCGTAAGGGGAGAGCCTCAGGAAATGGCGAATAAAGTCTTCCATCTCATCGTCGCACTCCACCGTGTCCACATGCCCGCCCCCGGGCAGCCCCTCGGCCAGACACAATGCCGAATATCCCGTATAAGTACCAAGCTCCAGAATTCGCTTGGGTTTGAGCAGGCGTACCAGCATTTTCAAAACCCGCCCCTGCAAGGTGCCGGAAATCATTCTGGGGCGCGACAGACGTACATGCGCCAGCCGCTCCAAAGCAGCCAATACGGGCTCCGGAGCATCTGTGTGTTGTAAAATATAAGCTTCTTCGGCGTCGAAATTGATCATCCCGGCAATATATTCTATAGGGAAATCGCTCCCCTCCCGTTAATTATGGCGTTTGAGAATTTTCTCCACCGTATCGATTTCGAGCGAAGTGGTAGAACCGTGAACATCCATCAGGCCACTCATATGCGCAATACGATCGTTGGGGGCAATCAACCCCCGCTCGATGAGATTCTCCAAAGCACGTGTAAAATCCACCTGCATAACGCCGTTTCTTTTGTTCTCGAGCGGCTGATATTCGGTAAACACCCCATAACAGAGCGACAGGCCGCGAATCAACTCCTCCGTATAGCACACGGCAAAAACAGGTACCGAACCTCTGAATGCCGCCAGATTGCGTGCCGTACGCCCCGTATAACTATCGGTCACAATGGCCGTAACGCCTAACTTTTTAATGCTCTTTACAGCCTGCTTGGCCAGAAAGCTGGTTACATTGGTATCTTCATCCTTGAAGTTGACCCGGTCTTCATTGGCCTCTGCCTGACTCTTCTCGGCTTCCACGATGATACGCTTCATCGTACGTACAGCCTCCACCGGATACTTGCCATAGGCCGTTTCGCCGCTAAGCATCACTGCATCCGTGCGGTAATAGATAGCGCTCGCCACGTCCGTAACCTCGGCACGCGTAGGGAGCGGATTCTTAATCATGCTGTGCAGCATCTGCGTAGCCACGATCACGGGCCTCTTGCGCTCGATACACTTGCGTATGAGCATACGCTGAATAGCCGGTATCCGTTCGTAGGGCACTTCGATACCCAAATCGCCCCGGGCCACCATAACGCCGTAAGCCACATCCAGAATTTCGTCTACGTGATCGACACCTTCCTGATTTTCTATCTTTGCGATAATCCGTATTTTGCTGTCGTGCTCATCCAGGATTTCCTGTATATCCTGCACATCCTGCCTGTTGCGCACAAAACTGTGAGCGATAAAGTCTACACCATGCTCTATGGCATAAAGGATATTCGTACGGTCTCGCTCGGTAAGCGACGGCAGATTGATTCGCAAGCCGGGCACGTTCACACTCTTGCGACTACCCAGCACGGCATCATTCAGAGCCGTGCAGACGAGCTCCCGAGTTTCAAAATCCTTGCTCTCCACACGCAGTTGTATTTCTCCGTCGTCGATCAGGACCTTGGCCCCCGGCGTAATATCATCGAAGAAACCGGCATAACTGACGTTCAGCTTCGTTTCGGTAGAAGCCACCGAAGGGTCGGAGCCGATACGGATAGGCATACCCGTAGTCAGTTTAATCGGTTCTTCCGAAAGAGTGGTGCGCACCTCCGGCCCTTTGGTATCCATGAGAATACCCACCTTGTTAGACACCTCGCGTACATTGCCGATAACGCGTTCAAAACCCTTGGCATCCATGTGTGCCGTATTCAGCCTGACCACGTTTACTCCCGCACCGATCAACTGACGCAGAAAATCCACATCGCAACGCTGATCCGATATGGTCGCTACTATTTTAGTCTTTTTCATCTCTTTTATCTTTTATTTTTGCAGAAATCCTCCAACGCCCGCACACCCATGGCATATACCTCGGGCCCGAATCCGGCAATAACACCTATACAGGCGCTGCTGATAAGCGACTTGTGTCTGAAATCTTCACGGGCGAAAATATTGCTCAGATGTACCTCCACCACAGGCATATTCACTGTACGGATACAATCTGCCAGAGCCACGCTCGTATGCGTATATCCGCCGGCATTGAGCACCACTCCGCCGCATCCGCGGCTTTCCAGCTCATAGAGGCAGTCGATCAGTGCACCTTCGTGATTACTCTGAAAATAGTCTATGCGATGTCGGGGCATTGTGCGACGCAGATTTTCCAGAATCGAATCCATCGTTTGCTGCCCGTAGTGCTCCGGCTCCCGCCGTCCCAAGGCCTGAAGATTAGGCCCGTTCACAATTGCCAGATTCATTGTGCCAAACGTTTGTAAATCTTTAACTTTGTTCTGCAAAGATAACGTAAAATAGCTAAGCTTTTGTTACCCGGAGACCTCAATCGGCAGTATATGCAATATCTGCGTTTCGAACTGAACCTCACAGCCGCCAGCTGCGAGGCGTATATGGCGGATATGGGCAAATTGCAAACCTATCTGGAAGGCGAACAGAAAACGATCGACGAAGTGGATTACGAACTGCTGCAGAATTTCATTGCCGGGCTTTACGACGTGGGTATCTCGCCCCGTTCGATCGCACGGATTATTTCCGGTATAAAAAGCTTCTTCAGGTTCCTGGTTTTGGAAGAATATATCGAAAGCAATCCTGCCGAACTGCTCGATTCTCCCAAAATAGGCAAGCGGCTGCCCGTTGTCTTATCGGAGGAGGAAATCGACTGCATCATTGCAGCCATAGAGCCCGGCTCGGAGTTTGCTCTGCGCAACCGTGCCATTATAGAAACGCTCTACAGCTGCGGGCTACGGGTGAGTGAACTCTGCAATCTGCGTTTCGGAGACCTGTTTCTGGACGAAAGCTACCTGCGGGTTACCGGTAAAGGGCGTAAGACACGTTTGGTACCGATGAGCCCCGAAGCTGTACGGCAAATACGGCTTTACATCGAAGAAGGGCGGCCGACACCGGTTCGAGGACAGGAAGATATGCTTTTCCTGAGTAAAAGAGGGAAAGCCATCTCCCGGATTATGGTTTTCCATATCATCAAAGAGCTGACAGCTTTGGCAGGAATCGATAAAAATGTAAGTCCCCACACTTTCAGACACAGTTTTGCCACGCACCTCCTGGAGGGTGGCGCGGGATTACAGGCTATTCAGATGATGCTCGGACACGAAGATATCGCCACCACCGAAATCTACACTCACATAGACCGCAGTATGCTCGTGGAAACGATCAATAAGTTTCACCCGCGAAATAAGAATTATAAACATCCTTAACCTTACTCCACGTCCCGGTCTATTTCTTGAGGAAAAGACAATGACGAATACCACGATTTAAGAAAGGCAAACAATGCAAACAAAAATAAAACCGTAAGCACATTTCCGGCTTTCTTTTTGAGTCGTTTCCTACAGCTTCCCTGCTTCCAATCAGATATATGAAACATAACAGTTCAATGTGTTATTTTTCACTTAAAATACATCTTTTCTGTTAATTAAAATGTTAAGGGAACAAATCCGGGGGTTAACGCATCAAAAAAGGTCTTGCTATATTCGGGTATTCTTTTATGCTTATCCTCTTTTGTCTTATGCTATCCAATCTCTTTTGAACTCTCTTGCTTGTGGCGGATCCTCGTATGGACCGATGCAAACCCCATCCCTTGGACTTCATCTTGCTCATTGTTTTCTCCTCAACTCTCTCTGGTTGCAACTCTTGTTATGATATTGAGGACTACGCCGAGTATTGGCAAGACGACCACAAACGGCTTTATAAGACGCTCACAGATAAAGACATCATTCAGGATATCCCCAGCCACGACAGCTTAAACAGAGCTATCAGCTTGCTTCAACCTGAGGTCTTCGAAAAAGCCTACAACATTTGACGGGATTCTTTCGTCCAGCTGACCTCAGGAAGTCATACTTTACATTGACGGGAAGTCTATGCCCGGTGTGCCCAAATTTAGTTTTGATGCTCAGTCTCACACCGTTTCGGCTTACTCTCCGAAAGAACTTGTTTCTACTGCAAAGTGTATATTGATAAGAAAGACAGCGAACTCAATGCCATTGAAATCTCAGTTGACAAGCCAGACCTGGAGGGAAATCTCATTTCCATAGACGCCATTGCGACTCAGACTAATTTAGCTAAGACAATCACCATTAGAGGAGGCGATTATCTCCTACCTGTCAAGGACAATCAGCTACAGAGCAAACAAGAATTAGAAGACTTCTTCTGTCCTGACTTCGCCATGTATATTGTTAATAAGCAGACAGAGCTTGGGTACGGACGCATTGAAACAAGGCGTTATCAGGGTATTCTACATCCACTACAGCTCGAAGCCTCCACCATACTCAGCCGATGGAGTCTTATCTTCTATCCATAAAGTGACCCGTATTCGTGAGGATAAAAAGACTGGAAAGAAAAGCCAAGAGACAACTTATTACATTTCCTCCTCAACGGATTTAGAGGTTATACGAGACCATTCGGCAATTGAAAACAAGCTACACTATTCGATGTATTTCTCCTGCAAGATGATTCTCGTAAAAGGGTGCGTAATGCGCCTCAGATTATGGACTTAATACAGTAAGGTCGATCTCTATCTACTTCGGCGAATTAAGCGGGCGAAGAAATCTTCCGTTTCCGGAATGCTCAAAAACTTTGCGAGAATGTCATCTGGCAAAATAATTGAGCTTGAATTTTAATCCGTCAACTCTGGCGGTATAACGGGCATAGCTCCGTTTTGCGTGCAAACGAAAGCACTGACGGCTACAGCCCTTCGGTGTGCCTCCTCGATAGGGCGTCCCTTGAGGAGTTGAGCCACAAAAGTCGCAGTAAATGAATCCCCGGCCCCGACAGTGTCTGCTACATCCACTTTAGGTGTGGGTATATAGGAGGTTTTGTCTGCCGTGAATACATAGCTACCCACAGCCCCGCAAGTCAAGATAACCATCTTGAGGCGAGGAAACTGCTCAATGATTTGACGGCAGACAGCCTGTGTCTCACCCTCTAATTTGAGGAACTCTTGGATAATCTTGATTTCCTCGTCATTGAGCTTGAGTATCGTGGCTCGCTTGAGGCTCTCGGTAATCACCTCCAGACTGTAGAAAGATTGGCGCAGGTTAATATCAAAGATACACTCGGCATCGAGGCTCATGCTATCAATGAAGCGGAGGATAGTATCTCTTGATATCTCGGAACGCTGAGCCAAAGAGCCAAAACACACGGCTTGGCTCTCCCTGGCTAAAGCCTCCAACTCTGGCGTCCAAGGGATATTGTCCCAGGCTACATTCTTGCAAATTTCGTAGGTGGGTATGCCGTCCTCGGACAAGCTCACCTGCACGGTACCCGTGGGTTGTGCCACTCGCACGATGTACTGAGCTTGATTTACCTCCTCTAGCCCAGCGATATATTCGTCGCCCAGGGCATCGTTACCAACTGCACTCACGGCAATGCTCTGCATACCGTGCTGTGCCACATGGTAGGCAAAGTTGACGGGAGCTCCTCCGAGCTTACGCCCTTCGGGTAGACAATCCCAAAGAGCTTCTCCTATGCCAACAATTATATTCTTCATCACTTCGTTCTTTGATATTAGAAACTTAATACACGAGCACCTATCTGTAAGAAGGCTCTATCCATCACGGGATTAAATACCGCCCTAGCGAATACGGGAAAGGTGTAAGTCGAGGAGATCCGGATATCATGCTCTACCCTCAGCTGGATGTGTATGATGCCCGGCTTGTCGCTGTAGAAGGTTGAGCTGTCGCCCTGCTTGCTCGCCAAGGTAAACGCCCCACCGACACCCAAGTCTGCTCGCCAACCTTGGCTACGGAGCAAAAGGTACTCGGCATATACATAACTGGAGTAACGATTGCCAGAGTTGTCTGCCCCGCGATCTCGCCCGAATAGGATCGTCGACCACTGCAAGGTCAAGGGTAAACCTATGCCGGTCTTACCAAGGTCGCAGCTAAGATTGCAGTCAAGGAAACGCCCCGTAGTGCGTGCATTGTAGTTGAAGAACTCCCGATTGTTGTACCCAGCCCCTGGAGAGAAGTTATAGATATCCCATAGCGATATCCCAAAGGCTCCCAGATTCAACTCCCCAAAGAAGTTAAACTCCTTGTACTGTCCCGAGGTATTGCTCCCACCCCACACACCGAGTTTGAAACGCTCGCTCTTGTCATGGACAGCTACGCTAGCGAGCATCACCAAGCCATCGCTGACCTCGATACCTCGCCACAAATGGTTGTTGGCGACATCCAGACGGAGGTCTAGGTACTGTCCTGCCCCCTTATCGCTCAATGAATCTTGTGCATAGCTTGGGATACAGCATAGAGCCCCAAGCATGACCAAGATATATTGCAAGCTGATCTTCACGCCTTACATCTCAAAATCAATGATAACCTTCATCGTGCTGGTCTTGTGGGCATCGATGAACTTATAAGCCTCGTCGTACTGCTCAAAGCTGAAGCGGGAGGTGATCAAAGGCTCCAGATTGATGATGCCACGACTCACGAAGTCAATCGCTGTTTGATAGTCCTCGTGGCGATACATCATCGTGCCGATGAGGCGTAGCTCATGCTCCCCGAGGTGGAACATGCTCAGAGCCGGATCTTTGCCAAACACCGCCACAATCACAATGTCGCTGCCCTTCTCGATAGTTGCCATCAAAGAGCGGATGCTTGTTTCTACACCGGCAACCTCAAAGCCTACTTGATAGCCTTCGTCGCCAAAGACCTCCTTAACTGCTTCGCCCAGAGGGGTGTTGAGGACATTGACTGTGTGTTGTATACCACACTCTTTGGCTTTTTCCAGTCTGAGGTCACTCACATCACCGATGAGTACCTTCTTAGCCCCACGAGCAATGCAAAACTGAGCTACAAGGTTACCGATAGCACCGGCACCGCTAACGACGACATTCTTACCCTTGACATCTGTGCGTACTGTGGCGTGGGCTCCCACCGCCAGAGGTTCGATCATTGCCCCATAGTCGAGGCTCATCCCCTCGGGCAGCACTACGACACGGTCGTCTGTGGTGACGAAGTAGTCTTGGGCTGTACCATCGGCTTGGAAAGCCTCTACTCTCAGATGCTCGCACACGTTATATTGCCCACGCTTACAGGGGGCACACGTGCCACACACGAGTTGGGGGCGGGCCGTGATGTGATCGCCAGGTTTGCAGTTGGTCACCTCAGAGCCTACAGCTACGACCACGGCGGAGAACTCGTGTCCCTGCACTACTGGGTAGAAAGTCGCGGGGTGTTCGCCGTGGTAAGAGTGAATCTCACTACCACAGATACCGATACGCTTGACATTGATAAGAACTTGGTGGGCTTGTAGGTTTTCTGCCTTGGGGGCTTCTACTTCCCTAAATTCGATCGTTTTTGGGGAAACAAGAACTGCCTGTCTCATAGTTGTATTTGTTTTTTATTGGGTTTTATCGGGTTTTGTTACTCTCGCGAAGTGCGAGGTCGTTGACTATTGCTTTGTATTGTGTTTTGTTGAGGCGATACAGTAGCAATATAGCAGCTGTGATAATCCAGAGAATGCCGGGAACGGTACTGAAGGCGTGGTGGATCACCTTCTTTACCAATTCAGACTGCTCAGCATTGGGCTCGTAGCCAGCCCAGCCCATCGTTAGGGCAAGGAGCGAAGTCCCTAGAGCCATACCGACTTTGTTGGCCAGAGAGATGAAAGAGTACTGGAAACCGTCATTGCGGATACCTGTTTTCCACTCGCCATACTCCACACAATCGGGGACGATGGCATAGATTGCCGTATTGAAACCCGAGAAAAAGAACTGAGCCAAAGCTGCAAATACATAGAAGAGGATAGGATCGGTGTTGGGAGAGAAAAAGTAAAGTACAACCATGCTGATCCCCATAAGGAAGCTGAAGACACTGGCGGCCCGACCCTTGTTCCCCGTGAGATGGAAGACCATCGGGAAGAGAGCAGCCCCTATGATAGAGGGGATGATGATGACGGTGGAGAAGAAAGTAAACAGGTCTTCGTGACCCTCTACGTACTTAAAGTAGTAGATGAGGTTGGCATTGCGTCCGTAAAGGATGAAGCCAAACAAGAGCTGACCGATAACCGCCATGATGAAAGGCTTGTTCTGGGCGAGAGCCTTGAACTGTTGCTTCAGAGGTACTTTTTCCTGTTCCGTAGGGATCTCTACCACCTCCTTGGTCTTGGCAAAGCAGAACCAGTGGCAAAGCGTAAAAATCAGACCATATATCATAGCCACAGAGAGGAAGCCCTTGGCATTGCTGAGCGTACCATCTCCACAGTACTTGACCAGAGGCACAGTGACTATGTTGATAATCCCGATGGCAATCATCGCTGCCACCGAGCGGCTGGTATTGATTTGGGCACGTTCGTCAATGTCTTGAGTCATAGCACCACAGAGTGTCCCATAAGGAAGGTTGACACAGGTGTAACCCAGCACCAACAGTCCATAGGTAATGGCCATATAGACAATCTTACCGGTGTCACTCATATCGGGATGTGCCCAAAAGCACAAAACCAAGGTGAGTGCCGTAATTGGTGCCCCAAAGAGCAACCAAGGACGATAGCGCCCCCATCTGGATTTGGTTCGGTCACTTAGGTTACCGATAATAGGGTCATTGATCGCATCCCAAACGCGAGACACAAGTATCAGAGTTGCGACCGCTGTCATACTGATGCCGAAAACATCGGTATAGAAAATCATCAAGAAAGACACGACAAACGACCAACTGAAGTTACAGCCCACATCTCCAAATCCGTAGGCTATCTTGCTGATTAGGGGCACTTTGTTGGTTTGTGCACTTTTGTTGCTTTGGCTCATTGGTATATAATAAACGGGTTTACGAAACATTAAGTTAAATATAAACATAAGCCTAGTATATCCTTAGACTCTTGCTTATCTATAGCAAAGATAAATTATTTGACGATGTAATTCAATGCTTAGATTTTATTTCACCTCACAATAGTTCCCGGAATCATTCCTATAGGCTATGCAGCCGTTCCCATTTAGCTCAAAAAAAAAAGCATCAACTTTGTAGATAACTACAACTTTATTCCGGTTAGTCCTCCCTTAAAAAGACAGGGTTGAACGCATTAAAATTCAAGCTCAATTATTTTGCCAGATGACATTCTCGCAAAGTTTTTGAGCACTCCGGGAACGGAAGTTTTCTTCGCCCGCTTAATTCGCCGAAGTAGATAGAGATCGACCTTCTGTATTAAGTCGATAATCTGAGGCGCATTACGTACCCTTTTACGAGAATCATCTTGCAGAGAAATACGTCGAATAGTGCAGGTTGTTTCAATTGCCGAATGGGAGCGTGGTTATATAGGTGGCAGAGGGTCGAGAAGATGGTCGCTCGGACGAAGCCCGTACTCAAGAGGAGGCTTCTCATTATGAACTTAAAAGTAGTAAGCCCGGCATAGACTCCGAAGCTCTTTGGGTACGCAAAGGCAAAAGCTATCGATATGGGTACAAAAAACATGTGTTGACGGATGAGCAGGGTTTGGTGGAGGCGGTAATCTCCACGGCAGCGAATTGTGGGCCGACACGATTGTTTTGCCCGATTTGATAGAGAAGTCAGAGTTGGCCTAAGGGGTTGTGCTTCTGGGGCGGTCGATGTCGCTACCGAAGCTTAGAGCGAACCCACAAGCAGAATATTCTTGAAGCTATGGATAAGCGAGAAAAGCCCACGCTTCGAAGGTATCTGCACTCGAGGTGTGCGGGGCTTAGCGATAAGCCTGAAAGTCCACACAAAGCACACTCAAAAAGCTATGTTCAATCCCTGTGAGAACATAATCCAAATCATGGAATGTCTCAAGAAATGAATCACTCCTCAGCCTTACCCGGAATTTTCTCATTTTATAATGCGTCACCCCTGACA
The DNA here is from genome assembly GCF_000379945.1 of Porphyromonas macacae DSM 20710 = JCM 13914. Classification (GTDB taxonomy): domain Bacteria; phylum Bacteroidota; class Bacteroidia; order Bacteroidales; family Porphyromonadaceae; genus Porphyromonas; species Porphyromonas macacae. Next base: position 18,066 of record NZ_KB904139.1, read on the forward strand.
AACCCGCCTTCTTATGGATTAAAGAGAAGAGAGGAAAGAAGAAAAGCCTTGCCGAACTTAAGGCTTAATCGGCTCTCATCAACTCCAGATCGCCAATGGAGCAGAAAGGCTCATCGTCCACGGTTTTCAATACTTCAAAAACAATCGTATCCGTCCGGACGGCCTTAGAGAAAGGGATCTCTACCGGAATGGGGTTATTCTTAATATTCTGAAACTCTCCTTCTGCCAGAATTTTTCCCTCCGAAAGCACACGGTATCGCTGTATATGTCCGCGTGCATCCCGCTGTTGGTCGGGGATATAAACCAAACGGTTCACAGCCATAGCAGCCGGTTGTCCCTGTCTGTTGCGAATGCAAAGCGTAAGACGACGCACACCGTCAGGCAGTCGAAAGGCTGAAAAGCCTGAACCGTCGAACAGACGGTGCACCTCCGCTCCAAGGTCTTCTTTAACCTGCATAAAACGGTGCGATACTCCCAATTCTTTCACCGTTTGTTTAGACTCTTTGCCTCCGGGTATTCTGCGTGCATAGGCCGTTACCATTCTTGCCGAATCCGGTAAAAGCACAGGATGCTCATAACGCACAGGCGCTCCCCGGTCGATTGTGTAAAAAAGCTCCGAATCAGGATCCCGGGCAAACAGCAACAGGCTGTCGTTCGCATCGATCCGCACCTCGGGAGCTATAAGTGGCTCATCCACACGGTACGCTCCCAATTCACTGAGGCAAACAGGCCCTCTGCTCTCCTCGATATGCAGGCGAAACGTCTTCACCTCTATCCGTCTGAAACGCAGCAGCCGTTTGTGTCCGATGGTCGTGAGGCTGTCCGTTATGTGATCTTTAACGATGCTGCCGTCGGGGCGTTCAAAATCTATGCTGAAACGTGAGATACGTTGCCCCAGAGGCAGATACTCCCGAAGCATGATATTGTTAATGACAACAGGCTGCTCAAAAGTTACCTCCACTGTGGCTGCCGTTACACTGTCAGGAGTTGCCCAGAAAGTTTCATTATCGCCGTCCGTAAGTTTTTCAGCGGAAAACTTTTTGCTGCGCACGGCAGAGGCAGAAATCCGGACTTTTGCCTTGTCGGCAATCAGGTTGTCGGTAAAACGATGAGAAATATCCCGGTAAAAAGCCATCAGACTAAGGCTGTCTTCCCGGGGAATACGCCCCTCCAAATCAATGGGGCAGTTCAACAGCAGCGTAGCCCCCCTTCCGACACTCTTATAATAGAGATCGACCAGTTCGGCTGCACTTTTGACCTGATGATCTTCCCTTTGATGGTAAAACCAGCCCGGCCTGATACTCACATCGCACTCGGCAGGCAGCCACCGATCGGCATCGGACATTCCCCACTGTGCTTGCGTATAGTGTTTCTCCCGGGCGTAATCATAGCTGTTCCAATTGGTTTCTCCGGCCACCCCACGCTCATTGCCTACCCAACGAATGGTCGGTTCGGTGCCGCCGAAAATCATGATATCGGGATTATTCTTTCGGAGCAACTCTCCGCCCAAATGATACCGATAATAAGTTTGCGGGTCGATCTGTCTCGATTCATTGGCGCCACCGTACCAACCGGTACCGCCGTTAGCTCCGTCGAACCAGTACTCGAAGAGTGTACCGTAAGAAGAAGTCAACTCGCGAATCTGCTCCAGAAACACAGTCCGGTGCTCTTCCCGGCCATATTCGGCATGATGCCTGTCCCAAGGCGATAGATACAGCCCGAATTTCAAACCATGCTTACGACAGGCATCGCTTAGCTCACGCACCAGATCGCCACGGCCGTTTTTCCATGGCGAATTTTTCACAGAATAATCAGTGGTTTTCGTAGGCCAAAGACAGAATCCGTCATGGTGCTTAGCTGTCAGGATAACCCCTTTCATACCGGCAGCTTTGAGGGTCGTCACCCATTGCTCCACATGAAGGTGGGGAGGTTTGAAAGTGGAAGGAGGCGTATCGCCGTATCCCCATTCCAAATCATTGAATGTATTCAGGCCGAAATGGATAAATGCATACAACTCCATATCGTGCCATGCCAACTGTGCCCGGGTGGGAACAGGCATAACAGGAGCAGGAGCTGTTTCCGCTTTATGAGTATGCTCTTTTATTGTGTCGCAAGCAGACAAAAACAAGGCAAAAACCATGCACGCAGCCACGTTTTTCTTATTCCCGATCATTATTGAACCTGTAATATTATGTTATCCTGTGCGAATATAGCTGTTACAAACAATTAAATGACAACAGCCTTTCTGCCATAGAACAAAAAGGCAACATAAAACCTGAAATGGATTTTAGAAAAACAGTGTAAATTCAATCGCAAACTTAGCCACCCCGAGTGTCAACTTTTTTCAGTACACGTCAAGTCGAAAATTCTTTGCCTGATGGTTGAAAATTCTTGTTAAGGAAAATAAAAATCCAAGTTAACTTCGTTGAAAATTCTTTGCCTGAAGAATTTTCAACCATCAGGCAAAGAATTTTTCAGTACGTCAGTCCACAAAAAATTGGTGCAAAGAGCTTTTTTGAGTAAATTTATGAAATACAAAGAATCGTATCAATCGTAAAACAGATACAGCCATGACGGAATCACAATCATTTGCATTAATCGGAAGTGCACTTATCCTCCTTGTGGGTTTATTCTCTTTCTTCTTTCCCAACCTCATCGCCGGCTACAACACAATGTCCAAAGAGGAGAAAAAGAAATACGATATCAAAGGTATCAAACGTATGATGCTCATCACCTGTACGATTTCGGCTGTGCTAATACTCATTGCCGGTTTCTTCACGCCCTGGATCAACTGGCTGTTCCCCATCATCGTCATCGGTATGTGCGTGTATATCATCGTCTCGGCAAACAGCAAACGGTTCAAAGCAAAGATGGACAACTAAAGCCCCATCCTATTATTTTTGATAACTTAGAGGTAAATAAAATGTTTACCTCTTAAAGTTATGACTCCAAAAACGGTCTATCTCTTAGATGCTTATGCACTGATCTTTCGAGCCTATTATGCCTTTATCCGCAATCCCAGACGAGATGCCCGGGGGCGGGATGTCAGTGCTATTTTCGGTTTTACCCTGAGCTTGCAGGACTTGATCGAAAAATATGCCCCCGACCTGATAGCCGTAGCTTTCGATCCGCCCGGAGGCACGTTCCGCCACCGCGAATATCCCGAATACAAAGCGCAACGAGAGGCTACGCCCGAAGCCATCAAACAGGCCGTGCCCCTGATCAAAGAGCTACTTACGGCCTATCGTATCCCTATCATCGAAGTGGCAGACTACGAAGCAGACGATGTAATCGGCACACTGGCCAAGCAGGCGGAGGAATCGGGTTATGAGGTGCGTATGGTAACGCCGGACAAAGATTACGGACAGTTGGTGACGGACAAAAGCCGCATACTGCGCCCATCGACAAGCGGCGGCTACGAAGAGATGGGACCGGAGGAAGTGTGTAATAAATTCGGTTTGAAATATCCGGCTCAAATGATCGATTATCTGGGGCTCGTGGGCGACAGTGCCGATAACATTCCCGGCTGCAAAGGGATCGGACCGAAAGGAGCGGAGAAACTCCTGGCGGAATATGAGACGGTGGAAAACATCCTGAACAACAGCAACCGTATAGAAGGCGCCACGGGTAAAAAAATTCGCCAGGGTAAGGAAGACATCATCATGAGCCGTTACCTGGCCGAAATCTGCACCGAAGTTCCGGTCACTTTCGACGCGGAAGCGTACAAGCGGGAAAAACCCGATGGACAGGCAGTCGTATCGCTTTTCGAAGAACTCCAGTTCCGCACCCTGCTCAAGCGCGTACTGCCCGACTTACTGCCCTCGGGCACAGCCTTACAGCCATCACCCCGGACCTCTGCTCCGGTCATGGGCGATCTGTTCGATCAGCCCACTCTTTCTACGGATATAAACGATAACAAACAATCTTCGGAAGGCTCCGAACTTTCCGGCGATATACTTACGACCACACTGCATACGCTGGCAGATACGCCCCATGAATATCGTCTGGTGGAAAACGAAAAAGAAATCGACTGGCTGATAGACCGCATGATGCGGGCAGATGCGGTTGCTTTCGACACAGAAACGACAGACCTCGACCCGCTGAAAGCCGAACTGGTAGCCATGTCCTTTTCAATCAAGGAACACGAAGGCTATTGTCTGCCTTTCCCTGCCGACCGGAAAGAGAGCGAAAAGCTTCTGGAAAAACTACACCCGCTATTTACCGACAGAAACATTCTGAAAATAGGGCAAAATATCAAATACGATATGCAGGTTTTGCTGAACTATGGCATAGAGGTAGCTGCCCCGTACTTCGACACCATGGTGGCGCATTATCTCCTCTGGCCGGATCAAAGACATGGCATGGACGTCATGGCAGAGCAACTGTTGGGCTACCGCACGATGACTTTTGCAGAGATGACAGCAGACGTGGAGCATGAAAAGGGAACCACCCCCGACCTCCGGCAGGTGGAGACTCGGAAACTATGCGAATATGCAGCAGAAGATGCGGACATTACCCTGCAATTTTACCAATACCTGAAGCCACTGCTGGAACGCGACGAGCTGACAAAGCTAATGGACGAACTGGAAATGCCTCTGGTTAAAGTGCTGGGAGATATGGAACGAACAGGTGTAAAACTGGATACGGCAGTACTGCACAGATTAGAGAAAGAACTGGAGCAGCAGCTGGAAGAAATAGAAAAAAAAATCTACGGACTTGCCGGCAGTGCTTTCAACGTCAACAGCAGCAAACAGGTGGGAGAAATACTCTTCGACCGTCTGAAAATAGACGGCAAACCGAAAAAAACCAAAGGCGGAACTTACAGCACGTCGGAGGAAGTGCTCGAACAGCTGGCAAACCGACACCCCATCGTATCGCTTATTTTGGACTACCGGGGAACAAAAAAACTGCTCAGCACCTACGTTACCCCTATGCCGGAAATGCTCTACACCGACGGCAAGCTGCACAGCAGTTTCAACCAGACCGTGGCATCCACAGGACGACTCTCAAGCAGCAATCCGAACCTGCAAAACATACCCATACGCACCGACCAGGGGCGCCTGATACGAGAAGCTTTCGTACCCGACAATGAGCAATGCCTCTTCGTGAGTGCAGACTACTCGCAAATCGAATTGCGCCTGATGGCACACTTGAGCGGAGACCGCTCGCTGATAGATGCTTTCAAAGCAGGGCAAGACATTCACAGAGCCACTGCTGCAAAAATTTTCAATGTATCGACGGATGAAGTTACCTCCGACATGAGAAGACAGGCCAAAACAGCCAACTTCGGTATCATATACGGTATCAGCGCTTTCGGGCTTTCCCAACGACTCAATATCCCGCGCAACGAGGCTTCCGATCTCATCAAAGGCTACTTCGCCACCTACCCTGCCGTTAAGGCGTATATGGACAGGTCGATAGCAGAAGCCAAAGAGAAAGGCTATGTAAGCACGCTGCTCGGACGTCGGCGTTATGTGGAGGGTATCAACAGCGCCAACAGCGTGGTGCGCGGCAATGCGGAACGCAATGCCATCAACGCCCCCATTCAGGGAACGGCGGCGGACATTATCAAATTAGCCATGAACCGCATCTTCTACCGCATGCGTGAAGAGGGGCTGAAAAGTAAAATGATCCTGCAAGTACATGACGAACTCAACTTCAACGTGCTTGCCGAAGAACTCGACCGAATAAAACAAATCGTAAAATGGGGTATGGAAGGTGCCATGCCGGATCTTCGCGTACCGCTGGTTGCCGATATGGGTGTGGGTACCAACTGGCTCGAAGCCCACTGAAAAACAAAACACAGACCCGAAAGAAAAGACAGAGTGTTATGATGCGCAAAGGACTGCGTTGGCTGCTACATTCGGCTTCGGTTACGCACTTCGGTACGCACCCTTGACCCCTCAGTCTTAGCACCTTGTACTTTACGCATTCTGACGCACCTGAAGGGGCTGTGTCAAAATGAATTTTGGCGCAGCTCCTTTTAGTTTTGGTTTGGGGTTGGTTAAGCCACCGGTTTTAGCCTTTGAGGGATATTTTTGTGTTTTTCGAGGAGGTGGAAGCGCATGAGGCCGAGATTGAGGGTTGATATAGG
>NZ_KB904140.1 GCF_000379945.1 Porphyromonas macacae DSM 20710 = JCM 13914
GTAAAGCATGACAACCAGATGGGTCCAGGCATCGAAACGCTTGATGTACCTTTCTCCTGTGTGTGTTCGGCTATGTTGGAGGACTTGAGACTTGTCTAAGAGGTGGAGCAGCTGACTATAGATGGGCTGTCCGAAGAAATGCTTACTTTTACTCATCGTTACCTTGCATTGGTTTGGCGACAACAAAGTAACGAAAAGAGGGCTGACTTCCTGATACAGGAGCCAGCCCTTAATTTATTACTTCAAAAATTTTTATCGGACACCAATAATTCCAAATAATAAAGAGGAGCATGCCGTTGTCGGCATACTCCTCTTTCGTTTTCCGGGCTTTATCTTTTAAAGACCTCGAATGATCCTGTTACTTCATCAACTTAAGTTCTTTAATAAGACGAGGACATTTGCCCCACTTATCGATTGTCCACAACACATAGCGAATATCTACGCTGATCGTACGCTGCAAATCAGGTTCAAACTCGATATCACCACTCATGGCTTCCCAGTTTCCGTCGAAAGCCAGACCGATGAGGCGTCCATTCTTATCAAACACAGGACTTCCGGAGTTTCCTCCCGTAATATCGTTTGTGGAAAGGAATGCGATGTGTAAATGACCGTCTTTGGCAGCATAACGCCCGAAATCTTTTTTCTTGATGAGATTGAGAATTTCATCCTGAACGTTGAATTCATAAGATTTGGGATCGTATTTTTCCATAATACCCTTCTCTGTTGTATAATAACTAAACCAAGTAGCATCGGATGGTTCGTAACCTTTTACAGAGCCGTAACTCATACGCATGGAGAAGTTCGCATCACTTGGCATCTGACGATTGGGATCCATTACCCTGCGACCCGCAAAGTAAAGTCTGTTACCTTTGCTGATATCCATGGTTGCTTCCATGGTTTTATTATTAATATCCTGCAAAATATTACGAACCGAATTGCAGAATACAACGGCGGGGTCATTAGCAAGTTTTGCCTGCAACTGGTCTGCCGGAAGTTTCATTACCTCATTCAACTTATCGGCATAAGGGATAATACTGGTATCGAACAGATGGTCGGCATAGGCTTTGTAATCGCCTCCGTAATCTTTGTCGATGGTGATATAAATATCGGGCAGATATTCGGCTGGGACACGCTCTTTGACAACCTTAAGCATGGCCGGCAATACTTTTCTATCCAATGACGGAAGATAATCTTTGTAAACATTTTCGTTCAGATGTTTAAGCAACTCCGCCTTACTTGAAGGTGTCATTGCAGCCATATTGGCATACAGAGCTATCAAACCAACTTCGGCGCCGGTCAGAAGAGCTTCTTGAATATAGGTTTGATTTCGTTTGAACGAACCGGAATTTTCGTATCCGTTTTTGAGCAAAGACAAGGTCTCTTTATATTGCTCGCCTTTCTTATCGGTGCCGGTCCATTTCTGAAAAGCATCTTCTTCCATTCTTTTTCTATCCAAAACGCGCAATTTTTCGAGCCCCCGGTTCATACCGATGGAGTTTTTCCAATAATTGGCACTCTGGGCATATTTAGAGGCATATTTGATACGCGTAGCCTGATCTGCGCTCATGGCTTCCTTCCAAATCTCCTGTTTGATGCCTCTTACTTCAATACGCGGAGTATTGGTGTTATCTATACGGCTCCGGATGCCCCATGAAGGAATATAACGGGATGTGCTACCCGGAAATCCCACGGTCATCGCATAGTCGTCTTTACTAACTCCGGCAAGAGAAACTGCTGCATAATATTTCGGACGGAAGGGTTTATTTTCCTTGTTATACCCGGCAGGTTTATTGTCTTTCCCGGCATAAACGCGAAATACGCTGAAATCTCCGGTATGGCGAGGCCACATCCAGTTGTCGGTGTCACCACCGAATTTACCGATGGAGCTGGGCGGAGCAAAGACCATGCGAACGTCTTTGAACACATCGTAAGCAATCATGTAGTAAGCATTATTGGCATAAAACGGCTCCACAATAACCTCTACATTGTCACCCAGTTTGTTTTGCTCTGCGATAGCTATTTTGCTACACAAAATCTTGGCTTTTTGCAAGCGTTCCATTTCTGTTTTACAAGAGGTCAAAGAATCTGTTATTTCTTTGGTCACGTCTCTTACAGAACGCAAATAACGAACTTCCAATCCTGCTATCGGAAGTTCCTGAGCAAAGTTTTGGCTTACGAAACCGTCACGCAAATAATCGTGATCCACGGTACTTTGGCTTTGGATAGCCTCGTAACCGCAGTGATGATTGGTAAAGATCAATCCCTCGTTGGATACGGTTATACCGGTACAGCCATTGCCGAATATTACCACTGCATTTGTAATGCTCGGTTTATCAAGACTATACAAAGAGTCTATCGGCAACTTAAAGCCCAACTCCCTCATGCGCTCAATATTTTGCTTATTGAGCTCGCTCATAATCCACATCCCTTTGTCCGCAAAAGCTCTAAAGCCGAATACGACCAAAAGAAGAGAACTGATCAAGAATAATTTTAATGTTTTTCTCATTTTGATTTTCAGTTTAATTATCTAATACTAATCTCACATATTTAGAATTTGTTCTGGCTTTCAGCCATTCGGTCAACTTCTCAATCTGCTGTGTGCTTATTTTATCTTCCGGTTTAACCACGATAAGCAGCACAGAATCGCGTCCCATAGCATACTGAGGAGTGGGTGCAAGCGTCACATCACTGATTTTAGGGAAGAGCAGTCTGACCTCCTGGTTTAATTCCATATTGATAGAAAAGAACTTATCGTAATTCTTAACCATGTTTGTCAGTGAATCTATCGAACGTTGCTGTTCCTGTATAATCCTCGCACTGTTATCATAAAGATCTTTCAGGACAACCGTTTTCAGTTCGTTCACATTCACATCCTGCTTGTCAAACCCCTGTTTGATATTCAGTTGTACATTTTTCAAACCATATTCAGGCATCAAACTTCGCAAACTATCCAGATACCTGGCATCCAAAGATGAACCGATCAAAACGGCATCGATCACATACCTGCCCTTTTTAGTCTGAATGCTACTCTTGATAACCTGATTATGCACAGAGTTCAACTGTTCATCAATAAAACGCTGAGCCGATTGCCGCGTAAAAGAGTCTTTGACAACCAAAAAGCCCAGATAAACACTCGGAATAAATGTACATAGAGCCAATGTCGTGATAAGCTGGCGCACTTTTCTCTCACGTTTCGGGTCGGTCATGGCCTTACGGGGGAATCTCCTTAAACGCACCACTAAATAAGTAGCAATAGCGATAAATACGGAGTTGATAATATACAGGTAGAATGCACCGAAGAAGAATGACCAGTTAGCCGTAGCAAGGCCGAAACCTGCCGTACAGAGCGGAGGCATCAAAGCAGTAGCAATAGCTACACCCGGCAATACGTTACCCTTATTCTTCGACGCATTTGCCAGAATGCCGGCAAGACCACCGAAGAAAGCGATAAGTACGTCATATATCGTTGGTTGCGTACGAGCCAAAAGTTCGCTTTGCACATGGCTAAGAGGGGTAATCAGGAAGTATAGCGTAGCCGTAATGATACTGATAAGGGTCGAGACACCATAGTTACGCAATGAACGGCGCATCAGGGGCAAATCATAAATCCCCAGAGATAAACCCAAGCCGATAATAGGGCCCATAAGCGGGGAAATCAACATCGCACCGATAATAACGGCCGTGGAATTTACATTTAGTCCTAAAGAAGCAATAAAGATGGCGCAAATCAGAATCCAAAGTTTGGTACCCTTGAAATCTACATCGGCCTTTATCACTTCTATCGTCCGGAAATCATTTTCCTTATCCAGATTCAAATCGAAAACCTGTTTGAGAAAATCCTTAAAGCGAATAATCATGCTGCGCTCATCTGCTTCCGGCACCAGCTCTTTCTTTTCTATTTCTTCACTGTTCATATATTTACTAATTAGGTCTATTTCTTTTTGATATACTTATTTACAATCGGTATCTTATTCAAATCCACATCTTTTTTTACCGCCACCAGGATAAAAACGAGTAAAAGCGGCGTACAAGCCAGAGCGCTGAGCAGGGAGTTGGCTATAAAATGCCGGATAAGATAGCTCAACCCAACAAGCCCTCCCGTAAGCAAAGCATAGAAAGCAGCATTGCCCAACTTGTAATTTACCGGGAAATAGCGCCTTCCGATAACATAGCTCAATACCATAATTACGCCGTTACTGATAGCTGCAGCCCAGGCACAAGCCATAAAACCATACAGAGGAGCACCTATGATAATAATGAGCACCGTCATAACGCAACCGATAACAGAAAAAACAGCACCCCAAATCGTACGGTCGGTAACTTTGTACCAAACTGAAAGATTATAATAAATACCAAACATCTGAAGCCCCAACATAACCCAGGGTACCACCGGCAAACCGGGATAAAAAGGAGGGCTCACCATATACTTCAGAATATCCAGATAGCACATGACGCCCAAAAAAACAAAACAGGTAAAAATGATATAGTACTGCATGACCTTGACCAAAGACTTCTTTTGCTCTTCTTCACTCTCTCGAGTCTTACCGAAAACAAACGGATCATAAGCATATCTGAAAGCCTGCGTAAGCATGGCCATAATAATTGCAATCTTGTAGCAAGCCGCATAAATCCCCAATTGAGATTTTCCGACCGATGGGTCATCGAAAAGCATCGGGAAAATAATCTTATCGGCCTGATTGTTAAAGCTACCGGCCAAACCGAGCAACAAAATAGGCCAGGAGTATTTGAGTATTTCCCGAATCAACGATCTATTATACCCTCCCCTCATCTGTTTAGCCCAATAGGGAGAAAGCATCAATAACTGGATGATGCAACAAATCAAATTAATGTAAAAAACGAAAGGCACCATATCTGCCGGCTCCCGAATGATTTGCCAGGCTTTGAGTTGTGGAGTAAAAATCACCCACAATCCTGTCAGAAGCAGAGTAAGCAATATAAATGTGACACGAATACTCATAAACTTCCAGGCAAGCCCTTTATGACGCAAATATGCAAACGGAACAGACATAAAAGCATCCATGCCGATGATGGCAAATAGCATCGCCACCATTTCAGGATGATTCTGATTGTTCAAAAAATTACTTACCGGTTGCATAAACACGATGCCCAATATGATAAAAAAGAGAGACGAAGAGAGCAGCGTGCGCAGTATCGTAGAGTAAACTTCCTCCTCTTTCTGCCCGGGCTTATTGATAAACCTGAAAAAACCGGTTTCCATACCGTAGGTCAGTACAATCATCAACAGTGTAGACCAGGCATAGAGATTGGACATGGTACCCATTCCCTCGGTCGTAAGAATACGACTGTACACGATGGTCATTAACCAACTCAGCAATTTTACCGAGATTGTGGTCAGACCGTAAATTGCGGTATCTTTTACCAAAGAAGCTGTTGTTCCTGCCATATCGGCTTAAAATCTTAATTAACGATAAACCGTTATCAATCGAACAGATCGTTTTGCCTGTATTTAGGTTGCCGCCCCAAATGTATATAGGACAATTCGGTCACTTCCCGTCCTCGTGGAGTTCTTTTCAAAAACCCTTCTTTTATCAGAAATGGTTCATATACCTCCTCCACCGTTCCCGGATCCTCACCCAAAGCGGTGGCTATGGTCGTAAGCCCAACAGGTCCTCCGGCAAATTTATCGATGATTATACCGAGAAGTTTGTTGTCTATCTGATCCAGTCCGTAACGGTCGATATTAAGTGCTTCCAAGGCATAGCAAGCAATGGCTTTGTCTATTTTTCCCGTACCTTTAACCTCGGCAAAATCACGCACCCGGCGAAGCAAAGCATTGGCGATACGAGGAGTTCCGCGACTTCGACCTGCAATTTCCCGTGCAGCCTCTTTTTCACAAGGCACCCCTAAAATGCCGGCCGACCTCAATATAATATGCATAATGGTATCCACATCGTAGTACTCCAAGTGCATATTGATCCCGAAACGTGCTCTCAGCGGGGCCGTAAGCAAACCGCTGCGAGTGGTAGCGCCGACAAGCGTAAACGGGCTTAAGTCTATCTGAATGGACCGTGCACTCGGCCCCTTATCCAACATAATATCGATGCGATAATCCTCCATGGCAGAATACAGATATTCCTCGACGATAGGACTCAAACGGTGTATTTCGTCAATGAAAAGTACATCGTTCGGCTCGAGCGATGTCAACAATCCGGCTAAATCTCCCGGTTTATCCAATACAGGTCCGGATGTAATTTTTATACCGACATTCAGTTCGTTGGCAATAATATTAGATAAGGTCGTCTTGCCCAACCCGGGGGGGCCATGCAAAAGCACATGATCCAAGGCTTCTCCTCTCTGTTTGGCAGCGGCAACAAAAATGGACAGATTTTCCACCACTTTATCCTGTCCGCTAAAACTGCTGAAAGAAAGCGGTCTCAGTGCATTTTCTATCTCATTGTCATCCGTGCGGCACTTGTTCTGCTCTTCACGAATGTCAAAATCTTCTATCATAGAATACCCTCTCAAAAGATTTATGTCAGCCCTTAAAGCTGCATATCAAAGCATAATGAAACAAAGATAATCAATACCCCAATAACACTCTCTATTACAACCGTTGCAAAGAAAAGAGCTTATTCCGGATAATTCAAATTCTCCTCCGTTGCTACATCCAAAACCTCCGACAGATACTTGGCTGCTTCATATTTAGCCATGGGAAGATTATGAAGTAAACAATTTCCGCAGTCTCTGGGTTGAGTGCCGGGAATTTCTCCCTCAAAATCACGAATAAATCTGAATGTCTCTCTCATCAAAGGCAGAATATCCGCCGGGGTATAATCTCCACGTATCAGAAAGTAGTTTCCCGTAAGGCATCCCATAGGCCCCCAATAGATAATACGATCTTTATATTCGGGCGTGTTTCTAAGATAAGTGGCAGCCAAATGCTCTATGGTATGAAGTTCGGGAACTCCTAACACAGGCTCACGATTTGGTTCCTTCATGCGGATATCGAAAGTCGTTATCGTTTCTCCGCCCACAAGGTCTTTTCTCGACACATATATTCCACGCTTCAGAGCTGTATGATCGATTACAAAACTCGGTATCTTTTCCATAACTTTTTATAATTACTTGATGGTATTCAATAATAATTTGATCGTTTCAAAAGATTTCAGAGAAGCTTCTTTCCAAAAATTTCGATATTGGCTGTAATTATCTTCTTCCCCTGCTATATCGCTAATGATGCGAATAGCAATGAAAGGAACGCCATAGAGATAAGCCGTTTGTGCAATAGCCGCAGATTCCATATCAACAGCCAAAGCCTCCGGAAAGGTGCGACGTATGAAATTAAACTCCTCCACAGAAGATAAGAAACGATCGCCACAGCAAATCAATCCCCGGTGAATATCCGCTCGCTCCGGATTCTTAAAGTCATTCAATAACTTTTCCGAAGCTTTATAGTACAAAGGATAACCCTGCACCTGCCCCCACGGAATATCGGCACCACAGGAAACATCGTGATAACAGACTTCGGTAGAAACTACCGTATCCATTACTTTGAGGTTTTTGGCAAGTGCTCCACTCACGCCGGTATTGACCAAATAATCCGGATTAAACCGTTTAATCACCTCCACCGTACATAAAGCAGCAGATACTTTTCCGATACCGCTTAAAGCCAATATCACCCGCATACCGTTATAATTACCCACCGTGGCATGGAAAGAACCGTCTACTATCCTGTCGGGAGATTGCAGCAAATCCTCCAGCAATGAAAATTCTTTCTGCATGGCAATAATAATGCCGATTATTTTCACTTTCGAATCAAACATGATTTTTCTATCTACAACCTTAAGGTTTCGCTTTCTCTATATTATTTCTCAAAGTTACTCATAAGGTGTATAGATACAAGAAGTTCTTCGACCCCAAATAACGCCTGCCTCGAACATTTTTGAACCGCAAATCTCCCTCAAAGCAATTTTTCTCCCTTATATTCGGTTTATATAAAAAAACCAAACTACAAAAACACGATGAAAAAAACTGTTGTTTTATTTTTCACATTAATCATTTCTCATTGTTTTCACAAGAATATAATGGCTCAAGAAAACAATATCCGATGGACTGATTTCCCTGTCGAAATCAAAAAGATCAGTCCGGAAGTCTATGAAAAAGTTCAACGTAAATTCTCAACGACATATAATCCTGAAAAAATCACCGATTTCAAAAAAGTGCAGGAAATACTCAAAGGCATAGTGGAATTTACAGAAGACGAAACACCCTCCGTAAATAAAATACATTTTAGAAATGGAGGTATTTACAAGAATAATGGGGATGAAAATTATTTCATAGCATATTATCCCGAAGAGGATATTTTACTTTGTGAAGGCGAACATACTGCCGATGTATGCTATGACTTAAAAAACTCCTCAAAACATCATGTGGGTAATCCCGACCTTTTCGTATACTCTCCCCAAAAGACATTTCGATTGAGTGCCTGTCATTCCGGACAAGAATGCGACATATATGCCATCGAAAAGAAAACTCACAAGGGATTTCAGAAACACATTGCATTGAGCAGTTTATTCAATGCACTTAAAGATGTCGACAAGGAATTCTATGAAAAACTTTGTACCGTGGATGCTGTTTGGAGCGATGAACAGAATCTTTTCCTGAACTCTCACCATTACAATGAAAAAGGAGAAAAAGAGAGTAATAATTTTTACCAAATTACGTTCAAAAACATCCCCGTACTCTCCAAAGAAGCTTGGAAAGATTTTCCCTTCAAAACCTCTTTTCCTATAAATGACAGCACAAACATCCGCAATTTCAGTGAACTGAAGGTTTTAGAAAACAGTATAGTGGAGAGTCTCAATTTACGCGGTTTATACCCCTATTCCAAAGATTTCAGAATTAATTATCGAATACCGTTTTCGGAAAAATTCACTTCGGTTGTTATCACATTCATGAATGGAGAACATGAGCTTTACAACATGCTATTCACCATTAATAATCAAGATGAAATCATAGACTGGCTACAAATCGGTTACGACGAAGTAGCGGAAAGCATATCTCAAACTGAAAGTAAGATTAGCAAAGACAAGATTATTTTGCGAAACAGGTACAATGATTCTGAGAATACAGAGACTTTTAAGATTACCCCCGAGGGATACTTTATCTTAGAGTAAAACTCCGTACAAAAGACTTGATTCTGCCGGTATAAATCGAGAGTGGTCCTAAAACAAAAAGTGTGTCAACCTGAAATGGATTTTAGAAAAAACAGTGTAAATTTAATCGCAAACTTAACCGCCCCGAGTGTCAACTTTTTTCAGTACACGTCAAAACAAAAATTCTCTGCCTGATGGCTAAAAATTCTTCAGGCAAAGAAAAAAAATCCAAGTTAACTTCGTCAAAAATCCATTGCGCTAAGAATTTTTAGCCATCAGGCAGAGAGATTCGGATGCCGTCAAGAGAAAAATAGATAAAAGAAAAAGACACGTCAGACTGTGTACACGGCTCCCCATTTATATACATACAAAAACCCCTCTCAACAATCTTCTAATCTGATTTGATCAGAAAGTGCTGAGAGGGGGGCTTTTACAAAGAAAAATAAATCCTTATCTCAATATCACCAAAGCACTGCGTGCACCGTGTGCACCGATAACCAGTGCCTGTTCTATATCCGCTGTCTTGGAAGGACCGCTGATAAAACCTCTGAAAGGTTTATCGGAAGGTTGAACCCGCGCATACCCCTCATGCATATTGTTTACCAGAGCATCTTTGGGGATAACGATAACGAGGTTTTCAGAAATGAAGCATATTGCTCTCTGCTCCATAGTTTGCTCAATCCACACGCAGCCGTTTTCACAGACACCAAACACTCCTTCGATCACCGCCACATCCGTACCGTTCAACTCTGCGGCTTTTTGTACCGTATCAGGGTTATAAGTAGCACAAGTTATTTCCGGCATCACCGAAGCTATGCGCTGTGCATCTGGATAATGCGATTTGATGACATCATTGATATCCTCACCGTCTTTGAGCACAATGGCATCACCTCCTACGGCTTGGGATATGGTTATAAACTGTTTGGTTTTATCCTCATAGGTAATTCCTTTCCAATTCGCCATAGACGGGCGTTCTTCTTTTGCCTTCGTGTGCAACCTTATGCTGTCCAGAATTTCTTTTCTACTACTCATAATCATTTCTGTTTTTTGTGATTTTCTTTCCACCATTTATTAAATGATTGCTTTGCAAACTTCGGCAATTCACGCCCTTCTCCCCAAGCATTCAGCCCATTATATATCATCGGGCGCGGCATCCCGTTAACCATGGATGCACGATTGATGGCAAAGTTGAAGCGGAAGGGGCTGTCCATAACAAACTTCATACCCTTAGACATCAACTTCTTCTCCTTATTTGCCACACCCAATGGAGCTAAATTTTGACGCCAACGATAAATCTGTTCTCCCAAATCTATCTTGACGGGACAAACGCAAGAGCAGGAAAGGCAGAGAGTACAGGCGGATACATTATCGTAGAATTTCAATGGAGCTTTGAGCATACCGAGATTGATTCCGATAGGTCCGGGGATAAAATATGTATAGGAATATCCTCCCGAACGGCGGTATACAGGGCAGGTATTCATACAAGCACCGCAACGGATGCAATTGAGCGTCTGCATATGTTCCTCATTGGCCATGATATTGGAACGTCCGTTATCTACAATAATGTAATGCAATTCTCCACCGTTATGAGGACGGCTGTAATGAGAAGTATATGTAGTACTGGGTTGACCGGTAGCCGATCTAGCCAAAAGGCGTGTAAAAATTCCCAGAGCATCCAGATCGGGAATAACTTTTTCAAGACCGAATGTACAGATATTCAGTTTCTGACAGCTCATTCCCATATCGGCATTCCCCTCGTTAGTACAAACAACGACCTCTCCGGTAGAAGCAATGGCAAAGTTACCCCCGGTCATGGCAGCATCGGCAGTAATGAAATCGTTACGAAGACTCTTACGCGCTGCACGGGTCAGATAGGTGGGGTCATAATTACCTTTCTCGGTATCCCATTTTTCATGGAACAAATCGCTTACGGCCTCACGTTTAATGTGAATAGCCGGCATAACTATATGACTGGGCGGAATTTCCATCAATTGCAAAATACGTTCGCCCAAGTCTGTTTCTATAACGTCTATTCCCCGCTCAATAAGATAAGGATTAAGCTCACACTCTTCTGTGAGCATGGATTTACTTTTAACAAACTTCTTTACATTGTGCGATTGAAGAATGTCATAAACAATACTATTGTGTTCCTCGGCATCTTTTGCCCAATGAACAATGACACCGTTTTCCTGTGCCTTTTTCTCAAATTGCTCCAACAATTCGCCAAGATGGGTTATACTGTATCTTTTCATATCATGAGCCAGCTGGCGTAGCTCTTCCCATTCAGGCACTTGCCGGCTCTGATTATCTCTTTTCTGTCTTACCTGCCAGAGCGTCTCGTTGTGCCATTTCGCCTGAGGCTTATTGCGGAGAAACTTGGCGGCTGCTTTTGAATGTTTCGTACTCATAAGTTAGCGGCTAAAATTTGAACTGCATGAATAGTTTTAATAGAAAGTTTCTCCCGGTCTATAACCCCCTGCATGTGCATGAGGCAAGAACTGTCTGCTCCGGTTATGAACTCGGCACCGGTAGACATATGGTCGAGCACTTTGTCATGCCCCATGGCACAGCTTACTTCCGGCTCCTCTACCGAATACATTCCTCCAAAACCGCAACACTCGTCGATATGCTTAGGCTCAAATACTTGGATGCCCTGTACCATCTCCAAAAGGTTTCTAACCTTATTGTTGTATGGAAGATTGCGCTCGCTCGGCGTAGACAAATCCAATTCGCGCACACCGTGGCAGCTGTTGTGTATACTTACTTTATGAGGGAAAGAAGAAGGAAGCGATGTTATCTTCAAATCATCATGAATAAATTCGATTACATCGCGTATTTTACCTGCCGACTCGCATTTATGTCCCTCGGACTTTGCTATACCGGGGTGGAACTCACGCACAAAAGCCACGCAACTGGCAGACGGACCGACTACAACGTCATAACCTTTGAATAAACGGTCAAAACGACTGACTAATTTCTTGGCCTGCAATTGATAACCTGCATTAGCCATAGGCTGCCCGCAACAGGTTTGGTCCTCCGGATAGTCTACATCAACGCCTAAGCTTTTGAGCAGTTTATACGTAGCAATACCTACTTCCGGATAAACAGCATTAATGTAACATGGAATAAATAAACCTACTTTCATTGATTTATTGATGTTTAAAATTGATAATAAATAGTTCAGTATAAGATCACGCCAGAAAGAAAACCATGGCACCTGCAATAATCACATAGAACAAGGCATATGGCAAGGCAGAACGTAAAATCTGACCTTCAGTACCTTCTTCCTTACATGCTGCTGTGGCAATAGCGATACTCTGCGGGGAAATAATTTTGCCGCCCGTTGCACCGGCTGTATTTGCCGCTGCCAACCAATTTGTATCCACATTGATATTGGCAGCTACATTGGCTTGTAATTTTCCAAAAAGAATATTGGATGAAGTGTCGCTGCCGGTAACAAATGTACCTATTGCACCAATCAATGGCGCTACTAACGGATACATGGAACCGGTGGCATCTGCCAAAGCCTTGGCTATAACCAGAATCATGCCGCTGTAAGTCATTACAGAACTTAACGCAATCAGGCTGATAATCGTAACCGTTGTTTTTCTGAGCCCCACAACTGTCTTGGCAAAGACAAGAAAAAGCTGTTTAACACCTAATCCTTGAATAAGGCCACCTAAAAATGCACCTAAGAACAACATTAGAGCAGCATTGCTAAGCCAAGCAAACTGAAAGAATTTACCTTCGGGATAGATAGGAAGGTGTATTTTAGAAACAGCAATCTGCTTTAATCCTTGTCCGATAGGACCGGATAAAGGGCTTGCCAGAATGATAAATACCAAAATAAGAGCATATACGCTCCAAGCTTTGATTGTTTCTGATGCGGTGTATTTATGAACGACCGCTTTCTGTTCTGTTTGATTTTCTTTACGCTTAAAATACCGTTCTTGTATCTTGGCATACGCTACAATAACAATAATAGAAGCAATACTACCCAAAATAGCAGGTGTTTCGGCTCCTAAATAACGAGCGGCTACATACTGAACAGCCAAAGAAACAACTCCCACAATCAAAGCCAAAATCACATTGGATAACTGCGCTTTGGCTCTGCGATCCGTAAGGAACAGAATGAGATAAGGAATAATAAACATCAGTAAAGACAGCTGAACAACCACATTTGCACTGATCTGCTGTACAAGCTCTGTGGAAGCTGCACCGTTTGCCACTTCATTTGCCAGAGTAATAACGGGCACTCCTACTGCACCGAAACCAGTGGCAACACTGTTGGCCAACAAACTGACTAAAGCTGAAAAAGCAGGTTTGAAGCCTAAACTGATCAAAATAGCAGCAGGAATAGCCACGGCTGTTCCGAAACCGGCCATACCCTCCAGCAAACCGCCGAAGCCCCAAACTAAAAGCAATACACGAATGCGGGGATCATCCGAAAGTCCGGTAAACTGAGACTTGATAATCTCAATCTGTCTGGATTCCAACAGTACATTGTAACTGAAAATAGCCATAAGGATAATTAGAAGAATGGGAAAAACCGCTTTAAGAATCCCTTCCACCAAAGCCCATCCAACACCTGAGACTTCGAATGCTGCAGGAGCAAAACCCATCGAGGGGGCAACCCACAACCCGATAATAACCGTTAATACAAGTGCTATCAGCGCCGATTTATCTCCTGATAGCTTGAAACCCATCATACACACGATAAGTGCCAAAATAGGTAAAATAGAAATAAGGATCTCCATAACAAAATTTACTTTTGGTCGTTGTGTTTATGTTATAGTCTAAATATTCGGCAATTTAGAAATAATATTTTACAAACAAACCCTAAAACTCCAATCAACGACGCAATAAGTAAAAAATAGCAAACAAAAAACGTCATTTTGTCAAAAAACAGTAGGGTTTTCGTCTTTTATTCTTAATTAAATATAAAAATACGGAACAGGTATTTTCAGAAAAAGAGCATTCAAACAAATAACAAAGAAAAACAAAGCCTTTCTCCTTAAAAAAAATTAATAATCCAAAAACGTGTGGCTCCAATTTAACTATGTGGCCTGAAAAAGGATGTCATCTTTAATATCACCCGATATATTATAAAAATAGACTGTTTTTAACGTCCTGCCACAAAAAAAGCCCAACCTCTTTTTTAAGCTTAGGCTTTTATTTGTGGAAAAAATTCTATTATCAACTGATAAGCATACCTTGTGCCACTTCTTCGGCAACATCGCCCCCTCTAAGGTATGCCAGAATAGCCAAGCCGAAGCGGTATGCAAAGGCCGGTCCTTTACCGGTAATGATATTACCATCCTGCTCCACCGGTTGTCCGGTAGCAAGAGCTCCGGTCATTTCAGATTCGAATCCGGGATAGCAAGTAGCTTTTTTATTTCTCAAAAGTCCGAGATCTCCCAAAACCATGGGAGCAGCGCAAATGGCTGCGACCAAACGGCCTTTGGCATACATGGCATCGACCAAAGAGCGAACGGTCATATCTTTCTTGAGATTTTCCGCTCCGGGCATCCCTCCGGGTAAGATAAGAGCATCGGCCTCTTCTGCTTTCACATCCGGCAAATAAATATCGGCCTTTATTCCTACACCATGCGCACTTTCCACAAAAGTATCGCCCGTAACAGAAACAATTTTTATATCTACCCCTCCTCGTTTCAGTACGTCAATCGTACCGATAGCTTCGGTTTCCTCAAAACCGGGTGCTAAAAAAATAAATGCTTTTTTCATTGTTGTAATGTTTATATTGATAAATTCGACCTTATCCTTATTGTACATCGAAAAGATAGGTAATGATACCTCGCTGATCGGTTCCTCCGGGTATCTTGTTAAATCGAGTGGCTTTAGCGGCCTTAACTGCAGCATTACGCATATCAGGATCGCTAATCTGAGTTCCCTGCGGCTCGACCCACGCATCAGTTACCTGCCCCTGATTATTCACAACGATACGAACACGTATCTTACCCCGAATTGCTTTTACATTATTCGGGCGAGTCGGATACCCTCCGTTCGTAATAATAGTACGTCCATCCAGAGAGTAGCTGTCTCCACTCCCTCCGGGAACACCTTGATTGCCTTTTGCTTCCATACCCGTCCCCTGGTTGCCACTATTTGTCTTTTGTCCGTTAAAAGCGCCGGCCACATTACTGCCCACTTCACGACGGATTCGTTCCCGTTTTTCCTGTTCTTCCCGCTCTTTACGTTTACGCTCTTCCTCCAATACCCTTTGGCGTTCTTCCTCTTTTTTTCGCTTGGCAGCCTCCAACTCTGCAGCACTGATTTGATTTGAATTATTTTGTGTTACCAATTTTTCTATTTTAGGCATTCTTTCAGGCGCAGGAGCCGGCTTAGGTTGAGGTGGATTAGGTACGGCCTCTCGCGGTGCCACATCTTGATGCTCTTGTAAGCTCCCCAACGGTTCGAGCTCGCCGGCCGACAGATCCACATTTCCGGCATTAATCAAAACCAATTCGGGAATCTGTGGCTTTTCGGGCACATTGGCTCGAACGGTAAACCATAAGAGCATACCCAGCAAAAAGGCATGAAGCAGGAGGGTTATCCCCAAAGCCTTCAGATTTCGCTTCAATCCGGCTTGTCTTCTCTGCTGTTCTACATTCATAATCTTAACGGTTTCCTTGTGCCTGAGTAGCCAATACGATCTTATATTGTAGCGGTGCTGCAATATTGATTACGGCAACCACCTCACGATAAGAAACGGCCTGATCTGCATAAATGGCAAGATAGGATTCAGGATTTTTCTGAGCATAACCTTGCAATGCAGGGGCCAATTCTTCAAATAAAACTTCATTGCCTTTCTCCTGCCCGAAAGCCAAAAAGAAACGACTGTCCTTACTAACCGTTACACGAACGGGAGGGACTTCGGGCGGAGCTTGCTGCCTGGATGAAGGCAAATTTACCTTGATGGCATTGGGTACTATAAGAGTACTGGTAACCATAAAGAAAATAAGCAGCAAGAAAATAACATCGGTCATCGAAGCCATGCTGAAAGACTCGTTGACTCTTGTTTTTCGTTTAAGACTCATACGGCAGGTTCATTAAGCAAATCCATAAAAGCGAGCGTTTTGGTTTCCATCTGGTTAATAACCTTATCCAAGCGGGCAACCAGGAAATTATAAGCAAAAAGAGTAATGATACCCACTATAAGACCCGCTACCGTGGTTACCAAAGCTTCATAAATACCATTGGACAATAAAGTAACATCTACTCCGGCCTGCCCCGCATTGGCCATATCGAAGAAAGCCCGTATCATACCCGTTACCGTACCCAGGAAACCGATCATCGGTGCACCTGCTGCAATGGTAGCCAGAAGAGCCATACCATTCTCCAAGCGGCCGATTTCAATATTACCTGTATTCTCTATTGTTACGAGAATATCGTTCATTGGCCGCCCAAGACGTGTTATTCCTTTATGAATCATCCGGGCATAAGGTGTATCCCTATCCTCACACAAGCGGATAGCCGCATCTATTTTACCTTCATGAATGTAATCTTTAATCCGATCCATAAAAGAATGATCTTCCCTGCCGGCTGCCTTAATCTGCAAAAGTTTGGCTATGAACAGATAAATGGCCAGCACGGAAAGAGCAAGCAGTACGATCATGATCCAGCCCCCTTTGGTAGCCAAATCGAAAACGGACAATTCAACCGGAGACACGGTCGGCGTATTGATTATTTGAGATAGAGAATCTGTCAGAGAAGTATTCATCGTTTATATAATAAGTTAGTAAAGTAATCTGATAATCGGTCTTTATAATCAATTAAATTCCAATGCTCTGCGATAGCGTGCTATCGTCAATTCCAAACCATCGTAAATCGCCTCGGAAATGAGAGCGTGTCCGATAGAAACTTCATCTAAATACGGTAATTTACGAGCAAAGAAATTAAGATTTTCCTGATTCAAGTCATGCCCGGCATTCACCTGAAGTCCCAAATCATGAGCTTTTTGTGAAGCCCGGACAAAGGGCGACACGGCAGTTTCAGCATCAATGGAAAAACCTGCAGCGTAAGGTTCTGTGTACAACTCTACCCGGTCCGTTCCGGTTTTTGCAGCCCATTCCAGATTTTCTAAATCCGTTCCCACAAAAATGGAAGTACGCACGCCAAAACTCTTAAAATGTTTAATCAACTCGGAGAGATGTTCAAAATAAGTTTTAGCATCCCATCCGGCATTGCTGGTCAACACATCCGGAGCATCAGGAACAAGTGTTACCTGTGTGGGTTTTATATCTTCAATCAGTTTGATAAACCGGTCGTTGGGGTTACCCTCGATATTGAACTCTGTTGTCAGAACCTTTTTTAAGTCATAAACATCCCGATAGCGTATGTGCCGCTCATCCGGTCTGGGATGGACAGTAATCCCCTGTGCCCCGAATCGTTCGCAATGCAAAGCCGCCTGTACCACATCAGGCATATTTCCTCCGCGTGCATTACGCAGTGTAGCAATCTTGTTTACGTTAACGCTTAGTTTAGTCATGGTTCTATTTTCTTATATTTGTGCATTGAGCATATGATTTAGTTGTACGCCGGAAGCATCTTTGATTTGCTCTTTCTACAAGTTTGTATTCAAACCAATAGCTTGCAACCAAGCCGATTGGTGCAAATATAACGTTAATAATCGGGAAACTCAGACCAGTTAATGCTATGATTCAAGTTGCAGTTTTTGGCAGTATACACAAAGCAAATCAAAAAGAGCTGTTAGAGCCTCTTTTTGATAAATTCAATCGCCCGGACGTCACACTGTATATAGAAAAAGACTTTGCTTCAGCCTTGTCCGAATCCGGAAGCCTCCCTCATTCATATAACGTATTAGATTTAAGGTTATTACCTAAAATGAATTTTGCCATCAGTTTAGGGGGAGATGGAACCTTCTTACGCACTGCACACTGTATCGGCATTTCGGAGACTCCTGTTTTAGGCATAAATATGGGACGACTCGGCTTTCTGACCGAATTGGATTCCTCCGACCTTTCACCGCTCGATAAGCTCTTTAGTGGCAAATACACCGTTGAAGAAAGAACGAAATTGCAGATTTTTGCGGATGAGAAACTGCTGGGTGAAGTATTGAATGAAGTGGCCATCCTAAAACGCGAAACCGGTTCAATCATCCAAGTTAAAACCTTTCTCGGTGAAGATTATCTGGCGGATTACGATTGCGATGGTCTTATCATTTCCACACCTACCGGATCCACGGCATACTCGCTAAGTATCAATGGGCCTATCATGATGCCTGACAGTCCTTCGGTCATTATAAATCCGATTGCCCCGCACACCTTGAATATGCGCCCATTGGTCATCTCGGACAAACAAATCATTCGTCTGGAAGTCGAATCCAGAAACAATACTTTTCTAACCGTTTTAGATGGAGAAACCTTACCGCTCGATTGCAATACTCCCGTTAAAATACAGTTATCGCCGAACCGTGTACGGGTTGTTAAACTGGGTAATAGATCATGGCCGGAAATGTTACGACGGAAACTGATGTGGGGCGCCTCCGTACGATAAATGCGATATTAAAATCCAAATCCTTTATACAATCCATAATGAAAACAAAAACACTATTCTATTTTTTTGTCCTTTTAACAGGACTGTCTGTCTCTCCGGGATGTTCGCAAAAAGACGAACACTTCATTACCGACAGTCAATACAGAGCCACGGTACAGGAAGATCTTAAAATCCGCAAAGAGATCATGGGAGAAGAACTTTTTGCCGACATTTTCAACGATTCGCTGAAACTTATGGAACGTGAAGCCATGGAGTTTCTTTATGCTTACATGAATACGGCAGATATCGCCGATTATACGCCTGAGTTTTACCTGAAAAATATTCGCTCATCATTCAAAGCACGGCAAGAGATGACATGGGGAAAGAATGTTCCTGAAAAACTTTTCACACACTTCGTTCTTCCCGTGCGTGTAAACAATGAAAATTTGGATGAAAGCCGCATGGTTTTCTACAACGAACTGAAAGAACGTGTCCAAAACCTGAGCATGAAAGAAGCGGCTTTGGAAGTCAACCACTGGTGCCATGAAAAAGCCACCTATGCCCCGAGCGACGGACGCACTCGCAGTCCCCTATCCACAGTACTTAATGCACTCGGACGTTGCGGTGAAGAATCTACATTCACTGTAGCGGCCTTACGCTCGGTAGGCATACCTGCCCGTCAGGTTTACACACCACGTTGGGCACATACGGACGATAATCATGCCTGGGTGGAAGTTTGGGTGGACGGAAAATGGCACTTTATGGGTGCCTGTGAACCGGCAGCCGACCTGAACAATGCATGGTTTAACAGTTCTGTGGTTAGGGCAATGCTCATTCACACCAAAGTATTCGGACGCTATGACGGGCCGGAGGAAGTTCTTTATAGCACAAAAAATTATACGGAAATCAATGTCATCGACAATTATACGGAAACGGACGAACTTTCGATTAAAGTGGTGGATATAGAAGGAAATGCCGTGGATAACGCAGCTGTCAGGTATTGCATTTACAATTATGCCGAATTCAATCCGGTGGTAACCAAATATACGGATGTTTCCGGAGAATCTTCTCTGCGCATCGGTAAAGGGGATATGCTGGTATGGGCTTTCAAAGACGGCAAATACGGTTACGCTGTCAGCAAAACGGATGAACGCACTCAACTAATCATTACATTAAATGATTTTGGAGCAATGCCCGAAGAGGTATCATTCAAAATCAATCCACCCACAGCAGCAGCCCTTCCCACCACAGCTACACCGGAACAGGCCGCAGAAAATGAAAAACGTCTGATTTATGAAGATTCCATCCGCCATCGTTATGAAGCGACCTTTGCTTCGGAACAAAGCATCGAATCTTTAGCCTCAAATATCGGTATAAGCAAAGAACGTATTGCTTCATACTTAAAAGCTTCACGCGGCAACCATGCAGCTATCGAGAAGTTCCTGCTTGAAGCTGAAAAGAAAGAAAAAGCCGTGGCTTTACTTTCTGTGATTTCAGAAAAAGACCTGACGGATACGCCCCTGGAAAAGTTGCAGGCCATTTATTCGGAAATGCCGGACACGGATAACGAGTTTTCTCTCCGTCATGTGGCCAATCCCCGTATCGGAGTGGAATTGCTCACAGCCTATCGAAGTGATATACTCAAAGCTTTTTCTGCAGAAGAACAAGCACAAATCCAAACAAATCCCACACTGCTTGCAGAATGGATCGGCAAAAATATCAAACAGGACTCAGTCTATAACAGTCAACGTATGATTGCCAGTCCGCGCGGTATATTATCTATAAAATGGGCCGACAACAGGAGCACAGAATATTTCTTTGTGGCAGCAGCTCGCAGTCTTGGCATCCCATCGCGCATAGACCCGGTTACAGGAAAAGTTCAGTACAGCATGCCGGGAGCTATGGAATGGGTAGATATAAATTTACAACAGCAAACGTCTTCAACAGCCCCCAAAGGTATGTTGAAAATGCTTTACAAACCCACGACAGTATCACCCGATCCTCAATATTACAGCCGTTATTCTTTGGCCTTTATCAATCCAGACGGAGCATTAAGAACTTTGGAGTACGACTGGGACGGCGGATTAGGATGGAGCGATCTATTCAAGACACCAAGAGCCGTCGATGCCGGAGACTATCTGCTCATCTCCGGTACACGTATGGCCTCCGGAAGTGTCTTGTGCAATATGAAAAAAATTAAAGTGCCCGAAAACAATGATATATTATCTGTTCCCCTGATCTTGCCACAAGACAGTACGGACATTCAGGTTATTGGCTCTATCAATGCGGAACAGACTTATCACGATATAGCAACGGGGGAAGAAAAGACAATTCTCTCTACCACAGGACGAGGATATTTCGTCTTAGCTGTATTGGCTGCAGGACAAGAGCCTTCCAATCATGCCCTGAAAGATATCCAATTACTGGCCAAAGAATTCGAAACATGGGAACGTAAACTGATACTTCTTTTCCCCGATGAGTCGAATTATAAACGTTTCCGCAACGAAGAGTTCAAAGAATTGCCCAATACGGTTGTTTGGGGATGGGATCTCAACGGAACAAATGCCAAAATGATGGCTACCGCAACCAATCTACCCAACACCACGGAGCTACCGATCTTTGTTATTGCCGATACCTTCGGACGTGTAGTATTCGTTCGTCAAGGGTATACCATCGGGTTGGGAGAACAGATGATGAATGTAATCAGAAGATTGTAAATCTTTCTTCTTTTTCTCTAAAGAAATGGGGCTGTGTCAAAATGAATTTTGGCGCAGCTCCTTTTAGTTTTGGTTTGGGGTTGGTTAAGCCACCGGTTTTAGCCTTTGAGGGATATTTTTGTGTTTTTCGAGGAGGTGGAAGCGCATGAGGCCGAGATTGAGGGTTGATATAGGTCTTTTGGGAGTGTTTTTCGCCTTTCGAGCAACCTTAGCACATAGTTTCTTCAGATTAAAGGCCATAGCTAGAAAGGCGAAGTCCATCTTGACCTGCTCTAAGCCCATATGTCTGAAACGCCGATA
>NZ_KB904141.1 GCF_000379945.1 Porphyromonas macacae DSM 20710 = JCM 13914
CTAAATTCAGCGAATCTACAATGCTGTTGACCAGGCGCACAGGGTCATTGGCATCAATATCTTGACCAAGTTCTGCAGGAAATAGCAGGATGGGGTCGGATATGTAAGGACGAAAGTGTAACTTTGTATTCATTAAGTAATTGATATTTGCTAAGTTACTCAAACTTAGTGAACGAACGAAGCCCTAGCTTGTGAAAGTTGGGGCTTTGTCGTTGGATGAGGAATAAAAAAAGGAGGCTGCCCCAAAAATGAATTTTGACACAGCCCCCCGTGATGCTCCAAGCCGATTCATCTCGAACAGACTAAGAAATTCAATAAATCACTTAAACGGTTATTCAATAAATAGTCATTGTCTTTGGCTTAGGTATGAACTATTATTACATTGACAAAGGTATCGCAGCACAATACATCAAGCAATACCTAAAATATAGTAATCTGCCACAAAAGCATACCTATTAATTGCATTGTGTTAGGGAAAATGCCAATCTCACACAATAAGACGTTGTAACACAACTTATAATAAAGTATTTTTGTTTTGAACTAAAAGCAAATATGTTAAGAAAAAACGATATATAAAATGAATGAATCAACTATCCTTTCCAAACCGTTTACCGCATCCTCTAAAATGAGCGATATTATATCGGCGAATTACTCTCTCTTACTGGTAATGACCCGTTTTGACATTCCTCTTGGTTTTGGAGAAAAAAATGTAGGTGAAATTTGCCGGGATCATAAAGTAGACGAACGTACTCTACTTTGCATTTTTAATGTTTTAAGTAAAAGAACAGAAACCCCCAAGGGCATAGAGCTGGATACGATTTCCCTGGATTCGCTGATAAAATATCTAAAGAATTCGCATACTTATTTTTTGGATTATAAACTGCCTTCGATTCGCGAACAATTAATCAACGCCATTGCAGGTTGCCCGCAAGAAGTCACTTTTGTAATCCGGAAATTCTTTGATGAATACGTTGAAGAGGTGAACAAACACATGAGTTATGAAGACAAAAACGTATTCCCTTATGCGTGGAAACTAAAGAACGGCATTGCAGATCCGCACTATCGTATTTCAATTTTCAAAAAAAGACACGATCAGATTGAAATGAAAATAACGGAACTGAAAAATATTCTGATCAAATACTACCCTGCTCCCAGCAGCTATCATTTGACAAATGTATTGCATGAAATATTTTCAAGCGAAAAAGATCTTGCCTCCCACAATTATGTAGAAGACAATATCTTTATACCGTCAATAGAACGTTTAGAAAAACAGCTATCTGCAAAAAAATAAGACAACCTCGATGAATATGACGAAGATTATCAAAGTGACCATAGTCGAGCCCTCCGAGGTCATTCGCGTAGGGTTGGAGACTATGCTCAAACGACTGACACAATATCGGATTAGCATTGTAAACGAAAATATTGAGGATGGCGAGTTTAACGAAAAAGCCATTGAAAACGATTCGGATATCTATATTCTAAACCCCTTGCTATGCGGCTTATCTCCCCAAGACCTCAACATTCCGTCGGAAGCCAAAACATTAGCTTTGGTATCGCAATCGATATCCAATTCATTGTATAAGAAATATGATGGCGTGCTCAATGCCATGTCTCTCACCACAGGAGAACTCCAACAGCAGATAGAAACACTCTTACAGTCTCCCCAGAATGACGAAGCATCTCCGGCTGGAAACTCTGAAGGAGAAGCACTCACTCCAAGAGAAAAAGAGATCGTGATCTGTGTGGTAAAAGGTTTGACAAACAAGGAGATTGCCAAAGAGCTCTTCCTCTCCACCCACACCGTTATAACGCACAGAAGAAATATATCCAAGAAACTGCAAATCCACAGCGCCAGCGGACTCACGATTTATGCAATTGTCAATAAACTGGTCGAACTTGATGAAATAAATTCTTAAACGTAAATGGAAAATAAACTTTGTAAACTTTTGGGCATAAAATATCCGGTCATATCAGGAGGTATGGTTTGGTGCAGCGGCTGGCGTTTAGCCTCTGCCGTTAGCAATAACGGAGGTTTGGGACTTATAGGAGCAGGCTCCATGCACCCTGAAACACTACGCGAGCATATACATAAATGCAAGGATGCCACGAGCAAACCGTTCGGAGTGAACGTACCTATGCTATACCCCGAGTTAGACAAAATCATCGACATTATTATCGAAGAAAAAGTGCCTATTGTCGTTACCTCTGCCGGTAATCCCAAAACATACACACAGCGTTTTCATGATGCCGGCATCATCGTAATGCATGTGGTAAGCAGCACAAAATTTGCTTTGAAAGCACAGGAAGCAGGCGTTGATGCCGTTATAGCCGAAGGGTTTGAAGCCGGAGGGCACAATGGGAGGGATGAGACCACCTCTTTTGCTCTTATACCGGGAGTATCTCAAGCTCTGAGTATTCCGCTGGTTGCAGCCGGAGGCATGTATAACGGCCAAAGTTTGGTCGCAGCTCTGGCTTTGGGAGCAGATGGCATTCAAATAGGAACACGATTCGCTCTTTCAACCGAAAGTTCTGCAAACAACATTTTTAAGGAATTGTGCCGAAACCTGAGAGAAGGCGATACAATCCTCACACTCAAGCAACTTGCCCCCGTACGTCTTATTAAAAATAAATTCTGCAACGAAATCTTAGCCATGGAGCAACAAGGCAAGACAACAGAAGAACTACGTGCACATTTGGGTAAAGGAAGAGCGAAAAAAGGAATTTTTGAAGGAGATACGGACGAAGGGGAATTGGAAATCGGCCAGATAGCATCACTAATCGAAAAAGAAGAGACGGTAAAAGAAATCTTCGATGACATCATATCCGGTTACAACCATACGATGGAAATGCTGCCGAAAAACTTTTGATAATCTTTTTCCATCACAATCGAATATCCATATAATAAAGAAAGAGACTGCCCATAAATATGGTTAGTCTCTATTCTTTTAATATGTAGAAAGCTTTTATTGATTTCATAAAAACATGAGCTCTCACTTCTTACATCAAACCTATTTACACAAACAAAAAAAGCTAAACAGCCTTAAGAGCCATTTAGCTTTGCTTCGAGTACCCGGAGCCGGGATCGAACCGGCACAGCCTTGCAGCCATTGGTGTTTGAGACCAACGCGTCTACCAATTCCGCCATCCGGGCAACTGATAACGGATGCAAAGGTAGAATAATATTTCAAATAAACAAATAAGAAATAAACCCTCTTATGAAAAATGAAACAAGTACTGCGTTCTTCGATTTATCTTTATTGTTTTTCGGAACGATTGCAGGACTTATTCTTGCCATATTAACAGTTCCTTTTGTTGAAAAGAACGCCTATCTCTCTATTATAACCCCCACCCTGCTTATTTTTGCACTCCCGGGTTTTGTTTATTATGTTTTCGCCCGCAACAAAAAGGTTATCAAGGAAAAGAGCATCCGGCCTTTGAGTAAATCCGATATTGTTTTAGAAATTCTATTCTATTTATTTCTATTCTTTGCCGGACTGCTCATCGACTTCGGCATCTCACGGATATTGGAGTCGATGCCGTATGAATGGGCTGTTGCAGAAACAAAAAAAGCTGAAGAAACAGGATTTTTTATCCGTGAAATAATGAGCGATACGTCCGGATGGTGGTATGGGATCATTGCTTTTGCCGTGATTCCGGCTATATCGGAAGAGTTGTATTTCAGATACGGTATTATCAATGTAATCGATAAATTCATTCACAATAAAACTGCAACGATATGGTCGGTTGCAGTTTTATTCAGTCTCATACATTTCTCCGCAATAGGTTTTGCCAGCCGGCTTACCCTGGGCGTAATATTCGGTTATCTTTATTATCGTACAGGCTCTATCAAATGGCCTGTATTTCTACACTTCTCAAATAATTTTTTCGCATTATTGCTAATCTAATCTGCTTCTTCGATATTGAGTTTCTGTCTGATTTTCAGCGGTGTTGTACCGAAAGCCTTGCGACAAAATACACAGAGATAACTGATAGACGAAAAATAATAACGGTCTGCTATCTGTTGCAAAGTAAGATCGCCATCGGCCAGATCACGATAGATAAATCGTGCCTTCTGTTCGTGCATCCACTTCAGAGGAGAAACACCGAACTCCTCAAGAAAAAGGCGTTTGACCGTACTTATGGAAAGCTTCATCATCGCAGCCAGTTCTTCCACTGTGCGACAATCCAAATGATGACGAAATACAAATGCTCTAAAACCTAAATTATGGCAGTGGTACGAGGCTAAAAACTCATCCCGTTTCTTCACCGGAATAGAAATACGCAGGATATAAAACAATTCCCTGAGTTTAATTTCAAATACCGGCATGGCATTAGGGTTACGCTCTATATAATAGAGCATCTGTTTTAGCCAAAGATCAATACCCTCATTCAAATACAAAGAAGTAATTTTATCCTCGGATTTCTTTCTTGCAGATCTGGCATACTGCCTGTTTGCCGTCTCCATCGATCTGGGACAGCTACCCATACATAAGTTGATACTGGGCCTGAACTTTATGGTTAAAAAGGTAACTGGGCAATCCCGTGCCGTAAACTTAAACAGCTTACCCATAGGCAACAAAAGCATCTGATTCTCTTCGATACACAAGGCCTCATTCTCAAAAGCAGAAAATTCGCCTTTACCATTGAGAATGAAAATCAAACAATAAAAATAATCTATATCAAATACAAAAGAAGAGTTGGCTGCTATGGTTCCGATTTCCGGAGGCGAATGTAACGAATTAGCAACCTGATGAGCAGGGTACCACTCTGCAAACAACAAATCTGCATCAATATCGATAGGCGATATTTCAGTTTCTATCTCTCTTTTTACCATATATATACAATAATGTAATAAAAATGTAATAAAGATATAATATTTGATTTAAATATACTTTGCCCTAAAATAAAAACCGATCATATTTTTATCCTGCCGTTACAATCATCGACCCTCGTATCTTCCGTATGTCGTAGATCTTTGAGAAAGAGCTCTAAAATAGAAGAAAGTCTTCGGTAAGCTCCCATACTCTCCAGCATCTTGAGCGTTGTCTCTTCATCTTCCCGGAAAGAGTCCGGAGCCGCACTTTTCAGAAAGCGAACGACATGCTTATCTATTGCATTTTTTAACAGTTCGCTATCATGCAGTTGTTCATTTCCTTCATAATGAAGTAAAATCAAATCTGCCAGCAATGGTCCCAACTCCTTTTCAAACAGCAACATAAAAGATCTTAAGTCTTCGCGGCTGTACATTTCTAAAACATCACTCTCCGAATTCAAGTAACCGGCCAACTGTTCTCTTTTGGAAAAAATCATAGAAGAGAGCAGTGAAGGGAGTCCTCCGGCTATGCGTTTACGGGCATACGTTTGAAAATCTTCTCCTTTTGAGGTGTAATACCTTTCACCCGTATAGCGAATCAAATCTGTGGTATAAGCCAAATCTCCGTTCGAAAGGTTCAGGGATATGGTTCTGTAAGCGCAGGGATACGTAACCAAAGCTCCGACTTCCATATCGTAGAGTTCTTTCCCATTAAACCGAATTTTAGCAACATCGACAGCATGAAAATGCCCCGTAACAATCAACTTTATTCCGCAATCCGTCAAACATTGAATAACCTCGGCATAGTTATCGACGAGATACGGTTTCATGATACGAGCCTGATAAGGGAAGTGCTCTATGACTCCGTGGTGCATCATAGCTATTATCAACTGTCCTTTTGCCCGGGCTTTGGCAGAAACATTTTTTAACCATTTCAATGTTTCCGGCTTCAGATAGCCATCCGAATGATACCGGTCAGCCTTATCGCCACGGGACAACAAAGTATTGTCCCGGTATTTACAGGCATCCAAAGCAATGATGCACAGTTTTTCATTCGGGCTTACGGCATAACTCAATGAAACCGTATCACGACTCCATGCTTTTTGATATCCATAATCGGCATAGTGTTTCAGAAAATCATCGGGAGAAAAAGTTTCCACCTCAGTATAACCATCACCGGCATAACGCCGGGCATAAGGATTATTGATATCATGGTTCCCGGGTACCACATATATCTGCGTTCCAAGGGCTCTCAACTCATCGAACAGTTCGGCAAACCGTTCATGACTTTTGGCTGCTCCGTCTTTTGTCAAATCTCCGGAAACAAGTACAATGTCCGGCCTGCTCTGTTTCAGCGTATCTATCAAAGCCTTAGCAATATCCTCGCTTTCGGCCAGTAATTTCCGGTCCTTTTTCAGATATTCTTCAAAAGCACGACTGCCACGCTGCCCAAGTTCATGTGCCATAAGATGTACATCGGATATGGCAATGATATTCAGCGTATTCTTACCCTTCTTAAAATCATGGGGCATAACCCTGAAATGTTTGGTAATAATCTCTGAGGTACCATTCTCTTTCAGATCGATCCGGTAAAAACCGGGAGGCAATATACCGTAGTTTACCCGTACACTATCATCGAAAAACTGCGTTTCATGCTTTCTGACGGGCAAAGCCCTTGCTTCATAAAACAGTTCTATCTGCTCTTTTTTGTTACCCCGAACAGTAAAAACGACAGAATCTTCCGGAGAAAAAACATCCCTACACCTTATATTCTCATCTCCTTTCTGAGAAAAGGCCGCTCCGATACAAAGCAGAAAAAATACTATTGTCAAAATAAATCTCTTCATAAGTTAAGCCTTCGATAAATAAAATTAAATATAAAAACATAATCCCGGATATCTAAAATTTTTCCGGTATCGGTATTTATATAAAACACCCGGTCATACGAATAATTCATACAACCGGGTGTCTCTTACTTAATTTTACGAGTGGCGACTTAAATAAAAGCGTCGCCTGTAAATATCATCTTCTGAAAAAGAAATACGTTTTTATTTCTTAGCTGCATTCCTATTTTCCTCAATCTGAGCCTGAGCGGCTGCCAAACGTGCAATAGGCACACGGAAAGGAGAACAGGAAACATAGTTAAGACCCACATTGTGGCAGAACTTAACAGAGCTTGGCTCACCACCGTGCTCACCGCAGATACCGCATTTCAGATCGGGGCGGATTGAACGGCCGTTCTCCGTAGCCATACGCACCAACTTGCCGACACCCTTCTGATCCAATACCTGGAACGGGTCTACTTTGAGAATTTTCTTCTCTAAGTATATCGGCAAGAAAGAGGCAATATCATCACGGGAATATCCGAATGTCATCTGAGTAAGGTCATTCGTACCGAATGAGAAGAATTCGGCAGACGAAGCAATGCGATCGGCTGTCAGAGCCGCACGGGGAACCTCGATCATGGTACCGACTTTATAATCGATTCTTATTCCACGGTCCTTAAAGATTTCCTCCGCAGCTTCGCGAATTACGCGCTCCTGCTCTTTGAATTCATACAAAATACCGGTCAGAGGCACCATAATTTCGGGGAAGCAGGTAATACCCTCTTCTTGCAAGTCCAGACAGGCACCGATAATGGCGCGAGTCTGCATGTAAGTAATTTCAGGGTAAGTATTACCTAAGCGACAACCACGATGACCCAGCATGGGGTTATGCTCCATCAGGCTTTCGACACGCTGACGGATGGCATCGATAGAAACGCC
This sequence comes from Porphyromonas macacae DSM 20710 = JCM 13914, assembly GCF_000379945.1. Classification (GTDB taxonomy): domain Bacteria; phylum Bacteroidota; class Bacteroidia; order Bacteroidales; family Porphyromonadaceae; genus Porphyromonas; species Porphyromonas macacae. Next base: position 7,579 of record NZ_KB904141.1, read on the forward strand.
CATCGTTTCAGCCATTTCACGCTGTCCGTTTTCATCATGAGGAACGAACTCATGCAAAGGAGGGTCGAGCAGACGAACAGTTACGGGGCATCCGGCCATGGCACGGAAAATACCACGGAAGTCTTCCTGTTGATAAGGAAGCAGCTTCTTCAAAGCCTGCAAACGTCCTTCGGCAGTTTCGGCCAAAATCATTTCACGCATAGCGCGAATCTTAGACTCCTCGAAAAACATGTGCTCCGTACGGCACAAACCAATACCCACAGCACCAAAAGAACGGGCGATCTGAGCATCATGAGGGGTATCCGCATTGGCACGAACTTTCAGTTTTGCATATTTATTGGTAAGAGACATCAATTCACGGAAGTCATCGTCCATTTCGGCAGCCTTGGTTTCCACTCTGTCGGCATAAACGTTACCGGTGGAACCATCGATAGAAATATAATCGCCTTCGTGAAGAACTACGCCATCCACCGTAAGCGTGCGTTTCTTGTAATCGACCTGAATGGCTCCGGCACCGGACACACAACATTTACCCATACCGCGAGCAACCACTGCAGCGTGGGAAGTCATACCTCCACGAGCGGTAAGGATACCTTCGGCAGAAGTCATACCGGCCAAGTCTTCAGGTGATGTTTCGATACGAACCAAAATCACGCGTTTATTATCCGCATGCCATGCAGTAGCATCTTCAGAGAAGAATACGATCTGTCCGGATGCGGCTCCCGGAGATGCAGGCAGACCTTTGGTCAGCACACGGGCATTAAGCAATGCTTTTTTATCGAATACCGGGTGAAGCAGTTCATCCAGTTTATTAGGTTCGATACGCATCAGAGCTTCTTCTTCCGTAATAATACCTTCACGCATCAGGTCCATCGCAATTTTAACCATTGCATGACCTGTACGTTTACCATTACGGGTTTGCAGGAACCACAATTTGCCCTCCTGAACGGTATACTCCATATCCTGCATATCTCTGTAATGAAGTTCCAACTTATGCTGGAGTTCATTGAGCTCTTTATAGATTTCGGGCATAGCCTCTTCCATCGAAGGATATTGCTCACGACGGACAGCTTCGGGAATACCGGCACGCTCCGCCCATCTTTGAGAACCGATCTTGGTAATTTGTTGCGGTGTACGGATACCTGCTACCACGTCTTCGCCCTGAGCATTAATCAAATACTCGCCGTTAAAAAGGTTTTCACCGTTACCGGCATCGCGAGAGAAGCAAACGCCTGTTGCCGAAGTTTCACCCATGTTACCGAATACCATGGCCTGAACGTTAACGGCAGTACCCCACTCGGCAGGAATACCCTCCATTTTACGGTACAGGATAGCACGCTCATTCATCCACGAATCGAACACGGCCATGATAGCCCCCCAAAGCTGCTCCTCGGGAGAGGTTGGGAAATCCTTGCCGGTTTCTTCCTTAACCGCTTTTTTGAATCGTCCTACCAGTTCTTTCAGATTATCTACAGATAATTCGTTATCCAGTTTTACGCCGGCTTCTTCTTTTATCTCTTCGATGATTTTTTCGAACGGATCGATATCTTCTTTGTTTACAGGCTTAAGCCCCATAACAACGTCGCCATACATCTGGATAAAACGGCGATAAGAGTCCCATGCAAAACGCTCGTTGCCACTCTTGGCAATGATACCTTGCAATACTTCGTCATTCAACCCCAGGTTCAAGATGGTATCCATCATACCCGGCATGGAAGCACGGGCTCCTGAACGAACAGACAGCAGCAGAGGATTTTTAACATCCCCGAATTTCAAGCCCATTACAGACTCTATGTATGCCAATGCTTTTTTTACTTCGGGACGAAGCAATTCAACAACCGCATCTTTTCCCTTTTCATAATATTCATTGCAAGTATCGGTGGTAATTGTAAATCCCGGAGGAACAGGCACACCAATCAGGTTCATTTCCGCAAGGTTCGCACCCTTACCTCCAAGCAAATTACGCATATCGGAACGGCCTTCTGCTTCGCCCTTTCCAAACGTATAAACGCGCTTTTTGTCCATAAATAATTTATATGATTAGAAATTCTATGAAATTTTCTCTCTTTTTAATAATAAAAGGTCGTTTCTCCAAAAGAGACACAAAGATAACTAAAAAAGCTTTACACTTAAAGCTCTTTCTACTTAGTCAACGATGTGCATATCATATAGTTTCGGTTCGATAGCATTTTGTTGGTCCAAAGGATTTTTTCCGATAAGTGCATAGTAATACCTGGCACTTAAAATCATATAAAGAGGCATCGTAACAAATATCCCCACGCCTAAAAGGAGAAAACCCAGAAGAGAAGCAACAATAGCCAAAAGAAAAAAACCTAAAATACCCGGAAAATGGCCTTTCGATATTTTCCATAAACGCTCCAAAACCTCAAAGATACCTCTCTCCGATTCGTCGAAATACACATACGGCATCAAATAAAATTTAATTGCAAGGTAAATGCCGGGGATAATCAAAAGAGCAAGCCCTACACTGACAAGAAGTGCAACAATGATAGACAACACAAAATAAGGGATATACAACCGGGGTGCCCAAAAAAACTTCTTACTCTCAGAAAAACTGAAAGAACCTCCTGCTGCCAGATGCAAAGCAATTCGACAAAAACCGGTTTGCATTACAAGACACGCAAAGAGGTAAACAGCCAAAAAAACAATTGCCATTAAAACATTGATACTCAGACTATCTATAAAAAGGGAAAGCGTGAGTAAATAAAAAACATACATCAAGGAAAGCACAAGGGCAGAAAGCACAAAAACACCAATGTAAGCCGGATTTTTCAAAAGCTGCTGCCAGCTGCGGAGAAGAGATTCCGAGAAATTAAAATTCAATTCCATGAATAAATTAATATTGTATTATTAAACAATCTTCTAAAAACGACTTCCTTCTCTTTCAAAGCCTCCGCCACCGGAGAATCCTCCGCCAAACGAACCGCCGGCTCCTTTATTATTTTGCTTCCGGTCGTCCAAAGGCCTGTTGGCTTTCTTGTTTTTTATTCGGTCGTAATACTCGATATTCTTATCTACTCTCGCCTTCTTCTCCTCCGGTTTTATTTTACGGATATCCGTGGGCTTCTGCCGGCTCAAAGGCAAGGCAAACACTTCCCACTTTTCTCCAGTTGTAAAACCCTTTTTCAAGGCAATTGTCAGCGGGCAATAATATACCGGCTCAGGCTGACGCCCTTTACGAATATCACCCGTATCCCAAACACCGTTCTTATTCTCGTCTATATATAAACGGGCATAATAATCTCCTGGTTTTACGTCTTTTATTTTCACCATAAAAGCTTTCTTGGGGGAGTCTTCTTTTTTGCTCTCCAAGGTATCCGTCACCGTTTCCGTGACCGTTTCTTCAATTTGACCAGTGACACTGTCAGAATTTCGGGAAACATCTGATTTTTCCTCATCCTTCAGAACCGGAGGCGTTTTTACCAGTTCTTTCTCCGCATGCAAAGAATCTTTTACCGATGTGGAATCTTTGGCCGTAACTTCATAAATCCCGGGAGTCAGCGTGGCGATAACCTCATCGTTTTTATTCAATAACTCAACGATTGCATTTTCCAGATTTTTACCGACAAGACTTAACTCCAGTACACTCAAATCTTTCTCGGGTGATATTTGCAAATCATACTGTGCCTCCGAAGAAAGAGTTCCGTATATATCGACAAAGGCCCCTCTCCCCAAACGAAGTTGATACGTCTTATCGTATTGCCATTCTGCCACCAGCTTATATCTGGAATAAATATTCTCCAACGGCAACAAACGATACGGAACCGTCTGGGCTAAGCTATCATTTTTGTCTGTCAAAAAAATACTGTCCCGATTGACTGTTTTTATCGGCGTATCAAAAGCCAATAAAACGGAGTCGTTAGGAGTACCTGAAAAAAGACCCTGCGTACCGCTGATTTTAACACCTACAAGATTCACAGAGTCTTTGGGCTCTTCTTTATTTTTTTTCTCCTTCGCTTTCTTTTTGCTCTTCGATACGATATAGGTAAGTGTATCGCGCTTGGTGTACACCATCCCCGCCGAATCTGTTTTTTCATAATCTATCATGAAAGAAAGAGAATCAGAACGGATCAGCCGGGGTTCGAGCAACCAATAGTCAATATCTTTTTCATGCTCGGGATTTCGGGAAATAAAAATTTCCGACTTCTTTATATCCTCTCCGGACATATTTTTCAATACCGGCATATCTTTGAGAACCGTGTTAAAACTCAAAGTCAGCCGGTTGGAATCCGCACGTGTATTTTTGAGCAAACCGGGTCTGTGAACAAACTCCTTATACATCCGCAACATAATCGTGTCGGGCATAAACCGGGTATAATCCACATGCACGAGAGAGTCTCTCTTTATCGTATCGCGCAAAGCATTCAACGAGTCTATTTTTATCGTATCTACTCTGGAGGTATCTACACAGGTTGTTTTATAGCAATGATTGTCAAACGCAACAAGCTCCTGCGGTTGACTGAAATAAAAGTTATTATCGTCGTCTGCCAAACCGTAAACCGTATAAGACGAGTCTTTGAGATTCAACAGTCTGAACTTGCCTTCCTTATTGGTACGTGTGGCATATTTGAATGGCTCCTTGAAAAAAGCGGAATCGGCCGGACAGAAATAAGCCCCCACCAACTTTCCCTGAATGGGCTCCAAAGTACGGGCATCCAGCAAAACTCCGCTAATCTGCATACTGTCCAAAACATCTCCTGTACTGAAGGCAAAAGAAAACCCCTCCAAAGGATTGCCTTCGGTATAATCCACAATACCATCGTTGAAATTAAAACTGTAAGTAGTTTCAGGCTTAAGCGTATCTTCCAGCGTAATTTCTATATGTTTGCCCACAGCCGTTATTTTCGGCTGCTTGAATTGCGGTGGCGAAATAATCAAATTCTCCTGTTGATCTTTCAGAGAAATATTTTCATCAAAAGTCAGTACGATCTTTTTCTTCTTATAGTTTACCGTGCGTTCCGGAGGATTGCTTTTGATCAGCCGGGGAGGTTGCATATCGAAAGGGCCTCCTTCCGGATTACCGATGTTGGCACATGCGCCCAAAAAGATCAGAAGCAGCATGATTAAGAGAACTGCGAATGCAGCATCCCGTTGAGTATTACGCATATAATTATATAGAATTATAAATCCATGACCTTGTTAAAGTTACAAATTTATAAAAATAGTCTTGTGCCCGGATGCAGGCAACGTTTCCGAAAGAAGAATAAACTTTTCCTTATCAAACTCGAAATTCTCTGCCTGATGGATTTTCAACCAAGTTAACTTGGATTTTTTTTCTTTGCCTGAGAAATTTTCAACCGTCAGGCAGAGAATTTTCACGAGGCTGCAAAAAAAGATTTTCCATCTCGAAAACGAAGATTCAAGCTCTGCTACAGAAACGGTTTTCCGGATACGGGAAGAGCCTCCGGATACTTCGGAAGCCCTTCTTTTTTGGAGATAAACTCCATGGCAAATTCATCGCTTGTTGCTTTGCCGTATCGGTCAGAAATATGACACCTCAAAAGGTGTGCTTTCTGTTTTAGTTATGGAATGTCAATTCCTCTCCGCCGGCTGTCGTATCGATAACAATCGGCTCGGAGGTATCCAACGTACCGCTAAGCAGTTTCTTACTAAGTTCGTTCAGAACGCTACGCTGTAATACACGTTTAACGGGTCTTGCTCCGAATTGAGGGTCATAGCCTTTTTGAGCAACATAATCCAAAGCACTGTCCGTATAAGTGAGTTTAACATTGTTTACCGCTACTAATTTAATAATGCTTTTGAATTGCAGACGCACAATCTCTCTGATTTCTTCCTGATTGAGCGGTGTAAAGACTATAATATCGTCGATACGGTTCAAAAACTCGGGTCGAATGCTTTTTTTCAGCAGTTCGAGAACCTGATTTTTAGTCGTTTCGATAACTTCTTCCCGGTTATTCTCATTCATATGCTCCGTACGTTCCCGGATAACATCCGAGCCCAGGTTGCTGGTCATGATGATAATCGTATTCTTAAAGTTCACCGTCCGGCCCTTGTTGTCTGTCAGCCGGCCATCGTCAAGTACTTGCAGTAAAACATTGAATACATCGGGGTGTGCCTTCTCTATTTCGTCAAAAAGGACCACAGAATAAGGCTTACGGCGTATGGCTTCCGTCAGTTGGCCTCCCTCATCGTACCCTACATATCCCGGAGGAGCTCCGATCAACCTTGTGGCGCTGAATTTTTCCTGATACTCGCTCATATCTATTCGAGTCATCATATTTTCGTCATCGAAGAGATATTCTGCAAGGGCTTTTGCCAGCTCTGTTTTACCCACACCCGTAGTTCCCATAAAGATAAACGAACCGATGGGGCGTTTCGGATCCTGCAGTCCGGCCCGGCTCCTTCTTATGGCATTGCTTACGGCAGAGATCGCTTCGTCCTGTCCGATGACACGTTTATGGAGCTCTTCTTCCAGATGAAGCAGTTTTTCCCGCTCACTCTGCATCATACGTGCAACGGGGATTCCCGTCCATCGTGCCACAACTTCTGCAATGTCTTCGCTATCCACTTCCTGCTTGATCATGGCATTGTCTCCCTGCATTTCGCTCAGCTGCGTTTGAAGGTTTTTTATTTCATCCTCTTTCCCTTTTATCTGACCATAACGAAGCTCTGCCACCTTTCCGTAATCGCCGGCACGCTCTGCACGCTCCGCCTCATACTTGAGCTGCTCGATATCAATCTTATTTTGCTGGATTTTATTGATCAGTTCCTGTTCGCTTTTCCATTTGCCCATCTGAGCACTTTCCTGCTCTTTCAACGAAGCTATTTCTTTGGAAAGCTGCTCTACTTTGACGTCGTCATGCTCACGCTTAATGGCCTCGCGCTCTATTTCCAACTGTTTGATCCGGCGGCTGATCTCATCCAACTCCTCCGGCAGGGAGTCGATCTCCATGCGCAGTTTTGCCGCGGCCTCATCCATCAAATCTATCGCCTTGTCGGGCAGATAGCGGTCCGAAATATACCGGGCACTTAACTTTACGGCATTGATAATAGCATCATCTTTGATACGCACCTTATGGTGGTTTTCATACTTTTCTTTCAATCCTCTCAGAATAGAAATCGAGCTCAGTTCATCCGGCTCATCTATCATAACCATCTGAAAACGTCTTTCCAGAGCTTTATCCTTTTCAAAATATTTTTGGTACTCATCCAAAGTGGTAGCTCCAATGGCTCGCAGTTCACCTCTGGCCAGCGCGGGCTTGAGTATGTTTGCCGCATCCATGGCGCCTTCGCTTTTTCCGGCTCCCACAAGCGTATGTATCTCGTCGATGAAAAGGATGATACTGCCTTCGCTACGGGTAACCTCATTGACAACAGCTTTCAATCGCTCCTCGAACTCTCCCTTGTATTTTGCTCCGGCAATCAGAGCACCCATATCCAGAGAGTAGATTTGTTTTTCCCGCAGGTTCGCAGGCACATCTCCCCGAATGATACGATAAGCCAGCCCTTCGGCTATGGCTGTTTTCCCCACACCCGGTTCACCGATCAGAATAGGATTGTTTTTGGTTCTTCTTGATAAAATCTGCAATACGCGCCGAATCTCGTCATCGCGTCCGATAACGGGATCCAACTTTCCCTGCTTTGCTCTTTCACAAAGATTGATGGCATATTTATTCAAAGCGTTATACTGCTCTTCGGCGCTTTGACTGTCTACGCGATGCCCGTGACGAAGTTCTGCGATGGCTTTACTCATCATTTGTTCCGTAGCTCCCATATCCTTCAGCAGTTGAGCAGCACTGTTCTTAGATGCCAGAATGGCCAACAGCAAATGCTCCAAAGCAACGAACTCATCTTTCATATTCATGGCCAACGACTCGGCTTTATCCAAAACCTCATTGGTTTCCCTGCTCAAATACGGCTCACCTCCCTGTACACGGGGTAATTTCTCTATCAAGGCCTGTGCACCCTCCAATACCCGGGCTTTATTCAAACCCATTTTACTGAAAAGGAAATCAGCAAGACCCTGATCGTCTTTAACAATGGCTAAAAGCAGATGCTCGGGCTCAATAGCCTGTTGCCCTGCTTTACGCGTAAGCTCCACAGCATGCTGTAAAGCCTCCTGCGATTTAATTGTAAAAATTTTCAGATTCATAGCTTTATAGTGTCTTTTTTATTTATGTTATTCTCTTTGAAATATGCTCTCTTTTTAATAACTCACTGCAAAAATCCTTCCTTTATCCATTTTTCGCCCTCTCATCTGACAGATTGTCTTTCTTTTGCCAAGAAGTCAGCGCATACCATAATAAAATATACAGCCTGAAGCCTGCCTCACAGTTCGTATTGGGTGGGTGATATTCTAATTCCCCAAAAAAGGTAGCGGCCTCAGTATAATACGGTATTTTATCCGTTTCAGCTAAAAAATTCAAGAAAAATATAATATTCGGTTTATATTTGCGAAAAATACAGAAATGATGAAACGGCACAAACACAGACATTGCATGAGGAGCATCCTTCACTATTTTGTGATGGTGGCTTTCTTTGCCTATTATGCAGGTGTAACGCTGTTTGTCCATCATCATATCGTCAATGGCATCCTTATCACTCACTCTCACCCATATAATATATTCAGGGCAGAGGGTAGCGACCACACCCATACGCAGGAGGAAATAACAACCATAGACCTTCTGATGCACTTACAGGCACTGATGCCTCTGGTAACAGCTCCCCTGTATGTTCTTTTAGGTGCCATTTCCATTCTGTTCATATCCAAAGCCATACGTCGGGGATTCGGATCCTTTACCCGGACAGACAACTTGCGGGGACCACCTCCTGCTTTTTCTTTCTGTTAATAATTCTTTCTGTTTGCGATTTTTCCGGTATATCCTGCGATATATTGCGAAGAAAATGCATCCAATATTCCGTGCAGATATTTCTTTTCGACTGCTGTTGGACGTCTACTTTCTATTCCGCACAGGTAGTACGCATGACGGTTATTATAAACATTTTATACAAACATTTAAAATAAAAATGAAAAAATACATTTTATCTTGTTGGCTTTTATTGCTTTGCTTAGTTTCAGCCAATGCACAACATACCGATGCCAATATAATGGGGCACGTTTTGGAATCCAAAACCGGAGAGCATATCTCCTTTGCAACCATCGTACTGAAAGGTACCAATCTGGGTGTTCAAACGGATGCTACGGGACATTATTTTATGAAAGATCTACCTTTGGGAAAACATACCTTAATCGCTTCTGCCGTCGGTTATGTAAATAAGGAAATTCAAGTCGAGATTATCCGTAATAAAACCCTTGAAATAAATTTTTCCCTCACAGACGACCCGATCAAACTGAATGAGGTGGTCGTTACATCCAACCGCAACGGCACATCCCGCATGAAAGCACCTACTATCGTAAATGTGCTTTCGAATGAGCTGTTTACACAGACCAATGCCAATACGTTGAGCCAGGGGCTTGTTTTCCAACCCGGCGTACGCGTGGAAACGAACTGCCAGAATTGCGGTTTCTCTCAAGTGCGAATCAACGGCCTGGAAGGCCCCTACTCCCAGATACTCATCGATAGTCGCCCTATCTTCAGTTCGTTGGCGGGTGTATACGGTCTGGAACAGATACCCACATCGATGATCGACAGAGTAGAAGTTGTCCGTGGCGGCGGATCGGCTCTCTTCGGTGCCAATGCCATCGGCGGCGTAATTAACATTATAACCAAAGAACCGAAATCGAATTCGGCAAGTGTAAGCAACAGCACGAATTTTATTTATGGCAAAACACCGGACGTACAGACTTCATTCAATGCCTCTTTGGTGGCAGACGATTACAAGAGCGGACTCACATTCTTCGGAGCCGTACGCGAACGCAAAGAGTTCGATTATGACAAGGACGGTTTTTCCGAGTTACCCAAATTGAGCCAGAAGAACGTAGGACTTCGCGGTTTCTATCGTTTCTCTCCATACTCAAAAGTAACGGCAGAATATCATAATATTTCAGAATTCCGCCGTGGAGGCGATCAGATGGATCTTCCCCCGCACCAAGTGCAGATTGCCGAGCAACTGGATCACAACATTCACTCCGGAAACATTAATTTCAACTGGCTGTCTCAAGACTACAACCATAAACTGGACCTTTATGCCTCGGCTCAGTCTGTAGACAGAAAGAGTTATTACGGAGCCGAAAAAGATGAAAAAGCCTATGGTAAAACGGATGATATCTCCGTTGCAACCGGACTTCAGTACAACTACAACTTCGACCGTCTGTTCTTTATGCCTTCTACATTTACTTCGGGAGTGGAGTATGCGTACAATCATGTAAATGATAAGGTACTGGGATATAATCGTGAGCAAGAACAGACCACAAAGACGGCCAGTGCTTTCATACAAAACGAATGGAAAAACGACCAATGGAGTATCCTGCTCGGAGCACGTATGGATAAACATAATCTGCTTAAAAATCCAGTTTTCAGCCCTCGTGTGAATCTGAGATACGGGCCTAATGAACATTTTAACTTCCGTGCAAGCTACAGCTCCGGTTTCAGGGCACCGCAAGCTTTCGACGAAGACCTCCACATCGACATAGCCGGCGGAGAGCCTATTTTCATCGAGTTGGATCCGAATTTGAAAGAAGAGCGTTCGCACAGCTTCAGTGCCTCCGGCGATTTCTACTTCAATATCGGTGACGTTCGTTTCAACATCCTCGCCGAAGGTTTCTACACCGATTTGAAAAACGTCTTCGTTCTCAACCCGAAAGGCACCGACCCCAAAGGAAAAAACATCCAAATCAAAACCAACGGCGAAGGAGCTGTAGTCAAAGGATTGAATATTGAAGGACGCATCGTACCGGGACGTAAATTCCAATTACAGTTCGGAGCCACATTACAAAGCAGCAAATACAAAGCAGACTACGAATGGAGCGAAGATAAAACCATCAAGCCTCAACGCCGGATGTTCAAGACACCCGACAGTTATGGCTATCTAACCGCTGTTTATAAACCGATAAATGCTTTGAGTCTCTCTTTATCGGGTACCTATACCGGAAATATGCTCGTTCAGCACAGAGCCGGTTATATAGAAAAAAATATGGAGGTAGAAACACCGAAATTCTTCGATATGGGTACGAAGGTGGCTTATAAATTCTACTTCGGTCCGCAATCCAATCTCGAACTGAATGCAGGTGTATTGAACATCTTCAACAGCTTCCAGAAAGATTTCGACAAAGGTGAAAAACGCGATTCGGATTATATCTACGGTCCCTCTATGCCTCGAACGGTCTATGTAGGCCTTAAGTTTGCCATCTAACGGTATAATATCATCAAAATTGAAAAATATTGCTGTCCGCTAAAAATTTTTGAAAGCAGAAAAAAGTCTTGCTCCCCCGTCAAACCGTTTCCATTAGAGTTATTTTCGTTTTAGTAAGCCCCCCAGTCGAAAAGATTCGGCTCTGGCGGGGCTTCTTCTTGCGCAAATTGCGCTATCCAATCCTGCTCAGGATGATTAAAAAGAGAGTAAAAGTCCATATAGTACATTAGCACGATACGTACCATGGTTGCAAGTCCCGAGAAACTCCACGAACGTTTCAGTCTACGTTGCATTACCATCAAAAGCAAGTTGGCAATGAGCGTTAC
>NZ_KB904142.1 GCF_000379945.1 Porphyromonas macacae DSM 20710 = JCM 13914
GAGACCTTGGATTGATTCTAAATTCAGCGAATCTACAATGCTGTTGACCAGGCGCACAGGGTCATTGGCATCAATATCTTGACCAAGTTCTGCAGGAAATAGCAGGATGGGGTCGGATATGTAAGGACGAAAGTGTAACTTTGTATTCATTAAGTAATTGATATTTGCTAAGTTACTCAAACTTAGTGAACGAACGAAGCCCTGGCTCGTGAAAGTTGGGGCTTTGTCGTTGGATGAGGAATAAAAAAAGGAGGCTGCCCCAAAAATGAATTTTGACACAGCCCCTTACTGTTGTTAAGAAATTCAAAAAAACGGGGGCTTTCCAGAGCGCGGTTTTCCCGTATGAAGTTCGGCGAAATTTTTCCGATAGCTAAACCATGCCCGTCAATCTTTCAAAAGCTCTTCCATTTCTTCACGACATTCATCCAGACGTTTTAGGTAAGTCATCTGTGCCAGCGTACGCCGGAGGTTATGTTCGCTGTCCGTCACTTTGTAATAGGTGTCGCCGTTGATGTAGTCTGTCAGAAAGCGCACTGCCTGCATATAGGTCATCATACGTCCGCCGTAGGCAATCAGACTTTTTTCCAGAGGAGTAAGGAAGCGAGCTGTGCTCAGGTATCCTTCTACAAAAGCCTTGTAGACATCTTTTTTTACGCTTATTTTCGTTGTATCGGGCTCATCTTCGGCTGTGCTGCACACCCCCGTACGGATAAAGTCGCCCACATCGCTGAGGATGAACCCCGGCATCACGGTGTCCCAGTCTACAACACAGAGTACACCGCCTTTGCGGGAAAAGAGAATGTTATCCACCTTGGTGTCGCAGTGGATTGTGCGTTTCGGTAATTTTCCTTCACGATAGAGCCGTTCCTGAACGGTCATCTCTTCCGCTCTCCGTTGCAGTTCGTCTACGAGATGACGTACCGAAGCCAGCCGTCCTGCCGCATCTTTCTCTACAGCCTGTTGCAATTCCCACAGCCTGAAGCTCATATTGTGGAAATTCTCTATCGTCTCGCCCAATTCGCCTTCCGGTATATCCGAAAGGATTTCCTCGAAACGGCCGAAAGCCTCTCCTGCACTGTGTGCCGTTTGAGGGGTTACTTCGCTCAGGCTCATGCTGTCGTCGATGAACCGGCAAAGACGCCAATAGTTACCGTCTGCCTCTGTATAGTTCCGTTCAGGCATATCGGCCACGGGATAAAAATAAAGATACTTGCGTGCCGCATCAGGGTCGCCCTGCAATTTTTCGGCCATTTTCCGGCTGACAATATCTACGTTCTTTTGCAAAACGGCTATACGCGGAAAAACCTTGTGATTGATACGCTGGAGCAGCCAGCGTTTATTGCCCGGTTCATCGGTTATCAGATACGTATCGTTGATATTTCCGTTTCCGAACGATTTGATTTCGCCCGGATTGACATCAGGCAGGAAACGGTGAAATATTTCTGTCAAGTCCATCATATTGAAAAGCTAAATGAAAGAAATAAGAGCATAGCAGGCTGCACCGGCGATATATCCCAGCAGTGCCAAGCCGCTAAAGCGTTTGAAGTAATAAACAAATTTAATGTTTTCCATACCCATAACAGTTACTCCCGTAGCGGATCCGATAATCAGCAGGCTGCCGCCCGTTACGGCACAGTAAGCAAGGAATGTCCAGAACGAGCCGTTCATTACGAACGGCGTGAGTGAAGCCGGATCCGCTATGGGGTACATACCCATAACGGCTGCTACTAAAGCTACGTTGTCCAGCATGGAAGAAAGAACACCGATAAGCAGTGCCAGCAGGGAAGAGTCCGGTATACGGTACGAGATAAAGCCCGAGGCCAAAGTCAGATGTCCGCCCGTTTCCAAAGCACCCACCGACATTAAAATACCGAGAAAATAAAAGATTGTGGCAAGGTCTGTTTCATGCAGCACATTATTGACCCGCATCTCCCGGGCATCTTTGAGGAGTTCCTTTTTCTTCCGAAAAAGTATTTCGGTGTACCCCCAGATCATCACAACTCCGGCCAAAGCCCCCATAAATGCCGGCAGGTTGAAGAGCGATTGCCACACAGGAATGAGTAGAAGGGCGGCTACCCCCATCCAGAAAATGGATTTACGGATACGCGAGGGCAATATGTCGGCATAGTCATCCCGCTCACAGGATGAAGATTCGCGCAACACTGCCCCTTTCTTAAAAAGCCAGAAATGGGCAATCGTAAGCGGTACCAGCAAATTGACAAATGCCGGCAGAAAGAGTGAGGTTGTTTGATGAACAGGAGTAATACAGCCGTTCGTCCAGAGCAATAAGGTCGTCACGTCGCCGATAGGAGACCAGGAGCCGCCCGCATTACAGGCAATAATGGCCATACAGGCATATTTAAGACGGTCTGTACGGTTGGGTACCAGTTTTCGCAAAATAGCAATAATCACGATAGCGGCAGCAAGGTTATCCAAAAGGGCGGAGAAAAAGAAAGAAGCCAAAGTTATACTCCAGAGGAGTTTACGTTTGTCAGTGGCTGTCAGCAACTCCGTCACAGCCTTGAAACCGCCGTAGCGGTCTACCACATACACCAGGAGCATGGAACTGAGAATAAAGAACAGCGTGCCGGAAACATTGCCCAACTGTATGTTCAGTGCTTGTGCTACAAATCCCTGTACCTGTCCGGTCGGGTTCTCCGCTGCGGTGTCCGGGTGAAGTTGCATATAAGCAGCAAATGCTTCGTTGTTCAGTGTTATGCTGCTGTCGAGTAAGAGGATACTCCACAACGATACACACATCAGCAAGGCCGTGACACTTTTGTTAATGCCTATTTTATCTTCAAAAGCAATAGCCATAATGCCGGAAAAAAAGAGAACCGGCATAAGAATGAATGTTGCAGACATAACGTTTGGAGTTGATTGATTTTTTCATAAAAACAGGAGCGTTTTTCTTCTCTTCCGGGTCTGTGAAAAGATTGCGCCGACAAAGATAAAAAACTTGTTCCATCCTTAATAAATGCAGCCTTTCGAGGCTCTCCTTTTCTTGAAAATCAAGTTTTGAAAACGGCTTAAATATCTTAATGATAGGTTTTTAAGATAAAAAAGCTTATATTTCAGTTAAATAAAACGAAATTTTAAGAAGAGAATTCTAATTAACCGGCTGTTTTAATAAGAGTAAAAATAGAAACAAAAAAAGAAAATTATGGCTAATTACAAAGTTATTGACATCGAAGGTATCGGTGAAACGCATGCGAAGAAATTGAATGCCGCCGGAATCACCAACACCAATCAATTGCTGAAAGCATGTGCCTCAAAGGCTGACCGCAAAAAACTGGCTGAGAAAACAGGAATCGATCCTAAGAAGATTTTGTCTTTTGCAAATATGGCCGACTTATATCGTATTCCCGGCGTAGGGAGCGAATATGCCGATTTGTTGGAGCGGTCGGGTGTAGACACCGTGGTCGAATTGGCTACGCGCAAACCGGAGAATCTGGTTGCAAAAATGGAGGAAGTCAATGCGGCTAAGAAGTTAGTGCGCCGTACTCCGGTACTTAAAATGGTGGAAAAATGGGTGAAAGCAGCGAAAGAGCTGCCACGCGTTATCGAGTACTAAGACGCACATGCCACAATAATATTCTTAGCCCGGGGGCTGTGTCAAAATTCGTTTTTGGCACAGCCCTTTTCAGGTGCGTAAGAATGCGTAAAGCTTTTCTCCTTTGGAGGAGGATGTGTCTTGTAGAGACTGCAGCTGAGGCAAAACATAATCCTCACTAAAACAGAGTCATGTTTTCGCAATCTTGCCACCCGGCTTCATCTTCCAACCGAATAGACAGCGTTTTTAACGAAGAACCTTGTCTTTCTGACCGGAAATAGAAAAACAAAACCTCAAAGAGCATTGAAAGGCCTTTGAGGTTTCGTTTTGAGAAAAAAGGGATGTCTCTTATTTGGCAAAGGTCAATCCTTTGAGTTTATCCCAGGCACCACGCGTAAAGTCGGGAATTTCTACGGGAGCGCTCCCGTTCTTGACGGAGATCTCGGTCAGCTCTACCAGGCTGCTCCATTCGGCTGCATCGTAAACATCCTGATCCAGAGGCAGGCCATGTCGTAAACAGTAGATAAGGCGATAGTCCATGATAAAGTCCATACCTCCGTGTCCGCCCACTTTGCGTGCCAGCTCTCCGATTTCTTTAGAAAAAGGATGTTCATATTCTTTCAGCAGGGCTTCCATCTTCTCTTTGGGCAGTGCATTGTGGAAATCCGGCTCGAGGGCTATCTGTCTTACAGGATACTTTTGGGCAAAGCCTTTCGTTCCGCTCACCGTATGCAGACGGTTGTACGGACGGGGGCTTGCCACGTCGTGCTGAATCATGATGGTGTGTCCCTTGTGCGTGCGAATGAGGGTGGTATTCATATCACCCATTTTATACTCCTGTTTAGCCTCCTTAGAGTCTGCCCCGTACTTTTCGGTGGCATATTTTGTCATGCCGAACTGGTCTGTACTCATGGATACCAGATAGTCCATCCTGTCGCCACGGTGGATATTCATGATTTGGCAGATCGGGCCAAGTCCATGTGTCGGATAGATATTTCCGTTGTGCTCCTCGTTCCATCTGCGACGCCAGTCGTTATGGTAACCGCCTTTAAACTCTTCACCGAAGTTGTATTCGTGGAGATTGTGTATATAGGCTCCTTCACCGTGGATAACCTCACCGAACAGGCCTTGCTGTGCCATATTCAACGTAGCCATTTCAAAGAAATCATAACAGCAGTTTTCGAGCATCATGCAATGTTTACGTGTTTTCTCTGCCGTATTTACCAATTGCCAGCACTCATCTATTGTCATCGCTGCCGGCACTTCTATGGCCACGTGTTTACCCTGCTCCATGGCATATACCGCCATAGGCGTATGACTTGCCCAGTCCGTGCAAATGTACACCAGGTCGATATCCGGATCTTCGCAAATTCTTTTCCATGAGGTACTGTCAGCAAATGACAATCGTGCAGGCTGTTTGTTGTTTTTCTTCAGTATGTTCTGGCAGAACTCCACGTTTTCAGACATAATATCCGCCAAACCATGCACTTCCACACTGTCCAGATACATGAAACGCTCCACGGCACCACGACCGCGCATACCCAGACCGATAAAACCCACGCGCACAACGGGAATGGGGTCTGCCGTCAGAGCCAGCACGTCGGTTTGCCCTTCGGCTCGCTCCGGTGTTTTCAGGGTAATCATCCGGGAAGATTGTTCGGAGAGTTTTTCTTTCTTTTCCGTCGTAGCTCCCTTTCCACAACCCGACAGCAAGCCGCCGACGATGATTATTCCGGCAAGCAAACGGGTAACAGTCATTTTCTTCATCTTTTTTGATTGATTAGTTTATCGTAAGCCCCTGCTCCACCCGGTGAATCAGAATTCACTGGTAAAGTGAAACTTGATTTTAGGAAAATCCTGCTGTGCCATAGAAAGCACGTAACCGGAGTCGGCAAGATACACGTCACGCCCCGAAATATCTTTGGCCATGAATTGTGCTTTGCGTTTCTTGAAGGCCTCCAGCTGAGCCGGGTCTTCGGACTCTATCCAGCAGGCCTTATACAGGCTGATGGGCTCCCAGCGACATTGTGCCGCATACTCGTGCAGGAGCCGGTATTGGATTACTTCAAACTGCAACTGTCCCACCGTGCCGATAATCTTACGGCCGTTGAATTCGTTGACAAAGAGCTGTGCCACGCCCTCTCCCATAAGCTGATCGATACCTTTGGCCAGTTGTTTGGCTTTCATCGGGTCGGCATTTTCGATGTATTTGAACTGTTCGGGGGAGAAGCTCGGCAAGCCCCGGAAGTGCAGCTCCTCACCTTCGGTGAGCGTGTCGCCGATACGGAAGTTACCCGTGTCGGGCAATCCCACGATATCGCCGGCATAAGCTTCGTCCACGATTTCTTTCTGCTGTGCCATAAAAGCCGTGGGACTGCTGAAGCGCATCAGTTTATTCATCCGCACATGTTTGTAGTTCTTGTTTCGCTCGAATCTGCCGGAGCATATCTTTACAAAAGCGATACTGCTGCGGTGGTTCGGATCCATATTTGCGTGAATCTTGAATACAAACCCCGTAAACGGCTCTTCATACGGATCGATCTTTCGCTCTTCCGCCATAATCGGACAAGGGCTGGGAGCGATGTCGATAAAACAGTCGAGCAACTCTTTGACCCCGAAGTTGTTAAGAGCAGAGCCGAAGAAAACCGGAGCCACCTCGCCTTTGAGGTACGACTCACGGTCGAACTCCGGATAAACTCCCTCCACAAGTTCCAGATCCGCACGCAGTTTGCCGGCCTGCGCCGGATCGATATGTTTTTCCAGCTCTCCGCTTTCCAAGTCCGTAATAGCTATGCGATCGGTGATCTGTTGCTTGTTCGGAGTAAAGAGGTTAAGCCCCTTTTCATAGATATTGTAAACGCCGCGGAAACGTTGTCCCATGTCGATAGGCCAGCTTAGAGGGCGTACCTTGATTTTCAGCTCTTCTTCTACTTCGTCCAGCAGATCGAAAGGATCTTTCCCCTCGCGGTCCAATTTATTGATGTAAACGATTACCGGAGTGTGGCGCATACGGCAGACCTCCATCAGACGACGGGTTTGCAACTCCACACCCTTGGCACAGTCTATAACGATAATAACGCTGTCCACGGCTGTGAGGGTGCGGAATGTATCTTCCGCAAAATCCTGGTGTCCCGGCGTGTCGAGGATGTTTACTTTATGATCCCGATAGTTGAACCCCATTACAGAGGTCGCCACCGAGATACCTCGCTGCTTTTCTATCTCCATCCAGTCGCTGGTGGCCGTTTTCTTGATCTTGTTGCTTTTTACCGCTCCTGCCACGTGAATAGCACCGCCGAAGAGCAGGAGTTTTTCGGTCAGTGTTGTTTTGCCGGCGTCCGGGTGGCTGATGATAGCAAAGGTGCGGCGTTTGTTAATTTCGTCTGTCAGTTGACTCATCGAGTGCTAATAGTAATTTTTTGAGTCCCACACTCCAGTGAGGCGGGGTTATATTATACAATTCTTTTAATCTTTGTTTGCTCAATACACTGTAAAGAGGGCGTTCGGCAGGTACGGGATATTCCGTGGAAGGAATCGGAATCACACCTTCGGGCGGCATTTTGTTCGCATAGCTTAAGAGCATATAAGCCATATCGTACCAGCTGCAAATGCCGTTGTCCGAACAGTGCAACAACGGCGTTCGGAAAGAGCCTTCCTCCACGGCCAGAGCTGTGATTTGCAATAAAATTCCGGCCAAATGAGGTGCATAAGTGGGAGTACCTGTCTGGTCGGAAACCACTCCGATCGAACTGCGTTCGCAGGCCAGTCTCAGCATGGTCAGGGCAAAGTTTCTGCCATAAGGAGAATAGAGCCATCCGGTACGAACCACCAGCAGTTGTCCTGCCGGCATATAACCCATGCCGACCTCTTCGCCCATGACCTTGCTGATGCCGTAGAAATTCAGAGGATGTGTCGCTGCCTCCTCTTCGTATGGGCAACATCCCCGTCCGTCGAAAACATAATCCGTACTGATATGCACCAACAGTCGCCCTGAGGTTGCACAACTGTGTGCCAGTAATTTCGGGGCCTCTATGTTCAGTTTGCGAGCTGCGTCCTGCTCCGTTTCAGCTTTATCCACAGCCGTGTAAGCTGCACAATTTATAACTACCGTGGGGCGTGTGTCCTCTATCCCCATGGTTTTGCAATAGCGGTCTAATGCTCCGGGCTGTGTAATATCCAGCTCTGCATGTGTGGCTGCATACAGACGGACGGTATCGTTCTGCAAAGCAGCGGCTGAAACGAGCGAACGCCCCAATTGTCCGCCGGCACCCGTGATAATAAGATTATAGGTTTGCTTCATCCTCTGTATTCTCCCGGTCTTTTTTGTTGTAAGCATCCGCCAGCATCGCCAGCATGGTGCTGATTTGCTTGAGAGAGGCCAGGGTATCTTCTCCGAGCCTTTTGCCCGCCAGGCGCATCGTTACTGCTCCGTAAAGAGCATTCAGAGCTGTTTCCACTTCGCCTTCATTTTCGGCTGCGGCACCTTTGGAACGCAATTGCACAATAGCCGGCAGGGTTTTATAGTAGACACTTTGGTATAGCCCTTGAGCAGAGCTTTTGAGCAATTCCCGGTGAAGTTCCTCCAGCTGCATCGCCAGCACCCGGTTTATGTCTAAGTGTCCCTTTTCTTTTTTCCCCTCGATCAGCATCATATCGATCAGCTCGGTGTACCAGCGGCGTATACGTCGCATCGTTTCTTCGTCTGTCCGGTAGCGCGAAACGATCAGCTCTTCGACACGTTCGGGATTGCAATCCGCTGCGCGAATCAGGTCTTCCACCTGCCACATATACAGCAGGTATTCGCAGATGTTTTCTTTGCGTTTCTTCTCGGCTACAATCATGGTTGACTGCGTAAAAAAGGTTGGACGTCGGAAAGGTCGGCGTCATTGGCCGAAGGTTTGATGTCGAGCAACCGGCATATCAAAGGATAGACGGCAATGTTCGGAATGGAGCGGGAGAGGAAAAAACCTTTTTTCAGGTGAGGTCCCACACCTAAGAAAAGAGCCTGCATGCTGGCGCGTTCGTTATCATAACCGTGTGCTCCACCTTTCTTAAACGTTTTTATGGCAGGGTCGAAGTAAACCATGGCACCCTCGTCAGGCAAAATCAAAAGCTCCCCGATGCGCTTATTGGATCCGTAATGGAAGCGTGCCGGCATCTCACCTTTTTTATAGACTTTAATATGCGGAACGGTTTGCAGGATGCGATAAGCGCTATCCGTATAGGAGGGCTTGGGATAAAGATGTGCAAACGCCCCCGTAGCCACATGTATGAAACTGTCTATTGGCATGTAATCGCTCAGATTTACACTGCGTTCCGGATAATAAGTCTCCATGCCATGATCGGAGACGATAAGGAAATCGACCTTATTGCCTACGGGCAGTGTATTTAGACGGTTCAGGAAATAGCCCACCACACTGTCCAGCTTTTCCACCATGGCAAAGACTTCTTTGCCTTCGGGTGTAAAATGATGCCCCAAGTGGTCGGGTTCTTCGATATACCACATGATCAGGTGAGGCCGGTCGGCTTCCGGTAAATCAAGCCATGCCAGTACGCTATCTGCCCGGCTTGTGTAAGGAACTTTGCTATCGAACTTTTTCCAGCGATGCGGATGATGCCCGTTAATTGCCGTCTCGGACCCGACCCAAAAGAAACTGGCCGTCTGCACACCCTGTCGCCGTGCCGTATTCCATACAGGTTCGCCTCCGTAAAAACCGGGATTTTCCACAGCCTTGCGGTTCGGTATGGTGTAATGACCGTACTCGTCATCGTAAAATTCATTCGCCACAAGGCCGTGATGGTCAGGATATAACCCCGTGGCCATACTGTAGTGATTCGGAAAAGTGAGAGAAGGGAAAGAGGGCTGCAAGGAGCCTGATATACCGACACGTTTGATAGAATCGAAGACGGGTGTATTGGCTTTGCTCAGGTAGTCGGCTCTGAAACCGTCTAATGAAAGCACAACCGCATAGCGATCTCCTCCCGGCCGGGCATGGTCTGTATGGACGGAGCCCTTTCGCAGAGATCCGCAACCGGCGGTCAAACCTATCCACAGGGCAAACAATGTCGCTATGGCATTATATTTCTTTCGTTTATCTCGATAACGGTCGATATTCATAATCAGGTTGTTTGTAAATTCATAGTGCAAAGATAAACAATTGGCTTCGAGCACGATATTCATCGGTGTATAATCCGGTTGATATCATTTCAGGGAAAGATGGCCTTTTTTAGCAATGTTTCCTGAGTTTTTTCTCCCGACAAATCTTTTACCATATGAGTTCGATGTGAGGATATGTACCGAATTATTGTAAGGCTGTGTGCGTAAACGACCCCTTCTAAAGAGCTGACGTGTACTGAAAAAATTCTCTGCCCGATGGTTCAAAATTCTTCAGGCAATGGATAAAAATCCGTAGCGCAATGGATTTTCAACGAAGTTAACTTGGATTTTTATTTTCCTTAACAAGAATTTTTTCAGTACACGTCACACGTCGCGGTTAAGTCGAATTTGCTTTATATATAATATGGTGTGTAAGATAACTGCTATACGCAAGGTTTTATGTACCTTTGTGCCCGAACAAACGAGATTATGAAAAAATAAAAGAAAACTTATGAATGTTGTAAGTAAGACAGTTACCTTACCCGATGGCAGGACAATAACCATCGAAACCGGTAAGCTTGCCAAGCAAGCCGATGGTGCCGTAACGGTAACGATGGGTGGTACTGTGCTTCTGGCCACCGTATGTGCAGCCAAAGAAGCCGCACCCGGATGCGATTTTATGCCTTTACAGGTTGAATACAAAGAAAAATATGCTTCTATCGGGCGTTTCCCCGGTGGTTTTACCAAGCGCGAGGGGCGTGCTTCCGATTATGAAATATTAAGCTGCCGGTTGGTCGACCGTGCACTGAGACCCCTTTTCCCTGATGATTTCCATGCCGAAGTCTTTGTTAATATTCTTCTCTTCTCCAGTGAGGGCGAGAATATGCCCGATGCACTTGCCGGATTGGCTGCATCTGCAGCTTTGGCCGTTTCTGATATTCCGTTCAATGGGCCTATCAGTGAAGTGCGTGTGGTGCGTGTGGATGGCAAGTTTATCATTAACCCCACATTCGAGCAGCTGGCTAAAGCCGATATGGATCTCATGGTGGGTGCAACCATCGACAATATCATGATGGTGGAAGGCGAGATGGACGAAGTACAGGAGTCTGAGATGCTCGAAGCTATTCGTGTGGCACACGAGGCTATCAAGGACCAGTGTCGCGTTCAGTTGGAGCTTTCCGAGGCTGTGGGTAAACTGCAAAAACGCGAGTATTGTCATGAAGTAAATGATGAAGATTTGCGTAAGGATGTGCACGACAAGTGCTATGCCAAGGCTTATGCTGTGGCTACGAGCGGTACGGACAAACACCAGCGCGGCGAAGCTTTCGAAGCGATCGTGGAAGAGTATAAGGCCGGATTTACCGAAGAGGAGCTGACTGAAAAAGCAGAGATGATAGCACGTTACTATCATGACGTGGAAAAAGAAGCGATGCGCCGTGCTATTTTGGATGAGGGTAAACGTCTCGACGGGCGTAAGACCACCGAAATTCGTCCTATCTGGATCGAAACGGACTATCTGCCGGGGCCTCACGGATCTGCCGTGTTTACCCGTGGTGAAACACAGTCTCTGACTACTGTTACTTTGGGAACGAAGAGCGATGAAAAACTGGTGGACGATGTGCTGAACTATGGCAAAGAGCGCTTCTTGCTGCATTATAACTTCCCTCCTTTCTCTACGGGCGAAGCTCGTCCTCAGAGAGGTGTAGGCCGTCGTGAAATCGGACACGGCAATCTGGCACACCGTGCCCTTAAGCGCATGATCCCGGAGGATTATCCTTATGTGGTACGTGTGGTTAGCGATATTCTGGAGTCTAACGGATCCTCTTCCATGGCTACGGTATGTGCCGGAACGTTGGCTCTGCGCGATGCCGGTGTGCAAATTAAGAAACCCGTATCGGGTATCGCCATGGGGCTTATCTCTGAAAACAAGGGTAAGAATTATGCTATCTTGAGCGATATTCTCGGAGATGAAGACCACTTGGGCGATATGGACTTTAAGGTTACCGGAACCAAAGATGGTATCACTGCCACTCAGATGGATATCAAGGTAGATGGTCTGAGTTATGAAATTCTGGAAAATGCGCTCGAACAGGCCAAGCAGGGACGTTTGCATATCCTCGGTAAAATATTGGAAGCTCAGCCCGAGACTCGCAGTGACCTCAAGCCGCATGCGCCACGTATTGAGAAAATGCGTATCGGTAAAGAATTTATCGGTGCCGTTATTGGCCCGGGCGGAAAGATTATTCAGGGTATTCAGGAGCAAAGCGGTGCTACCGTTAATATCGAAGAAGTGGATAACTGCGGTATTATAGAAATCAGTGCAAACAACAAGGCTGCTATCGACGCCGCTATGGCATTGATTAAAGGTATCGTTGCTATTCCCGAACCGGGAGAGGTTTATCAGGGAAAAATTTCCTGTGTGATGCCGTACGGATGCTTTGTGGAGTTCTTGCCGGGTAAAGACGGCTTGTTGCATATTTCGGAAATAGACTGGAAACGTTTCGAGACAATCGAAGAAGCCGGCTTGAAAGAAGGCGATGTGATAGATGTCAAACTGCTGGAGATCGATGCCAAGACCGGAAAATTCAAGTTGAGCCGTAAAGTTCTTATGGAAAAACCGGAAGGTTATCAGGAACCGGAGCGCAGACCTCGTCGTGAACGGAATGAGCGCAGTGGCGAGCGTTTTGAACGTCGTGAACGTGGCGAACGTCACGAGCGTAGAGAATTCCCCGATCGTAACCGTTCGGAAGACTAGACTTCTTTTTCATTGATAAAAGTAAAGGCTGCCTCTTTTTTTGAGGTAGCCTTTCTTGCGTTTAAGCGTTGTTTTATTTGATGGGGGGGTATAGGAGAAAGCGGGGTGATAAAGTGTTATGAGGTTGATTTCATGTTTTGAAAACCGGGTTGTTTGTTTATCCGGCTCCATGGGGAATAGATCTGTTATGGTTGTTTATGCGTGTTTATTGTGAATTTTTTTAATTTTTTTGAAAAATATTTTTGTTGGTTATCTGTTTGTTTCATAGGTTTTTAGTTTGTTTGTTTTTGTCTTTTTGTTTGAAATGTTTGTTTTGATCTCTTGCAGGAATGAAAATAATCTCTACCTTTGCAATCGCAATTCGGACGAGAGTTGTTTGTTTTGACATCGATTCGCGGTATGGTGAGATCAGGAACGGATGTATTTTATTGAATATTTTTTTTGTTTTTGATTTTTTCTTTCCGAAAGTCTTGCGGCAGACAAAAATTTGTTTACCTTTGCAAGCCGAAACCCGTTTTGGATTTTTTAAGGTTCGGGTTTTGTTGCACAAGCGATCTTCGACATAATTCATATTAGAAACGAAAAGTGTAGTACAGGGGAATATATATTTTCCCGTCAGAACTTAAAGGTTTCGATAAGATTCGATAACGGTGGTTTATTTTTGGGCGTATAAGGAAAAAACGAAATAAAAAGATATAACAGAGAAGAGTTTGATCCTGGCTCAGGATGAACGCTAGCGATAGGCTTAACACATGCAAGTCGAGGGGCAGCATGGTCTTAGCTTGCTAAGATTGATGGCGACCGGCGCACGGGTGCGTAACGCGTATGTAACT
>NZ_KB904143.1 GCF_000379945.1 Porphyromonas macacae DSM 20710 = JCM 13914
TTGATTCTAAATTCAGCGAATCTACAATGCTGTTGACCAGGCGCACAGGGTCATTGGCATCAATATCTTGACCAAGTTCTGCAGGAAATAGCAGGATGGGGTCGGATATGTAAGGACGAAAGTGTAACTTTGTATTCATTAAGTAATTGATATTTGCTAAGTTACTCAAACTTAGTGAACGAACGAAGCCCTAGCTTGTGAAAGTTGGGGCTTTGTCGTTGGATGAGGAATAAAAAAAGGAGGCTGCCCCAAAAATGAATTTTGACACAGCCCCTTCAGTTGATCAGAATGCGTAAAGTACAAGGTGCCAAGAATGAAGCTGAAGAGAGGGTATTCTTGAAGTCCGTGACCAAAGCCGAATGTTGCAAGGAATGCAGTATTTGCTTATGGTGAATGTTGATTGGCTGCACGGCACTTAGGATCGGAAAAGACCATATGCATATGTAGAAAAAGCATGGAAATGTTTGGAGAATAAATAAAAATTATTACTTTTGCACCCGGGTAAGTCCTATACGGTCAGCTCCCATTGATTCCCCCAGGGCTTGATCGCAGCAAGGGTATTTGGTCGTAGCGACGCGATATAGTAAGCTTACCCATCTGCCTCTTTAGCTCAGTTGGCCAGAGCACGTGATTTGTAATCTCGGGGTCGTTGGTTCGAATCCGACAAGAGGCTCGAAATAGCAAACCGATTCAAAGCACCATCCCGACACACTTCTTGTCGGGATGGTTTTTTGATTTAAGGCCTCTGCCATATTTAGTTGTACATTTGTCATATCATTCAAGTAACAGCTTTTTTCTATGGAGCATCTGTCAAGTTGGCTTACGGAACAGTTTCTTAACCCTTCCATCACACAAACTATTATTGCATTAAGTCTGGTTTGCGTTGTCGGTTTATGGTTGGGGAAATATAAAATAGGCAATATTACCTTAGGTATCACTTTTGTTTTCTTTGTGGGTATTCTGGCTTCTCACTTCGGTTTGCGTACAGATCCCATGATTCTCAGCTTTGCACAAAGTTTTGGTCTTGTCATTTTTGTTTATGCCTTGGGGTTGGAGGTCGGCCCCTCGTTTTTCCCTTCTCTCAAACATGGAGGGGTTATGTACAACCTTCTTTCCATCGGTATGGTCTTTGTTACCCTGTTGCTTTGTTGGGGATTATATCTTCTTTTTGATATTT
Organism: Porphyromonas macacae DSM 20710 = JCM 13914; assembly: GCF_000379945.1. Taxonomy (GTDB): domain Bacteria; phylum Bacteroidota; class Bacteroidia; order Bacteroidales; family Porphyromonadaceae; genus Porphyromonas; species Porphyromonas macacae. The sequence goes on from NZ_KB904143.1 coordinate 1,178, forward strand.
CCATGCCTAACTTGCTGGGGGTGATGAGCGGCGCGGTAACGAATACGCCTGTATTGGCTGCTTTGCAGGATACCATGACGCAGATGGGGCTGGGTGACCTTCAGACTCTGGCCGATATGGCCCTGGCTTGTGCAGTCAGCTATCCTTTGGGTGTGGTCGGGGTTATTCTTGCCCTTGCGGTGCTGGGTGTTATGGCTCGTAAAAGCAAGGGATTGAAAAAATCCGTGCAATCCGATACAAGCAAAGCTACTTATATTGCAGAGTACGAAGTGACCAATCCGGCCTTGAGTGGAGTTGAAGTCAAACAGGCCGTTCATATAGCTGATCGACATTTTGTCATCAGTCGTATCTGGCATGAAAATGAGGCGGTTATCCCACGATACAACAGTGTTATCAGAGAGGGAGATCGTCTTCTGGTGATCAGCAGCAATGAAGATGTGGAGTTGCTCTCGGCACTTTTCGGGCGACAGGTAAAAGAACATGATTGGAATAAACCCGGTATCAACTGGGATAGTTTGGGCGATAATTTGGTCTCCCGGAGGATAATCATTACCAAACCTAAATTCAATGGGGTTAAGTTGGGAGCCTTGAGTTTGCGTAATGATTATGCGGTGAATATTACCCGTATCGACCGCGCCGGAGTGCAATTGCTGCCCAATCCGTCGCTTTATCTTCAGTTGGGCGATCGTATCACGGTGGTGGGCGATGGTCTTGCCGTTGAGCAGGTCAGCGATTTGCTCGGAGACAAGATCGAGCTGTTGGACAAACCCAAATTAACCAGTTTTTTCGGTGGCATCCTGCTCGGTTGCCTTTTAGGTATGGTTCCTTTCTATATCCCGTCTATGAGTATGCCTGTTAAGTTGGGGCTTGCGGGGGGGCCTATTATCGTAGGTATTCTTATGGGAGCTTTCGGCCCGCGTTTACATCTCACTACTTATATAACGAACAGCGCCACACAGCTGGTTAAACAGCTGGGTATCGTTATTTATATGGCCGGGCTGGGTTTGGCCAGCGGAGCAAAGTTCTTCGAAACCATCATGCACGGTGACGGGCTGCTTTGGGTAGCCATAGGATTCATTATTACCATAGTGCCTACCATTATTGTAGGGATATTGAGCATAAAGATATTCAAGATCGATCTGGGTTCTGTAGCCGGCACCATTTGCGGAAGCATGGCCAATCCGATGGCTTTGGATTATGCAGATTCATTGGTGAAAGGAGATGAGCCTTCGGTCGTTTATGCCACGGTTTATCCTTTGGGGATGTTCATCCGTATTATCACGGCGCAAATTTTGTTATTGTTCTTTATCTAAGTAATGGCTGATTTTTCAGAAAAACAGATGCCTGAAAATCTTTCTTTATTTGCCGGTCACCCTGCCGTCGAAGAGGTTTTGGATAAACTTCGCAGCAGTAAACAGATTAAAATCAGAGCACTTGCCGGTTCGGGGAGGGCTTGTGTAATAGCTGAAGTAGCCCGGAAATATCCGTTACTGTGTATAATGGATGATAACGACAGAGCCGGATACTTCTTCTCGGACCTGGAGCAGTTAATGGCCGGAGGAAAGAACCGTTGCCGGGTTTTGTTTTTCCCTTCGGCTTATAAACGGGCAATTAAATACGGGCATCGTGACGAACCTAACTGCATTTTGCGTGCCGAAACGCTTACCGCTTTGGCTCTTGCGGCTAAAGGCGAAGGTCCTAAACCTGTAATTGTGACCAGTCCGGAGGCAATTCTTGAAAAAGTGGTCAGCAGTCAGCAATTGTCTACGGAAATGCACACCATTCATGTGGGCGATACCGTTAAGCCGGATGAGCTTAGAGACGAGCTGTTGGCCTGGGGGTATGAGCGTACGGATTATGTTTATGAGTCCGGCCAATTCGCTTTTCGCGGCAGCATTGTCGATATATTTTCTTTTTCTTCCGAATTGCCTTTTCGTCTCGATTTTTTCGATGATGAATTGGAGAGCATCCGTTCTTTCGAACCGGAAAGCCAGTTGAGCACTTCTCAGGTAACGCAAATAACCTTGATGCCCAATGTGGGCAGTACGGAAGGTGCGCAGCATGCCATAACGGAACTGTTACCCAAAAATGTTATTGTAGTAACCGAAGACCCTACCGTTTGGGCGGAGCGATTGCATCGCATCTATGATGATAAGCCGACAATCAATGACGGAGAAGGGTTCGATTCGCTGGAAGAAGTCCGGCAGATGCTTGTCGAGCCTGATAATTTGATCCGTGAGCTTGGCGGTTTCCGTCGGATTGTGCTCAACAGTCCTGCGGAAAATAATCCGATTCTTTTCAGCCAACGTCCCCAACCTCCTTTTAATAAGGACTTCGAGGCTTTGACTGAACAGATAGAAGATTGGAGTACGCAAGGATACGATATTCGTTTGAGCTCTAACAATGAGAAGCAGTATCGCCGGTTTCTCGATATTTTGGGTGAACGCAGCAGTTTTATTCCCAAGATTGAGCAATTAGCCGTTACGCTTCATGAAGGGTTTATAGACGACCATTTGCATCTGGCTGTTTTGACGGAACATCAGGTTTTCGGCCGTTACCATAAATACAATCTCAAGAGCGATAAAGCCCGTTCGGGTAAGGTTACACTGACACTTAAGGAGCTGAATAGCTTCAATAACGGCGACTATGTGGTTCATAGCGATCACGGTATCGGCCGTTTCGGGGGACTTGTGACTATGGATATAGGTGGAAAGGCTCAGGAAGTGGTCAAGATTATTTACCGGAACAACGATGCCATTTTTGTCAGCCTGCACAGCCTGCATAAACTCTCGCTCTACCGAGGTAAAGATGACGGAACGGAAGTTACCCTGAGCAGACTGGGCAGCGGTGCATGGCAACGCATTAAAGACCGTGCCAAGAAAAGGGTAAAGGACATAGCACGGGACTTAATCAAGCTCTATGCCCGCCGGAGAGAGGAAAAAGGTTTCAGTTTCAGCCCTGACAGCTATATGCAGCAGGAGTTGGAGGCTTCGTTCGTTTATGAAGATACGCCCGATCAGGCCAAAGCAACGGCCGACGTCAAAGCGGATATGGAAAGCGAATCGCCCATGGACAGGCTTATTTGCGGAGATGTGGGTTTCGGTAAGACCGAGGTAGCCATTCGTGCTGCTTTTAAGGCCGCCGCAGACAGCAAGCAAGTGGCTGTTTTGGTGCCTACCACTGTGCTTGCCTATCAGCATTATCAAACTTTTAAGGAACGGCTCTCCGGTTTCCCCGTCAAGATCGCTTATGTGAGTCGTGCACGCAGTAGTAAGGAAATCCGAGAGACTCTCAAACAGTTGGAGGAAGGTTCTATCGATATTATTATCGGTACGCATCGCCTGACCAGTAAGGATGTCAAGTTTAAGGATCTCGGACTGCTTATTATCGACGAGGAGCAGAAATTCGGTGTGGCTGTAAAAGAAAAATTGCGCAAGTTACAGGTCAATGTAGATACGTTGACCATGAGTGCTACGCCGATACCCCGTACATTGCAATTCTCTCTGATGGGTGCGCGCGATTTGTCCAATATCACTACTCCTCCGTCCAATCGTTACCCCGTCGAAACTGTTTTGACACGCTTCAGTGCCGAAACCATTCGCGAGGCGATAAACTTCGAATTAAGCCGGAACGGACAGATCTTTTTCATTCACAATCGTATTCACAATATTCAGGAAGTAGCCAAGGTCATTCAGCGCGAGGTACCCGATGCCCGTGTTGTTATAGGGCATGGACAGATGCCTCCTGCAGAACTCGAGAAAATAATTCTGGATTTTGTAAATCACGAAGACGATGTATTGATAGCGACTACGATTATAGAAAACGGGATAGATGTGCCGAATGCCAATACCATTATCATCAATGATGCTCAGCGGTTCGGCTTGAGTGAGTTGCATCAGTTGCGCGGACGGGTAGGGCGTAGCAATAAAAAGGCTTATTGTTACCTGCTTACTCCTCCGCTCAGTGTTCTTTCGGACGATGCCCGCCGGCGTGTGCAGGCCATTGAGAGTTTTAGCGATCTCGGCAGCGGCATACGCATTGCTTTGCAGGATTTGGATATCAGAGGTGCCGGTAATATTTTGGGAGCCGAGCAGAGCGGATTTATCGCAGATATGGGATATGAAACTTATCAGAAAGTTTTTGAAGAGGCGGTGAACGAGCTGAAAACGCAGGAGTTCAGAGAACTTTATACCGATAAGGATAATGATGTGAAGAGGGCAGCATCCGAAACGGTCGATTTTGTAGTAGAAACACAGGTGGAGAGCGACTTGGAGTTAAGTTTTGCAGAAGAGTATGTGCCGGTGGATGCCGAGCGAATATTGCTTTACCGTGAACTGGATAATCTGAATACCGATGAAGAATTGGAGGGTTTCAGAAATCGAATGTTAGACCGCTTTGGCGCTTTGCCTCCTAAAGCAGAGGAGCTTATATTGGTGCCTAAGTTGAGGCGGTTGGGGAAAAAGCTGGGGATTGAAAAGATTTCTCTTCGAAACGGCCTAATGAGTCTCCATTTGGTTGCAGATAAAGAAAGTGCTTATTACCAGTCCGATGTGTTTACCAGTCTGCTACTCTATGTTTCCGCTCATACCAGGCAGTGTGAGATAAAGGAAACCAAAACCGGGTTACGTATCATTCGCATCAAAGGTGTATCTTCAGTGCAGGCAGCAGTGGAAATCTGCATACAATTGCTCGAAACAAAAGTGGAATAATAACATAAATCCGTAAAAACACACTGAATTTTTCGACCGGCTCCAAGTCACTTGGATAAAGGATTTACAGCCGGTCGATTTTTTTGTCTTTTTCATTCAAATTTTTAGCGCAAAGAGTAAAAGTTCTCTGCCTGACGTGACGGATTTTTGTCCAAATTAACTTATATGAGTTCGATGTAAGATATATATCGCTTACTCTCATAAGATATTGTCAACCACTCTCTTAATGGAATGTTAGCTATAGAGCTAAATTAGAAGAGCAGAGAGCAAAGATTCTACTCTCATTTCATTGAATATCTCAGCCATGTAAAAGAGTTGTTCGAAAGCTTTACTTGAAGTTGGAATTACTTAAATAAAAAACAAAATAGGCTGAAAAACAGGGTGTTACATATTTCACTTAGATAAAATTTACGTTAATAGATAAGTTAAAAGCACAGGTATGTAAGAAATGTGGAAAAACAGAAAATCTGAAAATTACATTCAGGCAAATCGACCGAATCATTGTATTTTTTTCCTTAAATTGCCCTCGGAAGCCTCACAAATAGAAATTAATACATGGAAAAAAATTATTTTTGCATTGGATTACAGAGGTTTCAGAAAAGTTTAGGGGTATAAGTTTCTTATTACAAAACAACCCTGTCGACCTCATGAATAAGAGGCGAAGAACCTTATGGATGAAATTCTTTTCGGATTTGACAGAACATGAAATTTCTATTGGAATAAGTTAGTATTACTATGAGTTTTTTTGAAAATCTATTACAGCAATTATCTTTATTTGATCTGAATCAGCTGGGTCGATCATTCATGATTTTAGGGGTAGCCATCGATATTATCGGAGCCATACCCATTATCTTAAGCATTAAGGACAAAGGTCTTGATTATGACTCCAAAAAAGTAGCCCTCTTTTCCGGTATCATTCTTTTGGCATTTTTATTTGTCGGTGAGCCTATGCTCGGTATGTTCGGGGTCGATATTTCATCTTTCGGCGTAGCTGGAGGCATCGTACTCTTTGTTCTGGCAGTAGAGATGATTTTCGGCATTCAGGTGTTTAAGGACGATGGCCCTTCCGGCAGTGCCACATTCGTACCGCTCGTATTCCCTCTCTTTGCCGGAGCTGCTTCTTTTACGGCATTGTTAACCCTGTTGGCATCAGGTTATGCTTATATCAATCTGGCCATAAGTATAGTGCTTAACATCGTTATCGTTTATCTCGTTTTGCGCTTTGTGGATCCCGTAGAGCGTTTTCTGGGTAAGGGGGGTGTTTACGTGCTTCGCAAGTTCTTTGGAGTAATGCTTCTGGCTATTTCGGTAAAGTTCATCACCAGTAATATTTTCCACGTAATAGACAGTATTAGAGCGCTTGACGGTGCTTAACACCTCATTGCATCAAAATACCTGATTTATGCGCCCGGCAACCTTAGTTCGGGCGTTTCTTTTTTTATACCTTTGGGGGATAAAATATCATACATTATTGTGTCGTATGCAACAAAGTGACAGTATTGTAATTATACCCACCTATAATGAGAAAGAGAATGTGGCAAAAATGATAGACACAGTACTTTCTCTATCTAAAACCTTCCATATCCTTATTGTAGACGATGGTTCGCCCGATGGAACAGCCGATATCGTACGTACCAAAATGAAAGAATATCCCGATAAGGTTTTTATGCTCGAACGGAAAGGTAAACTGGGTTTGGGTACGGCTTATATTGCAGGGTTCAAATGGTCTTTACAGCACCGTTATGAATATATTTTTGAGATGGATTGCGATTTCAGCCATCCGCCTCACAATTTGATCGACCTTTATAATATCTGTTCGCACACGGGTGTCGATGTTGCTATCGGCTCCAGATATGTTCGCCATGGAAGTGTAAAAAACTGGCCTTTCGGCCGTATCTTCATGAGCTATGTGGCTTCTCTATACGTTCGCACCATTACATGGATGCCGGTTAAGGACACTACGGCCGGATTCGTTTGTTACAAACGGAAAGTGCTGGAAACCATCGACCTCGACAAGGTGCATTTCAAGGGCTATGCCTTCCAGATTGAAATGAAATATTCGGCATATTGCTTGGGGTTTAAGATTAAAGAATTCCCTATTGTTTTTGAAAACAGAGTATTGGGAACTTCCAAAATGAACAGTTCTATTTTCGGTGAAGCCTTTACCGGTGTTATCAAACTCCGCTGGTGGCATCTTTTCAAAAAATTTCCATCAACCGATAAGCCTCTGAAATAAACACATGACTACATTACTTATCAATGCTTTGGTGATCAATGAAGGGGTATCTGAGATAGCTTCCGTACTTATTGAAAATGAAAAAATAGCAGCTGTAATTCCCTCGGGGATGCCCCTGCCTCCTGCCGGGTTTGAGATAGACTGTAATGGTCTTTGGCTCCTGCCCGGTTGCATAGACGATCAGGTACACTTCCGCGAGCCGGGGCTTACGCACAAAGCGGACATTGAAACGGAGAGCAGGGCAGCCGCAGCGGGTGGAGTGACCTCTTTTATGGATATGCCTAATACCAATCCTACCACTACTACACTCGACCGCTTGCAGTGGAAACTTGATCGAGGGCAGGAAACGGCGTGGGTAAATTATTCTTTTTTCTTTGGCGGCACAAATTCCAATTATACCGAGCTCAGAAAACTGGATTCAAAAATCATACCGGGCATCAAACTCTTCTTAGGCAGCAGTACAGGAGATATGCTTGTGGATGACAACCATGCACTGAACTTTTTCTTTGAACAAAGAGATTTCCTTATTGCTACTCACTGCGAACACGAAAAGACCATAAAGAAAAATAAAGAGTTTTATCTGGCACAATTCGATGCTGAGAAACTCGATATTTCATTTCATCCGCTCATACGCAATGCCGAAGCATGCTATCGCTCGTCTGCCGAAGCATGCGAACTGGCCTCGAGGTACGGAAGCCGCCTGCACATCCTGCATATCAGCACGGGGCGTGAACTGACCTTGTTCGATGCAGACAAATCGCTCAAAGATAAACATATAACTTCCGAAGTATGCGTGCATCATCTGTGGTTTACAGACCGGGATTACCGGAAATACGGCAACAGAATTAAGTGGAATCCTGCCGTTAAATCCGTGCAGGACCGTGATGCGCTGAGGGCCGGCCTTAAAGAGGGCAAGTTGGATATTGTGGCTACGGATCACGCCCCTCATCTTTTGAGCGAAAAAGAGGGCAACTGCCTCAAAGCCGCGAGTGGAGGTCCGCTTATCCAGCACTCTCTGCTTGTTATGCTTCAGTTAGCCGATGAAGGAGTCATTTCCAAAGAAGGAGTCGTAGCATTGATGGCACATAAACCGGCAGAGTTGTTTTCAATCGAAAAAAGAGGGTACATACGTCCCGGGTATTTTGCCGATTTGGTGCTTGTCGATCCCACAAGATCTTATACCGTAACCAAAGAAAACCTGCTTAGCAAGTGTGGATGGAGCCCTTTTGAGGGAATGATTTTTGACCATACGATACACACCACTTTCGTCAACGGGCATATTGTTTATCAATCCGGTAGATTGAGCGATACGAGACCTCCGGTATATGCCTTACGATACAATCATTAAGAGTCATAAGGAGTGGATGAGAGATCTATCTGATGGCGAAAATCCGTGGTGCTAAGAATTTTCATTCAATTTAGTGTATGTTCGAACTAAGTGCATGGGGTTAAAGAGTTGATTTATTAGACGATTTCGAGATTCAGTTCAGGGTTCTTAAAACTCCGGTCTTTGAGCGATGCCCTGCATTTGTCTTGTCCGAAGTGATTTGATATTTGATTAGCATACAAAATCAATGCTCCATCTCTATTGTGCGAAGAAAATAACAGCCTTCTCCTTACATCGAATTCGCGTTTTGTTAAGGTTTCGGATTGTTGTAATTTTACGCAAATATTGAATATTATTACAATGAATACCATTCATCTCTTGTCCGAGAATACGATCTTATGCAAATATCTCTCTGAAATGAGAGACTGTACCATTCAAAAAGATCGTCTCCGTTTCAGGCGAAACATAGAGCGTTGCGGCGAAATTATCGCATACGAAATCAGTAAACAATTTGAATACAAACAAATAGACGTCAATACCCCTTTGGGGTGTGCCCGATGTTCTGTTCCGAACAACAATCTTGTCGTAGGCACCATCCTCAGAGCAGGATTGCCTTTTCATCAGGGATTTTTAAGTTACTTGGACGGCGCGGAGAATGCTTTCGTTTCGGCCTATAGAAAATATAAGGACAGACTGAACTTCGATATTTTTATCGAATATATCGCTTCACCCGATCTTACGGGAAAGACGCTGGTGCTCGTAGACCCTATGCTGGCTACGGGCGGTTCGATGGAATTGGCTTATAAAGCATTGCTGACAAAGGGGAAGCCGAAAAAGGTATATATGGCCAGCGTTATCGCCAGCGAGCATGCGGTAAGTTACCTTGAAAAAACATTTGCGGACGAAGATATTACCCTTTGGGTGGCGGACATCGACCCACATCTGGACGAACACTCTTACATAGTGCCCGGATTAGGTGATGCGGGAGATTTGGCTTTCGGGGAGAAGCTCTAACATCACAGAATTTTAGTGCACAAACTGGAATTACTGGCACCGGCCAAAGATCTTGCCACAGCCCGTGAAGCTATTCTGCACGGTGCCGATGCCGTTTATTTGGGTGCCCCGAAATTCGGAGCCAGACAGGCAGCATCGGTATCCTTGGAGGATATTGCCGTTCTGACGCAGGAAGCACATCTTTTTGGCGTTAAGGTTTATATTGCCTTAAATACCATTTTGTTTGACAGCGAATTGGCGGAGGCGGAAAGTTTGATACACCGGTTGTACCATGTGGGTGTGGATGCCGTTATTATTCAGGATATGGGTATTACGGAAATGAACCTGCCTCCGATAGCTCTTCACGCCAGTACTCAATGCCATAACAGTACCCCTGAAAAACTTACCTTGTTGGAACAACTCGGTTTTGAGCAGGCTGTTTTGGCTCGAGAGTTGAACCCTGCCGAAATTGCACGAATACGGGAATGCACATGCATTCGATTGGAGGTTTTTGTGCATGGTGCTGTTTGTGTAAGTTACAGCGGCCGGTGCTATCTGTCGGAAGCCATTAAAGGGAGAAGCGCCAACAGAGGGGCTTGTGCTCAGATGTGCAGGCAGACCTATGACCTGGTAGATGCGGAAGGCACTTATATCTACAAAGAAAAATATCTGCTTTCGGCCAAAGACATGAATCGTTCGGAAAGCCTGGAAGATCTTGTTCTTGCAGGAGTAACATCTTTCAAAATAGAGGGAAGGCTGAAAGGTGTGAGTTACGTTAAGAACGTTACGGCCTGTTACAGCCGGTTGCTTGATGAAATTATCAAGAAGTATCCCGATCGGTACGAACGCTCTTCTAAAGGTATCTGTAAATATCTCTTTGAACCCGATCTGAACAGATGTTTTAACCGAGGTTATACGAATAATTATTTTCACACGGCAACACCGGACCGGCCGAATGATAATATCGTTAATATAAATACTCCTAAAAGTACCGGAGAATTTGCCGGCGTAGTCAAGAAATGTATTCGAGGACTTATGGTTATGAATTCTGTACGTCAACTGCATAATGCAGACGGACTTATATTCATTCTGCCCGATGGTTCGTATGAAGGCTCTGCCGTAAATAAAATTCTTTCCGGAGGCAATATCGAACTGAATAAAAGGCTTAATCTTCCGTCAGGAACCCAAGTCTACAGAAATTACGACCATCAGTTTGAGCAGATTCTTTCCAAGCCGTCTGCTACCCGTAAAATACCGGTTGATCTGGTTTTAAGAAGTCTTCCTTTCGGTCTGGTTCTTGGCATCTCGGATGGAACGAACAGTACTTCGACATCCATCGAATTTATTCCTGAAAAAGCCAAAAATTTTCGTCCCGATGCCATTAAAGAAATTTTGTGCAGGCAGGGAGATACGGTGTTTGAGGTTAGAGGAGTAACACTGGCTCTCAAAAACGAACCGTTTATACCGCCTTCCCTTCTTACCTGTTTACGCAGAGATGCTATAAGAGGTTTTGAAATGTGCCTGAAGATTATAAACAGTCCCCGTTACTTTGCTCCGACACTAAAAATAAAAGAAAAAGCAGGTTCGATTAAGAGCGGCCTTTATCCGAATGTCGGTTATGAGGGTAACGTATCCAATCGATTGGCACAGCAACACTATCGGAAATTAGGCGCATCGGATATCCAACCCGCATTTGAATTGTTACAGGCTAAAGATGCGGCACTGATGACCACGAAGCATTGTTTTCATCGTTTGCTCGGTTACTGTACAAGAGAAACCCTCAAACGGATGCCTTACAAAGAACCTCTCTTTTTGATTCAGGGAAATGAACGTTTTCAAATAAAAATCGATTGTAAAAACTGTCTGATGCGAATACTTAAGCCCTGAGAATAATACATGTTATTTTTATATATATAATTAAAAAAGAACTGTCCGACCGGGACAGTTCTTTTTCAATTATTGGTGTCCGATAAAAATTTTTGAAGTAATAAATTAAGGGCTGGCTCCTGTATCAGGAAGTCAGCCCTCTTTTCGTTACTTTGTTGTCGCCAAACCAATGCAAGGTAACGATGAGTAAAAGTAAGCATTTCTTCGGACAGCCCATCTATAGTCAGCTGCTCCACCTCTTAGACAAGTCTCAAGTCCTCCAACATAGCCGAACACACACAGGAGAAAGGTACATCAAGCGTTTCGATGCCTGGACCCATCTGGTTGTCATGCTTTACGCC
>NZ_KB904144.1 GCF_000379945.1 Porphyromonas macacae DSM 20710 = JCM 13914
TTCAGACATATGGGCTTAGAGCAGGTCAAGATGGACTTCGCCTTTCTAGCTATGGCCTTTAATCTGAAGAAACTATGTGCTAAGGTTGCTCGAAAGGCGAAAAACACTCCCAAAAGACCTATATCAACCCTCAATCTCGGCCTCATGCGCTTCCACCTCCTCGAAAAACACAAAAATATCCCTCAAAGGCTAAAACCGGTGGCTTAACCAACCCCAAACCAAAACTAAAAGGAGCTGCGCCAAAATTCATTTTGACACAGCCCCTTATATATACACAAAAAACGAGCTGATTCTCAATAGAAGACGGTTTTTGCAAAAGCCGTCAAAGAAACAGCTGAAATTCTCTGCCTGATGGATAAAAATTCTTTGCCTGAAGAATTTTGAACGAAGTTAACTTGGATTTTTATCCATCAGGCAGAGAATTTTCGGGTATCAATCTGCAGAGTAAGACTGTTTAACACTCCGTAAGCCTTGCTTAAGGCACTTTATCACAGGCTATACATACTTTTACACATATCCAAACAGAAATAAAAGTTTGCCATATGAAAAGATTTGTTTTTAGTTTCATACTCTGCATCGTGCTCAATAACATAGCCGTTCAAGCCCAACAAGACGTTACGGATACAACGGCCCTCAAAAACAGTCAAACGGATACGACGGCAGCAGGAAGATTAGACTCCATTGCAAAATCCATCGAGCTAAAAGAAGTAAGGGTAAACACCTACCGCCGGATGGTAAAACTGGAAGGCGGACGGCTGAGTTTCGACCTGCCAGCAATGGTAAAAAATACGGGCGTTACGAATATCTACGAAGCACTGGAACGAATGCCCGGTATGTATAAATCGGGCGATGAACTGAAGCTTTCGGGAGCTTCGTCCTATACCATTCTTATCGATGGTAAAGCACCGGGAATTACACCGGCACAGATCATCAGGCTTTTGAAATCGATGCCCGTGGAACGATTGGCAAAAGCCGAACTGATGTATGCGGCACCACCCGAAGCAGGTGTGAGAGGTGCTGCAATCAACATCATCCTGAAAGAGAACAGCAACACGAAAGAATTAACGCAAGGCGTTGTCACTCTGCATTCGGATTATGAAAAATGGCTAAACTCAGGTGCCGGGATAAACCTTTACACAGTGAGGGGTCGGTGGCAAGCAGACTTTAATCTATCGGCAAATCCTTTTGCCAAAAGTCGCAATGGCGAAGACATGGAAACACGCTATACGCTGACCAACGGAAAAACCTGCCGGCTTTTCCAAAAAGACTACCGTGAAAGTAAAAAACCGAATTGGGGGCTTTATGCTTCGATGACATATCACGCAACGCAGAAGAACAAACTACGTTTACGTTATTATGGAACAGGACATCGATCGGAAACGGCTTCATCCTCTGTTTTCAGATTGGACGAAAACAATCCGATGCGCTCCTACACCGATGCCGGCAGAGATGGTTGCACACACTACACAGAAATGGATTGGACAGCGCCGAATCTGTTCGACTTATCCACTTATTATACTGCAGCCCGGCAGAACAGCAACACCCGGCTCCGTCTGCCCGAAAACGGTTTTGAACACCGGCAAATCAAAGATGAAGCGGCATTACGTATCCACACCCTGGGGGTAAAATTCAGCCGGAAAACAAAGAGCATGGGTAACATACAGATAACTTACGGTATCGGAGGACAACAGTCCGTTTCAAAAGTAAGCAGCAGGCAGTTTTCCGGCGAAGAAGCAATCCATACCAATAGCGAACTGAAAGAATCGCTCCGGCAAACATGGATAAACACGATCTGGAAGCCCTCGGAAAAAATCAGTCTGGAAACAGGTTTCACCATAGAAAACTACCGCCTGAGAATAAACGGGAAGCGTACACTGGCAAACCGATGGGACTTTTATCCGCAACTGACGGTCAACTGGGTTATCTCTCCCAAACACATCTTGATATTGAGCATGACAAGCGACAAAACCTATCCGACATACAGCGAACTGTCTCCCACAACGACGCATATCAATCCGTACAGCATAATTCTGGGTAATCCGGAACTCATGCCCTCGCGTGGATACTCCGGAGCGGTTCAATACATATTCCTGCAGCGATACATGATTTCGGCTTTCATTCAGCATACAAAAGATGATATGATGCAGGTTCCCTACCAGATGGCGGACAAAATACAGACTCAATTCAAGACGGTGAACTTCGACTATACGCAATATGCAGGCATAAACCTCACACTGCCTTTTGTCTTCAAGCAGATAAAAGGATTGCAGATCACATCTCAAATGAATGCCATGATACAAGGCAACAGACTCCGAAATTTTCATGGGATGGACGTAAAACACTCCATCCTTCTCGGGCAGGGTTCATTGACAATAGACTACAAACTGCCTGTAAAACCGGATATAACCTTGAACATCAGTGCTTCAGGCCATACGGATGCCATTCAGGGCACATTCGACATCGGGAAAAATGGAACGATTTCAGCGGGAAGCACTTATACATTTATGGAAAAGCGGGCTGCACTGAGATTGAGAATAGAAGACATCTTCAATTCTTCGGGTTCACATTTGAGGGTAAGATACGGCAATCAATGGAGTAACATGTACACAGTAGCATATAAACCGTCTGTTTCAATTATCTTTACTTACAACTTCGGAGGTTATAAAAAGAGCACCAACGACATCGATATACGACGCTATAATGCATCTAAAGATATTTAGTCTATGAACAGCAAAGGCCCCAAACATCACCTCGGACTACCCGTTTTAGTTTGCATTTGCCTGCTTGTGCTGGCAGTGTATCAGGGTATTTGGCTAACCGACCGCTACCATAAGGAGCATGACCGGTTGAGCGAGGAGGTAGCGGAGTGCCTGGCTCTGGCAGATTACACCGAACTTGAAAGCCGAATGCAGAAGCTAAGGAAAGACCCTGCATCACAGGGCAAAATCGATGTAAGCAGAGGTTATTCGGAAAATGGGCGCATGACACAGCAAGTTTCGATAAACTACAATGATACGGTACGCCCCAACCTTAAGATGAATTCGGCCTTTCGAGATACGGTTTCACTGAAGCGAATCGAAGACTTCCTAACCGTAGGGCAACTTTCTTACAAAGGCATCCACGCAGCTTTAGACCATATCACGGATATTGATTTCAAACTCACGGACAGCCTGCTGTCATATGCTTTGGAAGAACGTAACATCCATGTAGAACATCGTCTGTTTCTCATTCGTATACAAGATTCGCTGTTCCAAGCTACAGATTCGGCAACACTTTCTTCGCCTCTATACGCACCCAAACCAACAGGAAAAATTCTGGCAAGAGGAAAAGGCGATATGACTCCGGATCCAATAGATGATTTCACAGAATATAAAATACCGGTATGGATATCCACAAAAAAAACGGACTACCTCTTTCCGTTTGAATTTTCGATGCGCTTTGCATACTACATGAAAGTAAGCGGCCTATCTTTTTTAGCACTGAAAAACATGAACGGATTGATCATGTTATCACTGTTCACCATTCTGCTGACCATGTTTGCCATGACATATTTATGGAAAACGCTGCTCCGTATAGAAAAAATCAAAGAGATGGAGCGCAATTTTGTACACAATATCACACACGAGCTAAAGACACCGCTATCCGTGGCGATGGCTGCCAAAGAAGTTCTCCAATACGAAGAAAATCCGTTACCATCCGAAAAACGCACACAATATCTGAATATCATCGGTAATAAGCTGGAAGAATTGGGGGAACTGATCAATCAAATTCTGCTTCTGGGAAGAGCCGGGAAGAATCCGGAAACGGCGCGAACCATTCAAGTGAATGAATATCTGACAAAAATTGCGGAAGAGTTCCGGCTGAGAATACCGGGAAACGGTACTTTAGATTTAGAGTTGGACGAGAACCTTCAGATCGTTATACGTCCTCAGGACTTTAATGCCATAATCTATGCTTTGCTGGATAATGCACTGAAATATTCGATCGAAGAAATCTTCATTAAAATTACAGCTCGCACAAAAGGCAAGGGAAAAGTTGAAATTACGGTTTCGGATCACGGCAAGGGTATTCCTGCAGCAGCCCTGCCCTATATCTTCGACCAGTTTTACCGAGTGCCGGAAGGCGATGTGCAAAACGTCCGGGGATATGGTCTGGGACTAAGCCATGCCAAAGAACTGATGCGGCATTACAGTGGAAGCATAGACGTCAAAAGTACACCCGGCACAGGCAGCATATTCATTCTCCATTTTATAAAATAATATCATTTATGAACACCATAAAAGCTCTGTTGGCAGAAGACGAAGCCACCCTCTCCATGATCTTGTCGGACACGCTGGAAACACGCGGCATTACCCTGCAAACAGCTGCAGATGGCGAAACAGCATGGCAAGCCTATGCGGCACAACGGCCGGACATACTGATCGTAGACGTGATGATGCCTAAACTCGACGGTTTCAGTCTGGTCAAACGAATACGGGAAAGCGATAAAAATACGCCTATCATCTTTCTGACGGCAAGGGGAGAAATGGAGGATATTCTCCATGGTTTCGACATCGGGGCAGACGATTATATGTGCAAGCCGTTCAACATCCGTGAACTGGAAGCACGCATCAAAGCACTGGCAAGACGGCGGGGCTGCTATCCGGAAAAACCGGAAGAAGAAATACCGATCGGCTCTTACCGGCTCAACCGCACGACACAACAACTGACATTGGGAAACGGACAGGCGCAGCAACTCTCTTACCGGGAAAGCGAATTGCTTTGGACACTGGCCTCCAACAGTGGTCAGGTGGTGGAAGCTTATGACTTATTGATGAGGCTATGGGGCGACGATGATATCTACAACCGTCGGAGCCTGCATGTGTTTATCTCTCACCTGAGAGATTATCTGAGAAACGATGCTTCGGTAAGCATCGTTAACATCCGGTCTATCGGTTATAAACTGCTCTGTTAAGGAAAGCAAAAATACAATCGCATTTCAGCAGAAAAAGACACAGCATGTTGAGCGGCAAGTTGTTATCTTTGTACAATATGATTATCGAACAGCTCAACATCATTAATTTTAAGAGCATAGCCTCGGCCTCGTGCTCATTTTCTCCGAAGGTGAACTGCCTGGTGGGGCTGAACGGCATGGGAAAGACAAACCTTCTGGATGCCCTGCATTACTTGAGTTTTACACGCAGCCACCTGGGTATAAACGATTATTTAGCGGTACGACACAATACGGATATGGCCGTATTGGAGGGAAAATACCGGTCAATAAACGGAGACAGCCGTTCGGTTATGCTGAGCATACGGCCGGGACAGCGAAAAATACTCCGCCGAAATCAAAAAGAGTATTCAAAATTAAGCGAACACATCGGACACTTTCCGCTGGTGATCGTTTCGCCGCAGGACTACCAGCTCATCCAGGGCGGCAGCGATGAACGCAGACGTTTCATAGACCAACTGCTGAGCCAACAGGATGCTTCCTATCTGGCAGATCTGATTCAGTATAACAAGTTGCTTGCGCAGCGTAATACCATGCTCAAAAAAGAGGATAGAAATATACCGGTGATGGAGGTACTCGAAATGCAAATGGAACGTTACGGCACCTCCATAGCATCGAAACGGTTGCGTTTCATCGGTGAGTTCGTTCCTATTTTCCGCAAATACTACAGTTTTATCAGCGGAGACAAGGAAGAGGTGGACTTGATTTACAGAACCCAGATCGTACCGGAAGCTCCGCCCTTGGCCGAACAGATGGCCAAAGTACGCGAACGGGACTATATCCTGGGATACAGCACACACGGCATCCAGAAAGACGAATTACTAATGACTCTGGGCAACGAACTGATGCGCAAAATCGGCTCTCAGGGACAAAACAAATGCTATCTGGTAAGCTTAAAACTGGCGCAATATCGTCATCAACAGATGCACAACCCCGAATCGCCCATACTGCTGCTGGATGATATATTCGACAAGCTGGACAGCGAACGGGTGGAAAGAATCATACGCCTGGTAGCCGGCGACGAATTCGGACAGATATTCATTACCGACACGAATCGGAAATATCTGGATGAAATCATCAGGCAGTGGGGAGACGATTACAGAATTTTCCGTCTGGAGAATGGAGAGATAAACTCCTTTGAGCAAGTATAAACAGAAAAAATGAGAAGAGCCGAACCGCAACGATTGGGAGATGTACTGGACGAATGGTTGACGAACGAGCCGGAACTGCACGAACGGCTGATGGAAGCCAAACTGTTGCAAATCCTTCCGACAGCTCTGGGACCATTTGAAAAGTTTATTGCAAAAAAATATGTCAGGGATGGCATACTCTACCTGCGCATGCATTCGGCGGCAGCAAGACAACAGCTCATGACAATACGGGAGGAACTGAGACAAAAACTGAACGAACAGGTAGGCGTGGAACTACTGCGCGACATAGATATACGCTAAAACCGGCTGAAATATGCGATCGAACGGTATTTATCCCATAATCATTACTTATCTTTCGAGGAAAAATCCTGCTTAACTCAATAATATAGAATGCGTCAGATCAAAGATCTAACGGTTGGGTCGCTGCGACATCACCTGCTCAAGCTCTCGCTGCCCATCATGGGTACGTCTTTCATACAAATGGCATACAGCCTGACGGATATGGCCTGGCTGGGGCGTTTGGGCAGCAAATCAGTGGCTGCGGTGGGCATCATATCGGTACTCACATGGTTAGCCAACTCGATAGCGACCATTAACAAAACCGGCAGCGAAGTGACAGTAGCCCACAGTCTGGGAAAGGGCGACCATGAAGAGGCTAAAATTTATGCCGGGCATAACTTCATGATGTCTTTGGCAATAGGCATCTTCTTAGCCACACTCTTTTGGGTTTTCGAACAGCCTATTCTGGGTATCTATCTGTTGGAACCTGAGGTGCAGCAGTTAGCATCGGAATACCTGCACATTATCCTCACGGCACTCCCTTTCGTCTTTATGACCAACACCATGAGCGGTATTTACAATGCCTCAGGTATCAGTAAAATACCCTTCCGGATTCTGAGCCTGGGGCTAATCATGAACATGATTTTAGACCCACTGCTCATCTTCGTGTTCAAAATGGGCGTAGCAGGCGCGGCATGGGCTACATTTACCTGCCAAACAACCGTATTCGTACTCTTCGTATATCAGCTTTGGATAAAAGACAAACTGCTCGGCAGCATCCCGCTATGGATAAAACCGGTGGGGAATATTAACAAACGTATTCTGCATATCGGTTTACCCGTGGCAATACTCAACTCTCTTTTCGTTTTTGTGAACATGTATCTTGGACGGACGGCTTCCAAAGTGGGCGGACACATCGGGATAGCAACGCTCACCACAGGAGGACAGATGGAAGCAATTACCTGGAACACCTCTCAGGGCGTTACTACGGCATTGAGTGCCGTGGTGGCACAAAACTTCGGTTCCAAGAAAATCAAGCGAACTTTTTCGGCGTACAAAGAGGCCATACGCCTGACCTTTGTTTTCGGATTGATCGGTACGCTGCTGTTCATCTTCTTGGGAGAAGAACTGTTCGGCATCATCGTACCCGACCGCGACACCTACATAGCCGGAGGCGAATATCTGCGCATCAACGGCTATTCGCAGCTATTTATGATGGCAGAGATCACAACACAGGGGTTCTTATATGGCATCGGCCGTTCCATGCCACCGGCTACCATCAGCATAATCGGCAATTATGCACGTATTCCTTTGGCCGGGCTCTTTATCTCTTTGGGCTGGGGATTGGCCGGTATCTGGTGGGCTATCTCTCTCACAAGTATCTTCAAAGGATTTGCGGCTATCGGTTACTACTTGTATATCAAAAGGAAACTTGTAATCAAGGCGTTCGCAGAATAGTTACTTCCAGACAAAAGGGCGCTAAGCTCGTTTGCCTTTGTCACACCTACTTTGTTCGCAGAATAGTTACTTCCAGACAAAAGACGGAGTGTCATCATGTGCAAATCACTGCATTCCTTGCGACATTCGGCTTCGATCACGTACTTCGGTTACGCTCCCTTCAGCCTTCAGTCTAAACGCTTTGTACTTTACGCATTCTGATGCAACTAAAAGGGGCTGTGCCAAAAATGAATTTTGACGCAGCCCCAATTTCTCAAATAAAAAATGATAACCTTTCAGAGATTATCCTTCATAGGCTCGAAGTAAGAGCGGTCATGCAAACATGCGGGGCATTTTGCAGGAGCAGCCGTACCTTCAAACACATAACCGCAATTACGACATTGCCATTTGAGCTTTTCTTCGCGTTTGAAGAAATCACCGTCTTCAATACGGGACAGCAATGCCCTGTAACGCTCTTCATGCATCTTTTCCACGGTAGCTATCAGTTTGAAAGCAGCAGCTATTTCTTTGAAACCCTCCTTAGCAGCTACTTCGGAAAATTCGGGATAAAGCTCTGCCCACTCTTCATTTTCACCGGCAGCTGCAGCAGCCAGATTTTCGGCAGTATTGCCAATCTTCCCGGCCGGGAAAGAGGCTGTAATTTCCAGCATTCCTCCCTCTAAAAACTTAAAGAAACGCTTGGCATGCTCTTTTTCCTGGTCTGCTGTTTCTTGAAAAATAGCAGCAATCTGTTCATAACCTTCTTTTTTGGCTACACTCGCAAAGAATGTATAGCGTGTGCGAGCTTGAGACTCGCCGGCAAATGCTTTCAGCAGATTTTGCTCGGTCTGAGTACCTTTAAGACTTTTTTCCATTGTTCCGTTCAGTGATTATATTATAAAGTGATTACTTACAAATATAACCAATTAAATAGACTGTAGAAAAGTCTTGCCGGTGAATCCGGAATGAATAAAATCAGAACCGCCAGTCTTCAGAGGTGCGAGGTTTGCCGGGTTTGGAATTACCGCTTCTGTCTGTGTTCTGTTGGTTCAAAGGTTGAATATTGAATACCCCTCTGCCTTTGTAATAACGCTTGGCTTCAGGCATATATTTACGAATGGCGGCAATACGTTTTTCATCTGTCGGGTGCGTACTCAACATATCGTTTTTATTCCTGCTTCCCTGCGCCATCTTCTTCCATAAACTCACAGCGCCTTCCGGATCATAACCGGCCATAGCCATAAAAACAAGACCGATGCGGTCTGCTTCATATTCGTGCTTACGGCTGTAAGGCAAAGAAATAAAAACCTGGGAGCCTATACCATAGGCCTGACCGATAACCTGTTGAAGGGCTGCACTCTCACCGGCTACAGCTACGCCTAATACCTGTCCGCCCATTCTACGCAACATCTCATTGCTTATACGCTCATTGCTGTGACGTGCCACAGCATGTGCTACTTCATGACTTACCACGGCAGCCAGTTCGTCATCGGAATTCAACAAACGCAATAAACCCGTGTAAACCACAATTTTGCCTCCCGGCATACAAAAAGCATTGAGTTGTTTGCTCTCCACCAGATTGAATTCCCATGCCAATTCCTTGGCCCGGCTGTCCATGCCATTCTGATTGAGATATGCCACAGTAGCTCGTGCGATACGCGTTCCCACACGGTGTACCCGCTCTACATCATGGCGATTCTTACTTAACGGAGCTTTCTGGATAAAAGAGCGATACTGACTCTGACTCATGGCCAGTATCTGAGACTCCGACACCAAACTGATTTGTGATCTTCCGGTAATGGGAACCACGTTACATGCCGACAGTAACAAACTTATGAATAACGTCAGGCAAAAAAAATTCTTTTTCATGTACATTTCTATAAAGTTATAACTGCTCGGTATGCAACGTGGTTACCGAAAAACCTCGAAATCTTAGTGTTTGGGCTTAATATTCAATTTGACCGGACGGATCATGTTCTCCGGAGAGAGAATCGTATCCAGATCTTTCTTATCTAAAATATCGTGCTCAAGTACCAATTGATAAACGCCTTTACCGGTCTCCATGGCCTCTTTGGCTATCTTGGTGGAGTTCTTATAACCGATAATCGGGTTCAGTGCCGTTACAATACCGATACTGTTTTTAATATAATTCGAACATACATCTTCATTGGCTTCAATGCCGTCGATACAGAGGGTACGCAACGTATCGAATCCGTTAGCCAATAAATCAATGGATTCAAAGCAACATTGCGCCATTACCGGCTCCATAGCGTTCAACTCCATCTGAGCAGCATCGCCGGCCATGGTAACGGTAACATCATTACCCATCACTTTATAACAAACCTGATTCATCACTTCGGGTATAACCGGATTGACTTTACCCGGCATAATGGAAGAACCCGGCTGCATGGCGGGCAGGTTGATTTCATTCAAACCGGCACGAGGGCCACTGCTGATCAAGCGCAAATCGTTAGAAATCTTGTTAACCTTAACAGCAATACGTTTCAGTTCAGAGCTGTAACCGATCATTACGGATGTATCGCTGGTAGCACCGACCAAATCATCTGCAAGCTGTATATCCCAACCCGTTATATCGCGAAGGGCTTCGATAACGTAAGGAGCATACTGGGGCTCTGCACAGATACCTGTACCGATAGCCGTAGCACCCATATTAACCACTAAAAACTCTTCTGCGGCATGGTCGAGATTTTTCAGTTCGACTTCCAAAATAGATGCAAAACCGTTAAAAGTCTGCCCCAATGTCATCGGAACGGCATCCTGAAGTTGGGTGCGTCCCATTTTCAAAACGTGGGCAAACTCTTTGCCTTTGGCTCTAAGCGAATCGATCAAGGCAATCAAATGTGTGCGGAACTTCAGATGCGATGCATACAAACCGAGATGTATGGCCGTAGGATAAGCATCGTTTGTAGACTGCTCTCCGTTTACATGGTCATTAGGTGAAAGATACTGAAACTCCCCCGGATTGTGTCCCATGATTTGTAAGGCACGGTTACAAATTACCTCGTTGGCATTCATATTCGTGGTCGTACCGGCACCACCTTGTATCATATCGATGGGGAAATGCTCATGATGTTTGCCCTCCAACAATTCATGACAGGCCTGTACGATACCTTTCTTCTGTTCATCATTAATGATGCCAAGGCGATGATTGGCAATGGCTGCAGCCTCTTTCGTCCACGCAAGGCCATGAATAAACAAAGGATAATCACTCAGTAAAAAGTTGCTGATGCGAAAGTTTTCAATGCCGCGCAATGTCTGCACGCCGTACAATTTGTCCGCAGGTATCTGACGCTCACCGATGAGGTCGCTCTCAATACGATAACTTTGATTCTGCTTGTCCATTATTTATAACGATATTAAGGATTAATTATATAACAATGTCTGTTTTTCCAAATTCTTAAGGTATTGACAAATATACTAAATAAACACATACCATATTGTCGGGCAAAAAAAGACCATTCCCAATGATCGAGAATGGTCTCTTTAACTTTTACCCCGTTATTCAGAGAGTTCCGGAAATTTCTTTCAAACTTTCTTTGGCATCGCCCAGGAACAGGTAAACACCCTTCTCCTTGGCATAAATCGGGTTGTCCACACCCGCATAACCGGGTTTGAGATCGAAATTGCAAATGATGATCTCGGGACACTGATCCACATTCAGCACCGGCATTCC
>NZ_KB904145.1 GCF_000379945.1 Porphyromonas macacae DSM 20710 = JCM 13914
ATGGTACTGCGTAACAGTGGGAGAGTAGGTAGCCGCCAATTTTTTAAGAGAAGAGCCGTAGCCAGGAGAGAAGAACTCTCTTTGCTGCGGCTCTTGCTGTTTCTTCTTTTCGGTGCTCTCTCCTCTACGTCCGGGGGGAGATGGTTGTGTTGTTCCGTTGCCCGGTTTTAGAGAAAACAAGCCGGCGGGGCTGTATGAGAGATAACTCCTTCTTGCCGGTTGGATGAGATAAAAGCCTGTTGCTGAAGATGGAGCTGAATTTTACCATGAGTTCTCGAGGTAAGCGATATGTCCCCAACTTTCGAATGGTGTTTAAAGGTATTCAATCATAAGAAAGTCCGCCGCTTGATGTTTGAGCAACACCTTAAGAAGTGCAAAATCATTAGACTGCGCTATCGCTCCTAAAAAGGTGAAGTTGGCAAGACTGCTCCGAATGTCCTTGCCAGGAACTTTGTTGCTCAAGCTCCCGGGATGAAATGGGCAACATATGTTACGCAAATCGATATAGGAAAGGAGAAGCTTTACTTATCTCCGATATTGATATGTTTAATGGGGAGATTATGTCCTACAATATCTTCAAAAGTCTCAATTTGGAGCAAGTGTAGGATATGCTTCAAAAGGCATTTTGCAATTTCGATGGTGTCGATGGACTTATTCTGCGTTCCGACCGGGGATGGCAGCATGGAAATCAAGGCTATCGGCAGCGCCTTGCCGAAAGACAAATCATTCAAAGTCTGTCGCGTAAAGAAAACAGTTTAGACAATGCCATGATGGAGAACTTCTTTGATATTATGCAGTCAGAGTTCTTGTATGCCGAGATGTTTGACTCTCCGGAGCGTTTTATCGATGCGTTGCAGGAGTATATCCGGTACTATAACAATGATAGAATTAAAGCAATATTAAACGGGAAGAGTACGGTACAATACCGAACTCTTTCTATAACACAGAGATAATTTAGTATCTAACTTTTCGGGTGGAATTCAACCTTCTTGGAAAGAGAATGTATTTTGTTGGGATACTTCTGTCGGTTTTAATTATAATTGTTATATTGTTTTGCTTTTTACCTTGAAGTGTTTCGGCGTATGGTTTTTTTCTATTTGCCGGGATTTTACCATGATTTATAAATAAGTATGTCATTGCCATTACAGACTTTCTCTGATATTTGTGCAGAGTTGCGAATATGCGAGTGCAGAAACCATGAAAAATATTCTTTTCAAACTAACGATAAGCAATCTAATTTTAATCTTATGAGGCAATTCTGTCTTTTACTCATGCTGCTAAGCCTGATGCTTTTTTCCTGCCAGAAAGAGGAAGAGCATATGTTGGTTGTGTCTCCCGATTCCGAAGTGACATTCACGAGCGGAAAATCGGAGGCGAAGTTGACCGTCACTACCAATGCCGGTAGTTGGGAAGCCATATCCAATGTGGAATGGTTGAGGGCGGTTAAGTCCGCAAACGAGCTTATTCTCCTTGCTGATTCCAATCCCGAGGTGCAGCCCCGTATTGCTCAGGTAACTGTAATCTCCGGTACACTTGCAGAAATATTACAAGTGAAACAGGAGGGAGCTGCTGCAAGTATTTCCATAGAGGGAAAAGAAGAGCTACGCATAGAGCGCTATGGCGGTAAAGTGTCATTGTATGTGCAGACCAATGCCCCGGAGTGGGAGGTTTTGAGCGATGTGCCCTGGATAAAGGTCGGTAAGCCGTCTTACGGAAATGAAATAACCTTGGATATTTCAGAGAATGAGACCGGCGAAGAGCGTCAGACGGAATTGACCATGAAAGCCGGCAATGTCACTAAGATGTTCAAGGTCTCTCAAGATGGTCCCATGCGTTTTATCATGCCCTTTTTCGAGTGGGGTGCAAATATCCGGGAGATAGATAAGCTTGAGAAAGGCAGGCACAGCAAACTTGTCGGTACACCGAAGCCCCCTTCTTTCGGCATTGACGATACGCCGTTCTATACTTATCATACGGAAAGTACGGTATTCCCTTATGTTCGTTATACCACCATGCGTTACTCTGCCGAGTTTGTCTATGTGGCCACGATGGTGGCAAAAGAGAAGGACCTTTTCTCGGATGCCGGATACCTTGAATTTTTGAAAGAAAACGGTTTTGTAAAACAGTTTTCCGGTAAAGGAGGTGTGTTGTATCTCAATAAAGAGAAAAGAGTAAAAGTTTTGCTTACGAAAGATGCCGCACAAACACCTCTTGCCGTATTTATGCCTGTCCCTGAGGAAACGGAGCCGTATCCGACTCTCGATCGGTTTATTTACGGATTGACAGACTTTAATAAAGCCAAAGCCGATGATGTGAGAAAATGGGAAGAGAAGAACGGTGGGGAGTATTCCGATAAGTTCTCTTCCGTGGGGCTTCCCGGAGCAAAGACCGATTTGCTGATGTTTCATGCTCCCCGACCTTTGGGAATGAGGGGATACACCATCGATCGTGAAAGCGGCTTGCTCAAGAGAACGACTTTTACTTTCCTGTCATTGGAGTTGGGCATGTATATGTATGGCAATCTCCATGTTTTGACCGGGCAGTTCGTCGCTTTATTGGAAAAAGAGGGTTTTGTGCCTTTTGACGAAAATGCTTTTGAGGGCGAATTTTCTTTCGTGAATATCCAAAAGAAACTCTTTTTACTGGTACGTAAAAGTCTTTGGGAAAACCGGTATGTATTGTCGTATAATATCGCTCCCTATACTCCCTCCGGTACCCAAGCGTGTATGGATAAAAACATTAACGATGTAGAAATGCTAAAATAAATCAAGATACAGATGAAAACAGTATGGAATAAAATATTACTTCTTTCTGCACTCGTGCTGCTGGTTTCTTCCTGCAAAGAGAAAGAGGATGTACAACCTGCTCTGAGTCTTTCGGAGGAAGAGTTGACATTCTCTCATGAGACATCCGAAAAGAGCATATCTGTGAATACGGATCAGAGTAAATGGATTGCTGTCAGCGAATCGGGATGGATACAGACCTTCAAACAGGAAAACGTGCTTCTGGTTAAAGTCGAAGCCAATAAGAATACGGAGGAACGTGCGGGGTACGTTAAAGTACTTGCAGGGGGGCGTTCGAGTGCGGTGAAGGTGATACAAAAAGGATCGGATTTCTTTATCCGGACGGATAAGCAAAAACTCTCGGTAGATAATTTTGGGGGTGTATTCCCTGTAACGGTGCTGTCAAATCTCAAGGAATGGCGCATAGAGGGGCTTACAGAGAGCTGGATAAGTGTAAAATCTAAAGTCTTCAATAAAGAAATCGAGATAAAGGTAGACGAGTATAATGGAGAATCCCCCAGGGTGGCCATCTTTACATTATCGGCTGTAGACGGTAAGGTAAAAACTACGATTACGGTAGAGCAGTCAGGTGTTCCCGAATTTATACTCCCCTGTTTGGTTTTCGGGGCCGATCCGCATACCGTTAAGGATTTTGAGTTGAAGCGTAGAAATTATCTGACTTCTGTTCCCGATGACCTTGTGAACACCGATTCCTGGATTTACACCACAACATATTCGAAGTTTAGTAAGATAGACTATAAAGTTTACGACCATAAGTACATGATGGCCAGACTGATTCCGAAAGACCCGGCTTTTTTGCAGCAACCGGATGCCGGCGGCTTTATCTCTTTTCTCAAGGCCGAAGGCTTTCTTCCCGTACCGGGCAAGGATAATGTGTACTCGAAGGTCGTCGATAGATTCAATGTCGAGGCTGCCGTTCTTCCCGATGTTTCCAAGCCCGACGTGAGGTTTACTTTCGAGGCGATACAGGCGCGCAGTTATCCGACTTTTGAAACATATCCGCAGTATCTTTTCTCTTTCGATGGAAAGGAAATCGAAAAATACGAGAAGGAGAAAGGCGGCCTGTTTTGGAAAGAAAAATCAACTTCTACGCTGTGGATTTATTTAGGAACCGATCCTTGGGTTTCCCGTACTTATGCCATGGTTTCCCGGTATGTTATACATGCTTTTGAAAATATTGAGCTTGCACTGTTTCAGGTGGAGGGTGTGTACTTTCTGACCAAAGAGTTTAAGGAACTGATGCGGAAAGAAGGTTTTGAGTTCGAGACATACGATTATCCAACCAGAAGCTATTTATTCAAGAATGCCGGAAAAAACATTCGTGTAAAAGTTTCACTCGGTACCCATTTCAAGGCTACCGATGGCAGAAAGGCTCTCTACTTCAATTATACCCGTATATCGAAATCTTGATTTTCGACCATCGATAACATAATAAACGAAATATATACTATGATAAGAAAAGCTCTGATATTAATCTTTTCATTAGTCCTTTTTTTGTTGGGATCGTGTACGCGTGCCGATCTGACGGAAGGAGATACGCTTTCTTTCTCCGAAAGCGAACAGCTTAAGTTTTCTCACAAGAAAGCAATGAAAGAGATTTCCATATTGACGAACAAGGCTCATTGGTCTTTTGTGAAAAATGCCGATTGGATTGAAGTCGAGGCCGTGGAAAAAACACTTGTTCTTCATCTTTCGGAAAATAAAGGTACGGAGATGCGTACAGCTCACATTCTCGTTCGAGCCGGCACACAAAGCCGCAAGTTGACTGTAGAGCAATCCGGAAGTACCGTGATAAGCGGAATAGAGCCTCGGAAGATCGAAACGGATCAGTGGGGCGGAGAGTTTAAGGTGGATATTCTATCCGATGTGGATGACTGGGAAGTGCTTAATGAAGCACCTTGGATAACAACCGTTTTAGACCGGTTCAAGAACTGTGTTTCGGTTAAAGTGGGAGAAAACAGCGCAAGAGAGGCGCGTGAAACGAAGATTTATTTTCGTTCGAAGATCAGGCAGGAGTTAAAAGAGCTTTCTATCTTGCAAAAGGGAATTGTATACTACCTGCTGCCCTATCTCGGATTCGGAGACAAAGCCGAAAAGGTGTATACATTCGAATACGCCCGCAGAAGCGATCTGATCAGTGCGCCGGACGGCTTAACGAATCTTTCTTTATGGACATTCAAGCTTACTACGCCTGCTTTCCGGAGGATTATTTATGATATCACGAAAGATAAGCTCGTTTCTGCTCTTATGATAACCGATTCGTCCACTCTTCTTACCGATGAAGAGGAATTGGCCGGCGTCATTGGATTTTTGTCCGGAAACGGGTTTGAAAAATTTGAAAAAGAAGAGCGCGTTTATGTCGATAGAAAGAAAAACGTAAAGGCAAAAATCCGCAAGAAAGATATTTTGTTTACTCCTATCGAGGGCTAAAATTTTATCCAAATGAGAACAATTATCATGAAGAAAAGAATAATCATATTATTAGGGTTCGTCGTTTTTCTCTCTATGGGTTGTGCAGACCGTAGGATGGACGAGCTTGCAGATCAAACGGAAATAGCCCCGGAAACGGACAACCTTCAAATTCTTCCGGGCATCATTCGCGTAAAACTTACCCGTGCCGCAGGAGACAATTTCAGTGTCGGCGAAGGCGGCGATAACTCTCTGCGTAGTGGCCGGTCGGATATAGACCGCTTTCTGCGTCAGGTCGGGGCAACGAAGATGACACGTGTGTTCCGCCCTGCCGGCAAATATGAGGAACGCTCACGGCGCGAGGGACTGCATTTGTGGTACGATGTGATATTCGATGAAAAGATACCGGTTACCCGTGCTGCTTCGGAAATGAAAGTAATTCCCGGTGTGGAGATCATAGAAAAACTTCACCGTATCGAACCGACAGACTCCCGCCCGGTTTTATTTGCTGTCAATCCTCCGGTTAGAACGGACAAACAGCCGTTCAATGATCCACAACTGGGTGCACAGTGGCATTACAATAATGTCGGCAGGCATGTGCAGTCTGTCGAAGGTGCCGATATCAATCTCTTCGAAGCCTGGAAGGTGGAGACAGGGAAAAAGAATGTTATCGTTTCCGTTGTAGACGGCGGAGTGGATTACCGGCACGAAGACCTTCGTGAAAATATGTATGTCAATCTTGCAGAGTTGAACGGCGAGCCAGGAAAAGACAACGATAACAATGGGTATAAGAATGATGTTTACGGATATAATTTCGTCTTGAATAATGGCGTAATAGAGCCGGTCAGACATGGTACGCACGTAGCCGGTACGGTGGCTGCCCGCAATGGAAACGGCAAAGGTGTCTGCGGTGTGGCCGGCGGTAACGGAGAGCCGGACAGCGGTGTGCGTATCATGACCTGTCAGGTTTTTCTGCAGAACGGCTGGAGCGCTTCCTCTTTTGCCGAAGCGATAAAATACGGTGCGGACAATGGTGCTGTAATCAGCCAGAACTCCTGGGGGTATAACTATCCGGGACCGGACAATATCAGTCCTTCTTTGAAGGAGGCTATAGACTACTTCATAAAGTATGCCGGTTGCGATGAAAATGGCAATCAACTCGAAGATTCACCGATGAAAGGCGGTATCGTTGTTTTTGCAGCCGGTAATGACGGCCGGGATTTCAAGTGCTTCCCGGCAGCCTATCCGAAGACGATTTCGGTGGCTTCCATGGCCCCGGACTATACGGCGGCATATTACAGCAACCGCGGAGACTGGGTTACGCTGACGGCACCGGGCGGTAGCCGTTTCTACTCCAAAGGAGAGGTTTTAAGCACTCTGCCCGGAAATACCTACGGTTACATGCAGGGCACGTCCATGGCTTGTCCGCATGTGTCCGGAATAGCGGCTCTGGTTGTTTCCCGGTTCGGAGGCCCCGGCTTCACTTCTCAGGATTTGGAGAAACGTTTGAGAAACTCTTTTCTTCCGGTGGATATAGATGAAATGAATCCCAAATACAGAGGACGTTTGGGACGGGGTTATATAGATGCGGCCAAAGCGCTTGCGGAAAACAGGCATAAAAAACCCGAGAAGGTTGCCAAAGTGGAGTATACCGCAAAGCAAACGGAACTTGCTTTGAGTTGGGCTGCCGTTAAAGACGAAGACGACGTTTCGGCCTCTCTTTACTATGTTTATCTGTCGGAACATCCCCTCAATGAAAAGAATTTCAGGAAAGCCCGTAAAACGGAAGTAAAAGCCTGGGGACGTAAACCTGGAGATCCTGTTGAGGTTACGTTGAATAAACTGAAGAAAGACACCAAATATTTTTTGGCAATCGAGGCTGTAGACCGATGGGAAGAGGTTTCCGACGTTTATCTTATGGAAGCGAAAACCACCAACAGTACGCCTGTGGTTCTGAAACTCGACACGGATAAAGCTGTGCGCGTATCCGGCTTGAAAACGACTCGGGTTAAGCTGCTCGTGGAAGACGCCGACCGGTTGGGCTGGAGCTATACCGTATCGGGAAATACCGAAGGGGTAAAGATCTCTAAAGAGGAGAACGGGCTGTTCCTCGAGTTCAAGGCCGTCTCCGCTGTGGGTAAATATACTCTTACGGTGAGCGTATCCAACGCCTTTTCGGACGTAACTGAAATGGATATTCCTTTTGAAGTGTACAGAAATCAGGCTCCTGCATTGACTCGGGATCCGGGCAGACTGTTCGTTACCGTAAATACCGTGAATGGTATTGAACTCGACCTTTCAAAATATTTTGAAGATAAAGACGGCGACAAAATAAGTTATACCGTTCATGAATTTACACCCTCTGTGGCAAAAGCCGTTGTGAACGGAAATATTCTTACGGTGAAACCGGTAAAAACGGGTATGGCTTCTTTCGAACTCACGGCTACGGATGAATCGGGTGCCCACACGACCCATATCATGCCTGCTCAGGTTGTGGAGGACAAACTTGTCTATGCCATCTACCCCGTACCGACTGTAAAAGTGCTTCATGTGCGCTTGAGCGATAAGGTGAATCGGGCGACTGTTTCCATTCTCACACCTACCGGAACAAGAATAAAGCGACAGGAAGTCAGTATCGAAACACCGGAACAGAGACACCTGCAGCTCGATGTAAGCAAACTGGCCGGTGGAACATACTTTTTGCAAGTGGAGGCTCAAAGCCAAACGGATAAACAACCTTTTGTAAAACAATAACATTCTACGATCATGTCTAAAAGAATAGCGATAATACTTTCCGTTTTACTCTGTTGCAGTATCTCCGTTCTTTGGGCTCAGGAAAGCCGCTCGTTACCTTTCCTCGAAATCAATGCGGACACACGAACTGCCGGTATGGGCGATGCCGTTATGGGCGATACCCAAAGCATGTTTCTTTATACCAATCCCACAGCCTTTCTTCAGCAGCAGGCCAATTTTTATGCCTCTTATACTTTCGGCCTCTATCCCAAGGTCAACGATGATGCCATGAAGTATCATGCTTTTTCCGGCGGGTACAAAATCATGGATAACTATGCTCTGCTGGTGGGTTTCCGATTTTTCGACGGACTGAATATACCGCAGGTGGGAGAAGATATGATACCGATGCAGGATATTAAGCCGATGGACTGGAGTATCGATCTCTCTTATGCGATCAGGATAAGTTCGCACTTATCGGCTTATGCCGGCGGTGCCCTTATACAGTCTTACAACGGCTACACCGGCTATACCGGCAGTGCCACGGCAGGCATTTATTACAGGAACATCCTGATCGTTTCCGGCAATACCGGTTCTTACTCTGTTGGGTTCTCTCTGAATGATTTTGGAGGAAAAATAAAGTATGGCAAAAACGGCTCCAAAAACAGTCTCCCGTCTTCTCTCGGATTGGGCGGTTCGGTTACCCTTCCGTTTTCAAAAGCGCATAAAGTGAATGCTGTGCTGGCTACCCGTTATTTTGTGCTTCCCTCTGATGCCAAAGCCTTTACGGGAGGTGCAGGTGTCGAGTACGAATGGCTCGAACGAGTATCGGTGCGTACCGGATATCATTGGGGTAATGACAATGGCTACCTTACTTTGGGGCTTGGTTACCGCCTGAAAGGCATTTCCCTCGATGCGGCCTGCTCCTGTACGAGGGACAAAGATCTCAGACTGTTTCGTGTCGGCTTGAGTGCAGCACTCTAAACGGGAAATACCGGATAGATTGTATATGCAAGGGGCTGTGTCAAAATTCATTTTTGGGGCAGCCTCCTTTTTTTATTCCTCATCCAACGACAAAGCCCCAACTTTCACAAGCTAGGGCTTCGTTCGTTCACTAAGTTTGAGTAACTTAGCAAATATCAATTACTTAATGAATACAAAGTTACACTTTCGTCCTTACATATCCGACCCCATCCTGCTATTTCCTGCAGAACTTGGTCAAGATATTGATGCCAATGACCCTGTGCGCCTGGTCAACAGCATTGTAGATTCGCTGAATTTAGAATCAATCCAAGGTCT
>NZ_KB904146.1 GCF_000379945.1 Porphyromonas macacae DSM 20710 = JCM 13914
AAAAAAACAAAGCCAACGCATATCAAACGGAAAGACGACCATAACATACAAAAAAAGATCTTCAATGTACATTCATCGTATCTTCCGCAGCAAATAATTCTTTCGGGCTATTAGTACTACTCGGCTATGACATTACTGCCTGTACACCTGTAGCCTATCAAGGTCATCGTCTATAACCACCCTCATGGGAGATCTAATCTTGAGGCGGACTTCGTACTTAGATGCTTTCAGCACTTATTCCATCCGTACTTAGATACCCGGCTATGCTCCTGGCGAAACAACCGGTAAACCAGAGGTACGTCCAACACGGTCCTCTCGTACTAGTGTCAGATCCTCGCAAATCTCCTGCGCCCACAACAGATAGAGACCGAACTGTCTCACGACGTTCTGAACCCAGCTCGCGTGCCACTTTAATGGGCGAACAGCCCAACCCTTGGGACCTTCTCCAGCCCCAGGATGTGACGAGCCGACATCGAGGTGCCAAACCATTCCGTCGATATGAGCTCTTGGGAATGATCAGCCTGTTATCCCCGGAGTACCTTTTATCCTTTGAGCGATGGCCCTTCCATGCGGAACCACCGGATCACTATGCTCTAGTTTCCTACCTGTGCGACTTGTTTGTCTCCCAGTCAAGCACCCTTGTGCCATTACACTCTGCGACCGGTTACCAATCGGCCTGAGGGTACCTTTAGAAGCCTCCGTTACACTTTTGGAGGCGACCACCCCAGTCAAACTACCCACCATACAATGTCCTTGATTTTTCAAGTTAGATCCCAAATAACAGAAGGGCCGTATTTCAACAGCGACTCCGACATGACTGGCGTCACACCTTCTCAGTCTCCGGCCTATCCTACACATCCGGTACCCAGGATCAATGTAAAGCTATAGTAAAGGTTCACGGGGTCTTTTCGTCCCGTTGCGGGTAATCGGCATCTTCACCGATACTACAATTTCACCGAGCTCGCGGTTGAGACAGTGCCCAGATCGTTACACCATTCGTGCAGGTCGGAACTTACCCGACAAGGAATTTCGCTACCTTAGGACCGTTATAGTTACGGCCGCCGTTTACTGGGGCTTCAATTCAAAGCTTCTCATCGCTGATGACTTCTCCTCTTAACCTTCCAGCACCGGGCAGGTGTCAGACTGTATACATAATATTGCTATTTAGCACAGCCTTGTGTTTTTGTTAAACAGTCGCCTGGGCCTATTCTCTGCGGCCACTGATGAAACCAGTGGCGTCCTTTATCCCGAAGTTACAGGACCATTTTGCCTAGTTCCTTAACCGCGAATATCTCGAGCGCCTTAGTATTCTCAACCCAACCACCTGTGTCGGTTTACGGTACGGGTGTCTATGACATTTGTTTAGCGGATTTTCTTGGAAGCAGGATTACACACATTTTCACCTCTTGCAAGCAATCGGTGTACTATCAGGTTCGGCTCTCGCGGTGGATTTGCCTGCCGCAATCAATACCTACACCCTTTAACGTACAATTCCGTCTGTACGCAGTGCTGTCACTTCTCCGTCTCCACATCACTCCCATAGACAGTATGGGAATATTAACCCATTCGGCCATCGTCTGCGCCTTTCGACTGCGACTTAGGACCCGACTAACCCTGATCCGATTAGCGTTGATCAGGAAACCTTGGTCTTTCGGCGAGGGGGTTTCTCGCCCCCTTTATCGTTACTTATACCTACATTTGCGTTTCCAGAAACTCCAACTGAAGTCGTCCTTCAATCTTCTACGTCGCTGGAATGCTCCCCTACCGATACTATACGTATCCCACGGCTTCGGTAAACAGCTTATGCCCGAGTATTATCCATGCCAAAATCCTCGACTAGTGAGCTGTTACGCACTCTTTAAATGAATGGCTGCTTCCAAGCCAACATCCTAGCTGTCTCTGCATCTTGACTTCGTTTGGTCAACTTAGCTGTTATTTCGGGACCTTAGCCGATGGTCCGGATTCTTCTCCTCTCGGACATGGACCTTAGCACCCATGCCCTCACTCCCTGACTATACTTATATGCATTCGGAGTTTGTCTGGACTTGATAGCCGGTGAAAGCCTCGCATCCAATCAGTCGCTCTACCTCATACAAGAAACATCAAAGGCTGCACCTAAATGCATTTCGGGGAGTACGAGCTATCTCCAAGTTTGATTAGCCTTTCACCCCTACCCTCAGTTCATTCGAAAGCTTTTCAACGCTTAACGATTCGGTCCTCCATTTAGTGTTACCTAAACTTCAACCTGACCAAGGGTAGATCACTTGGTTTCGCGTCTACTTCATCCGACTCTTCACGCCATTTAAGACTCGCTTTCGCTGCGGTTCCTCGACTCGATCGATTAACCTCGCCGGATACAGTAACTCGTAGGTTCATTATGCAAAAGGCACGCAGTCACACCTCATAACAGATGCTCCTACCGCTTGTAGGCAGACGGGTTCAGGGTCTATTTCACTCCTCTGTTCGAGGTTCTTTTCACCTTTCCCTCACGGTACTTGTTCACTATCGGTCTCTCGGGAGTATTTAGCCTTACGGGATGGGCCCCGCTAATTCAGACAGGATTTCTCGTGTCCCGCCCTACTCAGGTGGTACCTCAACTGAAGCTATCATGCCGGATACGCAACTATCATGCTCTATGGTCGTCCTTTCCAGAACGTTCTCCTATAATCGCTGCAATCTCTTATGGTACTCCTATAACCCCGGCTTTGCCGAAACAAAACCGGTTTAGGCTAATCCCCGTTCGCTCGCCACTACTAAGGGAATCACGTTTGTTTTCTTCTCCTGTGGGTACTAAGATGTTTCAGTTCCCCACGTTTGCCCAGTATCATATACTGTATCCATATTAATATGGATGGGTTACCCCATTCGGATATCTGCGGATCGAATCGTATGTGCCAATCCCCGCAGCTTTTCGCAGCTTATCACGTCCTTCGTCGCCTCCGAGAGCCAAGGCATCCACCGTCTGCCCTTTTCTTATTATTTCGCCGGGTCTGTAACATACAAATGAAACAGACCTTTCATATACTTTGGCTTTTTATTTTTTTGCTCTACGTTTTCGTTTTAACTCGTTCAGTATGTCAAAGATCGCTTTACCCCCTCAACGTCTTAAAAAAAACAAGACCCAAGGGGCGTTCGTGGAGAATAACGGATTCGAACCGTTGACCCCCTGCTTGCAAAGCAGGTGCTCTAGCCAGCTGAGCTAATCCCCCGGGAAGGTCTCGATGAGACAGAAAACACAAACGTACAAACCATTTCGTCTTCCGCGGAACGATTCACTTTCAAAACATTCCGACTGCGAGGGGGACAAGCTTCGAGTGTAGTCCCAGGCAGAGTTGAACTGCCGACCTCTACATTATCAGTGTAGCGCTCTAACCAACTGAGCTATAGGACTGCGTCTCGCTCGCCTTGCCAAAAACACCTCCAATCGAGTACCGACATCCAAAGACAGAACAGAACAGGCTCCGGCCTCAATAATACAGACCCTCATCCCATCTGACTTCTCCACGGTAATCGAAAGAATACGCTCTTCAGCTCCTCGAATTCCCTTTATTATATATTATAGTTCATATCGAACGAAAAGTGAAAGCACGGTAAAAAATCTTTTCCCCGTAAATACTCGTCTGCAATAAGACCCGCGATGCCCTCTCTTCATGCTCTCAATGCTCAGACTGAAAAACTTTCAGCAAAAAACAGCAAAAAGAATAACACCGAAAACAAACAGTAAATTCTTGGAAACGCTCCAGAAAGGAGGTGTTCCAGCCGCACCTTCCGGTACGGCTACCTTGTTACGACTTAGCCCCAGTCACCGGTATTACCCTGACACGCCCCTCGCGGTTACGTGCTTTAGGTACTCCCGACTCCCATGGCTTGACGGGCGGTGTGTACAAGGCCCGGGAACGTATTCACCGCGCCATGGCTGATGCGCGATTACTAGCGAATCCAGCTTCACATAGTCGAGTTGCAGACTACGATCCGAACTGGGATGGGGTTTGGAGATTCGCATCTTGTCACCAAGTAGCTGCCCTTTGTCCCCACCATTGTAACACGTGTGTCGCCCCGGATGTAAGGGCCGTGCTGATTTGACGTCATCCACACCTTCCTCGCGCCTTACGACGGCAGTCTTGTCAGAGTCCTCGGCTTTACCCGATAGTAACTGACAACGTGGGTTGCGCTCGTTATGGCACTTAAGCCGACACCTCACGGCACGAGCTGACGACAACCATGCAGCACCTACTTAGCGGCCTTGTGACAGGATATGTACTTTCATACATAGTCCGCTAAATTTCAATCCCGGGTAAGGTTCCTCGCGTATCATCGAATTAAACCACATGTTCCTCCGCTTGTGCGGGCCCCCGTCAATTCCTTTGAGTTTCACCGTTGCCGGCGTACTCCCCAGGTGGATAACTTAACGCTTTCGCTCAGGAGCATACTGTATATCGCATACGCCCAGTTATCATCGTTTACTGCGTGGACTACCAGGGTATCTAATCCTGTTTGATACCCACGCTTTCGTGCTTCAGTGTCAGTCATAACTTAGTAAGCTGCCTTCGCAATCGGAGTTCCTCGTGATATCTATGCATTTCACCGCTACACCACAAATTCCGCCTACTTCATCTATACTCAAGCCAAACAGTTTCGAAGGCAAGACTGTGGTTGAGCCACAGCTTTTCACCCCCGACTTATCAGGCCACCTACGCACCCTTTAAACCCAATAAATCCGGATAACGCTCGCATCCTCCGTATTACCGCGGCTGCTGGCACGGAGTTAGCCGATGCTTATTCATAGGGTACTTGCAAATATCCACACGTGGATAACTTTAATCCCCTATAAAAGAAGTTTACAATCCATAGAACCGTCTTCCTTCACGCGACGTGGCTGGTTCAGGCTCTCGCCCATTGACCAATATTCCTCACTGCTGCCTCCCGTAGGAGTCTGGTCCGTGTCTCAGTACCAGTGTGGGGGATAAACCTCTCAGTTCCCCTATCCATCGTAGCCTTGGTGAGCCGTTACCTCACCAACCAACTAATGGAACGCATGCCTATCTGATAGCAATTAATCTTTACTTGAATCATCATGCAATAACCCAAGACCATAAGGTATTAGTCCGACTTTCACCGGGTTATCCCTTTCTATCAGGCAAGTTACATACGCGTTACGCACCCGTGCGCCGGTCGCCATCAATCTTAGCAAGCTAAGACCATGCTGCCCCTCGACTTGCATGTGTTAAGCCTATCGCTAGCGTTCATCCTGAGCCAGGATCAAACTCTTCTCTGTTATATCTTTTTATTTCGTTTTTTCCTTATACGCCCAAAAATAAACCACCGTTATCGAATCTTATCGAAACCTTTAAGTTCTGACGGGAAAATATATATTCCCCTGTACTACACTTTTCGTTTCTAATATGAATTATGTCGAAGATCGCT
>NZ_KB904147.1 GCF_000379945.1 Porphyromonas macacae DSM 20710 = JCM 13914
AACATGGGGTATCGGCGTTTCAGACATATGGGCTTAGAGCAGGTCAAGATGGACTTCGCCTTTCTAGCTATGGCCTTTAATCTGAAGAAACTATGTGCTAAGGTTGCTCGAAAGGCGAAAAACACTCCCAAAAGACCTATATCAACCCTCAATCTCGGCCTCATGCGCTTCCACCTCCTCGAAAAACACAAAAATATCCCTCAAAGGCTAAAACCGGTGGCTTAACCAACCACAAACCAAAACTAAAAGGAGCTGCGCCAAAATTCATTTTGACACAGCCCCTTTTTTATATTTGACTGTTCATACAATAATTAACCCACTCTTAAACCAAATGAATACGACACATAAACCCATAGCCCTGATTACCGGGGCGACTTCCGGCATAGGGCTTGCCACTGCATACAAATTATCCGAATTGGGATATAACCTGATTATCACAGGAAGACGGAAAGACCGTATAGATGATATTACCCGTCAACTTATATCAAAAGGAACAGATGTTTTGCCTCTCATTTTTGACGTAAGAGATCCGCAAGCCGTAGCAAAATCGTTGGGAGATTTGCCCGAACCGTGGGAGCATATAGAAGTGCTGGTAAATAATGCCGGCCTGGCTGCCGGCCTGGAGCCAATACAGGAAGGCTTGTTGGACGATTGGGAGCGGATGATCGATACCAATATCAAAGGATTGCTGTATGTTACCCGCACGGTCAGTCCCGGTATGATCAAACGCGGCAAAGGGCACATCTTCAATATCGGTTCGATTGCCGGAAAAGAGGTTTACCCGAACGGTAACGTGTACTGCGCCACGAAGCATGCGGTAGATGCTCTGTCGCAAGCTATGCGTATCGATATGCTCCCGTACGGTATCAAAGTCACACAGATATGCCCGGGAGCCGTAGAAACAGAATTTTCTCTGATACGTTTTCACAATGACCGGAACAAAGCCGACGCAGTCTACAAAGGTTTCACCCCGCTCAAAGGAGAAGACATTGCCGAATGTATTGCTTCGGCATTAACTTTACCGGCAAATATCTGCATCAACGACATGGTGGTTATGCCCGTGGCACAGGCAAACAGCAGGAATTTCTTCAAAAAAGAAGTGTAGTTTGTCAGCAAGGGAATACAGATAAAACTAAAAATAAGAAAAAGCAGTGGGTATCGATACGCTTGCTGCTTTTTCTCTATCCGCTCCGCATCCAAAGAAAATGTTCTAACAGTTATCCGACGATTTCTCAATAAGAAGTATGAAGTTGTTATATTTGTATTCAATATTTATATTATATCCATACCATCAGCCTGCAGTTATGAGTTGGATTATCATTACGGCCATCATCATTATTTTGGCTCTTTGGTGGTTAATAAACAGCACCAATACTCCAAAATCCGGGATAAAATCTTCGGCTGAAAAAATCTCCGTACAAGGTCCCTTGAAACATATACGCTCTCAGAAAAAACGAGAGCGTTTGGAGGATATCATAAAAGATCTCTATCACGAAATTGCCGCCGGGCATGAGGAAACAAAACCGATTATCGACTCTTTGTCTCAAAAGCTGGGCGTGAAAGTTCAGAAACTAAACAAAGACATCGATATCCTGCGTGAGGCAGGGTTCGTTTCATCTTCATCTTTAGAACTCACATCCCAGGGAAAAGAATATGCGTTAGGATTGATACGCAAACACCGACTTTACGAACGATATCTGGCAGAACACTCGGGTTATAGCCCTGCAGAATGGCACAAGGTCGCCCATCAAATGGAGCACAGGGTCAATCTGAACGAACTGAGAGTCATATCGGAGAAATTACACAATCCGCAAATCGACCCGCACGGAGATCCTATTCCGTCCAATGAAAATACAAACATTGAACCTGAAAACGGGTTAAATATAGAGGAGCTGAAACCTAACGAATATCTGCGCATTCTCCATCTGGACGATGCCAATGCCGAAATATTGAGCAAACTGGCAGGCATCGGTCTCTTTCCGGGAGCTTTGATACGCATTATCTCGAACAACAAGGACAAGGGTATCGGCTTTCTCTTTCAGGGAGAAATTTTCAACATAACGAAAAGAGAAGCAATGTCTCTGACTTTTATACATCCAAGTGTATTGCCTCAAAGCAATATGCCTGATATATACGGCGCGTTCTTGCCGGATGCCGTCAAAAGGCTGACAAGTCTACCGAAAGACAAAAGTGCCGTAATCTGCGGTATAGATGTAAATTGCAGAGGATCTGCAAGAAGACGACTTCTGGATCTCGGCTTCGTAAGAGGCAGTAAAGTCTCTATTTACCTCCAAAGCCCGTTGGGCAATCCGAATGCATATCTGATCAGAGGCTCAGGCATAGCTCTGAGGTATGATCAGGCAAGACATATTCTTATAGACCCGCAATCTCTGAATCCTCTATGACAAAAGACAATGATAAAAAACTCTCTCAGAGCGAAAAAAGAACGGTTTCGGGTAAATTGAAACAAAGACATCAGGATAACGTCGAAGCACGTTATCAAATAGCTCTGGCAGGCAATCCGAATACCGGAAAAAGTACCGTTTTCAATGCCCTGACCGGTCTTAAACAGCACACCGGTAACTGGCCGGGAAAAACTGTGGGACGAGCAGAAGGAGCTTTCGATTATAACGGTGCCACATATTCGATTGTGGATTTACCGGGGACATACTCTCTCCTTTCGACGTCGGAGGATGAAGAAATTGCGCGAGATCACATCCTCTTCGGTAAGCCTGATGTAACCGTTATTGTGGCGGATGCCATGCGACTGGAACGCAATCTGAACCTTGTGCTTCAGATTTTAGAGATAACCAATAAAGTTGTCCTTTGCGTCAATCTTATGGACGAAGCCAAAAGGAACGGAATCAAAGTGGATTTGGAAAAACTCTCTAAAATCCTTGGGGTTCCGGTCGTTGGCACAAGTGCCCGTTCGGGTAAAGGCATATCCGAACTACTAAAAACAATCGAACAGATTGCTACTCAAAGTGTAGCTTGCATCCCCCACAGTATAGGGGGATTGCCCGCAGAAGCTGAGAGAGTCGTCTCGGCTCTGACACAGTCCATCATGGAAAAGAACCCCGGAGTGCCAAACAGCAGATGGATTGCTTTCAGAATGATCGAAGGGGATAAGGCTGTTTTGAAACAATATGCTGCCGATGAAGAACTGAAAGAAGAGGCGAAAAAGGCTGCACAAAGCATCGGGGATGGTTTCCACGACCGTTTATCCGAATTTATCTATGCAGACGTTGCAAAAATATGTGCACAGATTATACGTGCAGAAGACGGAAAGAAAAGTTCCGTTTCAATGGATCAGAGAATAGATCGTATCGTTACGAGTAAAAAGTGGGGATTCCCGATTATGGTGTTTTTACTTGGCATCGTATTATGGCTAACCATTATCGGCTCCAACTATCCATCAGCCTGGTTGAGCGATATTTTGGTCGGTACGATTCATCCCTGGCTAAAAACGGGGGCATTATCAGCAGGTATGAATAGCTGGATTGCAGGATTACTGATAGACGGAGTATATCTTTCTACCGCATGGGTCGTTTCAGTAATGTTGCCCCCGATGGCTATTTTCTTTCCATTGTTCACATTATTGGAAGACTTCGGTTACCTGCCACGTGTTGCCTTTAATCTGGACGAATTATTCAGACGCTCGGGCGCCCATGGCAAACAAGCCCTGACGATGAGTATGGGATTCGGTTGTAATGCTGCAGGCGTTGTGGCTACGCGCATCATAGACAGCCCGAGAGAGAGACTGATAGCCATTATTACAAATAATTTTTCTCTCTGCAATGGCCGCTGGCCTACGCAAATCATGATTGCGTCCATCTTTTTGGGAGCTATCGTACCACAAACATGGAGCGGTCTGGTAAGTGTGGGAGCAGTTATAACCATAGCTTTATTGGGCATCGGATTCATGTTCCTGTCATCGTGGATACTGTCCCGAACCGTACTGAAAGGCGAAGTTTCCACTTTCAATCTGGAACTGCCCCCCTACCGTCCCCCGCAATTCTGGCAAACAATCTATACTTCTCTGATAGATCGCACGTTGATTGTTCTTTGGCGTGCCATTATCTTTGCCGCACCCGCCGGGGCTTTTATCTGGCTTTCGTGCAACATCGGCATAAACGGTACGAGTATAGCCGAACATCTGATAAATCTGCTCGAATATCCCGGATGGTTAATGGGACTTAACGGCATTGTCTTACTGGCCTATATTTTGGC
Organism: Porphyromonas macacae DSM 20710 = JCM 13914; assembly: GCF_000379945.1. GTDB lineage: Bacteria > Bacteroidota > Bacteroidia > Bacteroidales > Porphyromonadaceae > Porphyromonas > Porphyromonas macacae. Next base: position 4,231 of record NZ_KB904147.1, read on the forward strand.
CATACCGGCCAATGAGATTGTTATCCCCACAGTACTGATGCTGACTGTTTTGGCTGCAGGAATACCCGTGGATGTCGAAAGCGGAGTTATGATAGACGCCGATAATATCAACCAAACCAAAGCTTTATTATTGGCCGGAGGGTGGACTACTTTGACAGGAGTCAATCTCATGCTCTTTTCTCTTTTGCACAACCCCTGCAGCACAACCATCTACACTATATATAAGGAAACAGGTAGCAGAAAATGGACTGCTGTTGCCACTTTCATGCCTCTCATCATGGGGGTTCTGATAACTGTGATAGTGGCTTTCGTATGGCGATTATTTTAACAAAATCAAAACTTTTGAACGATGATTTTAGAAACAAGCTGGGAGGTCTGTAACAAAATAGGCGGCATTTATACCGTTTTAAGTACAAGAGCACGTCAAATGACAGAAATCCACGGAGAAAAGGTGATTTTTCTCGGCCCCTACCATACCGATGAAGATTCTCTGCCGGATGATTTTATCCCTGAATGCCCGACCATGCTAAAAGAATGGATGGGAAAAAAGGCCTGTACGCTGAAAACACCGGTTATTGCAGGGCGATGGGATGTGCCGGGTAAGCCGGCAGCTATTTTGATAGACTTCAAACCGATATGGGAAGATAAGGCTTCCATATACTTTCAGATATGGGAAAAATATGGCATTCAACCGGAAAAAGGTTACGGCGATTACGATGAAACATCGCTCTTCAGCGTAGCGGCTGCAAGGGTAATGCACAGTCTTTACAATTACCTTCATCAATCTTACCCCGAAAAGTGGATTGCCATCTTCAATGAATGGCAAACAGCCATGGGATTGCTATACACGAAAAAACACTGTCCGGATTTAGGAACGATGTTTATAACCCATGCGACAACTGTGGGACGCTCGATTGCCGGCAATGGTAAAGCCCTCTATGCTTATATGGACAAATATAATGGCGACCAGATGGCTCAGGAACTGAATGTGGAAGCCAAGCACGCGGTAGAAAAGAAAGCGGCGCATGAGGCAGACTGCTTTTCCTCGGTCAGCGATCTCACGGCCATAGAGTGCGGACAATTGCTGGACAAAATACCGGATGTGATCACCCCCAACGGATTTGAACCGGACTTCGTACCTCAAGGAGCGGATTATACGAAAAAACGAAATCTGGCAAGAAAAAACCTCCTGGATGTAACAAACAGACTAACAGGATGCAAAATAGATGAAAAGAATGTTTTCTTCATCGCTCTGGGTGGCCGGTACGAATATCGCAATAAAGGCATCGACGTATATCTTGATGCGCTGAATCGTTACAAAGAGAAATACGATGGAGAAAAACAGGTTATCGCTTTCGTGCTGGTGCCCGGATGGGTTGCCGAACCGAGAGCAGATCTCAAATATTTGATAACCAACAAAAGAAAGCCCTATGCAGAACCGCTGCAATATCCCGTACTTACACACTGGCTGCACGAGATGGATAAAGACAAGGTGATCAATCAACTTTCCCGACTCGGTATAAATAACCTCTCCGAAAACAAACTGAAAGTATTCTTTGTACCATGCTATCTGAACGGACAGGACGGTATCTTCAATGAAACGTATTACGACTTGCTGATCGGTGCAGATCTGACCGTATTCCCGTCTTATTACGAACCCTGGGGATATACACCGCTGGAAAGTATTGCTTTCGGCATTCCCACCATTACGACAAATCTGTCGGGTTTCGGGCTATGGGCAATAAAAGAAAAAGAAACGCACCCTGAAAAAGCTTTGACAAATGCCGTTCAGGTAGTGGAACGCAAGGATTTTGAAGAATCGTTATCTGTAGAAACCATTGCCGATCATATTCATAACTATGTATCCGGCATATACGGTACGCCTGAAAAGCTGAAAGAAGAAAGCCAACGTTTCGCAGGCTGTGCAGAATGGAAAAAGTTTTATACCCACTACCAAAAAGCTTATGATTTTATAAACAACCGGCGAAACGAACGGAAGAACGAAGGTATAAAATAAAGCTATTTCGCTATCTTTGTCAGGATACATAAACAAAAAGAATTACTGAGAATAAAAAACATAACATCTTAAACTAATTAAAATGAAAGATTCAGCAATCTTTAATCTGATTGAAAAAGAGCACAAACGCCAGTCAAAAGGCATCGAGTTAATCGCTTCGGAAAACTTCGTGAGCGAACAGGTTATGCAGGCCATGGGCAGCTGCCTAACGAATAAATACGCAGAAGGATACCCTGCTCACCGTTATTACGGCGGTTGCGAAGTGGTGGACGAAGTAGAAAATCTGGCTATCGAACGCCTGAAAAAACTATTCGGAGCCGAATACGCAAATGTTCAGCCTCACAGTGGAGCTCAAGCCAACATGGCCGTGCTTCTGTGTTGCCTAAACCCCGGAGATAAGTTCATGGGATTGAATCTGGCACACGGCGGCCACCTGTCTCACGGTTCTCCTGTAAACAGTTCCGGTCTGATTTATACCCCTGTTGCATACAACCTGCGTGAAGACACCGGTATGGTGGATTACGATGAAATGGAGAAAATTGCCCGCATCGAAAAGCCTAAACTGATTATCGGCGGTGGCTCGGCATATTCCCGTGAATGGGACTACAAACGTATGCGCAAGCTGGCGGATGAGATCGGCGCCATTTTATTGGTAGACATGGCCCACCCGGCAGGTCTTATTGCTGCCGGTTTGCTGGAAAACCCCGTTAAGTATGCACACATCGTAACTTCTACCACTCACAAAACTCTCCGTGGCCCCAGAGGAGGTATCATCCTGATGGGTAAAGATTTTGAAAACCCGTGGGGTAAAAAGACTCCGAAGGGCGAAATCAGAATGATGTCTGCTCTGTTGAACTCGGCAGTATTCCCCGGCGTACAGGGAGGACCGCTGGAGCATGTAATCGCAGCCAAGGCAGTCGCTTTCGGTGAAGCATTGGAGCCTTCGTTCAAAGAATATCAGGTACAGGTTAAGAAAAATGCCGCAGCATTGGCTCAGGCATTTATCAAACGCGGTTATAAAATCATTTCTGACGGTACGGACAACCACAGTATGCTCATCGACTTCCGTCCCAAATTCCCCGAACTGACAGGTAAAGTGGCAGAAAAAGCTTTGGTGCTGGCCGATATCACGGTAAATAAAAATATGGTTCCATTCGACTCTCGTTCTGCTTTCCAAACATCCGGTATGCGCGTAGGTACACCTGCCATTACCACCCGCGGTGTGAAAGAGGATATGATGGAAACCATCGTCGAACTGATCGATCGCGTACTCCACGCACCCGAAGATGAAAATGTTATAGCTACTGTCAGAGGTGAGGTTAACGAGCTTATGAGCAAGTTCCCCATCTTTGCATGGTAAATAATTCGGTTATAGCTCAGGTTATAACTCATACTTTTATCCCGGGGCGTATCGGCTTAAACTGTTGATGCGCCCCTTTCTCTTTATTTTATAAAATCAAAACAAATGAATGTAAGGACTATTTTAACTACATTTTATGCAGTTCTCTTCGTTTTCGTTGCTTTTTCATGTAAAGCTCCGAAAACAAAAACACTCCCCGTATACGATCAGGGGGTACACGTTATCCCCGTACCGATGGAACTGACCAAGGTCGAAGGTGAAAAACCTTTCGTTTTAGGGAAGTCAACCTCTTTTGTGGTTAATGGAGAAGAAGCTAAAACCATTGCTGAATTTATTGTTGCTAAGATGCGCAAATCCACCGGTCTCGAGCTTTCGGTTCGAGAGGGAGACAAAGCTCCCAAAGGCGGTATCTATTTAGCTCTGGATGCAAATTTGGAACTGAAAAACGAAGGTTACACATTACATTCGACACACAATAGTGTTCAAATCATCGGGAAGACAGCCCACGGCCTGTGGAATGGCGTAATGACGCTGCTCCAACTGTTGCCGGCCGAAATCGAAAGCCCGAACAGAATTGACACCATCTTATGGGAGATGCCTGCCGTTTCCATTAAAGACGAGCCTCGCTTCGAATACAGAGGCGTACACCTCGATCCCTCACGTCACTTCCTGACCATAGAGGATGTAAAACGCCAGATAGACGTAATCGCCCTGTTCAAAATAAACAGACTGCACTGGCACTTGACTGACGACCAGGGCTGGCGTATAGAAATCAAAAAATATCCCAAGCTGACGGAAATCGGCTCTAAACGCATCGAAGGAGACGGTACAGAATATGGCGGCTTCTATACGCAGGAAGATATCAAAGAAGTTGTAGAGTATGCACAGAAACATTTCATCACCATTGTACCCGAAATAGAGATGCCGGGGCATGCAATGGCTGCACTGACGGCATATCCCGAACTGGCTTGCTTCCCGCGCGAATTCAAAGTGCGCAATATTTGGGGTGTCGAGCCCGATGTTTATTGCGCCGGAAAAGAAGAAGTTTTTGCTTTCATTGAAGATGTCATCGCAGAAGTGGCTCCCCTTTTCCCCGGCGAATATTTCCATATCGGCGGAGACGAGTGTCCGAAAGATCGCTGGGAAGTTTGTCCGAACTGCAAAAAACGCATGCAGGAAGAAAAACTGAAAAACACGCACGAACTCCAAAGTTATTTCGTTCAGAGAGCCGGAAAAATACTGGAAAAACATGGTAAGCGAATGATCGGTTGGGATGAAATACTCGAAGGCGGATTGGCTCCTTCGGCAACCGTTATGAGTTGGAGAGGCGAAGACGGCGGCATCGAAGCGGCCAACATGAACCATAATGTTATCATGACTCCTAACAGCGGAGGCTTGTATATCGATCATTATCAAGGCGATTCCAAAATAGAACCGGTTGCTATCGGCGGTTATTCCACACTCAGCAAAGTTTACAGCTACGAACCGTTGCCTGAAAAACTGAATGCCGAAAAGCATCAGTACATCATGGGAGCACAGTGCAATTTGTGGAGCGAATATTTCTATACCACCCCGATTATGGAATATCGCGCCTATCCCAGAGCCATTGCTTTAGCTGAAGTAACCTGGTCTGCGAAAAAGAACAAAGACTTCGAAAACTTCTGCAAACGTCTTGATAATGCTTTTGTTCGACTGGATCATCACAAAGTGAATTATCACATACCTCTACCCGAACAACCTAATGGATCCATCAACTTTGTTGCTTTCATAGACGAGACCAAGCTGGAGCTCAAAACAACGCGCCCTGTCAAAATGGTTTATGCCTTAGGTGAAGAGGAGTTGACAGCCAACAGTACCGAATACACAGAGCCGATTGCCATTAAGGAAAATACGATTGTTAAAACGGCATCGGTGCTCCCAAGCGGCAAACTCAGCGAGGTAAGAACGATAACCTTTGAGAAACAGCAACCGGCAGCCTCTGTAGAAGTAGAGAACAAGAAACCCGGTCTGCACACTCAAACGATTATGGGAGATTTCTACACGGCAATGGACATTCCGGAAAACAGTAAGGGAACGGAAGGTGTCATCAAAGGACTTAATGAACTCATCAACGATGGTATGAAAAACTCCATAGATGAAGTAAAACGTAAAGCTGTTATTGCCACCGGATATGTTATGATTCCCAAAGATGGCGTTTATTACTTCAGCACAAACAACGATCAATTCTGGATCGATGGGGTAAAACTGATTGACAACGGAGATGAAGTAAAGAAGTTCAGCCGTCACGACAGCAGTCGTGCTCTCAAAGCCGGTTTGCATCCCATTAAAATCGTTTGGGTGGGAGCCATAACAGGCGGATGGCCGACTTATTGGAATGACGGTTCGGTTTCATTCAAGATGGCATCGGATAAAGATTATACGAAGATCGGCAACGATATGCTGTTTTTCTAAGAAATACATTCTTTTTTAACAAAAAGGCTGTGGCATTAAATTGCTGCAGCCTTTTTGTTTTGTCCTGAAAACGCCTTTCCTCCCATAGGACAATAAGCTCAGGAAGTTTTTCAAAAATCTTTTGCCTGATGGTTGAAAATTCTCTGCCTGACGGATTTTTATTCAAGTTAACTTCGTTGAAAATCCTTTGCGCTAAGAATTTTCAACCATCAGGCAGAGAATTTCCGTATCCTGTTTTAACTAAAACCCGCTTATTACCTTGTTGAATATCTAAAAGCATAAAGACAGACAGATAACCGCACTTAAAAGCCGGATATCTTTCCCATAGATGAGGTCTGAAAAAAGCTCTTTGAGAAGCATTCTCATCGAATGAAAAAGTAAGATGAAACAGAAAGACAATAACCTTTAACAGGTATTGAATACATGGCCTTACGTCGAATTAACATAAAAATAGTATCGTAATATATCTGATATAGGTTTTATTACTAAATTTATTAGAAAATAATGGAGCATTTATTACCCTGTTCATAAATTCTGTATATTTTTTTATTTTACACGAATTATGCAATCTATTGAAGTCTATGGTGCCAAAGTGCACAATCTGAAAAATATATCCGTAACCATTCCACGCTATTCTCTGACGGTTATCACCGGTATGAGCGGTAGCGGGAAATCCAGTTTGGCGTTCGATACACTGTTTTCCGAAGGACAACGACGATATATAGACACATTCGGAGCCTATGCTCGCGGATTTCTGGGCGGAGGGATGGAAAGACCCGATGTGGAAGAAATCAATGGATTAGGACCGGTTATTTCAATAGAACAAAAAACGACAAATCGCAATCCCAGATCGACCGTCGGCACGGTAACCGAAATCTACGACTATTTCAGATTGCTTTATGCCCGTGCAGGAATTGCCTACTCCTGGAAAACAGGATTACCTATGGTCAAATATACCGAAACGGAAATTCTGGAAACCATCTGCAAACACTTCGATAAAAAGAAAGTGAGAATTATGGCTCCGGTCGTCAAGCAGCGAAAAGGACACTATAAGGAACTGTTCGAGCGTTTGAGAAAAAAAGGTTATCTGACAGTTAATGTAGACGGAGAAATACAGGAGATTGTCCACGGAATGAAACTGGATCGTTACAAAATCCACAGCGTGGATGTACAGATCGACAAACTGACGGTTAACGAGGCAAACCGGACACGATTGGGCGAAAGCCTCCGCATGGCTATGCGTGAAGGCGACGGGGTTATGCTGGTGGCAGATATGGACACTGCCGAATCCCGTTTTTACAGCAGATCTCTGATGTGCCCCGAAACAGGTCTTTCGTACAGTGACCCTGCTCCACATAATTTTTCTTTCAACAACCCCAACGGATATTGTCATAAATGTAAAGGTTTAGGAGAAGTAAGCATCATCGACATAGACAGTATCATCCCCAATAAAAAACTAAGTATCTATCAGGGAGGTATAGAACCTTTGGGACGCTATAAGAACTCTATGATCTTTTGGCAATTGGATGCTTTGTGCGAGAGTTACGGAAAATCGCTTAAAGATCCTATTGAAGAGTTGCCGGAAGAATTGATAGACGACATCATCAATGGCAGCTCTGAAAAGTTAATCCTGAAAGCAGACAGTCTGGGGGGCAGTTCATTCCCATCCACATTCAATGGTATAGGAAACTATATCGTACAACTGGCAGAAAGCTCCGAATCCTCTGCAACAGCTGAGAAATGGGCGCTGAAATTCATGAAAACGCAGCCATGCCCCGAGTGCAATGGATACCGGCTGAACAAAGAAGCGCTTCATTATCTCATCGATGGAAAAAATATCGGAGAAATAAGCCGATGGGATTTCAACAACCTGAGGGCATGGCTCGAAAACATAGAGCAAAGACTCAGCACAAAGCAGGCAGCCATAGCAACCGAAGTTCTGAAAGAAATACGCACGCGCATCGACTTTCTGCTGGATGTAGGATTGGGATATTTGACCATGAACAGAACAGCCGAAAGCCTTTCGGGAGGCGAAAGTCAACGTATTCGATTAGCAACTCAAATCGGAGCCCAGTTGGTGGAAGTTTTATATATACTGGACGAACCGAGCATCGGGCTCCACCCTGTCGACAACATGCGTCTGCTGCACTCGCTGAAAAATCTCCGGAATATCGGCAATACGGTTATCGTAGTGGAGCATGACAGAGACATGATGCTCAATGCCGACTATCTGATCGATATGGGACCTGAAGCCGGAAGACTGGGAGGAGAAGTGGTATTTGCCGGTAATCCGAAAGAGTTAGACAAAGCAAAAACGCTGACGGCGGACTATCTTAATGATATTAAGATGATTGCCGTACCGCAAACGAGAAGAAGAGGAAACGGAAAAACCCTTACATTGACAGGAGCCTCGGGAAATAATCTGAAGAACGTTACGCTAAACATCCCGCTCGGCACATTTATCTGTGTAACAGGCGTTTCCGGAAGTGGAAAAAGCTCTCTGATAAACAACACTTTATATCCTGCAATCAGCCAAAAACTGTATAACTCATTACAGGACCCGCTTCCTTACTCGAGTTTATCCGGTCTTGAAAATATCGATAAAATCGTATCGATAGACCAATCGCCCATAGGACGTACACCACGTAGCAACCCGGCCACTTATACCGGTCTTTTTACCGATATCAGAAATATTTTCGTTTCTCTGCCGGAGAGCAGGCAACGAGGATACAAACCGGGGCGTTTTTCTTTCAATGTAAAAGGCGGACGATGTGAAGAGTGTAAAGGAAACGGGTATAAAAAACTGGAAATGAATTTCCTTCCGGATGTATATACCCCCTGTGAAGTGTGCCGGGGAAAAAGATACAATCGTGAAACGTTGGAAGTTCGTTATAAAGGGAAATCCATTGCAGACATTCTGGATATGACAATCAACAAGGCGATTGATTTTTTTGAGAATGTACCTGCAATTCTCAAGAAACTAACGGTTCTAAAAGAAGTCGGTTTAGGTTATATCAAATTGGGACAGCCTTCCAGCACCTTATCCGGCGGTGAAAGCCAGAGAGTAAAACTTGCTTCGGAATTGAGTAAAAAAGATACCGGCAAAACTTTATATGTTCTGGATGAACCGACTACAGGTTTGCACTTCGAAGACATCCGCATGTTGCTCAAAATTCTGAACAGGCTTGTAGACAGAAACAATACGGTTATCGTAATCGAACACAATTTGGATGTAATCAAATGTGCAGACCATATCATCGACATCGGACCGGAAGGAGGAGAAAAAGGCGGGAAAATTATTTTTAACGGAACGCCGGAAGAACTTATACACTGCACAAAAAGCCTGACAGCTCCTTTTGTAAAAGAAGAATTGGAAAGAATTCAAAAGTTGACTAATAATCGTGAAAAATATGAATAAAGAAAACAAACTATCGAACAAAATCTGCCCCGATGGAATGACCATAGAGGAATGGCAGATAGCGCTAAGGCGAGAAAATGCCCTGGAATCGAAATTCGACGTTCAACACCTGGATGACAACCGTATCTGGGGCGATTATATGGTTACAAGCAATAACGGCAGATATCGTGTGGCTTTCAGAGGCGTTTTGAGCGACAGGAACTTTTGCTCCTGTCTGGATTTCAGAACAAACGGATTGGGAACATGTAAACATCTGGAAGCCGTAACTCTCTATCTGCAAGAGCATGTAGACGGCTACCCTTGGGCCGGGATGCAGTATAGCCCGCCTTACTCATCCATATACGTAAGTTATAAAGGCGGACGATCTATTAAGTTCAGAATCGGAGAAACACAACAGAAAGATTTCTTGCGCCTGGCAGAGTACTACTTTGACGAAAACTATATTTTGCCTGAAAACAAGTACGATTTGCTACCCGAAATTGTGTCGAGAGCACAAGCCATATCAAACACATTTCGCTGTTACGACGATGTCTACGAGGTTGTGGAAAGCCAGCTGATAAAGAGAAAATGGGAAAAGCAGATTACAGATAAATATCCGGAGCATAGAGTTCCTCTGCTGCGTACCACTCTTGAGTTGGCCGAGAATCACTCCATCACTCAAGAGCTGGAGTCCGAATTATATAAAATCATATTCAACGGTTTCGGCTTAATCGTTTCCCCGCCCGAACAATATTTTCCTTTATTCATCCTAAGACTGGCCGAAGTAATCCTTGCCCACTCATCGGGTAATAAATACGGCCTGATTATTCTTGAAAATGATGCACATGTGAAAGAATGGACAAGTTTCAAGAAATTTTTTCCCGGCATGGAAAATCAGGCCGAAATCATTACCGTATCCGAATTTACAAACCGGGTAACAGCCGGTTTAATGAGTGCGGAATTCGTTTATATAGACAAAGCAAATTGCCTGAAAGAATGGAGAGACCCTCTCTCAATGGGTATAAAAAGGATGTCCATAGATCACCTTTATATGCACATAGAAACAATGGCCTATCTGACTCCTGTTCAGCTAAGTTCGATACTGCAACATATCAGTCCCTTTATCATCGGACCGTTTTACAAGTTCATACATACTTACAGACCTATATTCCCATTAAAAGACAACGGGTCTAACCTACCCCCGGAAACACGGCACACGATATTTCCGATTAACTCGGGTGTTATAAAAAATATCGAACAGGTAGCTATACCTCACATATTAGGAATAAATAACATCATAAGTTCGATCGAGAAAAAGATTGAAAAAAGCCCGGATCAAAAAGTCCTTTCTTTATTTAAAAGTTTACAGGATGTTATCGAAGACCCCGCAGCTCTGGAAATCCTTAGAGAGAAACTGAGTTCTATTAAATAAAAATGAATACTTTTTACCCCTCATATATAGAAGAGTTAGACGAAGCACAAAAAGAAGCCGTCCTTTACGATGGAGGCCCTGCGCTGGTTATTGCAGGTGCAGGAAGCGGAAAGACCCGTGTACTGGTGGCCAAGGTACTCCACTTAATAGATTTGGGGTATGCTCCCTCTCAAATAATGGCTCTGACCTTTACCAATAAAGCAGCCCGGGAAATGAGGGCACGCATATATACCCATGCCGGAGCAGCAGCCCGCCAGGTCATGATGGGTACTTTCCACTCTGTTTTTTCACGAATATTGCGTACTTATGCCGATCGTTTGGGGTATCAGGCATCATTCTCCATTTACGATACGACCGATAGTAAGAACCTGGTAAAAGCGATTATCAAAAGATTAGAACTTGACGATAAAACATATAAACCGAATGTCGTAGCAAACCGGATTTCGAACGCGAAAAACAGGCTACTATCACCACAGGCTTACCTTTCGAATAAAGAAATTTCCATCTACAATACGCAGTCTCATGTACCGCGTATCGGTGAAATCTACGTAATATATCAGGAGGAGTTGAAGAAAAACAATTCCATGGACTTTGACGACCTGTTATTTCAAACCAATATTTTGCTCAGAGATCATCCGGACGTATTGCAGGAAGTTAAACGACACACAGGCTATTTGCTCATCGACGAATATCAGGATACGAACTTTGCTCAGTACATGATCGCACGCCAAATTATGGGTGAAACGGGAAATATCTTTGTGGTTGGAGACGATGCCCAAAGCATCTACTCTTTCAGGGGGGCAAACATCAGTAACATCCTGACTTTTCAGCAAACATTCAAAGGAACGAAACTTTTCAAGCTGGAACAAAACTATCGCTCCACTCAAACGATCGTGCAAGTGGCAAATTCCCTGATCAGCCACAATGAAGCCCAAATACCGAAAGAAATCTATTCCGAAAATGAAACGGGGGAACTGATCCAAATACACGAAGCTCTGACAGCCGATGCAGAAGCGGAATGGGCTGCCGACTGCATCAAACGAGAAGCCGGTAAAGGTTTGCCTTTTTCCGAATGTACTGTTTTATACCGCACGAATGCCCAAAGTCGCATTATCGAGCAGGAATTCAGGCGTATGCGTATCCCCTTCAGAATATACGGCGGACATGCTTTTTTCGACTATAAAGAGATAAAAGATGTTATCGCCTATCTGAAACTCGCCGTAAACCCTTCTGACAACGAGGCTTACAGCAGGGTAATAAACTATCCGCGCAGGGGTATTGGCGATGTTACGATCAATCGATTAAAAGAAACTGCAACGAATCAAAACCGATCTCTTTACGAACAAACCTCCTCGGAAAACATTTCACAAGTTCCGGTAAATGCAGCTACAGCCAAAAAACTTACGGCATTTCATGAACTGATTAGAAATTTTGTGGACAAGGCTTCCGAAGAGATCTCTTTCTCTGAAATAGCACGGAATATCATCTCGGAAAGTGGTGTGGCAGCAGATATATTGGGCGATAACACACCGGAGGGATTAAAACGTCAGGAAAATTTCAAGGAGTTACTTAACAGCATAGACGAATACCAGGTTAAGATAACAGAAAACGAGCAGGTGCCAAGCCTTCAGAATTATCTGTCGGAAGTGGCTTTGATGACGGATCAGGACACACAGCAGGCCGACCAAAAAGATGTTGTCACTTTAATGACAATACATTCGGCCAAAGGGCTGGAATTCGACCATGTTTATATTTTAGGACTGGAAGAGCAATTATTCCCATCGGCTTTGTGCACGACGCCACCGGAATTGGAAGAGGAAAGACGTCTTTTCTATGTGGCTATAACCCGCGCAAGAAAAAAGTGCCGTATTTGTTATGCCAGACAACGGTATAGAAACGGTTCTTTGGAAATTATGAGACCAAGCCGCTTCCTGGGAGAACTGAGTCCCACGCTAATCGAACGCACAAGAGACAGTATGATAGACCCGTACGGAACGATGCGAGGATCTCCGCACAGCAGAAAACACGGAGATTTTCTACCAACAGATTTCCCTCAGGCAGCTTCGGACAAATACCTGCAAAATTTCGATAAAAAATCGCCCTCCAAAAGCCCCGGTCGTTCCGGGCAAAAAATACATGTAGGTACCAGAAGCGAGCATGACACGCTACGTTCGTATGACTCTATAGGCAGCTTGAATGTGGGAGATACCGTTATGCACAATAAATTCGGGATAGGTACAATCAATGCTTTGGAGGGAGAAGGAGATAATGCGCGGGCAACAGTAAACTTCAATGAATACGGTATAAAGAAAATGATGCTGAAGTTTGCAAAGCTCAGTAAATTATAACGGACCTCAATAACAAAGATTTCCATTCGAAATCTCATCATACTGAATGAAACAGAGGCTGCCCGCAAAAAGTGAGCAGCCTCTATCATATACTTAAATTAGAACTTATGCCTCGGAAAGGAATCAATTACCAAATGACAACTCTTTCTTCCGGGGCAAGATACATTTTATCTTCCGGCTGAATATTGAAAGCCTTATAAAAATCTTCAACATTTCTCAAGGTAGCATTCACACGCCACATTCCGAGACTGTGAACATCCAGTTTGGTTAAGCGGAGTATCTCTTCCTTTCGGATATTTTGTCCCCAAATCCTTGCATACGCAATATAGAATCTTTGAGCAGGCGTAAATCCGTCAATCGGTTCTATTTCTTTGCCTTTCAGTGCATTTTGGAGTGCTGCATAGGAGATCAACAATCCACCCTGATCTGCAATATTTTCACCCAAAGTAAGCGCACCATCGGCATGTACATCATCGGCTACGATAATCTGATTGAACTGATTAACCAGAACCTTGGTAGATTCTTCAAACTTCTTGCTATCCTCATCGGTCCACCAGTTATTCAGATCGCCTTTCTTGTCGAAATTACGTCCCTGATCATCAAATCCGTGTGTCATCTCGTGACCGATAACCACACCGATAGCACCATAATTAACCGCATCATCGGCATCCACATTGAAGAACGGAGGTTGCAAAATACCGGCCGGGAAACAGATTTCATTCGTGCTGGGATTGTAATAGGCATTCACGGTCTGCGGGTTCATCAACCATTCATCACGGTCTACTTTTTGACCAAGACGTTTGATGTTGTCTTCCTGCCAATAAGCCTTGGCTGCTTTGAGATTCTCTATGTAACTCTTGCCGGCGTCTATATCCATCGAAGAGAAGTCTCTCCAAGTGTCCGGATAACCTATCTTAACAACAAAACTGGCTAACTTCTCAAGAGCTTTCTCCTTAGTGGCACCGGTCATCCATGTCAAACTTTCGATGCGCTCCTTAAGAGCTACTTGCAGATTTCCAACGAGGTCTAACATACGTTGTTTGGCTTCGGGTGAAAAATATTTCTCCACATAAACTTTTCCGAGAGCCTGTCCCAAAATACCTTCCACAAGACCGACGCTACGCTCCCAACGTGGCTTCATTTCTTCCTGCCCTCTCAACCTCTTGCTGTAAAAATCAAAACTTGCCTGAGCAAAATCGTCACTCAAAAAACCGGTATTGTCGTCAATATAACTTGCCAGCAACCAGTCTTTCAACTCTTCGATACCCACCTTCTTATACCAAACGGCAAATTCCTTAAAGAAATCGAGTTGGGCTACATTCAAACTGTCGAGTTTCAATTCCCGTTCATCAAAATAAAGCTTCCAGTCAAAATCGGCCTGCTTGTCGATCAACTCTGAAAGTTTAAGCATATTATAGTTACGGTATGTGTCGCGTAACTCCTGACTGCTATAAGAAAACTGAGCTAACTGTTTTTGAACTTTGAGATTGTTTTCCGCAACTCTCTTGGCCATGGCATCGTCATAACCGGCCATCTTCACGATTTTCTCTATATAAGCGGTATAGTCTTTCAATATACTCTCATTCTCCGGAGTCTTTTGAACGTAGTAATCACGATTTCCCAAACTTAAACCCGTTTGAGAAATATGAAATACATTCAAATCACTGTTTTTTGCATCTGCATAAACATAAGATCCGAAAAGTGTACCGTATCCTTCGTTATCGCGATCCGCAGCATATTTTATGATTTCAACCTTATCTTTCAGCTCAGACAATTCTTTCAAATGATCCATAATGGGTTTAGCACCAAGTTGATTTCTGGTGGTACTGTCCATTGCCTGACGGTAGAGTACTGCAATACGATACTCGTCAGTACCTTTTGAAAAGTCGGATTTTGCAAGATTTTCCACGATCTGATGAATACGAGCCGTGCTGGTATCTCTCAAAATATCGAAAGAGCCGAATCTGCTGTACGCCGGTTTAAGAGGGTTATTTTTAATCCAGTTGCCATTGGCATACATATAAAAGTCATCTTGTGGTCTGATGGTTGTATCCATAGCTGTCAAATCTATGGCCGGAACAACCGTGCGGTCTGCCGTCTCTTTTTTTGCATTACCGCCACACGCTCCCAAAAGCAAAACAGCCCCCAGGGCAGATACAGTAAAGATTGTTTTTTTCATTGGTTTTATAGTTTGAAGTTAAACTCATCCGCCATCGGAAGAATGTGCGGACAGTCGCCATTAAAAAAGTTTTTTCGGATATTCGCCCGCCTCTACCAATCGGTTCAGCTTTTCTACCACTCCGGGTCTGTCATCGGCATAAGTAACACCGAACCATTTGGAAGGAGTGTCCAATACTTTACAGGTAGCTGTTCCTTCGTTAATCAGATTATTCACCACCAACGGAATATAAAACTCTCCCTTAGGTTCGTCAATATGTTTTTTAAGGAAATCCACAAACATCCTTGTGCTGTGCTCGAAATAATCCGGAGTAAAGCCCCACATATTCATAGATACCGGTGTATTCTCCTCAAGATGTCGTTCACGTCCGTTCTCATCCTTGAAACTGATTACACCCTCCTTATTCCTTTCGATTGCAGTACGCTCGACTACGCCGGTCAGGAATCCTTTCTCATTAACTTCGCAAACTCCGCGTGCCACGGTGCCGCTCTCGCTCAACGTATTGCCTACACGATACCCTACCATGCAGTATTCGTTTTTATGCCCTTCAAGCCTTTTCAATTCATTGGCCAGCACTTCAAAACTCTCCCGCCCGTAGAAATCGTCCGCATTGATTACGGCAAAAGGTTCATCGATCACACCCTCGGCCATCATCACGGCATGATTGGTTCCCCACGGCTTCTCACGCCCCTCCGGGCAAACAAAACCTTCCGGAAGATTATCCAAGTCTTGAAAAACGATAGAAACAGGAATAAGGTCTTTATATTTAGAAACTATTTTATCAAGAAAATCTCTTTCGAAAGAACGTCTGATTACAAAAACGACACGACCAAATCCGCACCGGACAGCATCATAAATAGAATAGTCCATAATCGTTTCTCCGCTCGGCCCCACGCCATCCAATTGTTTAAGACTTCCGTAACGGCTACCCATACCGGCAGCCAACACATATAAAGTTGGTTTCATAATAATTTATTATTCTAAATATCAATGGATTCTAATTAGATACAAAGATAATTAATTGATATTTGTTTGTCTTAACCATATAAGATAAACATCCGAAACTTCAGGCTTTGAGGCTCTTATTTTATATAGAGCTCCTTAACTAAATCATGATATTCCTTTGTCCGTCTGCCCGTCTCATCTGTCAGAAAAAGAGTTTCTTCAACCTGTATGGGAGGTAATTCCACAAGAGGAGCAAGTACGCAAATCATTCTTTTAGGTATATCCGAAGCAGACGTATAGACCCAACAAACTTTTTCAAGTCCCAAACCATTGAGAACAGCATATTGTCTCATCTCTTCCAACCTGTCTGCCGGAAGGATAAGGTTAATACGCCCATGCAATTTAAGCAGTTTACGGCTTTGTTTTAAGAAAAGCCCCAAAGGCATGCTTTCATCGTGGCGTGCTATGGCTCTATTCCTCTCAGGAGCAGAAATACCGCAGGAAAAATACGGCGGATTACTGACAATTAAATCGAATTTTCGGAAAGATGCCGGCAACTCCAGGAAATCGGCACATACAACATGTATTCGATCCTTAAATAGAGACAAAGCGACATTCTCTGCAGCTTCTTCTGCTGCACTCCGGTCTATTTCGACAGCGGTAATGTGTGCCCCGGCATATCTCTGAGCCAGACATAAGGCTATAAGCCCTGTTCCTGTTCCTACGTCAAGGATGTCGCATATTTCACACGGAGCTTTTACCCAAGCCCCGAGCAATACACCATCCATGCCCACTTTCATGGCATTGTGCTCTTGCTTGACGCTAAAATGCCTGAATGTAAAGCTGTTTTTCCTCATCGATGCGGAAAAGGATTTTGCCGGTATCGCTTATTTATGCGACACAGTAAAGCAAAATGAGCAACTGGGCTGTAATCACCCTCATAAACATAGTCAAAGGATAAACCGTGGCATATCCGATCATGGGTGCGCCGTTCTGAGACGTGACATTTGCATAGGCCAAAGCAGGAGGATCGGTAGTACTCCCGGCCAAAAGTCCCATCAACGTGTAATAGTTGATCTTCAAAATCTTAACAGCCACAATCCCCATAATCAATAAAGGAAGAACGGTAATGACCACGCCATAACCGACCCAGACCCAACCGCCATTGTTAAGGGTTTCCACAAAAGTACCTCCGGCATTCAGCCCCACACATGCAAGGAAAAGCGTGATACCGATTTCCCGCAACATTTTATTGGCACTCTGGGTCGTATAAGTAACGATGTGGCAAGTATGCCCGAAACGCCCCATTATGATGGCCACAATGAGAGGACCGCCGGCCAACCCTAATTTAACGGACTGCGGTACGCCCGGCACATCAAACGGAATGCTGCCTAAAAGAATACCCAAAGCTATACCGAAGAAAATACTGATCAAATTAGGTTCGTGAAGGTGTTTGACAGAGTCTCCGAGTATCTGTTTTATCTTCGGCATGGCAGCTTCACTGCCGACTACGGTAAGCTTATCGCCCAATTGCAGCGGCATATTAGGTGTGGCCACCAAATCTATACCGGCTCTGTTTACACGGGTTATATTCACCCCTTCCAACTGACGAAGTTTCAGGTTACCGAGTTTTTTACCGTTCAACTCCTTATTAGTGATAACGAAACGGTTACTGATCAGCTTTGAGTCGGTCGGTATCCACATTTTCCGGTCCAGATCCATTTCTTCTCCCACAAAACTTTTCAGAAACTCATGATCCTGCTCCGTGGTGATAACAAAAATACGGTCTCCATCATGCAGTACGGTTTGGGAAGAAGCTACGGTAATTTTATTGGTTTGAATATTCCAGTGACGAGAAATGACGAATGAATAATTCGAAAGATTCTTATTCATCTGCGCTATGCTCTGCCCGAAAAGAGAAGGGTTCTTGACAACCAGAGACAATGCTATGGCAGACTGTGCAGAATCTTCATCCTCGTTTTCGAGTTTTCTCTGTTCTTCCTTTAGATTGATGCGAAGGATATAACGTAAAACGATCGTTGTCATAATGATACCGATAACTCCCAAAGGATAGGCCACGGCATACCCCATAGCAATACTGGGATTCATGGAGCCCATTACATCGGAATAAGCCTGCTGGGCTGCACCCAATCCGGGGGTATTTGTCACGGCGCCACTCAGTACGCCAACCATAGTTGCCATATCCACACCCGTAACATAATGCAGCGCAATGGTGGTAAATACACCAAGAAATACAACCCCCAACGCCGTAAGATTAAGCTTAAGACCTCCTTTTTTCAATGAGGAGAAGAAACCGGGGCCGACTTGCAATCCTACAGAATAAACAAAGAGTATCAACCCGAATTCCTGAAACAGATGTAATAATTCCGGGTTCATGGTCATCCCCAAATGACTGAATAGAATGCCGGCAAATAAAACAAACGTAACGCCCAACGATATCCCGAAAATACGAATACGACCCATCAAAATACCAATGGATATCGTCATTGCCAATAAAAAAATAGAATGGGCTGTTCCCGTGCCCATAAAAAGATTTGTAAACCAATCCATAAGATCAGATTTTATTTATGCCTTGTATAAAATAATGGTATTATCTTCTTCCAATAATGGATTATAAATTTAACAGTCAACAACGGTCATATAGCTCAGAATCGAAATCCCGCAATGAGACAGAATCACCGCTAACCGTATCCAAAGGTAATAAATATATAGTAGTGGCTAAAAAAGACAGAGCATCGCTATCGCTCTGAAAAGATTGAGAGAATATAAAAATGGTTTGAAAGAGAATAAAGAGTTAACAGTTTTCCATATGACAGCTGTAACCCATCGGATCCATTTCTATGGTGGCGTGTTTAAGCCCGAACGCTGTCAGTCGCTCTCTCACTTTTTCTTTCAATTCGAATAAATGTACGGGAGTCGATATAGCATTGCTGTCATACACCACATGAATGGTTATGATATGGTTTTCCCCGTCCAAAGTCCACAAGTGTATATCATGCAAACTGATAACATGTTCGATCTCCTGTATTTCGCCAACAATTTTATCGACATCCACATCCGAAGGAATCCCCTGTAACAAAATCTTAAAAGAATCCCGGATATTGAAATAAACATTGTAAAGAATCCATGCCGTAATGCCCAAAGACAATAAAGGATCTAAAATCGGGACATTCCAAAAGAGCATAACGATGCTGACAATCAGCACGGCAATCCAGCCAAGCAAATCCTCCAGCATATGCAATCTGACAGAGCGTTCATTCAAAGAGTGGCTACCGCTCAGCCTGAAAGCAGCAAAACCATTGACCAAAACTCCAACAACAGCCAAAATAACCATCCCCTGTACGTTCGGTTCCTTCGGAGCCATCAATCGCTGAATACTGGCATATATAACAAATACGGAACCTATGATAAGAACACTTGAAATGAAAATGGCACCCAACAGGGAAAATCTTTTATAACCATAGCTGTAATGGCTATCTCTGCCCTTTTTAGCCAGATGTTCCAGCCTCCAGGCAACGCCCAAAGAAATCGAATCGCCGAAATCATGCAGAGCATCGCTAAGGATAGCTATACTTCCGGTCAGAATGCCTCCGATAAGTTCGATTAAAGCAAATCCCAGATTCAGAAAGAATGCCAGTAAAATATTTCCCTCCGTATTGTGTGTGTGGTGATGGTGACCATGATGATGCCCATGATGGTGATGAGCATGATGAGCGCAATGAGCATGATCGTCATGAATATGTTTTCTGTTGCTACCCATATAACTAACCTCCGTTTATCGTTGGATAAACAAATTTATGCAAACAATCTCATCCATTCCCTATTATTCATCCGATATGTACCACAAATACCTACTGTTAATTAGAGAGATAAGACTGCATGGATAACCGTCCATACTTCCCGGATTTCAAAAGATTGATTCCATGTCGATATCGTGGGCTTCATACCGGGAGTTTCCCCGTTCATCAAATAAATCTAATCCGGAAGAAGAAAGCAACTCTGACACAGCCTTTTAGAAGTAGGAGAAATTTTCTGCCTGATGGTTGAAAATTCTTTGCCTGACGGATTTTTAACCAAGTTAACTTGGATTTTTTTTCTTTGCCTGAAGAATTTTCAACCATCAGGCAGAGAATTTTCGCTCTATGTAAAATGAGGTAATTTTATCGTTTTCCTGAAAGCCGATTGGGTTTAATAATCTGTAAATTAGCTTTAACTTTGTAAATGGAATAATATGCCAAGGTATGTATGAAAAATCCGGTGTATGGCATATTTCTTTTATGAAAATCAAACTAAAAGTAAATAAATAGTATGGGAAGAGTCCTGATAATCGGTGCCGGAGGTGTTGGCACCGTGGTAGCCAAAAAAGTGGCGATGAATGCGGATGTTTTTACAGACATCATGCTGGCAAGCCGAACAAAAAGTAAATGCGACAAGCTGGCCAAAGAAATCGAAAAGCAGTTGGGAGTAAAAATAGCCACAGCAGCAGTGGATGCAGACAATGTACCGGAGTTGACCGAATTGATGAAAAGCTTCAAACCGGATCTCTGCATCAACGTGGCTCTGCCCTATCAGGACCTGCACATCATGGATGCCTGTTTGCTGGCAGGCGTGAACTATCTGGATACGGCAAACTACGAACCTCTGGATGAGGCTAAATACGAATACAGCTGGCAATGGGCTTATCAGGACAGATTTAAGGAAGCCGGCCTAACCGCAATTCTGGGTTGCGGTTTCGACCCGGGAGTAACCAGTGTCTTCACAGCACATGCAGCCAAACATCATTTCGACGAAATCCACTATCTGGATATTGTGGACTGCAACGGCGGCGACCATCACAAGGCTTTTGCCACGAACTTCAATCCGGAAATCAATATCCGCGAAATTACTCAGAAAGGCAAATATTACGAAAATGGCCGATGGATCGAAACCGAGCCTCAGGAAATCCATAAGGGACTGACCTACCCCAACATCGGAGAACGGGAAAGCTATCTGCTCTATCATGAAGAGTTGGAAAGCCTGGTTAAAAACTTCCCTACCATCAAACGCGCACGCTTCTGGATGACATTCGGCCAGGAATATCTGACCCATCTGCGCGTGATGCAAAATATCGGTATGACACGTATCGATCCGATCATGTACAACGGTATGGAGATCGTACCCATCCAATTCCTCAAAGCAGTATTGCCCGACCCGGGAGATTTGGGTGAAAATTACTCGGGAGAAACCAGCATCGGTTGCAGAATACGCGGCATCAAAAATGGCAAAGAACACACTTATTATATATGGAACAACTGTAGCCATGAAGCTGCATATAAAGAAACAGGGGCACAGGGTGTAAGCTATACGACCGGCGTCCCCGCCACCATCGGGGCCATGATGTTTATGAAAGGGTTATGGCGTAGACCGGGCGTCTTTAATGTGGAAGAGTTCGACCCGGATCCGTTTATGGCCGAATTGCCCAAACAGGGATTGCCCTGGCATGAAGCCCACGATATCGACATAGAATTATAACATACCAAACCAACTTATACGAATAATCTGATGATAGAAGATGAAATGTCTGAAAACCCTCTGGAAGACTTATCTGTAGAAAGCGACCGACAACCTAAGCAACCGATGATACATCAGCTTAGCGGAATGTATCAGAACTGGTTTTTGGATTATGCGTCTTACGTGATACTCGAACGGGCCGTACCCCACATAGAGGATGGTCTCAAGCCGGTACAACGGCGAGTATTGTATGCCATGAAAACGTTGGACAACGGGCGGCGTATCAAGGTGGCAAAAATAGTGGGTGCGGCCATGGCCTTCCACCCGCATGGCGATGCTTCTATCAATGATGCTCTGGTACAATTGGGGCAAAAAGGTTATTTGATCGACACACAGGGAAACTGGGGAAATATACTGACCGGCGACGATGCTGCCGCCGGCCGGTATATTGAAGCCCGCTTGTCGCAATTTGCGTTAGAAGTGGTCTTCAACGATCAGATAACAAAATGGAAAAAAACATACGATGGCAGCACGGACGAACCGATAGCTCTGCCCCTGAAGTTCCCGCTGCTACTTGCACAGGGAGCAGAAGGTATTGCCGTGGGTTTGTCATCAAAAATACTGTCGCACAACTTCAACGAATTATGCGATGCGTGCTGCCTTTATCTGAAAGGGCAGGACTTTAAGCTGTATCCGGATTTCCCGACCGGAGGATTGATAGACGTGTCTCGCTACAACGACGGCGAACGCAGCGGAACAATCAAAAGCCGCGCTTTGATAACCAAAATAGACAATCGCACATTGAGTATCACCGAACTGCCGGCCGGGAAAAACACATCTACGCTCATCGAATCTATCCTCAAAGCAAACGAAAAAGGTAAGATAAAAATCAAAAAGGTAGATGACATGACGGCCTCTACGGCCGATATTCGCATACACCTTGCAGCCGGTACTTCCTCCGATAAGACGATAGATGCCTTATACGCCTTTACAGATTGTGAAGTAAGCATCTCTCCGAATGCGTGCGTAATCTATAACGACAAGCCGGTTTTTACCTCTGTGAGCGAGATCCTCAAATTTTCGGCAGACCGAACCCGGCAACTTTTGCACGATGAACTGAAAATTCGTTTGGGAGAGAAACAAGAGCGTTATTTGCTCGCTTCACTGGAATGTATCTTTATTGAACAACGTATTTACAAAGACAAAGCTTTTGAAGATGCCAAAAACGAAGAAACGGCATTAGCTCATATCGATAAGCGTCTGGAACCGTGGAAGTCGCAATTTATTCGCCCTGTTACGAACGACGATCTCAAAAAGTTGCTGGAAATAAGAATGGCCAGCATTCTTAAATTCAATATCCCCAAACACGAAGAGATGATGCTGCGTCTGGAGGATGAGATTGCAAAATTAAAACATAACATAGAGCACATCACGGAATATACGATCAAATGGTTCGAATATCTGAAAGATCGTTACGGGCATCTTTTCCCCCGGATGACTCAAATAACCAATTTCGACACCATAGAGGCCACGAAAGTGGCAGAGCTGGACGAAAAGCTCTATATAAACCGCCACGAGGGTTTTGTGGGCACTTCGCTCAGAAACGATGAGTTCGTATGTAATGTTTCCGTAATAGACGACATTATTATTTTCTTCAGATCCGGTAAATATATGATCACGAAAGTGGAAGACAAAAAATTTATCGGTAAAGAAGAAGTAATCCATATAGCCCGTTTTGAGAAAACGGATGACCGCACTATTTACAACGTAATTTACCGGGATGGGAAACACGGAGCTTATTTTATCAAGCGTTTCAATGTAACCTCGATGACTCGCGACAAAGAATATGATTTAACTCCCGGCAAAGAAGGCTCAAAAATCATCTATTTTACAGCCAATATGAATGGAGAGGCGGAAATTGTGCGTGTACGCCTGAAACGCAAACCCAAACAGCGGATAGACGAATTCGACAAAGATTTTTCTGAAATCCTCATCAAATCGAAAGCGGCGAGAGGAAACCTGTTAACGAAAAACGAAATTAAGGGTGTTTCTCTCAAAGCTCAGGGATCGAGCACATTGGGTGGACGTTCGGTATGGTTCGATCCGGATATAAACCGGATCAACTACAATGAGCAGGGACGCTTTTTGGGTGAATTTTATGCCGATGACCGGATTTTGGTAATTCTTAAGAATGGAGAATGCTATACCACAGACTTTAATGAGACCAATCATTATGAACCGAATATCCGTTGTATCGAAAAATTCATTCCGGAAAAAGTGTGGACAGCGATTTACTATGATGCGGAACAAAAGTATCACTACTTGAAGCGTTTCCGTGTGGAAGAAGATAAACGGGAACTGATTATGGGAGAAACTGCAGGCAACTATATCGAGTTGCTTACAGATAAGTATTATGCCCGATTTGAAGTTTTATTCGGTGGCGAAGACGAACATCGCAAACCTTTGGAGATAGATGCAGACGAATTTATCGGAGTTAAAAGTGTTCGGGCAAAAGGAAAACGATTGACCACTTATCGAATAGATCATATTCTTGAGTGCGAGCCGTTGCATCCGGATCCTGAATTCGAGAAAGAAAAGAATGAAGACAAAGAGGAAACGGAATCTATCGCTTTGAATAATCATGAGGATGAAGAGGTTACAGATTTGTTTAAAGACTTCCAATAAAAGAACAGAGATGAAAAACACTCGTTTTATTTTTCATATAATTCTTCTTTCCATCGGTCTGGCTGTGTCGGGCATATTTTCTTATGCACAGGAAGGTCTGAAAAGAGATACGGTATTTGAACGCAAATCCAAACAAAATTTTTGGCAAAGACTGTACGAACCATCGGACATTAAACCCATAACAAGATACAGCTCTACCCTCTTCGGTATAGGAGGCTTGCTCTTGAAAGACACGTATCTTTCTCCGCTGAAATACGGGGGTATCCGTTTTTCTTTACAGAATGAAATTTTCATTCCCATGGTTCGTAAGGGAACAGAAACGAGATGGATGCGTAACTATTGGAGCGAAATAGATTTGGGAATCACTGACAATCCTGCACGGAATGCTTCTATTTATGCCGTTTCCGGCAATTTTAGAGGCACGTATCTTTATTGCTGGCAATTCGACCGGATACAGTTGTTTGCAGGCCCCGGGTATCGTCTCGGTTTAGGTGGTTTATGGAGTACGCGTAATGGCAATAATCCCGGTACGATACGTATCTACGGAGATATTGTGGCACAAGGTACGATTGCCTATCGTCTAAACTCGGCACATTGGCCTTTGCTATTCAGATTGACGGAAAATCTCAGTCTTCTCGGTTGCGGATTTTCACAGGATTACGGCGAAAGCTATTATGAATATTTCTTGCTGAACCCGGGCACCAACACATCCGGGCTATATTTCAGGCACCCGGGTTCGGGATTTTCCAACCGTTTATTGCTTACTGTGGATGTACCCGTATTCGATTGGGCTACCTTAGTCACCGGGTATAAATGGGCATACGAACGGTCAAATGTTAATCATCTGAAAACTTTTGATTCATCGCATTCTTTTGTTATCGGATTCAGCGTGTATCTGCAAACCCTAAAAGGGCGTAAAAACAGTTTTAACAGAGTGATACTATGACAAGAAAGATATTTAGATATTCCCTTGTGTGCTTATTGATAAGCATGCTCTTTTCCTGCTCCACGGAAAAATACTATACGGAAGATCCCAAAGAAAACTTCGATATGCTTTGGGAAATTTTAGACCGGAATTACTGTTTTTTTGACGAAAAATTGCCGGCCAATACTACTTGGAGGGATATGTATGATAAGCACGTTGCCAAAATCCATAAGAAAATGGGAGTGGATTCGCTCTTTCTGGTAATGACACAACTCATGGCCGAACTGAAAGATGGACACGTAAATTTATACTCGAATTTCGATATCGGACGTTATTGGAACTGGCGCGACGATTACCCGTCGAATTATAGCAGAGAGATTATCGACGAATATCTGGAAAAAGATTACCATATCGCCGGTTCGGCTTTCTATCGCTATCTCAAGTATAACGGCCACACCAAAGACAGTATCGGTTACATTCGCTATTCATCATTCTCCGGCACCTTATCCCACTCCAATATCAATGCCATGCTCAGCCGTCTGGCTTTCTGCAAAGGCTTGATTATAGATATACGGGATAATGGAGGGGGCAATCTGACGACTTCTGACGTTTTTCTGCAACATTTTCTTCCGGAACGAATGCTTACCGGCTATATTTCGCACAAAAAAGGTCCGGGACACAATGACTTCTCGGATCCTCTTCCGATTTATGTTGATACGCTCAAATACGGGGTAAAATGGTTCAGACCGGTTGTCGTACTCACCAACAGAGGTGTTTTCAGTTCTGCCAATGATTTTGTAATGAAAATGAAACCGCTGAAACTGGTCACCATCATGGGCGATAAAACCGGAGGAGGAGCCGGTCTGCCGGCTTCCAGCGAACTCCCCATCGGCTGGGCTGTTCGATATTCTTCAAGTCGAATGACGGATGCAAACTTTTACAATGTGGAGTTCGGCATAGAGCCTGAGATTGAAGTTTCTCTAAAAGATGAAGATAAAGCAAAAAAAATCGATACGCTGATCGAAGAGGCCATTGCCCATATCAATAAAATCTATAAGAAAAAGGGTCAATAAAGAATCAAACCGGCAATACCAGCCAAGATAATAATCAGTATCGGATGGATTTTCTTGGAAACAGTTGCCCAAAATCCCAAAACAAAAAGAACGAGACTTTTCCAGTCTATAAAATTTTCTTTGACAACCATCCGGTCCAAACCGGAGAATGACGGTTGGGCGAAAAAGTTTATAACGGCATCCGGATTAAGAGCCAATAATAAGGCAGCCGATGCAATCAGTCCTATGGTAGCCGGTCTGACACCTACGAATATGGCTTCCACATATTTATTGTGTCTGAACCGCATGAAAAAGAAGCTGATCAAAAGGACTAAAATAAAAGAAGGCAGCATAACAGCGAAAGTGCTCAAAACAGATCCCCAAACACTCCCGGTAACAGTGTAACCTATATAAGTGGCGCTATTGATACCGATAGGCCCGGGAGTCATCTGGCTGATAGCTACGATGTCCGTGAATTTGGCAGCAGAGATCCATCCGTAATGGGTAACGACCTCTCCCTGAATAAGAGAAAGCATGGCATACCCCCCTCCGAAACCAAACAGTCCGATCTGAAAGAAAACCCAAAAGAGCTGCAAGTATATCATAGTGTTATCGGATATGAGGTTTTATGTATTTCTTAATATAGAATGTATATAAGACACCTCCCAGAGCAGAAATAATAATTACCCAAACGGGAGAAATCTTTAACAACCATACGAGCAACGCTGCCAATATGGGTATCCATAGCTGACGCTGTTTCATCTTCATGGATTTCCATGTGGTAATAACCGGAGCTGCAATCATAGCCACAACAACCGGTCTGATACCATTGAAAATACGAACTATCACCGGCTCGTGTGCCATTTGTTCGAAAAAAAGAGCAATAGCCAGTATGATCAGGAAAGATGGGAGCGTGCATCCGATAGCGCTAAATAAAGCCCCCTTGAAACCTTTAAGCCGATAGCCCGTAAAAATGGATATGTTTACGGCAAAAACACCGGGAAGAGACTGTGCAACGGCGAAAAGATCCATAAACTCTTCATTCGTCAGCCATTTCATACGGTCTACCACCTCACGTTGTATCAAAGGCAACATCGCATAACCGCCTCCAAAGGTAAAGCCTCCTATCTTGAAGAAAACTTCAAATAGTTGCCAGAGTCTAACTGTATTCTTGATTTTTATACCGGTCATTGTCAAAAAACTTTAGGGTAAAAGTATAAAGAGGTATTGGCAGTCTTTTTCTGCCAATACCTCTCTATATTCAGTTCTTAGCAAGAAAAATGATCGTATTCTGCGCTCTTGCCTTTGCTTTATTAATCGTTTAGTATTCGTCTTCGTTAAAGAAGAAATCTTCCTTACTCGGATAGTCCGGCCAAATATCTTCTATCGATTCGTATACTTCACCTTCGTCTTCAATCTCCTGGAGGTTTTCGATCACCTCTAACGGCGCACCCGAACGTTGAGCATAGTCAATCAATTCATCCTTCGTTGCAGGCCATGGTGCGTCTTCAATCTTAGAAGCCAATTCTAAAGTCCAATACATCACATTTAGATATTAAGATTAGAGAATATAGAAGAAAAATGACTCTTCCAAATCGGCGCAAAAATAATGAAATAAATAATATTAACCATTATATCTGGCATCCCAACAGATTTCTTCTCCGTTGGTACGATAGACTTCTTTTCGAGCCAGAGCAAAGAAATAGTCGCTCAAACGGTTTACATATTTCAAAACCAAATCGTTGAGCGGAGCTTCTTCGTTCAATCTGTACATGATTCGCTCGGCGCGACGGCACACCGTTCTGCATACATGCGCCACCGATGCGGATTTGCCTTCGCCGGGCAATACAAAAGCTTTCATCCGGGGCACTATACCGTCCAAACGGTCTATCTCACGTTCCACTTTTTGAACGTCTTCTTCATGTATTTTGCTTTTCTCGGTAATAAATTCCGTAGAATCGCTTTCCGTAGCCAAATAGGAACCGATGTTGAAAAGCTTATGCTGTACACGGAGTAGAAACTCATAATCCTGTTCTTCGATATCTTGAGCCATAAGCATACCGACGAATGAGTTAAGCTCATCAATGGTACCATAACTTTCGAGTCTGATATGGTGTTTCGGCACCCTTTTACCGCCAACCAAACTGGTCATGCCTTTATCTCCGGTTTTTGTATATAAGAGGCTTTTCTTATCCATAAATCATCTTGTTTATATAATGATAATTGCAAAAATAACATTTACAACGAAGTAACAAAGCGTCCTTCGGTAATATTTCGACTATTAAATGCTATACCGATCCTCCGCGTGCGAATTGTAAGCCTCCAATTTCCTACTCTTCTCTTACCCGACCAAAGTTCATTAATCGCATTATTATTCCTCAGATTACCGATTAAAACACCTCCATCGGCACAATCTATTATCTCTTTTTCCAGATTTCCGGTATAATCTTTTTTTTCAACTACAATCAGCAGCTTTTTCCCGGGTTTTATCTTCTTATGTTCGGTAATGATTTGAATTCCGGAATAAGCGCGTACAATATAATCTAAAACGAAGGTGTCTGCCGGAGAGTAGATCAAGACCTGTTCGATTCGGCAGTAAACAATAACACGAAAAATAAGTTCCAAATCCTTGATATTCACAATCATATCCGAATTGCTATACCTGTACTTCCTTCTTTCTTCCAAAACCGTCTTTCTCAAAGGAGCAAAAGCATAATAAGGCAATTTGCACTCCACTGCATTACGAATAAACGAATAAGCAAAAGGCGAATGTACACCATGGCCGTGTCTATGTTCGGGAAAAAAGAACCAGCTTTTCAAAAAACTCATAACTATTCTATATGAAGTAAAAAACCGTACCGTGCTGCAACGCAGATCAAATATATAAAACCTTTGGCGTGTATTCTATTTTATTTTATTTATTCGACCATATTTCGCTCCGTTAGAGTAACTTCTACCTCCTATTCGTATCTTTGCGCAGAAACGGTTCATAACACCGGGTTATTTTTATGGCGGAAACGACACTTCAACGGAAACCCGCATTATTGGGTAAAACAAAAGAAGAACTTACAAATATTGCTTTGGAATTAGGTTTGCTGAAATTCACCGGCAACCAATTGGCTCAATGGCTTTATGTGCACCGTGCAGAAACTTTCGACCGGATGACCAATCTGTCGAAAAAAGCACGTTCGTTATTGGCAGAATATTATACAGTCGGGCGTGAAAAGCCTGTCACGATACAAACCTCTGCCGATGGGACGCGCAAATACCTTTTTCCCGCCATTGACATGCGGGGCGATCAGGGATGGGTAGAAGCAGTGATGATACCGGAGGGAGATCGTGCCACTCTCTGCATCTCCTCACAGATCGGTTGTAAGATGAACTGTCTTTTCTGTATGACAGGCAAACAAGGCTGGCGTGGAAATCTTACTGCCGGGGAAATTATCAATCAAGTGCTTTCGGCAGAAGAAGCCGATAAATTGACCAATATCGTTTTCATGGGCATGGGTGAACCGTTGGATAACGTGGAGCAAGTACTCAGAAGCATCGAAATACTTACCTCGGAGTGGGGGCTGGCTTGGAGTCCTAAACGCATAACACTCTCTACGATAGGAGTAAGAGCCGGATTGATCCGCTTTCTCAATGAAACACGCTGTCATTTGGCTGTCAGTTTGCACAATCCTTTTGCACAGGAGCGTGCACAGATTATGCCCGTAGAAAACAGTATGCCGTTAAAAGAAACTTTATCTTTAATACGCTCGGCCGACTTTAGCAGTCAACGTCGGGTTTCTTTCGAATATATTGTTTTTGAAGGAGTAAATGACAGCCTGCGCCACGCTGAAGAATTGACACGGCTGTTACGTGATATTCCCTGCCGTATCAATTTAATTCGTTTTCACAAAATACCTGATGTGGAGTTGAATCCGGTGAATGATTCTAAGATGGAGGCTTTTAGAGCACACTTGGAAAAATCGGGCTTTACAGCAACCATTCGTGCATCACGGGGAGAGGATATCAGTGCAGCCTGCGGCATGCTCAGCACCAAGGAAAAACTCAAACAGCAACAATAACGAGCATTCGGAGTGGATTTGGACTGCACTCAAGCAAAGAACGAATCCCGGCAGCACTTTTAATTCACAAAAATCGAGTGGACTGCAACTCTTACAGGGTCAAAATACATCCATCCAGTTTCAATTCGATTTGCACAACACCCGGAGAAATTGCAACTGTACATCGATTGCTTGCCCCTCATCGTTGCAAACACAGCTTCCATTCAGATGTATATATATAGAAAAACAGCCCGAGAATGATTCTCGAGCTGTTAATCCGATATAATTCAAAATATTGATTATGCTTTGGCCGCTGCACCACGAGCTGCACGGGTCAGACGAACAGAGCAAACGACTGCATTCTTGGCATTGGCCAGTTCCAAACCCTCAAAATGCAAAGCACCTACTTGCAGAGTTTTTCCCAAACCAAGATTTGTAACGTCGATGTTCAAACGCTCGGGAATATGCGTATAAGGAGCTTTAACCTTCAGTTTTCTCATCTCTAATTGCAACTTACCACCGGCTTTCACACCTTCTGCGTGACCAACCAATTCCACAGGAACTTCCATAATAATAGGCTTGTTCTCAAACACTTCGAGAAAGTCGATGTGTAACAAATTGTCTGTTACAGGGTGGAATTGTAATTCTTTGATTACAGCCATGCATTTTTTACCATCCAATGTAAGCTCAACGGCAAAGATATCGGGGCTGTAAATAAGATTACGTACCGCTTTTTCCGTTACATAAAAGTGAACCGACGTTTCACCACCATAGATGATACATGGGATCATTTCTTCCGCTCTCAGAGCTTTAGAGGCTTTTTTGCCAAGTTCGGTACGCTCGGTACCTTGAAGTTCAAAAGTTTTCATCTGTTTGAAAATAATTGTGTTACTCAAAATTAGTTTGTTCTAATTTCCCATCACACGGATACAGATTTTTCTGCAACTGTTGTGTAGAGTCATCTAAAACGGTGCAAAGGTAATGGTTTTTATTGGATTTTTGTTATCCAGGGCTCTTTCAGAGTGCCTGTTACACCATATACACCTTCTTTTGTATCCATTTTCAGACAATAAGGTACCGCATTTGCTAAGCGGTTCTCTTCAAGACGTTTGTAATGTTCGCACTTTTTCAGATAATCAAGACGTTGAGTTTCATCCGAACAAAAAGTATTCCAAAGGTCTTTTGCCATGTAAGCACCATCATTGCATGCATCGCCTCGGTTGTTTTTTAACAGTATGGATACAAGAGCACCGGCATAAAGAGAATCTTCCATACACATCTGTCCTTTCCAGCCGGCAGCCAATACAATCACTTGTTTATATTGTTTTTTCTGTAAATAATCTATCGTAGCAGAAAGGTTAATAAAAGCTCCCACCAATATCTCTTTGGCTCCGTTCTCCAAAGCTATGCGAATTGACTTCGTACCGTTAGTCGTTGTAAAAACAATACGTTTTTCTTGAATTACCTCAGGTCGGTATTCAGACGGGTCATTGCCTAATAAGGCAAAATCGCATTTGCGTACATTCCGTTCTGCTGCTATGAGGTAATTGTTTTTTGTTCCGATTATTCGGGCTTCTTCAGTGGTTGTAACCGGCAAGATACCTTTAGCTCCGTTACTCAAAGCTGTGACAATGGTAGTACTTGCTCTGAATATATCTACCACAATAACCGCTGCTCCGCTGCGATGATAAAGTTCATATAAATCAGGACTGGGACAAAGGTGTATTTTTAACATCTCATAGAGTGATTTTAGAATACCTACCGGAATAAACTCGTTTCGAGGACAAGCGAATACAACTCCAACGCAATGGTATTTATAATTTGTTATTTAACAAACAAAACTTATTTGCTTCCGGAAGGTAAAATCTGCAGTTCCTAATAAAAATATAAAGCAAGGGCAGCTCAGACAAGTTTAACAACCTACGAGAGCAGCCCCTGCAAATATGGATTTTGCTTTTTTGTTATTTAACAGCGTTAATCCGGAAAAGGTATGTTTTACAAATTCGGGTTAATGGTATTCCATTTTTCCACAGCAGGAATAATACCCATATCGATAACCTGATCGCGCAGTGCCGTCAAGTGCTTGTAGCTTGCATCCAGTTCCGCATGTTCTTCCGGTGTTCCTTTAATCTCTTTATAATGTACACCGTTTTTATCGATAGAGGTTTCCATCGCCATCATGATGTTTTGATACTTTTCATTTTTAACAAAACACCCTGCCGGCCAGCGGAAAGCTTCTCCGCCCATAGCAGCACGAATCATCTCGATTGAAACATAAGCCGGGCTTTGGAAAGAACTGCGTCCGCGAAGTTTGATAATATTGGCTCCGCCCTTAATTACACGCTGACGAAGATCATTCCACTGTTCTGTAGTCAACTTATCAGTACCGATAAGGTCTGTAAGCGGTGTGCCTTTAACTTTCGCCGTACTTGCAAAAACGGCCATTTGTTCGCCATGACCGCCATAGGTACGCGTATTGGTCACTTCACTTTGTTTAACACCAAAATGTTTCGCCAGTTCACTTTGCAAACGAGTGCTGTCCAAACCGGCTAAGGTCGTTACCTGAGTCGGTTTCAAACCGCTATGAATCAATGTTACCAAGCCTGTAATATCTGCAGGATTGAAAATAATAACCACATGGTTTACATCGGGGCAATAAGCCTTAATGTCTTTACCCAATTGCGCTGCAATTTCTGCATTTCCTTTCAACAAATCTTCACGTGTCATTCCTTCCTTGCGAGGGGCTCCACCTGAAGAAACGATATATTTGGCACCGGTAAGAGCTTCTTTGATATCCGACGTAAAAGTTACATTAAGACCTTCGAATCCGCAGTGACGTATTTCCTCTGTTACTCCTTCCAGTCCTACGGCAAACGGGTCATACAGACAAATGTTCGGAGTAAGACGCATCATCGCTGCTGTTTGAGCCATATTCGAACCGATCATACCGGCTGCGCCAATAATAGTGAGCTTTTCTTCTGTTACAAAATTCATAGTGTTGTTGTTTTATTGAATTATTAAAAAAGAATAATATCAGGAATAATCTGTCATTTGGCAGATATACAAATATACTTTAATTGTTTTTTATTCCAATATGATATAATTGGGAGTTTGAATGCAATGCGAATCTTGAGAGATTTTATATTTCCAAACCCGAAACGAAACATAACAGAGAATCAAAGGCCTTTCTCCTTTTTGTATGCAAGATAACCTCCGGAAAGATTATATACAGGTCCGGAGAAACCATTATTTATCAACAGTTTTGCAGCCTTTGCACTCCTTGCACCGGAACGGCAATAAACAGCTACCGGCAAATTTTTATTTAATTTCTTTTCAACATCTTTCACGAAACCCGTGTTTTTAACATCAAACAGAATAGCCTTATCGATATGTCCGACTCTATATTCTTCCGGGGTGCGCACATCGACCAACTGAACATTCTTCCTTTCTAATAAAGCCATGAATTCTTTTACATTGCAATCGATAATGGAAGAGTTGCTGCCCGGAGTCTCTTTGGATACTGTTCTGCTGCTTTTGCAAGACACCATTCCCTCGAAAAAAATCAATATTAAAGAGAGAAAACCTAAAAAGATATTTTTCTTCTTCATCATCATCAACCTCTGTTTTTATATTTCGCTCTCGCTTAAATTATCATAATCTTGAAACAGGAAATCATTATACGGGTATCGTTGTACATGTATTTCTTTCACTCTTTCATAGAGTATTCGTTTTAGCTCTTCTACGCCTGTTCCGTTCTTGGCCGATATAAACAAACAATCCGGCCCGAGCTTGGCCATCCATGTTTTTTTAAGTTCTTCCGGTGTAATGTTTTCCCGCTTTACAGGAGAAAGATCATCATCTTCTTTAGGAACCCAACTAAAAGCATCGAGTTTGTTAAAAACCAATAAATACGGTTTTTCTTCTCCTGCCGTTATTTCTCGCAGCGTATTTTCCACAACAGTTATCTGTTCTTCAAAATTAGGATGCGACACATCCACCACATGTACTAACAGATCGGCTTCTCGAACCTCATCCAAAGTACTTTTGAAAGATTCGATCAGCTCTGTGGGCAGTTTGCGAATGAACCCCACTGTATCGGTCAATAAGAAAGGCAGATTATGGATAACCATCTTTCGCACAGTGGTATCAAGTGTGGCAAACAATTTGTTTTCGGCAAAAACCTCGCTTTTGGCAAGCAGATTCATTAAAGTGCTTTTACCCACATTGGTATAGCCCACAAGTGCCACACGCACCATTTTCCCTCTGTTTTTCCGCTGCACGCTTTTTTGTTTGTCGATATCTTTGAGTTGCTGCTTCAATAAGGAAATTTTATCTAATATAATCCGCCGGTCAGTTTCCAGCTGCGTCTCGCCCGGTCCGCGCATGCCTACACCTCCCCGCTGTCGTTCCAGGTGAGTCCACAAACGCGTCAGTCGTGGCAACATATAGCGATACTGTGCCAGCTCTACCTGTGTTTTTGCATGAGCCGTTTGAGCTCTGCGTGCAAATATATCCAATATCAAACCGGTACGGTCTAATATCTTGATTTTCAATACCTGCTCTATATTTCTGATCTGTTTGGGGCTTAGTTCATCATCGAAAATAGCGACTCCGATTTCATTTTCTTCCACATATTGCGCTATTTCGGACAACTTTCCCTTTCCCACAAAAGTAACGGAGTTCGGCTGATCTATCTTCTGAGTAAACCGCTTCAGAGGTTCAACTCCGGCTGTTTCAGAAAGAAAAGCCAACTCATCAAGATACTCGTTGACCGCAACTTCATTCTGCTCCGGAGTTACGATACCGATAAGTACAGCTCGTTCTGTTTTTGTTTCTGTTATAATAAACTCTTTCATATATACAAATATACGTTATACGCTTATTTTATAAACAATAAGCCGGTTGCATAATATCCCTCCGCACCTTGGTTACAATGAAAAATTAAGGGCACACCATAAATCTGCTCAAAGCAATTTATGATGCACCCTTTAATTTTATTGTCAAAGAGATATTATTTATACTCTTCCCATTTTACATTCCTCATATCACCGCTTTTCGCCATTTCCAGATGGAAAGCAAAGCATGCTTTGAGGTTTTGAGGTGTTTGTCCCTTAATACCCATATTCAGATAATCCGTCAGGAGTTCACGGTAATCCGGATGTACACAATTTTTGATAATTTCTTCGGCGCGTTCACGAGGGGTTTTGCCACGTAAGTCGGCAATGCCGTATTCGGTAATAATAACCTTTACAGAATGCTCCGAATGATCCATGTGTGAAACCAAAGGAACAAAAGCACTGATTTTCCCGTCCTTGGCTGTACTGGGTGTTGTGAAAATAGAGATATAACCGTTGCGGGTGAAATCGCCGGAACCACCGATACCGTTCATCATGCGCACACCGTTTACATGAGTAGAATTGATGTTTCCGAAAATATCGGCTTCCAAAGCCGTATTGATGGTGATAACCCCTAAACGACGTACAATTTCCGGGCTGTTGGAGTATTCTTGCGGACGAAGCAACAGCTTATCCTTAAAGAAATCGAGGTTGGAATATATATCGCGAATAACTTGGCGGCTTACACTTAACGAACAACCGCTGGCAAATTTAACACGACCCTTTTTCATCAAGGCAATAACAGCATCCTGAATAACTTCCGTATAAACATTGAATGCCGGAATTTCGGGATTGTCACCCAAAGCTCCCAATACGGCATTAGCCACATTGCCTACACCGCTTTGCAATGGTAGAAATTCGGCCGGAATACGGCCGGCTTTCAATTCGCCAACAAGGAATTTTGCTACATTGTCACCAATGGCTTTGGTAACATCGTCAAGCGGAGCAAAACCG
This sequence comes from Porphyromonas macacae DSM 20710 = JCM 13914, assembly GCF_000379945.1. Lineage (GTDB taxonomy): Bacteria > Bacteroidota > Bacteroidia > Bacteroidales > Porphyromonadaceae > Porphyromonas > Porphyromonas macacae. The sequence continues at coordinate 40,431 of NZ_KB904147.1, forward strand.
CTATCGTCATTTGGCTCGCTGGTACGCACCACGCCTACAATTTTAGCAGGATCGACTTTCAAAACATCACAACCGGCACGATCGCTCGGAGAGTATACAGGCAATTCTTTACGGTAAGGAGGGTCGGCCGGTTCGCACAAATCATGTATACCACGTATTTCTTTGGGATGCTTGTCATTCAACTCCACTATGATCTTATCGGCCAGACGACAGATGGTAGGTGTGATACCTACACCGCTCGTCGGCACTATTTCCCCTTCCTCTGTCACATCGGCAGCCTCAATAATAGCCACATTGACCGGTCCCAGAAAACCGTAACGTATTTCCTGAGCTTCCATAGAAAGGTGCATGTCAAAATAGTTTACCTCGCTGTTATTAATGGCTGTTCGCATATCTTTGTTAGACTGATACGGAGTTCGAAACTTTACGGCATGGGCACGAGCTAATTCGCCATCCAAACGATCTCCGGTACTTGCACCGGTAAACATCCCGATTTTAAACGGTTTTCCTTCTTTGTGAAAAGATTCTGCACGTCTGGCAATAGCCGCAGGAATCACTTTGGGGCATCCTGCCGGAGTAAATCCGCTAAACCCCACATTGTCATTGTGCTGAACATACTCAGCAGCTTCATCGGCTGTAATAAATTTCAGTGCCATAAAATGAAATTATTGGATTTTTTATATGATTAGAATGATTTTCAATCGTACTTAACTGTTGTATAATTACCTAAAACAAGAAAAGATTCGATTTACCTCTTTTCCAAGACAAATGATGTAGTTTATTTATTTTTGTGATACCAAAGATATAGATTATTCTATGAAAAAACATCTTTATTAAATCGGAATCCCTTTATCAGGAAAATCTTGAACAATATTATATGCTAAAGTTTTATAATAATTATTCAAAAGTTTCATTTTGTATAGAGGGTACAGGTAAAAATGAAAATTGGAGCAAACTTCCCAGCCTACTCCAATTTGATTTAACCAAAACCTTAACTATGAAAAATCTTACCTTTTTCATAGGCAAATATAGTATGGAAGTTTTAACAAACCAAATATTTACAAAACAAAATCAAACGAAAATGTTGTTTTTTAATAAAATAGCAAAATAAAGTTGCATATAATTAAATTAGAAGAAAGAAAAAGTGAATAAGCTATTGTATATAGAAACTTACGGATGCCAGATGAATGTGGCCGATAGCGAAGTGGTTGCTTCTATCATGCAGATGGACGGTTATGCACTGACAGAAGATCCAGCCCAAGCCGACGCTATATTGATCAATACGTGCTCTGTAAGGGATAATGCAGAACAAAAAGTGTTAAACCGCCTCGAGTATTATAACGGCATGAGACGTAAGTCGGGTAAAAAGGTTGCACTCGGGGTACTGGGCTGCATGGCTGAGCGCGTACAGGACGAACTGATTAAAAATCATCATGTGGATTTGGTCGTGGGGCCCGACAGCTATCTGGATCTGCCCAATCTGATCGGTGCAGTAGAGCGTGGAGAAAAAGCCATCAATATAGAACTATCCACTCAAGAAACGTATAAGGATGTAATGCCGCTGAAAATAGGCGGCGTGCATATTTCCGGATTCGTTTCTATTATGAGGGGCTGCAATAATTTTTGCACCTACTGTATCGTACCTTATACCAGGGGACGTGAAAGAAGCAGGGAGTTGAACAGCATTATTCGTGAAGTTCGAGATCTGCGCGATAAAAACTATCGTGAAGTAACCCTCCTCGGACAAAACGTAAACTCCTATGCCTACAATAATAATGGACACATTGTGAACTTTGCAGAACTTCTGGATGCAGTGGCACGTGAAGTACCGGATATGCGCATTCGTTTTACATCCCCTCACCCCAAAGATATGGATGACGAAACAATAGCCGTAATGGCCCGCCACCACAATATATGCAACCATATTCATTTGCCGGCACAGTCCGGAAGTAACAAAATCCTAAGACTGATGAAGCGCAATTATACCCGTGAGTGGTATCTGGAGCGCGTAGCTGCCATTCGCCGCCGGATACCCGACTGCGCCATCAGTTCAGACCTGTTTTGTGGTTTTCATGACGAAACGGAAGAGGATTTTCAAGATACTCTCTCGCTGATGCGCGAAGTCGGTTTTGACAGTTCATTCATGTTCAAATACTCCGAGCGCCCCGGCACCTACGCAGCCCGTAAACTGGCAGATAATGTGCCGGAAGAAATCAAGCTGAGACGACTCTCCGAAATGATCGACCTGCAAAATCGGTTAAGTTTGGAAAGTAACCTTAGAGATGTGGGCAAAGAATTTGAAGTTCTGATCGAAGGCTTCAGCAAGCGTTCGCGCGAACAGCTCTTCGGCCGCACACAACAGAATAAAGTAGTTATTTTCGACAAGAAGAATTACAGAGTAGGACAGTACATCAAGGTGTGCATAGACTCCGTATCTTCTGCCACACTTATCGGGCACCCCGCAGAGAAGTAGGCATCTCATAATTATTAGCCACAAGGAGCCTTAGAAACAGTTCCTTGTGGCTATTTTATTATCTTTGCCCAAAAGGTTTTAGTAAATATACAATATGGAAACAGTAGTAAGCGGTATCAGGCCGACAGGCAATTTGCATCTTGGTAATTATTACGGCGCAGTACGTGCATTCGTTCAGATGCAACATGAATATAATTGTCTTTTTTTTATTGCCGACTGGCACTCCCTGACTACACACCCCAAACCCGATAATATTGTTAAAAGTGCACATACCATCCTGGCCGAATATCTGGCCTGTGGCATCGACCCTGAAAAAGCAACCATATATATACAGAGCGATGTGCCCGAAGTGCTGGAGCTATACCTTTACCTGAACATGAATGCCTATTTGGGCGAGTTGGAGCGGACAACGACATTCAAGGAAAAAGCCCGCAAACAACCGGATAATGTAAATGCCGGATTGCTTACGTATCCTACTCTGATGGCTGCGGATATTTTACTTCACCGGGCTGTCAAAGTACCCGTGGGCAAGGATCAGGAACAAAACATGGAAATGGCACGCAAATTCAGTCGTCGCTTCAATAATATATACGGCGTCGAGTTTTTCCCCGAACCCCAATCTTTCAGTCTGGGCGAACGGGCTTTGAAGATACCGGGACTGGACGGATCTGGTAAAATGGGCAAAAGCGAAGGTAATGCCATTTACCTGATAGACGACGAAAAGACCCTTACGAAAAAGGTAATGAGAGCGGTTACGGATGCCGGCCCCACAGAGCCGAACAGCAAAATGCCGGAGCCGATCCAAAACCTCTTTACACTGCTGGGCATTGTCTCCACACCTGAAACTTATGAGTATTTCATCGGCAAATACAACGATTGCAGCATCCGGTACGGTGATCTGAAAAAGCAGTTGGCTGCGGATATCGTAGCAGCCACGGCTCCCATACGCCGGCGCATCATGGATTTGAGTGCAGATGAAGAGTATCTCAAAAAAGTAGCTGTGCGAGGTGCGGAGAAAGCACGTGAAAGTGCACGTACTACAATAGATGAAGTAAGAAAGATTATCGGCTTCGGCAAATAAGAATCGTAAAAACAGTAACACAAAATAAAAAACTAAACAATGGAAATCAAAGGAAAAATCATTCAGGTAATGGAACCAATCGGCGGCATAAGCAAAAGCACCGGTAAAGAGTGGAAAAAACAAGAATATATTCTGGAAACGACCGATTCGCAATATCCGCGTAAAATCTGTTTCAATCTGTGGGGTGATGTTATAGACCGGGCAAACATTCAATTGGGCGAAGATGTAACCGTCCAAGTCGATATAGAAAGCCGGGAGTTCAACGGCCGTTGGTACACAGACGTAAAGGGATGGCGTGTAGACCGCGGAGATCAGACTCAAGCCCCCTCTGTATCGGATTATAACCAACCATATGCCCAACCGGCAACAGGCTATGCCGCACCCAATAACTATAATGCTCCCCAACAGCCATCATCGGGCTTAAGCGAAGGAGCCGGGGATGACCTGCCCTTCTAAAAACCGTTCCATTATCATGCGCATAACACTCCTCGTAGTGGGAAAAACAGACAGCCGTCCGGTAGCAGACCTGACGGCTGTTTACATTGAAAGACTTAAACACTACATACCGTTCGACATGCAGATAATACCCGACGTCAAGAAGTCGGCACGTACGGACGAACAAACTCAAAAACGATCTGAGGGACAAGAAATTTTGAAGGCACTGACACCTTCTGATACGGTAATCTTATTGGATGAAAACGGTAAACAATATAGCAGCATGGAATACGCCTCACTGCTACAAAAATATATGCTCAGCGGCATTAAACGACTCGTATTCATAGTAGGTGGTCCTTACGGATTCAGCGATGAAGTATACAAACGTGCCGATGGAAAAATATCTTTAAGTAAAATGACGTTCTCTCATCAAATGATTCGGCCTTTTATTACAGAACAAATCTACCGTGCCTATACCATTTTGAACAACGAACCATACCATCATGCATAACCGGCCGAGGCACTACCCTTTTGTTAACAACCCCAATATTGATTAACAGAAACAAATTGCTTACATCATCACATTAAACTCAATATTACAATACAAAAGAAACACCATTGTGCCTTTAATCAATGACTTATGCATTAATCTCTTTATCTTTATCACTTACAAATATAGAAGCAATATAAGCTGTAAAAGTTCCAAAAAGTCCAACCCCGGCAGTCATTAAAAACAAAGCAATAATCCTTCCTTCAATTGTTATAGGATATCTATCTCCATAACCAACGGTCGTAATTGTTGTAAAAGCCCACCAAACAGCATCTTCTGCTGTTCGTATATTGCTTTCAGGCATATTTTCTACTTGAAGAATAGCGATAGATGAAAAAATAATCATCAGTATGGCCAAAATAGCAGCAGAACTGAAAGAACCTTTTGCTTTATCTTTAAAAATGTATGATATAAACTCTTTGGTTGTATGAAAAGCTTTAACAATTCGAATCAAACGTAATAACCTGAAAATTCTACCAAATCTCAAAAAATTTATCATCGGAATACTGGATATCAAATCAATCCAGCCCCAACGCATAAATTTTAATTTATTATGAGACTTATGAAACCTGATACAAAAGTCGGCAAAAAAGAACAGGCAAATAGCCATGTCAATATAATTTAACAATATAGATGTCTGCTCCGGCAATTTGAATAAAGTATCGACGATTAATGCAATCAAAACATATATTGATAAAACAAGAACGGCCAAATTTAGAAAGCTAAACCTATTTGAGAGATTATTTTTCATGTTTTAATCACCTAAGTAAATCTAAAAATTGATATTCCATTACATATCTATCTTAAAAAGATTTTTTACTATACCAAATGAATAAGACGACTTACAAAAATAAGAAATCCCCCGTCTCTACTGAAATATCCAGCATTATTTCTTCATTAGAATATGCTGATTAAAAAACACATTCCAGAGAACAGGATAAATAGAAAGTAAAATTATAGTGTTTTCTACTCCGGAATATGAATAATATTTTATTGGATAAAACAATATTTATGTTTGTTTTTCATATTCATTTTCTCTCAAAATAAGGACAAAAACCGAATTTCGACTCTCTACTTTTTATGCATCAAAAATACTGTTTTTGCTCAATCTTAAGAAGTTCAAAATTCTCTGCCTGATGGTTCAAAATCCATCAGGCAAAGAAAAAAAATCCAAGTTAACTTCGTTGAAAATCCGTCAGGCAAAGAATTTTCAAGCATCAGGCAGAGAATTTTAATACGTGTCGAAATGAAATGAACGAGAATATATACGCGGAAATAAAACAGTCATCCGAATTCCTTGCCTCTTCAATAAAAAATTGCCCGAACCGCATGGGAAGGCGGCCGGGCAATTCTTTTTATTATCTTACTTAAAAATAACTAAACGGGAAGTCCTATTTCAGCAACTGTTGACTGCGATGGATAAATTGCGCCAAGGCTTCGCCCGTCAATAAACCGCTACCCAACATAGCCAAGTCTACGAGCTGGCCGACCAAATCGTTTTCCGCCCCAAACTGTTGCAGCTTTTTATTAAGCTCTCCCTCTGTTTCAGCCTGAGAAGCAGCTGCATCACTCAGCGTATTACGCTCTTCTTCTGTTACCTCATCGGCTTTTTTAGCATTTTGCGCCTCACGGAGTTTAGTCACCTCAGCTGTACGCTCTGCCAATGTTTTGCGTATATCGATCAGCTGTTCCTCTAAAACAGCTTTTTCATCGTTTAATATCCGGCTGATAAGAGAATGATCTGTGTTGAGCACAAGATTGTGGCTTTCGGGCATTTGACCGTAAAATCCCATTCCCGGCTGCATCTTGGCCATATCCTGCATACGACGCATAAATTCGCCCTGAGTTACAAGTACCGCATCGGCATCGGCTCCCATGGATTCAAAAGCAACCTGATAGATTCTTTTCTCGTCTTTGGGCAGACGACCGTTAAAAATCTGTTTCAATGTATCCTGCTCTTCTGCAGTCAGTGTAACCTTACCGGCATCTTCTTTAACGATGAGACGGTTAATCGAATCGCTATCTACTCGAACAAAGCGAGTTTTCTCATTTTTCTGCTCCATCTGGCTGATGGCATGCACATCGAACGGGCTATCCATCATGAGCACACTGTAGCCTTTGTCCAACGCTTTCTTTATATAGTTGTACTGGCTGTTTTTTTCTGTGGCATAAAGGTAAACCACCTGTCCGTCTTTATCAGTCTGTTCTCCTTCAATTAAAGTACGGTACTCTTCCCACGTATATTTCTTATCATCGATATCGGTAAGCAGGCAGAATTTATTGGCACGGTCGTAAAATTTCTCATCACTGAGCATACCGTATTGAATGAATATTTTCAGGCTCTCCCATTTTTCCTCAAAAATCGAACGCTCATTTTTGAATAATTCCTCCAGACGATCTGCTACTTTCTTTGTAATGTGGCTGGAAATTTTCTTAACATTGCTATCGCTTTGCAGGTATGAACGAGACACGTTTAGAGGAATATCGGGCGAATCTATCACACCGTGCAACAAGGTGAGATATTCGGGTACGATACCTTCCACTTCTTCCGTTACGAACACCTGATTGCAATAGAGCTGAATTTTATTACGCTGCAGGTCGAGCTGATTCTTAATGCGGGGGAAGTACAAAATACCCGTAAGATTGAATGGATAGTCTACGTTGAGATGTATCCAGAAAAGAGGCTCTTCCATGCTCATGGGATAGAGTTCACGGTAGAACGCTTTGTAGTCTTCATCCTTCAAATCGCCCGGTTTTTTAGTCCAGGCTGGGTTGGTATTATTTATCTGGTTATCCTCGTCGGTATCCACGTATTTGCCATCTTTCCATTCCTGTTTTTTACCGAAAATAACAGGCACGGTGAGAAACTTGCAATACTTATTGAGCAAACCCTCCAATCGTTCTTTGTTGAGGAAATCCTTGTTTTCTTCGTCTATGTGAAGTATAATATCCGTGCCTCTGACACTGCGCTCTGCAGGTTCTATGGTATACTGAGGCGAACCGTCGCAGCTCCATTTTACGGCAGGAGCATCTTCCCGGTATGATTTGGTAATAACATCCACACGCTCCGAAACCATAAATGCAGAGTAGAAACCCAAACCGAAATGACCGATAATAGAGGCTCCGTTGTCTTTATATTTATCTAAAAACTCTTCTGCACTTGAGAAAGCGATCTGATTGATGTAGCGTTCGACTTCATCCTCCGTCATACCGATACCCTCGTCGCTCACCGTAATGGTCTTTGTTTTCGGGTCGAAGCTCACAGTGACTTTCGGAGTGCCGATATCTCCTTTTACTTCGCCTCTGGTTGCCATGGTTTTAAGTTTTTGCGTGGCATCTACCGCATTGGATATAAGCTCACGAAGGAAAATATCATGATCGCTGTAAAGAAACTTCTTGATAATAGGGAATATGTTTTCACTTGAAACCCCAATGTTACCTTGTTTACTCATTGTTTTTGAAAATATTTTGGTTGTTTTTGAAATCTTTTATTACAAACAAAGTGCCACACATGCAAGAGTAAATCTTCAACTGACATTCTGACCGATTAATATCCCAATTAAGCCTAAAAGACAGTTAACAATACATTAGAACGTATTTATCACAATTTTATAATAAGAAAAATAAAACCTCTTTTTTGCACACACGAATAAAGAATAAAAACTTACGAAAAAAAATGACGGTGTGTCATCATGCGCAAATTACTACGTTGCTTGCGACATTCGGCTTCGGTCACATACTTTGGTACGCTCCCTTGAGCCTCAGTCTTATCATCTTGTACTTTAGGGATTCTGACGCACATGAAAGGGGTTGCGTCAAAAATGAATTTTGACACAGCCCCCAGACATTCAGAATAAATACTGAATTAAAGCATATTTCAATTCAAGAGAGCTTATCATAATGCCTCTCTAAAAATCAAAGTTAGTGATCATTGGCTAAAAACCTAACAGATTTTAAACTATGAAAATAAAAATGCTAATCAATGTTAATTACTAATTAAGCATGAAGTTGAAAATTTATTTTTATATTTGCATCAAAATAGACAGAATAACATTTTTCTCTTAATGAATAACACTAATACACAAAAATATCTGGCACACATCGGTAAAGATTTAAGCCAACAGACAATGCTTGAGCATGAAAACGGAGTTTCCGATTTGGCAAAAAACTTTGCCTCCTCTGCTCTTGGCAAAGAATGGGGCGACTTTGCAGGTATTCTTGGCAAATGGCACGACCTTGGCAAATACCAGAAAGAGTGGCAAAAATACCTTAAAAGAGCTGCCGGTATAGAAACGGGTACACCTGTATCTGTTCGACATAGTGCCACCGGGGCCCTACATGCTCAAGAAGTGCTACCCAAAAAACTTGGCAAAGTAGCTTGCTACTGTATTGCCTCACATCATAGAGGCCTCTATGACTACAAAACTCTTAACGATCGGCTCAAAACATGCAGAGAAATGCAATCTTACAGAGAGATCAAATCAATACTCCATAACATACCTTCTCTACCCGATGATATACAACAAGAATTAGAGAAAATATTAAACAATAAAAAAGGATACAAAGACTTACAGCTGACTATCCGTATGCTTTTCTCGTGCCTTGTAGATGCCGATTCATTAGATACAGAATTATTTATGAATCGGGAAAAAGGTATGAAAAGACAAAACCTTCGGCAAGAAAAATCACAAGAACTTTGGGCTAAATTCAAAATCATGCTTCAAAAGAAAACAGATTCTTTTGTGGCAGACACAGAAATCAATAAAGCTCGTGCCGGCTTCCTGTCTCAGTGTAGAATACACGGGAAAACTTGTTCGAAAGGCATCTACTCTTTACACCTGCCTACCGGAGGAGGTAAAACGCTTTCATCTATAGCTTGGGCACTTGAAACAGCAGAAAGACATCAACTGGAACGTATTTTTATAGTTCTCCCTTATACCAGCATTATTACTCAAACAAGTCAAATTTTAAGAGATATTTTCGGCCCGGAATATATTTTAGAGCATCACTCCGATGTCAATCTGGAACAAAATTTCAATCTGTTACAAAAACAAAAGGAAGGGAAAAAGACTTTTACCGCAAAAGAAGAGGAAGAAGAGTATGATCGCCTAAAGCTATTGGCCGAAAACTGGCAAAATGTACCAATAATCATTACCACGAATGTTCAATTCTTCGAATCTCTGTTCACAAACAAACCATCAAGATCTCGTAAAATACACTCGATAGCCAATTCCGTTTTAATTTTTGATGAATGCCAAGTTTTTCCATTACGGCATCTCGCCCCCATGCTTTGCTCTATTGAGAGTCTTTATCGCAGATTCGGCACTCAAACTCTTTTATGTACCGCCACGCAGCCGGTATTTAACGAAAAGTTTACATTCATGAGTAGAAAACAAACATTCCATACTATCGAAGCAACTCCGATTACCGATGTAGTTCCATATGATAAAAAGTTCTTTAGTCTTTTCAACCAAGTAGAATATCACTTGGATGAAGGTGAATACACATGTGAAGAATTAGCCAATCGGCTGACTGTACATGAATCTGTTCTCTGTATTGTAAATACACGCAAGGATGCATATAATATCTATCAAACACTCAAAAAGAAAGAGCAACAAGAAAATTGCGAACTGATCCATCTCTCACGCAAAATGTGCTCTCTGCATCTTCAAGAAAAAATTAAAACGATAATAAGCCGGATAAAAGAGGGAAAGCCAACCAAAGTAATCAGTACCCAGCTCATTGAGGCCGGGGTCGATCTTGATTTTCCAGTTGTATACCGTGCCTCTACAGGTTTGGATTCAATCATTCAAGCCGGGGGAAGATGTAACAGAGAAGGGAAATTACCGAGTAAAGGACATGTTTATGTATTTAGCTTAATAAGCGACAGCTCACAATACTTCTCAAAAAAAATAGATCCAGTATTGAGTGCTACAGCAACCACCATAAACCAAAATGGATTCAGTATCAACAACCCGGAATCGATAAAAAACTACTATCGCTATCTCTTCCAAAAAGTAAGCAGTTTCGATACTGCTGAAATCAAAAAAGATCTTTGGGATAACGATAAAGTAAAGATTCTTGGATTTAACTTCGAAAGTGTACAGGAAAAATTCAAACTTATCGATGAAAAGGGGGCTTTCGATATTTTTGTTCCATATTCTATTTCAGGTGCAGAAATCATAAAAAAAATAGAGCGGAACGAATGGTTATCGAGATCCGAAGTTCGATATCTTCAAAGGTTAAAAGTAGAAATACACGAAAAAGATTTACTCCATTTGCTCTTCAGAGGCAGTGTTTCGGCTATAAAATTCTGGGGTGAAGAAAAAGATCCTGTTTTCATTCTTATTGATGATAAAAGCTACAGTTCAGAAACAGGAGTTGTTGATGAAAACCATTATCAGGAAAATCCTCAAATAATATAAATAAAACAATATGGAATATTTTGACAAAGAGTATTGCATTAAAGTGTGGGGCAACTACGCCTGTTTCACACGACCGGAAATGAAAGTCGAACGTGTAAGTTATGATGTAATAACACCGTCGGCTGCACGTAATATTTTTCAGGCGATTTTCTGGAAGCCCGCCTTCGACTGGGAAATTACGCGAATCGAAGTAATTAATCCTATAAAAAAAACCTCCGTGAGACGTAACGAGGTAGCCAGTGTAATGAGCCTTAAAAGTGGGCCTATCACTGTTGGGAATAATCGCACTCAGCGAACGGCATATATTTTACAAGATGTATGTTATCGCATATTTGCCAAACTGATTTTCAAACCAATTTCCGAACGCAGTGCCAATGAGCAGAAAAAGGTTGAAAAACCCGAATGCGAAACACCAAAAAAATATCAGGAAATGTTTGAGCGCAGGGCATCCCTTGGCCAATGTTTCGCTCAACCTTACCTTGGTTGCAGAGAATTCACCTGTCACTTCGAATACGAACCCGATGCCGTATATGAGCAAGGTATCGATGATACTCGCAGTTTAGGTTTCATGCTTTATGACCTGGACTTCAAGAATAATCCAAAAGCTCCACAGCCAATGTTTTTTAATGTAGAAATGCAGCATGGAGTAATAGAAGTACCTTCACCTAAAAGCACTCTAATACTGAAATGATATTACAAGCTTTATACAATTATTATTGGAACCTAAGTTCTTATCAGGAATCTCTTGGTGATGAAGGAAGAAGAGTTCCACCCCCCGGTATGGAATGGAAAACAGTTCCTTTCTTGATAATTATCAAATTAGATGGAACTTTTGTACGCATAGAATATACTGACAACAAAGAATTTCTTATACCGAAGGATAATGCACGTACAAGCAAAATAGAGGCACAAACGTTATGGGATCACTGCGGATATCTGCTCGGTATTCCAAAAACAGATGAAAAAAGTGACAAAGAAAATTTTACTAAACAATTCGATGCTTTTCAAAAAAAGATATATTCTCTTCCCGAATCAGATGAAATCAATGCAGTAAAACTTTTTTACAAAAAAAAGGAATATCTCAAAGCAAGAGAACATAAATACATTCAGAATATACAAGAGTCTAAAGGTGGGCGTATCACATTCTGCATAGAGGAAAACCTCGTACAGGTCGCATCGCTACCAATAATACAGGATTTTGTTAATCCTGTCAATAAAAGCAACGGAAAGGAAGATACAAATATGAGATGCCTGGTAACAGGGGCTCCCTCAAGACCGGTGGCGATAACTCACGAAAAGATTGCAATAGGACGAGATAATGCCCCCTTTATAGGTATTCAAAAGGGATGCGGTTTTGACTCCTATGGAAGGATCCAAGGATTTAATGCACCAATTTCATTTGAGGCTTCGGACGCCATCGGATCTGCTTTGAAAGAATTATTGAGAAAAGGAGGAGATACAAGCATGCGTATTGGGAACACCGTTTATGTGTTCTGGAGCAGCCTGCAAGATCCGAATTTCATCAAAAATTATAGAAAACTGGCATTCTACACAGAAAAAAATCAGGATAACAATTCCGAAGAAGAAAATGATGATGATGACACAGCAAACCCGGAAAAGGATGCAGAAGAGCTCCTATATGCCATGAAAATGTATATAAGCGCTTCCGGTGCCAGTAGGAACTTCGAAGATGAAGGGCGCTTCTTTATGTTAGGTTTAATGCCGAATTCAGGACGCATAGCAGTAAAATTTTGGGCAGAAGGTTCTATCTCGGAGATAGTACAGAATGCTCTTATACATTTAGAAGATCTCAATATAATCCAATGGGATGGAAATATTGAAAATTCTGCACTTCCGAAATCTCTATACGGAATTCTCCATTCCCTAAAACCTAAAGGGAAAAAAATAGAAAAAATGCCCGGAAGTCTTCTCGAAGGCATTATAGAAAGTATTGTGAAAAACAAACCCTACCCTGCTCTCGTACAACAAATGTGTCTTGAAAGAAACAGAAGAGAACGCAATGTAACAGAAATGAGAGCCGCTATACTAAAAGCCTACAACAATAGAAAAAACCGTCATTTAAATAAGACTACAATTATGCAAACAGGTTTAGACAAAACTCAAACAGACGTGGGGTATCTTGCAGGACGGCTATTTGCCCTGTATGAATATACTCAACGACAAGCACTTGGTGAAGTAAATTCATCTATCACAGATCGTTACTTCTCTCAAGCCTCTCTTACACCCACAGCAGTCTTCCCAAAACTAAGAAGACTGAATATGAAACATTTAAAAAAACTCCGGACAAACAAAAAGGGGTTGGCCTTTAAAATGGCCAAAGAAATTGAAAGTATCCAACTACTTATCCCGTGCTCCGGTACAGGATTCCCTCAAAGATTTTCCTTAGATCAGCAAACTACATTCGGCAATGGCTACTATCACCAAAGAGTAGAGTTGTGGAATCGACCTCAAAAAGAAACCGACATTGTTGAAACAAGTACGACAAATACGGATCTTTCTGACAATGAAAATGAATGAATAAACTTTAATACAACTTATAAATTTTAATTATTATGAATAACAAAATTATTAGCAATCGTTATGAGTTCATCTTTCTTTACGATGTAATTGATGGCAATCCGAATGGAGATCCCGATGGTGGCAATACACCGAGAACGGATATAGAAACCGGACATGGACTCGTTACAGATGTATGTCTCAAACGTAAAGTGCGTAACTACATAGAGCTTTGGGCTCAGGAACAAGAGGCCGATATACAAAACACGCATAAACTCTTCATTCGTCAAGGTTCATTGCTGAATGATACACTTAAAGAAAATGCAATAGAAGTGGAATCGCATCCCGAGGGGAAAAAACTTAAAGGAGAAGAAAAAGAAAAAGCTAATCAAGCCTCCATGTGTCATCACTACTACGATGTACGTACTTTCGGCGCGGTAATGTCTACAGGCGAAAACTCAGCTAAAGCAGGCCAGGTGCGAGGAGCTATACAAATGACCTTTTCTCGCAGTATCGACCCGATTTTCGAACACGAACACAGCATTACCAGAATGGCTAAAACAAATAAAAAAGAAGCAGATAAGGCAAAAGAAGGGGAAGACGGTAACGTAGCCAATCAGGCTATGGGAACGAAATACACTGTTCCCTACGGTTTGTATTGTTGTTATGGATTTGTAACTCCGGCCTTTGCTGAAAATACCGGATTCACGGAAGCTGATCTTGAACTGTTTTGGGAAGCATTGGAAAATATGTTCGAAACAGATAGATCCGCAGCCAGAGGTCTGATGTCTTCTCGTCGTCTTATTATTTTCAAACATCCAAGCAAGTTGGGCAATGCCCCCGCACATAAACTTTTTGATCTTATAAAAATTGAAAATAAAACCCCAGAAAAACCGGCAAGATCCTTCGAAGACTACACCATCACCGTTGACTGGGACAAGTTTGAAGAATACTATAAAACAAAAGGTATAGAAATTATAGAAAAACTTTAATTTTCATAGCCTATGAAGATCAGGTATACAGACGATGAACTACTGATGCTTTCAGGTTTACAACACTTTGTATTTTGTCCGAGACAATGGTCCCTAATACATATCGAGCAGCTTTGGGATGAGAACGAACTTACTATTCTCGGACAAATATTACATCAGCGAGTTAATAAGCCCGAACAGAGTGAGCGACGAGGTAATATAGTAACTCTTCGTTCTGTTTCTTTAGTTTCGTATGAACTTGGTCTATACGGATTGTCCGATGCAGTGGAACTACACCCTGCATCGGTATCCGATGGCCCTTCATTTACCCATCCCAAATATCCGGGTCATTGGGATATTATTCCTGTTGAGTATAAAAAAGGTCGGCCAAAGAGGCATAATGCAGATCGACTCCAGCTGTGTGCAGAAGCTGCTTGTCTGGAGGAAACATATAGCGTGCATATTCCTTTCGGTTATCTGTTTTATGGAGAGATCCGCCATCGGGAGCAAGTCATCTTCGATCAGTATCTCCGCTCCGAACTTATCGAAACAACAGAACGTATGCATGAAGTATTCGCCAATAAGGAAACCATCCCGGCTGTTTATTCGGGCAAATGCCGTTCCTGCTCTCTTATAAATCAGTGTCTCCCCAAAATGAATCAAAAAGGCTCTACCTCCTCTTATTTGAAACGTAATAAACTATTTACCCCATGAGACGTCTACTCAACACTCTTTACATCCTCACCCCTGACGCCTACTTGCAAAAGGACGGTGAAAATGTAGTTGTACGAATCAACAATACAGAAGCAATGCGTATCCCTATTCATAATATTGAGAGCATTATCTCATTCTCTCGCGTGGGTGCCTCACCCGGGGTAATGCATCTATGCGTACAGAATGGGGTTAAACTAACCTTCCTTTCTCCAACAGGCAGGTATATAGGTAGTCTGGAAGGTGGTATCAAGGGAAATGTTTTACTTAGACGTACACAATATCGTATTGCCGATGATGAAGTATGTTCATCCCATATTGCCTCCATTTTTATTGCAGGGAAAATTGCTAATCACCGGGCTGTTTTAGCTCGTTACGTTCGAGATCATCAACCAAGTGAACTTGTTTATCACGAGATCAAAGATGTTATTGAAGAATTAAAATCTGAACAAAAAAAACTTTCTGCAATTACAGATCGTAAATCAGTTATGGGAGTAGAAGGACATTCGGCTAAACTGTATTTTTCCGTTTTTGCTCATCTCCTCCTCAATAATGAATTTTCTTTCAACGGGCGATATAAACGCCCTCCGAAAGATATGGTTAATGCCCTGCTCTCATTCTTCTACACCTTGTTAGCCCATGATGTACGTGCAGCCTTGGAAAGCGTCGGTTTAGATCCTTTTGTCGGTTTTCTACATGTCGATAGACCCGGTCGGCCAAGCCTCGCTCTTGACTTAATGGAAGAATTGAGAGCCTACCTTGTAGACCGATTTGTACTGTCAGTCATCAATAAAAGACAAATATCACCCCAAGATTTCTTACCCCAAGGAGAAAATAGTATTATACTTAAAGAAGAAACTCGCAAAACCCTCATAACACTTTGGCAAAAACGAAAAAAAGATGAGATTACACATCCCTTCTTAGGTGAAAAAACACCTGTTGGTTTACTTCCATATATACAAGCACAATTATTAGCCCGTCATCTCAGAGGAGATCTTGATGAGTATCCGGTTTTCTTAATCCAATAAATCATGTATTTACTTATTACTTATGATGTCTGCACCTCAAGTCCTTCAGGAGCTAAACGCCTTCGTCAAGTTGCACGTATCTGTCAAAACTATGGACAACGAGTTCAAAATTCTGTTTTTGAGTGCTTAGTCGATCCCACTCAATTTATCTTAATGAGGCAAGCTCTTCTTAATACTATAGATGAAGAGCTTGATAGTTTACGGATTTATCAACTTGGCAAAAATTATCGTAATCAAATCCTTTTTTACGGTCGAGTTACTTCTTTCGAGTTAGAAGGAGAATTAATTATATAATCGCTCTGCGAACCTCAAGTACACAGTAAAAGCACACCCCTTTCGCATCTCTTCATTACCAGTAGATTAGATCGAATTTGTCAAAATTATAGAAGTGCGTTCTTTGAAATATTTAGATATTCGCATTTTACCTCTCTATATGTCCTATAAATAATATATATTTACATACTTACAGTCGCAACCCGTCCGGGTTGCGTGAATTGAAATACTTAAGGACACGGGCGTTACAGCTATGTTACGCGCGTCGCAACCCGTCCGGGTTGCGTGAATTGAAATAAAAATCTATCTAAAATCGAAATAGCCTCAGAAACGTCGCAACCCGTCCGGGTTGCGTGAATTGAAATCTTCCAAACTCTTCCACGACTTTGTTTGTATCAGGTCGCAACCCGTCCGGGTTGCGTGAATTGAAATGATTACTTTGCCCCAGGGGCATACATGGGAGAGTTATGTCGCAACCCGTCCGGGTTGCGTGAATTGAAATTTACCCATCCTCTGTGCCGGGCACTACGAAAACAGTCGCAACCCGTCCGGGTTGCGTGAATTGAAATCCTGATGGCGGGGGGTTGTTGCTGCCAGCGATGAACGTCGCAACCCGTCCGGGTTGCGTGAATTGAAATAGGTCAATGATGCCGGCACGCAATTTCGCTGGCTGGTCGCAACCCGTCCGGGTTGCGTGAATTGAAATATCTTACGTTTGTGCTCGATGACCGTGATGTGCTGTCGCAACCCGTCCGGGTTGCGTGAATTGAAATACTTATTCCATCCGTACTTAGATACCCGGCTATGGTCGCAACCCGTCCGGGTTGCGTGAATTGAAATATGTGAAATCTTTGTGCCAGAAGAGGCTTCTGGTGTGTCGCAACCCGTCCGGGTTGCGTGAATTGAAATGATGGTGTCGACTTCGGCGCTGGCCAGTATCGCGTCGCAACCCGTCCGGGTTGCGTGAATTGAAATAAAATCGCAAAACAAATCGATATCGTCTATATTAAGTCGCAACCCGTCCGGGTTGCGTGAATTGAAATGCCATTATTCCGTGTCTTTATATAAGTCGAGGATACGTCGCAACCCGTCCGGGTTGCGTGAATTGAAATTTGAGTTACACCTCCGCAAACCAGTTTGTCCATTGTCGCAACCCGTCCGGGTTGCGTGAATTCAATTACTTCACTGCCTACGATGGAAACGCCATAACGTTGTCGCAACCCGTCCGGGTTGCGTGAATTCAATTTGCAATTAGATTTTGTAACGAATGTACTTATTTAAAGCAAATTCAAGAAAAGAAAAAGAGATAAGAAGCTATAATTCAACGGAGGAGAATTCGGCAAAAGCCTTTTGAAAGTCTCTTTCGGCTTCCAGAGTTCGGTTAACCGTGTCGTAATACAACCCTATCTCCAGGATATAATCCAAAAGGGAAATGTGCCCGGCATCAAGCGCTTTCTTTAGCAGTTGTGTGCTGTTTACATCCACAAGCGTTCTACGATAGCTCTCGGCTGTATCCTTCAACCCTCGGGCACGTTCATATAAAATTTTAAGCCGGCTGTAATATTGCTGTTTGGTGTCAATTGTCTTCAATTCAGCTGTCCGGACAACTGCTTTTGCCTGTTTGACACGGTTTTTATTCGCCCAAAGAGGAAGCGATATACCCAAAGAAATACCATGGGAACGCTCTCCAGCCTCTTTTTCACTCATATAACCGGCCGAAAACGCAGGTAACCCATTTGCTTTACTGAGCGAGAGCAGCCTTTTACTGACTTCTATCTCCTGTCCGGCGTACGCCAATGCCGGATTTTTCCCTTCTATCTGTAAATACCATTCATCAAAATCCGCAGGGAAATCACACAATGTATACTGCGAACCATCGAAAACAATATCGACTCCGCCGTTCAATCTTTTCAGCTGAGAGAGCAATGCCCGGCGTTCGACCTCTATGCGCAACATTTCGCCCTGAACCATGGAGAGGTTAAGTTTTACCTTGTTGTACTCCAAAATGTTGGTACTACCCTTTTCCAGCCCTTCCTTATACCCTTCTGCTATGAGTACGGCATGCTGTAAACGAGTGGTCAACTCTTTTTTCAAAGCATTACAGTATACCAGCTCTATGCAATAAAGTTTTGCCTCCAGCAATATATTCATCCGATCCGAACGGTATTGCCAGTCTATCAAACTGTTTTTGCTGTCAGCCAGCCTGCTCTTCATCCCGGTAATTGTGGCAATATCAAATGACTGGGAAACACTGAAATTGGTACGATTACCTTTTTCCCGAGGACTTCTCCACATATAGCCAACGCCGACTTCGGGATCGGAAAGCGTTATGCCGGTTTTGTTTTCCAGCTTCTGAGCTTCGAAGTTTTTTCGAAGCATCTTTAATGTCGTATTGTTTTCCTCAATCGAATGCAATACGGAGTTTATATCATTCTGAGCAAAAATCGAAAGATTTGTCAGTATTGTTATTATACAGATTATGATTGTTCTCATTTTTTGTCTTTATTCGTTTATCTTTTCAGTCTTTGCCATATTGGCTCTGCGTGCGGTCAAAAGATACATGATGGGAATAATAAAACCATTCAGGAAGGTAGAAGTCAAAAGTCCTCCGAGAATAACCTTTGCCATGGGACTTTGTATTTCATTTCCCGGCAAATCTCCACCTAATGCAAGCGGAATTAAAGCGAGTCCGGAAGTCAGTGCCGTCATCAGAATCGGGTTCAACCGATCCAGAGAACCGCGCATAACACTGTCCTGCACGGACAATCCTTCTTCGCTCTGCAAGTCGTTATATCTCGAAATAAGCAACATACCGTTCCGTGTAGCTATGCCGAAGAGCGATATAAAACCGATAATGGCCGGAATACTAAGAATACACCCAGTAAAGGAAATAGCAAAAACGCCACCGATGAGGGCCAACGGAAGATTCAGCATAATCACCACCGATTGGGTTATGCTCCTTAACTGATTGAACAGCAACAGGAATATGACCAGTATGGAAAATATGGAAGTGATAAACAATGTACGCGACGCAGCCTGTTCGCTCTCGAACTGGCCATCGTACTCGATATGATAACCCTCCGGCAAAGAAATTTCATTTCTCACCGTCTGCTGAATATCATTGACCACACCTCTTAAATCTCGTCCCGCCACATTGGCCGAAACGACAATCTTACGCATTACATTTTCCCGGTTAATCGTATTGGGTCCTGTCGAAGAAACAATTTGTGCAATATTGCTCAAGGGTATTTTTCTTCCATTGGCATCGACGATCAAGTCTTTAATTCTATCCATCGTTTCACGGCTTGCATCATTGACTTTCAGCGTAAGATCGAAAGATCGATTACCTTCATAGACTTGCGAAACAATTTCCCCGGCCAGCATTACGTTAACAATCTCTGCAAATTCGGGTAACGTTACACCGTATTTTGCCAATACCTCCCGTTTGGGTACGATCTTCAGCTGCGGCCGTTCTATCTGCTGCTCCACATTCAGATCGGCAATACCTTCGATGTGCTCGATGGCTGTTTTGATCTTATTCCCTATGGCAAACATATTGCCGAGGTCTGTGCCAAACAATTTGATGGCAATATTCGCTCTTGTGCCGGAAAGCATTGCATCAATACGGTGCGAAATCGGTTGTCCGATCTCTATATTTACCCCCGGCAGCACTTTCAGCTTTTCCCGAACTTCTTTCAATAACTCATCTTTAGAACGTTTACCAAGTACAAATGGGGCTTCGATTTCCGAAACATTGACACCCAAAGCATGTTCGTCGAGTTCGGCACGTCCGGTTTTACGACCCACAGTCTGTATTTCGGGAACAGACAAAAGAATTTCTTCTGCAATCCGCCCCATTTTATCCGATTCTTCCAAAGAAATGCCGGGAAGCGTGCTTATATTGATCGTAAACGAACCTTCATTGAAAGATGGCAGGAAACTGCGTCCGAGGGAGAAAAACACGGCAATGGCAAAGATCAGAACCAAACCCGTTACGCCAAGTGCCCATTTCTTATGCGTCAATACCCAGGCCAAAGCCTTTGCATAAATATCTTTCAACCGTCTGACCAAATAAGGCTCCCTGTCTGTTTTATCATTTCTCACAGGTTTACCGAGCAGATAACTGCATAAAACAGGTGTAAGAGTCAGTGCAACCAAAGTAGATGCAACAAGAGCTACAATAAAGGCAATCCCCAGAGGTACAAGCATACGCCCTTCCATACCTGAAAGAAAGAATAAGGGCACAAAACTTGCAATAATAATCAGAGTGGAATTGAGAATGGGCATACGTACTTCTTTTGAAGCTTCGAAGACCGTTTCCATAATCGTTTTCTGCTCTTCTTTGGGTTTCTTCCTGTTTTCCCGTAAACGGTTGAACACATTCTCGACATCCACAATAGCATCGTCCACCAAAGAACCGATGGCAATCGCCATCCCGCCCAAACTCATCGTATTGATGGTCAAACCCATGAGCTTGAGTGTCAAGATGGAGCAAATCAGCGCAAGAGGAATGGTCACAAGGGAAATTACCGTTGTTCGCACATTCATCAAAAAGAGGAACAGGACTATAACGACGAAAATCCCTCCTTCGTATAAACATTCTTTTACATTATTGATGGAGCTTTCAATAAAACGAGATTGCCGGAAAATGTCTGTGGAAACTTTCACATCCGGCGGAAGAGTCTGTCTCAGTTCAACAAGAGAAGCATCCAGCTTTTTCGTCAAATCCAATGTACTGGAAGCCGGTTGCTTCGTTACCGTTATCAACACCGCAGGTTTAGCATCATTGGAGGCGATACCCAGTTTGGGCGCCTTATTTCCGATTTGCACATCTGCGATATTTTCTATCAGTACGGGAACATCGTTTATCGTTTTAACAACGGCTTTACCCAGTTCAGAGGGTTTATTTGTAGAAAGAAGCCCCCGGATGATGTACTCATTTCCGTATTCATACAGCACTCCTCCGGCTGCATTCCGGTTCATATCCTGTACTACGGTTCTTACTTCGTTCAGTCCTATTCCGTAGTGTTTCATTTTTTCAGGATTGAGCAGAATCTGATACTCTTTAATCTCTCCTCCAAGCACTGTAACTTGCGCTACCCCTCCGGTCGAAAGCAGACGCGGGCGTATCCTCCAGTCGGCCAGCGTTCGAAGTTCCTGCAATGAAGTCGTATCGGACGTAAGCCCTATAATCATCAATTCTCCTAAAATAGAAGACTGAGGACCCAGTGTGGGATTACCGACATTTTTTGGCAAAGCATCCTTTACCACGGCTAATTTTTCCGATACGATCTGGCGGGCACGGTAAACATCAGTTCCCCAATCGAACTCCACCCAAACAATAGAGAATCCCGTTGTCGAAGATGAACGAACGCGTCTCACATCCGTTGCCCCGTTCAAGGCCGTTTCGACCGGAAAAGTTACCAGACGTTCCACTTCTTCGGGTGCCATGCCCGTAGCCTCCGTCATCACCACAACGGTCGGAGCATTCAAGTCGGGAAACACATCCACTTCCATCTTTGCAGCTGTATAAATACCGGCTATCATCAGCAAAACGGAAGCCACCAAAACAACCAGACGATTGTTCAGCGAAAACCTTATAATCTTATTTAACATAACTATGAGGTATAAGATTAATGACTGTGCCCCTCAGGCATAACGGAAGAAATCGCCGCCAGCTTGATTTGGTACACTCCTTTGGTAACAATCTTATCTCCGACCTTTAACCCAGACAGGATTTGGACTCTTTCTCCATTGCTCTGACCAAGAGAAACCTCCTGCTTCTTATACCCTTCTTCATCCAGTTGCAAATAGACGAAGTTCAGCCCCTGCTCCTCCGTCACGGAAGATATAGGAACGGAAATAACATCGTTTTGCGGGTTTGCCAATAAAAAGATTTCAGCAAAAACACCCGGAATAATATCTCCGACGTTATCAAACTCAAATGTGACAGGAATGTAAAAAGATTGCTGATCGGCAGTTTTCCCAAACGATAATAGCCGACCGTTCAAGTCAGAAAGTTTGTAAACCGTATAATCGTCGTATGCAAGCTTAAAGTTGGCTGTGTTAATATTCTTAAGCATTTTGTAATGATTTTCCGAAACTTCAGCCCTTAGCTGCAAACGTTTGTTTTGAGAAACCGTAGCAACAGGTTGCCCTACCGATACGTATTCTCCCTGAGCCACTAATCTGTTTTTTATATATCCACCAATAGGAGAAACGACGTTTACACCGCTTTTAGTAATGTTGGATGCCTGTGCCTGATAAATAGTTTTAGCCGTTTCGTAGCGCTGTTTTATCTGCTCGAAATCTTTTGCCGACACGATACGGTCTTTCACGAGGCTTTCTGCTCGCTGATATTCTTTCAGAGCAGTTTCGTATTCTATTCTGACCTTTGTATTCGGATCTCCCTCCGGCAATTTCCTCGCAGAGATAGTCACAATAGGTTGACCGGCCTTGACCGGAGTTCCATCCGTAATCGAAGGATCGGCAAACGATACGATTCCGTTTGCCGTAGCGGCAACTACCACTTCATCGCCCTGCGATGCTAAAATGCGTCCGCTTGTTTTTATAACATGCCGAAATATACCGGGGGTTATGCTTTCTGTGGTTAATCCTGCCAAATCGGCTTGTTCCCTTGTGAAATGAATTTCATCTTCGTGAGCGCTATCTTTCTTTTCATCTCCGGGGTGCAAGTGATTATGATCTGTTTCTCCTGTATGATCATGATTATGGTCATGATCACGATTTTGGCCAAGACTCTCTTCATGAATGTGTTCATGGTTATTTTCCAATAAATGAGTCTCTTTATTTTGTTTTGAATTACACCCTGTCAGCAGTACGGACGCAATGGTAAATACGGCTATTATGTGCTTTTTCATCTTGTCATTTTTTATAGTTATCCCATAGATTTATGGGTATAGGATATACCCTTCTCTTCTGTATCAAAGGATATTTGATACATACTCACAAAACATACAGACCTTATTTAAGCCTGTATTTCAGAAAAAATGACAGGAGGGGCACGTAGACCCTGAAACCGGTAGGTTTCGGCAGATTTGTAGAAAGAAATATACTCGCCGGGGCCGACATCGTTCAGGAAATCATCTGTCCAAAAATCAAACAAATATCCGACGAGAACGTAGATATAATTGTGTTTATCCGTTTTACAGGAAAAATCCCTGTTTTTCATTTGAACGCCGGAAGGCGTTACGATAAATCCATTTTCAATGATGCAGGAGTCTCCGTCTTGTCCAACCGGTATGTGATGATGGGTGTGAACGTCGTTATACGCATTGTCCTGTTTGCAAAATTCCATAACAGGACAAGCCAAACCTCCGTGATGATGGTGTGGCAGAATTGCGAGCGTCAGCAACACGAACACCGATACTGCAATGGATAATATGGAAATCTTGCGTTTCACCTAAAGTATGTTGTTCTGCAAACAAAAATACGAGATAAGTCCGAATAAAGTATAATTTTCTTTATCCCAACTGCCCAAAGATAAATATTATCGTCCTTATTTTTTCATTTTCTTATCCAATGCTCATACCTCTTCACTGTAAATACGACAATCAAGGATATTTTCGAAAAAAATTGTAACTCTGCACAAAGCAAAATTATATACACAACCCAAACCACGGCCAGAAAAAGTATTGCCAAGCCCTGTAATAATCGCAATCCAACGTCATTAGCGGTTATTATAAGAAAATCGACATTTGCGAATTAAATTAAATAACAGAATAAAAAATCAATTATGGAAAGAAAAGAACAGGGAACTCCTCATTACAATAAAGTAAATCCTTTCGTAATTATAAAAGGAGGTGCCACTAAGTTTATAGATTTTGTTGAAAAGGTATTTGATGGGAAGGAAAACAAACAAGTAAGAACTCCTGATAGAGATGGGACACTGATTCACGCAGAAATCCAAATTGGAGATTCAATGATTCTATTGGCAGACTCAAAAAGCGACTGGCCTTTTACACCTGCATTTCTGCAAATTTATGTCGATAATGCACAGCAAATTCTCGACAAAGCCAAAGCCGAAAAAGCCGAAATTGTTACAGAATTGAGCACTTTTACAATGGGCTAAAATTGGCGCGATTAAAAGACCCTTTTGGTAACATCTGGTGGCTATATGAAAAAGTTATTAATAAAGCTTCTGAGAATAAGTCCAACACAGATTGGCATAATAGCAAACCAAGCGAGATTTATACAACATTAATGAATGCAATGAAGAACCTAAAATAAAACAAAGAACCGCAAACCGGTACGCCCGACTGTCGCCTGTTTATCGACTTTATGCTCGATATTATCAAAAAGCTATGGTTCAATATATTGAAGGTAGTGGGAAGCCTATGCATATTGCCCAATCAATATATCATGCTGTCAAATTCGAAGAAACTGTCCCTCCTTCACTTCGATACTCTACTTCATCATATTTTTGAGGTAGAGGATACAATTTAGGATTTCTATTTTGTCGTTTTTTGTCTTAGGCTCGACTTTCGACTAAGACAAAATATATAGAAAAAGCCCTTCAAATTCAGTGAATTTGAAGGGCTTGTCTTGCTTTCTTCGCCTTTTGTCTTAGGCCTCCGGCGGTATGGACGGGACTCGAACCCGCGACCCCCTGCGTGACAGGCAGGTATTCTAACCAGCTGAACTACCACACCGTTGTGCTTTTGAGAAAAGGGACTCTTCTCTTTTGCGTGGCAAATGTAGCGCTTTATTTTGAAATACACAATACTTTCAAAATCGGAACGAGCCTTTGCATATCCTTTAAAAAAGAAAAAATTAAGAATCCTATAGGTCATCGGATAAAACGAAATCGACTTGAAACCCGGGAGCTATCTTGCTTTTACACAAATAAAAAAGCCGTAGCTTCGTCTTCCGATTTTTGCTACAGCTTTCTTTGAGTACCCGGAGCGGGACTTGAACCCGCACAGCCGCAATTGGCCAAAGGATTTTAAGTCCTTCGTGTCTACCATTCCACCATCCGGGCGACCTTTATTGCGGGGACAAAATTAAATAAATAATCCTATAATCACAAATATATCCTATCATTTTACATCTATGCAAATTTTGGTATCAACCGTGGAAAACCAAAAATACAAACGGTGCTTGCATCCTCTCTCATTCCGAAAAATCAAAACAAAATCAACTTGACGTATAAAACAAAAATTCTCTGCCTGATGGTTAAAAATTCTTTGCCTGACGGATTTTAAACGAATTTAACTTGGATTTTTTTTCTTTGCCTGATGGATTTTTACTCTCCTTAAAGACTTTCTCGGAATCTATTTAAATATTTGATCAAAAGTCTTTATAATTGATCTTTCCGAAAGGAAACAAAAAAGGATAGAAGGGGTTGTGTCAAAACATGGAATTGGGAGAAGTTTCCTTTCATATCGATAGTTACTACCCTTTCTAATCAAATAAAACAATCGCTATCATTGAGTTTTTAGCTCTTTGATAGCGATTATTCTTTACAAATGATAGTTGATTTAGGGAGAATGGAGTTTTGACACACCCCCATCCCGGGATTTAATCCTGCGGATCTTTGGATAGATATTCGGAAAACAGTTTTTTTGCCATCTCTGCACCCCAATGAGGTACATAACCAGATACACTCTCCTCCTGTCCGAATAGCTCTAAACACTTCTTCATATAAGGAAGGGCTTTGTCTATACCTCCACCGAACTGAGCAGGTGTATACATCAAACTCTGAGCTTTAAGCAAAAAAGCACGTGGATTCACGGGGTTAATTGCCATAGCCGTTTGCAGTTGTTTCTCCGCTTCAGCTCCCCATCTCTCCCACCTGCTTTGAGGATCCACCATCATACGTGCCGTGGCGCTCATGTTACGCAGGCAAGCTATTTCACTATGGTCTCCATTTTTCTCTTCTGACTTTTTCAACATCAGATCTGCTTCTTCACACAGTTCGTCTGCTTTTGCCGGAGTGCGTAAAGCGTAAACGATACGACAATAGGCCGAATAGTAGGCTGCTATCCAATCTGATTCGGGATTTTCAGCAATCCGTTCGAAATCGGCAGCCAAATCAAGAAAGCCGGAAAGTGGAGCGACTTCGAGTGCCTCTACTTTAGCATTCATTATCTTTTTATACTCTCGACTGTCTTGAGCTTTAGCCGTCATTGCCGCCATGAGCGCAATGCCCATGAGCAAAACTATTAATCTGCACGTTTTCATCGGTTATTGATTTTTAAGTTAGTATTCATAATTTCATTTCTACGGTCTACACCGATATTGAGAAAGAGCGCCACCATATAAAACTGTTTGTATGGCGACGTAATGCGCACAGCATTGTAAACACCGTTTTGAGGGCTTTGAGAATAACGATAGCCGTAAGTGGGATTAGAATTAAACAGATTGTGTGCGCTTAAAACCAGCACTCCGTTCACTCGGCCACGCTTAAACGGGTAATTGTACGATGCACTCATATTGAGGTTCGAAGGCGTTTCCTCATTCATGTACGAACCGTTCCGGAGATTCGGGTTGTGATATTTCATACCGCTTCGGTAGGTAAACGATACATTAAACAGAGAGGATAGCCGGCTCCACCAATATTTCAGAACCAAAGAACCGGTATGACGAGCCACAAACCCCGGCTGCTCTTGTAAAGAAGAAAAAAATAAGGTACGCTGGGCATCGGTAAAAGAATAACTGACCCAATGTTCCATATTCTTGATCAAACCTCCACCTTTCCAAAAGAAATCCACACCACGCGCATATCCCTTACCCGTATGCAACACTTGTCCAGCATCGGATAAAAAATGTAAACGGCGGTATTCCTTGTCATACACCTGCAAACGGAGAATCTGGAAATTACCCGGACGCCACTCATAAGTCAGATTGTACTGTGCAACCTTTTCCCTCTTCTCAGGCTCCACACCATAACGGAGATAATCACCGAAAGCTGCATACAAACCGGTATCGAACGTAATCGTATGTCGAGGAAAGATCTTCTGTGTCAATGAGATGCGCGGAAGCCATTGCATAGCATGTCCGGGTGAATATTCGGTGCGCAAACCGGCACTGATAAAACCATTATGCCAAGCCGGAGAAGAAACCTCGGCATAGGCTGCCAATTCGGGCAAACGTACTTTCAGGTTCAGCGGACGTTGCTTGTAGATGAAAGACAGATCAACCTTGGAATACAGATAATCGAGACCGTAGACATAACGAATGCCCGGCAAATTATGTTGCATTTTGACATGTGCCTGCAAATAATGGTTATGTAAAGAATTATCGAATAAAGATTTTTCCCGAAACGACTCTCCCAAGCGGCTGTCATTGAAACTGTAACCACCTGAAAATTCCAAAGAACTGTAAGGGGTAAAACGGCGGAGCCAGTTAAACATGCCAAAAACATAATTATCGTCACCCCGGTAGACTGTCCTGTCCGGTGCATCGGGTGAGAGATGGAAGGAGCCCTGCTCCTCTCTATTATACATAAACAAAGCCTTTACAACATCTTTCTCCGCAGATTGCCAATAAACACGGGAAACAGATGCCACGGAGCAGTTTGTACCGTTTAGACGAAACTCCGGTTTAAGAAACAGAGCAACATAAGCAGAATTGGTATAACTAAGCTGTTGCTCTAAATAGATTTTTCCGGAGCGGCTCTGCCAACCGCCTCCGCCGTTAACGAAAAGCGGAGAGATACCAACATTCCAAAATGAGGGAGATGCTCCCGAGAGATTCAACTTGAGCAATCCGCTCAAAGCTCCACCGTCCGATACGCCAAAACCGCCGGTAACCAAAGACATACCGCTGAATAAGCCGGCGGGGAAACGAGAACGCGCCGGGTTGTCGGGATTGGATTGCCCAAAGAAATTCGAAACCCGGACACCATCAATAACGACAACTGTTTCGGCAGCATCACCTCCACGCACAAAAAATCCCTCGCGATCTCCCACATCCTGCAAACCCGGTATCTGACGCATTCCCATCCCCAAATCGCCATTGCCGGAAGGATTGGTGTAAATATCCATAGCTTTCAAGGCCGTACGCGTATGCACGGAACCGACACTGAAAGCCGACACGCTAACCACCACTTCCTGCAGACGATGTGACGGCAATTCTCTCAGTTTGAAAAATATGCTCTTGCAAGCACTTTCCCGGGATAAGACCAATGTATCGGCCCTGTAATTCAGATGCGAAGCTATAAGTGTCAAAGGCAAACTTCGGTTTGTAACGAAAAGAAATTTACCCAAACTGTCAGAAGACGAACCATCAAATGAACCGGGAACTCGTACATTGGCAAAATGTACAGGCTTACCGTGTTCGTCGGTTATTTTGCCCGTAATCTCCAATTGTGCGAAGCTCGAAAAAAGGATAAAAAGGGTAAAGAAGAGCCATAAAAGGCTTTTCTGAATATATCTTTTCATAAAATTGAAGATTTAGTATATCTACTTGCTTCCGGTATCGAAATACGTTTTAAGCACCTCAAAATGAGCTTGAAAGGCCCTACTTCCTTCTTCGGTTACCCGGCATGTGGTTCGAGTTCGCTTTCCAGAAAACCCTTTTTCTATTTCTATATAACCGGCTGAAGAAAGTTTATCTAACTGTACGCTGATATTACCAGCCGTGGCTCCGGTCTGTTCTTTAATGTAGAGAAAATCGGCTTCCTCCACTGCTATCAGAATAGACATGATTGCCAAACGTAACTCCGACATAAAAAGAGGATTTAGCGGCTCAAGCATCTTTACTTCTTTTTAGCTTTATACACAAGATAATGACCGGGCACACAACACATCAGAAAAAATGCAAAACCGAACAGCAAAACAGACAAAGGATAAGACATCTGCACAAAGAGAAATAAATACCCCACGAACATACCCAGAAGAGATCCGATCTTCAAAACCTTCACACTGGATACGAAGCCGGTTATGAGTATTCCCATACCTATAAAAATAAGCACCAGCGAAAGAATGACTTTCTGAAACGGAGGACACAAACTGATCAGAAAGGTATTGATACCGGTAACATTCCATACGATGCTCAAAAGGCGATCTACCTGTGTATGCGGCAGTTTCTCTCTACGGGTAATCCAACGATTCATTATGATGGTTAACAAACATCCGAGAACAGGTATTAGCAACCAAAAAAAATTTGCTTTATAACCTAAAGACGGAAATAGAAAGTATACCAACAAGCTCGTACCAAGAGTAGTGTAACCCCAAATCAGAGAAGGGATTCCGGAGTGCTTCATTATCTTATTATGCGTTTTCTGCATCATCATCTGAATGACCTTCAGACTCTCTTCGGGAGTAATCGTTTTATCGTCCATAAAATCTTCATTCATTATAAGTTTGCCTTTCATTACTATTAACTGTGACAGCATACGATACAGGCCTGATTATCTCTCTATCACAATACAAATATAAAACGGTTTATTTTATAAACCAAATAAAAATGATCTTTTCATAAATAAAAAAGAATATCCTTATAATCAAACTTTAGTCAAAAAGAAGCTGTTTGAATAAACAAGGACAAACGTTTTAACAATCGTTCCGCACCGATAATAAAAAAACATTACAATATCTTTTGATTAGAACATTGAATATTATAATAATACAATGCTTATATTTTTAATCTCATTTTCTATTGCCGCTATCCTTGGCCTTAGCTATACCGGCCTTCGTTTCTGGCATATCATGCCTTTTCCTTTTTGGGTAAAGACGGTAACGTTGAGTATCGGATTAGTTTTATTTCTCTCTCTTTTCGTATTTTTTATCTGGGAAGAAAAATTGCCTCTATGGCTTTCTAAAACCATTTATACATTGAGTACGGCATGGTTGATTATCCTGCTATATTTAATTATCCTTTTTCTCTTCTTGGATCTTTTACGCCTCTTCATTCCGGCTGTTCGGCCTTTGTTATCGAACAGTTTATGGGGAACTTTAGCTGTAATAATGGTAATGTGCGGGATATTTATATACGGTAACATCAAATATCACCATAAAGTACGTATACCATTGGAGATACAGCTCCGAAAAACGCTGGAAAATCCGATAAAAATTGTAGCAATATCCGATCTGCATCTTGGTTACACCATTGGTAAAAAAGAGCTTAAGAAATGGGTGAACATGATCAATGCAGAAAAACCGGATATTATTTTAATAGGAGGAGATATCGTAGACAACAGCGTAAGACCTCTTTTGAAAAATAAAATGTATGAAGAGCTGAACAAACTTCATGCACCGTTGGGGGTATACGCCTGTTTAGGCAATCATGAATATATCGGAGGTGAAGTCAAGCATCAAAACTTTCTCAAAAGAACCAACATCAGGATATTGAAAGATGAAGCCCTTTTAGTGAATAATGCTTTTTACATTGTTGGCAGGGATGATAAAATGAATCGCAATCGAAAATCCCTTGCAGATATTATAGGAGGAATAGACAAATCAAAGCCTGTTTTACTGTTGGATCATCAGCCTTATCATTTGGACGAGGCCGAATCTGCAAATATAGATTTTCAATTTTCGGGACATACCCACAACGGGCAAATATTTCCCGGAAACCTGCTGACAAAGAAAATATATGAAAAATCGCACGGCTATCACCGTAAAGGGCAAACACAATATTATATAAGCTCGGGTATCGGGATCTGGGGTGGAAAGTTCAGAATCGGCACACAAAGCGAATATCTCTGTATGACAATCAAAGGCAAATAAAAAGTGCAACCTCTCTATTTACTGTTTTTACGTAAAGTGGCAAAAGCCAAAATAAGCCCTAAAGCGATTGAAAGCATTGCAGCCACAAAAACACGATAAACAGGAGGCAAAAGGAAAGTAACGGTGTGAGCCGGTATCCAAAAGAAGGGAATAGTTTTACCTACGACAAAAGTCATAAAAGAATTCCAGTCCACCCGTTTAACAGCAGAAGCCAGACCACATTTCCCTTCTGCTTTATTGGCCAGATATGCGTCACTGATACGATGTACTGCCATAAAAGCCGGTCCAAAAGTCAGATTCATTGCCGAAGCAATCAGAAAAGCCACATATACAGGAGAATAGTTCAGCGACGGTAATAAGCCTCGCTCTAATATACCGCGTATACCGTCTTCATAAAGTGCAAAATTGAATACAATCATTATCCCGACAAAGCCCCAAATAAAAATTCGGATAAACAAATAGTGAGGCTTTCGATATTCCCCGGATACAATTCGTATAGCCAACATTTCGCCGATAGTAGCCAATACGGCAAATTTCACAAAACCTGTCGAATAAGGAAAATGTGAGCTTAAGTACCGGAAAGAACCGGCCGTCCAGGGAGAAAGCATAAGACCGATAAAAAGAATGATGATAAATATAATTATCAGGTCGCCTTTTTTCATGGTAGTTCGATTTGAATAAACACTCAGATAACAATTTGCGGGTAAAAATAATACAAAAGATCTCACGAAAAAAGTTACTTTTGCCCATATACAAAGATCTCTATATAAAAAGAAAAAAGCTTCTATATACTATACTCTGTTCCCGAGCTCGTAAAATTATGAGAAAGAAACTGTTTTGCATAGTTCTTTTCCTGCTACTCTCGTGTGGGAGTTTTGCTCAATACATTTTGTCCGGGAATGTGGTTTCGTCAAAAAACAGCGAACCGATTCCTTTTGCTATTGTCTATGTAGCTGAGCTTAAGCAGGGAATCATGTGCGATAATGACGGTAATTTTCAATTGAAACTCCAGCCGGCCACATATAATCTAACTTTCAGAAGCCCCGGCTTCCTGTCTACAGAGCGGATCGTCAATCTCTCGAGCAATGATGAAATACGCATAGAACTTACTCCCACAGAAAAATATTCAGACAGAGATACCCTGAAAAGCAATATCCAATCGACGGAGCTGGCGAACGACATCATGAAACAAGTGATGATGCTGACCCCGGTTTATGAAAGAGCCCTGGAAACCTACGATGCTTCGGCATATACAAAAGCATCCATAAGAATAAATAAATTGCCTCTGCTCATCCGAAATTATTCCTTCGCCGGTATCAAACTGAAGAACTATCTGAATAAACAGTATTTCAAAGAATGGGACTTAAAAATTAAATATAAAGACCCTAGCGAATACAAACAAAATGTTGTTGCCTACAGGAGTAGCGTGCCGACAGAGTTAGAAAGTCTGAGAGCACAAAAAGACCGGTCTTTTACATCCAATATCTTCGGCTCGCTGCAAGTCAACAAAAACGACATCAATCCTTTAAGACCGGAAGGTTTGGAGTTTTACGATTATACGCTTGAAAACATTGAAGAGCAAGACAACAATATGGTTTATCACATCGGCTTCAAACAGAAAGCAGGATTAGGTCTGCTCTACTCTTTCGGAGACATCTATATCGAAAGCAAACAGTGGAATGTGCTATCTTTAATCAAACATACCTCCATGTTGGGAGGAAGGGTCAAACAGGTTGTAAACATCCAGTCATCTCCTGTTTATGAAAACTTCTATATGCCGGTATCCACATCTTACGGTATTCACTCGGATCTTATCGGTCTTAAAGGCGATTATTCATATCACTCATCCATCAGGTATAACCGGGTAAAAGTGAATAAAGAAATCGCCAACATGCTTAGAAAAACAGACTCTCTGAGTGTTCCTAAAAACAGACTGAGACTGTACCGGCAAACGGAGAAACTAAAACAAGAGCTGGCCGGCAGGGCTGTAAAAAACAGAGATCCTTATCTGGTTACTCGGTTACCTAAAAAGAAATTGGAAGTAACAATAGACTCCACAGCCACAATGCATGATGACCTGTACTGGACAAGCAAACAGACCATCCCTCTGACCGAAGAAGAAAAAAAGACCTTAGCCATACAGGACTCGGTATTGTCAAAAGAAAGAGAATCTCAAAAGAAAAAGAAAATCCAACTATGGCGAAGCTTAGCTTCCAAAATATTTCGTGGCGATCAATTCAACTCTGTATTTGGAGACAATCACTTCAAGTTCAGATATCGGGGGTTACGCTCCGCACTCAAAGATTACAACTATGTAGACGGTTTGGTTTTGGGTACCGATGCCCGACTGGACTATATTCCTTCTTCAAAGTTCGAGCTTTCCGTCCTGCCATCCATTGGTTATGGTTTTAAGCGCAAAGGGGCGGTCTGGTCTCTGGAAACAAGTATGCTGTTTGCACCCATGCAACGTGGGTATGCCAATATCTTAGTAGGACAAGGCACACCCGACAAATCGGGTAACCGATCTGAGGCATCGCGCATTATCAACAGTATATCCACTCTGTTAAACGGTAAAGGCTCAGCCCTTCTGATGGACGAAAAGTACCTTATCACACAAGTAGCAATAGATATTACCAATGGTGTTCGCATACATCTGGAAGGCTCGATCCTCGAACATCAATCTCTTCCACCGGAAAGAGTTTGGGGTATCTTCAAAAAATGGGATTATTCCAAGATCGGGATCAATCCTCCGGACATTAACCAAAATCCAGAATTTATCCTTCACAGGGCAAACACACTGGAGGGAACCATTGAATTTAACCCGACACCTTTCTACACGCTTAACCGTAGAGGGCGCAAGTTTTATGATGATCCCGGCGTACGTTCACCCTTGTTTTACATAAGTTACAAAGTTGCACTCCCGCGTAAAAAAAGCCTGGACAGCCATTACAGCCGGGCGGACATAAAAGTAATACAGCAAATAGACCTGGGTATTCTTACCAAATTAGATTACAG
This sequence comes from Porphyromonas macacae DSM 20710 = JCM 13914, assembly GCF_000379945.1. GTDB lineage: Bacteria > Bacteroidota > Bacteroidia > Bacteroidales > Porphyromonadaceae > Porphyromonas > Porphyromonas macacae. The sequence goes on from NZ_KB904147.1 coordinate 74,603, forward strand.
TGTCGAAATAGGCAGTTTCTTCTTAGATAAACGCATCTATCCGGAAGATCGTTTGTTCCTGTCTACGAGCAGAAACCTTATAGCCAAAGCCGACCAGTGGGAACGATTTTACTCTATGCCGTCTTATACCACGGTTGCCAATAACTATGCCATAGCAAGGATAGGAGTTAAAGCACCCAAATTGTTACTCAACCGTATTCCCATCGGAATAATCAGACGGGGACAGGAGCAAATAATTCTCAAATCTTATTGGGATATTCAGACTACACCGTATTTCGAACTCGGATATGTAAAAAATACCGGAGCTCTTTCAGCCGGTTTATTTTATGGCGGTCACAACTTTTACCGTCATAACGGTTTTGGCTTCCGTATATTTCTAAACTTTTAAACGAAGAATTTCTTCTTCGATTTTTTTAACACAATCGTATCCGCTCCTCAAAGATAATCTCCTTTGACTAAACACCTAACATAGTTTAATCAAGGGTTATTATTTATTTTTGTATTCCATGAATACAAAAATTTTCCAAGAAAACGCTAACTAAGTATTTCTCAACAATAATTATAGTCAAAATGAAACTCAAAAAACTTTTACTTGCAGCCTTACTTGCAGCCGGCTCACTATGCTCATCTGCAACAGAGCGACCTCTTTGGATGCGTTATCCGGCTATTTCACCGAACGGATCTGAAATAGCGTTTACCTACAAAGGCGATATTTACAAGGTGCCTATAAAAGGAGGACAAGCGATCAGGCTGACCACAAGCCAAGGGTATGACAGTAAACCGATTTGGTCTCCGGATGGATCAAAAATTGCATTTGTTAGCGATCGCCTGAACGGAGCCATGGATATTTATGTAATGTCCGCAAATGGTGGATCGGCCAAAAAGTTAACAACTCATTCTACCACGGAAACACCATATACCTTTACGAATGACGGCAAATTCATTATTTTCAAAGCACATATCCAAGACCCATGGAATAGCGGATTATTCCCCACGTCCAATCTGAGTGAGGTTTACAAAGTTCCGGTTACAGGGGGCAGACCCGAGCAAATTCTGGCCATTCCTGCAGAATATATAAAGTTCAATGCAGATGGCACAAAATTCTTATACCAGGATTTGAAAGGATTTGAAAACGAATGGCGCAAACATCATACTTCATCTGTTACACGAGACATTTTAGAATATAACACAAAAACAAACGAACACCGATTCATTATCAAGCATGACGGTGAAGACCGCAACCCCATTTACAGCCCCGATGAAACCAAAATATATTTCCTAAGTGAACGAAACGGAGGCTCGATGAATGTTTATGAAGCCCCCTTCTCCAATCCGTCTCAGGTAAAAGCTCTTACAAAATTCACTTACGAACCGGTAAGATTCTTAAGCATGTCTAAGAACGGAACGTTATGTTTCGGTTATGCAGGAGAAATATATACCCTCGTTCCGGGAGCAAAACCCCAAAGAATCAATATCAACATTCTTGAAGAATCCGATGAACCTGAAGTATCCAAAGTAAACCTAAGCAGAGGTCTCTCATCGGCCAATGTTTCTCCCGACGGTAAACAAATTGCATTTATCTCTCGCGGCGAAGTGTTCGTTACTGCCACAGATTACAACACCACGAAACAAATTACCAAAACAGCCGCTGCAGAAAAAGGAGTATCTTTCGGCGCAGACAACCGCACATTGGTTTACAGCAGCGATCGAAGTGGACATTGGGATCTTTATATTGCCAAAATCGAGCGTAAAGAAGAACAAAATTTCCCGAATGCCACCATCATCAAAGAAGAGCTATTGCTTCCTGCAAATAAGTTTGAAAAGATGCACCCTCAATTCTCTCCGGACGGAAACGAAATTGCATTTGTTCAGGACAGACAAAAACTGATGGTCTATAACCTCAAAACCAAACATCTCCGGGAAATCACAGATGGCAGTATGCAGCACGAAAGAACCGGCTCCATGAATTTCGAGTGGTCACCGGACGGTAAATGGTTTGTCATTGAATATGTTGCCCGAAATCATGCCCCGTATTCAGACATCGGCATCGTAAGTGCCAAAGGCGGCGAGCCCATCTTGAACATTACCAACAGTGGCTACTTCGACAATAATCCTCATTGGGTCTTAGACGGCAACGCCATCATCTACAGCAGCGAAAGATACGGTATGCGCAACCATGCCTCATGGGGATCGCAAGGGGACGTCATGATGGTGTTTATGAATCGTGAAGCATTCAACAAATATAAAATGAATGCCGAAGAATACGAACTCTTTACCGAGGAAGAAAAGAAAGCTAAAGAAGCTGAAGAAAAAGAGAAAAAAGAAAAGGACAAAAAAGATAAATCGAAGAAAGACAAAGAGCCTAAAGAGAAACAAAAACCGATATTGATCGAAACAAAAAATATCGATGAGCGCATCGTGCGCCTCACACCCAATTCATCAGATTTGGCAGATGCTATTATAACCAAGGATGGTAAAAAACTCTACTATCTTTCGGCTTTTGAAGGTGGATACGATCTTTGGGTACATGATTTGCGAAAACGCTCGACAAAACTGCTGAAAAAGTTAAATAGCGGTTTTTCCTGGTTTGAAATGGATAAGGAAGGCAAAAATATTTTTATTCTCGGAGGAAGTCCTCAAAAGATGACGGTAGCCGGAGAAAGTCTTACCCCCATCAACTATCAGGCCGACTTAAAAATGGATTTGGCAGCAGAACGTCAATCGATGTTCAATGAGGTGAGAAGAGAAGAAGGGTTGCGCTTTTACCGTAAAGATATGCACGGTGTAGACTGGCCTAAACTGACGAAACATTATGAACGTTATCTGCCTTATATCAACAATAACTACGATTTCGCCGAAATGCTTAGTGAATTACTCGGAGAACTCAATGTTTCTCACACCGGCTCAGGTTATAGAGCACCCAATCGCTCTGAACGTACGGCTGAACTGGGACTCTTCATCAGCTCCAAACCGGGAAAAGATGGGTTGTATATAGACGAAATTGTGGAGAACGGACCGTTCGATACCTTCCGCAGCAAAGCCAAAGCAGGCGATATCATAGAAAAAATAGATGGAGAAGAGATTAAGGCCGGTATGGACTACTTCCCCCTGCTCAATGGGAAAATCAATAAAAACATCCTGATTTCCCTTTATGATCCCAAAACAGGGAAAAAGTGGGAGGAAATAATCAAGGGAATCAGTTCCGACATGCTGAACAGTTTACTCTATCGCCGATGGATTCGTCAACGTGCCGAAGAAGTGGACAAACTGTCTAACGGGAAATTGGGATACGTACATATTCCCTCGATGGGAGATCCAAGTTTCCGAAATATGTATGCCGATGTTTTGGGTAAATATTACGACCGCAAAGGCATCGTAATAGACATCCGTTACAATGGTGGAGGACGCTTGCACGAGGACATCGAGGTTTTCTTTACCGGGAAAAAATATTTGCAACAGGAAATCAGAGGTAAAGATTACTGCGAAATGCCCAGTCGCCGGTGGAATCATGCTTCCATTATGGTTACCTGCGAAGCCGACTACAGCAATGCACATGGTACTCCGTGGGTTTACAAATATCTGGGAATAGGTAAAGTGGTAGGAATGCCCGTACCGGGAACAATGACAAGCGTCAACTGGGTTACTCTCCAGGATCCGAGTCTTTACTTCGGCATTCCGGCTGTCGGATACCGTACGGCAGCAGGTACTTATCTGGAAAACAGCCAGCTTGAACCGGATATTAAGGTAGCTCTGGACCACAGCAAGATTTTAAGCGGTAAAGACTCTCAAATAGAAACTGCCGTCAAAGAACTTCTCAAAGAAATCAAGTAAAGACAGCTCTTCACCTTTATATTATTAAGTGAGTTCACCCTAAGCAGAGGAGGAAATTTCTGCAGAGACTGAAAGACCTAAAATTCACCCTCTTGAGAATACCTTCCTACCTCATTCTCCTACATCGAACCACGTTATATTAAAAGGTGATACATCAATCTGAAACGACCCCGAAAGTTTTTATCCAACTTTCGGGGTCGTTTTATAGCAAAAAATAACAAAGAAAATATCTTACAGTCCGGTATCAATCACCGGTATCCGTTTATTGAAAATATATGCGCTGTATTCTGGGAGATAAACCGGTAAGCACTTCATAAGGAATTGTATCCATAATTTTAGCCACCGTTTGCAGAGGTACCTCCGGAGACCCAAAAAGAGTAATACGTGTGCCTTCGGTAAGCTCGGGAACATCCGTAATATCTATCATACATGTATCCATACAGATATTTCCAATCGTAGGACAAGCCACACCATTTATATAAACCTCTAAAGCTCCATTACCCATTTTACGAGAAAAGCCATCTGCATAACCAATAGGGATAATGGCAATACGCCCTGCACGCTTCATGACACCACGACAGCTATAACCGATATGTTCACCGGCAGGCAATTCTTTAATCTGCAATACAGTGCTGGTTAATTTCGCCACAGCATGAATCGTACCGTTGGTTACAGGATCGATGCCATAAAGTCCGATACCCAAACGAACCATATCGAAATGATATTGACTGAAACGTTGTATCCCCGCTGTATTCAAGATATGCAACAGGGGTTTATACGGAAGAGAATGACTTATAGCCGCGGACATACGAATAAAAGTGTCTATTTGTTTCTGAGTAAAGGCATCCAATGCCGGGTCGTCTGCTCCGGCCAAGTGGCTGAAGATACTGTGAACTTTTATACGAGAAGAACGTACAAGTATTTCACACAACCGGGGTAACTCCTTTTCCATAAATCCCAAACGATGCATACCGGTATCACACTTGATATGGACAGGATAAGGTTCGACCTGCTGATGACCGGACAAGGCTTCACAAAAAGAATTCAGCAAATTGAGACTGTAAATTTCAGGTTGTAAATCGTATTCAATCAGTGTATCCCACGAATTAATCTCCGGGTTCATGATCAGAATAGGACAGCGTATACCCATCTGTCTCAAATACTTTCCTTCATCGGTAACAGCTACCGCCAAATAGTCCACATTAGCCTCTTCAAGTGTTCTGGCCATCTCAAATGCCCCTAAACCGTATCCCTCGGCCTTGATCATGCAAACCATTTTACAATCGGAAGGTATCATGGCACGATAATGTGCCACATTCTGCTTTAATGCTGTAAGGTCTATTTCTAATACAGTCTGATTCAGCTGACGAACCAAACGATCACTGACCGTCTCCAAAGAAAAACGACGAGCTCCTTTGATAAGAATACAGGAGTCTGCAATCTGTCCTAATATTTCCGCAGACAGTAAAGCAGAAGTAGAAGGGAAAAACGATGCCGAAACATCGGAAAACAAATCTTGCCGACTCATTAACTCATACCCTACTCCGATAAAATATTGAATATCGAAACGCCTCATCAATGTGGCGACTTTTCTGTAGAGGATATCCGGTTCCAGACCGCTTTCGTAGATATCGGTCAGAATTACCACAGGTTTGGCTCCACTGGCTTTACACTTGCGTTGTTGAAAATCCAATGCAACCTCAAGAGACATGAGATCGTTGCTATAACTATCGTTGATGATAGAATTATTCTGATAACCATTCTTCAGCTCCAAACGCATCTCGATAGGTTTGAGTTCTGAAAAATAAATTGCTTTTTTTGGGAAAAAAGATGGCCTAAGAATAGCCGTCACAGCAATACAATGAATAACGTCTTCGATTGAAGCCCTGTCGGTAAAGGGTATCGCTACAGTTTGATCGGGGCCTTTATAAAGTTTGAATGTAATTTCAGTATGTTCGCCTTCAGTATGGACACCTTTGATAAATAACGGCGCTTCTTCATTTTTTCTACTCCAGCCAAAAAGACCGGTATGTAAAAAAGACCGTTCGATCTCGGCATTGATTACCATATTATCTGCATCATAAACAATTTGTTTGGCACATCGAGCCAAAAGGAGTTTTTCCTGCAGTTTTTCCTCAAAAGAAGAGAAATTTTCCTGGTGAGCGCTACCTATGCCGGTAATAACTACAATATCAGGGTTTATAACTTCGCGAAGTGAAGACATCTCACCGGGTTTAGAGATACCGGCCTCAAATATCCCCAAATCATGCTTATCGGACATGTTCCAGACAGAAAGAGGCACACCAAGTTGAGAATTATAACTTTTGGGAGAGCGCACGATATTAAAATCATGATGCAGCAACTGATATAAAAACTCCTTAACCACAGTTTTACCGTTACTCCCCGTAATACCGATAACCGGATAATGAAACTGTGCACGTTTGTATGCAGCTAATTCCTGCATTGCGACAAGAGTATTTGGAACAGAAATAAAATTAGCCTCTGGGCAATCGTCCTGAAACGTTACTATAGCCTCGCTGATTAAAAAGTTTCTAATGCCTCTTTGATACAACTCTCTTATGTATATATGCCCATTACCCGAAGGTGTAACTAAAGCGATAAAGAGAGTTTGCTCACTATTTATGATAGAACGACTATCAGTTAACAAATTGGCAATGGGTTCATCTCTAATTATTCTATTCTCTGTCGGCTGTAAAACAGCAACAGCTTTACTCATCGTTAACATAGCTCCAAAATTGTTAATGCGTCTTCCGGTATAACGATTGCCGGGAAACGTTGTTTTAATGCCAATAGTTGATGTTTAATCCGTTCCAAAGTCAACGCTCTCTCAGGATTGTCTTGATGCAATGGTCTATGTCTGATGGTCTGCAAACAATTACGGAGCAAAGCAGACGCTTTTATATTTTTTGTATCCAACCAAACATCACTGATGCGTTCGGCTATAATTTTTTCTGTTATAACTGCCGGATGTGTCATATCATCGGCATAGAATCTGTAATCCCGCAATTCATCATGGACAATTTCATAAGCCGGGAAGTAGAAGCAATTGTCGGGAAAAGTTTGTATCAGAGCTTCATTAAAGAGAAACAAAGTGGATTTGCTCAACATATTGGCATGTGCTCCATCCCTTAGATGCCTGATAGGACTGACAGTAAAAACAAAACGGATCTTGGAATTTATATTTAATAGTCTTTGAATAAGTTCCGTCCACACGAAAAGAAGTTCCTCGACGGAAACCATGGAACGTTTGAACATTTTCTCAGGCATTTTATGGCAATTGGCCACAATACGATTTTTCTGACCGCTTTCATCCTTCAGACGATATACATAAGCTGTACCCCAGGTAATCATTATATAATCAGCCAGCTGTAAAGCTCGTACACCGGCATTAAAAGAACGGTTAATAACGGCGAGAGCTTCATCAGGATCATAATGGCTGAACCGCCCATGGTGCATCCAACTGCTATACAATCCGTTGTGATAAAACAATTCGGCTTTAGAAAAGGAAGCACCACTCATCAATCGCTCTATGGAAGAAGCTATGGACAAAGGATTATACAGCGTGCCCATAGGGTTTATATTTATAGTATAGCCCGATTCTTTGAGATAAGAGCCTATTGTATCACTAAAACATGATCCAAAAGAACAAACCTGATGGCCAAAATCAAGTTTTTGAGAAATAGGATCGATTATAACAGGTGTTTTTAATTGGATCATTCTACCATATCATTTTCACAAATAAAAACAATATCTACATATCTCACACTTCATTGGCTTTCATGACACGAAGGAAATTGTCTCCCCAGATTTTTTTCAAATCGGATTCTGAAAATCCGGCTCTTAGCAATTCTATGGTCAAACGAATCAATTGTTGTGTATTTCTACAACCGATCAACTCTCCATCTCCATCGAAATCAGAACCGATACCAACATAATCCACGCCACACAAATCTACAACATGTTTGATATGTTTTACCACATCCAATAAACTGGCTTTTGTTTCATCGTTATTTATGAAGCCAGCATACAAACAAATTTGTATGACACCTCCTTTACTGGCAATGGCTTTTATTTGTTCATCAGTTAAATTTCGACCATGATTGCAGATTGCTTTGACAGACGAGTGACTTGCAATAATCGGTTTGGAAGATAATTTGATGACATCTGCAACTGTGGAAGGAGCTGCATGAGATATGTCGACCATGATACCGAGACGATTCATCTCTTTAACCAATTCTTTTCCAAAATCACTCAAACCTCCGTTAAGATTGACGGATTTTCTGGCTGAATCACAAATATGATTATCACCGTTATGGCATAAAGTTATGTATACAACTCCGAGCTTTTTCAATTTCTGAAGCAATGAGAGGGAATCTATCATATATCCATTTTCTACAGCCGGAATAATCGCTTTCAGTTTCTTATTATGAGCATTGACAATGGCATTCACATCGGAAGCTATCGTACATTGATTCTTATTTAAATCTACCTGCCGATGAATCTCCTCAAGAATTTGGATACCTCTTTGCTTCGCATTTGCAGCACCTTCGGGAGTAAGCTCTTTTTGAGGCAAATAAGCAACCATACAAACAGCTGATAACTCTCCAATCCGCATCTTAGGCAGATCAACCAAACTCGAACACAGATCTCCAAAATTGAATTTGGAAGTAAATTTCATGGGAGTATCCGTATGGCTATCTAATGTGAGATAATTATGATGAAAAGAACGGGCCCTATGGTATAAAAAAGCTTCTTCTACAAGCCACTTAAAAAGTAATACCTGTTGTTCTATACCTCCCTTGACTAATTGCTCAGGATGCCATTGAACTCCCAGCATATTCAATTCAGGATACGCATCAATAGCTTCGATAATATCATCATTGGCTGTGGCACAAACGACAAATGGAGGACAAACATTTTTTACGGCCTGATGATGTATACTGTTCACATGGCAGTGTATTTCTCCATTCTCATTTTTTCCATTCAAGATCTTTGCCAATCGACTTTTCCCATCAACGTTGATCCGGTGCGCACCCTCCGTCTTTTTTATTTTAGGATTATGTCCCAATGTATCCACCCCTTTACGCTGAGTATAAATATCCTGATACATTTCACAGCCAAAAGCAACTGCCATAATTTGCTCCCCCCTGCAAATTCCTAAAACCGGAATACAGAGCTCGGCCGCTATTTTAATAAGAGCAAAATCATAACGATCTCTCTCTGTATTAACATCACCCAACTGGGAGATAGGATCCTCTCCTAAAAACAAAGGATTAATATCATCTCCTCCGGAAAGAAGAAGACCATCACATTCTTCTAAAACAGATCTCAATATGTTAAACTGATTTGTTACCGGAATCACAACCGGAATTCCTCCGGCTTTTATAACAGCATCAGTATAAGGGATCGCTATTGTAGATCCCCATTGGTCATTTAGATTAGCACTGACAGCAATACGGGGTTTGTTAAAAATAAAAGGAGCAGAATAACTGCTCCTTTTGTATTTTTCAACCTCAGAGTTTAGTTCAACCAACGCTTGGATATTCTCATAAGACTTCATAATTCAAGCTGAAAAGTTTTAATATTATGCATCAATACGTGCATAAGTAGCATTATCTTCAATAAATTCACGTCTGGGCCCTACATCGTCGCCCATTAACATGGAAAAAATAGCATCCGCTTCTGCGGCATTATCAATCGTTATTTTTCTGAGCGTCCTGTTTGCAGGATTCATAGTCGTTTCCCAAAGTTGCTCATCGTTCATTTCTCCAAGACCTTTATAACGCTGCACATGTACTTTATTCTCATTGCCATCGGCAACTCGATTAATAAAAGCTTGACGTTGTTGTTCCGTCCAACAATACTCTTCCTCTTTACCTTTTTTACACAAATAAAGAGGAGGTGTAGCAATATAAACGTAGCCATTATCGATAAGAGCTCTCATATTGCGGAAAAAGAATGTTAAGATCAACGTGGCAATATGACTCCCATCCACATCAGCATCAGTCATGATAATTACCTTGTGATACCTCAATTTAGACAAGTTCAAGGCCTTACTGTCCTCCTCTGTTCCTATCGTTACTCCTAAAGCTGTATAGATATTGCGAATTTCTTCGCTTTCTAAAATGCGATGCTGCATAGCCTTTTCCACATTTAATATCTTACCACGCAATGGGAGAATCGCTTGAAACTCTCGATCTCGACCTTGTTTAGCTGTTCCACCGGCCGAATCGCCCTCTACTAAAAACAACTCGCACATTGCAGCATCCTTTGAAGCACAATCGGCTAATTTACCTGGCAGTCCTCCTCCTGAAAGTGGAGATTTTCGCTGGACTAATTCACGTGCTTTACGAGCAGCCTGACGGGCTGTTGCAGCCAATATAACTTTGTCTACAATTGTCTTTGCTTCCTTGGGATGTTCCTCTAAATAGGCTTCTAAAGCTTCGCCGACAGCCATATCAACAGCTCCCATAACCTCACTATTGCCGAGTTTCGTTTTAGTTTGACCTTCAAATTGAGGTTCTGCTACTTTAATACTGATAACGGCAGTAAGTCCTTCACGAAAATCATCACCTGTAATTTCGACTTTTACCTTATCAAGCATTTTAGAATCGATAGCATACTTTTTCAATGTCCGAGTCAACCCTCTTCTAAAACCGGCCAGATGAGTTCCACCCTCAATTGTATTGATGTCATTCACATAACTATATAAGTTCTCATTAAAAGTAGTATTGTAGGTCATTGCCACTTCCACCGGAATACCTTGCTTCTCTGCTGTAATGTGAATAACATCGTGTATAAGAGATTCTTTACTCCGATCCAAATAATGAACAAATTCTTTAAGGCCATCCTTGGAAAAATATCTTTCACAGTGAAAAGAACCATCTTCTCTAACATCTCTGCGATCGGTAAGAGTTAATGTAATACCGGCATTCAAGAATGCCAATTCTCTTAACCGCATCGCTAAAGTGTGAAAATTATAAACTTTGGTTGTAAAAATAGAGTCATCAGGTGTAAAAATGATAGTTGTTCCTGTTTCATTAGTGGTACCTATCACTTGCAACTCAGTTAGGGCTTTACCTCTGGAAAAATCCATTTGATATATTTTCCCGTCTCTTCTCACAATAGCTTTCAGACTATTAGAAAGAGCATTCACGCAGGAAACACCTACACCATGCAATCCGCCGGAAACTTTATAAGATCCTTTATCAAATTTACCTCCGGCATGTAACACCGTAAGAACAACTTCAAGTGCGCTTTTTTTCTCTTTTTTGTGGAAGTCCACAGGAATACCACGACCATTATCTCTAACCTCTATCGAGTTGTCTTCATGAATAATTACATCTATTCGATTGCAATAACCGGCAAGAGCTTCATCTATAGAATTATCTACAACTTCATAAACTAAATGATGAAGGCCCTTCTCACTGATATCGCCAATATACATTGCCGGCCGCTTCCGTACAGCTTCCAGCCCTTCTAATACTTGAATATTTTGGGCAGAGTAAGATTGGTTTTGGCCATCTGATTGGATAGATGAATTGATTTCTTCCTGCATAATTTAGAATAGTATTTATTACAGTAAAATACTGTATATGTATCTCTACAAAGATAACAAAAAAAGACACTTTTCAGTGTGAGTTATAATGGTTTTGAGATGAAATCTTTCTCTAAAACTATAAGATTTTACAACTCTACCGAATATTTCCTTCAAGAGTCAGAAACAAAAAAACAGATAGCCGCAAGAAATCTTGCAGCTATCTGTTGAATATGATTTAGGAGAAAGTTTAAAACTTTCTATTGATTATAAAAAATCAATCCCTTAATTACTTTTCAGCATTCATGATAACGATACGGTTCCAAACGTTTTCGCTATAAGGCTGTTCATTAGAACCCTTCCAATCAATCTTGATGCGATCACGAGAAATACCATATTTGTTAACAAGAACATCAGCAACAGCTTTGGCACGACGCTCAGAAAGCTTGAAGTTATACTCTGCAGTACCGGTATCACGGTCAGCATAACCAACCAAAGTAATTGTTTCAGTATTGTTTTTAGCGTATTCTGCTGTGTTGTAGATATTAATCATCTGATTAGCATCAATATGAGCGCTATTGATACGGAAGTAAACAATGTTACCAACAACAATGTTTTCTGTAACTACATTCTCAGGGCACTCAGGACAAGAAACAGGACGTTTGCTTAGCTCCTCATTTTGAGCACGGAGAGAATTAATTTGATTGTTCAAATCGTTTACCAAAGCATAATCCATAGGAATAACAGGCTCCCACTCCGTCTTACCCAGATTGAAGGTCAAACCAGCGGTAAGGAATGCATTAATATCGGATTTATTTTCAGCATTGTTTGTTCCTAAGAAGTGGAAACGGTGAGCAATAGCTTGAGCTTCAAGATTAAAATCAACAACTCTGGACAAGCGGAATTTCATCATTAAACCCGCATTTACCATAGGAGTCAAGCGTTCAGGATTCGTATCTTTATCTTTAGAATCGATTTGTTTAAAATTATAACCAATACCAAGACCAACAAAAGGAATCAAGTGGAAAACACGATTAGCCCTATATGGTGCAAAATAATTAATCACATCAAACATGAAATCATAGTGACCGGCAACGTAATAATTTTCTATACGCTCTGCCTTTTCAGTATTTCCTCCTGTAACTTTAACGTGGTCATAAAGGTTCCAACCCATAAATTGAGCACGGGTAGCAAAATAAGGATTGTGCCATTTACCTATACTAAAAGTCGGATTTAAATAGCTGATTCTATCTCCAAAATTAATTTTATCGTTTTTCTGCGCCCAATGGTTGTCTCCAAACAAAGTAATCCCTGCACCCCACTGAACATCAATAAACCAATGTCCACCATCACGTGCAAATGCAACATTTTTAGCAGGAGTAGATGACATCGCCGATGCACCTTCCTGAGCATTAGCAACTAAACTGCAAGAAGTCGCAGCCAGAGCCATTATTAATAGTTTCGCTTTCATTGCTTATATATTCTTTTTAGATTTTCTGATGTTGATTAATTTATTTAGAACGGATCACAACCACACGGTTCCAAGTATTATTGTCGTATGCTTTTTCTGAAATTTCCTTCCATTCAACTGCGATCTTATCAGAAGAAACGCCATATTTCTCTGTCAAAATTTGAGCAACTGCTTTTGCACGTTTCTCTGCCAAATCAGCATGACGGCTTTCTGATTTTTGAGCATATCCTGTAACAATCAAGCTATGTCCTTCATTATTCTTAACAAATTCGGCCGCATCAAAAATATTAATCATTTGATTTGCATCAACAGTAGACTTTCCATTGCGGAAAAGAACTGCTTTCTCTGTTAAGAATGAAGATGTATTCTCAACAACAGGTTGGTCCGGACACTCAGGACAAGATTCGGGACGCAAACTCAACTCTGCATTTTCAGAACGAAGAGAATTGATTTGATTGTTTAAATCATTAATAACATCATAACGGTAAGGATCAACTTGCTCAAAACCAACTTTACCTAAACGGAAATTAAGACCGGCTGTTACCTGACCTCTTAAACCGCTGTAATAAGTTTTGTTTGCTTGAGACAAGTTAAAGTTGTTATATGAAGCTTGACCTTCAAGAACGAAATCAACTCTTCTCCCAAGTCTGAATAACATCTGCAAACCGGCATGTGCAGTAAGGGCACTTACTCGATCATCAATTTTATCCCATTTTTTGTACTCATATCCCATACCAACAAAAGGTATTAAATGGAATACACGATTAGGATTATAAACCGAGAAATAATTTACCACATCAAACATAAAATCATAATGAGCTGCAATAAACTTATGATTTAGTTTATTTTGACCATTTGCTCCAGAAAAAACAGCAGACTCATAACCTTCCACTTTCAATCTAGATGCGAAATAAGGATTGTGCCATTTACCAATAGAAAGAGATGGAATAAACGTCAAACGATCCTTAAACAAATCTGCATTTTCATTATCATTCACAAACATTGCAGCTACACCTCCCTGTAAAGTTATAAACCAATTACCACAAGACGGCGCAAAAACAGTTTTGTTTGCAGGTTGGGTTACAGGGGCAGTAGTCATTTCTTGTGCACTAGCACTTAGTGCAACGGCTCCCAATAAAGAGAGCATAAAGTACTTTACCTTCATAATTTCAAAAGTTGTAATAATAATCTATTTTATTTTGCCACAAATACAAATTAATAACATCACCATAAAATCACATTGCAATTATGTTAAAAATCACATTACAAAATGATATTACTTAAACAAATCTAAGAATTTTTTTTTACATAGTATCAATAAGTCCGCTTTAATTGCAAGAACTGTCTACGAAAAAAGACAATAAAGTATTATAAACTAATCTTTTAAAACTGATTTTACTTTTTCTAAAGAAGTATCTTTTAAAACCACTTCAAACATATTATTTAACAAATAAATAGTTGGAGAAGCCTTAAGATCATATAACGGCTTCGATAGGATTTCATGCTTTTCATCATAACCGATTTTAACAAAATCCGGCATTGAAATAAGAGTATTTTTCCATGCTGAGAGATCATTGTCCGCATATATAAATAAAATATCCAACCGTCCTTTCTCTACCTTTTCCCTCCAATACATGTCCTTTTTAATTACATCGACAGTCAATTCACAACTGCGGCAACCAGGCACATAAAAGATCAACAAAGTATAAGGGGTTCTAATATTATTCAGATGATGTTTGGAGCCATCGGCCATTGTATAAATAAAATTCTGAGCCTTTTCGCCAACTCTATTAAGCAAAGTAAGTTTCAAAACAGATTCACTCCGAGTCTGCCTTGCGAGACTTATTTTAGGAGATTTTACCTGCCATTTTAATATGGGAATATAATATTCCTCATTAAACATGGGAGAATTAGGTTCATACAAATACTTTTCATAATTGTCTAAAAAAAAGTTCAGCATTTTTCCTTTCGATTTCATCAAAGGTGAAATTAAATTATTCTCCACTTCCGAAACGGGAAAGCTAATTGCAATAGCTAAAAAGTTTGCAAAACTGGCCTCTAACTTATCTGGCGAATTCAAAAAACTAACATCATTAAAATCCAATTTATCCCAATAATGATCCAATAAATATTTCGCCCTCGATCTGGGATCTATGATTGTTTCCGGAATGGCCGGAAAAGGAATTGCCAATTCCGGCTCTATAGCATTATGCATCTGACTCTGAAGTATGGTGTCGGCAACTAAAGAATCTGTTTCCCTCACATCTGCTTTTACAGCTTTATTACCACATGCCGTAATAAATAAAAACATGACAAGGCTTATCACAGCGTAGTTTTTTTGATTTGTTTTCATAAAAGAAAGATATAATTAATGGTGGAATAAATTCTGTCTATTTAGAATTATCCCACCATATACATAAGCTGTTTATTTCAAAAAAATTATAGCGTTCCCTGTTTTGCTTTCTTAATCATCTGTTCATTAGGTACAATATAAATCTCAACTCTACGATTTGCTCTACGACCGGCTTCTGTATCATTAGAAGCTACAGGCAATTCACTACCCTTTCCGTCAAATGTCATCCGAGCATTATTAATACCCTTTCCAAGCAGATAGTTATACACACTCTTTGCTCTATTTACGGAAAGAGGATAGTTGATTCTATCGTTTCCTGTTGTATCGGTAAATCCTACAATCTTAACATTGGTATCAGGGTTATTTTTCAAGCTCTTAGCAAAATTATTCAGAGACTCACGAGACTGGGCATTCAAGGCATCAGAATTAATCTTGAATAAAATTCCGCTTTCAAAGGTAACACGTATGGCTTCACCGCTATTAATAGTTTCAATTTTAGCATCAGGAACTGTTGCTTCCAATTCCTTTTTCTGTTTATCCATTTTATTCCCAATAAGAGCCCCGGCAGTACCTCCTACAGCTGCACCAATAGCTGCACCCAAACCGGTATTTCCAGCCACTTTACCAATGCCGGCACCAATAGCGGCACCTGCTCCCAGACCTATTCCCGCTCCTTTTGTAGCATTATTAAGGGTCATGCCACAACCGCTTATCAATAAAGCGGTAGCTACAAATGTAGCTGCAAATGATATTTTCTTCATAGTTTTCTCTCTTAAATTTCTGTAAAACTTCTATTTATCACGATTGCTAAAATACTTCATAAACTGCATACGTTCAAATTGAGTAACAGAAGGAAGATTTTTCGCATTCAATTTACCTCTAAATTCAGAAATATTATAATAACCTTTCTGCTTCATCCACTTCTCCAGACCTTCAATGGCTTCTTTAACAGCAATAGCTCCTTTCTGATAGATGGCAGAACACATCTGCACAGTAGTAGCTCCAACAAGCAGACATTTGACCACATCTTTATATTCGTGCACACCGGTAGAAGCAGACACATCGATACGTCCCACAAGTCCGGTCACCAAACCTGTAAAACGCAAGGTATCGCTCAAATCATCCGAATCAGTGAAAATATTGCCCGAAGAAAGTTTAATATTATCGATGTCAACATCTGTTTGATAAGCCCTGTTGACCAAAGTAACAGCTTTTGCACCGACAGCTCTTAACTTATCCACCAAAGCCGGCATATTCACATGAAAACGGGAAAGTTTGACGATTACAGGTATCGAAACCCGTTTTACCAACGCCTCTGTCACCCTAACATATTCATCCACTACTTCTGTCGGATTCCCAAACAAATCAGTCTCCACACGCATCATATTCACCTCTAAAGCATCAGCACCGGCTTCCTCTACACTCTTTGCAAAAGAGACCCAACTGTCTGATTTATAACAGTTAATACTGGCAATAACGGGAATCGAGACTTCACGCTTAACTTCGCGAATGAAATTCAGATAATTATTGATTTCATCACTCTTGACGTAATTACTAATATAGTCGGCAGCTTCAGGATAATTAGATAAATCCAACAAATTTGCACCCTGCATCTCAATTTGTTCCTCAAAAAGTGATTTCAAAACAACTGCGCCTATACCGGCATCTGTCAGTTCTTTAATCTTAGATAGGTTACGAGTCAAACCCGAACTTCCGGCTATTACAGGATTAGACAATCTCAAACCGGCAAAATTTGTAGTTAGGTCAATCATAATTCTTTAAGTTTAGTTCATCCTAAGCACATCCAAAATATAACATAAAAGTCTCGTTTTGCTGCCTGTTTCAATATCCGGATGGCATAATAATGGCATATTTTATTTAACAATTATATCTATTTTTTGTTTGAATCGACATTGTATTCTCTTTCTCCAAAAATAGAAGTTCCTATTCTAACCAAAGTTGCACCCTCAGCTATTGCCAAAGGATAGTCATTACTCATACCCATTGACAATTCATCAAAGTCAGGCAAAGCAAAATCTCTTTTTATCCTGTAAAAAAGCTCTGAAACCGAATGAAACTCACGACGTATAAGTTGTTCATCGTCCGTATTGGTAGCCATCGTCATTAATCCCCTTAGCCGGATATGCGTATATAGACCCGACTCAATCAATGTCTTTACAACCTGATAAACATCATTTACAGAAAAACCGGATTTAGTCTCCTCCTTAGCCACATGTACCTCTAACAAAATATCTACCACACGGTCAATCTTAGCCGCTTGTTTTTCAATTTCATCAAGCAACTTCTGAGAAGAAACACTTTGTATAAGGGAAACAAAAGGAACCAGAAATTTGACTTTATTGCTTTGAAGCGAACCGATAAAATGCCACTCTACATCTTTTAATTCGTCTTTTAATTCATCATATTTAGCCACTAATTCCTGAGCTCTATTCTCTCCAAATATTCGCTGACCAGCCCGATATGCCTCACGAATTGATCCGGAAGGATGAAACTTCGAGACAGCAACCAAACGGCAACAATCTCCCAGCTCTTTCTTCAAACTAAGTAAACGCGCCGCTATTATACTATTTTCCTGACTCATATGGAAAAACATCCATTATAGAAGTGTCTGCCACATTGGCTATTTCATAAGCAGCCAACGTTTTATCCATTTCCTCGGAAAGCTTTTTCACCGCATCAGGCAAAGAAGCCGCTTTTACAAACATAATTGCAGGTGCTTTTTTTTCCGTTCCGCTCTTTTCATCCAAAGTCACAAATAAAACTTTGCAACGAAAGTATCTGTCCGCAAGTTCAGAAGGATCTAAAAAAAGCTCAGCAATCTTTGCGCGCTTAATATTGCTTACGGTAAACTCTCCCATAGATACAAAAGGAGAAATTTCACGTGTAATACGTTCTTCTGCTTCTGTGAAACTCAAAGCATCTACCAAATAACTTTCAGATATTTTTTTAGGACTTCCGCTCTCAGAAATTTTCTCATAAGTGACTTTACACTCAAACCAACTATTCATGTATAAGATATATATTATTTGTCTAAGTGACACATAAAAATAAACAGAACAAAGATAGCTATTCTATCTAATGTTATCCTTATCCATACTAATTTATAAGCAACATGGCAGTAACCAGAAACGGCACACTGAAATCGCACAGAATACCATGAAAAACAGATACAGCTGTATAATCGGTACCACAGACATTCATAATCACGGGCAAAGTAGTATCCGCAGTGGTTGCACCGCCACAAGCAATCGGAGCCAAAGGGCCAAATACATTCTTGAATAAAGGTGCACCGAGTAATGCTATAATTTCACGGAACACATTACTCAACAGAGCTATTGCTCCGAGTTCCGGTCCCTTAATTTCCGAAATAATCACACTCGATAAAGAATAATACCCTAATCCCGAACCGGTAGCCAAACACTCCCCTAAATTCCATTTTTGCAGTAGAAAAGAAGACAAAAAAGCCCCGAAAAGAGTACCGGAAATTGTCGTTAACGGTAAAAAGAAGAAACGGATATTCTTCCCCAGCATCTGTCTTATCTTATCCGGTTGTTTACCGATACTTATGCCCACAAAAAACATAAGTAAGCATAAAACAATCATAGACAAAGGCATATTCGACAAATCGACAGATTCAAAATGCCCGACCAAAAGCCCGGCAACAAAGAATATAAGGATTAACAAGGATGATTTCATTTCTTTTGCCCCTTTCTTTTGTCATGCGATTTTATCAAACGCCACAAGAACCAGGCAAACAACATAGAACCCAGAGAACAAAAAACAGCAATCACCACGGCATTGAATCCCAAAAGATGGATATTGCGGAGAATATCCTTATCCGCACCGATCTCCACTCCAATAATAAAAAGTAAAACACATATCAATCCCATAATAAGGGAACCAAGAAATCTAAAGTTCTTTCGTCTTGTCAAATAACCGATTACAATACCTAAGACAATGGTCGTAATCAAAATAAAAACAAATAACATATTGTGATTTATCGTTGTTTCTTCCGTGAATAAGATCTGCTTCTACTGCTCCTGACACCCATTAACGGGGCAGTAAAAGCATCTTTTATGTGTTCTATTTTGTAAGATGTGTCAGAATAAGTTTCTACGGCAATAATATCAAACCTTACATTTAGATCCGGCAGATGTCCCTTTACGTAATGGTCTGCAGCCAAAACCAAATTCCGCATCTTATCAGAGTTTACACACTCTCTTGCCTTAAGGATAGCATTGTGATTACGGGTTTTTACTTCTACAACAACAAGATCTCCACCATCCTGTGCCAATATATCGATTTCCCGATGAACACAGCGCCAGTTAACCTCCAGGATTTTATAACCTTTAGATTCCAAAAGCCGGCAAGCTACCTCCTCGCCAAATTTACCTTTCTCAATATGCGCCGCCATAAAGATTTCCGCCTTTCCATGGATATTGTAAACGACATGATATGACGTTCTTTCTTCTCATCGAGGATTTGATCTATTGCAATCAAAATACCGGTTTCCTCCACATCTCCAAAATCTTTATTGATAGCTGTGCCGAAAGCTTTCATTTCAGGAGAGAGAGACATATAGGCATTGATAAGGGGAGGGATATTAACCCCCATTTTCCTCACCTCTTTATTAAGAGATCTATAATTGGATCTGAAATTTTCACTTGTAAAAACAGAGGCTATCTGTGCCGGAGTCAATTCAATCTCCAAAGGCTCAATAGGTGTAATTAAAGCCTCAGGATCCGGGAAATGCATACGCATAAAATACAGAATGAGATTTCTCGCATGTCTGTTATAGTTTCCGTACATCGTAACCTTTCCGTAAAAATATCTCACATTCGGATTCAGAACAGTCAAAGCTCCTAAACCATCCCATAAATTATCCAAAGCGAACATAGATTTATTCCCCATTCGCGTAGACTGATACGGAAGTGAAACGAACGAACGTCCTAACTCAACCGTATAAGGCAAGTAATTCTGTAAAAAACGAGGGCTGAAATTGAACATCTCAGCCGTAGCCAATCTCGGACGTCCATGCTCATCCATTTCGACTTCCGATCCGTATATAAACCGGTATCCGCCCAAAATTGCCTGTTCAGAAGGATCCCAAACGATTAACTGGGTATAACCGTTGGAATCCAGATCGAACTCATCGATATCGATCTCTTTTCCTGTTCCTCCTCCGTAAAACCTGAAAGCCTCCTCTCTCAAACGACCCACTTCACGCATCGTATTGGGTGCTTCTTCAGCTTTGAAAATATAAATTTCGTTCCCAGCTTTATTAGTCATCCGCAAGAATAGATCTTCAGTCAACTCCTGCCTTATCAAAGCCGGATCGACAGGTGGTATTATGGGTTGCTCAATCATCTTTCGGTTCTTTTATTGTTAACACCGTGAATTCAGGGTTCATTTATTCAGAGACTGTAAGAAATACTTCTAATCTCATCGGCCAGTACTTGAGCCTTCTTTCCCGACTCTTTCAAAGATTGCCATGCTATAGGTTCGCCAACAAGAATCTTAAATTTTTTCTTTTTAGAGCGAAACATTTCATCCGGGAGCAATGCCGTACCCAAATTCAGTTTTATCCCCAATTTAGTTCTCCAATACTCCAACAAATAAAAATGCCTGGTATTCTTTCCTTCAAAACGAAGAGGCACAATATCCCGCTCATATGTTATGGCCTGATTCACAAAACTTTTTTGCCACGGTATATCCTGCACTTTCCCGTCAATATAACGCGAACACAGCCCTGCCGGAAAAGATCCTACAGGGGCATCCCCGCCTAATTCTGCCTGCAATCGTTCTATGGCTTCTCTTCTCTGTGATCCATATTTATTAACCGGCAAAAATAAAGTTTTCAGAGGTCCAAGGTTGTACAGAAGATCATTGACGATATACCGTACACTTCCATACTTTCTATGTAACATCAGGGCCAGACAAATACCATCCAAACCACCCAACGGATGATTGCATACAAATAAACAACGGCCGTTATCCGGCAGTCTCTCCGGATGTATCCATTCTATTCCGACACCGAAATAAGCAACTAATTCTTCTAAAAACTCTGCTCCTTCCAAATGACCATATGTGCGCAAAATATAATTGATTTCTTTCTCATGTATCAAGCGCTCGATGAAACGAGCTTTCCAACGAGATAATTTCTTGCCGGTTTTCTGTTCAATTATTTGCGCGATATGTATCTCTTTCATAATCTCCAATATTGGATATTAACAAAGTTAATGATTTAATGAAAGCCGGCATGTCGTAATACGCCATAATTCTACAGGGCATTTGCCAATCTATTCAGTTTTATGAGAAGTGGTTCCAGCAAATCCAAACGCAACATATTGGCTCCGTCGCTTTTCGCTTTTGACGGTTCGGGATGAGTTTCCACAAAAAGTCCATCTGCTCCTACGGCTATAGCAGCCTTTGCTATGGTTTCTATCTGTTCGGGTTTTCCACCCGTTACACCCGTCGCACTGTTTGGCTGCTGCAAAGAATGGGTTACATCCATGACCACCGGAAAACCGAAAGACTTCATCTGGGTGATATTTGTAAAGTCGACTACAAGATCTCCATATCCGAAACTGTTTCCTCTCTCGGTCAGGATAACTTTATCATTACCGGAGTCTACAACTTTCTGTGCCGCATATTTCATACCCGTGGCATTGAGAAACTGTCCTTTCTTGATATTCACCACTTTTCCCGTCTTTGCTGCAGCCACTATCAAATCTGTCTGCCTGCACAAAAAAGCCGGTATCTGTAATATATCCACAAAATCCGCAGCCATTGCCGCCTGATAGGTTTCATGTATATCCGTTACCACGGGAATATCAAAAGCAGACCTTACTTTCCCCAATATCTTCAAAGCTTTCTCATCACCGATACCTGTAAATGAATCGATTCGTGAACGATTGGCTTTTTGAAAAGATCCCTTAAAAACATAAGGTATACCGAGTTTAGAAGTAACCTTAACAACCCGTTCGGCTATTCTCAAAGCCATTTCTTCTCCTTCAATGGCACAGGGACCTGCCATCAAAAAGAAAGATCTACTTTCAGTTAGTTCTTTATAGCTTATCATAAATAAATATTTTAAACATTATTTTCCCTCCATAATATCTTAAAACAGATTCGGTTGAGGCATATCGCCATTATCTGCAAAGCTGAAATAGTTCGTTCCGCTACCGATTATCAGATGATCCACCACCGGAATTTGCAAAATATTGCCTGCACTTACTGCTCGCTTTGTCAGTTGGTAATCCTCTCTGCTCGGTCTTACTTCTCCCGATGGATGATTGTGTGCCAAAATAATACTATCTGCAGACCGCTCTATAGCAGGACTGAAAATCAACCGCATATCGCCTACAGCCTCAATCAAACTCCCTTTACTTACACAAAACTGACTTATCGGATGCTTGGATCGGTCCAACAGCAAAACCCAAATTTCTTCGTGGCTGTGCATATCCGCCAAATACTTGCGTAGATGAGCATAAGCTCTTGCACTTGTATTGATAACAAGTTTTCCCTCCTGTTCTCCTTCAAGAATCGGTAATCTTCGGCCGAGCTCGAAAGCTGCCAATATTGAAATAGCCTTCGCACTCCCTATTCCTTTATAGCTGCACAAACTCTTCATATTGGACAACCGTACCAATTGCCCTAACTTATTATCATGCTCGCGAAGTATCCATTGAGCCAACTCCACAGCAGTCATATCCCTGGATCCGGATCCCAACAATATCGCCAGCAATTCTGCATCACTGAGAGATTTTGCACCAAACATCTGCAGTCTTTCGCGCGGCCGATCGGTTTCGGACAATTCCTTTATAGTCAACGGCATGCTTTAGATACTTCAAGGTTAAAAAAATCCGTACTGTTAGAAAATCTGTTTACGGGCATGACAATACGGCCTTTTTCCGTTACGGTCATAGTAGTCTTGATGATAGGCCTCAGCCGGCCAAAAAACAGAAAAATCACGAATTGTCGTTGCCACAGCATAACCTCTGACTTTCAATTCATCGATAATCTTCTGCACCACTTCTCTTTCAGCATCGTTTTGAACAAAAACAGCAGAAAGATACTGTTCGCCTATATCAGGTCCCTGACCGTCCGTTTGAGTAAAATCATGAATTTCGAAAAACAGCTTCACTAACTTCTCATACGGGGTTTTATCCGGTTCATACACAATTTCGGTTGTTTCCAAATGTCCTGTATTCCCCCGGCATACATCTTCATAAGAAGGGTTTTCCGTAGTACCACCCATATAGCCCACTGTTGTTGAGGTTACCCCATCGGCACGATTAAAATAAAATTCAGCTCCCCAAAAGCAGCCGCATGCAAAATAAGCTTTCATTTCTTTATTGTTTTTCTATTTTTTGTTCTGTCACAGGCACAATTTGAGATTTAATTTCTTCTCCATTTTTGTCCGAATACATCCGATCGTTCTTTTTTTGCTGTATATGACAAGCCGGTATACACCACTGTCATATAAACACAAACACGAATATCGGCAGTTTATTGATATTTTTCATCTTCTTTTTTATCCGATTTCATCCATTCCATTATATCCGCAGGAGATTGTCCTTTCAAAAGTTTCTCCTTCATATAATCCATACAGGGGGCCACATGTTCGAAAAAACGATAGTATCCTGCACATAAATAATTCAATCCGGGTTCTCCGGCCGAGGTATAAGATATTCTGTTTTTCGGGCATTCTCCATGGCAGGCGAAAAGGTATTGACATTGCATACAACGATCGGGTAAAGAATCATACTTGGCTTTTCCGAAAGACAACTGTTCATCGGTATGCATCAAATCGAACAAATTGTGCTCTTTCAGATTACCTAAATAAAAATCAGGAAAAACATAATGGTCGCAGGAATAAATATCTCCGTTCCATTCGACAACACCTCCTCTTCCACAATGCCTGGCCATGCTGCAAAGCCCCGGCTCGACACCGACCCAGTTTGCCAAAACCGCATCGAATAATTGTACAAAAACAGAACCCACATCACAACGAACCCATTGATCAAATATATTGATCAGAAAATACCCCCATTGATCCGGACGAACACTGTGTGAAGACAGATAAATATCTTTGTTTCTGTAAAAATAAGAGTCATACTTTCTGGGATCCGGAGGAGAAACAAAAGCATGCTTATCCGGGTTCTTTACATCCAATCTCTCCACTATGGGAGTAAACTGTATATACTGAACTCCGATCCCTTTAAGAAAGGAATAATACCCGACAGGATCATCGGCATTAAAAGAATTAATTGTCGAAAGCACATTAAAAGAAACGTCAAAACGCTGCATCATCTCAATAGCTCTCATCACACGTTGAAAGGTATGCTGTCCTCCCGCAGATTTCCGAAAACGATTATGTTGTCTTTCGTTCCCATCTAAAGAAATTCCGACTAAAAAATGATTTTCCTTAAAAAACCGGCACCAATCCTCATTGATCAGCAAGCCATTCGTTTGCAGGGCATTTTCAACTGTTTTTCCTCCGGCATATTTATTCTGAAGTTCCACAACCCGTTGATAAAAGAATTTCGGCATTAAAAGAGATTCTCCTCCATGCCAAATAAAAGATACCGAATTCGAAGGTTGGGATGCAATATAATTTCTGATAAAAAGTTCTAACAGCTCATCGGACAAGATATAAGAAAGCTGTGTTTTTTGCCTCTCTTTATACCGGTTGATCTTATCCAGATAATAACAATAGTCACACTGCATATTACAAAATGCACCGCCGGGTTTGGCCATGATTGTAAATGGTTTACTCCATGGTGCTGCAGTTATTACAGGATTCGATCCGTTTTTTATCATACCAGCTCATCCATAATCAACAAAATCGCATTCGGATGATATTTACTCAAATAACCGGTCAGATATTTAACGGTATCCTCGCAAATCAATCGGTCACAAGCCGGATATTTATTATAAATGACATACTCTACTTCTATGTTCCGATTTCTACATACTTCCAGACTCAATACGGTATGGTTGATACTTCCCAATCGTCCGTTGGTAACCAAAGCAACCGGATAATCTTTTTGCTGAATATAGTCGACAGTCAGACAGTCCTCTGTCAGCGGCACCATCAAACCTCCTGCGCCCTCCAGAATAACACGGTCATAGCCTCTTTCAATAAGTTTCTGCGTTGCTCTCTCTATTACGGACAAGTCTGTTTTCTTACCGTCTATACGGGCTGCCATATGAGGAGAACAGGGATAAGAGTAAATAATTGGAGCCGTGAGCCTTTCTTCGTCTTCCTGCAAAAAAGGCTGTCCCAATAATTCTCTGTGTTTCTCTATGTCTTCCGAATTTCCGGAGCAACCGGTTTGAATCATCTTTTGAGTAATCACCTTTTCACCGGTTTCCATAAACTTCCTTGCCAAAAAGGCAGTGGCATAAGTTTTACCGATATTCGTGTCTATTCCGGTTACAAACAATACAGGATTTTTCATCAGGCTCTTTTTACGAAATTCTTGAAATAGAAAGAATAGAACTGTTGTGTTGCAACAACTGCGATATGCGTGCAACATCGTTCGCATTCTTTACCATGATTTTTATAACGCCCTCAAAGATACCGTCATTGACTTTCATATTCAACTCTTTGATATTGATATTAAAATCTTCAAGCAAAGATTGCGTAATGGCATTCAAAACACCCAAAGAATCTATCCCGCGCATCATCAGGGAAACATCAAAAAGAGTATTTGTATGTTCGCCCCAACGGGTAGATACCAGCCGGTCGCCATGACTGCTCTTTATACGCATAGCCACAGGACAACTTCGCTTATGCACCTCTACTACTTTATCATCGGAAAAAAATCCCATGGCATCATCTCCCGGAATAGGTTTGCAGCAATCGGCTATGCGATAGTTAGGCATACCGTTCAACTCTGTAAGAACATAGGTTTTCTTTAGATCCGGCTTTTCTATTTGCGGTGTGGAAGCACTCTTCGGTTGATCCGGTTTCGGCTTGCCTATGATAACAGATTTCAACCGATTGATAATGCTGCTATTATTAGAAGCCGACTCCATCAGTTTCTTAAAATTATCCGGTATTCTGATAACGTCTTTTCCCACAGCATAAAACAACTCTTCGCGACGATCAAAACCGAAATAATCTGCCAGTTTATCCATATTGGCAATACTCACAGGTAATTTACTATGTTCAAATGAAGCTATAATGCGCTCTTCTCCCTGTTTTGTCAATTCACGTCTCCGCTTCCTTAGAAAAGCATCCACTTTACTTTTTGCCTTTGCCGTTGTTACAAATTTCAGCCATTCCTCACAAGGTTCCTGTCTCTTACTGGAAAGTACTTCCACTTGATCTCCACTGCTGAGCACATAGCTCAATGGTACCAATTTGTGATTGACTTTTGCTCCAATACAGTGATCTCCCAGATTAGAGTGAATAGCATAGGCAAAATCCAATGCTGTAGCTCCCTGAGGCAATTTAAGTATATCCCCTTTGGGGGTAAAAGCCATAATTTCATTGGAAAAGAGATTCAGCTTTATCGTATCCAGAAAGTCCATGGCATTGGGACTGGGGTTTTCCAAAATATCCTGAATCGTATGCAGCCATTTTTCCAGCTCCGAGTCTTCCTCCACACCCTCCGATTTATACTTCCAATGAGCGGCAAATCCTTTTTCTGCAATATCGTCCATCTTGCGGCTGCGAATCTGAACCTCTACCCATTCTCCATCAGGTCCCATCACTGTAAGGTGCAAGGCCTGATAACCATTGCTTTTAGGGCTGCTGACCCAATCTCTGATTCGATCCGGTCTGTTTTTATATATATCCGTAATGGCAGCATAAATATCCCAACACCGATTTTTGTCGGGATAACCGGGTTTGCTTTCAAAGATGATACGTACAGCAAATAAGTCATAAATCTCCTCAAAGGGTACTCCTTTACTCTGCATTTTCCTCCAAATGGAATAAACGCTTTTAAGACGAGTCTTCATCTCATATTCCAATCCCATATCTTCAAAACGTTTGCGCAAAGGAAGAGCAAAATGTTGAAAGAGTTCTTCTCGACGTACCTCGCTATTAGCTATTTTGGCAGAAATAGAAGCATATTCTTCGGGATGTTCGTATCTAAAACTCAAGTCCTCAAATTCCGTCTTAATGGCAAACAAACCCAAACGATGAGCCAAAGGAGCATAGACATATAGAGTTTCTCCCGCTATCTTAAGTTGTTTGGCAGGCAGCATGGAAGAGAGTGTACGCATATTGTGCAGGCGGTCTGCAATCTTGATTAGAATAACACGGATATCGTCATTCATCGTCAGAATGAGTTTCCTGAAATTCTCCGCCTGCAAAGAATCTGTCTGCCGATTGCTGAATACCTCTCCGGATATTTTGGTAAGCCCATCGACAATCTGGGCTACTTTTTCACCAAACATTTCCTCAATATCCTGTACCGTGTATTCTGTATCCTCAACCACATCATGGAGCAACGCGCTGCATATCGATGTGGAGCCCAACCCCATCTCCGAGCACACAATACGTGCAACAGCCAAAGGGTGCATAATATAAGGCTCACCGCTTCTGCGCAAAGCTCCTTTATGAGCATCACGCGCCAGTTTGAACGCTTTTTCAATACGTTCAACCTTTCGCCTATGGTTTGAATTGAGGTAATCGGAAAGCAAAGCCTGATATTCAGATTCCACCATAGCTTCATACTTTCGCTCCTGCTCTGTCATATCTTCCACGCTCATAGAATCCCGTCAAATTTATGTCTGTAACAGGTCCGACCGGACCTTCTACTATATATTTATTCCCAAATAAATAAAATACCCGATGAAAAACATAAATAACAAAGCCCCTTCAATTCTCTTAATTGTTCTCATACCGAAAAAGGCCGTAAATATATACAATAGAAACCCGGAAAAAATCATGGTTGAAAGGTCTATTATTGTAATGCCCTGTGCACTTATCGGACGTATGATTCCGGTAAGCCCCAAGACGAAAAACACATTAAACAAACATGACCCGACAACATTTCCTATAGCCATATCCACATGCCCTTTTCGAGCAGCTACAATGCTTGTGGCAAGTTCCGGCAAAGATGTTCCTCCGGCAACCAGCGTCAAGGCAATAAAAGCCTCACTCACACCAAAAGAACGAGCAAGGTTGGAAACAGAATCTACAAACAGGTTACCGCCGAAAATCAGAGCGGCCAATCCCCCAATAATGAAGAGTAAAGCGAGCCATAGAGGATGATTTTTAGTAGGTGGTACATCCGATTCAGCCTGATGTTTCCGGGCAATTGTAAGAATATAAGACATAAACACCAAAAAGAAGCAGAACAGAGCCATACTGTCTGTACGTGAAATCACGTTGATCGAACTCGTTTCAGGATCGAAAATATGATCCAGAGACATAATGCCCAAAAGAACGAATCCCAACAACATCAAAGGGATTTCATTGCGCAATGTGGTACGAGAAACAACCAAAGGTTTAATCAATGCAGTTATACCGAGTATAGCCAAAATGTTAAAAATATTACTGCCCACAACATTTCCCACGGCAATATCCGCATTACCTTTTATCGCAGACGTAAAACTGACAACGAACTCCGGCATCGAAGTTCCGAATGCAACCACGGTAAGCCCTACGGCCAAAGAGGAAAGTCCCAGTTTATATGAAATAAAGGCAGCACCATCGGTCAAATAGTTTGCACCCCCTAAAATCAATATGACTCCTATAACAAAAAAGAGTAAATCAAGTATCATAAATTCTTTTGATTATTCTGATGTATATAATATACAAAGATGATGATTTTTTCAGAGTTTCCGTACTATTGCTTTCTTTCCGGGCACTCTTGAAATCAATACAAACACGACTTTGTTAAAAATAAAAACTGCTGTCACTCCCCAAAGAAGTGATAGCAGTTTTATCGTTTGCTCTAATAATATCGGATTATTTATAATTTATCCACCTCCACATTTCTTTCAGATTGGGTTTCTTTCCATACATCAATACACCTACACGGTAAATTTTGGCAGCAAACCATGTAACACCGATAAACGTTCCGAACAACAGAGCGATACTTAATATTTCCTGCCAGAGGGGTACGTCGTATGGCAATCGTACCATCATGACGATAGGTGACGTAAACGGAATCATCGAGCACCAAAAAGCCAGACCGCCTTCAGGGTTTTTCAAACTGGCAAAACCCGCCATATAGCTGAAGAGAATCAAAAGCGTTACCGGCAACATAAGTTGATTGGTATCTTCATCACTGGACACTGCGGAACCGATTGCCGCAAAAATAGCAGAATAAAGAAGAAAACCGCCAATAAAAAAGATGATGAACAAAACAGCTATCTCCACAAAATTAATACTGCCTAACATACTCATGATATCCTGCATACTGCTAAAATCATCGGCAGAAAAATTTCCGGCATATCCGGTAATCTGAGAAGACTGTAACTGACGAATGGTTTCGGCATCATAAAGATTGCCCAAAAGGAAAAATTGGGCACCCATGGTCAATATCCATATCAGGACAATCCAAATGAATATCTGCGTAATACCCACTAAGCCAATACCGAAAATCTTGCCCATCATGAGATCGAAAGGTTTTACCGAAGAGACCATCACCTCCATGATGCGGCTTTTTTTCTCTTCCAGAACTCCCTGCATAACCATACCGCCATACATCAAAATAAACAAATAGCTAAGTATAGTCAGAGCTCCGCTTATAATGCTGGCAAACTGCCCCGAGGTTTTATTTTCGGCACCGCCTTCACTCCATTTATAACTTGCTACATTGATGTCTATCTTACTGTCCAGAATCATTTCTTTTAGTCCCGGCATATTGAAAGACTCTATCTTCTTATCCGAAAGATATTTTGAAAGCGTGCTGTTGATATAGCTTTCCAGGCCCGAAGGCAGTTGTTTGAACGAAAAGAGACTTATTGCCTGAGGATCTTCGAGCAAATCCTGCCTTATCTCCAATACAGCACTGACATTCTCTCCCAAACCGTCTTTTTTATATTCATCCAATGTCTTTGTCGCAGCATTGAATGTATAGTCTTCCTGCCCCTTATTCAGCAGAGATAAATACTCTCCGGTCTTATCTATCACCACGACATTTTGTTTATCCGATCCGAAGGATGCCAAAAATATCGGCAAAAACATAAGTAAAACTAAAAAAATCGGAGCCAGTATCGTAGTTAAAATAAATGTCTTTTTCCTTACGCGAACCATATATTCGCGTTCCATTACAATTCCTATTTTACTCATGATTCAGCTGTAGTTTGAACGTTTTTAATAAAAATGTCATGCATGCTGGGCATCTCTTCGTTAAATGACACAACGGAAACATGTGCCGGCAAGGTTTGTAAGAGCTCCCGGTTCGTTTGCCCCTCTTCCTTTTGCATCCTCATCATACCGTAAGAACCTCTGAAAGTACAGTCGCATGCTTTCAGAGAAACAAGTTCCTCCTCTGTAAGCTGTCCTTCATAAGCCAGTTTTACATAACCGGTTCGATACTCTTTGCGTACTGCCATCACATTACCGCTCAGTACTACTTTAGATTTATCAATCAAGGCAAAATCATCGCAAACCTCTTCCACAGACTGCATGTTGTGTGTAGAAAAAATTACGGTATGCCCTTGATCTTTGAGTTGTAGAATTTCCTTCTTCAACAGATCCGCATTAACCGGGTCAAAGCCACTGAACGGCTCATCGAAGATAAGCAGTTCCGGTTCATGGATAACCGTACAAACAAACTGCACCTTTTGTTGCATTCCTTTGCTCAGTTCTTCCACTTTTTTATTCCACCACGGCATGATATCAAACTTCTCAAACCATTTTTCCAAGCGTCTTTTGGCTTCTTTAGCTTCTACCCCTTTCAGTCTGGCCAGATAAATGGCCTGTTCTCCCACCTTCATCTTGCGGTAGAGTCCCCGTTCTTCAGGCAGATAACCGATGCGCATAATATCATCTTTGGTCATCGGCCTGCCATCGAAAAACACTTCCCCCTCAT
Organism: Porphyromonas macacae DSM 20710 = JCM 13914; assembly: GCF_000379945.1. Classification (GTDB taxonomy): domain Bacteria; phylum Bacteroidota; class Bacteroidia; order Bacteroidales; family Porphyromonadaceae; genus Porphyromonas; species Porphyromonas macacae. The sequence continues at coordinate 105,847 of NZ_KB904147.1, forward strand.
CGGGTCCCGTAATCCGGTTAATAATTCTGATTAAAGAGGTTTTACCGGCACCGTTAGGCCCTAACAAGCCGAACACTCTACCCTTTTCAATATCCAAACTAACACCATCAAGGGCGGTATGCCTGGCATATCTTTTGGTTACATTTTTTATTTCTAAAAAAGACATAAAACTATTGTTGTTTATATTCTAATAATTCCTGATAGGTAGGGATATGATTTAAGGCTGCATAACCTTTACGGTCATAGTCTATGGAATAAGCCAGATGTTCAAGACCATTACTCAAAAAGAGAAAAGGAACCTTAAGCACCATATTATACCTCATGATCTGCCTGACCGTCTTTTCGGAAATCGTTACCGTCGGAGCTTTATATTCAATCAAAGCCATCGGTTTCAGTGTATTATCGTAAACCAGGCTGTCACATCTCTTTACGGTATTTCCCAATTTAATCTGCAGCTCATTGGCTATCAATTTCCGAGGATACTGGAGATGGTCTACCAAATAATGCACAAAATGTTGCCTGACCCATTCTTCGGGGGTAAGCCTGTAGTAATTCTCACGCAAAAAGTCATAGATAAAAACCTTATCGGACCGTCTGCGCACTCTTACTTCAAAATCGGGCAGGTTCAATGAAAACATCCTATATTTGTAAGGTATGCAATTTTGACACAAATATAATACTTTCGATGAGGACTAAAAGAGAGATTGTAAACAACTGGTTACCAAGATATACCAATCGCACTTTGGACGAGTTCACCCCCTACATTCTATTAACCAATTTCAATCATTACTTGGAATCGTTTTCCAACAAATACAAAGCTCCCATTATTCATGCGAGTTCCGGTATGCAATCGGTAATAGCCGAAGGTATAACGGTCATTAACTTCGGAATGGGAAGTCCGAATGCCGCTACCATCATGGATCTTCTTTCGGCAATCACCCCGAAAGCGGTTCTTTTTTTAGGCAAATGCGGGGGTATCAAAACACGCTTGAAAGTCGGCGACTTCCTGTTGCCCATTGCAGCTATCCGGGGGGAAGGTACGAGCAATGACTATTTGGGTTCGGAAATTCCCTCTCTACCGGCTTTCAGTCTGATGCGTGCCATATCCAGCTCTATCCATGAAAGAGGTCATGATTATTGGACTGGCACGGTCTATACAACCAATCGCAGAGTCTGGGAACACGACGAGGAATTCAAAAAATATCTGATTACCACACACGCTTCAGGTATCGACATGGAAACAGCCACTCTGCTTACGGTAGGCTATGCAAACAAAATACCGACCGGTGCCCTGCTAATGGTTTCGGATATGCCCATGTCTCCGAACGGGGTAAAGACGGGGCATAGCGATTCGCAAGTAACTTCTCTGTACGCAGAAGAACATCTTCAATTAGGCATCGACGCCTTAAGTATGATCAGAGATAACAGGAGCACCGTTCGTTACATCAAATTCACCTGGTAAAAACCGATCTATGCCTAACGCTAATTACGACCAACTAATCAAAGCCATCAAGCAGAAAAAGACCGGGAAAATCGTCTTACTGATGGGGGATGAACCGTACTATATAGATAAGCTGACGGGACTTTTTGAGCAATTCATCATTCCATCGGATCTTCGGGATTTCAACCAAACGGTAATTTACGGCAATGATTTGGAGCTGCAGCAGCTTATCTCTGAGGCTATGCGCTTTCCCATGATGGCAGAAGCCATATTGGTCGTTGTACGTGAAGCACAAATGTTCAAAGACTTCGACCTCTTTGCTCCGTATATCGACCAAATACCCGATTCTTCGGTCGTATTGCTCAGTTATAAAGGCAAGTTAAACAAACGAAGTAAAATTTACAAAGCGATCCGGGAGCAGGGTCTTATCTTCGAATCCGATAAAGTATCGGATTATAAAGTACCTGACCTGATCAATTCCATTGCCCAAAACAAGAAGATGATGATCGACCCTCGAGCCGCAGCTTTACTGGCCGACTTTTTGGGAAATGATCTGGAGCGTATAGATTCCGAACTGGATAAGCTCTCAATCACTCTTCCCGCCAATGACAGGGTTATCACTTCCGATACCATACAACGCTATATAGGCATCAGCAAAGAATATAACAACTTCGAACTTCTGAGGGCTGTAGTTCAGCGAAACTCTCCCCGGGCATTTCAAATAGCGTTTCACTTTGCTCGAAACGAAAAGTCAAACCCCATACAACCCACACTTTCAGTACTGTTCAATTTCTTTTCCAACCTGATAACGCTCTACTATTTACCGCAGGTAAACGAACAGAACGTTATGCAGAAACTTGAACTTAAAGGTACATTCCAGGCAAGAGATTATTTGACGGCATTCAAAGGATACAAAGCCATCCAGGTATACAATATCTTACACCAAATACGCCTAACGGATGCGGCATCGAAAGGTGTCGACTCCAACAGTTCATCCGGTGAATTACTAAAAGAATTGCTCTGCTACATTCTGTCTTAATCATGATCTTTTAGAAATAAATCGGAGCTTCTTTATCTTTTCTTCGACAAAATATTGCGTACAAAACATCCATAACAGACATTTTGTACGAATAATCATTTATAATTGTTTATTATTGCAAGATAAAAATGCTATCATTTATGAAACAGTATATAAGAAAGGATTATTTATATAACCGATGCTACATTAAGGTGACACATAAGTTATTTATCATAACCGTATCTCTATTTACCTTAATCATACTCAACCTTAACAATGGTTTCGCTCAAATAAAGTTAGACCGAAAGTTTATCAACAATAAGGAAGAAATCACCTATTCGACTTATTTCAAATGGGGAATTCTTAAACCCAGAGCCGGGAATGCATCCATGACTCTGCAGCCGCATCAAAAAGGATACAGAGCTCAAATAAAGTTTGCAACTTCCTCCTTTTTCGATAACTTTTATAAGATGAGAGATACCATCGACTGTCATTATGATCAAGAACTGAAGTTATACAAAGCCTCGAAGCGTGCCAATGACGATAACGTAATGCGTATCGATGATTACACCTTCAATTATGCGGGAAACAAAACGATTGCACGCTTCAGACGATATAAAAACGGAGAATTAACTGCAGACAGTATTATCAACAGCCCGGGAGGCATGGATATGGTAGCGCTGGTAATGGATGCAAGAAATATCGATTGGGAAAATGCAAAAATCGGCACTGCTTTCGATTACAACATCTTTTCCGGTCCCTCGATCGTACCGGTTTCACTGCGATTGGAAGCGCACGAAATCATCGAAATAAAGAAACAGAAATATAAAAGCTATCGCATAGCCATTTATGTAAAAGACTCTGCTTTTGAAAGCGGAGGAGAAAAAGCAGATACCTATGTGTGGTTCTCTGCCGATAAAAACAAAATTCTGCTACAAGGCTCCATGGAGCTAAAGGTGGGTTATGCAAAGATCAATATCAATCAGATCAGAAGCCATCAATATCCTTTGGAATGTAAACTTTGATACGTTTACGTTTATTACCACATATTTAACAATAACCATGAAAAGAGTTCCAAGGCTTTCTTCATGATGAAGACCTTAGAACTCTCTTTATTTGGATACTTAAAAACCGTTTATTTACCGAAACGTTCTTTGAGTACTTTAAGCATATCCTGTGTCATGGAATCCAGATCGTATTCCGGCTTCCAATCCCATTCTCTCCTTGCACAGGAATCATCCAGCGAATTAGGCCAGGACTCGGCGATACCCTGCCTCAGAGGATCTACATCATAAGTCATCTCGAATTCAGGAATGTACTTTTTAATGACAGCAGCTATTTGAGAAGGCTCGAAACTCATCGAAGCGATATTGAACGAGTTTCGGTGAACCAATCTGGAAGGATCGGCCTCCATCAAATCCATAGCAGCACGCAAAGCATCCGGCATATACATCATATCCATATAAGTACCGGCCTTAATCGGGCAAACAAATTTCTTATCGCGCACAGCACTGTAATATATATCTACGGCATAGTCCGTCGTTCCACCACCCGGAGGAGCAACATTGGATATCAGGCCGGGAAATCTCACGGACCGGGTGTCTACACCGAATCTTTTGAAGTAATAGTCACTGAGCAGTTCACCGCTGACTTTAGTAACGCCGTACATGGTTTTCGGTCGCTGTAAGGTATCTTGAGGCGTTTTATCTTTCGGTGTATCATCACCGAATGCACCGATGGAACTGGGAGTAAAGACTGCGCAATTAAGTTCGCGTGCCACTTCCAGCGTGTTAAACAATCCCCCCAGACCTATTTTCCAAGCCAACTGAGGTTTAGCCTCTGCCACAGCACTTAAAAGAGCTGCCAGATTGTAAATGGTATCTACCTTGTACTTCTTGACTACATCAGCTATTTGCTGTGAGTTGGTAATATCGACTACTTCGGCAGGACCGCTTTCCAGCAGTTCTCCTTTTGGCTCGGCACCGGGTATATAACCCGCAATAACAGAACCATCGGCATAGCGTTTACGCAGCGCCATGGTCAATTCCGAACCGATCTGTCCGGTAGAACCGATAATCAGAATATTTTTCATTGATATATTGAGTGTTAAAACGTGATTAAGCTCTGAATACGGTATTCGTCTTAAGGCGTTACAAATGTATGGATATTTAAGAAATAGCAAAACATATTTCCGAACAAAAATTATTATCGATCGGCTTTTACGGTTTGTTACCCCCGAAGAGGAGCTATCCCGAATCGCTTCCGGGTCGTACTGCAAAATGAATGCCTTAAAGAGAAGGCATTCGACCGGTGTAAACCCAAAGCCGTCTTAAAACAAAAAGTGTGTCAACCTGAAATGTTTTTTAGAAAAACAGTGTAAATTTAATCGCAAACTTAACCGCCCCGAGTGTCAACTTTTTTCAGTACACGTCATACTGAAAAAAGTCTGCCTGATGGTTGAAAATTCTTCAGGCAAAGAATAAAAATCCAAGTTAACTTCGTTGAAAATCCATTGCGCTAAGAATTTTTATCCATCAGGCAGAGAATTTTGACTCTTTCCTCAAGCCTTAAATTTCGACCGCAAGAAACCTCGCAAGTAACTGATTGTAAGATATTTATAAAACAGTCAATAAGAAGAAAAAACAAAACAACTCTCTGGGAAGGCCGTTTCATCTTTTCTTCTTTCAATTCAATAAAACGAATGGGGAAGGTTTTGCAATTATTGCTGTCCGCTAAAAATTTTTGAAAGCAGAAAAAAGTCTTGCTCCCCCGTCAAACCGTTTCCATTAGAGTTATTTTCGTTTTAGTAAGCCCCCCAGTCGAAAAGATTCGGCTCTGGCGGGGCTTCTTCTTGCGCAAATTGCGCTATCCAATCCTGCTCAGGATGATTAAAAAGAGAGTAAAAGTCCATATAGTACATTAGCACGATACGTACCATGGTTGCAAGTCCCGAGAAACTCCACGAACGTTTCAGTCTACGTTGCATTACCATCAAAA
>NZ_KB904148.1 GCF_000379945.1 Porphyromonas macacae DSM 20710 = JCM 13914
GACAACAAAGTAACGAAAAGAGGGCTGACTTCCTGATACAGGAGCCAGCCCTTAATTTATTACTTCAAAAATTTTTATCGGACACCAATAAAAAAGAGTAAACCTCTGTAATTCTTGCCCCAACGCTCTGCAAATGTACACAATTTCTCAAATGCCTTAATGGAAGTAAGTCCTGTACCTAGAGTAATCCAACTCCTGCTTCATCTGAGCTTTATCCCTCTTTGACACGGCATTAAGGGCTTGTCGTTTGAAATGGACAACATATAACTGATGGTCTACATGAGGGAAAGCCGAGCAAATAGCTCGTTCAATGCCCTGTAGCGCATCTGAGATAATCAGGTCTATCTGTTCCACGACCTGGGTTTTGAGAGCTTTCAACTCCGCTTCCCAATTCAACGCTCCCTCTGTGGGATGATTCACCACACAAAGCACCTCGCGCCTACCATCAGGAAGCAAGTCCGGCATCGTGTTAGTAGGCTATCTTAGAGACACTATCCTCTCGCCGAGTAAAGATAAACGTTGCATCAATGTACACTGCCAAATAGTGGGGCGACAATTTGCGCTCTAACCACTTGTATATCTCTGCCTTACTCATATTGGAGAGGAAGCTCACTCGCTGTTTACTATAGTGATGACTGTAAAGGCGTTCGCACACTGCTCCAATATCTTCGCACGAAAGTCCACGGGTATAAAGTTCATGGAAGAGAAAGGCGCATTCGCTTTCTTGATGGGAGAGAATGCTCAAAATTAGGGGCTGAAAAGTCCCTGAACGGGTCTGTGGAATGCGAAGCTCAAAGCATAGCCTCGCCATCGACGTGAACGGAAACCATTGCACTGTTCTCCTTTATGCTCTTCGACAAAAAGAGCACGTTCTTGCTTCGAGAAGGCGTTCAATAATACACGAATAAACTCGTTAATACCAGACTCTGATTATAGCATTTCCGAAATAATTACACTTTTTCAGGACACCACGTGCTCTTACAACTGAAAAATACATACAACCCACCATTATCGCTTACCTCGAGAACTCATGGTAAAATTCAGCTCCATCTTCAGCAACAGGCTTTTATCTCATCCAACCGGCAAGAAGGAGTTATCTCTCAT
>NZ_KB904149.1 GCF_000379945.1 Porphyromonas macacae DSM 20710 = JCM 13914
AGACCTTGGATTGATTCTAAATTCAGCGAATCTACAATGCTGTTGACCAGGCGCACAGGGTCATTGGCATCAATATCTTGACCAAGTTCTGCAGGAAATAGCAGGATGGGGTCGGATATGTAAGGACGAAAGTGTAACTTTGTATTCATTAAGTAATTGATATTTGCTAAGTTACTCAAACTTAGTGAACGAACGAAGCCCTAGCTTGTGAAAGTTGGGGCTTTGTCGTTGGATGAGGAATAAAAAAAGGAGGCTGCCCCAAAAATGAATTTTGACACAGCCCCCTTTTATTTCAAAACCGTGAATTTGCTACAATGTTGACGTGTTGACGTGTACTGAAACTCGCTGCCTGATGATTCAAAATTCTTTGCCTGACGAATTTTTATCCAAGTTAACTTGGATTTTTTTTCTTTGCCTGATGGTTGAAAATCCATCAGGCAAAGAATTTTGAACAAACAGACACTGTTTTTCCGGCAGATATTTTGAGGATAACGTGTACGGACATTTTCATCCGGCGGGAGAAACGCGGATATTTTTTCCAGACTATAATTTACTAACTTTGCGCACTGCATTCATGGAACTTCCCATGAGTAGATATATTAAACATTTATTAAGGGTTGGTTGGAGCTGCAACTCCGTTTAATCCTTTGTTTGATTGAAAATGGTTTCTCTGGAAAAGATAAAAACATATAATAAACAGGAATTGCTCTTTTGTTTTTTTCTGTTTACACTGATACTGCCAAACATTATACTGAGTTTTACCGAACCGTACAGTATATTGTCTTCCTGGATCAATGTATTATTGCCGCTCGGGGTGTATGGTTTTTTGATCAATCTCAAATGTAAACCGGGTATTTCTTTCTTGCTGCTCTCCCCCATTATTTTCATCAACGCTTTTCAGTTAATTATCCTGTCCCTTTTCGGAGAATCCATTATTGCCGTGGATATGTTTCTCAATCTTTTTTCCACGGATATGGATGAAGCGTCGGAATTGTTGGGCAATTTATTACTCCCGATTTTAGGTACTCTGGCAGTCTATATACCGGCCGTAGTCATAGCATGCTTCTCTGCGCGCAGTGAAAAAACCCTTCCAATGCGGTGGAGAAGGTTCAACCGGATCGCCTCGCTTTCACTTATTATATTGTCTGCTGTTTTTATTTTCCTGTCCAAGAAAAAAGATAATACTTATCAGATAAAAAAAGAGGTTTTTCCGGTCAATGTGTTTCATAATATGAAATTGGCGGCAAAGCGGGTAAATGAACTTCGTAACTATAAAAAAACATCGGAAAGTTTTGTGTATAACGCCAAAGCCACACACATGCTTTCGGCGAAAGAGGTCTACGTGCTGGTAATCGGTGAAACGTCCCGTGCCTGTCAGTGGCAATTGTACGGATATGAGCGTGAAACTACACCCTTGCTTTCTGCGATTAAAGATGAACTTATCGTATTCAAAGACAACATGACACAAGCGAATACGACCTATAAGAGTGTGCCTACTATTCTGTCGCCTGCATCAGCACAAGAGTTTTCCGGTTTGCATAAGATGAAAGGTATTTGCACTGCATTCAAAGAGGCCGGATTTTACACGGCTTTTATTTCTACGCAAGCCAAAAGCCATGGTTATATAGAATATTTCAGTCAGGAAGCCGATGAATCTTATTTTTTGAGACTGGAATATCCCGGAAGGAGGATTATGGACCACGAGATGCTCCCCTATCTGGATCGCTTGCTGCATTCTGAAAAACAAAAAATCCTGGTTATACTGCACTCTTACGGCTCTCATTTCAATTATCAGGATCGTTATGAAAAGGAAGAAGCTCTTTTCAAACCCGACAAGGTGGAGTCTACATCAAGAAAATATCTGACTCAACTAAGAAATGCTTACGATAATGCGATACGCAGCACCGATCGTTTTCTTTATGATGTGATCGACCATATCAGGCAGATGAATGGTGTGAGTGCCATGATTTATGTTTCCGATCACGGTGAGGATATATACGACGATGACCGTAATCGCTTTTTACACTCCTCACCTACTGCCTCCTATTATCAGATCCATGTACCTTTGTTGCTATGGCTTTCGGATGAGTATAAAAAAGCTTTTGAAGATATTGCAGAGATTGCCTTGCGAAATGAAACCAAACCGACATCCTCTCATGATGTTTTCCATACCTTACTGGATCTGGCAGGAGTAGAGACTTCTTATAAGAAAACAAGCAGATCTCTGATACGTACGGACTATGAAGCAGGTGTTCGCTACTATCTGAACGACTATAATGAAGCTGTTCCCATTCCCGAACTCGATTTGAAAAAGGAAGACAGGCAGATGTTTGCAAAGAAAGGGCTTGCCTGGCAATAGTAGGAAACAGCCTAGAAGAATATGTGCCGAATTTACAAGAGTATATGGGTAACCGGCACCTCGATACAATAATCGATCGGCATCATTGCATTGATGAGGAGTACAGAGTCATAATCCGAAAGTTCGGAAAGATAAATCACTTTTTCACTGATTATACCTCGCTCTAAAAGCCAGGATCTTTGCACACCTTTGAGCAAAGGATGGGCGGGTGTATAGAGTTGGTGCTCTTTTCTTAGCAGTATGTTCGAGTAAGAGGTGTCTGTGATTTCACCATTTTCTCTAAACAGCAAAATATCGTCAGCGGCTCCTTTTTGTTCGTAACAATCTTGTAAGACTTTCCGATCGGCATATTTCAGATGATAGTCCAAAGAGACAGGCATCGGCACGGCTTTCAGGGAGTTTATTCCCCGCTTTTGATAACGTGTGTATCGAATGTCTCTCACCTCTTCATCGTAAAGCACCCGGCATTTTACTGTCCCACATTTGATTGGAGAAGGCACTTGCTTGAGTACATCGGGGAGAGACCATGTGCAACGAACAGCATATTCATCAAAAACTTGTTTAACCCTTTCATGATGAAAATCGAGCAATTGAGGTTCTCCGTCCGTAAATCGGACAGTTTCAATAAATTGAGGAAAGCTTTTCATCGTTTAGAATGGTAAATAAACTTTTTCACAAACTTCATCGTACTCTTCACGTGCCATACTGTTGATGGTAATTCCTCCACCGCTTCTGTAAAACATTCGGCCGCCCGGACGCTGTTCGATATAACGGATCATTACTCCTGTATCAAGGCTTTGTCCATCGAAATAACCGAATACACCGGTATAAAATCCACGCTTTTCGTTCTCGGCTCCGGCAATCGCTTTAACTGTCGCTTCTTTAGGTGCCCCGCAAATAGAACCGGCCGGTAAGAGTTTGTGAATAATAGAGCCAATCTGTGCCTGCCAGTCATCGGGCAATACTCCTTCTATTTCCGAACTGACCTGTAGCAGTTCTCCCTTATTGGTTTTCAGGCGGTCTATATACCTGAAACGTTTGACCTGCACATTTTTGCTAACCATGGACAGATCGTTTCTGATGAGATCAACAATCGTATAATGTTCCGCACTTTCTTTGTAATCCGAAAGGATAATGGCTTCGGCATCAGGGATTGAGGCATCGATAGTGCCTTTCATCGGGTTGCAGGAGATATACCCGTCTTTTAAACAGACAAACCGCTCCGGAGAAAAACAGACGAACCTCCCCGGTATACACAGCTTGTACAGGGCTTTGGCTCGTAAATAGATTTCCGGTAGGGATAAATCGACTTGAAGAGGCGTTGAAACGGTGAGATTGGCCAAAAAAGAATCGCCCCGCACGAGTGCATCACGTATAATCCGAAAACGTTTTTTGTATTCTTCAAAAGTGATGGGGGACGAGGAAAAGCGGAAGCGAGCAACACCTTTGTCTGTTGTTGAAACTGCATCATTGGAAACTCCTCTTACATCGAATAAAACCTCTTGCTGACTTAGCGGTTCTTCGATCAATATCAATTCCGATAACTCATAATCTACCGCAAAAAGAAAAGGTTTTTTCTGCGAACCCAAGCGATTCATCGCTTCAAATTGATTGTCAATAGAAGTCATGTATACGGATATACTTTTTAATTGCTGCTACAAAAGTAATATCTTCGCAGACAAGTTAGCAGACTACAATGAAAAAGATACTCATTGCCAATAATCATGATTCGTTCGTGTTTAACCTTGTCGAACTATTGAGACGGATCGACGGATGTGTTTTCGATATTCGATTCACGGAAGATATTTCTCCGACTTCCGTGGATTCGTATGACGGCATACTGCTTTCTCCGGGTCCGGGATTGCCTTGCGAGCAGAACAATTTAATGTCGTTGATTGATTATTGTCACACCACACACAGTATTTTAGGGGTTTGTCTGGGACATCAAGCCATTGCAGAATATTTTGGCGGAAAAATCTTCCGCCAAAAAACACCTTTGCACGGTCATGTCGACCGGCTTGAAAGAATAGAGGGAAACGACCTGCTGCTAAAAGATATTCCACCGGGTTCGGTAGTAGGGCGCTATCATTCGTGGGCGGTAGACCCGATTTCATTACCGAATGATTTAGAAGTAACATCTTATGCTGAATCGGACGGGGCTATCATGTCTCTGTCACACACACGGCTCTCTGTTCATGGCGTACAATTTCACCCCGAAAGCTATATAACGCAACGGGGTGAAACATATATTAGAAACTGGATCGTCAGTATTTGACACTCCGATTTTATTATAGGTGTAAGATCAGATTTTAATATTGCCTTCTACATTTTGCTCTAAGATTGCATCTTCTTTACCGGTAAGGGTTGCCCATGCATAACTCAGCATACCGGCAATCTTGCCGTTTTTGGTGTCCCAATAGTAACTGTTCAACGGAGCCACTCTGATAATAGACACGTTGGGGTCTTCTTTGCCCTCAAACCAGGGATTAGCCATATTAGACCATCTTTCTTCAACAGTTTTTCTGTCTTTATAAATGAAAGCATGGCCATAAACCGAAAGATACTCCGAGCTGTCTTTATTCGTAAAGAAAAGCTGCACCCGATTGTCATTTTCGATATCTGCATTCTTCTTGCTGTCGCTGCCGCTGATAAACCATAAGTTTCCATCCTCATCGCATTCCTTGAGTACCATGGGGCGAGATTCTATCGGCAGTTGCTTCAGGTTTGTAGCAAACAGGCAAACACGAGCTTTCTCGGATATTTCTTTCAGTTTATTAATAGCTTCGCGGTGTATTAAATTCTCTTTTGACATAGGTTTAGAATAATTATTTGCGTTTTTAATAAACTCGTTTTATTTTAAACATTGCCAAAATAAAAAAGTTTATTCCGTCTAATCCTTACGATACCGAACAGGACGACTGTTCGGATTTACAGCAATCTACCCTATCCTTAAAAGAAGGTGTGCCAAAATAGACATTTTGATTCATCTTCTTTTTTAGTAATTCCCATATCAGAATTCAAAGAAAAAAGGGTGCATCGAAAATAAATTCGACACCCCCTCTTTTCTTTCGTAAACAAAATGACGGATTAGATACCGACGTAATTCATGGGAGTAATTTCGCGAAGTTCGGCTTTTACAGCTTCACTTACATTTAACGTTTCGATGAACTTAGCGATGGTTTCGGGGCCGACCGCTTCATTTGTTCTTGTCAATGCTTTCAACGTTTCATAAGGGTTCGGATATCCCTCTCTGCGCAAGATCGTTTGTATCGCTTCTGCCACAACGGCATAGTTGGCTTTCAAGTCCTGCTCCAGTGCCTCTTCGTTCAAAATCAGTTTATCGATACCTTTCTTAAGGCTCTTGACAGAAATAACGGTATGTGCAAAAGGTACACCCACATTACGCAGCACGGTGCTGTCCGTAAGATCGCGTTGTAGCCGGCTGACAGGCAACTTGCGCGCCAGAAACTGGAAAACGGCATTGGCCATGCCAAGGTTACCTTCGGCATTTTCAAAGTCTATAGGATTTACTTTATGGGGCATGGCAGAAGAACCGACCTCACCGGCTTTGATTTTCTGCTTGAAATAATTCATGGAAATATACATCCAGATATCTCGTGCAAAATCTATCAAAATAACATTCACGCGGGTCAAAGCATCGAATATGGCAGCCATCTGGTCATAATTCGAAATTTGTGTTGTCAGCATTTCACGCTCAAGGCCAAGACTCATCACAAAATGTTTGGCAAAGGTACCCCAATCATGTTCGGGATAAGCTACTTTATGTGCATTCAGATTACCGGTAGCTCCACCGAATTTGGCCGTATGAGGAATCAGCATGATACGCTCGTATTGTGTGCGCAATCTATACACAAAAACATTGATTTCTTTGCCTAATCTTGTAGGACTGGCCGGTTGGCCATGCGTGCGCGCCAGCATAGGCACATCTTTCCACATTTCCGCCATTGCCTCCAGTGTATCGATCAGGTGAACCAGTTCAGGCAACAGTTCCAAATCCAAAGCTTCCTTTATCATTAAAGGGAAAGCCGTATTGTTAATATCTTGAGAGGTCAAACCGAAGTGAACGAACTCTTTTTCTTCACCCATCCCCAAAGCTTCGAATTTTTCTTTAATAAAGTATTCGACTGCTTTTACATCATGATTGGTTACGGATTCTATGTCCTTAACTCGTTGAGCGTCGGATTCGGTAAATTCCTTATATATATTGTGCAGCTGTTCTTCGCGTTCGGGGGTAATGAATGTCCGTAGTTGGGACAATTCTTTGCAAAGGGATATAAAATATAAGATTTCAATGCGTACGCGGTAACGAATAAGGGCTGCCTCTGAAAAATAGCTCGCCAGTCCTTCTACCTTACTGCGGTAACGTCCGTCAATGGGAGAGATTGCATTCAATACATCCATGATATATACTATTGGGTTTGATTATTATCGGCAGGCAAAAAGAAACATGTGCCTGTCTGTTTTTAACAATTATTCAAAAATAAGCATTATTCTGCTATATGAGGCTAATTATTCATGATGTCTTTTTTGTTTTTAGAGATTGAAATTCTAAGAAATAGAGGAGCTAAAGTCTATGTTTAGAGTGAAATAGCTTGTTTTTCTCATTTTTTTCATCTCTTTTGCAGGATATATGGCCTTAAGATGTTGTTTGAATAAAAAAAAATGCTACTTTTGGTAGTAACAATTGTAGTATAAGCTGACTGTTAAGCTTATAGTTACTTGGGTTTTTATTTATTACGATTGTGTATTAAGAGTTTTATTCGGGGACTTCACATATCATCATACCGGATAGTTAGATTGGTATCTGTCGGTTAATGAATTTCTTTTATGTTTTACTAATACAATGATATTGAATTATGAACAAATCTGAATTTATCGCAGAAGTAGCAGCAAAGGCTGGCATGACAAAAGTAGATGCTCAGAAGAGTGTTAACGCTTTTATTGAGGTAATCCGAGAGCAAATGAAAAAAGGAGAGAAAGTTGCGCTGTTAGGTTTCGGCACATTCTCTGTAACACAAAAAGCAGCACGCACCGGTATCAATCCGAAAACAAAGAAAGCCATTAAAATTCCGGCTCGTAAAGCTGTTAAATTCAAAGCCGGCTCTGCTTTGGATGTGAATAAAAAATAGTTCATATTTTATTTCTGAGTTATACGGATACTTGCAAATCGGGAGGTTTGTAAGTGTCCGTTTTTTATTCTTGACTCATGAAAGGTTTATACTGCTATTGGAGATGTGTCTAAACCTCATTCCGAGAGATTGGTTATATTTGAAACAATTCTCTATATATAAGTAAAGTAAATATGTCATTTAGAAAATATATAAAACTCCCAAATAAGGTCAGTAATCGGTTTAAGGTTTTATTTACACTCTTTATTTTAGCCGTAATTATTTCTTTGCTTGCTCCCGGAAACAAGGGTTTCAAATATCAATTTTATAAGGGAAAACCTTGGAATTATGAGCTATTGACGGCTCCATACGATTTTCCTGTTTATAAGAGTGATGCCATCATTACAATGGAGCGTGACAGCGTAAGAGAATCCGTTTTACCTGTTTACGGTCTGGACAAAGAGACCGGGATGAAGATGCTTACAGACTGGAAACACGATTATGAAAAGAAAGCTTCCGGTCGTGTGAACTATCAATACTACACCTATGTGCAGAATTCTTTGCGTAAGATATACGACACGGGTGTTATGTCGAATGAAGAAAAGTCGAATTTGAGAAAGCACGGACATCTCGAATTAAAGTTGCTTAACGAAAATAACGAAACCCACACCGTACCCATTTCACGGTTTCTCACCCTAAAAGAAGCTTACGAACTGCTTTTTGAAAACATTCCCTCTTCTCTGGAACGGAAAGAACTGTCCAATCTCGATCTTTCTTCTTATTTATCAAGCAATGTTATCTACAATCAAGCTCTTACAGAGCAGATGATCAAGGGCGAAATCGATAAACTGTCCCTTTCCACCGGTATGGTACAGGCCGGGGAGCGAATCGTAGACCGTGGGGAGATTGTGGACGGTTATACTTACAACGTACTGAACTCCCTGAAACGTATATATAATGAGCGTTTGGGTGGAGAGAGCCAGATTTTTGCCGTAACGCTCGGAGGCTTTCTGATGGTCAGTTGCTTATTATTTGCCTTGTGGCTGATGCTAAGTTTTTTCACTAACAGAAACTTCGTAAAAAAATACCGGAATGTGGTTTTTCTTGCTGTATTGCAGCTACTGTTCATCTCTCTGACGCAGATGGTAGTCAATTACCAGTGGTTTACCCTGTACATCATTCCCTATGTAATGTTGCCTATTTTGTTGCGCACATTCTTCGATACCTGGACGGCTTTCCTGGCCTACCTGTCCACCATTCTGATTGCTTCTATTTTCGTACCCAACCCCATGGAGTTTATGGTTATGCAGATTGTTGCCGGTATCGTTGCCCTAAGCAGTCTGCAAAGTCTGACCTCCCGTTCGCAACTGATTCGGTGTACTTTTCTGGTTTTCGTGTCTTATGCTTTAACTTATATGGCATTGGAGCTCTTCCGCGAAGGCTCTCTGGATGCCGGTATTTTCCTGCCTTTTCTATATTTCGGGATTAACCTGATCTTTTTGATGTTTACCTATCTGCTGGTATATCTTATCGAAAAAGGTTTCGGATACGTTTCAAACATCAGTTTGGTGGAGTTGAGCGATATTAACACGCCTTTGCTCCGTCAGCTCAGCGAGGTGGCACCCGGCACTTTCCAGCATTCGCTGCAAGTATCTATTTTGGCTACCGAAGCGGCTTTGCAAATTGGAGCAGATGTACAGCTTATACGTACAGGTGCGCTCTACCACGATATCGGGAAAATGAAGAATCCGACTTATTTTACCGAAAATCAAGGGGTGAATAACCCGCATGAGCTGCTCCCGTTCGATGAGAGTGCACGGATTATCATCAGACACGTTAGCGACGGAATAGCTTTAGCACAAAAATACCAACTGCCCGATGCGGTTATCGACTTTATCCGTACCCACCATGGACGCGGACAGGCAAAATACTTTTACAATTCCTATTACAATCAACATCCGGGTGAGACTATCGATGTCGAGCAATTCACCTATCCGGGACCGAATCCGTTCACAAAAGAGACCGGCATTCTGATGCTGGCCGACGCCGTAGAGGCTTCGAGCCGCAGTCTGAAAGAAGTGACTGAAGAAGGTTTGGAACAGTTAGTCAATAAAATCGTGGGGAATATTATCTCGGAAGGCTTGCTTAACGATACGCCGATAACCTTCCATGACGTTCAGATTATCAAGTCGGTTTTTGTGAAAAAACTCAAAACCATGTATCACGCACGCATCACTTATCCGGACAGGATAGAGACCGATGCTCAACCTGTCAAAGCATGAAACCGATCTACATCATAGGTTTTATGGGTGCAGGTAAAAGCACTGTGGGAAGTTTACTGGCAACGCTCAACCATTTGCAATTTATAGACACGGACATTTTTTTGGAAGCCCGTTTCCGGAAAAGTATTCGCGATATGTTTGTCGAAGTTGGCGAAGAACGTTTTCGGCAAAGAGAACATTCAGTAATCGAAGAGCTCTCCGGTATGAATGATACGGTGATAGCTACAGGTGGCGGACTGCCCTGTTTTCATAACAATATGGCACTGATGAATGAAACCGGAAAAACCGTTTATCTGGAAGCATCGGACGAAGCGCTCTTCGATCGGCTCTGCCTGTGCAAGCGTACCCGTCCTGCCATCTGTAACCTTAGTGAAGAAGAAATACGTGAGTTTGTGCATGCTACCATGCTCAAACGTCGTCCTGTTTATGAACAGGCACAATACCGCATTTCTGCCGAACAGTTGATGAACAGAGACGATGAGGTTCGTCTGGCACAAAAAATTGCAGAAAGTCTCAATCTTTAACCCCGGATTTTATCGGCCAATAAGCCAGACTGCCGAAAATCAATAACCATATCAATATCAACACCCAAATAGAGATAGAGAAATTTAACTTATCCATGGGCAGCCCGGCAAACAGTTCTACAATCCGCTGCATCAGAATACCAAGCCATTCCACCAGATTTCCCAGACAGACGGCAGAACCTACAACTGCTTCCCACAGCATCCAGAATAAGGCAACAGGAATAAGCAGTACAGCAACAAATACCAGGGGGATATTGCTCCAAAAGAAAAGTAAGGAGATACTCCCAAAGTGATACAGGCAGAGCGGTATAAGCAAGATTTGCGCCGAAAGGCAGACTGCCAGACTTTGCCATATATAGCGAAGAACCGGTTGTTTTACCGAAGGTATTAGACGCTCAATCCTCGGCATAAAGATAATAATAGACAAGACAGCCGTAAAACTGAGTTGAAAGCCGATCCCTTTCCATTCGTAGGGATTCCAAAGTAACATGAGCAGTGCCGCTACCCCCAGAGCATTTATCGCATCTGTCTTCCGCCCTATCATTTTACCGCAGCCGTATACCGTAAGCATCAGAGCAGCTCTTACCGTAGGTGCTGAAAAGCCCGTTACCATGGTAAAAAGCCAGCCACCGATAATCATCGACAACCATTTAAGCCGGTGCAATGTAACCCACGGAGCGATAAGCATAAAAAAACAGGCGATGAATCCTACTACAACAGCCAGATGAAATCCGCTTACTGCCAATAAGTGAGCCACGCCTGCATCATTGAATTGCTTCCTGAGTTCAGGAGAATCCTCTTCATTCAAAACACCCAAAGAAACAGCTTTGACCAGAGACTTTACCGAAGGTGCTATTTGTGCCTCATCCACCTGCTCTATCAGTTCTCTTCTTAGTTTTAATGCTTCCGATTGCAATGTGACCGCCGACGTGAAAGAGCTTATCCGTGAGCGAGTTGTGGTATAGATTATACCCACCGTTTTCTTACTTTTCAGCCATTCGGCATAGCGTTTATTTCCATTGGTCGCCTGACGGATATCTTTGATCAGGCAGGCTGAGAGTTCAACCTCATCCCCGGCATCGAATTTCCATTGACCGGTATAGAGCATGAATCTTTTTCCGAACGCATATTCGATGGCCTGCTTAGATGCTTTGTAAAGCACGATTTCATATCTGGTCCTACCGTCACGAGTAGGATGACCCTCGTTTATGACAGCAAATCGGATATTGCTAACAGTATTTGCCGGAAGCTCTTTAAAATACCATTTCTCCATTATCAACCCTACTGTGCTTCCTGCCAATATCAGGATAAAAGGAAAAAGAACCACCGTATGCACCAATTGCTTCCAATTGAAGTTTCCCGCCCCTATGGATTTGCTGATGTTCTTTCGTCCGGATACCGGTATCTTGCGCGTAAGTAAAAGCAAGACCATAATAGCCCAAACAAACCAGAATCTATAAAATAACATCCCCGTAAGTATACAAAGAAACAGCATGAATGCCGGCCTTTTGTACACTTCACGGGGAATATATGTGAGTTTGTTCAATATTTTCCTAACCATAAAACGTTGCGGCTTCGGATTGAACAGATTTTCCTTTAGCGTCTCAATTCTTTCAGCAGATTGATAGCCTCTTCCGGAGATCGATGTCCGAATATATAGCTGCCGGCCACCAATGCGTCTGCACCGGCCTGCACCAGTTCGGCACCTGTTTTTTCATTGACACCGCCATCCACTTCTATCAGCGTATTCAGCCCTTTTTCATCGATCATCCGTCGCAGTTTCTGCACCTTCTCCAGAGTTTGCCGAATAAACTTCTGTCCCCCGAATCCGGGGTTTACACTCATCAACAGTACCATGTCCAATTCACATAAAATATCCTCCAACAATTCCACCGGAGTGTGCAGATTCAATGTCACAGCAGCCTTCATACCGGCATCGTGAATAGCCCCTATCGTCCGATGCAGGTGGTTTTGTACCTCGTAGTGCACATTCATCATCATAATATCCAAATCGGCCAGCCTTTTGATAAATTTCTCGGGTTCCACAATCATCAGATGTACATCCAACGGTTTTTTGATGAGCGGTTTGATAGCTTCCAGTATGGGAAAACCGAAAGAAAGATTAGGCACGAACACGCCGTCCATAATGTCGATATGCAGCCAGTCTGCACGGCTGTTATTTATCATCTCTATATCTTTATACAGATGTAAAAAATCCGCCGAAAGCAATGACGGGGAAACGATGATTTCTTGATGTTTGTTCATAGCAATTAACACATGCGTCATGAGGTTTGCTTCCTGACACAGAAACAACCCTCATGCGATGACATTTGAAATGTGATTAAATTAATGCTGCGAGTAATCGCAGTTTTGCCAAAGTGGCTTTGTGGCGTATCGATTGACGCTCTATTTCAGATTTAAGAACGATTTGGAGCCGTTCACGCTCAGACAAGGAGTAATAATCTCTCATAAGCAGATACGTTACGTTATTAAATAAGAATATACTCAGGCTGCATATTCCCCAACAAATATAGGCAAGAGTCCCAATATTTATACCACAAAAACCATTGTTGCGGTAAGGTTTCTCATAAATACCTTGCAGATAATGATGTAAAATCCTTTTTCTTCCGCATACAGTCTGTCTACAAGGGGGATACTCTATCTATATTCTATCTTTATAACGTATCAGGTATGCTGCTTATTGTTGTGCCTGTCTGCGCAAATTTATCAGAGCATAGCGCATTCGTCCCAAAGCTGTATTTATGCTCACACCTGTGGTTTCAGCTATTTGTTTGAAACTCATATCCTGCCAATAACGCAGAAAAACGACCTGTCGCTGTTCTACGGGCAGAGTTTTAAGATTTCGATACAGTTCGGCAAGTTTATCTTTTTTCAGCATCACCTCCTCCTGGTTAAGATCTTCAGAAGGCATATACTCCACCCACTCGTCTGTTCCATTGAGGAACAGAGGGTCGTCGGCAATCTTTTGAATGCTCTGTTTTCTGTAATTATCCATGATCAAATTGTGCGCAATGCGTATTACCCAAGCTTTGAATTTACCTTGAGCCGCATATTTACCCTTTTTTATCGTGGTAATTACTTTAATGAAAGTATCCTGAAAAATATCTTCTGCCAGATCGGGATCGCTAACATTGAAACGAATATACGTGTGCACCGCAGCATCATATCGTTCCAGGAGTATATTAAAAGCTTCATTACATCCGTCTGCATACAATACAACCAATTGGTCGTCTGCGAGTTCTTTAAGTCTCTTCATAGGTTTTACCATGAATGGATTAAGTTAATAACTATTGCAGGTAGATGTATTCTATAGGCAGTCTGTTTATTGAATAATTAAACTTATTGAAAACAAATTAAAATAAAACAATCGACGTTTGCAAATTTTCAGCTCTACAACTTGACGTCCTATCGGTAAAATTCTCAGTATCGGATAGCCTTCCCGAAAAGAATGTACTTAATATATAACAACTGTTTTGCAAAAATTCCGGATTACTATGGCAGGGCTACCTTGTCGAGGATACCGGTAAGGTAAGCGATTGTAATGCCATAGTTGGTCATCGGCACTCCCTGACGTTGGGCCTGCCGTAAACGAGACATCACCATCCTGCGCGTAAACATACACGCTCCACAATGAATGACAAGGTCGTACGGGGTAAGATCTTCAGGAAAATCTTTGCCTGAAACCACTTCGATCTGCAGGGAACTTCCGACACGGTTACGCAGAAGAGCGGGAATCTTGACACGACCGATGTCTTCGGTCTCAGGAGCATCAGGAGCATGAGTACATGCCTCGGCTATAAGAACTCTCGACCGTGGAGTGAGACGGGCAATTGCTTCGGCACCGTGAACGAAACAATCGACATCTCCTTTGTAGGCAGCAAAGAGAACGGAAAAAGAAGTAAGTAAACTCGTGTCAGGTTTCATTTCACAGACCTTCCCGAAAACCTGCGAATCGGTGATAATCAATTTCGGCGGAGTAGAAAGTCCTTCCAACGCACTTCTCATTGTTTCCGGCGTACAGCAAACCGGTATGCAACCCTTGTCGAGCAGCTCACGTATGGTCTGTACCTGCGGAAGGATAAGCCTGCCTTTCGGTGCCTGTACATCCTGAGGCATCACAAGCAGTACGATATCTCCCGCCACGGCAAGAGAACCGACAATACTCCCGGTTACCTCTCCTTTGGCATATATACTGCGAAGCACCTCCCTGAGTTTTTCTATCCCCATACCGGTATGGCTGCTGAGAAAGACGGGAGACTGTTCCGTTGCCTCCTTGAGTACATCGAACATCCGATCCGGATAACTATTCACATCTGATTTATTGAGAACAGGAATGACCGGAACCTCTTCCAGTCTTAAACGTTTTATCCATTCGAGCTCCAAAGAGATATCTTCGGATGAGATCACTATGATAGCGATATCGGCACTCTGCATCGTACGATCGGTGCGCTCCACACGAAGCGGCCCCAATTTTTCGTCCGCATCATCGAATCCGGCCGTATCTACCAGCACACAGGCTCCAAGCCCCGGCATTTCAATAGCTTTACTCACAGGATCTGCAGTTGTACCCGGAGTTTCGGAAACCAGAGAAACAGACTGCCCCGTAAGAGCATTGATCAAAGAGGACTTACCGCTGTTGGTCCGCCCGTAGAGAATAATATGCAACCGCTCCGATTGAGGTATCTGTGCCATTGAGTTATATCTTAAAATACCGGCCGGAAATTAAAACCTGAAATCTCTCTTCCCCTCTTCTATTTCTGAAAGATTGCGGGTCGCTCTCTCACGTACTTTGAGGTTGGGGATCATCTTAAGGCCGGCAGCAATCAATTTTTCACCTTTCAGCCGAGTATCGGCAGAAGCATAGTCCTCCAAATACTCCTTAAGGGTGATAAGCGCATTGGGGCCGCAGCAATTGGCAATCTGCCCGCTTTTGACCAGAGACATAAATCGATCGCCGGTGCGTCCTTCTCGATAACATGCTGTACAGAAGCTCGGTACATACCCCAAATCGATGAGCCACGAAACAATCTCATCAAGCGTACGCGTATCGCTGAGATCGAACTGCGCCGTTTCCCGTGCTTCGTTTTCCGTACTTGTTGCATAACCGCCCACGGTGGTGCGGGAACCACCGCTGAGTTGAGAAACTCCGACTTCGAGAACGCTTTCACGAGATCTTCGGGATTCCCGTGTGGATATGATTATACCCGTATAAGGTACTGCAATACGCAGCACCATTACGATACGACGAAAAATATCATCGGAAATAGAGTTGGGAAAATCTGCCGTATCCACATCATCGGCAGGACAAATTCTCGGTACGCTGATGGTATGCGGCCCCACACCGAAAACAGCCTCAAGATGCTCGGCGTGCATCAACAATCCTGTAAAGTCATATTTATAAGTACTCAGGCCGAAGAGTACCCCGATACCCACATCGTCTATCCCCCCTTCCATAGCTCTATCCATAGCTTCGGTATGGTAGATATAATTGCTTTTAGGACCTGTGGGGTGAAGCACCTCGTAAGTCTTCCTGTGGTAGGTTTCCTGAAACAGGATGTACGTACCGATGCCCGCTTCACGCAGCTTTCTGTAATTCTCTACCGAGGTGGCTGCTATATTAACATTCACACGCCTTATGGCACCGTTCCTGTGCTTAATGCCGTATATCGTAGCAATGGACTCGAGAAGATAATCCATGTTATTGAGTGTCGGATGCTCGCCCATTTCAAGAGCCAGCCTCTTATGCCCCATATCCTGCAAAGCAATTACCTCTTCTATTATCTCCTGCTGCGACAGTTTGCGTCGCGGGATCATCTTGTTCCTGGCATGATAAGGACAATAGGTACAGCCGTTGACACAATAGTTGGATAAGTAAAGAGGTGCGAACATCACAATACGATTGCCATACAGTTTTTGCTTGATCGCCTTTGCTATCTCAGACATACGCTGTTGCAGCTCAGGATCTTCGCATTCAAGAAGGAGAGCTGCCTCGCGGTGTCCTAATCCTTTTCCCTCTGCAGCCTTAACGAGTATTTTCTCTATCAGCTCCCGATTATCCTTATGCGCTTCAGCAAAAGCCAATGTTTCCATAATCTCCTCATGGGAAATAAATTCATCAGCCTTTTTCGATGTCTTATCGTATTTCATTTTTATAGTTTCATACCGTTTTCACAAGGAAAAAACAAAAGTAACAAGAGTTTGTTCATCCACACCGTTTCCAACTTCTTCCCTGTTATATCTTAGGGAAAATAAGGCTTCCATCCCTCATATCCGGCATGATCGCCGCGAGCCATGGAAATTTCGTACCCGATATCCTGCAGCTCTGTGGCAAGATCTCTGATACCCTGCGCCGATTCGCTACCGAAAGCCACCTTGTTGTCGTACAGGGAATAATCTTTACGGAGTGAAGGAGGCGAAAGGTTGGGCATCACTACGTTGGCTCCGGCCAGAATGCCTCCGACACGTCCTTTGCCCGGAAGGGAAGCCAGTGCAGTGGTTGCCGGTATAAGTGACTTGGGAAGCATGAGACGGCATATAGCAATAAGCCGAAGGGTGCGGTCTATCGTTCCCGCCGTCTCTCCGGCAAAAGGTGTGGCATGATGGGGAATAAAAGGGCCTAAACCGATCATCTCGGGTTGCAATTCTTCAATAAAACGAATATCCTGCACAAGATGTTCAAGCGTTTGTCCCGGACTCCCGACCATCACTCCGGTACCGGTCTGAAAGCCCAGTTTCTTAAGATTGCGCAAGCATTCTATCCTGCGGGCTATGCGCATCGAGGGGGGATGGAGATATGAGTAATGACTGCTATCGAACGTTTCGTGTCTGAGCAGATAGCGATCGGCTCCGGCATTACGAAGTCTGAGATACGAGCGATAAGACTTTTCACCAAGAGACAGGGTTATGGCACAATCGGGAAACTCTGCATGTATATCTCGCACAATCGCTTCGACCCACGATGCCGGCTGCCCGGGATCCTCTCCACCCTGAAGAACAAAAGTTCTGAGTCCGATTGCATACCCTTCACGGCAACACATCAACACCTCATTATGGGAGAGACGATATCTGGTTATCTCCGAATTATCTTTACGTATACCGCAGTAGAAACAGTTATTGCGGCAAAAATTGCTGATCTCTATCAGTCCTCTCAAATAAACTTTATTTCCGAAATGTAAAAAAGCAACCTCTCTTGCCCTTCGGTGCAGATACGAAACGGTATCTGCATCGGAACAAGAGAGGAGTTCTATCAGGTCTCTATCGGAAAGCGTACGATATGCTGCAAGCCGGTCAACCTCTTTCTTCATATGTTTCCTTTACCTTCGTAAGCTGCTGACTAAGCTGACGACGTCCCGATACAATGTCGTTATAAGCACTCGGTCCGGATATACAACCGCCTTCGCAAGTCATCACCTCGATAAACTGGCCGGGGGCTTTCTTCGACTTTGCATAACTGCGCAGCATGGTAATGTTCTTCCTGTTCAGGTCGGCCACCTCTATGCCGTTCACTTTGCCGGCATCCTTTCCGAGGTAAGCCTTTACGGCACCCATTACACCGCCATTAAGTGCAAAACCATGGGCTTCGCGTACCGAATTGAATACCATTTTATATTCAGGAGCCTGTTCAAGTTCTATATCCATCCCCTTAAAAATGGCACCCACCTCTTCAAAGGTCAGGATCATATCCACTTCTTCATCACGACGTATCTCCTGACGTTTACCGATACAGGGACCTACGAATACGATTTTGGCATTCGGGTATTTCTTTCGTGCGATACGTGCAGTATAGTACATGGGCGAGCCGGTCGAAGAAACAAAGGGTTTCATTTCGGGAATGTGCTTATTGACGAGTTCGATGTATGAAGGACAGCAAGAAGTTGTCATAAAAGGTTGTCCTTCTTCGAGCTTCTCAAGAAGTTCATGCGCTTCGTTGCTCGTCGTATCCATTGCTCCCTGAGCAACTTCGATAACATCGGTAAATCCGATCTGCTTGAACGCTCCATAAACCTGATCGATCGTGGTCTTGAACTGACCGAGGATAGACGGAGCAATAATGGCAATAACCTCTTCCCCTCTGCGTATACTCTGTAACACATCGAATGCCTGCGAAATCTCGAATATCGCACCGAACGGACAAGCTTTAAGACACTTTCCACAATAAATACATTTGCTCTCATCGATCGACTCGATGCCATACTCATCCTTACTGATCGCCTTTACCGGGCAAGCCTCTTCGCATGGTACGGGAATATAGACAATAGCGTGGTAAGGGCAGGATTTATGGCAGATACCGCAACTTACACAGGTATCGTGATTGATTTGCGCCTGCCCGTTCTTCTGAAAACTGATAGCATCCTTAGGGCAGTTGGTATAGCAGCTACGTGCCACGCAACCTCGGCAGAGGTTAGACACTTCGTAATTGATCTGCACGCAAGAGGTGCAAGCCTCATCGATCACACACATCAGATTCTCCTTGTTCGGAGCCTCCCGTTCAAGTGCTTTTTTCGCATATTTGGAAAGCAAATCGACTTCATCCTCCTCATCGGTCATATCGAAACCGAGCAAAGGAAAACATTTATATTTCCAGACAGCACGCTCCTTGTGAGGACAGCATCTGCCTAACGTCTTCGATCTGCGTGGGCTGAGTTCGATGGGCAGACGATCTATTTTCTCGACCAACTGTTTTTCATTCCACAACTTAACAAGATTTGCCAACAACTTGTGGCGAACGATCATTACATTGCTTGTATACGCCATACGATATGATAATAATATACTTTTGCGGCACAAAGATAAGCCCCAAAAGTAATACGATGCAATTATTTTTGCCCTTTCTGTAAAAACGGTTTGTAAAAACAGATAAAACCCTTCTTTTCCGTTTTTCCTGTAAGTCTTTAAGGTATCATAAATATTAAAAAGAATTTTCCCAATCTTTTTTCAGTACACGTCAAAATAATACCCATCAGATAACATGAGCGAAATGCTCCTTTGAAAGACCAAGTTCAACGAATCGAAAAGTGAGATGAGACAGAGGAGGGCGGTTACGATAACTTGAGTTGCTGTTTCAATGAGGATTGCATTCTTCTATCCGTTTCGCTTCATCTAAAATCTCCGCAAAAACCCTCCCGGCTTATGCACAAGCCGCCTGCAATCGTTTCAACAAAAGCCATTCAATCGAACTCACGTTTACTGAAGGGAAAATTGTATTTATATAAATATGTATTCCTCTATCCGAAAGCTATTCTTCCGGAATATGATGAAGAACAATAGAGCTATGAAGTTTGAGGCAAATCTTTCCCATCAAATCCGAAGGGCAACAGAAAACGACAATCATCCAAAACAATTGCACTGTCAACACCGACCATATAAACAGGATATGCATGATGGCGCATGGAACTTTCCATAATCACCTGTCTGCAGGCACCGCACGGAGAAATCTCCTCTACACGCCTACCCTCTGTAATGGCCACCAAAACGAGTTTTTTGATACCGACATCGGGGAAATGGGCTCCGGCATAATAAATGGCAGTACGTTCGGCACATATTCCGGATGGATACGCTGCATTTTCCTGATTGGAGCCTACCACGATTTCTCCATTGTCCATCAACAGAGCTGCTCCCACATTAAACCGGCTGTATGGAGCATAAGCCTTCAGAGCTGCCTGCTCGGCAGACTGCTCCAACATTCTCAACTCATCATCGAATTCTGCACGTGGTATTCTCGTATAATCAATTGTAAAAAGTTCCTTCTTCATATCAATTATGTAAAATCTGAATTGATCATTAAAACTGCTCAATAAGCATTCACGAAAACATACCTGTATTGAATATACAAAATCGTATAACGTTCCATGCCCATATCAAAAATAAGCATATTATTATGATAAAATGATATTCCGATAATAAACCGAACATACGTAACGTTATCTAAATACGTATAACTAATAGGTTAAACAAGAAACCTGAAAAAATAAACTATAACAATCAAAACAATAAAGATTAAGAACAATCGCTATGAACAAAATTCTGAAAGTTTTCGTCCTCACTTTGGGAGTAATCGGGTTAAGTGCCGCAACGACTGTGGGCACATACAAATGGATGCAAAGCAAGACGTCCTCAAAAGAGTTTGCAAATTCAATGCAAACTGCACTGCCGGAAGGCACAAACACACTCAATAAATACGGATTTCAAAATGCGGCTTTGGAGCCCGGCTATAAACCGGCATCCGTAACAGCTGCTCCCAATCTGGTGGAAGCTGCAGAAAAAGCAGTACAGGCCGTGGTACATATTCGCGTGGAAGGTCAACGCAGTATGAGCCGCCGCTACATAGATCCTTTTGAATATTTCTTCGGTAATGGCAACCCTTTTGCCGAAAGGCAAATGCAACCTGTTGTCGGTTTCGGGTCGGGAGTAATTGTCAGCAGTGACGGTTATATCATTACGAATAATCATGTAATCGACAATGGAGATAAAATCAGCGTTACACTGAATGACAATCGGACCTTCAGTGCCAAACTCATCGGTACAGATCCGGCGACAGACATTGCCGTGATAAAGATCGAAGGGGAAAAATTTCCGTCCATTCCTTTCGGAAACTCGGACAATCTGCAAGTCGGGGAATGGGTATTGGCCGTAGGCAACCCATTTAACTTTACATCCACTGTGACTGCGGGTATTGTCAGTGCAAAATCAAGAAACACCTATCCGGATAGCTCCAAAGGACCTAAAGTAGAATCTTTTATTCAAACGGATGCAGCCGTCAACAGGGGCAACAGCGGAGGTGCTTTGGTGAATGCTGCCGGAGAGCTGGTAGGTATCAATTCGATGATTTTTTCCGAAACGGGCAACTATGCCGGTATTTCATTTGCAATACCCATAACAATAGCTGCAAAAGTGGCTCAAGACCTCAAAACGTATGGAAATGTGCAAAGAGCTGTTTTAGGTTTTTCC
Source organism: Porphyromonas macacae DSM 20710 = JCM 13914 (assembly GCF_000379945.1). Lineage (GTDB taxonomy): Bacteria > Bacteroidota > Bacteroidia > Bacteroidales > Porphyromonadaceae > Porphyromonas > Porphyromonas macacae. The sequence continues at coordinate 21,263 of NZ_KB904149.1, forward strand.
GGAACAAATGTTACCGATGAACTGATTAAAGAAAAAGGACTGAAGGTAAACGAAGGTGTATTTGTGGCCGACTTCTCCGAAATAAGTGCGGTATACGCAGCAGGTATAGAGAAAAACGATGTTATAACCGCCATCGACGGACAAAAAATTAAAGACTTCGGAGAACTGCAAGGGATAATCAGTCGTTACAGACCGGGAGATGTTATCAACGTTACCGTGGATCGTTTCGGACAAAAAAAGGACTTTAGCGTAAGCCTGAAAAATAAACATGGCAATACGAAAATCATACCTCAATTTTCTGGTCTCTCCGAGATGGGAATAAAACTGAGAGAATTGTCCGGCAAACTTAAAAGAACCTATGGCGTTTCTTACGGTGTGGAAGTAACAGAAGTAACCAAAGAAGGAAAGTTTGCAAAAGCGGGTGTCAAAAAAGGATTTATCGTTCTTTCGATCAATGACCAGCCGGTATACAATATCAACAATATGGAAAAAATGCTTTCGACAGCAGAAGATAGAGGAATAAACAAGCTCTACGTCAGAGGTTTCTACCCTAACGGCAATGTTTATACCTATCTGATACAATGACCATAATACTATCCGGAAGCCTCTTATAGAATAAACGGGAAGACGAAATTCTCCCGGAAACGGTTTCTACGGCTCTTCTCTTAAATACCGGATATTTATTTTCTGAAAAGTTGTCCCGCAAGCCGATAAAATCAGCTTACGGGACAACTTGTTTTGAACTTCTTGACCCAGGCTAACCTATTATATAGATATTGTTTAGCTGGCTTTTCTTACCTTTGGAGTAATACAATAAACATTTATTCATCAATAGCATTGAACTATGGCAACGCCCGAATTCAAGTATCAGAAGCCTTTTCCTTTAGGGACTGACAAGACAGAGTATTATCACTTAACAAAAGACTACGTTTCTGTAGAAAAATTCAACGGACAGGATGTATTAAAAATAGATCCGGAAGCTCTAAGGGTATTGGCTCGTACGGCTTTCCATGATGTTTCGTTTTACCTCCGCCCCGAACATCAGCAAAAAGTAGCCAAAATACTGAGCGACCCGGAAGCCAGCGAAAATGACAAGTTCGTAGCCCTGACATTTCTTCGCAATGCAGAAGTTTCGGCCAAAGGACAACTGCCCTTCTGCCAGGATACGGGTACGGCCATCATTTTAGGCAAAAAGGGACAACAGGTCTGGACGGGAGGACACGATGAGGAATATCTCTCGCATGGCGTATACGATACTTATACGACAGACAATTTGCGTTATTCCCAAAATGCACCGCTGGATATGTATAAAGAAGTGAATACCGGCTGCAATTTGCCTGCTCAAATAGACCTGCTCGCAGTAGACGGTATGGAATATAATTTTCTCTGCATTGCCAAAGGCGGAGGCTCTGCAAACAAGACATATCTGTATCAGGAGACCAAAGCTTTGCTTACTCCCGAGAAGTTGAAAAAATTCATCGTTGAAAAAATCAGCACGTTAGGGACAGCAGCATGCCCTCCTTATCATATTGCCATCGTTATTGGCGGCACATCGGCAGAAACCAACCTGAAAACCGTTAAACTGGCATCGGCAAGATATTACGATGAACTGCCCGACTCCGGCAACGAATGGGGGCAGGCCTTTCGGGATAAAAAACTGGAGCAGGAAATTCTGGAAGAGTGTTATAAATTAGGATTGGGAGCACAGTTCGGAGGTAAATATTTTGCCCACGACATTCGCATCATCCGTATGCCTCGCCACGGGGCTTCCTGCCCTGTGGGTTTAGGAGTGAGCTGCTCTGCCGATCGCAATATCAAAGCCAAAATCAATCAAGACGGTATATGGATCGAAAAACTGGAAACAAATCCAGGACAATACATCCCGGAAGAAATGCGGAAGGGCACGGAAGGGAAAGTGGTAAAAATCGATCTGAACCGCCCGATGAGTGAGATTCTGGCCGAACTGACCAAATATCCTGTTTCTACCAGATTGTCTCTTAATGGCACTATCATCGTAGGGCGCGACATTGCACATGCAAAACTGAAAGAGCGCATAGACAACGGAGAGGGATTGCCTCAATACGTAAAAGACCATCCGATCTACTATGCAGGACCTGCAAAGACTCCGAAAGGTATGCCGAGCGGTTCCTTCGGACCTACAACAGCAGGACGTATGGACAGCTATGTGGATTTGCTGCAGGAAAATGGCGGCAGTATGATTATGATAGCAAAAGGGAATCGCAGCCAACAGGTAACGGACGCCTGCAAAAAGCACGGAGGTTTCTATCTGGGCAGTATCGGAGGGCCGGCTGCTATTCTTGCACAAGACAGTATTAAAAAAGTAGAATGCCTCGAATATCCCGAACTGGGCATGGAGGCTATCTGGAAAATTGAAGTAGAAGATTTCCCGGCTTTTATTCTGGTCGATGACAAAGGCAATGATTTCTTCACTCAAATTCGTGAGAATTGCTCCAAATGCGGTTTGAATAAATAACAAACTCCTTTTATTTTTAACCCTGTGAGGGCTGCTTTGAGCGGTTGCATAAACCTCTGAGGCAGCCCTCACATATAAAAAGCGTACGAAAAAAGAAAGCTCCTCACGCTGTTACTTAAGCAAGAATAACGTACCTTTGCAAAGCGTTGTATGGGGTTTGAAAAAAGAGCCTTCTTCCGACAAACCTTTTTCACGTTACGCTGTTTGAAATCATCAAGTTAAAACCAACAAGAAAGTGGCAGACACAAAGTATATTTTTGTTACCGGTGGGGTTGTATCCTCATTAGGAAAAGGCATTGTGGCAGCATCACTGGGCAAACTTCTTCAAGCCCGAGGCTACAACGTAACTATTCAGAAATTCGATCCATACATTAATATAGACCCGGGAACATTGAATCCCTATGAGCACGGCGAGTGCTATGTGACGGACGACGGTCATGAAGCCGACCTCGATCTGGGACATTACGAACGCTTCCTAAATATCGCCACATCCAGAGCAAACAATATCACTACCGGACGCATCTACCAAAATGTTATTCAGAAAGAACGGCGCGGGGATTATTTAGGTAAAACGGTGCAAGTGGTGCCACACATCACGGATGAAATCAAACGCAATGTAAAACTGTTGGGACAAAAACATCAGTTCGATTTCGTGATTACAGAAATCGGCGGTACGGTGGGCGATATCGAATCACTACCGTTTTTAGAAAGTGTCAGACAGTTGAAATGGGAATTGAAACAAAACTGTGTGGTCGTTCACCTGACTTATGTACCTTTCATTTCTGCGGCTAAAGAGGTTAAGACCAAACCTACACAACACTCTGTAAAGATGTTGCAGGAGGTGGGTATTCAACCCGACATGCTCGTTTTGAGAACGGAACATCCGCTATCTGAAGATATCCTCAGCAAAGTGGCTCTATTCTGCAATGTAACCAAAGAAAGCGTGGTGCAAAGTGTGGATGTGCCCACGATATACGAAGTGCCACTGGTACTGCAACGTCAGAGTATGGATAAAACCATTCTGGAAAAAGTGGGACTCGAAGCAGGCCCCACACCCGAACTGAAACAGTGGAAGGAGTTTTTGGAAAAAATGCACTCGGCCAAGGAAACTGTAAATATCGGTCTTGTCGGCAAATATGTGGAATTGCAGGATGCTTACAAATCTATCGACGAATCTTTAATGCAGGCTGCCATCTACAATCATCGGAAACTGAACCTTGTTTCCGTGCAAAGCGATAAAATAAACGAAAATAATGCTGCCGAACTGCTAAAGGATTTCGACGCAGTTGTCATAGCCCCGGGTTTCGGTTCCCGTGGAGTAGAAGGTAAGCTTTGTGCCCTCAAATATACACGGGAGAACAATATTCCCACATTAGGCATCTGCCTGGGCATGCAATGTATGGTCATTGAATTTGCCCGCAACGTACTGGGTAATACGGGAGCAAATACAACAGAAATAAACCCGAATGCCGCATTTAAGGTAATCGATTTAATGGAAGAGCAGAAAACGGTTACGGATTTAGGGGGGTCGATGCGACTCGGAGGCTACGACTGCTCACTGAATCCGGATAGCCATTTGGCTAAAATATACGGCTCGGATTTTATTCATGAGCGTCATCGTCATCGCTTCGAATTCAACAGCCAATACAGAAAAAACTTTGAAGCTCACGGCATGCACTGCGTGGGAGAAAACCCAGACACAGGCCTCGTGGAAGCGGTGGAAATCGAAGGACACAGATGGTTCATCGGAGTACAGTTCCATCCGGAATACAACAGTACGGTGGTGCGTCCGCACCCTCTGTTTATGGATTTTATCCGTGAGGCCATAGCCGTACACAACGAAAAAAAGAAATAACGTCTAATTGCATAAACTTCAATAGCTATACTGCATAACAGATTTGCTATAAAACATAACGAATGGATAAAAATACAATCATTGGGGCGATATTGGCCGGTTTGATTATCATCGGTTTTTCTTTGTTGAATAAACCTACGCCTCAACCGCAACCACCAGTACAATCGACAGCGGATACGGCACTGTTAACGAGCGAACAAGAGACAACCAAAACCTTTTCCATTACAGATTCGACAGCCTTATCGGAAGGTGATACCACACAGACAACGACTGCTACTCCTCTATACCTTCAAAAAGGCACAGAGAAACTGATCTCTCTGAAAAACGATCTGGTAAAAATCGAATTGAATACTTTAGGAGGTATTCCGGAAGAAGCCCAATTATTGAAATATAATGCACAGGAAGGTAAAGAACTGTTCCTTTTCAAAAAAGGAGATCTTTCTTTCAATCTGCCTTTACGCACGGTAGAAAACAAGATACTTAACACGGCAGAACTTTACTTCAATCCGCTTAACGTTACAGACAGCACCGTAACGATGCGACTGAACATCGATGAACAGAATTATCTGGATTTCGTATATACGTTGATGCCCGGAGATTATCGAATTAAAATGAACATCATGGCCAAAGGGTTAGACCGTTTATTACCCGCCAATATGTCGTTGCAGGATCTGGAGTGGGAACAAAGGATAAGACAGCAGGAGCAATCATGGAAATTCGAAAATCAGTATACCAGCGTTATGTACCGCTATGCGGCGGGAGGAGTGGAACGTATCAATAAGAGCAAAGAGAAGAAATCGGTTCAGGAAACTCTGCGCTGGATAGCTTTCAAGGATAAATATTTCAGCACTGTTCTCATCAGCCGGGCTCCGTTTCAAGATAATGTAATCTCTTCTGCCGAATTCAAAGAAGATAGCGGTTACATAAAAAACTTTTCTCTCAAATCTACCCTCCAATGGAATATCGAAGATGGAGAGAAAGCCTCTTTAATATGGTATGTAGGACCCAACGATTATAACCTGCTGAAAGCATACGACAAAGGATTAAACGGCAATGATCAACTGGATCTGGACCATCTGGTCTATATGGGCGGCAAACTGCTGAGAACCATTAACGTATATATGATCATACCGGTTGTAACTTTCTTAAGCTCACAGATAGGCAGCTGGGGTATCATCATATTGATATTGACCATACTGATTAAGATTTTCTTGTCTCCTTTCACATTCAAAAGCTACCTGTCACAAGCAAAGATGCGCGTACTAAAACCGCAAGTGGAGGCGATCAGTGCAAAATACCCGGGGAAAGATCAGGATGCCATGATGAAAAGGCAAACAGAAACAATGAGTCTCTACCGAGCTGCCGGAGCCAATCCGATGAGCGGCTGTTTGCCCATGCTACTTCAACTCCCTTTCCTCATTGCACTGTATATGTACTTCCCGACCTCTATCTATTTGAGAGGAGAAAGTTTCTTGTGGGCAAAAGACCTTTCGACATATGACCCTATCATCAGCTGGAACTTCGATATCCCGTTCATCACCGGATTATTGGGTAACCACATCAGCTTATTCTGTCTGTTGATGACCATCGTCAATATTGCTTTCAATAAATATTTGATGCAACAGAACAGTGCTCCGGCACAGGAAGGAATGAAGATGATGAAAATAATGCCTTACTTTATGTCGGTATTTCTTTTCTTCTTCTTCAACCAAAATGCTTCGGGACTTTGCTATTATTACTTGCTGACGTCTTTACTTACCATGATTCAAAACTGGGCTTTCAGATTTGCAATCAACGAGGAAAAACTTCTGGCACGATTGGAAGAGAATAAAAAGAAACCCCGAAAAAAATCGAAATGGCAACAGCGTCTGGAAGAGGCACAAAAACAACAACAAGCAATGCAACGCCAAAAAAACAAACACCGCTAATGAAGAAAAGATATCGTAATTAGTGCTATTTTAGTTGTATTAAATCATTATAATATATGCACATAAAAGTAGAAAACGTTCATTCTCCTGTCAAATATCGACAGCGTACAAGAATATCGTTTTCTACTTTTTTCAATTATATAACTCTATGGAACCCTTAAAACACGAATGTGGCATTGCCACAGTCAGGCTGCGCAAGCCATTAAGTTTTTATCAAGAAAAATACGGATCATGGATGTATGGTTTGGATAAACTGTACCTCCTGATGGAGAAACAGCATAACAGAGGACAGGAAGGTGCCGGACTGGCCGTAACCAAACTATACAGCACACCGGGTGAGGAATATTTATTCAGAGAAAGAGCTTTGGGAGCAGATGCTATTAGAGAAATATTCGACAACGTATCCACGTATCTCTCCAAATTTAGTAAAGAACAGCTCTCGGATCCTTTATTTGCACAAAATGCCATCCCTTTTGCCGGCGAATGTTATATGGGTCACCTCAGATACAGCACCACAGGTAAGAGCGGGATATCTTTTGTACACCCGATGATACGCAGAAGTAATTGGAGAGCAAAGTGTCTGGCAATCTGCGGGAACTTCAACCTGACCAATGTCGACAATATATTCAAAGAAATCACCTCTGTCGGACAACACCCCCGTCATACCTCGGATACGCATATCCTTTTGGAACAGATCGGTCATCGATTGGACAGGGAAGTTGAAAGGCTATACCGCACAGGTCATGAAAAAGATCATTTGGAGGGCATGGAGATCACTCACTATATCGAAGATCGCATAGACCTTGCAAACGTATTGAAAAAATGTGCTCCACTATGGGATGGAGGCTATGTAATGTGCGGCCTGACGGGTAGTGGCGAAAGCTATACCCTGCGCGACCCTTGGGGCATCAGACCATGCTTCTACTATATAAATGACGAAATCATCGTTATTGCCTCCGAACGGCCTGTCATTCAAACGGTAATGAATGTAAAAGCCGATCAAATCAAAGAACTCAAACCCGGTGAAGCAATCTTTATCAACAGAGCAGGCACTCCAAGACTGGAACAAATTCTTGCTCCCAGAGAATACAAACCATGCTCTTTTGAACGTATCTACTTCTCTCGCGGCAGCGATCAGGATATATACAACGAACGCAAAGCTCTGGGGATAGCCCTTACCGAACCGATCTTAAAAGCGATAAATCACGACTTGGAGCACACCGTATTTTCTTTTATTCCGAACACGGCAGAAGTAGCTTATTACGGAATGATAGAAGGACTGAACAGGCATCTGGATGAAATCAAATACGAAAAGCTGCGGAAAAGGGAAGAACTTTCAGACGAAGAATTACGGAAAATTCTTGCATTGAAAGTTCGTATCGAAAAGGTAGCCATAAAGGATATCAAGCTGCGCACTTTTATCACCGAAGGCAGCAGTCGAGATAATTTGGCAGCACACGTATATGACATTACCTACGGAACGGTAACACCGGGGATCGACAATCTTGTTATCATCGACGACAGCATTGTTCGCGGCACGACGTTAAGACAAAGTATTATCGGTATCATGGACAGACTCGAACCGAAGAAAATTGTAGTCGTATCAAGTTCCCCCCAAATACGCTATCCCGATTATTATGGCATCGACATGAGTAAAATGCGTGAATTTATTGCCTTTAGGGCTGCGATTGCATTATTGCAGGAGCGGGGCATGGAGCATATTATTCAAAATCAATACCGCAAGGCTATAGAACTAAGAGCAAAACCGTGGGATGAGTGTGTAGAAAATGTGGTTAAAGCCATCTACGCTCCTTTTCAACAGCAGGAAATTTCTAAAAAAATGGTTGAACTGTTACGTCCGGAAAATACCCAAGCAGAAGTTCAGCTACTGTTCCAGAGTGTCGAAGGGCTGCATACGGCCATTCCGAACCATCCCGGAGACTGGTATTTTACAGGAGACTATCCCACCCCCGGCGGTTCCCACTTGGTAAACGAGGCTTATATAAGCTATATTGAGCAAGACTATCACAACTAACAATAAAACCGAGCATCAAGCATGTTTCAAAAACAAAGAAAAGCAACTCTTATTCTCGAAGACGGTACGAAATACCATGGATATTCATTCGGCTATGAAAGCCCGGTGGCCGGCGAAGTTGTTTTCAACACAGCAATGAACGGATATCCGGAGAGTTTAACCGACCCCAGTTACCGCGGACAGATTATGGTTATGACTTATCCGTTGATCGGCAATTACGGAGTACCCTCCACTACACTCAAAGAAAACGGACTCTACGAATTTATGGAAAGCGACCGCATCCACATGGAAGCAATTGTGGTATCGGACTATTCGGGAGATTACAGCCACTGGAATGCAGTTGAAAGTTTGGCAGACTGGCTGATACAGGAAAAAGTTGTGGGTATCACCGGCATAGATACTCGTGCCTTGGCCAAACACCTGCGCATACATGGATCTTTGAAAGGCAAAATACTCATGGAAGGCATGGAAGACATCGACTTTGCAGATCCCAACCGGGTAAACCAAGTAGCAGAAGTTTCCGTTAAAGAAATTATCACTTACGGTAATGGGAAGAAGAAAGTCGTCCTTGTCGATTGCGGGGTAAAAGACAATATCGTCCGCTGCCTTATGAAGCCGGACATCACCCTGATACGCGTCCCTTGGGACTACGATTTCAATACCATCGATTACGACGGACTGTTTCTCAGCAACGGCCCCGGAAATCCTGAAATGTGCAGTATCACGGTTGAACATATAAAGAAAGCCATTCAAAAAGATAAACCGATATGCGGAATCTGTATGGGCAATCAGCTTCTGGCCGTTGCTGCAGGTGCCAAAATTTATAAAATGAAATATGGCCACCGGAGTCATAACCAACCCGTTCGTGAAATCGGCACCACACGATGTTTTATTACAAGCCAGAACCACGGTTATGCAGTAGATACAGCAACTTTGGATGAAAACTGGCAAGCAAAATACATCAATTTGAACGATGGATCCAACGAGGGGATATGTCACAAAACGAAGCCTTTCTTCTCTACACAATTCCATCCCGAAGCATTCGGGGGTCCAACCGACACTATGTTTATTTTTGACGAATTTCTGCGCTCTTTATAATTCCTACCCCATGACGAGATACTATCTAAAAGGATATTCACCCAAAAGTAAAACGGTTATTCTCCTAAGAACCCTGATCATGCTTCTTCCGGTCTGCGGAATAATCGGCTTGGGATTGAATATCCATTGGGATTCCATGGGTTTGAATCGGAACTTTTACCCCATTTGGATCAATTGTATCTTGCTGCCATTTATATTTTCTTTCCATCGTTCCGAAATAATTATAGATGAAAAGCTGCAAACATACCGGTTTGTACATTTTTTATGGGGTACACGTTTCACCCAGCCGTATACTTTAGATAAATATCGAAATGTCGAAATCGTCAATAAGAAAAAAGGAGAGGTGAAATTAAATCTGAAAAACGGAAGCGCATCCTATTTCTATATGGATGCTCCCGAGGTATTTGTAGAAAAAGTAAACGGACTTTTACAGAAAAATTTTAACAACGACCATGATAGATAAAAGTAAAATAAAAAAAGTGCTTTTGCTCGGTAGCGGAGCACTGAAGATCGGTGAAGCCGGCGAATTCGACTATTCCGGTTCTCAGGCTCTGAAAGCCATCCGTGAAGAAGGCATCAAAACTGTATTGGTTAATCCGAATATCGCCACGGTTCAAACATCCGACGGCATTGCCGATGAAATCTATTTTCTTCCGGTCACACCGTTCTTTGTCGAAAAGGTCATTGCCAAAGAGCGTCCGGACGGCATTCTGCTTTCTTTCGGCGGACAAACAGCTCTCAACTGCGGTGTACAACTATATAAAAACGGCATTTTCGAGAAATACGGCGTTCAGGTTTTAGGTACCCCGGTTCAGGCTATTATCGACACGGAAGATCGCGAATTATTCGTACAGAAACTTGATGAAATAGACGTTAAAACGATCAGCAGTCACGCCGTCGAGAATATCGAAGCAGCCAGAAAAGCAGCATCGGAGTTAGGTTATCCTGTTATCGTTCGTGCTGCATACGCCTTAGGAGGATTGGGCAGCGGCTTCTGCGACAATGAAGAAGAGTTAAAAGAGCTGTGTCGCAAAGCATTCTCTTTCAGTCCTCAGGTACTGGTGGAAAAAAGTTTGAAAGGCTGGAAAGAAATCGAGTACGAAGTGGTACGGGACTGCCATGACAACTGCATCACCGTATGTAATATGGAAAACTTCGATCCTCTGGGCATTCACACCGGAGAAAGTATTGTCATAGCTCCGTCTCAAACGCTTACAAACAGCGAATATCATAAATTAAGAGAGCTGGCCATCAGGATTATCCGCCATATCGGTATCGTAGGAGAATGTAACGTACAATATGCATTAGACCCGTACAGTGAAGATTACCGGGTCATCGAAGTCAACGCCCGTCTTTCACGTTCTTCGGCTCTGGCTTCCAAAGCGACCGGTTACCCATTGGCTTTCGTTGCTGCCAAATTAGGTTTAGGTTACGGACTGTACGAACTGAAAAACTCCGTTACCCAAACGACGCCGGCTTTCTTCGAACCCGCGTTGGACTATGTCGTTTGTAAAATACCCCGGTGGGATTTAGGTAAATTCCACGGCGTTTCCAGACAGTTGGGAAGCAGCATGAAATCCGTAGGTGAAGTAATGGCCATCGGACGAAGTTTTGAAGAAGCCATTCAAAAAGGCCTTCGCATGATCGGACAGGGTATGCACGGCTTCGTTGAGAATAAAGAGTTAGTCATACGGGATATAGACAAGGCCCTGCATGAGCCTACTGATACGCGCATCTTCGTTATCAGCAAAGCTTTTAGACAAGGATACACCGTAGATCAGATACACGAACTGACCAAAATCGACCGCTGGTTCTTACAGCGTTTGCACAATATTATCAACACGGCAGAAGCACTTGAGTCTTTAACCCGTTTGGACGAACTGCAGCCGGATTTACTTCTCAAAGCCAAACAACAGGGTTTCTCGGATTTCCAAATAGCGAGGGCGATTTATAAAAAAGCCCGTAATTCGATGGAAAAAGCGGTTTTGGAAGTTCGCAGTCGCAGAAAAAAGTTCGATATTGTGCCGGTAGTCAAACAAATAGACACTCTGGCGGCAGAGTATCCGGCGGAGACAAACTATCTGTATCTAACTTATAACGGTACAGAAAATGACATCGAATATACCAACGACCATAAGAGTGTAGTCGTACTCGGATCAGGAGCCTATCGTATCGGCAGCTCTGTGGAGTTCGACTGGTGCGGCGTAAACGCTCTTAACACAATCCGCAAAGAAGGATGGCGCTCGGTAATGATTAACTATAATCCGGAAACGGTCAGTACTGACTATGACATTTCCGATCGTTTGTATTTCGATGAACTCACTTTCGAACGCGTCATGGATATTCTCGATTTGGAAAATCCTCATGGAGTCATCGTTTCTACAGGAGGCCAAATCCCCAATAATCTTGCCTTACGCCTCGACGAACAGAACGTGCCTATTTTAGGAACAACCGCCAACAGCATCGACAATGCGGAAGACAGACATAAATTTTCCGCCATGCTGGATCGCATCGGTATAGATCAGCCCCGCTGGCAGGAACTTACGTCACTGGAAGATGTCGATAAATTCGTCGAAGAGGTAGGCTTTCCGGTATTGGTACGCCCGAGTTACGTACTAAGCGGCGCAGCCATGAATGTTTGTTCCAATCAGGAAGAGTTAAGGCGCTTTCTGGAGCTGGCGGCAAATGTATCCAAACAACATCCGGTCGTTGTAAGTCAGTTCATCGAAGGAGCCAAAGAGATAGAAATGGATGCCGTGGCAAAGAACGGTGAAATCATAGCCTATGCCATCAGTGAACACATCGAATTTGCCGGTGTGCATTCGGGCGATGCAACAATTCAGTTTCCTGCCCAGAAACTTTACGTGGAAACGGTGCGCAGAATCAAACGCATCAGCCGCCAAATCGCAGAAGCATTGAAAATATCCGGCCCTTTTAACATCCAATATCTGGCAAAAGGAAACGAAATCAAAGTTATCGAATGCAACCTGCGTGCCTCCAGAAGTTTCCCGTTTGTAAGCAAAGTTCTTAAAATCAACTTCATCGAACTTGCCACCAAAATCATGTTGGGTCTGGATGTACAAAAGCCGAATAAAAGCGAATTCGATTTGGATTACGTCGGCATCAAGGCTTCTCAATTCTCCTTTACCCGTTTGCAAAAAGCCGACCCCGTGTTGGGCGTGGATATGACAAGTACGGGCGAAGTGGGGTGCATTGCAGACTATACCGATGAGGCCATTCTGAAATCCATGCTTTCCGTAGGATACAGAATACCGGAAAAAAGCGTACTGCTATCTACGGGCGGATACAAACAAAAGGCTGCGATGCTCGACGCCACCAAGCTTTTAGCCGAAAAGGGATACAAGCTCTATGCAACAGCCGGCACGCACAATATGCTCAAAGAAAACGGCATAGAGTCGACTTTAGTCTACTGGCCGAGCGACGAAGGAAAAATGCCCCAGGCCATAGATTTGCTCCGTGAAAAGAAAATCGATATGGTGGTAAATATCAATAAAAATCTGACTCCCGGAGAATTGACAAACGGATATAAACTGAGGCGTACTGCAATAGACCTGAATATACCGTTGCTCACGAATGCACGTCTGGCTTCTGCGTTTATCACTGCTTTCTGCAATATTCCGATAGAAGACATAAAGATAAAAAGCTGGCGTGAATACAAATAGTATTGCAAGCTCCGGCAAGAACAGAATACCGGATATAGACCTGACCAAAGCCATTGGCATTTTGCTGGTGGCTTTTGGTCATTTTGGTGCCATGACAGAGCAGCCGGGATGGTTTCTTACCATAAAAGAAGTTATATATACTTTTCATATGCCCATGTTTATTCTGCTCTCAGGCTATCTGTTTGGGCAATCCAAAGCGAACCGAAGCATCAAACAGTATCTTATCATCGGGTTTTGGCATTTAATCATACCCTATCTGATATTTGCCCTGATATTCGACTCAATCTACCACATCATTACCGGAGATCAAATATGGTTTCAAGCACTGCTTAGCCCGTTATACAAAGCACCGCAGGGGCATGCTGTTTATCTGTGGTTCTTACCGGTACTGTTTTTTCTCCAACAAATAGCCCGCCTCACAAAGAAATTCGGATCCATGCCCGGTATTTTTCTGTTCGGCCTGCTGTGGTTGGTTCGCCAGGGAATAATTTTACCGGAATGGTCATGGCAGCTCGACACGCCTCTTTTTTTCCTCAGTTACCTGTCGTATTACGGCATCTATTTCTTCATCGGATGGGACATGAACAGCAGTAAAAAACAGCCTTCCCGTATCCGGTCGGCAATCTTTACGCTTCTGTTCGCAGCGGCACTGTGGATTCGTTTCAATATGATACTTTGCCATGCCCGTAGTGTGTTGCTCCTGTTAGCCTTAGCCATAACAGGAAGTTTAGCCGTCTGGAACGGGATGAGATTATGGCGAACACCATCTGCAGTCAGAAGCTTCACAATGGAGTTGGGGCGCAACAGCTATATCGTCTATCTTCTGCATCCTCTTATCATGTATCCTTTCGGTTGGGCTATAATACACTATCATTTCAACTATGCTCTGATGATGTTTGCAGCCATCGTTATGTCGGTGGCGGTTTCTGCTTTCATATGGCGAAAACTGCTACCCAAAAGCAAATTGCTAAGTTTCATTTTAGGCAACTCCTCCTCTTCTACAAATACATCCGAATAAAGGATCATAGAAAAAAGACGGCGTGTCATCATGTGCAAATGACTGTGTTCCTTGCGACATTCGGCTTCGGTCACGTACTTCGCGCTCCTTTCAGCCTCAGTCTTAACGCCTTGTACTCTACGCATTCCGATACATCTAACAGGGGCTGTGCCAAAAATGAATTTTGACACAGCCCCCTCTTATTTTTCCGGAATAACTTCCTATACCTGCTGTAATCGGTTTTTACTTTATACGGCTCTAACCGCGCACGATTTCTCCTTTTTCATCGGCTGTTAAGACAATCTCTTCTCCCGGAGAAACCTCCCCGTTCAAAATCATATCCGTGAGCTTGTCTTCTACTTCTTTTTGTAAAGCACGTTTCAAAGGCCGTGCACCGAACTGTACATCAAAACCTTCCCGGGCTATGGCGTCTTTAGCTTCTTCCGTCAGCGAAAGATTATAGCCGGCTTTAGCTATGCGTTTCAATATCGCTTTGAGCTCGATGTCCACAATACGTCTGATATCGGACTTCTCCAAACTGTTGAACAGGATCACATCATCCAAACGGTTCAGGAACTCAGGACTGAAAGTCTTGTTCAAAGCCTTTTTAATGATACGTTCTTCATAAGCTTTGTCAGACGTATCCTCCAAATCTCTATACCCTATACCGCGACCGAAATCTTTCAACTGACGCGTACCCACATTGCTCGTGATGATGATGACGGTGTTTCTGAAATCTACCCGGCGCCCCTCGCTGTCGGTCAGATAACCCTCATCCATTACCTGAAGCATAAGATTATAAACATCCTGATGCGCCTTTTCGATCTCATCGAGCAAGACCACGCTGTAAGGCTTCCGTCGCACCTGCTCCGTAAGCTGTCCGCCTTCCTCGTATCCCACATATCCCGGAGGAGCTCCCACCAGTCTGGATACGGCAAACTTTTCCATGTACTCGCTCATATCCACCCGTATCAAAGCATCCTCGCTGTCAAAAAGATACTCGCTCAGCTTCTTTGCCAGATAAGTTTTACCCACTCCCGTAGGGCCGAGGAATAGGAATGAGCCGATCGGTCTTTTTTCGTTTCTCAACCCCAAACGACTGCGTTGGATGGCTTTGCTTATTTTATTAATGGCATCATCCTGACCGACAACCTGCAGTTTAAGATTTTGAGCCATTTCACGCAATCTCTCATGCTCTACTTTGGCTATCCGCTCAGTAGGCACACCGGTCATCATAGCTACCACACGGGCTACTTCATCGGTTCCTACCGTTTCACGGTGCAGATCCATTTTCTTCTTCCACTCTTCGCGAGCTTCCGAGATAGCACTTTCTATCTGCCGCTCTTTATCGCGGTAAGAAGCTGCCAACTCATAGTTTTGAGCTTTTACCGTTTGTATCTTCAATTCCTGAATACTTTTCAACTCTCTTTCCATCTCCTCGATTTCAGGAGGTACACCAACATTCTTAACATGTACGCCGGCACCAGCTTCATCCAAAGCATCGATGGCTTTATCCGGAAAGAAACGCCCGGATACATAGCGGTCTGTCAGATCGACTGCCATCTTAACAGCATCGTCGGTATAAGATACACAATGAAATTCCTCATACTTCGACTTAATATTTTTCAAAATCTCAAGGGTCTCTTCTTTCGTATTAGGCTGCACGATAATTTTTTGGAACCTGCGCTCCAGAGCACCATCTTTTTCTATGCTCTTTCTATACTCATCAAGCGTTGTGGCGCCGATGCACTGCACCTCACCGCGCGCCAATGCGGGCTTAAGCATATTGGCCGTATCCATGGAGCCTGCGGCTGCTCCGGCCCCGACGATCGTATGCAACTCATCGACAAAAAGTATGATATTGGGGTTTTTCTTCAATTCATCGATAACGGCCTTAAGCCGTTCTTCAAACTGCCCTCTGTACTTCGTGCCGGCAACCAGCAAGCCCAAATCCAGACTCACAATACGTTTATCAAAAAGAACGCGGCTCACATTGCGTTCAACAATGCGTTGGGCCAGCCCCTCCACAATGGCGCTTTTACCCACACCGGGCTCTCCGATCAGAACAGGATTATTTTTCTTCCTCCGTCCGAGTATCTGTATTACCCGTTCGATCTCCTGCTCCCGGCCGATCACAGGATCCAGCTTCCCGCTCTTAGCCTGTTCGGTAATATCCACGCCAAAGTTGTCCAAAGCCGGAGTTTCGGTAGGCGGTTCCATGCTGCCCGTAGCTGTAGCTTTCGCCGAACTTTCCGCTGCGGGTCTACCCTCTGAATAATGGCTGCCGCCATCCTGAGGTGAATTATTCTCCTCCTCATAATCATCCTCCTGATATCCGTTTACGGGATTGGAAAAATTCCGCTCCAACAAATCGGATTCCGCATCACGATTATATGTCTGACTCTTGTCTGATTGCAGTTTCATAAATTTCTCTCTGATTAAATGTTGTCCCTTTGTAAATAAAATACAAGTCAGCAAATGTTCTACATCTATGGCGGCAGCTCCTGCCGCCATGCTTAACTCCGCTGCCTTTATAATACAGGTTTTGCAATTTATATCAAACTCCGGCACCACCGGCGTCGATGGGATATATTCGGGCACCAGTGCAGCTACGCGTGCATTGAGTTGCCCGTATAGCTCCGTCGTGTCTAATCCGTACTTTGAAAAGACACGATTTGCACCGTCTTCATCAACTTCCATAATAGCCACAGTCAGTATATCGGCCGTAACGACCGATATATTAAGATTGGCAGCGATTTCACAACTTCGCTCCAAAGCCTTTCTGAAAGTTGCCGTATAATTCAATTCCATAAAAATATCTCCTTAATTTGAATAAATACAAAAATCGTGCCATAAATATTCAATCAAGAAAGAAGGTGTGTCATCATTTGCAAATTACTGCGTTCCTTGCGACATTCGTCTTCGCTCACGTACTTCAGTATGCTCCCTTGAGCCTCTGTCTTAGCACCTTGCACTTTACACATTCTGACGCACCTGAAAGGGGCTGTGCCAAAAATGAATTTTCACACAGCCCCATCACATAAAATCACGAAACAATCATTGCACAAAAATTAGACAGAAATAATTTACAAGGTTTAATCTCAAGAAAATACCTCCCTTTTATAACGTGTAAACGGGCTGTTTTATGATATAGGCAGCCGGTATAGCTAAATCACTCACAATGAGCAAAGAAGTGCAGAGACTCAAAAGACAAAAATTCTTTGCCTGACGGTTTGAAATTCTCTGCCTGACGGATTTTTATCGAAGTTAACTTGGATTTTTTTTCTTTGCCTGAAGAATTTTCAACCATCAGGCAGAAAATTTTCACTTTCCGCAAAAGGCTGTATCACAAATCTTTATAAAATGAACGAAAAAGACTTTCAAAGGCTCTTATAAACAGAACATTTGGAGACGGTCTCCTGCCCTTTTATACCCTACCCGGCAGTCTTTTTGCACATTCGCCAACAACGTTGAAATATCTCCTCCGATCATGTTTCAGAGATAAAGCAAGATGTCGTATCTTCGAAGAAACAAAATTTGAATCCGCATGAAAAATCGCTTCCTAAGTCAACTTGTCAGTATCTTTTTATTTTTTCTGGGTTTACAGCAGCTAACAAACGCTCAAAGCTGGCATCAGGATAAATTCAGCATGTTTATCCATTACGGTCTCTACAGTCTTTTTGGCGGAGTGTGGATGAACGAACCGGTGACCGGAGGATACAGCGAACAGATTTTATCCTTCGGCATACACTTTTCCGACTGGTATGAAGATGCAGCACGCTCTTTCGACCTGAAAAATTGGGATGCGAACAAAATAGCTACATTGGCCAAAGAAGCGGGAATGCGCTCCATTGTTTTTACATCAAAGCATCATGACGGCTTTTGTATGTTCAAGACTGCCACCACACCGTATAATGCGGTAGAAGCGACACCATCGAGAAGAGATCCGATGAAAGAATTGAGTGAAGCCTGCCGGGAAAAAGGGCTGAACTTCGGAGTCTATTTTTCTCTCATCGACTGGCATTTTCCGCCGGCCATGCCTATCAGCTCGCACAATGCGGATAGCATCACTCCCGAACACCATCGGTATAATATGCAGCAAGTAAGGGAATTGATGAACAACTATGGCCCCATCAGCGAAATATGGTTCGACATGGGTTCGCTCACTCCTGCACAAAGTCAAGAGTTATACAGTCTGGTGCATGATATACAACCTGACTGTAAAATAAGCGGCCGGTTAGGCAACGGTTACCACGACTTTTCGGTTATGGCAGACAATCAGTTGCCTGAAGAGCCTCTTGTTATGCCCTGGCAAACGGCTGCTTCCATTTACCCGGAAACTTGGGGGTACCGTTCATGGCAAAAACAAAAAACCGTTCAGGAAAAAATCGACCAAAAGATCACCGACCTTGTCAGAGTGGTTGCCCGCGGGGGTAACTATCTGCTCAATATCGGGCCTAAAGGAGACGGCTCCGTGGTGAAACATGAGGAGGATATACTCAAAGGAATCGGCCAATGGTTGAAAACATACGGCAAAGCTATTTACGGCTCCGGACACACTCCCTACAACCATATCATGCCATGGGGCGAATGTACGAGACAGGGAAAAAGTCTGTACCTGTTCGTTTTACCCCAGCACAGAAATTCAATTATCCGGCTGTTGCCGCTGAACTGCAAACCGGAACGGATACTGGCTATCGGAGCCGGTAAAGAACAACCTGTACAGTGGCACAGCAACGGGGAAAGGGGTATCGACATCGAAATACCGGACATCGCCGAGAAACCCTGGATTGTATTGCGTGCAGATTTTGCAGAAGAAAATATCCGTGCTACTTCTCACGATTTTGTACGCAAGCATACCACTCTCTCGCCTTCTAATGCCGAAATACGCTTTGCACATACTTGCGGGGATTACTACACAGGGCGGAATATCGCCGTTTCTCAAACATGGTATACGGAAAATCTGCCTCAAGAAATTCGATATACCGAAGGAGAAAAGGGAAAAACAATAGATATTCAAGTGAACGGTTCGGCAAACAAAACCATTACGCTAAACGGAGCAGACGAGGAAACTGTCCGCATCAAAAGAAATGCCTGTGTTTTAGCCCCCGCACACATCAGAGCAACAGGCGGTGTTTTGGGCAGTATACCCAAAACTCTGAATACGAAAACCGAGTTTGAAAAAGAATGGCTGGCTACAATGGAAAACAATGGAAAACTTCCTTATGGAGCTCTCTCTGCCATATATTATGTTCGAGACATTGTCTGTCCGTCTTCTTTGGATCTCCCCGTGGAGGTTGTTTATAATAATGGTATCCATGTGCTTCTTAACGGAAAACAGATTCATTCGCAATTCATCCGTGGTACGGCCGGCCAGAAACAGATGCTGTTGCTTCCTCTGAACAAAGGTAAAAATCGGATTGTCATTAAGTATTACAATCGCTTTGCACCCGTTTTAGAATGGGGCTTCAAGCCTCTCGACAGCTATAAGCGGTACAGTCAACCCTTAAATCTCCCTAAAGAGAAAAAAGAAAAAAGAAACAGCATAACGATCTCAGGCAACAAGACAACTTTTCCTGTAGAAGATATACAGGCTGCGAATATTCGCATCCGGTAACTTTACTGCAATACACAAAAGGGAAAAAGCAGAAATATAAACCTTTTTTTGAAGAAGTTTCGGCCTAAATTTACAATGGTGTTGCTCTTGATACCGGAATCTGCGTTAAAGGAGTATTTCACTTCAAGAACTTGTTTTTTCTCAGAAATTCGTTATCTTTGCACTCGTTATCAAAAACAATGGCCGCGTAGCTCAACTGAATAGAGTAGCTGACTACGGATCAGCCGGTTACAGGTTTGAATCCTGTCGCGGTCACTTTTTGAGAAACGCCCCATGGCCGCGTAGCTCAACTGAATAGAGTAGCTGACTACGGATCAGCCGGTTACAGGTTTGAATCCTGTCGCGGTCACATCTTATTATAATACATTACGTGATTAACCACAAAAGCTGCCCCATGGTTTGGAGCAGCTTTTTCTTTTATCCGGGCACAGTCTTTCGGCCCTGTAAGGTTTTGCCTTCTATCTGGATAAGAAAAATCTCTCAAAATACGAGAATTCGATAAAAGTCTTTCGCTTGTATCGACCCCCGGTTAATTTGAAAAAATCTAAACATTTTATCCTTTTACAGTTTCAGCTCATCGAAATTCAGTCCGAGAGCTCCGGCTACACCGCGACCGTAATTTTCATCGGCCATCGTGCAGTTACGAATATGACGGATCTTTATTTCTACCGGTATGTCGCCCATATGACGCGCAGTATTGTCAAAGAGGGTTTGCTGCTGCTCGGGTGTCATAAGACGAAAAAGAGCGCGCGGCTGAGAGTAATAATCACAGTCATCTTCACGAAAATCCCACTGATAGGCTGCACCATCAAGCTCCAGAGGAGGCTCTTTATATTCATTGTTATCCTGCCACTGACCATAGCTGTTAGGTTCGTAGCCGAGGAGGGAACCATAGTTGCCGTCCACACGCATGGCTCCATCACGATGATACATGTTGAGAAAAGGACAGCGACTTCTATTAACCAGTATTTGATGATGGTTCACCCCCAAACGGTAACGTTGAGCATCTCCGTAAGAGAAGAGACGCCCCTGCAACATACGGTCGGGAGAGAAACCGATACCGGGAACAATATTGGCCGGATTGAAAGCAGCCTGCTCCACATCGGCAAAGTAGTTTTCAGGGTTACGATTAAGCTCCATCACTCCCACATCGATAAGCGGGTATTCTTTCTGTGACCAAACTTTGGTCAAATCGAAAGGATTAAAAGGACAATTCTTTGCCTGTTCTTCGGTCATGACCTGAATTTTCATGTTCCAGCGTGGAAAATCTCCCCTCTCGATACTGTCATACAAATCGCGCTGATGGCTCTCACGGTCCTTCCCAATAATAGCTTCCGCTTCGGCATCGGTCAGGTTCTTAATACCTTGCTGCGTATGAAGATGAAATTTCACCCAAACCCGGTCTCCTGCAGCATTAATCATGGAAAAAGCGTGACTGCCGAAGCCGTGCATGTGTCGATACGAATAAGGGATACCGCGATCACTCATGGTAATGGTCACCTGATGAAGAGCTTCGGGTAAAAGAGTCCAGAAATCCCAGTTATTATGAGGACTACGCAGATTTGTACGCGGATCGCGCTTAACAACGTGATTCAGATCAGGAAACTTCAGTGGGTCACGCAGAAAAAATACGGGTGTATTATTGCCCACGAGATCCCAATTTCCTTCCTCGGTGTAAAACTTCACGGCAAAACCCCGAATATCACGCTCGGCATCGGCAGCACCACGCTCCCCGGCCACAGTGGAAAAACGGGCAAAAAGATCTGTTTTCTTGCCGATTTCAGAAAAAATAGCGGCACGAGTGTATCGGGTAATGTCATGCGTTACGGTAAATGTGCCAAAGGCACCGGAACCCTTGGCGTGCATTCTGCGTTCAGGAATTACTTCACGGTCGAAGTGTCCTAATTTCTCCAGAAACCATACGTCCTGAAGTAACATGGGGCCACGCCTGCCGGCCGTTGCCACATTCTGATTGTCAGAAACCGGCGCTCCGGCAGCCGTAGTTAATTTTTTTGTTTTTTTTGAATCCATAGAAATGATTTAATTGAGATAAAACTTATTTCTTAATATGTGCTATAAAACCATCCAGCACCTGTTTATGCTTATCGCTGAGACAAGCCTTTTTGGATTTGAGTATAGCCGCTTGCTTGACAGCCGAAAGGTCGAGTTGCTTTTTCATACGACGGAAAAGGCTGCCTGTACTGAACTTATAAGTAGAAAAAAGCAAAAGATTTTCCGGTAAAGCGGATGGAAGTTGACGGGCAAATTCAACCCATCTGTCATGCGGATGTTGATTGACAACAAACCAGCCGCCGGTCCAGCAGCCGAGCAGAAGAAAATCGCAATCGTGCAACATCTCCTGCTTGAAATCCGCTGTAGAACAAAAACTAACGCTAACACCTTTTGTCCATAGATACATCGCCATTTCACGGGCAAAAGCTGCCGTTTTTCCTCTACGACTATAATAGACGATCGTTGCTTTCATGTTATTCGAAAATATAATACGCTTTATTGGGATTGTGATTATTTTATTCACACAACAAATCTGAGCCAAGCAATAGTATCGTTCAAATGAAATGATCTATATTAAGGATAGTCCGAAAGTATTTCTATACGGATAAACTTCAATTTATCATCTATGATACGAAATTTATGTGATGAACAAAAATCGTCTGGGATCTTTAATAATGGTAATATTTCTTTTTTATACAATATAACGTTTTTATGGATTTAATAAATAAGGTATCACAAATCTCTCAAATGACGGTGCGCCATCATGCGCAAATGACTGCGTTGCCTGTGACCTTTGGCTTCGGTCACGTACTTCGGTGCTCCCCCTTGGGCCTCAGTCTTAGCTCCTTGTACTTTACGTATTCCGACGCATCTAAAAGGGGCTGTGCCAAAACCGAATTTTGACACAGCCCCATTGATAATAATTCTGAAAATGGTTTGTAAAGCTATCAATTGTTATAGCTTGTCACCGTTCTCCTCTGCTATTTTTTTAAGTATTCTATCTATTTCTTTACCATGCAAACCTCTCTCCACGATGGTACCATCCGGTGCAAATAATATAATATGAGGAATACCCTCTATGGCATACAAGGTAGTAGCTTCTTCATTGCTCACAATCTGCGGCCATGTCAGTCCCAACTGCTCTACCCCCTTTTGCAGTTTTTCCGTTTCGTCCCAAACGCCTACACCCACTATTTGCAGCCCTTTCGGTCCAAAAGTTTCCTTAACTTTTTTCAAATTCGGCATTTCCCGTTTACAGGGACCGCACCAGGAAGCCCAAAAATCCACCAGGGTATAATGTCCTTTGCCTACATACTCACTCAACTTTACCTTCTTTCCTTGGAGATCTTCTCCCTCGAAATCGACAAAAGGCTGACCTTTCTCCGTATTGTTTAAGTTCTGTATACTTCTCAAATAAGATTTAATGAAATGGTCTTCGAGTACTTTCTTTCCGGCAATCGACTTCCACATCTTAATCTGTTCCGGCGTTGTCTGGGGTAATCTGAAAAGATTCTTAATAGCCATAACCCCCACACCATCATTGTTATGTTTCTTCAACACTTCCTCCGAAAGAGATAATACGGCATGTTCATACGAGTTTACAAGATTTTGCTCCTCCATAGCAACATGCTCCTGAGTTAAAGCAGAATCCCGTCCTAACTCTTCAATATGCTTAATCGTATTTGTAGTAAGACTGTCCATGGAGGAAATATAAGCATGTAATTCATCATTCAAAGGTGTTCCCTTGGCAGACATGCCACTAAGGTCTGCTGTAATATTACCTTCCTCTGGAATAGCATAGGCAAAAAAACCTCCGGAAACTATCTGTACAATATTTATGGTATCATTGATTTTTCCGGTAAAAGTGAATGCATTGTCTTTAACTTTAACGCTATCCATCAGAGTAAAAGACAAATCATACAAATAAACATATTCGCCTTCCGCCTCAGCAACTTCGGGGATGGTTCCGCTGATCATATATGTCTTATCCTGTTTTGCACAGGAAGCAATAATTCCGGCTAAGACAAAAAGCCAAACAATAACTTTCTTATTCATATTTTTCATTTATTACAGTTATTTTTATTTTACAGCTAACTGAACTCTTTTGTTCAGAAAAGTGGCTTTTTCTGAAAAGAAAAGCGAACCATCCGGAATTAAGTAAAGAAATTCCGAATAGCTCGCCAAAAGAATTGCTTTTACTATTATAATATCAATATGCACGAGCGAACAGCACTCTTTGCCGGGAAGGTTTACCCGTAACCATACATACGCCGGGAGTCTGATCTCCATTAAGGGGAATACAGCGAATGGTCGCCTTGGTTTCATTTTTTATCAGAGCCTCCGTTTCGGCCGTACCATCCCAATGTGCCAGAATAAAACCGCCTTCCTCGATTTTTTCCTTAAATTCATCATAAGTATCCACCGTCACGGTATGGGCTTCGCGGTAATCGAAAGCTTTCTTAAAAATATTCTCCTGAATATCGTTCAAAAGAGTCTCTATATGTGCATCTATCCCTTCCAGCGGCATGGTTTCTTTGGTCAGCGTATCACGACGGGCTACTTCGATGGTACCGTTTTCCAAATCACGTCCTCCCATAGCCAGTCGAACAGGAACCCCCTTCAACTCATACTCCGCAAACTTCCAACCCGGCTTGCGGTTATCTGCATCATCGTACTTAACACTGATACCCCGGGCTTTCAATTTAGCCATAATCTCTTTGACCTTTGCCGAAATTTGATCCAACTGTTCCTGAGAACGGTAAATAGGCACAATGACAACTTGAAAAGGAGCCAGTTTCGGTGGCAACACCAAACCGTTATCATCCGAGTGGCTCATGATCAAAGCCCCCATTAAACGGGTCGAAACCCCCCAGGACGTTGCCCAAACCAACTCACGCTCTCCTTCCTTATTCGTAAAAGTAACATCGAACGCTTTAGCAAAATTTTGCCCCAGGAAGTGAGAAGTTCCGCTCTGCAAAGCCTTACCGTCCTGCATCAAAGCCTCTATCGTATAAGTATCCACAGCTCCGGCAAAACGTTCACTGGCGGTTTTTACTCCTTTGGTTACCGGCATAGCCATATATTTTTCGGCAAAAGTGGCATATACCTCGAGCATCTGACGTGCCTCGGCCACAGCCTCCTCACAAGTGGCATGAGCCGTGTGTCCTTCCTGCCATAAGAACTCGGCCGTACGCAAAAACAATCGAGTACGCATTTCCCAACGAACCACATTAGCCCATTGATTTACCAGAATAGGCAGGTCACGATGGCTCTGTATCCAGTTTTTATAAGTATTCCAAATAATCGTTTCCGACGTAGGGCGGACAATAAGTTCTTCTTCCAATCTGGCTTCGGGATCAACGACAACACCACCCTCCGGATTTGTTTTCAAACGATAGTGAGTAACCACGGCACACTCTTTGGCAAAACCCTCCACATGATCGGCTTCCCTGCTCAAAAAACTTTTGGGAATAAACAGCGGGAAATAGGCATTCATATGACCGGTTTCCTTGAACATATCGTCCAAGATTCGTTGCATCTTCTCCCAGATAGCATAGCCGTAAGGTTTTATAACCATGCAACCTCTCACTGCCGAACTTTCGGCCAAATCTGCTTTAATCACCAAATCCTGATACCACTGCGAATAACTCTCACTGCGAGGTGTCAGCTCTTTCAGTTCCTTTGCCATTATGATTGAAATAAATTATAAACATTTTTAATTGCGAGCACAAAGTTACAATAAAAGCATACAAAAGAGTTATGCTTACTGTGATCTTTTAGAAAAAGGCCGTCAAAGCCAAACCGATACCCAAATAATCAAAAGGTTGCGACTCTTCAAAATAAGGTGGAAAATCATCTTCTGGATCTATAAATAACTCATCGACTTGAAATCCGATAGTCGGCCTCGAATAGTTATAATTGGTATAGAATGTAAATCCGAGTTCGCTGTTAACCTTATAAGTAATCGAGGTTCCCAAGCCTCCTCTCCACGCCGTACGGGGCGTATATTCGATGATGTCTACAATCTTTCCGAGCACCGGGTCAGGAGGAATAAGTTCAAAAGAAACTTTTCCCTTCGCCCCAAAAGCCAATCCTAATTGAGCTTTGGCCATCAATAACCATTTATCAGAGAATGTATAACCGAACTGAGGACCTACCGACACATTCATGGTTCCGATGGATTCCATCAATAACTTTGCGTTGCCCAGGCTCGGATCATCGTCATCCAATAAGAAGGGAAGCGACGGATTAATGGAAAAACTCGTAAAAGAGATTTCCGCCCCTATCCCCCAACGTTTATTAAAAAACCATGCACTCTCAAGTCCCCCCTCAAACCCTAACCGGGAACGGGAAGACTCATCTTCCAGAAAGCCGGCCATATTATGCGTCGGAGTGGCATTTCCCAATTTCACGGAAAGAAAAGACGGATTGCCATTACTTCTGAATTTTGACAAAAGCCCGAGATTATCACCTTTATTCTTGTAAATTTTATCGATAAAAAAGTACCCCAATTGCGTAGACAGGATACCGATACCGGCCCCTCCCAACAAGTCCGAAACCCAGTGTCTGTTATTCAAACTTCGTCCGAGGGCTGTAAACATAGCTCCGGAATAACCCAATATACTGTATCTCGGATTGACAGGGCCATACTCCTTGTGCATAAAAGTAGCATTGGTAAAAGCCATGGCCGTATGCCCGGAAGGAAAAGAATTACATGCAGATCCATCCGGCCGTTCTACCATAAAAGTATATTTCATGGTGTTAACCAGAATAGCCATAATACCCAAACTCGCTGCATGCGAAAAAAAAGCTCGAGGCAAATTATTCCGTCCCTTGACTCCACTCATATTCAAAGCATAAGTGGCTACAGCCGGGGCATATTGAATATAATCATCGAACCGGTTGCGAAATCCGGGGACATATCGATTTCGTATTTCCCGAATACTTTTTCGCTCACCCCATGTTGCAGCTGCAGCCGTAAAAAATAAACCGGGAACAAAACCGACCTTGGTAAACTCGTGGTGAAAGATGTTTTGCCTGCTCCGCGGTATCTTCAGAAAAAGACTGTCCTTAAATATCGGAGCAGGACAATTCACACTGTCTACAGCTAAAATCGCAGGAGTAATTATTTCCTGTGAAAACACCCGGGTCTGAAAAAGAACACAGAGAAAGGAAATAAAACCTTTAACAATCAGATTTCTCATACCATAATATAAAACAACGAAGTAAAGCCTGTTTTTTTGAAGACTTTACTGCCAAAAATCTCTCTTTTGCAAAGGACATGATAAATCTGAGCATTCAACATAATAAAATAAAAACAGCTTTGGTAAAACAAATAATACTTTGAGTGCCACTGAAAATGCCCCATACA
This sequence comes from Porphyromonas macacae DSM 20710 = JCM 13914, assembly GCF_000379945.1. Classification (GTDB taxonomy): domain Bacteria; phylum Bacteroidota; class Bacteroidia; order Bacteroidales; family Porphyromonadaceae; genus Porphyromonas; species Porphyromonas macacae. Next base: position 48,354 of record NZ_KB904149.1, read on the forward strand.
AAAACCGAATTAAAGAACAAACTTTGTTATTTTTTTCAAAATATACAAACCTGTTAGTAAACAAGAACTACAAAACCTCTATAATCAATCTCAAAGAACAACCCCCAAACAAGCCAATATCTCCAAAGACATAAAATAATTATATCGTATCGAAAAAATCCTTTGTTGCCCCCGAAGAGGAGCGACCTCGAATCGCTTCCGGATCGTACCGCAAAATGAATGCCTCAAAGAGAAGGCATTCGGCCGGTGTAAACCCAAAGTCGTCTTAAAACAAAAAGTGTGTCAACCTGAAATGGTTTTTAGAAAAAACAGTGTAAATTTAATCTCGAACTTGACCGCCCCGGGTGTCAACTTTTTCAGTACACGTTAGTGTGTCAACCTGAAATGGATTTTAGAAAAAACAGTGTAAATTTAATCGCGAACTTAACCGCCTCGAGTGTCAACTTTTTTCAGTACACGTCAAGTTTAGTCACCTGAGTAACTTCCTTAGGTGTTTTATTAATTTAATATTTAAAAATTATGAAAAAGTTGTTTTAACCGCAATGGCATTAATGTGCCTACCAGTTTTCTCTTTGGCTGAAAAAATAGCTGAAGCTCCTATGAGTTTTCCTGTACCTATTGAAGTGACAGTTGAAGAGATGGTTGCAAATCCAAAAGTAGATCCGTACATACAGATGTACTGTGTATGGACTACTTGTACAGGTACAATATGCGATGAGAAATTCTCTGATGATAAAGTCGCAATAGATTTTATTGATAAATTTGATCATTGTTATGATTAACTTTTTAGAAATGAAAGTAAAAATTTCGATCATAATTTGCATTCTCCTTTTGTTTTGCGCTCAATCAAATGCTCAGTCATATAGAGCTATGTACGAGGGAGAAGAGGTAAATTTATATGATGGAGAGGTCATTCGTGACCTCTTCATCCTCGATATCTCGAAGAGTGGAAAAAGTCTATTTCAAAGCTATTACTCCGTAAAAAGAGATTCAATCAGAGATGTCGAAATCAAACGTGGCATAGATCGCTATGAAATTTTAGCTCAAATGCGAAATGTACAACCCGGAACAAAGAACAAAGTCTTTTTCGACCCTCAAAAAAAGAGTTTCACAGAAATTGACCACGGAGGAATAGATTATTTCAAAACCTCAGAACAGATTAAGGAACGCAGTTATACATTCGCAGACTCAACAAAAGTGGTGGCAGGATATTTTTCGAATGCAGCAATAGTTTCTCTTTATGGTCGGGAATGGGTTGTTTATTACACCACGGAGATCTCAATGCCATACGGTCCATGGAAAATCAATGGTTTACCGGGATTGGTGACCGAAGCATACACAACAGATGGTGCATATAGATTTACACTTACCGGATTTGAGAAGATGGCTGAAAGCAGAGTTATTGAGGTTCCGTTCAAGATGAACAATCAACCCGTACTTGAAGTGAGCCACAAGGAAATGCTTTGGATAAGAAAACTTTGTGCGTGTAAGGATCCAAGACCAATACTGAAGAAGTACTCAAAGGGTGCTGACATGAGTCAAATGTACCACGACAAAATAGATAAGAGATACCGTGAGCTGGCAAAACGATACCAGTACATAGAGAAAGAGTAAAATGAAAAGGTGCTGCCTCATAGTTTTGTCTTTACTCTTATTTTCACTAACCAATCTATCGTCACATGCTCAGATGGTGATAGCGGGGGAGGTCGTACAAAAGAATGGAACTGAAAAAGTCGCCGGTGCTATCCTTTACCTGATAGATGCCAAAAGCAATAAGTCTATCAGTATCGCTCAGAGCGAAGATGACGGCAGTTTTGTATTCAAGAGCTCTAAACAACCGGAACAAGATCAGGAGTTGGTGCTCAGGGCTATCCTCTTGGGTTACAAGCCTCTCAAACAAGTTGTAAAGTATTCGAATGGGATGGTACTCAGGCTTGAAATGGAGGCTACCTCCTTTGAACTCAGAGAAGTGAAGATAAAAGCTCCGGCAATCAGAGAGTTGGGTGATACAGTCATTTATCGAACCTCCGCCTTTGCCCAAAAGCAGGATATGACCTTAGCGCAGGTACTTGAAAGAATGCCGGGATTGGAGATTGGAAATGGAGGCCTGATAAAATATGAGGGTAAACCGATCAATAAGTTCTACATAGAACAGATGGACTTGCTCGGGCGAAGGTATAGTATGGCAAGCAACTCTCTCAGACCTGAGGATGTGGCTGCAGTGGAGATTTATCGCAACCACGAACCTCTCAGAATGCTGGAGGATCAGTCACTATCAGACAGGGCAGCACTCAATATCAAACTAACGAAGAGAGCCAAAGGAAGAATACTTGCGTGGGCGTGGCTATCAGCAGGTGTTGGAGAGGATCCGTTTCTATACGACTTAAATGGACGAATAATGAGGTTTAACTCCACGTCTCAGGGCCTTTACTTAATTAAAGCCAATGACACAGGCAAAGACGTGATTGAAGAGATACGTGCTCACGAACTGTCTATGAGTAGAAAGCTGGTCTTTTCGATGAGTGATTACGCCTCTCCCGACTTTTACCAAAGTATGGGCGAAGCACTTAAGGGATCGCCAATAGGCAAACGACAGAGATTTAATCACTCCTGTGTACTTTCGGGAAATCAGCTGCTCAAACTTGGAGACCACCGGTTTCTACGTATCAATGCTCTCTATAGTGATGAAAGATTTAACTCCTCTAAACAGGAGACAATCGACTATACGCTACCCGATGGTCACTCGCATACCCTAACCGGCGAACAAGACTATGAATCAAGAGAGAGGCGAATGGTGATAGAGGGTGACTACGAACACAACGGTGACAGGTCCTACTTTGACAATAAGACCAAGTTAGAATACAAGTCCGGCAACAGTATAGATCAGCTGAGACAGGATCATGCAGCATACGAGCAAAAGTTGTCACTCCCCTACCTAAAGATTGAAAATAGCACCACGTATCTCTTCAGACTGGGTAAAAGATTGATAAAGTTGGATAATAAAGCTAAATATCTATCTCGCAATCAAACTATAAACACATCCTTTCATAGAAATCAATCGATCAAGAGCAGTCTTTTGGACAACAGTCTGCTTCTTGGTGCTAACCGGGTCCTGGGGAAACACCAATTAGACAACACATTACAGTGGGACTTACAATATCACAACATAGGAGTAGAGAGTTCATGGTTGTTGCAGAAACCGGAACAGCTTTCTGAGTATCTCTCCAATAGTATTCGCTGGAGTCCTCAGTACAATTGGAAGATCGGGAACTGGTATCTGATGGCAGAGCTACCTGTTACTTACTATGCCTATAAATATCAACATAAAAATGAGAATTTCGTAAAGGCAGAGCTATATCTGAGGGGCAGCAAGTATTGGGCTAATAACCTGAAAGCGGATGGATCATACCGCTTCTATCACCATATTTCAGGAGCATCAAGCCAACTTCCGGGACTCAAAATAATTGACTCCCGGAGACTTACCGAGCTACTTCCAAACCCATATCAAGGAAATACTCATACAGGCACACTAAATCTATCATATACGGTACCGACGAGTGGCACAGCAATCAATGCAAGCACAACCTTATCAAATAGCAAAAGGGCATATACTTCATCCTCCGAACTACAGGATGGCTATATAGTATTCAAGCAAATAGAGCGTCCTTCGATTTCAACAAGGTGGAGTAATAGCATTCGAGTATCACAAACATTCTGGCAAGGTAAGTTGGATGCCTCAATAAAAGGGTTATATAATCGAAGCCGGTCAGAAACTTATATTCAGAAAGAAGAAATTGATTTGATTTCCCACAATTACTCGGTATGGACAGATCTATCTTTACGCATCACACCGGATATCAAATTAGACTATTCAGGTTCGCTAATGGAGAATCGATCCAATAGTACTGAGGGCAGGACGCTGATACTTCCTAAGTTGCTTATGCAAAAACATAAGGGCACACTACTCGTATGGCTCTCTAACAAATGGTCAGCTACTGCTACTGCCGAACATCACCATACTTCAGAAAAAAAGAGAGGCAGCTCTTCCAATGTTACCTTCCTCGACTTGGGATTCAAATACCACGGAAAAAAGGTGGGTATAGACCTGCTGGTATCAAATATCACCAATCAGATGAATTATGAAGCGATTACGATAAACGAGCCTCATACATCTATAGTCACCACACCGCTACGCCCTTTTGAAGTGTTGCTCACCTTTACCTTAAAGCAGTGAAAACAATAACGGAATTATTTATGGATCTGTATTGCAGAAGATCTTGAAGCAATGGCATATAATCTCAAATTTATGCCTAACCCTGTTATATCCACAAGCATCGGATAAGCAGGGAAAGCTTCTTGAAGATAAATCAATTTCATCCTGAAAGGGATAATGAGGAAGTATAACTTTCGACATTTTATTTGTCCAAGAACGAAAAACAGAACTAAAAGGGAAAGGCATAGCACACAGAATTGTGCAACAGCCTAAAAAAGCATCAATCAAGCTATTTGTAAGAACATAAATACAAAAAAATAAAGCTCTGACGAACGAGACTTACAGTGCAACTGCATCAAAATAGAGAGTTATCTTTTGGTTATGGATATACAAGATTATTTTTCTAAGGTAGAAGACCCACGGGTAGTGGGTCGTTGTAAGCATAAGTTAAGCGATATTTTAGTAATTGCACCGGCGAGTTATCTGTGTGGGGGGCGAGGATTATGAGTCGATGCGCAATACAAAGACAAGCGATCCTTACGGAAGAGGTTATTCAAAGCCGCATTGAATATGGACTACCTCAAAAAGCTGCTAAAGATTTGATGCGGTTGCCCTGTACAAAACACATTGGGATATTTGGAACATTCGTTTTTTTTCTACCTTTGGAATCGATGAGTATATTACGAAGACGTGCATATATTGCAAGTAGAGATTCGCCATCTTTAGTTTTTACAAGTGCAATGTGATTTGTAGTTTTGTTGAATTATTTTATTAGAATTAAGGCGTTAAAAGATTTCAATATCCACGTTGACACACAATAAGCATAGTGTCAAAAATGGGATGTTTAAGTCTTGCAACTGGCTTTAAGTGCAAGGTTTGTTTCGTAAAAAATAAAAAGCGTAATCCTGAAAAGCTTTGAAAGAGTAGGGAAAATAAAAAAAACGTATTTTTTTGAGATCTGTGAAAGACAACTCCTTGTTTTTGAATAAACTAAAGTTGAGTGAAATAAAAGGAGGGATGCCCCCTAATAAGTCTGACCAAGAGTGCGGATATACTGACACAAAACGACCTGGATTGTTAAACGACCGATGTGATGTGGCACGAGAATCACTTCTAGATGTTAGTGATACGCATAGGGCTATAGACACTCCATTACCTAAACCTTGAAAATAAACTTTTTGGTCAATAGAGCCCTTCTATTAACGAAGAAACTTAACACTATGAAGAAAATTGTAACAGTATTGCTTTCCGTTATTTTATTCTATACAACCACTAGTGCTAATAATGATTATAGGGATTACTATAAGAGTCTAGTGGAAAGTAAAATTGATGAAGCTAATGGAAAGTATGAAGAAGCATATAAAAAATATTTGGTCACATTGAACTCTGCATATCCTTTTCCGGATGACATTATAGCAACGATAAGATGTTGCATGAAAACCCAGCATAAAAAAGATATACCTCAATTAATTAAATTGTTAGTTCAGAGTGGATTTAAAACAGAAGAAGAAACCTTTCCTGTTTTGAGAAAGAACAATACAATGGTAGATTTCTATAGGACATTTCCAATAAAGGAGTATGCTGAATATTTTTATTCTATTTATCCTCAAGAACGGAAAGAATATCTAACAAGTGATCGCGAATTAAAAAGTAGGATATTAAATTCTTTTTCTACTTTGGAATATTTTATAATTCAACAACGTATGATGATGCCGAATGACATCGCAGTACAAGAAAATTCCTATAAAATTGTTTGTGATTTATTGCTCAATCTTGAGAACACCGATCAAGATTTTTCCAGATTAGGTACGGATACTTGGTTAGATCAAAGGTTTATTGTGTTATTAGTACATACTGCCCAATATCTGTTTGGTATTGATTATGAAAGATTTATGAGATTTGACCGTTTTTTGTGGAATATGGTGCTTCAAGGGAATTTGCATGCAGAGCAATATGGAGTAATCATTGATGCTGCTCATTTTTCAAAGGATGGAATGTCCTTGTTTGGAAATTTTTTAAGTTCAGATGAAGATGGCAATTGGATGGTTTCGCCTGTAAAGAATCTAGAAAGTGTTGACAGTTTAAGAGCTAGTATATTCTTATCTCCTTTATGGGTGAAAGCTAAATTGAAGAATATAAAGTTACCTGCTGGTTACGATTACAAAAAATAATTAACCTTATAATTGCACATGATTATTAATATTAAAGATGAACATGAACCAACCACAGATCTTCTTGTAAATCTTTAGCAGCTTTTTGAGGTAGTCCATATTCAATGTGGCTTTGAATAACCTCTTCCGTAAGATAGCTTGTCTTTGTATTGCGGTATTGCGCATCGACTCATAATCCTCTCCTCCACACAGATAACCAGCTAAACAAATAACTAAAATATCGCTCAACTTATGCTTGCAACGACCCACTACCCGTGGGTCTTCTACCTTAGAAAAAAATCTTGTATATCCATAACCAAAAGATAACTCTCTATTTTGATGCAGTTGCCCTGTGAAACTTATTAACCTTAGTATACTTTTATTTAAGATTTTTTATCTTTGTACAAATGAGAGAACATAATAATTGGTTAAAAGACGATATTATATTTAGTTAAGAACCATTCTCATCAAAAACAACAAAAAGAATTTGGATTATGAAAAAAATGGTAATGGCTGTTGCAGCCTTGGGAATGCTACTCACAGTAGCTTCATGTTCTCCTAAGAAAAGTGCATATCGCCAAGCTTACGAGCAAGCAAAACAACGTGAAATTGCAGCAGATGATAATTCTGTAGTTAAAGAGGAAACCCCGATGGTATCCGAGCCTTCCGCCAACATTTCCATCCGTAAAGAACGTTTGCAAACCGTAGAGGGGGAAAACGAAGCTAACCTGCGTCAATACAGTGTCGTTGTGGGCAGCTTCCAAAATGAAGCCAATGCCAAAGCTCTAAAAACCAGAATGACAGCTGACGGTTATAATTGCATACTGGCTAAAAACGAGTTCGGTATGGTTCGTGTCATCGTTGCAAGTTTTAACTCATACAACGAAGCAGCCGGCTCTCGCGATGCAATAAAAGCGCGTTACGCTCCTGAATTTTCGGATGCCTGGTTATTGGAAAGAAGCCTTTAATGGATATTCAAAAAGAAAAACTTCTTACAGAGTATAACACGTTCCACATACCGGCAACTGCCCAGTGGTTTATTACATACGACTCTTTAGAAGAACTCAAAACATTACTCCGGGACGAATATTTTCAAGAGTGCCGGTCTTTATCTGTTGGCGAGGGAAGCAATTTGCTCTTCCTCGCTAATTTTCATGGTATTATCTTACACTCGAATATTCGCTCGATAGAAGAGATCGAGCGGGATGACGAACAGATTGTGCTCAGGGTCGGAGCCGGAGTAAACTGGGACGATTTTGTGGCCTATGCAGTAAAACATGGCTACTACGGCATAGAAAATCTTTCTCTCATACCGGGGCAGGTAGGCTCATCTGCCATTCAGAATATCGGGGCATACGGCACAGAGGCGTGCCAATACATCCGTGCCGTACATACCATTCACCGACGCACGGGTGAAGAGCGGGTTTTCGATGTAAACGAGTGTAACTACCGTTACAGACACAGCATATTCAAAGAACCGGAATATCAGGACTATATCGTTTGGGCAGTAGACTATGCCCTGCACCTGAAACCGATACTGAACCTTACCTACCGGGAATTGGCAAACAAATACGGAACAGATAAAGAACAGCCGAGTTTGGCGGATGTAAGACAAACGGTTATAGACATCCGAAGGGCCAAACTGCCCGATCCCGAAGAGATCGGTAATGCCGGCAGTTTTTTCATGAATCCTATTATCACAGGAGAAGCATTCGTTCAATTGAACAAAGAATATCCCGATATTCCCCACTACCCCATGCCTGACGGGCGGGTGAAAGTTCCGGCCGGATGGCTGATCGAGCAATGCGGTCTGAAAGGCTACAAAACCGATAAAGCAGGAGTTTACGAAAAACAAGCGCTGGTACTGGTCAATTTGGGAGAAGCCACAGGCACGGATATTGCCAATCTGGCTGCCTTTGTTCAAAAATCCGTGGCAGAAAAATTCGGTATTACCATTCAACCTGAAGTAAAATATATCAGCTGAAACCATCTGAAAAAACCTTATTGAAGAAAACTCTCTATTACAATGGACGTTCGTGTAAATCCTATGCGTATAATACTGTTGGGTACGGGCACAAGTACCGGAGTGCCGGAAGTGGGTTGCGACTGTCAGGTATGCAAAAGCGACGACCCAAGAGATAGAAGACTAAGGTCCTCGGCACTGGTTATTACTCCTTCCGGAAAAAAAATACTGATAGACTGCGGCCCGGACTTCAGGCAGCAGGCACTGACTGTCGGACTGGATTATTTGGATGCGATTATCCTGACTCACGAACACTACGATCACGTCAGCGGGCTGGACGATCTGAGAACCATTGCATGGCAAAGAGAATTACCCATATACGGCGAACCGAATGTTATCGATGCCGTCAAACGAAAACTCTATTACTATTTCAGCCCTAACCCTTATCTGGGTACACCGCGGCTTAAGCTGATCGAAGTCCATGAAAAACCTTTCACCATAGGCGATGTAACCATTACTCCCATTCGGGTTTTTCACGGAAAGTTACCCATACTCGGCTACCGCATAGGCGACATGACGTATATCACCGACATGAAAACCATCGCTCCCGAAGAAATCAAAAAATTTGAAGATTCACGGCTGCTCATCATGAATGCACTGAGAGAGTGCAAACCGCATCCCACACATCAATCGTTTCAAGAGGCTGAAGCGGTCTTATCCAAAGTAAACAGCCGTGTACGGTGCTATTTCACACATCTGTCCCATCATGCCCCTACGCATCGAAACATGGAACAGATGTTTCCGGAAAACATCCGTCCCGCCTATGATTTTATGGAGTTGAAACTTGACACGGACAGCATAACCCAATGCGATTACCAAAAAGAAAAAGCTCCTTTTACCTACGTAGATTGGGGACTGATCGAATACGGCGAAGCTCTGAATCGCCAGCGTTCTGCCTTTTCGGAAGCAGTAACACGTAAAAAAGAAAATCAAGAAACAGACAATCTGTTTATTCTGTGCGAACATCCGCCGGTAATCACTTTCGGTTTACATGCAAAAAGCCGGAACCTCCTCGTAAGCCCTGAAATACTTAGAGAGAAAGGCATCGAACTGTTTGAAACGGAGCGTGGCGGCGACATTACATTCCACGGACCGGGACAATTGGTCGGATACCCTATTTTGGATTTGGAAAAATTCGGTATGGGACTCAAAGAATACATCCATACACTCGAATCCGGCATCATAGAACTACTGGTCAAATACGGTATCGATGCCGAACGGAAAGACGGGGCCACAGGGGTTTGGCTCGACACAGGCAATCCGCTGAAAGAGCGGAAGATATGTGCCATCGGGGTTAAAAGCTCCCGTTACATCACCATGCACGGCTTTGCATTGAACATCAATACGGATCTTTCGGGTTTTCAGCTCATGAATCCCTGCGGTTTTATCGGGGGGCGAACCACATCCATAGAGCATGAGTGCGGCTATGCGGTAGACTTCAGCGTTGTAAAAGCGCAACTGACGGACATCTACAGCAAACTGTTCAAAAGCAGACTCTCCAAACTTCCCTCGCCCTCCGGGCAATAAAAACCCGGTCACAAGAGAATATCCAACCCGGTCCTTAACTGCTTTTTAGAATATTTACAGGGAAACCTCACAAGAGTCTGCGCCATTGACTTCGTAAATCCGATTTATGGCACAGACTCTTCTTGTCAACAATAGACTTATTCGCCTCAGAATGTTATATTTGTAAAGCTATATTTAACATTACAAATGTTTACAGAAAATAAACCGGACACGATGAATGACTTCTCCGTATGAATTCATTCGGGAAAGGACTTTTTTATACGAATTGATATGAAGAGAAAACTATTTGCGATTATCTTGAGCGGAGTGTTCTCCGCCTCCGGCCTTTTGGCTCAAAGTATCGTACATAATCCGACGGAACTGGTAAAACAGGATATCACGAGTTTCTTCAACCAACAGAACTATAATGCAACTTCAATATTCGGAGATTTACCTTTTTTCGATGCTCCTCAAAAAGACGACGAACAAATCGAATATTTGAAAACTTTAGCTACTCTTCGAACCGACGAAGAAGCTCCGGCCGAACTTATTCAGGCATATCTGGAACGCTACCCCGTTTCTGCACAACGGCAGTCTGCCATGCTTACCTTAGGCAATATTTATTTGAGCAGAGGGGATTACGACAGGGCCGAATTCGTGTTCAGAGACATCGATCCCAATGGATTGGACGCCAACGAAAGGACGCAATGGGGAGTACAGTGGGCCTATGCTCTGATGAAACATTATAAGGTTATTCCCGGCAGAACGAACAAGAACAACGAATACCTGAAACAGGCGCGCAATCTTTTGCAATTAGCCACAGAAGGTCAGGATCCGTGGGCTGCCAGAGCTTTAATCTATCTGGTTGCAATCGATATGACGGAAAAGAACCTCGAACGTGCAGAGAAGGTTCTGTTACAAACCCGGTGGCCGGAAGAGCTGGTTGCAGAGTCGGAACTTTACAAAGTACTCATTGTACTCCAAAAAGGGAATTACCAACAAGGAGTGGAAAAGGCTGAAAGGCTTAAAAACAGATATCCCGAACTGCGTAATCGGGCAGCATTATTAAGCGGAGCGGGACAGGCTTACTTTAACCTGAAAGATTACAAAAATACCATCGCCAACCTTTCTGCTCTGGAACATAACGGTCATTATAAGCTCTCTCCATCCGAAGGATACGCTTTGGGCGTTGCTTATTACGAATCGGGGAGTTATGCCAATTCGATAAAACCACTCGGAGCAGCCACTTCGGCCGGTCATGAACTTTCTTCGCCGGCAAATCTGTATAGAGGGATCGCTTTCGGAAAAACCGGAGATGTTCCTTCTGCCATAGCAGCACTGGAAGCTGTAACGAAGAACGCTCAAGCTCCTCTTGAATACCGGGAAACAGCCCTTTACAATATGGCTGTGATCCAGAGACAAAGCGGAGTAAGCAATTTCGGGCAGGCAGTCAAGACAGCAGAAAGATTTCTAAACGAATTCGAGCAGTCTCCTCGCAGAAAAAGCATGGCAGGTATGTTGACCGAGGCTTTTTTTACAAACAAAGATTATGAAACCAGTCTGCTGACGATACAAAGAATAAAGAAACCCACCCCATCGATTCTGGAAGCCAAACAGTATGTGCTTTGCAAACTGGCCGAAAAAGAAGGAATGAGCGGACGTTCTGCCGAGCAGATGGCCTGGTTGAATCAGGCCGTTTCCACTGAAAACCATGGAGACTACTATCGCGATGCTTTACTGAGAAGAGCGAATCTCTTTTACGATGAACAAAACTACAACAGAGCCGAGCAAGATATTCTCTCTCTGCTCAGGACTCCGGGTCTGAATTCAGAAGAAAAGAGTTCGGCATATTATCTTCTGGGATACTCGCGTTACAATCAAAATCGTTACCCCGAAGCATACGATGCTTTCAGAGAGTACAATGCCCTGAACACGGAAAACACGGAATTCAAAGCAGATGTATTGTGCAGAATGGGCGACTGTATGTATGTGCAGCGAAAAATGGATGAAGCAATTTCGCTTTATAACCGGGCGAATGGCATGACCGATGGCGGACTGCCCGATGCACTCATCCGCCTGGCCGACATATACAACCTCAAGAAAGATTACAACAAACAGATATCCATCCTAAACCAACTTTTGGTTAATCACGCCAACACTCCTTTTGCCGCAGAAGCGCTCTACCAAAAAGGACGGGCTGCCATTGTGGGACATCTGCCATCGAATGAAGCGGAACAAGCGTTCAATACGGTAAAACAAAAGTATCCGGATACGAAATGGGCAAGGCTTTCGGGTATAGATCTGGCTCTGCTTTATTATAATCAGGGGAAACCCGATAAAGCGATAGAGGCATATAAAAACATCATCCGCCAATACAAGTACAGCGATGAAGCGCACTCTGCACTTTCTGACCTGAAAAGTATTTGCCTCGAACAGGACAGAGTGGAAGACTATACGGCTTTTGTATCGACTTTGGGTAAAGACTTCAGTCCATCGGCTGCTGAAAATGCTCATTTGAGATTTTTGGCCGCTGAAAACAGCTACAGAAAAAATAGCGCGAATGCCAAGAATACGCTTGTAACCTATCTGCAGGATTACGAGCAATCTCAAGATGCTCCCAAAGCATGGAATTATCTGGCAAGAATATACGAGCAGGAAGGAGACACGGATAATGCTCTGACCTGCTATAATCGCCTTAATGTATCCGGTGCACCTGCGGAGTTGAGGAGTGAAGCCCTGTTGAAAATTGGCGATATTCAATTCGGGAAGAAGAACTATGCAGAGTCATACGATGCTTATTCTGCTTTGAGTAAGCTTTCAACCGGCACGGAACTGCGCTCGGCAGCCTTGTTAGGTATTGCTAAAAACGGAGTGGAAACAAATAATGAAAAGGAAGTACTCAAAGCTGCCGAAAGCCTGTTTGCCATCACCCCGTTAAATAAGGATATGGAAAGGGAAATGCTTTTATACAGAGGTAAAGCTTATGAGTCTTCAGGAAATCCGGAAAAAGCAATAGCAGATTATAAAAGGATCAGCGATGATACAGATACGGAAATCGGAGCCGAGGCTTTAGTCAGATCTGTTTCACTGCAATATGGCAAAGGACAGAAAAAGGAAGCACGAAAACGAATAGAAAGTTTTATAAAAAAGAGTTCGCCGCAGCAATACTGGCTGGCAAGGGCTTTCATTCTGCTCTCGGATATTTACGAAAGAGAAGGAGATTCCTATACAGCCAAACAATACATTGAAAGCTTGAAAGAAAACTTCGGCGGAAAAAACAAGGAAATCGATGAAATGATCGAACAGCGATTGGCAAACTTGACAAAAGAATAAAATGAAAAGTCTAAATTATATATATATCGTTGCATACCTGCTAATGATTCCGGGGTTTCTCGGCGCGCAGAATACAAAAGATAACGCAACAAAAACTCCGGACACCCTGAGACGTGAGCTCACTGTGATTACCGACCGGAAAATAACGCTGGATAACCGCCGGGGATTTCCTCTGTCCATCAAAGGAAAAAGCCCGCATATCGAGCCATTCACGGGAAGTTTACAAAGTCCGCCCTCCGGGAATACACTATATGCGATACCACTGGGAGAATCGCTTAACCCTATGGCTGAAAAATTCGAGACAAGCACAAAAAAAGGATTCGTAAACTTCGGATTAGGGCTTAAACATAACTTCAGAGGCGATTTCGGATATCGTTTTATCAACAAGGAAAACAGAACATTCGACATCTTTGCTGCAAATAGAAGCACGGATGCTCCGGTAAGCACTACGGCAGTCAATCAGGATACGAAAGCACTGGATTTTCAAACTCTTGCAGGCTTACGTTACAAGGAAAACGGAGAGATATGGAACTTCGGCTTTACCGGAACTTATTTGCACCGTTTTTACAATTTCTACGGCATCATTCCCAATGGCGGCACCATCGCCGATACTTATACCCCTTATGCGTATGAAACACCGAATGATGCCAAAACACACCGAATTGCCCTGCGATTGGATTTGGAAAAGAAAAGCGAATCGCTCCTGTCTGTGGCATCAAAAGGGTACGTTTCATATAATTTCCTGTCAAAAGGAACCGATATGCTCCAGAAAACGTATCATCTAAAAGAGCACCATCTGCAAGCATATAATGATCTCTATACGAAAATCAGCCATTCATTCAGCGCCGGGATTTTGGGACAGGTCAACTTCATCGTACAGAATCAAGAAGAAGGACTCCGATTCAGTGAAAAAGAGAAACAATCGAATCCGTTTTTGTCTTTAAGCGGAACCCCCTACCTGAAAGTAGCCAACAGCTATGACGATCTGAGCTGGTCTCTCCTTGCGGGCATCGGTATATCTTTTAATGTAAAACCCTATACCAAGCTACTGTTAACACCCAAAGTAAGCTTTGATCTTTCTTTCGGTAAATACTGGCAGCTGCAATCGGAAATAGAAGGTGGTTTTATTCACCATACGCTGTACGAAACATTGTCTGCAATGCCTTTTTTAACTCCCGATTATTCGCTGAGACACGCCAACGAGAAGATCAATGCAAGAATAGCATTAAAAGGAATTGTTAATTCAAATATATCCATGAGGTTTTTCGGGGAATATTCAAAAAAAGACCATGACCTCTTTTTCAATCCGAATACGCTCCCGAATATCGATGCCGACAACCGGCAAGTTTTCTTCAAGCCATACTATGCAAACACATCGCGCTGGAGCCTTGGCGGTATGTTCGGCTACAAAATGGGCAGCATCTGGGAAACCGAATTAGGAGTAAAATACAACAACTACTCTTCCGAAGAGAGTGTGATACTCAGTGCCGTACCCACTTTCGAAAGCAATGCGAAGATAAGCCTACGCCCTCTTCAGAAGGTAACGATAAGCATAGGATACGACATGCTGAGCGGAAGAAAATCTTATGATCCGTACGGAAACGAGTTTTCACTGAAAGATATGCACCTGATAACCTGTCATGCAAATTATCGGTTCAATCAGACTTTTTCTGTTTATCTTAATGGTGCTGGTCAACTTAACGGAAAAACAGAAAGATTTTGGGGCTATTATCACCAAAACTATTATGTCTTAGGTGGCGTAAACATTAACTTTTAACAAAACGTGCTTTATGAAATACAAAATGATTGCCCTTGATGTGGACGGTACGCTGTTGAACAATAAAAGGGAACTCTCGGAAACAAACAAAAGAGCATTACTCAAAGCACAAGAAGAAATGGGCGTGCGCTTGATTCTGGCTTCGGGAAGACCTATCGAGGGATTGACAAAAATAGCAGAAGAGTTACAGCTCAAAGACCATAGCGGATACATTCTACCCTATAACGGTGCACAGATTATTAACTGTCGTACCGGTAAAACCATTTCAGAGCACAGTATACCTTTAGATACGATCAAACGTTTGTACAACCTCAGTCTGGGACAAGGTGTCAACTTCCTGACTTATGCCGATCACAAGGTAGTCTCTGAAAATGTGAACGACCCTTATATAAAAGAAGAGGCCGAAAAAAACAATATGCCTACGCTTGAAGTACCCAACATACTCGACTTCATAAAAAAAGCGCCGGCGAAATGTATGATCGCAGGAGAGCCTGCAGAAATGGATACTCTGGAAGCTCTCATCAAACAACAACTGCCCGGGCTTGTTACAGTCACAAGGTCGGCTATGGCTTTCATCGAACTTGCACCCTGGAATATCCACAAGAAACAATCCATTGCCGCCCTCCTGGATAAGCTCGACTACAACAGGCAGGAACTCATTGCGGTAGGTGACAGCTATCATGATGTTGAAATGATCCAGTATGCCGGATTGGGAGTAGCCGTAAGCAATGCAAAAGAAGCGGTAAAAGCTTGCGCCGATTACGTTACGATGAGTAACGAAGAGGACGGAATTGCTCACATGATCGAGAAGTTCGTCTTCAGCGAATACGAAGATGCACCGTACTCTCTGGACGAAATCAACAGCCTGATGCCTAACAGTCTGATGGGCAATCTGGGCATTGTTTGTACGGCCTTGGGCAGAGGATATGCAGAGGCTACGATGCCGGTGGACATTCGCACAAGGCAACCGATGGGTATCTTGCACGGAGGAGCCAATCTGGCTTTGGCCGAAACGGTTGCAGGTTTAGGATCCGTAGCCCTGCTGGAACCGGGAGAAATGCAGGTGGGTATGCAAGTAAGCGGAAACCACATATCTTCGGCTCTGGAAGGCGATGTCATGCGTGCAGAAGGACGAATCATGCACCAGGGTAAAAGCACACACGTATGGAGTGTGGAAATCTACTCTACCAAAAGCGGAAAATTGATTTGCACCGTACGGGTGGTAAACAGTATTTTAAAACAACGATAAAATAATTACATATCATCATTCACGCTATTTCTAAGATGAACGAAGCATTTGATACACCAACTGAAACGGCTGAAGAAAAGAGAAGCCTTAACTTCATTGAGCAAATTGTAGAAAACGACTTGAAAGAGGGGAAAAACGACGGTCGTATACAAACCCGTTTTCCACCGGAACCCAACGGTTATTTGCACATCGGCCACGCTAAAGCCATTTGCATAGACTTCGGTATTGCACAGCAATATAACGGTGTCTGCAATCTCCGTTTCGACGATACGAACCCGACAAAAGAAGACGTGGAGTACGTAGATGCCATCCGGCAGGATATAGAATGGTTAGGGTTTCACTGGGGCAATATCTATTATGCTTCGGACTATTTTGACAAACTATATGCCTTTGCTGAAAAACTAATCATGGAAGGGCATGCTTATGTGGATGAACAATCGGCTGATAAAATAGCAGAACAAAAAGGCTCTCCTACCGTTCCCGGCAAAGAAAGCCCATACCGAAACAGACCTGCAGCAGAAAGTCTGGATTTATTCAGAAGGATGAATGCCGGAGAATTCGAAGAGGGTGCCATGACTCTGAGAGCAAAAATAGATATGGCTTCGTCCAATATGCACTTTAGAGATCCCATTATCTACCGTATCATCAAATATCCTCACCACCGTACAGGGAACAAGTGGAATGTATACCCAATGTACGATTTTGCACATGGCCAAAGCGATTACTTCGAGGGTGTCACACACTCTATTTGTACATTGGAGTTTGAAGTACACAGACCGCTGTATAACTATTTCATCGATCTGCTGAAAACAGACGAGTATCGTCCTCGACAAATAGAATTCAACCGGTTGAATCTCACTTATACCATGATGAGTAAGCGAAAACTGCTCCAATTGGTCAAGGAAGGCCATGTAAACAGTTGGGATGACCCGCGTATGCCCACAATCTGCGGTTACAGAAGACGGGGCTATACTCCGGAAGCCATTCGATCTTTTATCGACAAAATAGGCTATACCAAATATGACGGCACGATAGATGTAGCATTGCTGGAACATGCTGTACGCGAAGATCTGAACGAACATGCAACGCGTGTTTCTGCCGTTTTGCATCCTGTAAAACTCATCATTACCAATTATCCGGAAGGTAAAGTGGAAGAGATGGAAGCGATCAACAATCCGGAGGATGAAACCGCAGGTATTCACATCATTCCGTTCAGCCGCGAACTCTGGATAGAACAGGAAGATTTTATGGAAGACGCACCCGGAAAATTCTTCCGCATGACTCCGGGGCGCGAAGTTCGTCTAAAAAATGCCTATATCGTTAAATGTACGGGATGCCAAAAAGATGAAAACGGCAACGTAACGGAGGTTTATGCCGAATACGATCCGGAAACAAGAACCGGCCTTCCCGGAAGTAATCGAAAGGTAAAAGGTACCATCCACTGGCTAAGTGCAAACCACTGTGAGAAAGCCGAGGTAAGACTGTATGACAGACTCTTTACGGATGAAAACCCCTCTGACATAAAAGACAAAACTCTGGCAGAACTGCTCAATCCGGATTCTCTGCAAATCATAAAAGATTGCCGTATCGAACCTTTCCTGGCAAATGCAAAGCCTGGAGAGCATTTCCAATTCCAACGTACCGGTTATTTTACAGTAGACCCCGACAGCAAACCGGGTGCATTGGTATTCAACAGAACGGTTTCGCTGAAAGATTCCTGGAAAAAAGAACAAAATAAATAATACCTTAAGACTAATGGAATCTATAGGAATAATCCAATGGTGTCTGGAACACTTAAACTATTGGACCATTACGCTCTTAATGGCAATCGAGAGTTCGTTCATCCCTTTTCCCAGTGAAGTGGTAGTACCGCCGGCTGCGTGGAAAGCCGCTGCCGGAAGCGGAGACATGAACGTATTTCTGGTGGTTTTCTTTGCCACTTTAGGAGCAGATATAGGGGCAGCGATAAACTATTATCTGGCTATGTGGTTAGGCAGACCCATCGTTTACCGCTTTGCCAGAAGCCGTATAGGAAGAGCTCTTATGCTCAATACGGAAAAAGTACAAAGGGCAGAGGTATATTTCGAAAAAAACGGAGCTGTAAGCACCCTGATAGGACGACTTGTGCCGGGCATACGCCAACTGATTTCCATACCGGCCGGTCTGGCAAAAATGAAGTTTATGCCTTTTTTGCTGTACACAACCATCGGAGCCGGTATCTGGAATACCGTACTGGCTATTTTAGGTTATTCTTTGGCAAGCGTCCCGGGAATAAAAACGGAAGAAGAACTGATACGTACCGTTACCGTATACAGTCATGAGATCGGTTTCGGCATCATTGCCATTATCCTGTTGGTCGCCTTTATTTTCCTCTTTAGGAAAAAGCGTCGAAAAAAAGCAAATATACAAGCGTAACAAAACAAAGACCGATAAGGGGCTGTATCAAAATCCATTTGGGGTACAGCCCCTTATCGGTGCATCAGAATGCGTAAAAGATTGAGATTTATTGGTGTCCGGTAAAATTTAGGAGGTTAGAGATTTGGAACTAAAACCCTTCATATTTCGCAAAAACAACCTTCTAAAAGGGCATTACGAAGAAAAAGGAGTTTGACAATGTTAGAAATGACAGTATGGAAAAATACAAGCCCTCTAATTCAAATTCTCTTGTAATCTGCTATAGAACAGTAGTTTTTGAAGGTTCTTCGATTTTTTACCGGACAGCAATAATTGAGATTAAGGGAGCGTACCGAAGTAAGTGACAGAAGCTTAATGTCGCAGGCAACACAGCAATTTGCACATGATGACACACCGCCTTTTTTAATATCTCATAAAACACTTCAAGCAGAAGTAAAAAAATCAAAATAGATTCCCGTAAAGCATCCTTATCAACCGTTTTGATGGGCTAATATGAAATTTAACGTACTTTTGTAGGAATGGTAATTACAAGCAATAAAAGCCATGTATAAAATACTAAAGAAAGAATCATTCTCTGAACGTGTATTCAAATTAGTCATCGAAGCCCCACGCATTGCCAAGGCACGCCGTCCGGGGCATTTTGTCATAGTCAGAGTAGGTGAAAAAGGAGAACGAATACCGTTAACCATTGCACAGGCAGATGTCAAAGCCGGAACCATCACCCTGGTGGTGCAGGCAGTAGGTAAATCATCAAAGAAACTTTGTGCGTTGCAGGAAGGAGACAGCATTACCGACGTGGTCGGTCCCTTAGGAAAAGAAACAGACATTAAAAAAGTAGGCACTGTACTCTGTGCCGGCGGAGGAGTGGGTGTTGCCCCCCTGCTTCCGATCGTAGAAGGTTTTCACAAAGCAGGCAACAGGGTAATTGTGGTATTGGCTGCCCGCACAAAAGATCTTATCATCCTGGAGGAGCAAATGAGAGCTGTCAGCGACGAAGTAATCATCATGACAGACGATGGGTCTTACGGCAACAAGGGGTTGGTTACCGAAGGTGTCGAAATGGTTATCAAACGTGAAAAGGTCGATGAATGTGTAACCATCGGGCCGGCTATCATGATGAAGTTCGTGGCAGAAGTTACACGCAAATACAATATCCCCACCATAGCCTCGCTCAATACGATCATGGTCGATGGTACCGGTATGTGTGGTGCTTGCCGCGTTACGGTAGGAGGTAAAACTCGTTTCGTATGTGTAGACGGGCCCGAGTTCGATGCACATCAGGTGGATTTTAATGAAATGTTATCAAGGCTTAGTGCCTATAAGGAGTTAGAATAAGAATGACTACGGAAGAATTAATAACAAATCGTCGCTCCGAACCTTGGCGAGTAGAACTGCGCAATAAAATAAGCCCCAAAGAACGCATGAGCATGAACCGGGTTGTCATGCCCGAATTAGACCCGAAGTACCGTGCCACTCAGCTTAACGAAGAAGTCAATACAGGGCTTACCGCAGAACAGGCTTTGGCTGAATCGCACAGATGTCTGGACTGTCCGAAACCCACTTGTATGGAAGGTTGTCCCGTGGGTATCCATATTCCCACATTTATCAAATACATCGAAGCGGGCAAGGTTATCAAAGCAGCACAAACACTTCGGGAAACCAGTTCGCTTCCTGCCGTTTGCGGACGGGTATGCCCGCAAGAAAAACAATGCGAAAGCAAGTGTATTTATCTGAAGATGAACAAACCGGCAGTTGCTATCGGTTATCTGGAGCGTTATGCCGCAGACTACGAGCGCACGCATCCGCAAGAGTGCACACCGGAGGAGCGCCCCATACCTAACGGAATTAAAGTAGCAATCGTAGGCAGCGGTCCCGCCGGTCTGAGTTGTGCGCACGACATGGCCAAATGGGGCTATGAGGTAACGGTCTTCGAAGCTCTGCACGAAATAGGCGGAGTGCTCAAATACGGAATACCCGAATACCGTCTGCCGAATGAGGTCGTGGATGCTGAAATCCAAAAACTGACAGATCTCGGTGTGGTCTTTGAAACAAACACGATTATCGGACGGACAATCACTTACGACGAGCTTCATGAAATGGACTACAAAGCCATTTTCGTGGGAAGCGGTGCAGGTCTGCCACGTTTTATGGACATCCCCGGAGAAAATCTGGCCGGCGTATTGTCTTCCAACGAATATCTGACCCGTGTAAACCTCATGGCCGCAGCGGATGAGGATAGCGATACTCCGGTAATTAAAGGGAAAACCGTAGCGGTTATAGGGGGAGGCAATACAGCGATGGACTCCGTGCGCACAGCCAAACGTTTGGGAGCAGAGCGCGCCATGATCATCTACCGCCGTACGGAAGAAGAGATGCCGGCACGTGTAGAAGAAATAAAACATGCCAAAGAAGAAGGTGTAGAATTTCTTACACTTCACAATCCCATCGAATATATCGGAGACGAACGTGGCAGACTGAAAGCCATGAAGCTGCAAAAAATGGAATTGGGCGAGCCCGATGCCAGCGGACGGAGAAGGCCGGTAGCTATTACCGGAGCTATCGAAACGGTACCGGTAGACGAAGTGATCGTAAGCATAGGCGTATCTCCGAATCCGCTTATCCCCAGAAGCATAGAAGGTCTGCAAGTGTCCGACAAAGGAACGATCATCGTGCACGACAAGAACCGTTCCTCTTTAGAAGATCTGTATGCCGGAGGAGACATCGTTCGCGGCGGTGCCACCGTAATCCTGGCTATGGGCGACGGCCGTGTGGGGGCTGCCGGCATGCACCAATACCTGAGCGAAAAGATGTCGAACTGAATAATACAAAACGGCATGAGCTACGCACGCGTTGTGCTGCCTTTGAAACTTGACAAAACCTACCATTATCTGATACCGGACGAATGGGAAGGCAAGCTTCAGGCAGGACAACGCGTTGTCGTTTCTTTAGGCCCCACACGTTTTTATACCGGCATTGTGTGCGGTATAGATACCGACTTGCCTAAAGCTCTTTTGAACAATAAAACGATAAAAACCATCAGCGACGTACCGGACAAAGATGCCATTCTCGGTCAAAAAGATCTGGAACTGTGGCATTGGATAAGCCGGTACTACATGTGTACAGAGGGGGATGTGCTGCGGATGGCTCTACCCTCCGGTCTACTGCCT
Source organism: Porphyromonas macacae DSM 20710 = JCM 13914 (assembly GCF_000379945.1). Classification (GTDB taxonomy): domain Bacteria; phylum Bacteroidota; class Bacteroidia; order Bacteroidales; family Porphyromonadaceae; genus Porphyromonas; species Porphyromonas macacae. The sequence goes on from NZ_KB904149.1 coordinate 70,187, forward strand.
ACAAGTGCCACGATTATCCGCCTCAATGAGGATTTCGTAGCAAGCAAACGGTTATCCGAAAAACAACAAAATCTGCTCGACTTTTTAGCACGCCAACCGAAGAAAAATGCAGCGACCATTGCCATTCAAAGAGCTTTGGGGCGAATTTCGGTCGATGCCTTAACCGAATTGGTACGGGCAGGAGCAATTAGGGTGGAAGAAGAGCTGATACGCAAATACAAACCTCGTACCGAAACCTGTCTGCACTTATCCCCCGGTTTCAGAACGGAAGAACAGCTGACAGAAGTAATCTCTTCTATAAAACGTGCACCGAAGCAGCAGGCTATACTGTATGAATGGCTTGAAATGTGCGAAGACGGCGTGCAAGAAGATTATACGATGGCTGTCAAGCTGGCGGAATTTACCAAAGGCGACGCCAACAGGAGCAACCTCGTCAGAGCTTTATGCAAAAGAGGCATTTTTCAAACCTACGAAAAAGAGATCAGCCGTATTGCTCCTCCCCGTGTTAAATCATCCGATATTACCCGGGAAAACCTTATCCAACAGCCTTTTTCTCTCAATCCGGATGCAGCGGTACATTTTCTTGAAACAAGAGATATAGCAGAAAAAGAGCAGCTTCTTATTCAACAAATAGCCGATACAATCAATAAAGGGAAGCAGGTTTTGCTCCTCAGCCCGATAACGGGCGAAGTAGAAACAAAGGACTGTTTTACGGAAAAACTAAGGAAAGCAACAAACGGACGTCTACTGGTTTACGACACCACGATAAGCGACGCCGTAAAAGTGGAAACTTTTCTAAAAACAGCGACTTCGGACGAACCGTTCGTAATCATGGGACAGCGAAACGCTGTTTTACTGCCATTCAAAAATTTAGGGCTTATTGTCGTAGACGAAGAACACGAGTATGCACTGAAACATCAGGCTACACCTCGCTTCCATGCAAGAGATGTGGCCATCTGGCTGGGGGTAAAAAACAACATCCCGGTACTGCTTACCTCTGAAACTCCCTCGGCAGAAACCCTTTTTAATGTCATGCGTGGGAAGTATCGCCGCATCTCACTACCCGGTCGGGAACGATATCGGTTCAGGAAAAACACCGTCATAGAAGCCATCGATCTGAGAAAAACACCTAAACAACAGAATGGAATTATTTCACCTGCATTGGCAGAAGCCATCCGGCAAACCATAAAAGCAGGACAACGGGTTTTATTACTGCAAAACAGACGGGGATATGCCCCGTTTCTGGTATGCCGGGCTTGCGGAGAAAGATACAAATGTCCCAAATGCGATGTCAGCCTGACCTATCACCGCAGTAACCATAAAATGATTTGTCATTACTGCGGTTACAATGCCCCGGTACCCACGGCATGCCCCAACTGCCATACCATGCCTGAAACAGCCAATGAACCAGTAATGGAAGCCATGGGATATGGATCCGAACGGGTGGAGCAGGAAGTAGCGGTCAAATTCCCGGAAGCATCGGTTTTACGTCTGGACAGCGATGTTTTGCTCAGTGCCAAGCAGCGATCCGAAGTACAGCAGCTGATAGACTCGGGCAATGTGGACATCATCGTAGGCACACAGCTTATTAAGGGACAACCGATCTGGAACGATGTTTCACTCATCGCTGTCATCCGGCTGGATGCCATCCTGGGCTATCCGGACTTCAGAAGCTACGAAAGAGCTTATCAGCTGTTAGATCAATTACTGATACGAGGCTGTCTATCAAACAGTGAAAACACCCCTACCCGCCTGTTGTTACAGACCTACGACACAGAGAATCCGTTCATTGAGCAACTCAAGAAAGGAGACTATAACCGCTTTATCGAAAACCAGCTGGAAGAGCGCGAAATTTGCGGATTTCCTCCGTTCGTAAGGCTTTCCACCATCATAATCAAAGGTTTTGATGAAGATTTAGTGGACAGTTGTGCCGAAAATCTCTGCAAAAATCTTTGTGAGTTTCTCCCCGAGGGAGCTGTAAGCCAACCTCAGAAACCTTCTGTGGCACGTATAGATATGCAATATATCCGGCAAATCACTCTCAAACGAAATCCTCAAACAGATTACCGCATAGAACGAACAGCCATACAAAAAGCCTTGTCAAAAACATTGCAAGACACTCCGGCTTACAAGAAAAACCGCATCATCATCGATATCGATCCTCTTTAGCAAAAGAAGCCGGTTTTTAACCTGCATATAAACAACAAAAGTCTTAACTTTGGAACAGTCAATATTTAATAAAATTAATAAGTAATGAAGAGATTTTTACTCTCCGTTTTTATTCTTCCGGTTTCAATAGCGGGCTTAACAGCCCAGGTAAATACAGAGTTTTCGATGCCCAAACAGATAAAAACATTAGATGACATCAGTAAAACTCCGGACAAAGGCTATATCTTAAAACAAAAGGAATATTCCGAAATCGACTCCACTAATCTTAAATCGACTATGGAGGATTCTATAGCAAAAGATTACAGTTCGTCGAATTATCTGATACACATTCTTCGTTTGCCACTGGTCACCCGAAGCATACATAAACAGCAAGATCCGCTCAAACTCCGGTTCGATACCATCGGTTCCTGGCAATATGAAAAAATAAAAGTCATCGAACAACCACAAATTTCCTCCTTTCTCGGGCAGCGTCTCATCCATCATACTCTTAACAATCTTCAGATACACCATTCGTCGCTGTTCAAATACGGTCAAAAATTTTTGGAACAATACAGACCTGATTACCGCATAATACAATATAATAAAGATGAAATGTCGGTATTGGACAAGGCGGATAGCGAATTTGTACTGATTAATTCGGTAAATCCGTTAAAAGTAAAAGAAACTCCCATTAAACATTGGTTTCCCTCATTTGAAACATCTATTCAATTCTCGCAAAATTTCGTTTCAAACAACTGGCACAAAGGAGGAGCAAGCAACCTCAATCTGTTCATCCGAAACTATTTTGCCTATAACTACCTATCCGGAGAAATCAACTGGGTAAATGAGATAGAACACAAACTAAGTATTTTCAACGCCATGGACGATTCGGTACATCGCTATCGGATTTCCGATGACCTGATTCGCTTTCACAGCAACTTCGGTTACAAGGCTTTCTCCAGTTGGTACTATACATTGGACTGGGATGTAAGGACACAGCTTTTTAACGGATACAAACAAAATAGTCGCAAACTTCTTTCTTCAATCGTCTCCCCCATAAACTCGGTACTCGGTTTGGGTATGAAGTATGAATACAAAGATATGTCTCGCGCTATTTATGGCCGTAAAATCAAATTTACACTGAACATCGCGCCTTTTTCTTACAGTGTGCGCACATCCCTCCGGGACAATATCGATTTAGAACGCCATGGACTCTCCAAAAGCAACATGATCAAGCATTCTTTGGGTTCTACCATACGCTCCGAATTGCTGTGGGATTTCAACCTGACTATCGGATGGCGCTCTCGCTTTATCTACAACACCAATTACAAAAACGTGGACAGCGAATGGGAAAACACTTTCAACTTCAACTTCAACCGTTTCTTCAGTTCCAAGCTATATCTGCACCTGCGATTCGATGATTCGGTTCCTCCCAGTGAGAGCTGGATGAAATATCTGCAAGTAAACGAGCTGATCAGTTTGGGCTTCAATTTTAAGATTTAAGAAAACCGAACAGACAAACAGAAAACTCCGGGTAAACCACATCAGTGGCAACCCGGAGTTTCTCCGTTCAAGTACAAAAGAATTACTACTATTTCATCACGCTATTTTTCATCTTCCGTATGCTGTCTGTTCAATTCGTCTTCCGTCAGTTTACACAGCTTTTCGAGCGATATGTTCAGAAGCCGCATCTCCGCAACCAACTGAGGAACACGTTCATTTTTGAAACGCTCCATACGTTTCACCAGAATACGCTCACGAGCACTGGCATCCACATAAAAGCCGATTCCACGCTTCGGATAAATCAGCCCGTCGCGCTGTAAACGCTCCACTGCACGCATGGCCGTATTGGGGTTAACCTCCATCCTTACAGCCAGCTCCCGAACGCTCGGCACATTAGAGCCGGTCGGATAAGTTCCATCCAGAATTCGATCAGAGATCCATTCTGCAATCTGTAAAAATATCGGTTGATCTTCTAAAAATATCATTGTCGTCTCCTCTTTATTTTTTATAAGAACTTACACGAAGGGCATCTTCTGTGTTTCTCTTTAACAGCTCTTTTATTTTAGTTGTCTCTTTTTCAGTTTATAGTAACTCAATCCCATAAAAGCCAAACCGAATATTACGGAACCCGTAGTCATGACCATGTTCAAATACTCTGCTAAAGCCTGAATATCAGCAACTTCATAAACTTCCTCTAAGGATTTCACCACCTGAGTTATCAATACAATAATGAGAATAATAAATACGAGACAGATACCCATACAGGCAAACAAAGCTTTTATGGTTTTCCGGAAGCTGATCAAGCAAAACAGCGTTGTTCCTAAAGAAAATATAAGCGAAGATATTCCTATTGAAGCAGTATTCAAATAAATCTCTTTGATTTTCATATCGGAAAAGTTCCATGGAATAAGTATCTGATAGCCATTGGCAAAAACAGGTCCGAAAATTTGCCGTTCCATTCTGGCTGCATCGCCGATATGCGGATGAAACATGAAATTAATACTATAACACAACTGATTTGCCACCCACGCCAAAAATATAAAGAATACGATGTACAAGCATAAGACCACATACTTCTCGCACGTCTTGGCCGGAATCTGACAATAGTCTATCGTATCCGATCTGTTTACACGCTTATTCAGTAGAATAAAACCATAAAACCAGAATATCAAACTGAAAAGTTGATACAAAGACATCACATCGACACCTCCTATTTGTATTCTCGGAACAAATAAGTTGTAAAACAACTCGCGCAAACCGGCCAGAACCAAAACAGATAAGAGTGTGAAAATCAATATATTTTTCCTGTTTACCTGCCACTCCATACGCAGCAATAAACCTATTCTGCCAAAGCTGTTTGTTTTAGTATTATTTTTCATCTTCTTATCTTAATTGTATATTTTTTAATCTGTTATAACTCCATACCAGCATACCGCCTCCCAGAAATGCCATACAAAAAATCACAAAAAATACAGAAACATTCGAATTGAAGTTTTCCAACAAGAAATCGAACATCGGAATAAAAACGGTTAAAAATAACACAACCAAAACAACACAGATACCCCAAAATGCAAGTATGGCTTTAATCGGTGTCCTGAAAGAAACGGCAGGTAAAAAGGTCATACCCAGGCTCAACAGTATAAAAGATATGGTAAAACCGGCAGAAGCAAGGCCTTCCCGAAATCTGTTAATTCCTGAAAAAAACAGGAATGGGTTGAATATCTGGTAGCCGTTATCCAATACCACTAACGGAGCAAATGCTCTGGGTCCCTCAAGATTTGGATGTGCCAGAAAAATCAAACCGGCGGTAAACTGACTGATCACCCACAAAAAGAACAATAAAAGAAATGCCACTATAATATAAGAACCGAACTTCTCTCTAACCCGTGCCGGCAATACCGGATATGAGATCGTCTCCTTCCTGTTTACCCTCCCATTCAACATGAAAAAGAAAAACAACCAATAACCGATGGAAAACAAGAAAAAGCATTGCAAAGGATTATTGTAATCGCTCGAATAGCGTGATTCAAGAGGCTCCAAATAGAAAAACAGCAGATTAAAACCTATGCTGATAAGAATGAGCAAAACCGACAACAAGAAAAAGTTCTTCTTGTTGAGCCTCCACTCCATTTTCAACAGCAAGCCCAGTCGTTGGCGGTTTGACATGTTTACATCAGTCATATTCTATATTGCCGTTTTGTTGTTTATTTATTATCCGGATAAAGACATCCGGACATGCAATCATTCCATCAAAGAAAAGCTCCATGGAGAAGTTACTTTCTTCCGATCCGTCATTTTCAAAAACGCCCAGTTCTCCCAAAACCGAAGGCTCGGTATAAAGAGCATTTGCACGCATGTCGCGATTGGCTATTTGTCTGAAAACAAATAGTTTTTCCAAGGCCATGATCGGCTCATTACAAATAATACGGTTGTGCTCCAACATCATGATACGGTCGATTAGCTGCTCCAGATCCCGCACCTGATGCGTACTGATTATCACAGTCTGTTCGTCGGTGGTATGTGCGGCCATCATACGACGAAATGCCGCTTTGGAAGGTATATCCAGAGAGTTGGTCGGCTCATCCATAAGCAAAAGCGAAGTTCGTAATGACAAAGCCAAAGCTATAATGGCTTTCTTCTTTTGCCCCTGAGAAACTTTGCCCAAATTCATGTTCCACTTCAAATCGAATGTGGCAATGGCCTCTTCTGCCAACTCCGGAGAATAATTGGGATAAAAAGGTGTAATGATATCGAAATATTCCCGAATGGTTACTCCGGGACAAATCACCTCCTCGGGCAAATAAAAGAGATCCGCCAAAAAAGGTACTTCGCGTTTCACGGGATCATAGCCCAAAACACTTAGAGAACCATCCTGAACAAAGAACTGACCGCTAAGCAATTTCAAAAGAGTTGTTTTTCCCTCTCCGTTACGCCCCAAAAGTCCGGTTATCGTTCCTTTGGGCAGCTCAAAAGACATCTCTTCAAAAAGTTTACGGCCACGACGATAGCCAAATCTTATATTCTTCGCTTGTATCATAACTGTATCATCGAATTAGTACACCACAAATATAGATACATTTTTTTTTATACCAAAATAAAAGAAAAGATCTTTGCCATATCCAAATGCTTCAGGTCTAAAAACAGATAAAGAAACAAAGGCATCCAAATAATATATAACGAAAAAGAAACAGTTTGAGATTTTTTACAAAATTACCGTATCATAGATCCCCCAAAATTATGACAAAAAAAGACTCTCTCTCCGGCAAAACCCGAAGAAAGAGCCTTACTTACAGAATTCAAAAACAAATACTGTGGAGAGCTCTAAGCCTTCTTGTCTTTCTTATAAAAATACAGCGAAGGAATCAGCAACCCTAACCCGCCGAACAAGAGTACCAAGGCAATTAAAAAAACGCTGTTATAATCATAGAAATAGGTATCTGCTTGTCGAATCAGATCATAATTGAAGAGTGAAAATAAAAAAAACAAACCAATACCAAAAGCCATACCTATAATCAACGAAGCAATTTTTATGCTTAGCCTGTCGCTCAAAGTAACATGTTTGGGAAATAAATTTTCAGACAGCACTTTTCCATCCGGCAAGTCTGAAATATGATCGATAATTTTCAGCCGCTCACTCCTGCGGACGAAAAGTTCAAAGATTTTGAAGATTACCCAAAAGATAATTCCTACAATTAAAGCAGCAAATAATCCATCCATAATTTTTCTATTTTTAGTTAATTTCAGTTGTTTTTATGTTCTTTGCTTTTTAGACGCAACACAGCGTAACCGGTTACATCCCATTTACAACAGAGAAACCAAAGAGAAGAAAGAAGTCATACGCCTTAAGTTCGTATACACCTCAAGATGAATAACATAAGAAGATTTCACCTCTAATCAAATCTCCATTCCTGCAAAACAAAAAACCTCTGCCTGATGGATAAAAATTCTTCAGGCAAAGAAAAAAAATCCAAGTTAACTTCGTTGAAAATCCGTAGCGCTACGGATTCCGAGCCATCAGGCAAAGAATTCCAGAGAGTAAATAGCACAATGTAAAAAGAGGAAAAATATTCCTTTCAATATCTTACCTGCTTGACTGTTCTACGAAGAAAAACTTTTTATACAACTGTATTATAAAACAAAATACAATCATACACCATAGGGAAAAAGCCATGGATACAAAAAGAAAAAAGCTGTACGAATTCGTACAGCTTTTTCTTTGCAAGTATGCCTTGCTTAGATGAAGTAATCAGTTAAAATAAGGCTTAGTTCTTAACCTCTTCCTTTTTAACTTCTTCTTTTACCTCTTCTACAGCCTCAGTTGCTGTTTCTTTCACTTCTTCAACAACCATAGCAGCAGAGTCTACAGCAGCTTCAACTTCTTGCTTTACTTCTGTAGCAACAGAATCTACAACTGCATTGTTGTCAGCTTTTTTGTTTCCTGAACAAGAAACCAACATAGAAGCAGCAAAAAGAACTGCAAGTAATACAACTTTCTTCATAATTCAAAAAATTAGTGCAAATCTTATTGTGATTTAATTTCGCTGCAAAGATAGCGTTTAATTTTCAAATAGAACACTTTATAATATAAAATACTATATTCACAGCAAAACGTTATCTGATTTTTCCTTATTCTTTCACCCTTCCGATATAAGAACCGTCCCGGGTATCGATTTCGATCAATTCGCCTTCGCTGATAAACAACGGAACACGCACTTCGGCACCGGTCTCGACCGTTGCGGGCTTCAATGTATTGGTAGCCGTATCGCCTTTTAATCCGGGCTCGGTATAAGTAACTCTCAATGTTACGTGAGCAGGCAACTCGCAAGTCAGGATGGTTTCGCTCTCGGCATGAACCATGGCCTCGACCATATCGCCTTCTTTCAGAAACTGCACCCCATCGATCGAAGCCTCGGGAATAGAGATCTGTTCGAATGTTTCGGGATGCATAAAATTCAGCCCCATCTCATCTTTATACAAATACTGATACGGACGACGCTCAATACGTACTTCTTCCACTTTTACACCGCTGTTCCAAGTCTTATCGATTACTCTGCCGGTAGCTACATTTTTCAGTTTGGAACGAACAAAAGCCGGACCTTTACCGGGTTTAACGTGCAAAAATTCAACAATGAAGTAATATTGGCCATCTATATCGAGGCACATACCATTTCTAAAATCAGCTGTCGTAGCCATAAATTCTTAAGAGATTAGTTTTATTGTAATTTTCCACAAAAATACGGAAACATTCCGAATTAGAGACACTTAGCAGAAAAACACTTATGATTCCCTCTGTTGGCCTTTATCCGGCAAATGTTCGGAATCGGTATCCCGGTGTCTACGATGAGGCGGTATTTGCTTCTTTTGCGACTTGACCAACCCTTCTCCGCAATAAGGACAAAAAAGAGCTCCTGCATCAAAAACAGCCTTGCCGCAAGTGTGACAGCAACAGGTCGGCCTGCGGTTATTTTTTCCTTTTGTCCTATCGGGAGACAGGTAACGGTGGTTCTTTACCATCTCCCCGGAAACAATACCCGTAGGAACGGCTATGATCGAATAACCCAAAAGCATGACAACAACCGACAAGAATTGCCCCCAACCGGTTACGGGGGTTATATCGCCATAACCAACCGTAGTCAAAGTGACGACAGCCCAGTACACAGCCCTCGGTATACTTGAGAAACGAGGATTGATAGGACTCTCTATCAAATACATAAGACACCCGAGCAAAATAACCAGTAAAGCCACAAAAACCATAAAAACGGAAATTTTGGGAATACTGGCACGAATGGTTCGATACAGATAGTCGCCTTGCCTGATATACTGCCCCATTTGCATGATTTTGAAGGCGCGTATAATCCGCAGAACCCGCACGACCAATAAAAAATGAAAAGAGGGAAAGATGAAAGAAAGATATGTGGGAAGAAACGAAATCAAATCTACCAATCCCATAAAAGAGAGCACATAAGATTTTCGTCTGCCTGCACAATAAACACGGAGTATATACTCAAGGGTAAAAACAACGGTAAAAATCCACTCCAACACATTGAAGATACGATGCCAGGCTGAGGGAATATCCGGCATACTGTCTAAAAGGACGACAACAACGCTCAGGATAATGACAATAAGCAAAAGGATATCGAAAATCTTTCCTCCCGGAGTTTCTGCTCCGAATATGATACGGCGGAGGTTTTTCTTTGAAAAAGCCGAGCGCAGGGTTTCTTTCCGAATAAAAAAAGTCATGATGAGGGTTTTTAGAGAAAAGGAGACTGTTTCCTAAAAAACGGAAACAGTCTCCTTTATGTTATTTGGTCTGACGAGAAATGTGCAGACATTCGGCTTTCAGCAGGATATCGGAGAGAAAAAACGTCTCCTCTCCACAGCTTTCGGTCTGAATATCGAGCCAAGCCACGAATCTATTTATTTTGTGCTGCTTTCTTATGGTCTTCCAAAAATTGTTTTAAGCCGCTGTCGGTCAGCGGATGCTTAAGCAAACCTTTGATTGCGGCAAGGGGGCAGGTAGCCACATCGGCACCGGCATTCAAACATTCGATAATATGCTGGGTATGACGGATGGAGGCAGCCAAAACCTGTGTTTTGAATCCATAGTAACGATACATCTCCACAATATTTGCCACAAGGTCCATCCCATTACTGCTGATATCGTCCAGACGACCGACAAACGGAGAAACATAGGTAGCTCCTGCTTTTGCAGCCAATAAAGCCTGCCCCATGCTGAACACCAAAGTACAGTTTGTGCGGATACCATGATCGGAGAAATATTTTATCGCTTTAATGCCGTCTGCTATGCACGGCACTTTAACCACAATCCGGGAGTGAAGACGATGAAGTTCGGTACCCTCTTTTATCATTTCCTCGTACTCCGTGGCAATAACCTCGGCACTGATATCGCCTCCGGGAACAAGATTGCAAATATCAACGTAATGTTTGTTGCAGTTTTCAACACCGCTAATACCCTCTTTTGCCATCAAAGAAGGATTGGTGGTTACGCCATCCAATACGCCTAAGTCATTTGCTTCACGAATCTGATCTAAATTTGCAGTATCTAAGAAGAACTTCATACTCAATAGTTTTTTGATTATTATCGACAAAGTTAATGATTTAGCACTTATGTTCGCTTTTCTTTGTTTTTTCTTTTGACTGTTTACGTTTGCCAGCACCCTTTTGGGAAAGAGAGCAGTTACTGCAACCCACAGAACATTGTCCGTCCTCATCGGCAGGTCTGATAAACATCTTATAGATATTACGCCCGAGGATAAACACCACCCCCACACCGATCAATATCACAAGAATATATTGTATCATATTAACGAACCTAATTGAAAAATAAGACAACTTACCATCCAGGCCAACGTACAGGAATATAAGATGGAAAAAAGACTCCACTTCCAACTGCCGCTTTCCCTGCCGATAGCAACGACGGTAGCGATACACGGGAAATAAATCAGAACAAAAACCATGAAACTGTATGCAACCAAAGGAGAAAAGGACGGGGTTCCGTCAATTTTGACATCCGATTTTAACCGCTCGCTCAATTGAGCGGTAGCCTTCTCGCTATCGTCTGCATTACCGGTGTAAATAACCCCCAAAGTGCTCACAACGACTTCTTTTGCAGCCAAACCGGATACCAAACTTACACTCATTTTCCAGTCGAAACCCAGGGGCTGCATCACCGGTTCTACCATTTTACCCAACCGGCCTATATATGAATTTTCCTGATGTATCATATGCTCCACAAGGGAAAGACTGTCGATGATCTGTTCTTTTTGAGTTTGCTCCAAAGACGCATCCGCTTCCGTTCGGGCAATTTGCTTTTCCAAATTGTCCATTCGTTCGTCAGAACGGGGGAAATACCCCAAAAACCAGATGACAATAGAAGCTAACAGAATAACGGTACCCATCTTTCGCAAATACTGTTTGCCACGGGTCCACATGTGTATGAGCACCGACTTGGTAGTGGGAATACGGTAGGGAGGCAACTCCATAACAAAAGGGATGTCTTCCCCCTTAAAAACGGAGCCTTTCAATATACGAGCGGTAATAACGGCAAGAAGCATACCCAGAAGATAAAGACTGAACAGCACGACTCCTGCCGAACTTGGGAAAAAAGCCCCCGCCAGAAGCAAATAAACCGGAAGCCGCGCAGAGCAACTCATAAAAGGCAATACAAGCATCGTTATCATACGGCTCTTAGGGCTTTCGATCGTTCGCGTAGCCATAATAGCCGGCACATTACAGCCGAAACCCATAACCAGCGGAATGAATGACTTACCGTGAAGCCCCATTTTATGCATAATACGGTCCATGATAAATGCTGCACGACTCATATAGCCCGTATCTTCCATGATAGAAATAAAGAGGTAGAGAATCAAGATATTGGGTAAGAACACGATTACCCCGCCAACGCCCCCGATCACCCCGTTTATGATCAAATCTTTAAGAGGTCCGGCAGGCATCCATTGAGCCACGAAACCGGACAGGACTTCGACTAAAAGCTCCAGCCACTGCATAGGATATTCTCCCAATACAAACGTACACTGAAACATTATGAACATGAAAAACATAAAAATCGGGAAACCCCAGGCACGATGTGTTACAATACGATCGATACGATCGGTAAGGTTCTCCACATGTTTGCGCTTATGTACATACGTTTCCCTAAGAGCACCGGCGATAAAACCGTATCGCTGGTCTGTCATCTGCGCCTCCACATCATCGTTACCCAAGTGGCCTTCCAATACTTTCAGTTCATAATCGCGGACCGTAATCAGAAAAGCCCCTTTAGCAAAATTATTTTTCAGAAAATCCTCCGTATACCGGTCCTGTTCAACGAGCTTGACAGCAATGTATCTGGACGACACGTGCGAAGGCAGGTCGATATACTTCTCGACTTTCTCCTGTAAGTTCTGTATTACCGGTTCTATGGTACTGCCATAATTGATATGAATCGAACGGACAATTCCGGTCTCAGGATTCAGCATATGCTGAGGCGTATGCTTCAAACCTTCATAAACCGTAACGATCTGATCGAAAAGAGCATGAAGCCCCATTCCGCTGCGGCAAATGGTAGGCACCATGGGAATACTCAGCAGACGTCCGAGGGAAGGATAATCCAAAAATTCCTTTCTTTTGTTGAATTCGTCAAACATGTTCAGAGCAACAACCATCGGAATATCCATCTCCTTAATCTGAAGAGTCAAATAAAGATTGCGCTCAATGTTGGTAACATCTATAACATTCAGCACGATATCCGGGCGCGAAGTCTCGGAGGTAAGAAAGTTTCGTATGTAACGTTCCTCAGGACTGTAAGGGGAAAGGGAATAAGTTCCGGGCAAATCTATCAATTCGATACGATAACCTCTGAAATAAATGTAGCCCGATTTCGCTTCAATGGTCACACCGCTATAGTTGCCCACATGTTCGTGTGCTCCGCTGGCCTTATTGAACAAACTCGTTTTTCCGCAGTTGGGGTTACCCATCAAAGCAACCCTGATCGTTTCCTTTTTTTGGAAATCCGATTGAAGGAAAGGCCGACTGTCTTCGGGCATTGTAGTATTCTTAAAACCGACCGGTTCTTCTTCCGGATTTTCTTCCTTAACGTCGATGCGTCTTACCTCTATCAGAGCAGCATCATCACGTCTTAACGACACGTTATAATCAAGAATACGATAATATATGGGATCGGAGAGCGGAGCACTATGGACTACGGTTACTTCTTTCCCCTGAATAAAGCCCATTTCCAGAATCCTTTTTCTAAAGGCTCCCTTGCCGCCGACTTTATCGATAATGGCTACTTCTCCTGTTTTCAGTTCAGACAGTTTCATACAACAAAAATACAAACGATATACACCGTTTGCACTTAAAACATTCTAAAATACCTATAAATAGTGACTCCGCATTTATATAGCTCCAAGGGACTCGAGACCAATTCTCTCGCATCGTAATAAGACACGTTCTCCGGAATACAATGTGGTAGCATAGAAAATAACCTCGAAACCGTCTTTGATTCCTGTTTTCTTTCTAAGCTCATCCACCGATAGCGGAAAGTTCCGGCAAGTAATCTGCGCTCTGGGATATTCTTTCTTTAAGTTTTTTATGACAGACGACTTAAAAGGCAATACACCCCGTATGCCAAAACTACGTCCCGGGAAACAGGAAACAAATTCTCTACTCGTGTATAGATGGCTGTTAGCGGCTAAAGCACTCAATCGATATCGAGAGGCAATGGTCTTGAAAAGACCGCTTTTCATAACAGACGCACCGGGTTCATAGAGATAGGATTCAGGTGCGGCATAAACAGATGCCGGCAGTTCTTTCTCTTCATCAAGAGAGCCGGTCAGCGTATAGTTTTCTTCTCCTAAAGAATTCAAATCGACAACATGCACCGGTATCTGTCCGGCCGTATGAGTTTCACCCTTGCCACAAACATATAGCAATATCTCTTTTACCTCATTGGATACGGAAACGATGTGTGCCCGGCTTATGCCGGGCAGGTCGAGAAAAAGAGCAGAAAGATCAAGCATCGGAGAAACTTTGATCAAAAAATCAGGCTCTCGCAATTTCTTACTTTTACAATATGCCCGGATATTTTCCATCAACACCGACACATTCGGCTCGCAATCACGCAAAGCATATACCCGTTTGTACTTATCCGCCTGTTCTCTGCGAGCGGGGTCTATGTAAAGCAGCTCTGCTCCCTGTTCGATGACATAACGCCACCAATCATTCAAATCTCCATTCAAGATCTCTATATTATCCAGCCCCAGCCGATGAAAGTTATACTCCGCAGCTCGACATAATCGCTCATTACGTTCTACATAAATAAGTTTCCGGGCAATACGGGCCAGACAGGAACTATCTACGCCAAGCCCCCCGGTTATATCCGCCACAATAGAATTTTTGCGCACGAATCTTTGTTTATAAAGTGCCGTAGCCATACCGGAGCATTGCTCCACAGACAGTTTATCAGGTACATAACACCCCGTATCATGCCATAAACGAACCTTTGAAAACAAAGAAGAAGCACACTCCAACTGAGTAGCCACTTCTTTTCTAAGCTCGACCGGAATAGAATTCTCTCCCAACAGCAGGCGATCGGGATTTTTCCCCCGATACTCCTCTGTCAAACGCATAACGGTGTCGATGGTGTCTTTCTCCGGTTTACTCATCTTTATCTACCTGATACCAGGAGGCATACATCTGATAATTGCCGGCAATGCGTTTGTTTATTTCCTGCGTCTGCTGCGGATCTGCTTTTTTTACAAACTTGGCAGGAATACCGGCATAAATGCTATAAGGCTCTATCTTCGTTTTGGAGAGGACCACGGAACCAGCAGCCACGATAGCGCCTTCTCCGACCTCTGCATCATCGAGAATTACGGCATTCATACCGATTAAAGCATAGTCATCGATCTTTGCCCCATGTACGGTTACATTATGACCGATGGAAACATTGTTTCCGATCTCGATGGTAGATTTTTGGTAAAGCGTATGCAATACCGATCCGTCCTGAATATTTACGTTATCGCCTATGCGTATGGAGTTGACATCTCCACGAATAACAGCATTAAACCAAACGCTGCAACCGTCTCCCATCACCACATCACCTATTACAGTGGCATTTTCAGCCAAAAAACAATTCTCCCCGATCTTCGGATCGAACCCTCTTACAGGAATAATTAAAGCCATAAAAAATCAAACTATTATAAAAGCTCGAAATGCGGTTTAAGCAACTGCACTTCGAGCTTATGAATCAGACTATATAAAATCAATTAAATCTTCTCCGTTTTCTTACGTAACCAGGCAGCTTCTTCTTTCGTCAGGGAAGGACTCAATTTCCGGTAAACCATCTCCTGATACTCATTGTACCACGCTACTTCCGCCTCTGTCAACAACTCTTTTTTCACCAGAGAGTTATCCAGATAGCAAAGAGTAAGTGTTTCAAAACCGAGGAATTTACCGAATTCCGTTTCACAGTTCACCTTGGTTACCACCAGGTTTTCGATGCGTATACCGTATTGGTCTGCACGATAAATCCCCGGTTCATTGCTGGTTATCATACCGACTTCCAAAACCGTAGGATTAACTTCGGTTCTGATATTTTGCGGTCCTTCATGAACATTGAGGAAACAGCCGACACCGTGACCGGTGCCATGCCCGTAGTTAAGCCCCCTATCCCACAAAGGTTTTCTTGCCAGAATATCGATCTGACTTCCCCGGGTTCCCTGCGGATACTGACACATCGCTATACCGATATGGCCTTTCAGCACCAATGTATAGTCGGTTTTGATTTCGTCCGACACTTTACCCAAGGCAATCGTACGGGTAATATCAGTGGTGCCGTCAAGATACTGTCCTCCGCTATCCAGCAATAAAATACCCTCCGACTCCAATCGATAGGAAGACTCCTCTTTTGCCTCATAGTGTACAATAGCGCCATGCCCCTTGTAGCCGGCAATCGTACCGAAGCTATCCCCATAGAATTTTTCGCCTTTGGCTCTAAATCCATTCAGTATTTTTCCGATCTCATACTCTGTAGGCCTTTCTCCTTCTGCCAACGCCTTTTCCAACCAAATGAAAAACCGGGTTAACGACACACCGTCGCGCACCATAGCGTTTCTTACTCCGTCCAGTTCGGTCTTATTCTTAATGGCTTTAAGCATCGTAATAACGGAAACGCTTTCGATGATACGGCAATGAGCAGGAATAGCTCTAAAAAGTTTTTCAGAGATACGCTTGCTGTCTACAAGCAATTTAACCTCTGCTCCCAAACCGGAAATATAATCGACAACGGACTCATACGCTCTTACATGAATACCTTCTTTTTCCAATGCCCCTCTAAGTGCATCATCGACCTTTTCGGATTTAACAAAAAGAACAGACTCTTTATCCGAAATAAATCCGAAAGCCACACCTACCGGATTGAAATCGACATCATAACCTCTCAGATTGAAAACCCAGGCGAGTTCATCCAACATCGTAACGACTACGGCATT
The DNA here is from genome assembly GCF_000379945.1 of Porphyromonas macacae DSM 20710 = JCM 13914. GTDB lineage: Bacteria > Bacteroidota > Bacteroidia > Bacteroidales > Porphyromonadaceae > Porphyromonas > Porphyromonas macacae. Next base: position 86,851 of record NZ_KB904149.1, read on the forward strand.
GGCTCCCTGTTTTTTCAATTCGGTATTAACAATGGCAATCTTCTCTTTAGCCGTATAACCGGCATATTCGGCAGACTGGCGGAATAATTTTTCCCCCGGAATATCGGGTCTGTCCGTCCATATCTCTTCCAAAAGATCCGTATCCGTTCTGAAAACAATACCGAAATTATCCAAAGCCTTCTCCAGCACTTCAGCCTGCGCATGTGAATAGCAGGCGCCATCACACGCTACCGTCTTTCCGACAGAAAGAGTTTGGGTAAGAAACTGCTCTATGGTAGGAACACCGGGAACAGCTTCTTTGTAAAGTTCGATGGTACTGCCCTTCAACTGTTCGGCAGCCTGCAAAAAATATCTGGAGTCTGTCCACAAACCGGCTTTATCTGCCGTAACAACCACGGTACCGGCAGAACCGCTAAATCCGCTGATCCAGGTACGTCCTTTCCAACGCTTCGGAGTATATTCACTAAGATGGGCATCCATGGAGGGAATGATAAAGGCATCGATATTGTTCCTGGCCATTGCCTTGCGCAATGCCGTTAAACGAGATTTGATATCCATTTTTCGTTGTGTTTAAAAAATTATTGAATGTGTGTTAATTATTTTTTCAAGGCTGCCTGATGACTGCTTCTGAGCAGGTCGTTTACTGTCTTTACGGGATTGAATGTATTGATCGGGACCTCTACAAAAATCGTATTCCAATGGTGCATGGCCCCATTCCATAATCCGGGTCTTTCCAAGGCTTTTAAGGCGCGTCCATCACTGCTTTTATTCGATATGAAAGCAGTTTTGGGGTTCACGAACTTCTGCAAATCGAATTTCTTACCCTTGTAATCTTTAATGTTGCACACCAAATCCACGGGATTGAAAAAACGCCCTTCTTCAAACAATGCCTTCTGATCGGGTCTGTTCATATCGATCTGAGTACTCTCCAAAATCTGCAGGGAAGTAGAACCGTCAGGCTCACGCACCACAAAAGGCCCCCCTCCGGGTTCTCCCTCATTGCGAACCATACCGCAAACGCGAACAGGTCGGTTAAGTTTCTCAAACAAAAAGGCCTTAAGCTCTTCATCGGAAAAAGAATTTCTATCCGGATGCTTAATCATGTAAATATCGCTCAGATAATCTGCAATCCTGTCTAATTCAGAACGGGAGACATGCTCTCTTTCCAGTATCCCCAAATAACCGAACGTCTCCTTACAGGCCTGCACGAGAATACCGCCCAGAAGTTTTTTGTTGATGATCGTGGAACTCTTGTAATAATCCGGAACAACATTATCGATATTCTTAATAAAAACGACATCGGCATCCGGCAAATCATTCAGATTGCTAATGAGAGCTCCATGCCCTCCGGGTCTGAACAGAATGGAACCATCGGATTTCCTGAAAACGGTATTATCTTCTGTCAAAGCCAAGGTATCCGTACTTGCTTTCTGCTCGCTGTATGTCACTTCAAAAATAACACCGAAATATTCTGTATATGCCGGAAGACTCTTATCGATAAGAGCTTTAAACAGATCTCTGTGTTCGGGAGAGACTGTAAAATGCACATGGCTTTTCCCATTTTTCTGTTTCGCATAAAGAGCGCCTTCGGCCAAATGCTCTTCCGCTGCCGTACGTTTGGATTTAGGGTAAGCATGAAAAAGAAGCAGCCCTTTGGGGAGATTGCCATAATTCAACCCCTTCTCATTGATCAGGTTGTCGACTATATTTTTGTGCTTTCCGGCCTCCATCAATTTCGATATGGGTTTCCATTCATTTCTCAAACAAGCCTCATTCAGACGATCGAAAAAAGCAAAATTATTGATTTGTGTAAAAAATGTCTTTTCCGCATCTGTTCGAGGTTCGGAATAGCCGGCATCCATAAAAGAATACAAATCTTTGAACATGCGAGACGCTGCTCCCGATGCCGGTACCATTTTATAAACCTTACCCTGAGCTGTGGACAGGAAATGCTCCCATACGTTCAAAAAAGAATTGACCTGCTCGTTTTCCACACGCATGATACCCTGCTCCAAAGAAGCCGAAGCCACTATATCCAAATAAGGAAAGCCATCGCGTATCGCAGCTATTTGAGACATCGCTTCTTCCATAGAAATACCGTGCTCCTGCAATTGTTCTAAATCTTCGGAGCTAAAAATCTCTTCCATACTCATTTTTTCTTCCATTTATCCGTTCCGATCATTATCAAAAGAAATATTCTTTTATGTTTTCCTTACCTTAAAGTTAATATTTCCTGGCCTTCTTATATCCCATATCAGAGAGGATTTTAAGGATCTGTTCTCTCTTGTCTCCCTGGATGATAACGGCTCCGTCTTTTACAGAACCTCCCACGCCACATTTATGTTTGAGCTCTTTTGCCAAATCCTTCAAATCTTCATCCGGACCAACGAAGCCGCTCACCAGTGAGACTTCTTTACCGGAACGGTTTTTCTTATCCAAAGTAATTCGTAATTGCTGCTCGGCAGGAGGCAACAACTCCTCTTTTCCGGTCTCCTCTTCTGTATATCTGTAATTCGGGTCTGTGCTGTACAGCACACCCAGTCTTTTCTTCCAATCCGCCATTTTCTTTCAATATTTGAATGAGCTACCCCCAAGGAACTCTCTTACGATAGAGATGCTGGGCAATAAATGCTCGGGAATAGAATAAAAGTAACGCAAAAAATCCAACAAACGATTGGCAGAAGCATACTCCGGCTCACTCTCGGGTACCTCTCGCAGTATAGGCTCGGCATAGGGTTTCAATGCCGCAAGTTCATACAGCATGGCGCTGTTGAACATCACATCGGCGTTCTCCTGATAAGGGAATACCCATTTTTCCTCTCCCTTGCGTACGCTCGGCCAGCGTCTGATAGTTTCCACGGCCGAATAACCGCGATAATTATAGTCCCGAACGATACGGCGTATCAATCTGTTGTCGGTACTGGGGATACGGTTATGCGCATCAAGAGCGATACCGGTCAGCGCACTCACATAAATTTTATACGTTTTCGATGGGTCTACATTCTCCAACAGCAATGGATTAAGAGCATGTATACCCTCCATCATGAGTATTTCTCCGTCATTCAATTTTAATTTTTCTCCCCTAAAAACTCTTTTTCCAACACTAAAATCGAACGAAGGCAAATCGACTTCCTCTCCATCCAGAATTCGAGTAAACTGTTCATTTAAGAAAGGCAGATCCAAAGCATACAAAGACTCAAAATCATACTCTCCTTTTTCATCGACGGGAGACAACTCCCTGTCGACAAAATAGTTATCCAAAGAAATCCCATGAGGTTTGAGCAGATTGGTTTTCAACTGTACCTGCAACCTTTTGCAGAATGTCGTCTTTCCGGACGAAGACGGCCCCGAAATCAGCACGACTCGCAAGCCCTCTTGATACTTCTTGGCTATTTCTGCCGAAATCTCGGCAATACGTTTTTCCTGAAAAGCCTCTGCCACCAGAATCATGTCCTCTACATCGTCGGCTCTGATCATGCGATTCAGATCTCCCACATACTTTGCGTCGACCACCGCAAGCAAACGGTTCTGAAAATCGAAAGCCTCACTCAGTTTGGGCTGTGAAATAAACGGTTTAAGCCGGGTGGTATCTTCGGGATCAGGAACGCGCAATAAGGCCCCCTTTTGATAAGGAACGAAATCGAAGAGATGCAAATACTCCGTAGACGGTACCAAACAATTGTAAAAATGGTCGATATAGCCGTCCAACTCATAATAACGGGTATAAGCCGCACCGATAGATTCGAGGAGTTCGCAACGGTCTATATGATTTTCACTCCTGAAAAGTTTCAGTGCTTCTTCGGTACGGACGTTATGTCCGTTAAAAACATGTTTTTCCCGGATAATCTGCTCGGCTTTCTGTTTAATGCGGAGGATATCTTCAGCGGTAACCTCATGCCCGTTGCGTATTTCACAATAATAGCCATTGCTCAATGAGTGTTCGATATACAAATGGCAGTCAGGCATAATATCGTCTACGGCCTTACTGATGACAAAAAAAAGGGAGCGCACATAAGCCCTCATGCCATCTTCATCCTTAAGTCCGCAGAAAATGATATCCGCCGGCTCATATACTTTACGTGACAAACAGGTATCATGGTTATTGATTAAAGCACACATAGGCTTAAATCCCAACAGGCTTTCGTAAAAATCGGCAACCTCGATTAAAGAAACGCCGATGGGAAACTCATCCGAACGGTCTAAATTCTTGCAGTATAAAGTGATAGTCTCGATCATGCTTCAAGTTATTTCGTTATTTTTGTGAATAAAGATAACAAATACTAAAGAGGGAAAGAATTCTCCGACGTATCTAACAGAAAATAAACCTAAAATAACTATGACGGTAGAGGTTAAACAAATATTTGATAAATCGGACCTTAAAAAGTTCGTCAAATTCAATTTGGAACTTTATAAAGATAATCCGTATCATGTGCCCGGGCTCATCGATGATGAACTAACGACGTTGGACCCCAACAAAAACCCGGCATTCGAATTTTGTGAAGCCGCTTACTTCCTGGCCTACAAAAATGGCGAAATCGTCGGACGTATTGCAGGCATCATCAACCATAAAGCCAATGAAACCTGGAACCAGAACAATGCACGCTTCGGATGGGTCGATTTCATAAACGACAACGAAGTGGTGGATGCTTTGTTTAATGCCGTAACGGCCTGGGCTCTTTCAAAAGGGAAAGACATGCTCCAAGGGCCTATGGGGTTCACGGATATGGATCACGAAGGCATGCTCATCGAAGGTTTCGACCAAATGGGTACGATGGCTACGATATACAACTATGCATATTACCCGAAACAGCTGGAGCGTTTAGGTTTTATAAAAGATCAGGACTGGAAAGAATACAAGATATACGTTCCCAAAGAAGTACCGGAAAAACACCTGCGTATCTCCAGTGTGGTAAGGCAAAAATACGGTCTGAAAACACTAAAGTTCAAGAATAAAAAAGAACTCATGCCTTATGCACACCGTATTTTTCAGACACTGAACAAAGCATACTCCAACATTTACGGTTTTTCCGAACTCACGGATGCTCAGGTGGATTACTATGTAAAAATCTACATTCCCATGGTGCGTCTGGACTACATTACAGCCATTATACGTGAGAAAGACGACGAAGTCGTGGGCTTTGCCATTACCATACCGAACCTGAGCCATGCCCTCAAAAAAGCAAAGGGCAGCATCTGGCCATGGGGAATCGTCCATTTGCTGAAAGCCATGTATGGCAAGAACAAAATCATAGACTTCTACCTTATAGGCGTTATTCCGGAATACCAGAATAAGGGAGTAAACGCTCTATTGTTCGATGACCTTATCCCCATCTACCAAAAAAACGGCATCCATTATGCAGAAAGCAACCCCGAGTTAGAGACAAATATGGCCGTGCAGATGCAATGGAACTATTTTGAAAGAAAACATCACAAAACCCGTCGCGCATACATCAAGCGCATCTAAAAGCCGAACATGGAAGAAAATATTGTTTTTTCACAAACCGATTATACAGAAAGCGATATAAAAACACTTGAGTGGGACGAACACATTCGTCGCCGCCCGGGTATGTACATTGGAAAACTGGGAGACGGATCGCATCCGGACGACGGTATCTACGTGCTCCTGAAAGAAGTCATAGACAACTCTATAGACGAGTTTGTAATGGGTTGCGGCAAACGTATAGATATTACAATCGAACCCAACGGATACTGTGTGGTCAGAGACCACGGCCGGGGCATACCCATCGGGAAACTGATCGATGCAACCAGCAAAATGAATACCGGAGCAAAGATAGATTCGGCCGCTTTCAAAAAATCCGTCGGGCTGAATGGCGTAGGTATCAAAGCGGTCAATGCCCTGAGTACCACATTCCAGGTTACGGTATGGTACAACGGACAGACAAAAACGGTCAAATACAACCGGGCACAATTGATCGAAGAGAGCGAAACTGCTGCGGCACAAGAATATGAAACAGGTACGGAAGTACGTTTCCACCCGGACAACGAACTATTCAAAAACTATGAATACCGTCTGGATTTCGTAGAGGCCATGATCAAGAACTACAGCTTTCTGAACATAGGGCTGACAATCACGCTGAACGGCAAGAAATATCTTTCCAGAAACGGGCTGCAAGATCTTTTGGAGGATAACATGACGGGAGAGCCTCTCTACCCCATCATCCACCTTATGGGGCACGATATCGAAGTGGCCATAACGCACACCAATCAGTACGGCGAAGAGTTCTACAGTTACGTAAACGGTCAGTATACCACACAGGGAGGCACTCATTTGTCAGCCTTTCGAGAACAGGCGGCACGCGTTATCAAAGAATTTTTCGGCAAGAACTACGACTACTCCGATATTAGAACGGGTATGGTCGCAGCCATTAGTTTGAAAGTGGAAGAGCCGGTATTCGAAAGCCAGACAAAAACGAAACTCGGCTCAAGAGACATGGCCCCCAACGGACCCACAGTACAAAAGTTCATTGGCGATTTCCTAAAAAAAGAACTGGACAACTATTTGCATATACATACCGAACATGCGGAACTGATGCAGCAGAAAATCCAGATTAGCGAGCGCGAAAGAAAGGCCATGAGCGGTGTAACGAAACTGGCCAGGGAGCGGGCGAAAAAAGCCAATCTTCACAATAAAAAACTCAGAGACTGTACTCAGCACCTGAACGACCCCAAAGCCAAAACGCCGGAACTTACAAGTATCTTTATTACGGAGGGGAACTCGGCCAGCGGATCCATTACCACCAGTAGAGATCCCAACCTGCAAGCCGTATTCAGCTTAAGAGGAAAACCGCTCAACAGCTACGGACTAACGAAGAAAGTGGTCTATGAAAACGAGGAATTCAATCTTCTGCAGGCTGCACTCAATATAGAAGACGGTCTGGACGGACTCCGGTATAACCGCGTCATCATCGCTACCGATGCAGATGATGACGGTATGCACATCCGGTTGCTCCTCATTACGTTTTTCCTTCAATTCTTCCCGGATTTGGTCCGCCACGGACATGTCTATATTTTAGAGACACCGCTTTACCGGGTTTCCGTGCCGGATACAACGACATCAAAAAATATCTTTCTGAATGAGGGTTCGGGCAGAAAAGCTAAAAACAGCAAAGCGGCAACAGAGGAAAACAATAAATCGATCTACTGTTACTCCGAAACTGAAAAACAGGAGGCACTAAAAAAACTGGGCAAAAAAGCACACATCACCCGATTCAAAGGTTTGGGAGAAATTTCAGCCGATGAGTTTAAGGAGCTGATTTGCGAAGAAAACATCAGGCTTGAACCCATTACGATGAAAAAAGAGGACAACATCAGTCAAATGCTGTCTTTCTATATGGGCAAAAATACACCTGACAGACAAAACTTCATCATAGACAATCTGGTAATAGACGATTGATCCAACATATAGGCCCGGCTGAAATCTTCAATTCCTGCAAACAGGATTATTATCATCTTTGTGAAATCTCACGTCAAAAAACCTGAGATGAACACAACTTTTATCCACTCTGAAGAGAGTAAAAATTCTTTGCCTGACGGTTGAAAATCCTTGTTAAGGAAAATAAAAATCCAAGTTAACTTCGTTGAAAATTCTTCAGGCAAAGGATTTTGACCCCATATCTCACTCTAAAGAAACGTTACGGATATTAGGAAAAAAACAGAATGTTGAGGCTGTGTTAAAACTCCATCCTCCCTAAATCAACTATCATTTGTAAAGAACAATCGCTATCAAAGAGCTAAAAACTCAATGATAGCGATTGTTTTATTTGAAGAGTCTGTCACTTATATCGAATTTATGTTATGGAATTCTGTAAATTTACTGTTGAAGGCTATCGGATAAAAATCATTAAAAAACTGAAGAATGAATAAGATAACATGTATTTGCCTTGGAGTTCGCGATATGAAACGAGCCATAAAGTTCTATCGGGACGGACTCGGCTTTAAGACCAATGAGAAAAGCGATAACCCTCACGTCATATTTTTCAATACGCCCGGCACAAAGTTCGAACTTTATCCACTCGACCTGCTATCCAAAGATATCGACAAAGCCAATCCACCGAAAGTTGCCAACGGCTTTGCAGGGATTACTCTGGCCTACAATGTGGAGCAACAAAAAGAAGTGGATGAAGTGGTTGAGCTGGTACGACACGCCGGAGGAACGGTAGTCAAGGAGCCGACAGAGACTTTTTGGGGTGGCTACCATGCTTACTTTACAGACCTTGACGGATACTATTGGGAAGTGGTTTGGGGAGCGATGTTCGAATATGATGAGAATGGTCTGCTCAAAGACTTGTAAGCTCTTCACTCATCAGATTTTATAGTGCAAAGATAAAAATATGAGCAATCCTCAGAAAAACATCATCATCGAAAATCTCTGCTACACGGAGCTTGTCTACAACAGGATAAACCGTAAGCTGGGGCTTTGCCTCTCCTCCAAAGAGATCAGGGAATTTATCTCAGGTGTCATTGGACGAACAGATGAAACACATTTTCTGCAAAAAGGCAAGAACTATTACATCGTTAACGAAACGGAACACATTCGCATCACCGTTAATTCAAACACATACAGAGTCATCACAGCAGATAAAATTTAAGTATCATAAAAGAATTTACAGTTTGCAAGACAAACAACCCAATACTGAATAGGGAATGACACTTAGTATCATCGATCCTAAGATTTCTGCATAGGACATATTTCCATGGTTGTACAGTCCTATTCGTCCGACAGCCGGCAAAATGAGCGATAAAATTGTTCTGACCGAAAATATCACCGAAAAGAAGAAGTATGTATTTTGGGATATGGCAACTTCTTCCTTGTTGTGGAGAAAAGAGCGCATGGACGAGAATAATAAACAACAAGCCGTTTTCAAAGTAATTATGGAGAAAAGATAATGAAAACAGAGATTAATAATATACTCAATCGAATACAGCAAATCGAACATGGCTTTCAACACATCAACAGTGGAGCGGATGAAATGTTGGCGATGTTCTCAAAGGAACAATGTTTTGATTTTGCATGCCAGCTATTCAAACAGGAAACCTATCAAGCACGAATGTTGGCAACTGCAATACTGGGGCGTTTAGCAGCGGAAAATAATGATGCTCTTTCTTTTCTGAAAAAGCAAGTAAGCATCGATGAAAATTGGCGTGTACAGGAAATGCTTGCAAAGGCTTTTGATGAAGTATGCAAAAATAGAGGCTATGAAATGTCCTTGCCGCTCATCAAAGAATGGCTGAATGACGATAACCCGAATGTTATCCGTGCAGTAACGGAGGGGTTGAGGATTTGGACGAGCCGCCCTTTTTTCAAAGAAAATCCATCGGTTGCCATTGAACTAATCAGCAAGCATAAAGCACATGAAAACGAGTACCTCAGGAAATCTGTGGGAAATGCCTTGAAAGATATTGGCAAGAAGCACAAGGGGTTAGTTCTGGAAGAACTGAACACTTGGGATTTGTCAAACCCTTTGATTCAATTCACACATAAACATGCAATAAAACAGTTAGATAAGAAGAAATAAAATGAATTACGATAATTTTTCTACCCATCGGAGAACTTTGAAGAAAGCAAGAAATTCCACACAGAAGTTTTAGAAGCACACGGGCAACGGTCTTGACCAACTCAAACAATGGGGCGGTGAAAGTTATACGAATGAGACCGGCTATGTAGATGTGAAAGCTGTCAGTGACGGAAATATCGTTACGGCAAACGGTTTGGGCCATTTGGAGTTTACTCGCAAATTGCTATATCTTCTGGGAGCCAGTACTCCGAAGAATATTGCTTCGTGGTACGCTTTTTTCAAAAAAGGATTTTATCGATAAAATAAACGGCTATGGGTGATGATATAATATGAGTTAGTCAAGATTTACTTCAATTTATTGTTTGTTTACGTTCATTCGTAAATGAAATTGCTTCGCTTTTTCTAAGTACGAACAATCAACCTTTGACCAACTCTTAATTTATTGGATTTCAAGCCATTCAATCGCTTCAAGGTGCCCACGGTCATATGGTGTTTTTTGGCTATTTTACCCAAAGTATCTCCTTTTCTCACCCTGTAATACTTCGTGGAGGAGGTACTCATACCGAAATCCGAAGTTTTATCCGCTCCGGCCATATCCACAGAAACGACAGACCGCTCCGAAAACAAAGAATCTCTCTTGGCATCCAACATAAAAACGGCTCCTACCGGCAGTCTCAGAGGATAAGGTTTCACATTGCCCGGAATTACTTTACGTTTGTACTGGGGGTTAAGGATGCGTATGTCTTCATGGCTGACACCGGACAACTCATGCACACGGTCGAAGGTTAAAGATTTATTCACCATGATCGTATCCGTAGCAATCGGCGTCCCGACTTCATAAGAACCGATTTGGTGCTCCTTATGATACGACATCGCATAGTAAGCACCGATAAATAAAGGAACATACCTGCGGGTTTCGCGTGGCAAATACGGATACAACTTCCAAAAATCCCGGCTCCCTCCGGCTCTGCGAATAGCACTGTTTACACGTCCGGGACCGCAGTTGTAGGCAGCTATAACGAGAAGCCAGTCTCCATAAATATTATACATATCGCGCAAATATTTGGCCGCTGCCTCCGTACTCTGCGAAAGAGACATACGCTCATCCACAAGGCTGTTTATATCCAAGCCATAGATTTTTCCGGTAGGAAGCATAAATTGCCACAATCCGGCAGCACCTGCCGGAGAAACGGCCACCGGGTTCAAACCCGATTCTATAATAGTGAGATATTTAAGCTCAATGGGCAATTGATAACGGTCGAAGATCTGATCCATCAGGGGAAAGTAAAGATCTCCGATGGTAAGAACCGAACTGATCAGCCCGGATCGTTTATACAAAAACATCTCGATAGCATCTTTTACCCACACATTATAAGTCAAAGGAATAGCCGTGGGCAATTTGGAGAGACGCTGTACATAAACGCTATCGGGTATATTATGATTTTTCGGTAAAGACGACACATGGCTATTACGTTTCTTCGTATAACCGGCATGCCACGTCTTGATGAGTTGCTCCAGATCTTTATCATAAGACAGTGGCAAACTCATGTCATCATTCGATGAGGCCGGTCTTTGCAATGTTTTTCCGTCCAAAGTATCGACAGCTGCCGTAGCCAAACTGTCGCCATGGCTTGTCTTAACCGTTCTTGTTATACGTGCTGCTCCGTGTTGCACAAACTGCGCCTGTGTAAACGTCTGCACAAAAACAAACAATACACAGAACAAAAACAACGGAGATATTCGCTTCGATGATTTCAATATCATTTTCAAAAAAGTAAACTGCAAGATACACCCAATTGCGGGATTTGCATCGGTTGATTGCTCATTTGCACATCGGGAGCAATTCGCATGGTAAGATCGGGAGTGATGTCGAACTCATACAGTTCGGCATCCACATAAGCATCCAAAATGGAAAGAAGATAGACCCCCGCAGTAACAATAATACTTAAATCGCGGTATCGCCTGAAAGTATCGTTACCCCTCTTGAGCGGTTCTTTCAGATGGCCGTATTTGGCATAATCTTCCGGTTTGGTACCGGGCGGAGCAAAGTCCAGCCATGCGGTATTCTTTGACGGATCTTCACTCAAAAAATCCCGGTAGGCATTGCGGTACTCATTATATGTTTTGGTATTCCAGATAAGGGCATAAGTACATGCTGTGAAAGCTCCGTAAACAATGGGTAACTTCCAATATTTGCGGTTATAAATCTGGCCACCGCCCGGAATAAGGCCGAAGAGAATGGAGTATTTAGAATTCGGCTTCCAATATCCCAAGGATACCGTATCTGATTTAACAGGCGCAATATTGTTTCCGGGGTTCACGGTTTGGTTCCGCTCCACCAACAGACTATCCGCCAACTGCTGCTCTGCCTCTAAAACTTCTACAGAAAAGAAACAAACAGCACAGACTATCGCCAAAATTCTTAAATACCTGTTCATACTAAGTGTTGCGGATTTTTTCGAAAAGAAGCATTATACGCTCCAATTCATCTTCAGAAGTAAAAGCGATTGTCAATTTACCGCTCCCCTTATCATTACAATTGACAGAAACCTTGGTACAAAAGAACTGCTCCAAATGTGCAGCCAGAGCCTTATAAATCTCTTTCTCTTTCTTTTTAGAACCCAATTTGAACGGAATCTCCGTCTTTCCCTGCTGCCAGTCACGAGCCAGTTCTTCCACTTTTCTCACGCTCAATCCTTCATCGATGATTTTACTGTAAAGAAGTATCTGTTTTTCGGCTTCATCCAGCTGTAACAAAGCGCGTGCATGGCCCATATCGACTTTATGTTCGCAAAGCCCTAACTGCACCTCTGCCGGCAACTTCAGCAAACGCAGATAGTTACTCACCGTGGCACGACCTTTGCCGACACGTTTGCCGAGCTCGTCCTGTGTAAGCCCGAAAACCTCCAAAAGTTTTTTATAAGCCAATGCTATTTCAATGGCGTTCAGATCTTCGCGTTGAATATTCTCAACCAAGGCCATCTCCATCACCTGTCCATCCTCTACTTTACGGATATAAGCAGGTATTGTATCCAATCCGGCCATTTGACAGGCACGCCATCTACGCTCTCCGGATATAATCATATAACAGCTCGAACCCAAATCCTGCACGGTAATGGGTTGAACCAGACCTATGGCTTTAATTGAGGTGGCCAACTCTTCCAAACCTTTTGTATCGAACTCCTTTCTCGGCTGGTCAGGATTGGGAGCAATATCCGAAAGCAACAGTTCGCTGATTGAAGAAGATCCGGAAATATCTCCTCCGGACAAAAGACTATCCAAGCCTCTCCCCAAGGCCGATTTATTTCTGTGTTTTGTCATTTTTCGTGTTTTTTCAAGAGTTCGGCTGCAAGTTGCAGATAATTCAAAGCGCCACGACTTTCCGCATCGTACATCAAAGCCGGCAATCCGTGACTGGGAGCCTCTCCCAACTTTATATTCCGTTGAATAACGGTATCAAAAACAAGTCCCTTAAAATGCCGTTTAACTTCTTCGTATATCTGGTTATTGAGTCTGGTCCGGCTGTCGTACATGGTAAGGAGAAAGCCTTCTATTTCCAACTGTGGATTCAAACGGCTTTTGATAATTCTAATCGTATTCAACAGTTTGCTAATTCCTTCGAGGGCAAAATACTCGCATTGAACCGGAATAATTACACTGTTAGCTGCCACCAAAGAGTTTACCGTAATTAAGCCCAAAGAGGGAGAGCAGTCAATAAGAATATAGTCATACATATCCACTACCGGAGCCAAGACTTCTTTCAGCACTTTTTCCCGGTTAGGCACATTCATCAACTCGACTTCCGCACCAACCAGATCGATATGAGATGGAGCCAGATCCAAGCCATCGACCAATGTCGGTATCAGGATGTCTTTAATGGATAATTGGCTGCATAAACACTCATAAATAGTTTTTCGCAAATTAGCTACATCGCATCCCAAGCCCGATGAAGCATTAGCCTGAGCATCAGCATCTATCAACAGCACTTTTCTCTCGAGCGATGCCAAAGAAGCGGCTAAATTGATGGCGGTAGTGGTCTTCCCCACCCCTCCTTTTTGATTTGCGAGGGCTATTATTCGTCCCATAAATCTGTTTTAATAATTTAGTTCAAAACTAATGATTTTAGATGATATATAAATGATTGCTTATGGTTTATCCTTTTATTATAACGATAGATACGGAAAGATTCGCATATACACGATCACCTGTAAATAGAAAAAGGGATGCTCCCACATCCCTTTTCTGGTGATCGGGCTGGGATTCGAACCCAGGACCGACAGCTTAGAAGGCTGTTGCTCTATCCAGCTGAGCTACCCGACCCCTTTCGGTTTTTCTTGAAAACCGTGGCAAATGTACGGATTTTTATGATAATAAAGACCTATACTGTCAAAAAAATCATTACCTGTTCATCGACGCCAGAAATTCCATATTCGTAGATGTCAACTCCATCTGCTTCTTTACCTGCTCCATGGCCTCTATCGGGTTCATGTCGGACAAGAAGTTTCTGAGCACCCACATCCAGTTAAGAGTTTTCTCATCCTGAAGAAGATCATCACGGCGGGTACTGCTGGAAACGATATCCACAGCAGGATAAATACGTTTGTTGGCAAGTCTGCGGTCAAGCTGTAACTCCATATTGCCCGTACCTTTGAATTCCTCAAAGATAACATCATCCATTTTAGAGCCGGTTTCCTGCAAAGCCGTAGCCAAAATGGTCAGACTGCCTCCGTTTTCAATATTTCGCGCTGCACCGAAGAAACGCTTCGGTTTTTGAAGTGCATTGGCATCCACACCGCCGGAAAGGACTTTGCCGGAAGCCGGCTGAACCGTATTATAAGCGCGTGCCAAACGGGTAATGGAGTCTAACAAAATTACCACATCATGCCCACACTCTACCAGTCTTTTGGCTTTGTTCAATACGATTTCTGCAATTTTCACATGTCGTTCGGCCGGTTCATCAAAGGTAGAGGCGATAACTTCTGCATTAACATTACGTGCCATATCCGTTACCTCCTCCGGTCTCTCATCTATCAACAGAATAATCATGTAAACCTCCGGGTGATTGGCAGCAATGGCATTGGCTATATCTTTCAAAAGCATCGTCTTACCGGTTTTCGGCTGTGCAACGATCAAACCGCGCTGACCTTTACCGATAGGAGAAAAGAGATCTACAATCCTCACTCCCAATTTATCCGCAACGGAAGGAACATTCGGAGATTCCAACCTGAATTTTTCATTTGGGAAGAGCGGGGTTAAATGATCGAAAGGGATACGATCTCTCACCTCATCCGGCGGCAATCCGTTCACCGACCTCAATTTTTCAAACGGGAAATACTTCTCACCGTCACGAGGCGGTCTGATCGTACCGCACACCGTATCACCGGTTTTAAGACCCATTTGTTTGATCTGCATCGGAGATACATAAACGTCATCCGGAGATGATAAATAATTATAGTCTGCAGATCTGAGAAAGCCATATCCATCGGGCATCACTTCCAATACGCCCTGACACTCGAGCACATCCTTAAAATCGAATGCCGGCTCCATTTGCTCCGGCATACGTTGCGGTTTATTAGGAGCAGGAGACTGCTGTGGAGCAGATTGCTGAGGACGATTGCTCTGCGATTGGTTGGGCTGCTGTTTCTTTGGTTGTTGCTGAGGCTGGTTAATCGGCAAAACCTGATCTAAAAGCGTCGTACTGTTTTTATGTCTGAAAACCCGGGTACCATCTACACCGACAGACTGCTGAACAGCTTCGCTCGCCTCTTTTTCTTTTGCTGTATCTGTATCATTGGAGGTAGCCACAGGTACCACCGGCGCCAAAGGCTGTTCTTTTATATTAGCAGCTTTAGATTGCTCTTCGGTTTGCTTTGGGATCGGAGGGGTATCGTTTTTTTCTTGATTTTTGGCTACATCTTTTACCGGAGTTTGCCCAAAAGATTCTTCTTCCTGACGTTTTTGACTGTTACCGAATTCTTTTTCCGGAATATTTTCCTCTATTTCAGACTTAGAAGGTCTTCCCCGTTTCTTTCGAGTTTTCGGAGCTTTACCCTCATCGGCCGAATCTTGTTCTTTGGCATTCGATTCTTCCGGTTCTTCCTTTTTTTCAGCAGTTCCGGCATTTTGTTTCGACTTGGTACGATTGGTTTTCCTGCTTGCCTTTTTTTCCTCTTTTTCCTTGATTTTTACGGCATTAACGCCCGCTACATTTACAGCCTGGGCATCCAATATGTCATAAATAAGGTCCTGTTTTAAACTTGCACCTTTAATGCCAAGCTCAGAGGCAATTTCCTTTAATTGTTCAACCGTTTTTTCGTTGAGTTCAGTTATATTAAATTTCTGCATAAAATAAATGATAATCTTTTGATAAATATAACTTTCTATACAGTAAAAGATAGAGCTATAAGTATTGATTATTCTTCCAATCATTATTGATTACGAAACCAATAACAACATCGAAGGATATGCTTTAATGATAAAAAGAAGAATAGTGAGTGAACGCAGAATAAAAAAGTGAATTAACCCAGAATGACATCACCATAAGTATTCTTTTCACTTTAGATTTGCAGTACAAATATATATAAAGAAAGTGTAATAACAATAAAACACATTAAAACATACACTTTCAATCTTACCGGGGAATGAATGTGAATACAAAAATATTCCGAGTATTTTCATCAATTCGAAACCTGTCGCTAACAACCCGGCCGGGTACCCACAAAACAAAATCGTCGCAAGTAAGCAAAAAAGTCGATTGCCTTTCACGATGAGAGATGTGATTATCTATAAAAATCCGGCTGACTTTTTTCGTTCCTTTCATTCCAAACGGCTTTATACGGTCACCCGGATGCACTTTTCTAAACAATAATCGATCAGGTAATAATCGAGCATCTAAATAAAGAAGATTCGGATTTCGCTCAAAAGAAGAAAGCTCATCTCTCCGAAGTTTTTTCCAAAATACATCTCCTAAAGGCAATTCTACTCTCCCCGAGCCAGATAACAAATCGATCGAAACAGGCGGCATATCGCACCGAAGGTCATCCAAACGGATAAGCTCCAATGTCTCACGTCCGCGAATCAGGCGATGTGTAGCGCTAAAAAAAACAGCTCCTGGAGGGTTATCCAAAGATGCTCTTATATCAGCACACTGTAAACGGTTAAAGCCATACTCTCTAAGTAATTCATAAAGAATCGTATCTAAAGCCGGATAAGCTTTCAAAGGCTGAATTAAAAAACCGGAATCTGTTTGCACTTCACACTTTATTTTCCGAAGAGTATAATTATAAAGTTCTTCTACACCGGCCAGATTTCTTGCTGTTCGTGCCACTGTTTCCACAAATGCCGGATTAAGTGCCGTAAATGCGGGGATAACTTTATGACGGAGTGCATTTCTTTTGTACACAAACTCCTTGTTTGTAGAGTCTTCACGATAAGAAAGATTTTGTTCCTGCAAAAAACATTCGATTTCTTCCCGGGAAACATCCAACAAAGGACGAATGATTTTTCCATCTCTCATATACCTCATCCCTCGTACCCCACGAATACCCGTACCCATAGACAAATTCAGCAATACCGTCTCCACCTGATCATTATTGTGGTGTGCCACAGCTATCTTTCCGATACCCAAATCATCACACAACTCATCGAACCAGGTGTAACGAAGTTCCCGGGCAGCCATTTCTACGGAAAGACTGTGCTCTCCTGCATAAGCATATGTGTCGAAATCCTTTACATAAATTTCGATTCCAAGGGTTTTGCACAACTGTCGTACATACTCTTCATCGCCATCGCTTTCATCTCCCCTCAAATGAAAATTGCAATGTGCAGCGACAACCTGAAAGTCCAAAGAAAAAAGAGCCATTAGCAAGGCTACCGAATCGGCTCCTCCACTAATGGCTACAATAACTTTTTCACGAACAGAAAGAAGTTGCTCGCGTTTAATCGTATCACTGACGGTTTTAAGCAACTCACTCATGCCGGCTGAAAATGCTAACGCTGTTCCTGATCTTCAATACCCAGTAATTCGGGGTCTACCATAATGCGGCCGCAGTATTCGCAAACAATGATTTTCTTATGCAGTTTAACATCCAGCTGTCTTTGAGGTGGAATTTTATTAAAACAGCCGCCACAGGCATCGCGCTCTACCGGTACCACAGCCAAACCATTCATCGTGCCTTTACGTATTCGCTTAAAAGCATTCAGCAACCTCGGCTCTATTATAGCCTCGATATTTTTGGCTTCCACCATCAACTGCTCCTCATCCTGCTTCGTTTCCGCCACAATGGTCTCAAGCTGGCTACGCTTCGCCTCCAGATCCTGTTTACGTCCCTCCAGAATGGTTTGCAGGTCAGCCATACGTTGCTTACGGTCTTCGATCTCCTGCGTATATTCCCGGATATTTTTTTCCGCCAGTTCAACCTCAAGATTCTGATATTCTATCTCTTTGGAAAGGTTATCATACTCCCGATTATTCTTGACATTATTCAACTGGCTTTGATACTTTTCAATAAGGCTCTTAGATGTAGCAATCTTATTTTTCTCACCGAGCACGGCTTGAGCCTGCCCCTTATTTTCTGCATCGTAATTAGATAAACGAGTCTCCAATCCTCCGATCTCGTCTTCAAGGTCTTCCACTTCCAATGGCAACTCACCTCTCAGGGTCTTAATCTCGTCGATCTTGTATACTATCTTTTGTAAATTACCCAATGCAACCAGCTTTTCTTCCACTGTTTGATCTTCGGGTTCTGCTACTTTCTTTTTTATAGCCATAGTAATGCTTAAAAATGGTGTACCGGATTGGCACATATTTGACTTAAATAGACTTCAAAGTTAGGGAATTTCTCCGATATAATACCGCTAAAAAGTTCGGCAGCTATCTGTTCGCTCTCGTAATGCCCAACAGTAACCAGCATAGGACGGCCTTCGACATCGAAGAAGTCGTTGTACTTAGCTTCGCCGGTGATCAGAACATCCGCTTTTTCCCTCCGTGCTCTTCGCCACAGGAAAGCCCCTGCTCCGCCACAGATGGCTACACGTTTAACCCGATCAACTGCACAACAGGAATGACATAAGCAAGAAATGCCGAACACCTCTTTTGTCTTCTGCAAGAAAAGCTCTACCGGCATTTCTTCTTCCAAATCCCCCACAATACCGGCACCGGCCGTTGCCCACTCATTATCAAGAGAAACAAGATCATAAGCCGGTTCTTCGTACGGATGAACGGCAAGCATAGCAGCAATCACCTTAGAACAGAGATACCGGGGAAGGATGACCGTAATCAAACTTTCCGGTTCGGTATGCAGAACACCCTGCTTACCAATGAACGGTTGCGTACCCGCTCCTGCTCGATAAGTACCATTGCCCGTGAGATTATAGCTACACTGGTCGTAAGCGCCTATCTCACCGGCTCCGGCTTCCCAAAGAGCATGACGAACAGATTCGGCATGAGACCCGGGCACATAACAAACCAGTTTCACCAACTGTCCCTTCATCGGCTCCAGAGGGCGTGTTTTCTTCAATCCGAATTTCCGGGCAATGATATCGTTCAGTCCTCTGCCGGCATTATCGGCATTGGTGTGAGCGGCATAAATAACTATATCGTGCTTCACAGCCTTGATTATGCACCGTTCTATATAATTCGCAGCCGTAAGTTGCTTCAGCGGCTTAAAGAGCAAGGGATGATGTGCTATGATGAGGTTGCACCCTTTTTCTACAGCTTCATCCACCACTGCTTCGGTTATGTCCACAGCCAAAAGCACACCGCTCGCAGGTCGATCGGCCAAACCGACCTGTATACCACAATTATCATAAGACTCCTGCAAAGCGGGAGGTAGATAATGCTCTAAAACCTCAAGAATATCTTTAATGTATATTTTTTCCTGCACGATTATTTCTCCGGAATAGGCTTCAAATCCAAATAAAGCTCGTCCAATTGCTCCGGTTCCAATCTCGAAGGAGCATCCAGCATCACATCCCGGCCGGCATTGTTTTTCGGGAAAGCAATACAATCGCGAATACTGTCCAAGCCGGCAAAAAGAGAGACCCAACGATCCAGACCATAAGCCAAACCGCCGTGAGGAGGAGCACCATATTTGAAAGCGTTCATCAGGAAACCGAATTGCTCCTCGGCACGCTCCGGTGTAAATCCTAATTTTTCAAAAATCTTATGTTGTAACTCGCTATCGTGGATACGAATGGAGCCACCGCCTACTTCTACGCCGTTGATAACCATATCATAGGCATTGGCACGCACAGCACCCGGATCGCTGTCCAGCAATTTTACATCCTCAGGTTTAGGGGAAGTAAACGGATGGTGCATAGCATAGAAGCGGTTGGTTTCATCGTCCCATTCAAACATCGGGAAGTCAATCACCCACAGGCAGTTAAAGTTGTTTTTATCGCGCAAGCCCAGACGGGAGCCCATCTCCAAACGCAACTCTCCCAACTGTTTGCGGCATTTGGTAACATTCACTCCGCTAATCAGCAGAATCAAATCGCCGGCTTTAGCCTCCATACGCTCAGCCAGATTCATCAATACCTCCGGCGTATAGAATTTATCTACACTGCTCTTAATCGAACCATCGGCCTGTACTCTGACATTTACCAAGCCTTTGGCTCCGATTTGAGGACGTTTAACCCATTCGGTCAATTCATCTATTTGCTTGCGTGTGTAATCTGCCACTCCCGGCACACAAATGGCACCGATATAAGCCGCTTCATCGAATACGCCAAAACCATGTCCCTGCATGATATCCATTACTTCCACCATAGGCATACCGAAACGCAAGTCAGGCTTATCGGATCCGTACCTGCTCATTGCCTCGTGCCAGCTCATACGGGGAAAAGGCGTTTCTATATCGATATTCATAATGCTTTTGAACAAATGGGAAGCCATACCTTCAAAAACAGTCAGCACATCTTCCTGCTCCACAAAACTCATTTCGCAGTCGATCTGTGTAAATTCGGGTTGCCTGTCGGCACGCAAATCTTCATCTCTAAAACACTTGGCTATCTGGAAGTAGCGATCAAACCCGCTTACCATAAGCAACTGTTTCAAGGTCTGAGGAGACTGAGGCAAGGCATAAAACTGTCCGGGATTCATGCGTGAAGGCACCACAAAGTCTCTCGCTCCCTCGGGTGTGGAGTTAACCAAAACAGGGGTTTCCACTTCGATGAAGCCCTGACTGTCCAGATACCGGCGAACTTCAAGAGCAAACTTATGACGCAATTCCAAATTTCTTCTCACACAACTGCGGCGCAAATCCAAATAACGGTATTTCATTCTCAGTTCATCGCCCCCGTCAGTTTCGTCTTCAATTGTGAACGGCGGTACATCCGAACGGTTGAGGACTTCCAAACCTGTGGCATCGATCTCTATATCTCCTGTCGGAAGGTTGGGATTTTTACTTGAACGTTCGGCCACTGTACCCGTAACCTGTATGACATATTCGCGTCCCAAATGAGCAGCTTTATCAGCCAATTCGGCATTGATACGCTCACCGTTAAAAGTGAGTTGAGTGATACCATAACGATCTCTCAGATCAATAAAAGTCATACCGCCCATACGGCGCACACGCTGCACCCATCCGCATAATGTGACATTACTGCCTGCATCGGACAATCTTAATTCGCCACAAGTTTTAGTTCTATACATTATATAATACGTTGAAATTTTTCATTTATAAGTACAAAAATACATATAAAGAAACACAAACACAGATAATAAAGGTTGCATATTTATCCTTCAAGCACAATATTTTACTCTGAAAATACAAAATAAAGACATCCGGATTTGTCCACTCTGTCCGGTTTTCTCTCATTCCGCAGTTTTCAACCTTAAGTGCACTTTTATGTTTTTGAGAGCTTTAATATTGTGAGAATGAGGATAAAAAGCTACCTTTGCAGCCGATCTACTTCCGTTTAGGCGGGTGTAGCATTATTGTTTAACAATTAGAGCTAATAAAATGTATTTAGACTCCGCAAAAAAAGCCGAACTTTTTGAAAAGTACGGTAAGTCTGCTACCGACACAGGTAGCCCCGAGAGCCAAATTGCGCTCTTTACTTTCCGCATTGCTCACCTTACCGAGCACCTCAAACAAAACCGCAAAGACTTCAACACTTCCCGTTCATTGAAGATGCTGGTCGGTAAGCGTCGCCGTCTGCTGGATTATCTGATCAGGACCGACATCGAGCGTTATCGTGCGATTATTAAGGAATTAGGTATCCGTCGCTAAACTTTGGCGAACTTTTCCTTACTTAATAAGACAAAAGGGGCTGTGTCAAAATGAATTTTGGCGCAGCTCCTTTTAGTTTTGGTTTGGGGTTGGTTAAGCCACCGGTTTTAGCCTTTGAGGGATATTTTTGTGTTTTTCGAGGAGGNGGAAGCGCATGAGGCCGAGATTGAGGGTTGATATAGGTCTTTTGGGAGTGTTTTTCGCCTTTCGAGCAACCTTAGCACATAGTTTCTTCAGATTAAAGGCCATAGCTAGAAAGGCGAAGTCCATCTTGACCTGCTCTAAGCCCATATGTCTGA
>NZ_KB904150.1 GCF_000379945.1 Porphyromonas macacae DSM 20710 = JCM 13914
TTGATTCTAAATTCAGCGAATCTACAATGCTGTTGACCAGGCGCACAGGGTCATTGGCATCAATATCTTGACCAAGTTCTGCAGGAAATAGCAGGATGGGGTCGGATATGTAAGGACGAAAGTGTAACTTTGTATTCATTAAGTAATTGATATTTGCTAAGTTACTCAAACTTAGTGAACGAACGAAGCCCTAGCTTGTGAAAGTTGGGGCTTTGTCGTTGGATGAGGAATAAAAAAAGGAGGCTGCCCCAAAAATGAATTTTGACACAGCCCCTTCGGCTTGCTTCGACTTCTCCATTTTTTATTTTCTCAATGGTTTTTTTCAGAATATTGTCTGATTTCTCTAAACTGCCGACCTTACCTAACAAATCGAAGCAATAGGAATGAAAGGTTTTTATTTCAACGTAATTCGCTGCATTGCCGATCAGTTTGATTAGCCTCTTTTTAAACTCTGTAGCTGCTGCTCTTGAAAAAGTGACCATGAGCAACTGTTCGTGCTTTACATCTTCCATCAAAAGCAGAGAGGCAAGTTTATGTACCAATACTCTTGTTTTACCGCTACCGGGCCCGGCTGCAACCACGATATGTTTTGTTTCATTGTCATTTATGATTTTTAATTGTGTTGGAGAAAGTTCTCCAAAAAGTTGCTTGAATTTAGACGGTGTTAAATTTCGCCTGATCTCATTTTGTCTACTGCCCTTAAAATATTTATTCAGAAAAGATGTGTAGTTTAACTGGAAATAATCATCTACAAATTGTAAAGCGTTTTTGTAGTTCGTAATCATTTTCGTTGCATATTCGCCGACAATATGAATTTGCTGAACTTTATTTTCATAGAATTGATTCAGCTTTTGATAGTCTTCTTTTGTATAGCGCTTTTTATTATCCCGTTCGGTACGTTCGATAGTCAGTCGATTATAAATAACCAGAAAACCTCCTTCAATTTTGATTGCTCCAATTCTTGACAGGTAAAACAAAGAGTCTTCTATGTCATCGATATCGATGTTTAGTTTAAAGAGGCTGGAGCTGTTTTCATACGCTGTTTTTAATTCATGAACAGAAAATTCAACCAACACTTCCTCTTTCCCTGTATCCTCTTTTGAGATATTCAGGTTGCTCTTTTCGTAGAGGTGTTCGACTATAAATTTTGCCAATTCATATCGTTTCTCCAGCTTTTCTTTCAATAGCCCTTTCGGTTGGAGGAAAAGTACCACAATGTGGTTCTTTGAATATTCCGGATTTTGTCTTTTAATCCAATTCTTGATTGCCCAGAAGTTCAGGATGGTTTTTATTTTAGATGTGCTTACATTTTCACAACCCTGTTTTTCTGCCTCTTCATTTAATTGCTTGATGTGAAATTCTTTTTCCTGTTCTTCAAATAATGGAATTAAAAAGTTTTCAATTTCATTGAATGTTTCTACAATATGCAGCGAGCGATTTTTATTCTCACCTTTTTTGATGAATGCTGTCAAATCTTTTGCATCTGCTAAAATTTTTTCTTCGCGAAGAAGATTCACAATATTAATCACTTCCTCTTTTACAATTCCCAGATGATCGCTGATATAATCGATTCTCGTTTCACCCGTCTCTTCGCTGGATTGTTTTCGACTTTTACTTGAAAAAAGTTTTTTTATAATCCGGATTCCTTTTTCCTTTTGTTTTTCTTCGAATCTTTCAGAAGCATTGATTTTGTCAATAGCTTCCTGTGCATTTTTGGACAAGATGCTATTGGCATAAATTCGCGGCATATTCTGTCCTCGCTTCAAATATCTTGCTTCTTCCAAAGCTGCAATAGCTGTTATTACGCGTACTTCAATCTCTGCAACGTTGTCATCCCAACCCGCTTTTCTTGCAATTTCCAATGCGGAATCTGAAACTTTTGAGCGAAACCGGGTTAATTCTTTGATAGCTTTCCAGATTTGTTGAATTTCTTTAATGGAAAGTTTTGTTTGATTCAGCAATATGAAATGTTTGTTCAGGTCTTCTTCATTGAACAGTACAAAGCAATCGGCCATGATATGTTCATCTCGCCCGGCCCTGCCGGCCTCTTGAATGTAATTTTCGAGTGAGTCTGAAATATCATAGTGGATAACCATGCCTACATCTTTTTTGTCTACTCCCATTCCGAAAGCAGAGGTTGCAACCATAATTTGAGTTTCACCGTTAATGAATGAATCCTGATTTATGGACTTTTCTTGCTTATCCATCTTCCCATGATATGGTTTTGCATTAAAACCATCTTTGGTCAATCTCTCAGCAAGAGAATAGGCTCTTTTTGTCCTTGACACATAAATAATTGTCGGACAATTTTTCTTTTCAATCAAATTTCTCGCAGCTTGGTATTTTTCTTCGTCATTTCTTTTTTCAAAAACTTTGTATTGAAGATTTGTTCTTGAGGCTTTTGATGTGTACAACTCAAGTTCGAGAGAAAGTTTTTCTTTGAAGTAGTTCCGAATATCTTCTATTACCTTTTGTTTTGCTGTTGCTGTAAAACAGGAAACAGGAATTGCATCTTCAAGATTTTTCTTTTCCTGAATCGACTTAATGAAATCGCCGATGTACAAATAATCGACCCGGAAATCCTGCCCCCATGCAGAAAAACAGTGAGCCTCATCGATTACAAAACGAGCAATTTTTCTTCCTAAAATCAGTTTTTCTATGGTTTTCGATCGTAAAGATTCCGGTGATATATAAAGTATGGAAGCCGAACCATCCTCTATCCTTTCAAAAGACTTTGCCCTTTGGATCGGATCAAGTAATCCATTTATGGTTACCGCCTCGGTAATTCCAAGTTTTTCCAGATTGTCGACCTGATCTTTCATTAGTGATTGCAATGGAGATATAACAATCGTAAGGCTGTTTGAACTTTCAGCATTCATTAAAGCCGGAACTTGAAATGTAATTGATTTTCCTCCTCCGGTCGGAAAAACGGCAAGTAACGATTTATTATCGACAGCTGCTTTAACTGCTTTCTCTTGCAGTGGTTCACCCCCGTAAGTTCTGAATGAGTCAAAACCGAAAAACTTTTTTAGACCTTTGTGAATATTCAACACATTGTTACAGTATGCGCAACCGCTTATGCAGGGCTTGTTTCGCAAATTGAACATGATTCGTTCCACTTCCGGATAGTTTCTTAAAACCCAGGGAGGTGTAATGGAATGAGTTTTCTGATGAAGGATAAACGAATTAACCAGAGATAGGCTATAGGCCAGTTCGATCGGATGCTCTACTATGATTTTGCCTAATTCAACCTGTTCGCATATCTCATTCTTGAACTTTTGCCTAATCAGACTTTCGACATCCGAATTTATGCTTATGTAAGCGGTGAAATCGAAGAAAGCGTAAAATTCTTTTTTATCCTTCAACAACAAATAGAAAATTTGTTTGAGAGTTTCCTCCGTTTGACTGAAAGCTAAAACCTCATCATAGAATAAATCTTTTGCCTTTATTGAATCATTTAAGGGATTGTTCATGTCTTCCGTTTGAAGTTTGTCGTCTTTCAATAAAGCATGATATGGCCTGGTTGGAAAAAGCAATGGAGAAAGAAACAGCGTGTCGATGATATTTTTAGGGTCGATACTTGTCTCGGCTATGGCTTTGCCGATATATTTGATATCGTGATTCAATATATTGTGTCCGCAAACATATTTTGTTCCTTTAAGAAACTGAATGAATTCTACGACAGATGTTTTATGGAAAATATTTCCATTATCCTTAATGCCTCCGATATCGAGAATTTGACGACTTTTGGGATCAATTTCAGTGTCAACGAATGTGATGAGATGTTCAGTCATAATTCACATCTTTTAAAGTATCTATTATATGCTTTCTTAATCCTTTTTATCCAATATGCGAATCCATAAAATCCCCAAACTTCAATATCTTTAATGTGTCGAGGAAAAAGTTGTCAATAGAGGGGAGTTCTTGACTAAATTTACAGTGTTTTTCTAAATTCTGATTGAAATTTACATACGTCCGCTTTAAGAGGGTCTGTAGTTTATACTTTGCAAAACAAAAAAACGTTGTAACTAAACAAGTTACAACGTTCTGTGCTCTTTTCAAAGTGGTGCCACCAGGAATCGAATAAATTTGATAAGTGGCTGTATTTCTTTGAGTTTATATTCTGCAAAAGATCTAATCTCCCGCTATTGCTCCACCGATTTTCTGCAATGCTTTGCTTCTTTTTCGTGGGTGATATTCTTATCTATGTGCAAAGGTAATAGGATCCTCGGGAAAGAGCAATTATTTTCTGTTTTATTTTCTGGTAGCAGTTCTTTCGGAGTTCTCCCTTCCTTTTTCGCATAGTGACGGTAGTCTGACTTATGAAGAAAATTTTGTGTTGATCTGTCTATTTGTATCCGACTCTAAGTTTGCCACGATATTCTTATATCGAGATCACTCTTTATTACTTATAATTTTATTCCGATGATAGCATGGTATGTAGTTTTATCTTCTTAATCTCTCGGTCGCAATGGCATTAGGTTGCCAGAAGTAAGTAAGCTCCAAGTATTATTGTTGTAGTTTTAAGATTCATGATTTATTTTTAAGCTTTGATATCGCTTTCATCACATCGTGCAGAAGGAATCCAATATCAGTTGGCTTATCTACATATTCAAAACCGCTGTAATATCCATATTTATCTATAAACAAGACGAAAGCCCCTTCGTCATGATGAAAAGTAGCAACATACAAGTCGGCCATCCTCTTTCTGCAGATAACTGCTTCATCCACCATCTTTCCAATATAATCTTGCATGAAAGCAAGCAAACGACTTTCGGGATGATAGTAGGCTGCCAAAATCATTTGTATATGTAATTCTTTGTATCTCGGAATAATAGTGCTATCATAATGATTCATCTGGCTATATAGAAAATGCAACTCCTCCTCTGTATTATTATAATGTGCAAAGAATTCCTCATCCTTCCAAAACCAGGGCATGCTTCTATTCACATCCTCCAAATGCTTGAACATTCGAGATGCCTTGATAATGTTAATTGCATCTTCATCTTTTTCTGGTTGTAAAAAGGATGTCATGAATACTTGCCCCAACTCTTGTACATCTGTACCATAAAGCTTGCTGAGTATAGCAAACATCTCTGCATTGGGACTATCGGCATCATGCTCTTCTCTACTTTTTTGCTGGCTCATAACCACTTTAGCCATTTCAGGCGAGAATGGAACTACCGCATCCTTCACAAGCTCTAACAATGGTGATTCAAGAAAATCATCAGGCTCGCAATAATCAGCATTTGGTAAAAGATTCACTCCCTCTTTAGCATACGATTGTGCCACTAGCCTGGAACAGAAGGAACGGTTGGAAGTATCCTGCTCTCTTGTGTCCTTAAATTGTCTTACATACCTGAATTGGGTAGTATCCACATACTGCTTACCCATTTGGTAATAAGAAGCACGCACAATCCTATCTATCTTAATTTGTGATGAGTTCTTCAGGCGCAACACTCTAGCATGTTCTAACTCTTTGAACGCATACGAATATATATGCGTCATCAGTACATGCAGGCCATTAGCCTCCATAGCATAAGCATCGCCAAGATATATGGCAGCATGCTCATACTTGCATCCCATCATCTTCCTCAGCCTCTCCTCATAAGTATTCATCAGCAGAATATCCCCAGGAAGAAGAACGTAAGGATTGAATATGTATTTTATCTCGTGCTCTTGAAGTGTCATTTTTTATAAAACCTATCATTTAAGTTCAAATAGTTGTCTTTCAATAGACTAATAAGTTATAAAATGCAGTCGGTGATGATTTAGCAACCTATCTTTAGCAGAGATATACAACGCTTTGCATAACTCGAAGAACTCGTTGTAAAGATAAGGGTATATCGTGAGAAAAAAGAATTCTCTTTCTTGAAATTTTTGTAAAGTCTTCCATAGGGGCGCCTTTTTGTTTTTGCCCTGCTTCCCCACCTGCACATCCTCCACTTATGCCCGTGTATCATGTCGGGATCGATTATTCGTTGTCAGCGGCAAAGGTAGTCCCAGGCTTCTACGAACAAAAAAGGTCGGGACAGCAAGCCGTTTAGACGACAATCTCCACACTTCCATTTCTTTGCAGGTAGTATTCTCGCCGTAAAACCTTGTTTGTCCTAAGCCCTACCTTTTTACGCCCCTGAAACGAAAACGACCGACCCGACGGAAAAACGCATAAAAAAATGTCGGATATGCGAGAAGCAGAAAAAAAAGAAAAAGTTGAAACTCAACTCCCTCACCTCTGGAATCCGCATAAAATCAAAAAAATCAGACAAGATGAAACTGAGATACAAAATAACGTGAGTTCGATATAATTTTAGAACATTCTTAATTGCCCGTCATTTATGTAACTCACATCAATAGCGGGTTTCTTTTCAAAGAAACAATATGCTGCTATTGCCGAGAGTGCGTTTGCTATGAAGTTGTCGAAAGATCGGTGTCTGGAATGCTCAATCTGTGCGATGTTCTTCAACTCGTCATTAACCGTTTCAATCAGTGTCCGTTTCCTGAGAATGATTTTATCAGCAATACTCATAAGGGAATTCCCCATATTATTCTTGACTTTGGTTATCAGTTGTATTCCATTCATGAATAGATTTTCAAACAATGCTTGTCCGATATATCCCTTATCGCCACACAAGTTCCCTTTTACATTCTTTACGAACCGACTCTGTTTCAAAGGCTCTCTGTCATCCACGTTACCCAGAGTGAACATAAAGTTCAGTATCTCTTCCTTATCATTGATAATCAGATGCAGTTTAAACCCGAAGAACCATCCCATGGAACATTTCCCACGTTCGGCAAGGCCCTCGAATGTCTTGTGAATCAGAATCCGTTGATTACGGCAGACGCGTAAAGAGGTAGAATCCACGAAACTGACTCCGGTACATTCTCCCAACAGAACTTGCTTTATGAAGATAGTCAGCGAGAGAAACACTTCCTTTTCCAGTTCCACAAAACGGTTATACGAAACTCTCTGGGGGAATAGGTGTGTCAGATGTTTGCAGACATATTCCTGATAATAGTGTTTGAAGCAACGGAAACCACCCGAATGGAACAGAATAAGGATTACCATAATTTCTGCATCGCTCATACGATTGGGCTTATTTCGATGCGGGAGTGAATTATCTTCAACCAGATATTTTTCTTGTTGAACTGCAAATTCCTTGCAAAAATCATCAGCCATACAATAAATCTCCGTAACCCCAGACTCTGGGAACATAGTGATAATCGTTTAAAGATACTATGAATTTAATACTTTTATCGCTATGTTCCTATTATTCAAACAAATAATTGTAATCGTTATATCGAACTCACGTAAAATATCAATTGGGGTGGCACTTGCACTCGCAGGCTCTCTAAGCGTTTAGCTTTGGCTGGCAGGGATATGTGCAAGAAAATTCCTCATTCGGTTACTCTTTACCATCGCTTTGGCTATCGCAGTGTACATTCTGACTTATGTCCTCATCATCGGGGGAATACTTTGGTTACTCATTTCTTAAATACGCTCATATATGAAAAGAAGAAGCAAGATTTCTGAAACACCTTGTCAATAATTATTAAAATAAATTATGTATTCCTAGGATATGTTGGAGTATAAATTAAAATACGAAACAAAAAACCGTGTATTTGTTACGGATGATTGTGTTCTGATAGTTACAATTTTGATTTGTTTGCCCATTAACTGTCAGATTAAATTGAACCCAATTCATATAAAATGTTTTTCTCATCTCTTTTTACGATCTTTTCAATTGGTATTAGTCATTAAAATGGTAATTTATCGAAATCATCTGATCCTTCTTCATTTTCTTCAAATTGTTCAGAAATAATATCTTTTTCAAGCTTCTTCTTGATTGCGAGAACAGCCGTTTTCCCATTCTCTAAAATAGCTTTGATTATTTTTTCAATCAATAAGGATTGATTTTGATTTGTACCTATCCACCCGCCTTCTATAATCGTTTTAAATCCTGTATTATCTAAATATCTTCCAACATTGTCGTAACTAATCGTTTTTCCACCACGTTCTCCTTTAATACACTCGTCCGTTTCTAGCATTTTAATGTAATCAAGAGGCATATACATTCCAGAACTTAAACCAACATTATCAGGGGCAAATTCTAACTTTGGGCAAATCTTAACAAAAAAAGGATTCTCATTAAATCTATAATCATGTATAAATCCATTCCCTTTCGTTGATTTTAAGGATTGGATTATTGAGTCCATTCGAGAAATCTCTTCTGTAAATTGCAAATTAGGAAATCTAAAAACAAATTTGTCCCCTTCCTTTTCCATAGTTTTATATTGAACCATAATAAAACATTTAAAATCTTCATTGAAATAAATCAAATCAGTTCCTAAAAGTTCTTCTAATGGTAATCTATTTGCTAGCAAGACCGTGAGACGTGTTTTATCATTTTCAAACACAGAGGAGGAATATTTTGTTGATTTGATTAAATCAAAGCCAGGAATATTCGATAAATCATTTATTATCATAGAATCTTCCCGAAGTCTTACTTGAGCAATACCATCAAGAAAAGATAAAGGCTTTTCGCCCTCATCATAATCCCACCCTTGTGCATTACTCTTATCTATTCCAGCAATATTCATCGCTGTTAACACAGCTTCCTTTTGTTCTGCTAATGATTTTTTTACATTCTTAGAGAGGCTTGAAATCCTTAATTGCCTACTTTTGGAGTATTTGTCTAAGAATGAATTTGTTTCAGGGATTTTTTTTAAGAATGCACTAAGAAATTCGTCAAAGCTTCTAGGAGGAAATAGCCCTCCAGAGTTTATCTTATTAATCAGATGCGATTTCACCCTAGAGCCTGTAGTATTAGCTATCTCGATAGCAGAAACAGGCTTCTTGAGTTCAAATATATTTTCTATATTGAGTCTTCGTAAGTCTGTTCCTGCACGTACGCCACGTTTCCCCAGTCCTATATGAGTTATATTGCCAGATACATTTGTAATAAAACAGACTAATGGGACATGCCTCGGATGACTGAATTCCGGGACAGGTTCGGCAAATTTATCATATATATTCCCCTGAAAAGAGAAATACCTGCTTTCATTTAAGATTAAAAAGTAACCTGCAACTTTTGACATAATTATTATTTAGGATCCCATTTTTTAAGGATTCGAAGAATTACATATAAATTATCTACACACGCATATATCATCTGATAGCCTTGAGTAACATAAGGCAAACTTCTATTTATTTGTATTAAACTGAATGAGTTTTCTATATCGCTACTTGGCAAATGAGCATCGCCATGTCTTAATTCATAAATGCCAACAATAGGACTTAGAATTTTTCTAGCATCTTCCGAATGAATCTTTATTGCCAACAGATTTTCAATTGTTTTCAAAGAACCCCATTTTGTATTTTTAGGAGGAACTGCAATTTTTTGAACAGATTCTATATCGATATCATCCACTATTATTCTTGCAATATCTTT
The DNA here is from genome assembly GCF_000379945.1 of Porphyromonas macacae DSM 20710 = JCM 13914. GTDB lineage: Bacteria > Bacteroidota > Bacteroidia > Bacteroidales > Porphyromonadaceae > Porphyromonas > Porphyromonas macacae. The sequence goes on from NZ_KB904150.1 coordinate 9,453, forward strand.
TGCTAGGGAAAATAGGCCTTTCTCATCAATAGCTCTAAATCTATTAACTGACTTAATTATTTCGCCAATGGAGTGATGACCTCTAAAAAAGCGAATATTTAATTGTTTTTTAGCTTCTTCGTTTATTTCATTTATTGCTCTTTCTATAAAGGCCTCGGGAGCAAGGGTTGATGCAGGTTCTGCTTTAACCTGTGCCGCATGTAATTCTTTAGATATTCCACCTTCTGGAGCAATGTTGTACCCTGTCCAGATTTGCTGTTGCCACTCGGGCAAATATCCAACATCTTTCGCATAGACAGTAATTAGCCCTAAATCATTCACGCCAAAATGAATTCCTCCATTCGGAGCACAAGAAACACTTCCGGTATCTCTAGTATACCAGTTCAAGAAACTGCCTCTTATAGACAATAAATTTGAAATTAGTTCTGGCTTAAACCAAAGCCATTTTCCTCCTTTAGTCAGGCTATTGCCACTCTCTTTTGTGCCTTCCTCATCAGTAATATAATATATATCAATGGGGTGTTCATCTCCTAAGATAATAGGACTTGACTTCGCAGGATTTATCCAGTCATATTTCCAAAGTTCAGACATTATTCTATATAATTTCTTCCCTTGAAAACTTTTCTCAAAAAAAACCGATTTCACATTTTCATCTGTTGGGAAAGAATTCATATCAGGAACATCCTCATTTTCGTCAATGTCAATTCTTCCAACATGAGAAACTGCTATTTTTTGTCCAAAAGGAAATCCCCCTTCATGTATTTCCAATTTTCTGCATTCCCAAAAATCTCGTCCCTCTTTTTCATTTTTAGAAGTTCCTTTCCATGAGAGAACAGGGAAGTTTTCATAAATTTTATCCCTACTAAAATAAGAAGTTACATATAATCCACATTCTCTAGCACATAAGTAATCTTTTAAAAATTGATTCTTGATTTGCAATAATATTGGGCTTCCTTCTTGGTTCCTTTCAAGTTTGGCAACCTCTACATACCCTTTGCTTGGGCAAATCCAAATGTCGCCTTCTCTTTTTAGTCCTAAGCTTATAACCAAGTCCTGATGTAGATGCCATTCGTTACAATCCAAATTATTGTCAAAGCTTTGATTTAAAACCAAGTTTACTCCTTCTAAATCATCGTTGTAATAAACATCGGCAGGCACATATTTATCATCATGAAATGAGCAACTGTGAGTATGACTAATTCCAACATCAGTCCAATCTAGTTGTTCTGTAAAAGATTGTTTATCTATTGGCACCATTATAGAGCCATATCCAATAAACTCTTCAGTATAATCTATAAAGCCAAATTGAACTGAATTTCGAATTTCTTTCTCAGCTCTTAGTGGAACCCAAACTGACTTATCCAATTTGCGTTTTCTTAGATCCCGCATTTCAAACCATGACTGATCCATAAGTTATTCTCTCTTTGTAATTACTCTAAAAGTTTCTTAGTCCAAACGCCGACATCCTCAGCAGGAACTGCTATCCATAATAACTTCTTGGGGCGTGTACAAGCGACATATACAATTCTCATCTGTTCCTGTCCTTCTGGTGTTGCATTATATGCTTGAGGTAAAAGGGTTGCATAATTAAATACATCTTTCTTCACAAGAAAAACCAACATTCCTTCTAATGTCATCCCTTTGACAGAATGAATTGTTCTCAAATATTTGGGGATGTCTGTTGTAGTAATACCGTCCTCATGAAAAAGATTTGATATATTACTATCCTCTTTATTTGTATTTATAGAAAAATTTAAGCCGTTATTTCTTGCCTGCGCAATCCATTGAGATAATGTACAATTCGTATCAGGCAATTTGCGTATAAACTGGAATATTATATCTCGATAATTTCTGAATCCTAAGTTTTTAATCTTATTCCTTATAAACTCAATAGGTATGTAGGATTGACCTTCTTGCATTTTGTGGTATCCACGTTCTATTAAGGAGAATCCTTTTTTGTGTGCACCTTTGTTTATGAGATATTTTCCATGAACCAAATCTCTCACATAATAATATCCATGAACCCATGGTTTCTCATTCTGATCAGTTCTGGATTCATCCATTAATCCAAAATGTATTTCTCCAAATTTTCTTCCCCTATATGTAATAGCATAATGATCTTCACTAATGCCTAATTTCTGACATTCATTTACAAAATCATTTTTTATCTGATTTATAGAGTCTGATTGGGTTGAATGACCGACTATGGAAGGTATAGCTGGATAGTCAATATCTTCTTCAGATACAGATACCATATTACTGTTGAAGAACCGATTATTCACTCGACAAATATTGCTTGAGCTTCGTCGGTTTTCAGTCAGTTCTAAAGATGTCCAAGCAGGGCTATCATATTTTGCCATAAATAATGACGGTTCGGCCGTATTCCATTCAAATATGGCCTGATCGGGATCTCCCACCAAAAGAATTGAATTGACATTGGCTCTGTCTAATATATCAATCAATGCCATTTGAATGGCAGTTGTATCTTGAGCTTCATCAACAATCAGTATCGGAAATTTTTGTGCAATGTTTTTTGCTATAACAGGATATTTCGTTAGAATTTTGTACGCTATATAGTTGGCGTCTGCTTGATTTGCTTTCCCCGATCTAAAATGAATTACTTTCATTTCAATCAGATCTGATATTACCTTTTTTAGATTCCCGTCTTTTTTATATGGATTATCCCAATCTGATTTTCTAAAATTAAATACATGGTAAGGTGCTAGCCGAAGGAGATTGTCACTTAAACCAAAGGAAACTTTGTCAAAATAATAGTTGGGGTCAATTATTTTTGTCCTATCATAATTTCTTATCGTTGCATCGTAATTAAACCAAGGGTTGTATTCGGTACCTATAACCTCTGGTCTCTTATTGCACCCCATAAATAAATGACCATATGGAAAGAAAATATAGTTGTTGATAAAACTATCTATAGTTCCAATGAAATGGGGATAAGTGACATTTGAAACTCCGAATTTCTGTATTCCGTTTTTTATTTCATCGCATGCAGTATGTGTGAAAGAAATTGCAGCAATGCCTTGATGCTTATTTAATTGATTATTGCATAATAACCTTGCAAGACGTGCTGTTACAGAGAACGTCTTCCCACTTCCTGGACAAGCTTTAACTACGATTCTGCGATCCGGACAATCTACAATTTCTCTTTGAGTGGGTGATAACCTTTCAAACATAGCTTATACCTCTATTGCCATTTCTTGGGAGATTTCTCGTGTTGGAACTACAAACTCTATAGCTGCTTTTATGTAAGGAGGAACATCAAAGCTATCTTCTCTCATCAATCTGTCATTCAACTGTAGCGCAAATTCAGCTTTATCTTTATTCGATTTTAATTTTTGCATCAGAACTTCTACATTAAAATCTCCTTGTAGATCTTGTGTGTCTGGATGCATGCTCCTATAAACAGTGCGCATTATGCTTCTGTTTATATCTGAAGTCTCAAATAAATCATGTTCAAAAGTGTTCGTAGCTAATGTAACTTCTAAATGGTTTTTCTTTAAGCCTTGAGCTATAACAGCTCTGTCCGACATTGCTTTATCTGCAGTTGGATCAGAGTCTGTTATAATAGCACATTTCGAAAAGAGTCGTTTGTTTTCATCATCATGATTATACAACTTTGCGAAATGTTCAAATGCTACGCCTCCAATATTTACAATTTCAACTCCATTCTTTTCCAAGTCAATCTTACGAGGTTTTAGAAATTTGCGTGATAATATTGGTAATAAGATTGCTTCTGCAATGCCTTCAACCAATATAGTTCCATTAGCAAAGAACATTTGAGATTTGGTGGTATCCAGAAATTTCCTCAAATATTTTCTATTACTATTTGTATAATCTGCTTCACTAAGAATGTTAAAGCAAAATGCTTTGACAGAGCTTCCCTGTCTCTGTAGTACTTTTACATTGTCTATGTCTGATTTCGCGGTAATTGTTGGAGAATGTGATGTAATGAATATCTGCAACCCTCTATTTGTGAGTGTGCTCAAATACTCAAAAAATGTATTTTGATATTGTGGATGAAGATGAGCTTCCGGTTCTTCCAAGAGTAGAGCATTGTAAATTTCTAATTCAGAATCTTCACACCGGTTCATTAGATCACCAAGAACAACGGAGGAAAAGATTAGATTATTTTCACCTAATCCATTTTGATATATCTCAAAATATTTTTGAAGACGAGGCTCTACTGGTTCTGTGTATATAGGTCTTCTAATTTCTATTCCTCGCACAACATCAGAAAATTTTCTTCCAACATAATTCATCTCTATTTGAGGAGATTTATCAAGGATGCCTGTTCCGTTAAGATGATCGTTGACCTTACTTTTTCCCTCACACAATATGTGTTTCCAGTCATATTCATCACTTTCAAAAACACTGTAAAGCTTTTCTGCTAAAGACTTTTTTATTTCATCACTTAGATTTATAGTGTCATCTCCTTTTCTGTATTTCGTCAATTTATTAAATAGCTGAGCTGTCTTATTGTTATATGAATGAGGTTTTAAGCCACTTACTGCATCACGAAGAGGCCCTAAATAAGTGTAAAATATCTCCTGTAATGCTTCATAAGGAATTTGTTGTCCTTCATTATCGCCACCCCATACGCTTCTTTTAAAAAAACGCCTTCTCCCATTTTCTTCTAATGAGTATTTAAGATGAAATTGGATGGTTTGGAACTCTGGATTTTCAGAATCTTGTGAAATAAAGTCATAAAAACAGCATCTCTCAATTTCTGACTCGATCTCAAAAATAAGGTCAAATTGTATCTCTGTGTTGCATTTGTTAGGGTCAGAAGGGTTGAGATGAAGATCGGATTCTTGAATATAGATATTTATATCTGGTTTTCCATAGCCAAGACAGATCCTAAGAGCATCAATGATAGCTGTTTTTCCGGAATTGTTTTCTCCAATAATGATGTTAATACCTTTGTTAAAGAGTAAGGATACTTCATCAAATACTCTAAAATTTTTTATTTTAAATTGCTTTATATACATGGTTGTTTGAATAAACGAAGTGTTTTTATTTAACGATTATACTGAAGTTCATTTTGTTTTATGTTTATTAGAAAGAATGCAACCTTCAATCAGTTTTCAATACTTGAAAGCAAATTTTTGCGGTATTCTCATCTGAGAAAAATGCTCTAACATCTGCTAAAATGGATCAATATAATTTCTAAATTCGGCTTTCCCATTTAATGCACGTGTTTTCTCTTCTGTATATATCCATCTTGAGGGGAAGCCATTTCCATACACATCTCTAAATCCATATTGATTGAAAAAAGTAACAAGTTTAGAACCAGAATGATATTCTGTTTCTTCATTTATTAGCTCTCTTAATTTTTCAATAGTCTTCTGCGATATGATCATATTTGTTATAAATTAGATTGCAAATTTACTCATTCATGGCGAGGAAGACGAATAAAACGGCAAGAAAACGCCCCTTGCAAGCTGATAAAACTCACAAGGGGGTCTCTGTACAATCAGGGAATATAAAACAGACCAAACTCTACTTTTTGTCGTTTGACAAGACTTTGCAGAATTTTGCTTTTGCAGCGGCAGATAGAGATAATTCTTTGTGGAAATCCCCATATTTTCCCCCTAAAATTGATGTCTTACATAGGGAATTACAGTAGCTTCTTGAATTTCATCTCTGCCAATCTGTTGATTTCATCTTTGTAGGTTTCAAGATGATGAAGGATGATGTTCTCCACATAGATGCCGATGGTCATATCCCTGTTCCTCATAGACATGACTATCTCTGCCAATGTGTCTTGCAACTCTTTGGCAATATAGATGGTCTTGCGATTTTTCAAGGTATTGCGACAGATGAAAAGCGACTCATAATCACCTTTGTCAGTCTTTCGCCTTTCTCGTCTTGGAACTCTTGAAAAATCCTTTGATATTGGTTCGTCATTGGAACGTTCCGATTCAACACCCTGCTCTTCTGATTGAGAGCGTATCATCTCACTCTCTTTTCTTTTCATGGGAATACCCTGTGAAATAAGTTCTCGGATGGCAATGGGATCTACCTTGCTGTTTTGATTCTCTGTCATACTTTCTTAATTTCTATTGTTATACAATTCTCTGTTCATTTCGTTGCCGGTATATTTACCGACGAAGACGAATACATCCACTATCGAAGATATGTCCAACAATCGGCTTGTACCAGTAGGGCTACATCCTTTCGTTCATACCCTTTCAGTGGAGATGTTCATTAGTGTCCATCAATACAATCGTTCGATTGTATCTGCTTTCGCACATTCCCACGTTCGAGTGAAAGAATCAAGGATATGTTCTTTGACATACACCCTCGCCTATATCGCTCATCGGAACGTGATGTTATCGAAGACACATACCCTCACCGACATATTCGACAGTGCAAATATATGGCCCGGTGATGCTGTAATCTGCGTGATTTCCTTTAGTGCGTACTTGTGACCTCAATTTGATTAGTTGTGGCTTCGTTCTATCTAATGGCTTTGGATATAAGAGGTCGTAACTTTGCAGCAAGCGATAAGCCGGTATTTCATGGCTTTGAAAACATACCTTTCGAGAGAATAACATATCGTTCTTCGGAACGAATTTATTTGCGTCGGAGCAAATAGCAAGGTATGTTTTATGCAGCACGACCCCGTTTTTGCAGCATAAAACCCTTGCTCTTGCAGAGAACTGAAAAAAACTCCAAAGTCGTTTTTTCTTGGAAGAGAAAATGTCATGTTTCGAATGCCGGGTATGCCGTGAAACACTAAAATCCAAACTAAGAAATGAAAATGAAGAAAATTAGCAGCGCACGCTCTAAAGAGAAGACTGAAAAGCGTGTTTCGGTCAATTTCACGCCGACGGAATACGCTCATTCCCTCACGATGAAAGAGGAAAGTGGTGTACGAAGTCTGTCACTATTTATCAAGGCAAGAGTCTTTAATGAGACCTTTCGAGTGATAAAAGTGGATCGGTCACTGTTTGATTACTATCAAAAATTGACGACTCTGTACGGGCAATTTCGCAGCGTCGGGGTGAATTACAACCAGACTGTGGTCGCTCTGAAAAGCAATTTCACGGAGAAGAAAGCCTTGCGATGCTCACCCAGTTGGAGAAACTGACACTTGAATTAGCAATAATCGGAGGTGAAATCGTGCAACTGACTCGTGAATTTCAAGAGAAATGGCAACATCGGCAGTAACCATTTTACATCGTACTGTTCTTTATGGATGAAAAAATCAGGCTTCCATCTCGTTTGGGGAAGCCTGATTAACCTTTTGATGGCGATTACCGCTTTTTGAACTTGCCGCCCTTCAGGTCGCTCTCCACCATACGTCTGCTGAGTTTCTCTCGGAGTTCGTCAAGGAAATATGTGCGACTGTCGTCCTTGCGGCGTTTCATATTCATATAGACGTTGTAGCAATTCTTTATCTCCACTCCGAAGATCTCCGAGAGAGCATCTGCCAACTCCTCTACACCTATTTCTCCGTTGTTGATACAGTCGCAGGTGTCGAGAGCGTAAAGGAGTTCAACTAAATCTGTTGCTTTGCCTGTCCAACAGAGTTTCTTGGCTGGCTTGACGGACAAAGCAGGAAGGAGCCCCTGCATTCGCATCTTCACTAATTCCAGCTCCGTGTCAATGACAAAGAGCAGTTTCTTTACATTTTTTCCCCTCTCCGTCCATTGAATCTCCCCTTTGCAAGGGTTGCAGGCAAAAGCGTGTGTAACGGAGGGTACGAAACAATGAAACTGAATCTCCTTCTGCATCACATAGGGCAATAATCCTCAGAATAAAGTTGTCTGACGCTTTTTGTATCTGTCCTTTTGTAGAGCATAAAGAGATTATTGTCTTAAAGTCTTCCGTTTGAGTAAGTCTTAGCATAATCATATCTTTTATGGTTCAACATTGCAGATTCTCTGTTATGAGATGTGATTTATGACCTATCTCCTTATGAATTTGGATGGCGAAGAACAGTGTCATCAAAGTTGCAAAGACGTCGGCGACAGGCTGGGCATAGAGTACTCCGTTCAATCCCCAATACGATGGAAGCAGCAATATGGCAGGGATAAAAAACAGACCTTGCCGTCCGATATTGAGTAAAAGGCTTTGCCTTGCCTGTCCGATTGCCATATATAGTGTGGAATACACAAATTGAAAACCGAAAGTGAAGAACATAATCGTATTGGCTCGAAGGGCTATCCTTGCGATTCCCTGCATTGTTTCGTCTTTGCCGAAACAACTGATGACAGGAGAGGTAAATACCATTATGAGTATGCTCCAAAGCACACAAAACGAGGTTGTGAGTATCAGGGAACATCTCACCGCTTCCTTTAATCGTTGAAAATTGCCTGCTCCATAGTTATAGCCGGCCATCGGTTGGAGTCCTTTGACAAATCCGAAAACCACATTTGTTCCCAACGTAACGATTTTCAAGACGATTCCCACGGCTGCAACTGCCTCTGCACCATATTTCACGGCTGCTCTCTGCAACAGACTGACGGAAAGGGTTTGGAGCAATTGCAGAAAGAGCATCGAGATGCCTATCTTGATGATGTCCGCATACATTCTTATCGTGGGAGCGAACAGGGCAAACGACACTTTTACCTCTGCTTTCGAGAGGATGAAGCGAATATAAATGATTGTCGTGATGATTCTTGAAAGAATGGTTGCCCATGCCGCACCTTCCACTCCCCAATTGAAGGTGTAGATAAACAAGGGGTCTAATGCAACATTGACGACAGAGCCGATAATCATTGCCGTTGCGGATATTTTCGATGCCCCTTGTGAAACAATGATGTTGGACATCGACACATTCAACGCCCCTATGACACAACTGATGATGAAGAGTCTGCCGTATGCTTCTGCCAAGTGCATCATTCCCTCGTTTGCTCCCATAAACAGCAGAATGTCCGGCAGGAACGCATTGCACACAAGGGCAATGAGAGCAGCCAATATCACAGAAGTAATCACCGAGACGGAAGCGACCTGACCTGCCTTGACAACCTGCTTCGCTCCCAACAGACGGGATATATACACTCCGCCTCCGACACCGAACATCAAACCTATCCCGAGAAATAACAGCGACAGAGGGAAAACGACCGATACGGCGGCAACGGGAAGAGTTCCCAAACGTGCAACCCAGAAAGTGTCCACCACATTGTATATCGCCATAATCAGCATTGCGATGACAATAGGTATCCCCAACTTTGTCAGGGCTTTCATCATACTTCCTTCTCGCAAAATATTCACAGCGTTGTTCATCTTTCTAATCCGTATCTTTTTAAGTGAATAAAGTTCGCTGCAAAGGTATGGTTGAATACAGGCTGCCACAATAGACGGACAACGGTGATAATAGCACTATTCGTGGTAAGTTCTTCTGAAAAGCGAGGGAGAAATGCCCACAACCTTGGTAAACAGTCGTGTGAAGTAGGAGTGATCGTTAAAGCCCAAACTATGTGCAATCTCTTTGACGGAATCTGTAGTATAGACCAATTGACGTTTAGCCTGCAAAATAATCTCGTTTTGGATATGGTGGCTCACACTTGTCCCCAGAACAGAATTTACTGCCTCATTCAGGTAGGCAACGGTAATGTTCAGCCGTCCGGCATAGAATGATGGCGAACGATTGCTTCGGATATTACTTTCCAGCAAATCCCGAAATTCCCATACTATTTCCTTGTGTCTGGTCACTATCCCCTGCAATTTGGATTGAGCTATCGTTGCATTTACAACGTTCTCTACGACCAACCCTACAATGACGGTGGTCAGTCGCTGAACGACTGCTTTGGCAGATGGATTTTCCATGCCACTCAGTTTGCGGTCAAGAAGTGATAATAATAGTTTCTGTTCCAATATGTCGGATAGTTGTATTTGGGGGCAACCATATCTCTCAAGCGTTCGTTTTTCCTCCTTATCCACCAATACCGAGTCGATAACCAGAAATTTTGCAGAAAGATTGGAAGCGTCGATGATACGATGCACCTGCCCGGGTAGAATGATAGCCAGACTTCCTTTCCCGAAAGTGTATTCCTCGAAATCAATATTCAGACAGCATTGCCCACCCTCTATGAAGCCAAAGAAATAATAATCGTCGGTATGAGAAAAGGCGTATTTTTCCGAAGATGCCGATGTCCGAGAGACGACAGTCTTCAGATAGACTCCGAAATCGGAGAGTTGTGAACTTCTATGGTTGGGGAACCGGGACATGTTTTAAATGTTTTCCACCAAGATTTCCCGAACGAACTCCCAAGCTTCCTCTATACAGTAGGATATTCCCGGACGGATGATGGCATACATGTCGGTGATGAATTCATTGTCTTTCAACTTGGTTTCCATATTGGCAAGGAACAGTTTGCGTGTGGGAGGCAGCTCCACTACAAATGCCATATATTGACGATAGCACTCCAATATTTTCGTTGCATTCGTATCATTATTCTTCATCGCCCAATAGAGATCGAAGAGGTCGCGTCCCTTACGGCGTTGATACAATGCCCGAAGTTTTGTTCCGAGCAGTTCTTCCAACTCATAGCAAGTTAAATCACATTTTCCTGTAAACCATGAATTGGTTACTTGAAAAGGAATCTGTTTCAGTCTCAATACACTGAAATGCTCACGGGTGTTGATTTCTATTTTCAGCCGCAGGTCGATGACCGGAGGAAACTCCGATTCAAAGCGATAAATGACCGTATTGTTATGGATATGCTGCTTGACTGTTCGTTTCGTTCCCAAGAATGCGAGCCGTTCACGTATTTCCTTCAATATCGGGTTAATCGGAGCCGGCTTTATCTGTACCAAGTCGATGTCTTCCGAATAGCGCACCTGTGGTTGTATGTAGAGTTTGTGCAGAGCCGTTCCTCCACGAAACGCCAAAGTCTCCCTGATGAGTGGCGAGGAGAACATTTCCACCAGTGCACGACTAATAACCAAATCCTGTTCCACTTGTGCCTCGTTCGTCCAAGGGGCTACGGATTTCCATTCGAGGATATATCGTTGAGGAATCATAATACGTCTGTTTCTATTTCATCGTTTACAATGACTTTCCATTTTTCGTCCAATGTGCCACGCTTCTCTGCCGAAAGAGAAAAATATTGGGGATATACAGTCCGCTTGGCAAGTACGGAAGCCAAGCCCTTTGTCAGGTCTGCTTTTCCCGGCAAACTCTCAAAGATGTAGCCCAAACGCTGTATGATGGCCGTAGGGTAATAGGTTGCGGTGTTTCGCAAAGAAGATTTGCTGATACATTCAGACAATTCATCAATAATACCGACAACCCGTGCCAATCCGAAAGTGCGTTGGTTTTCCACAAGGTCGAGCATTGTCGCCTCCGGAGTGGACACATTCACATATCCCGTTCGGGTCTTCATCTGTGTAACACAAGAATTATCCCACTCTTTCCTTATGTTGAAAGCGATATGCAACCTGTCATTCTCTATGTTTCTGACAGGAGGCATACCTGTAGTAACAAAAAAACGCATCGGTTGCTGATGGGCAGCCCCGTGAAGTGCGGCAGCCGACAGAAGAGAGACGTAATAATCTCTTTCTATGTATTTCATCAAATCATCGATATACATAAGAGGCGGAACGTTTTTTTGCAGGGAAAACTCCGGGGTAATAATCACATAAAAGCCTCGTCTTATAAGTGCAATCTCTCCCTTGCTTGCCAAACGCGATAAGGATACCTGTGCGATTTTCCTGCCATATCCGTTTTGCTTCATCACCTCCTCAATGGTAAACGAAATTCGCCCCACCGACAAGACCTGCCTGATAAAATCACCATAAGAGAATACTTTTTCTGCCATTTCCTTATTCTTTAATAGTAGCCGTAATGGCTACTATTCGCAAAGATAGACTACTCAAAAGAAAAGCCCAAAGAATTGAGTAAAAAAAGCTCCATACAGTCTCTTTTGGGATTCAAACGAATTGTCTTTAATTTACTCTCCGAAGCTCCTAAGCTTTTTCTTGATTACTCCTAAGCTTTCGCCCGAAAGCTTAGGAGCTTTTATTTACAGAGTAGAGACGTTAATTCTCCCCTCTTTCTATGAGTGTTCTATTTCGGGAATTGCAACAAAGATAGGATATAGCAACATCAGCCATTTCTCCAATACGGCAATTTGCGTTTCGCTTTTCCTCCAAGTGTCTCAAGAAAGTGATTTCTTAGATAAAGCAAGGGCGACATTTCTCATATCTTCCATTATACTTCTATCAAGGACTTTGGCATAATGTTGCGTCATTTTGATGTTGGAATGACCGAGCATTTTCGCCACATTCTCAATGCTAACACCGTTTGCCAAACAAACAGAAGTAGCATAGCTATGCCTTGTGGTATGCGTGGTTAATTTCTTCTGAATGTTACATAAGTCGGCTATTTCTTTCAGATAACTGTTCATTTTCTGATTACAGGGTACAGGAAGAAGTGTTCCTTTCTTGTGACAGAATGGATGGTTCTCATACTTCTTTAATATTTCCTGTGGTATATCCAACAAGGGAATATTGCACATATTTTTGGTTTTTTGTCGAGGTTTACGAATCCAAAGGTTTCCGTTATCATCTCGCACAAGATGTTCGGGAGATAATTGTTGCACATCAATAAAGGCAAGTCCGGTAAAAGCTGCGAAAATAAAGATGTCACGGACAAGTACAATTCGTTCTACGGTAAATTCTTTTTGGTAAATAGTTTTCAGCTCTTCCAGTGTAAGAAACTCTCGGATAACCTCTTTCTCATGGAATTTGATCCCGATAAAAGGGTCTTTTGCGATCCATTCGTTGGCAAGTGCAAGGTTGGTTATCTTTTTCAGACATTTCATGTAGCGGATAACCGTGTTTTGTTGGCATTCCTTCTCTGTCTTCAGATAAAAATCAAAGGCAAGAACAAACTCTCCATTGATTTCAGTCAATAGAAGATCATCTTTATTGTATCTCCTTTGGATCAATTCCGCCAAGTAACGTTTGCACGTTTCATAACGCCGAACAGTAATCAAAGTATAATCCTTACCTATAAGAGCTCGACATTGATCATTATGTTCCTGTATCGTAGCAAGGAGAGTTTTGGGTTGTTCTTTCAGAATATTTAAGCCGAAGAATTTTTCTTGAAGAATACGAGCGGTTATTGTGCTCCCTTGTTCTTCTAACTCAGTAAAGATAGAGTGTAACTTGATTTTTGCTTCTTCTAAGTAGCTATTCAGTTCGTTGGCTTTACGACTTTTACCACGTACACACTCTTTGGCTTGGTTCCAAGAACTCGGATCGACACTTTTTCGGATATTAGTTTCGACACGTTGTCCATCAACGGTAATTCTCATGCAAACCGAGGCTTCTCCGTTTTTGAGCAGTTTTGTCTTCTTGATAAAGAAGAGCACATTGAATGAAATCCTTCTCATTTCGATACGTTTTTAGTTGATACAAAATTCGGAAATCACTCACGAGTTATCAACACGCAAATCACTGCATATCAGTGGTAAAGAAACTTTTTCGGTGGAGATTTCATTCTGCTGTTTTTGCTCCACCTTTTGCTCCACCTTTTGCTCCACCAAAATCGGTAATATTCTGCTATATTTTGCGTAAGTGGGAAAAATAAAAACTCCCGACTTCGTTTAGAAATCAGGAGTTTACGCTGTTTTGCTTTTCTTCAAAGTGGTGCCACCAGGAATCGAACCGGGGACACAAGGATTTTCAGTCCTTTGCTCTACCAACTGAGCTATGGCACCATGTCTTTCCTTTTGAACGGTGCAAAGATAGAATTAGTTTTTTAATTGCACAATACTTTCGACTTTTTTACCTGTATATTTATTCGAGATATAGGAGAAATCATTCCGGAAGGCTTTTTTCTTTTGACATACAGTTTTGAGCGAATGCTGCTTTTCTTTGAATGAGACTGTTAATCGAAAGGTGATGCGAAATCTTTGAGGAGGGGATGTTTGAGATCTTTTCCTGAAAGAATCATGTCTTTATCGGATACAGGCCACCGGATATTTAAGTCGGGGTCGTTCCAGTAAATACCTCCTTCAGAAGAAGGTTCATAAAAATTGTCGCATTTATACTGGAAAGCGGTATGATCGCTCAGGGCTACAAATCCATGGGCAAATCCGCGAGGGACGAAGACCGATCTCTTATTTTCTTCTGACAGTTCGATGGCAACATGTTGCCCGTATGTGGGGGAGCTTTTTCGGATATCTACTGCTATGTCGAGTGCTTTACCTTTGACGACTCGAACAAGTTTTGCCTGTGCGAAGGGTGGTTTCTGAAAGTGAAGTCCGCGCAGTACGCCAAAGCAGGATTCGGATTCGTTGTCTTGCACAAACGATATGGTGCCGATATGCTTTTGAAATTCTTTCAGGTTGAAAGATTCGAAGAAATATCCTCTATCGTCATAGAATATTTTGGGTTCGATGATAATAACATCCCGTATAGCTGTGGAGGTATAAGTCATAGTAAAATCAAAAACAGCGATTTGTTTATAATATTCAGTCTTTGACTCTAAATTACAAAAAGCATCGAACTTTATTTTGAATTGAAAATAAAAAGACGGTGTGTCATCATGCGCAAATGACCGCGTTGCTTGCGACATTCGTTTTTGGTCACGTACTTCGGTACGCTTCCTTGAACTTCAGTTTTAGTGCCTTGTACTTTACACATTCTGATATACCTAAACGGGGTTGTAACAGAAATGAATTTTGACACAGCCCCGTTTAGAGGAGAGCGGTAGGCGAGGCTCGAACTCGTGACCCCAAGCTTGGGAAGCTTGTGCTCTACCAACTGAGCTACTACCGCGGGAAGTAGAATTTTAGTCCTGCAAAAGTAATTAAATCATCGAAATTAATCAATAGAATTAATCTTCGATAGCCCATTGTTCCATTTCGAGCATGTCCGTGTATTCGTCCCAATCAGGATCTTTCGAACATTCGATTTCGATCGGCAGCGGAGGCATAGGCTCTAATGCTTCATTAAGGCGTTTTCCGAAAGCTTCCAGATTTCGCATATAATAGATCCAGTATTTATTTCCTCCTCCGGTGTATATACCAGTCAGAATCGCCAATTTGTCTTTCTCCATTACTTTACGAACAGATTCTTCTGCCTGTGCCATCAAGTTGGCTTCTTCTCCCTGGGGCATACCTTGAGAGTCGGCTTGATAGCTCCATTTTATTTCGGCTCTGATGGGGAATTTTCCGCTGTTTCTGAATTGTTCGATATCAGTGCGACCTGTTATGTATATCATTGCCTGATTCTCATCTTCGCTAAGCGATGTGAACCATTTATCCGATAGCCTCATTGTTCTGATTGTTTTTCTGTTTACTACGGTCTGCTTTTCTGCCGGCATTCCAAAGCTGGATCGAATTTAACGAATTTTGCCAAATGATATAGCTTGCCGGGGCAATGGAACTGAGGGGATTGAGATAGGTTAATGATATCCAAATGGCCAAAGTCGTATTCTTTTGTCCCAAAGATTGCCCCATGGTAATCGGTTCTCCCATTATTTTTCGACCCAAAAGTTTACCGATAATAAATTGAACGGTGCAAGCCAGAAGACCACACATGGCTAATAAGATTTCCGTGTGAATATTTTCTTTGGGTTGTAGCATCGCGTACTTTGTAGTCTTGGCCAGAATAATGGCTAATGAAATAATCCAAAGATAAAAGGCTGCTTGCGGTATGCTGGCAAGTTTGCGGTGTATTCCGGGGGTAACATAACGTAGTAGTTGGGCTGCCAAAAGAGGAAATATAACCAAAGGTATAACGCCCTTAAAGATGTACCATACTGTTTGCCAGAAATCGACGGTAGTGTCGGCAGCCCCGAGTGTGGAAAATAAAATCGGTGCCGTAAAGGCCAGAACGAGATGGGATAGCAGCACATAAGGCGTACTGAAAGCAATACTTCCTCCCAGCATGCCGATGATAACTGCGGATGCCGTTGCGCACGGTGCCAGAAAACAGATCATCGTTCCTGAGGCTAAAACCGGATTACTTCTTAGCAGCAAGTAATAGGATCCGACGGCAGAAATCATCTGTATGGAGAGGAGTACTATGTGCCAGACATTGAACTGCAGTTGTGAGATTTTGAGTTTCAGAAAGGTTATAAACAACATCCCGAAAATAAGATAGGGGATGCAAAACTCTAATCTGCTTAATGGCTCCCAAAGTAATACGCCAAAGGTCATGGCTATGGGAAGGCCATAATCTTTAGCCCGGCGTAAAAAATTGTGTGGAGGACGCATCTCGAATTTTTGTAAATATAACGGCTCCTTATTTCCGTATAAGGAGCCGTTAAAATGTTCGTTAAGTCTATTGAGAGTTGTGATTAAGTATTTTTTTTATCGCATTCCTGATTGATCTGAGGCCGAACAGTGCCGGATCTATTTCATTCGGCTTTAGTATGACTATTTCAGCGGCATCATCCGCTGCTTTGGCCTGAGATAAATCTTTGCATTCCGTTGTAAAAAAAAGATCTGTGGTATAAACCGTATTGCCGCCATAGGGATAGATATTGGGTTGGGAGAAAAGATAAACGATATTATCGATTTGCAATCCTGTCTCTTCAAGGATTTCCCTTTTTAACCCTTCTTCTGCCGTTTCCTCGGGTTCCAAAAAACCACCCGGCAGGTCTAATGTACCAATAGCCGGTTCTCGCCCTCTTCTGACCGTCAATAAATTTCCGTTCTTATCTTTGATAATACCGGCTACGGCAGCTGCTACGTTGGCATAATAGATCAAGCCGCATTCCGTACAGTTTTTTGCCCTGCTTCCACGCTCCACAAAAGTGCGTTTACCGCATCGCGGGCAGTATTCAAAAGATTCTAACGGATGGCGTTCCATCGAAAAGATTTATTCCGGGTTCGTTACTGTTTCTTTAGCTTCCCAACCGAGAGCACTGGCGCCCAAAATAGCGGCATCGCTTTCTTTCAGTTGAGAAATCAATAGTTTTGTTTTGCCTTTATAGATATTAAGCACGTTTTTCTCCATGTGGTGTCTGATCGGGTTCATAAGCAGATCGCCTGCTTTGGTCAACCCACCGAAAAGAATGATAGCTTCGGGGCTGGAAAATGTAACAAAGTCGGCACAGGCCTCTCCCAATACTTTTCCTGTGGCTTCAAAAATTTCCAGAGCCATAGGGTCCCCATTGATAGCTGCATCGTATACATCTTTTGAGGTGATTTTTTCAGGTTCTAATGAGCGTAGAGAACTTTCGTCCGAGCGTATACTCAAGTATTCCCGTGCCGTGCGTGCCACACCCGTAGCAGAACAGTAGGTTTCAAGACATCCCTCTCTGCCGCATCCGCACTTTCTGCCGTTTCTGCGAACGATCATGTGTCCTAATTCCCCTGCGAATCCGTCATGGCCGTATACCAAATTCCCGTTTACTACGATACCGCTGCCTACGCCGGTGCCCAAGGTGATTACGATGAAATCTTTCATACCTCTGGCAGCTCCGTAAGTCATTTCGCCTATGGCAGCAGCATTCGCATCGTTGGTAAGTGCTACGGGGATACCGATTCGTTCGGAAATGAGTTTTGCCAAAGGAATTTTTCCACTCCAGGGCAGATTGGGAGCAAATTCTATGGAGCCGGTGAAATAGTTGCCATTAGGAGCTCCGACTCCGATACCTCTGATCTTTTCTTTTCCTCCAACTTGCTCTATGAGCATGGTCAGTCCTACGATTAGATCATCCAGATATTTGTTAATGTCATTGTGTGTACCGGTCTTGATTGAAGCGCTAACTACTACGTTTCCTCTTGCGTCTACAACTCCGAATACTGTGTTCGTACCTCCTAAGTCTANGCCAATTACGTAAGGTTGTTCCATGATAAGGTCAGTTTATTTCGGGGGTTTATAAAAAAATTAATTAATGAACACAAAGATAACTTTTTTTACAAAATGCCCAATTTATTTATAGGGATTTTTACATATTTATTAAAGATGGCCTTAAAAGTTTGCAATTTTTTGTTTGGGGAAAATTAATCTTCGCCATATTTTTCACGGCCTGATTGATAACTGTTGTTACCCTTACAGTCTATTGCCACGATGACCGGGAGTTTGTCTACGGTAAGGCGTCTTACAGCCTCAGTGCCCAAATCGTCAAAAGCAATTACTTCTGCCGTTTTTACGCATTTTGCCATCAACGCTGCCGCTCCGCCGATAGCTGCGAAGTATACGCCTCTATGCTTGATGATAGCATCGACCACCTCCTTGTTCCTCAATCCTTTGCCGATCATCACTTTTAATCCTTTTTCCATTAAAACCGGAGAGTAGAGATCCATACGATAGGCTGTAGTGGGGCCGACAGAACCTATCGGTTTTCCCGGCTTGGCCGGGCAGGGGCCGGCATAGTAAATTACGGCTCCCCGGAAATCGAAAGGCATGGATTCGCCTTTTTCCAACATTTCGCACATACGTTTATGTGCAGCATCACGTGCTGTGTAGATTGTTCCTGAAATATATACCATATCACCTGCATGCAGGTTGCTTATCATCTCGTCGGTAAAAGGTGTGACAAGCTCTTTTCTTTGTTCGCTCATAGTCGTGATTGTGATGTAAAGTTATAATTCAGCCTCTGCATGGCGTGTGGCATGACAACCGATATTAACGGCAACGGGCAGGCCTGCGATGTGGGTTGCACCGGTGAGGATATTAACGGCCATTGCGGTTGTTGTTCCACCGAATCCCGCAGGACCGATACCGAGCTTATTGATTTTTTCCAACAGTTCTTTTTCAATTTCTGCCAGTTGAGCATTTTCATTTAATTTATCCACGGGGTGTAAAAGGGCTTTTTTACTCAGAAAGGCAGCTCTTTCCATTGTACCGCCGATACCCACTCCGACGATAATCGGAGGACATGGATTGGCTCCTGCAACAGACACCGTTTCAATAACGAAATCTTTTATTCCTTGCAGCCCCTGGCTTGGTTTAAGCATAATGAGCCGGCTCATGTTTTCACTCCCGAATCCTTTAGGAGCAACGGTTATGTGGAATTCTTCGCCCGGAACCATTTCGTAGTGAATGATTGCAGGGGTATTATCACCGGTGTTGATACGATTGATCGGATCTTTTACGACACTTTTTCTCAAGTATCCCTGTGTATAACCTTGGCGTACCCCTTCATTGATGGCCTCTTCGATAAATCCGCCGTTGATATGGGTGTCTTGTCCCATTCTGACGAATACGACTGTCATACCTGTATCTTGACAGATAGGGCTTTTTTCGTTGTATGCTATATCGGCATTTTCTTCAAGTGTAGCCAATATATCGCGTCCGAGAGGAGAGCGTTCTGTTTTGCGACTGCATGCAAAACAGGTTTTAATGTCTTGCGTAAGTTCGGTGTTTGCTTTGATGCAGAGATCGCGAACGACATCGACGATCTTTGTAAATTCAATTTGGCGCATATTAAGTGATTTATATGTCAGACCGGTGTAAGAAGTAGGTTGTATTACGATCTTCAATATTGTCGTAATTTCCTCCTATCAATCCTACCAAGCAGTAGGTTTTTGTTTTTTTGTCATGTACCAGATACGGAACGATGTGGAAATCTTCTATCTTGGATGTATTCGAAACGTGAATACGCGGCCCATCGCATGGAATGATTCGATCTCCGATTCTTATGTGTTTGTCATCCTTATAACAAACATCGAGTTTTTCATCGATCATTTTCTGAACGCGTTTTGTAATCGCGTCAAAATCGATCTCCGGTTTTTCGTAGAAACGCAATACAAAACCATTTCGGATATCGGAGCTGTAGAATGAATTTTCATTAAGATTCTCTACCTCTTCCAATAGAGATATTACGGTCAGCTCTTCTGCTGTATGAGCCATTCGCCTGAATATCAGGGAGAAGTGAACCATGTCATAAATACCTTGGGGAGTCGGACCGAAAATAGATGGCCGGGATACAATAATTTCCTCCCCGATACCGACAATTAAATCGGCATTTATTTTAAGGGCCGGGTAGAGGAGATTGAAGTGCTCGACAACAACCCGTCGATTGTTTTTTAGTATTTCCTTGACATAATCCACAATATCGGACATCTGCATGAAAGCCATTAAAAAACGCATATCCATGTGATAGGTGGAAGCGTCAGGCAAGCCTTCGTGCAAAGCATCTCGAACCAGCATAATTTTACGCGGGTTCATTATGTCGTCATCATTGGCTAATTCCAGTCCGGGAAACATCCCTTTAATCAGGGAGGATTTTCCCGAACCGGCATCGCCAATAATACCTATTAATCGGTCATTGTAGTTCAAATGACGATGCGCAATGACTTCCCCCAAAAAAATGATCCGTTCTTTGCCGCGCGGAGCAAAATATTGGGCTGATACAAAGTATTCTTGAAGCAGATTGTGTGTCATCGAACTTATTTTTTAGTTTAGAAATCAATCACCATTCCCATCAGAGGACCATGCTGTTGGGCGCCGTAAACATCTGTTTCGCCTAAAGAACCGGATGGAATGGGGCGGACGATTGTTATTTTGACTGCTTTCGCCGGATCAAAATATACAAGATTGATGATATCTGATTCGGGTATACCGTATAGAGCACAGAAATTCTTTTCGTTAATAGCTCTTGCAGCCTTTACTTTATTGAATGTTTCAAAATCCTTGAAAATGACATCGAAAGTCAATTCGTAAGGACCGGAATTCTTACTGCGAATAACGGAAGCAAGGTCAATCAATTTATGTTGCATTGCATTATCTGTTTATCGGTTAAAATTGAATGTATTTGATCGGGAATAGACTGATCGGGTCTTCCACTTTCATTAAGTGGTAAACGTTGAATTCGTAAACTTCGCCGACGTGGCAGTCTGAGGGAGAGAAAGGGAAAGCAAGGTTTCCCGCCGTAGAAATACGTCCTTCATAACCATAGTGCAGCATTGTGCTCCGTGCAAAACTGCAGATCGTATCTGCTTGAGCCTGCGTGGGAGCTACCGCCTCGATGATAATGAGAAGTTCGTCCGAGTTGGATTCCGGAGTGTTCGGGAACATGTGCATGACTCCTTTTTTACCATATATTTTGAAATCCAGAAAGAAGTTGCCGAAACCGGAATTCTTGAAGTTGTCTTTTACACGTGCTTTAACGTTTTCAACGACATCATCGATTTTGCTGATCATGACAGGGTCATGAGTTGCGGCGGGAGAAATAGTACGGTAACCGACTTTACGGACACCTTCCAATTTTACGAAGTAATCGTCGGTCGGCACGAATTTGCTACCACGAACTTCGACTTTATTGTCGTCGATTTGGGTAAATGTAGATTCGTGCAGGTCGATTGCACCGCCGGGACCCGGTAAAAACAGAGGATTGCTTTTTTCGTATAAAGTATGTGCCGCAACCGAAAGAGTGGTACATTTTCTGACCGGAGATAACGGCTCTAACACGAAACTGTCATGACGCAGATAGCCGAACATGCAGTCGCTACCGCTGCCCGGCAAACAGGTAATGGCTGCACACTCCAATATTTTGCCCATGTGGATGGCAAGCCCTTTGGGAAAACCTTCTTTAATAGCAAGAGCAGAGAAGACGCTCGGATCGTATGAACGGCCGGCCAGAATTACCTGGGCACCCTCTTCCAAAGCCTTGATGTAAAGCTCTTCGCCAATTTGGGCTACGATATGGACGGCTTCATCGATATCCTTTGCAGTAATGGGGCCGGCCGGTTTCAACGGCTCTACCTCGCCTTTAGCCAGTTTTGCCTTGACCGTCTCCTTATCCAATTCGGATTCGATAACGGCCATTTTGAATTTTAACTGTTGCTCCTGAGCTATTTCTTTGATGATTTCAACAGTTAATTCAACATGTGGGTGTGCTCCGCTACCGCCGGCCGTACCGATAATTACCGGTATATTGTTTTTTAAGGCCGCAGGGATCATGATCGACAAGTCTCTTTTAACGGCATTTCTATCCGTAAAAGAAATACCGGCACCTAAATAATATGGTCCCGGGTCTGTGGAACCTGCATCGACTGCAATAACGTGAGGTTTGCGTTTCATTCCTTCCTGGAATGATTCTTCGGGAAATCCGTATCCCAAAATTGCCGTGGGGGATAAAACTCTTATTTCTTCCATTTCGAATTCGATTAAAAAAACTGAAATTAATTATTAGAGAACATCCTTGAGTGCCAATATCCGGCTCATCTCGTTAAATACAATCATATAGCCTTCGTCTACACCCATACCCGGTTTCGCGAGATATTGAACGGGTTGCGTGGCCATTGCGATGTGCGCACAGACCTCTGCCGAACGGTTTGTTTCATTACATGTGCCACCCAAATATGCACCCATATTGTTTTTCTTGCAGAAAAGCACAGCTTCGATAGAGTTATTGATACCTCCCAGGTCCGGAGTTTTGATCTGAGCCATGTGCCCGGCTTTCTTGGCCGTGAAATCGCGAATATCTTCTAAGGTGTTGCACCATTCGTCCGCTACGATTTCGGCTTCTGTGTTCAATTCCTCCATATAACGGCGGATAGAGGCCAAAGCATCGATTTGGGCTTCTTTCTCACCCATATCTACAGGGCCTTCTACGCGAAGGTGGAATGGCGCTGCAATTTTAGACAGGTTGGCAATGTATTCGGCTATTTTCTTGAAATCATTATTGAATACCAATCCCAAAGTACCGTACACGTCGATATGGATGGTCGGGTTGTAAGCGTCGAAAGGTTTATGTTCGATGATACGGTTACGCAGCCATTCTACATATGCTTCGATCTTTTCACCTTTCAATCCTACTTTGTCTTCCACATGGTTAAATAAGGCATGAGGCAGTACGGCAGCTGCTTTCATGATCATTTTGTCTGCATTCATGTAGCGGTCATCACCTGACTGCGTAAAGATGGGAACCATGCTGTCTGCAATGCGAACATTATATTCTGCTGCGATAACTTGTGCCATCAGTTTATTTTGACTTTTGGCAACAGCATCCAAACAGGCCTGAGTGACACCATAACGGATGGCCGTATGGTAAGGTTTACCTGTTTTCGGGCATACATATTTATCTACGATGTCTGCCATTTCGCGGAAAGATGTAATCTCTTTTCCTTCATACATGGGGGCAATTTCTTTCTCAATGATGGGAATGAAGTTTTCTGCCAAAAATAAAGGATCGCGTCCTCCTGCCCCTGAATATTGAACGGCTGCACAATCTCCCACTGCAATGGCTCCGTTTTCCAGAATAAACATTACAGATATGGATTCTCCCATTTGTCTTACGGAAGTAAAACCCGGGGTCAGAACATCACCGACATAAAAAGCTCCGTCATTTTTTGCACCGGCTTTAATTGCCTTTTGGTCGTCGAAGTAAAATCCGGTTTTTCCCGGAGAACAAATTACCTTTTTAATCTTCATGCTTGTTGTTGTTTATGAGATTTATATGAATGTTTTGTTTTTATTATAAAGAAGAATGCACAGTGTTTGACACTGTGCACCCGTTTTTTAGTTTTTACGTCCTACGAGGAAGCCTTTTCCAATAGCGTAGACATCGTCGATAACCATTTGGAAACTAACATCGCGGTGTTCAAATTTTCCCCGTTCTTCCAGTTTCATTCTGTGGAAATCTTTCAAATCCCGGCTCAAGGGCAGGTTACCCATCTCCAAAATTCTGACTGCTCCGTAGTTATCCCGTGCCGGCATCACTTTTCCGGCATTGAAGCGGCTGGGAGCAAATGGTATATCTAAAACTCCGGCTTCAAAAGCAGCAATAGAACCGATGGCAATATCTCCTTTACCGAGTTCTTCTATTTTATCCAGTATGCAATTGACTTCCCGGTTGATGATTTCACTTTCTTTTACGACTTCGGGTATTTCTCGCAGATCCTGATCACGAAGCATCGAAATAACCTGTTTTGTAGCTCTCAAGCCTGCTGCGTTGGCCTCCATCGTGGGAACCCCCATAGCTTCGTGTGGAGTTTTGACGATAACTTTCGTTGCTTTGCTTAAGGCCGCAGCTGCTGCACCCCATGAGATCACACCGAATGCCTTCGATTCGTCTTGTGGGAATCCACCCATCCATTGGTGGAATACGGTGGTGACACGTACATCATTGAACCCGTATTTGTGAAGATATTCTTCGGTCATGTTTTTCAAAGACCTGACAGCCGCAATGTCTTGAATCAGGTTTCCGCACTGACCGTAGCCGACAGTAATATCTTTTACCCCCTGAGTGGCGGCAAGCAACGCTTCGATAATAGCAACGGAATTGGAAATACAGGGGGGAATCAATGTTCCGGTCAGAGGTCCGAACGGTTCGCGGTTAATAGAGACACCCGCTTCTTCATACATACCCACCAAACGGTCTGTATACTGCCAGTAGCGAATGGTTTTTTCCAAAGAGTGATTTTTAGAATACGGGATATTGTATGAAATACCTCCACCTTCGTAAGAGGTGAAACCTCCGGCAATGGAGATTTCAGTCAATAAACGAGCATCGGGGGTACCGTGGCGCACCTGAACCGGATTTTCCAATGCAGAAGTAACAGCACGGCAGATGTCCACCCCATAATTGACGATAGGGAACCCGTTTAGCATCGATCTGCCACTTTCTTTACTTTTTTCAATACCGACTTCAGCTTCATGATATCTGTTCAAGCGGGTGTAACTGTCTACGGTAGAAGGGAGCAAATCTGCTTCTCCTTCATTTTCGAGATACTGCAACAGTTTTATATGCTGCGTATAAAGAGCAACACCGGCACGTGGCTGAATCAGTGTCACACCATCTTTTACTGCTTGAGCTAATTTGTTGCCAAACCGTCTGTTGTGGGCAATAGATTGTTGATATTTAACCGCCTCATCGAAGTTTACACCTTTTCCGGTCGGCCATTGTTGAAGTACTTCTTCGCGTTCGGCAAAGAATACGTCGTCAGAAAGTTTTTTGTTTGTTACTTCCATAATTATGGGTGTGATTAGATTTGTTTGATTTCTTTGTTCAGAATGGTCAATGCCAAATCAGGGTTTATTGAGCTAAGCAAACCCATAGCTGCAAAAATGTAACGTGCGTCGATAAAATAACGTGGATTTTTGGGTTTTGCAGATTCGGCATGATTTAAGTCATATTTTGCACCGGACAATATTTTATCCGGATTGTTGCTATTGATGATAACACCTCCGATACCAATGACAAAAGGCGTATTCATTAGGTCTTTGCCGGTAAGAGAGTAAAACTGCCCCATGGGAGAGTAAACCGAGCTGATAGTGCCGCAGTGCCGTTGTACGGCAAGTGAAACCGTGGCCTTGCCTAAGCCTTCCTCTATAAGTTCGTTTTCGCTGCCTTTATCGGCTATCGTTTCAGGGTTTGCGGTGCAATGTTCCACCCAGGAGCGGATTTTATCCTCGGATACACCCGTTTCCTTTTCAACTTGTGTAATATCGATTGCATCCAATACATGACGGAGGCTGTATCTCATGCCCAAATCTCCTTCTACCGTTCTTTTGCTGTAAGGCTCGGGCAGACCTTTAACCATAGTTGCTTCCATGGTCGGCTCTCCAGTAGCCATCGAGTAGACATCCGTAGTGGCTCCGCCTATATCTATGGCCATCAAGTCTCCATGCCCGGGTATATTCTTCGTTCCCTTGCTGTATAATTCACATCCGTTCATGACAGCCAAAGGCGTGGGGATGATTTTGTATTTGGTCATCTTTTGTGCTGTAGTCAGCCCTTTGGCTTCGATGATTTTACGAATGAACAGATCTTTGATCTGTTCTTTTGCCGGACCGATGTTTAACTCGTTAAAGTTCGGCATCACATTGTCTGTGATTACATAATCCTTATCCGAGTTCTTGAACAGTTCATCGATCTCGTCGGCTGCATTTTTATTCCCGGCTACGATTACTGCAAAATTTCGGTCGATGGTGCAAAGTTTTTTTGCATTTGCAACGATAACTTCTTTATTTCCTCCATCCGTCCCCCCGCACAACAAAACCAAATCCGGACAAATGTCATAAATCTCTTGCTGCTCCTTGTTTGAAATCTCAAATGCATACGTTTTTACGACTTTTGCACCGGCACTCGAGGCAGCCATGCGAGCTGCTTTTGAAGTGAGTTCTGGTACCAGACCCAAAGCCACCATTTTAAGCCCTCCGGCGGCACTGCTACAACAAAGCATTTCATCATAATCGAATTTCCCTCCCACAGCTTTGTTCAGTTTATCCATAGCCGCGTTGAAACCGTCCAAAACATTTGTTTCTATGGTGGTAAAGGATGATGAGGTAGCTATTACTTCTTTTAATTCAGAATCAATAGCCGTTAGTTTCGTGTATGTACTGCCAAAGTCTACCGTTAAGTATTTCATGGAGTTTTTGGGAGATGTTAACCCGGAATTTGGTGTAATGTAAAAATTGTCCGTTTTATGGAATGTGCCTGAAAATCGTTTTAATCGATTTTCAGGATTTTTTTCAGGTCGGCAATGGTTTCTTCAATGGGAGTTCCCGGAGGATATACTTTATTAAATCCCATTGCTTCGAAACGTTTTGCAACGTCTTCAAAGTTCTGTTTACCTACGACAAGATTGCCGCCGGCTAAAATAGGAATGTTTTTCAGCCCGGCTTCATCGCATTTTTCTCGTAATCCCTGGCAGTCGATTTCTCCATGCCCGTAAAGCGATGATACCAGAATCGCATCTGCATTTGTTTCGATTGCAGCTTCGATGTACTCTTCCTGAGAGACCATTACTCCCAAGTTAATAACCTTAAAACCTGCCTGTTCCAGAGCAAATGCAATGATTTTGTTCCCTACGGCATGAGCATCGGCACCGATAACGCCGGTTACTACAGTTTTTTCGTTCATAAGTATTAAATTTCTTTGGATCATATCCGCAGGGCAAATATTTTTATATTCTTTTATCCCTGTCGGATTTGTCTTGCAAAAGTAACTATAAAAGTCTAATTGCCCCCAAATATCCGACCATAAACTTGTCAATTTATTTTTTTTGAGGCCATAAAAATGACATGTTGCAGAAAAAGCATGGAAAATCCGGCTCTCTTTCGGCAATATGTAAGTTCGATTTTTTGTAATTAAGCGGGTATAAATCGAAAAGTGTATCAAAAAATCAAGAGAAAGCAATAGGTGATTTTTCTGAAGGAGGCTATCGATGTTGTTTGTTTTGATGTTTTTGTATGTGCCTTTACATCGAATTATGCGAAGGATTATTTTCTTTATATCATGACGGGAATATTCTGCTTGATGGTTGAAGATTCTTCAGGCAAAGGATTTTCAACGAAGTTAACTTGGATAAAAATCCATCAGGCAAAGAATTTTGAACCCTCAGGCAATGGTTTTTATCTCTGATAGCGCGATGAAAGAATCCTTTTGGCGTATCATGATATTATACGCTTTCGGAATTTGAAGAATGATCTGTTCTTAAGAAAGAGATGGAATGGAGGAGAGCCTTAGGAAGTAAAATGAAGAGGGTGCTGCAAAACAGAAAATTGCAGCACCCTCTTTCAGGAAGACGATATTTTTGATTACATGCCTACCATTGCCGGCACAGAGTTGAAAATCAAAATCGATACAAGTAAGGCCAAAATAGCATACAACTCAGGGAACACCGCCATTACCATGGTTGCACCGAATACATTGTGACCGGAACCGATGGCTTGAATACCATTGGCACAAACTTTAGCTTGACGCAGAGCAGAGTAAAGACCTACAACACCCAAAGCCAATCCTGCAAAAAAGATAGCCCAGGCTGCCAAGATATTAAGTTTGCCTGCAGCCACCAGGTTTTGGATAAGACTTGAAGCCATAAAGAAGCCGACGAATCCGTAAAGACCCTGTGAGCTGGGTAGTGCACTTAAACCGATATACTGACCCAAAGCATCCGGGTTTTTCTTCATTGAGCCTACTACCGCATTACCGGCTATGGTTACTCCAATACTGCTACCGATACCTGTTAGTCCGACCATTAGAGCCACACCAAAATAAGCCAACATCATTTCATTCATAATTCTGTTCTTTGTTTTATTGATTATACTTTATTGATTATTTCTTGATTCGGAAAGGAGAGTAAGGTTTTCCTCCTCCTTCAAACTCATTGTTTTTGTAAAACTCCACAAAAGTGAGACGTAACGGGTGAACTAATGAACTGATTATAGCCAAGCCCATATTCAGTCCATGTCCGATAAGTAGAATCAGGAGCATCAAAGGAAATCTGATATACCACGGTGCCGTAGCTGTAGTATCGATGGCCAAAGAGTTAAAAACGCTTCCTAAAATACCGCTTGTCAAACCGATAGCAAACAGCCGGATGTATGAGAGTGTATCTCCCAAGAGTCCGGAAGCCATATTATATGTATTCCACAAACCTGCTCCTACGTTGATCAGAGGGTTTTTACCGGGTGAATTATAAAAGAATGCAACCAAAAGACCTGCTATCGCAACTCCCCAGCATACATAGATGACAGTGGGAGATATTCCGGCAATTAAGACCGGTAAAATCAAAGCCGCTCCGGCTGCAATCAATACCAATACCCATGCAAAGCGGGAAAGGCTGTATTTTAATCCTTGCTGTTTTTTTACTTTAAGAGCTGCGATGAACTTACCGAACAGTATTTGGATAAGACCGATGATAATCGATAAGGTCATCAGATTGTCCTGGTTCAAAATAAAAGATTCTTTTCTTGCATAGGGTAGAGTAACTCCAAATACAGTGCCCACCATAAGCCCGATAACCAAGGCTCCTCCTCCGAGATATTGAAGAAGGGTGCAAACATTTTTAACTCCTTTGCTGTCACTCTTGATTTTACCGATGGTAGCAGCTATCAGCAGCAACAAGCCATAGCCGGCATCTCCGAAACAGAGACCGAAAAACAGCAAAAAGAATGGAGCGAAAAGCGGGGTAGGGTCTATTTCTGTATAGTTGGGTAAGGAAAACATCTCGGTAATAGGCTCAAAAAAACGTGCAAAAGCATTATTCTTAAGTTTTACCGGAATTTTGTCCCCTTCTTCGATTTCCATTTTTTTGAAGAAATAACCTCCTGCTTCCAATGTCTGCTCAAGAGTCTCGACACTCTCTTCCGGTACCCAACCCTGTAATACTTTAACCGTTTCGCTTGCCTGAGATTCGGCTTGAATTAAAGCATTGGAGAAGTCGAAGCTGCTTTCGAGCTGTTTGTCGTACTCTTCCAACTCCCATAAACGGTTGTTGGCAAAATGACGCAGACCTTTTATGTTTTCTACCTGCAGATTTTCGATACTGTTCAATTCTGCTTCAAATTCGGAGAGACTCTTATTCGGCATCCGAATTAAGTCTGCTTCCGGTTTCAGATAATCTTCTCCCTGTTTATTAATTGTAATGAAATAGACGTTTGAGCGTACATTATTAATTACAACAGCATTGTATTTATCTTCCCAGTCTTCTTTGAAGTTAGATTTGGTAGTGGAGAAGAAATCTATGATATAGCCATTATCCCGAAGTTTTTGAATGGTGGACATGTCGAAATCTCCCCAATTGCTCATATCATTTACTTCACGCTGTTTAGCTGCAAATTCTTGCTCTAACTCATTTCGTCTCTGAAGTAAATACTGTGCTTCTTTTAGAGATTCAAGCCCCTCTTCCATGGAACGCTCGGTCTTTGCAACAGGCGATTCTGTTATGTTTTCCATATCTTGAAAAGACTTAACCGCCCGCATTGTGGCTTTTAGATCTTTTCGCGCTTCGATTGTTTCCTGAAGCGTAGCCACATCTTTCGGATTCTGTGTCTCCCCGATATGTACAACACCTAATGAGCGTAGTTTATAGAGAAATTCTTTATACTCCTGATGGAAGATCAGGAATATGTATTTTTCCATTTTTACGATCATACTGCCTCCTCCTTCCTGTTGTTATTGTTTCGCTTTTCTAAATTGGCACGCATAATCTTTTGCGACGATTTAGAGAGGCTTTCTTCATCCTCCAGATAACGCTTGATTTTACGAATAGCATCTTGATAGCCCGGAATCTGCACTTTTTCAAACAAGTTGACTTTTTGGGTCGTTTTCTTTCGTGCATATTCCAGAAAATCCAATTTCAATTTCAAAAACTCTGCCTGTATACCGGTGGTGGCCAAACGCTCGAGCAGTTCGATTCCTTCTGCATACCAGGATGGGGAGTTGAATAGACTGAAGGGCTTGATCTCGTAGTGGATATCTTCTAATACGGGTATAACCACGCCTGCCACTTTCTTTGTAGAAAGATCTACACGGTTTACGGATATCAGGTTCGGATTAAATTCATCCCACATACTAACCATACTTTGATAGCCCTGGATTTCCTGTTCAAGTTGCTGTTCCAATTTTACCACTTCTCGCTTGGTTTGTTTGACCTGAATACGCAGTGCACTTTCCTTACTCTTGATTGTCGGAAGAGTGCGCAAACGCATTTTCAGGTTCTTTTCCTGCTGCTGAAGGGATGTTTTATTGTATTGAAACTTAATAGCCATATCTATCGATCTATTTTCCGTGCTTTACCCGGGTATTTTCAGGCCAATATTCATCAATAAGAGCTTGCTTGATGTTAACTTCTGCAGGAGTGAAATATTTTGAGAAAAGCCCCCATGTCTTATCCAACATTTCTGTGGTGTCGAGATTAACATCGATTGCTAATAATTGAGAAGAATAGTCTTCGGCGAACCTTAATGCACGATTGTCGTAATCCGTGAGGTCGAAACCGTTTTCCATTTTCGTTTGAGCATTTGCGGCATCAGAGTAAAGCCGTACGGCGGCATTCATTACCTGTGGGTGATCCTGACGGGTTTTCTTGCCGATTACCAATTGCTTCAGACGGGAAAGAGAACGGAACGGGTCTACGATAACCTTTCCGACGTTTGCATCTTTACGTAAATAAAGCTGACCTTCCGTAATATAACCCGTATTGTCGGGTACGGCATGTGTGATATCGCCACCGGACAGTGTCGTTACTGCAATGATTGTGATAGAGCCGCCATCGGGGAATTGTACTGCTTTTTCATAAATCTTAGCCAAATCCGAATAAATAGAACCCGGCATGGAGTCTTTCGACGGAATCTGGTCCATACGGTTAGATACGATAGCCAAAGCGTCGGCATAGTTAGTCATGTCTGTTAGCAAGACCAGTACCTTCTCATGTTTTTCTACAGCAAAATATTCTGCCGCAGTTAATGCCATATCCGGAATTAACAAACGTTCTACAGAGGGTTCTTGAGTGGTATTGATAAAACTGATGATACGGTCTAAAGCCCCTGCGTTGCTAAAAGTATTTTTGAAGTACAGGTAGTCGTCATTGGTAAGTCCCATACCTCCCAAGATAATTTTATCGCTTTGTGCGCGGAGGGCTACCATCGCCATAACTTCATTGAAGGGTTGGTCCGGATCTGCGAAAAATGGAATTTTTTGTCCGGTTACCAAAGTGTTATTCAAATCGATACCGGCGATACCGGTGGATATTAGTTCCGAGGGTTGATCCCGACGTACGGGGTTTACGGAAGGTCCTCCGATTTCTACCTCTTTTCCCTCAGGCATAGGACCGCCATCTATCGGTTCACCGTATGCGTTGAAGAAACGTCCGGCTAATTGATCTCCCACCTTTAATGTCGGGGCTTTGCCGGTGAAAATGACTTCGGCGTTTGTCGGTATGCCTTCTGTGCCTCCGTATACCTGAAGCGTAACTTCATCCCCGATAATACGCACAACCTGTGCCAAACGTCCGTCTATGGTTGCAAGCTCGTCGTTACCGATACCTGTAGCGTGAAGCATACAAGTGGCTTTGGTAATATTAGATATCTTGGTGTATATTTTTTGAAATGCTTTCGTTGCCATATTTCGTAGTATATCTTATTTATCTTCAACCATTGCTTTTAATTCAGCCTCATATTTCTGGAAGTTATTGCTGTTATACTCTGAGTAGTTCATCTGTTTGCAGATGTTAATTAACTTTTTAAAGTATTCAGATACTTCTACGAAGCCTTCAAACTCAAACTCTTTTCGGCAAATATCGGAAACGAGGTTCATCATATACTCTTGTCTTTCCAGCGGAGTATTGCAGTCGATATCGTCAAAAGCGTCTTGCTGCAGGATAACGAAGTCGATTAATTCTGCTTTCCAGAATGTAACGTGATAATCTACGGGAACACCGTCATCTCCAAGAATATTGATTTGTTCCGCAATATCGCGTCCCTGATGCAGTCTCATTTTCAGGTCGTTGATTTTATTGACCCAGTTTGCACCGATACGGTTGCTGATATACTCTTTAAATTCCGGGTATTCCAAGTATTTGGAGTAACTGTCTATGGGGTTTACAGCCGGATAGCGTTTGCTGTCTGCACGCTCTTGTTGCAAAGCATAGAAACACCGGGCTACCTTCTTTGTATTTTCGGTAACAGGCTCTTTAAGGTTACCGCCGGCAGGGGATACGGTACCGATAAAAGTTACAGAACCGGTTTCCCCGTTATTTAGATTGACGTATCCTGCACGTGCATAGAAGTTTGCTATGATAGCGGAAATATCCATCGGGAAAGCATCCGGGCCGGGTAGCTCCTCAAGGCGGTTACTCATCTCACGCAGAGCTTGTGCCCAACGTGACGTGGAGTCGGCCATTAAAAGAACTTTCAATCCCATGGTTCTATAATACTCAGCAATAGTCATTGCCGTATAAACAGAAGCTTCACGAGCGGCAACAGGCATGTTTGAAGTGTTTGCAATAATAATGGTACGTTCCATCAACTTCCGGCCTGTATGAGGGTCTTCCAAGTGCGGGAATTCGGCAAAAATTTCTACAACTTCGTTCGCGCGCTCTCCGCAAGCTGCAATAATTACGATATTGGCATCCGCCTGTTTTGAAATAGCGTGCTGGAGAACTGTTTTCCCCGTACCGAACGGACCGGGGATAAATCCGGTACCTCCTTCGACAATGGGGTTGATCGTATCGATGGTTCTAACGCCTGTTTCCAATAATTTGAAGGGTCTGGGTTTATCGCGGTAGCAGGTGATCGGTACTTTAACAGGCCATTTCTGAACCATAGTTATTTCATGGTCTTTTCCTTCACCGTCCGTGACCACTGCAATCACGTCGTTAATACGGTAAGAACCTTCCTTTTCTACACTTTTAACTTTATATTTTCCTTCAAAGACAAAAGGTACCATGATTTTATGAGGCTGGAAATTTTCATCTACCTCCCCTAACCATGAACCGGCCTGAACGATGTCTCCTTCTTTGGCGAGAGGTTTGAACTCCCATACCTTGTCTGCATCTAAAGCTTCGGTATAGTCGCCTCGTTTCAGGAATACACCTTCCATCTTGTCCAGGTCATTTTGCAGTCCGTCATAATTCTTAGACAGAAGTCCCGGTCCCAATGTGACCTCGAGCATGTGTCCGGCAAACTCTGCTTCATCGCCGATACGCATGCCACGGGTGCTTTCAAAAACCTGTACATAGGCTTTTACGCCATCTATTACCTTGATGACCTCGCTCATCAACTTTACGCCACCTACGGTAATGTAGCAAATCTCATTCTGAGATACAGGTCCGTCAACCTCTAAAGTTACCAGGTTGGAAACGATACCTTTGACAACTCCTTTTGTAGCCATTATTTATTTTATTTCTGTTGTTTCTTTTTGAATTCATCCAATGATTTTCGACTCTCCGATTTAAGTGAGTACACAATATTGCGGAATGTTTTTTCTCCTGTTACTTCATTGAGGTTTACCCAGCGTTCGATGATTCCTAACTGTATGTAGTAACTTAATACTCTTTCTATGCTGAAAACCTTGGTAAAACATTCATCTTCCAGCCATCTCCAGCGAAATAAGTCTAAATCACGTTCACGTTTGCTGATATCCTGTTCTTCGGCGATTGCAATCATTTGCGGTAAATAGGGCAGTTCGTCTCCTAACCCAAAATCTTTGGCCGTTGAAGTCCGCATTTGATTTTCAACATATGAATCTCCAACGATAAGATTTTTAGTCTCCCATCCCAACTTTTTCGTTGTATATACCGCTAATACATTTTTAAGGTTAAGATTGAGTTTGAACCAGTCTTCCATGAAGTCGTTCGATTGCTTCATGGCATATTCATAATATAGAGCCGATAGCCTGTCTTCTTTGGACGGTTTATAATCAATAATATCGCTATCCCGGTCTTTACTTTCTTCTAATGCCTTTTTTTCGTCTTCATCTATGGGCGTGTATCTTTCCAATAGATATTTGTATATGTATTCCGGGATGTGTTTGAATTTCTCAGGCTGTTTTTTGCGAGCTATGGAAAAAACGATCTTTTTGATTTCAACTTCCGTAAAAGCTTGAAACTTTTCAGCGTTTTCTTCTTTTCGATCGAACTCGTTTATTCCGGGCTTATTATCTGCTTCATCTAAGAATTCATCGGATGAAGATTTGGTTGCGGATTCTTCTTTTTTTTCTTCGTCTAATTTTTCTAATAATACGAGAAGTCTTCTATTCTCATTTTCATAGCGAAGAATATTGAGCAATTTCAGGTCTCCGGGTGTTAGCTCTTTTTCTAAAATTTCCGCAAATCCGTTCTGTGTCATAGGCAACTTGCGTTGCTCCACAGAAATATTGGGCAGTCCGGAAACTAATGCGTAATAATTAGCCATGGCTATTGATTAGAAAAGCATTTTGGCTAATTGAGGTCTCAGGAAGCTTTTAAACAGCTCAATAAATTCAGCTTCTCCAAAAATCATTTTGTATGATCCGTCCTTTGGCCCGATTTGGAAAGAAGTAGGAATACCGCTAACGCTATTTATGGATACGCCTTTATCCAGTAATTCCTTGGCATTTGATACAAAATAGGCATTTAGCTTTTCTGCTTCGGAGGTTTTGATTTCCAAACCATTGTCAGGATTCCAGCTACGAACCATTTCTAAAATAATCTGCTGCATGAAGGCCGGATCTGCCATTGCCGCCTTTACATTGTTGCTTACAATGTCACCGGTTAATTTATCTGTTACGGCACTTTTTAACGATTCGATCATTTGATCAGCATACAGCTTTAGTTCGGATTGCGTATTTTGCTGAAGTACGGTTGCCTTTTTTTCGGCTTCCTTAATAATACTTTCAGCCTGCGCTTTGGCTTCTTGCATTATCGTATCACGTTTTGCCGTGGCTTCTGCAATGATTCTTTCTGCTTCTGCGTTACCTTTTTGGACGCCTTCGTTAAAAATTTTTTGAGTGAGTTCCTGGATCTTTGAGTCCATATCTATATTGTTTAGTATTTGATTCGTGGTCTTTAGGATAATTCCATTACAAATATAAATAATACAAAATAATATATACTATTAAAAAGGAATATATCAATGTTCTTTTATCCGATAAAGAAAAAAACAAGAAAAATTTGGAGCGGTTTATAAATTGTAAAAAGAATTTTTTTGTGGTGTTTTCTTTTTTGGGATATGGATTTTATGCTCTTTATAAATATTATAATAGCAATAAATACAGTTTATTTTCGCCAGAAAGTGGGTGTCAGTATCGTTATAACGGTAAAAACTTCCAAACGACCGGCTAACATTAGAAAGCACATGATGATTTTGGTGAAAAAGCCGGCATGTTCGAAATTGTTTACAAAAGAGCCCAAAGCAGGCCCCGAGTTACTGATTGCTGAGGTCGCTACGCTAATCCCTTCTATGAAAGAATGATCGTTCATCAGCATCAGAAGCATTGCTCCGGTCAGTATTAGAAAAAAGTACAAAAAAGTAAAAGCTAAAACCTGATGCACGGTACTTACTGCAAGAGTATGTCCGTTTACTTTTACGGGAACGACTTGATTCGGACTTACGCGTTTGTGAAATTCGTTGTTCAGATTTTTAAGCAGTATCAGGAAA
The DNA here is from genome assembly GCF_000379945.1 of Porphyromonas macacae DSM 20710 = JCM 13914. Lineage (GTDB taxonomy): Bacteria > Bacteroidota > Bacteroidia > Bacteroidales > Porphyromonadaceae > Porphyromonas > Porphyromonas macacae. Next base: position 45,198 of record NZ_KB904150.1, read on the forward strand.
CGTCCCATTTTTAATCCCCCACTCGTAGAGCCTGCACATCCGTTTACCGCCATCATGGAAACAGCTAAAATACCGAAAAAAGCTCCCCAACTACCGATGTCTGCCGTTAAATAGCCGGTACTGCTGAATAAAGACGTTACTTGGAATAAAGCATGCCTGAAGTTGCTTTCAATAGATGGATATTCGTTATGATAGATAAGCCAGCTCATTGTTATGATTACACAGACCCCCATGATGCCTGCGTACCACCTTGATTCTTCATCTCGCAAAAGTTTTTGGGGCTGTTTCCTTAAAATTGCAAAATAAAGTAATGCCAAGCTTAAACTGCCAATAAACATGAATATCGAAACAATATATTCCAGATAGGGAGAGTTATAACTGCCGATACTGTTGTTTTTAGTAGAAAAACCTCCTGTAGATATACACGTTAGAGAATGGCATATTGCATCGTATAGCTCCATTGGGCCAATTAATAATAAGATAAAGAGCAGAAAGGTCAGGAATAAATAAATGGTAAAAATTCTTTTGGCCACTTGAGTTATTCTTGGCAGAAAACGATCATGTGTAATACCTGTTGTTTCAGCATTAAAAAGAGAACTGGCTCCACCTCCTATAAGAGGAATGAGTGCAATGGAAAAAACTACGATACCGACACCTCCCTGCCATTGTGTGATACTTCGCCAAAGTAAAATTCCTTTGGGCAGGTTTTCTACTTCGGTGAATATGGTTGCGCCCGTAGTGGTGAAACCTGACATGGTTTCAAAAAAAGCATCGATAAAGTTATTTGTGCTCTGAGATAATAAAAAGGGCAGGGTGCCGATTAAGGAAAGTATTAGCCAGGTCAAAGTAACGGTAAGCATACCCTCCCGGCTTCCGATTTTTTTCTCTCTGTAATTTTTAGAAGGAAGAAAAAAAGCAAATCCGATTGTGGCAAAAGCGAGAGAAGAGATAAGAATGGGGAAAATATTTTCTCGATATATCAGGGAGACAAGTAAACAGAACAGCAGTACGACTCCTTCTATGATACACATCATTCCTACGATTCGAGAGATGAATTTACAGTTAATTCTTGACATCGGTTATGAATGCTCTTTCTTGATGGCTAATTAAACAGGTCTTTCAGTTGATTCATAGAGATATCATGGCAGAAAACAGCTACGTGATCGTACGGTTCCAAAACCGTATCGCCGTCAATCATCATGGGCACTCCATTGCGCACCATACCGCCGAAAGTGATGTTGTTTCCTAAATTAAGTTCTTTGATAGGCTTTGCGATTACTTTCGAATCTCTTTTGGCAATCAACTCGGCTACGTCGGCATTGGCCACAGATAAGCATTTTACCGTACTGCTGTCAGCTCCCAGAAGCATTCTGAATATATGTCCTGCCGTGATTAGTTTTTTGTTGATTAGTGTGCCTATGTCCAAGCCGTAAGCTAAGTGTATATAGTCAATGTTTTCTTCTTTAGCGACGGTTTTGAATACGCCGTAACGTTTTGCGGACAGGCATGCCATCACATTGGTTTCTGAGTTTTCTGTAAGTGCGATAAAAACGTCTGTTTCGTTAAGGCCTATCTCCTTTAATAGGTCGGGATCTCTGCCATCCCCATGATAGAGTTTGACTTCCGAAGGGAGAACAGAGCTGAGCTTTATACATTTTTCTTTATTTCGTTCGATCAGACAAACATTGATGTTTTTAGGGATGCGTGCTATTGCTCTTAGGGCTGTTCTGCTTGCTCCCATGATAACAACTTTGTGAACTGTGGGATTTCTCTTTCCTGCTATACTTCTTACGGTGGATATTTGATCCGGTGCACAAGTGAAGAAAACCACATCTCCATGCTCTACCCTGGTATTTCCCGAAGGAATAATAGTCTCCAAATCCCGTTTAATTGCCACTATGTGAAAAACTTTATTGTTGTCTTTCCCAAGTTCATGTAAATATTTACCGACCAATTCCGCTCCATTCCGAACTTTTACTCCCACCAGAATTAAAGATCCGTTGAACAGTTCGATAAATTGTCGTGCCCATGGATAACGTATTGCCGCATAAATTTCATCTGCAGCTAATTCTTCCGGATAAATCATGGAGTTAATCCCCAGATTCTCGAAGAAAGTCATGTTATCCGGGGTTAAATACTCATGATTGTTTATCCGTGCCAATGTCCTTTTGGCTCCCAGCCTTGATGCAAGAATCGATGCGGTAAGGTTGGTGGATTCTTCCGGAGTTACACTGATGAAAAGATCTGTGTTACTTACTCCCGCTTCCTGAAGATCTTTGAGTGATGTGGGGTTTGCCTGTATTGCCAGCAACTCTAAACGATGGCTTGCCTGTTCGAGTCTGGCCGGATCCGGGTCTATGAGGGTTATATCGAAATCCTCATTAGAAAGCAATTTGGCTAAATGTGTTCCAACCTCCCCTGCACCGGCAATCAAGATTCTCATTGTAAATCGATCTATAAACTTTTGTTATGATTTCAGCATGTCTACAGCTGTTTCATAAATGGTTTGATTATCCAAACCGCAGTCCTGATACTGTTCAGAAGGTGTTCCGTGAGGGATAAAACGGTCTGGAATACCTAATCTCTTAACTTTGTTTCCGTAACCGTTATCCATTAAGAACTCTATTACAGCGGTTCCCATACCTCCCGTTATGCAGCCGTCTTCAACTGTGATAATATGTTTGTATCGTTTGGCTACATGATGCAATAAGTCTTCATCCAATGGTTTTATGAAGACCATATCGTAATGTCCTGTGGAGTATCCTTTCGTTTTTAACTCTTTTACAATGGATGCAACTCTTGCTCCCACAGGTCCGATCGTAAGAAAAGCTAAATCTTCTCCTTCCTGGAGTGTCCTGCCTTTCCCTATTTCTACTAATTGAGGAGGAGTTTGCCAATCGACTACGGAACCGGTACCACGCGGATATCGGATCGCAATCGGTCCGTTTTGTCCTTTGTATGCAGTGTACATCAGATTCCTTAACTCGATTTCGTCGTAAGGCGAGCAGACGGTCATATTGGGTATAATGCGCAGGTATGCCAAATCAAATGCCCCTTGATGCGTAGCTCCGTCTTCACCAACCAATCCGGCTCTGTCCAGACAGAGAATAACATGCTCTTTCAGCAGTGCTACGTCATGAATGATTTGATCGTAAGCACGTTGCGTGAAAGAAGAATAAATATTGCAAAACGGTATCAACCCTTCTCTTGAGAGTCCGGCCGAGAATGTAACGGCATGCCCTTCTGCAATACCTACATCGAAAGTTCTTTTAGGGAAGGCTTTCATCATAAAAGTCATGGAACAGCCCGTTGGCATGGCCGGAGTTACTCCTACAATACGTTCATCTCTTTCTGCAAATTCAACCAATGTTTTACCGAATACATCCTGGAATTTGGGTGGTTGAGGTACGTCCGTCTTTTGATTTATTCTTTGTCCTGTATTTACATCAAAAACACCCGGGGCATGCCAAATGGTTGCCTGTTTTTCCGCCGGCAGATAACCTTTCCCTTTGATTGTTTTGATATGCAGGATACGAGGTCCTTTCATATCTTTAATATCCCCGAGAACGGTAACCAGACGGTTGATGTTATTCCCGTCAATGGGGCCGAAGTATCTTATGCTAAAGCCGTCAAAGAATAAGTTTTGTCTGGATACGAGCGCTTTAAGACTATTATTCAAACGTTGTACATTTTTTCTTTTAACGTCGTCAATCAGTTTGAGTTTCTTTAGTCCTCGATAGGCATCGTACCTTAATGTGTTATATGCTTTACTTGTCAATAAATCAACCATGTAATGGTTTAGCCCTCCCACATTGTTGTCTATGGACATGTTATTGTCATTTAGGACAATGAGCAGGTTATTCGGGAAAGATGAAGTGTTGTTTAAGCCTTCGAAAGCCAAACCGCCGGTCATCGAACCATCTCCAATAACGGCAATAACCAGCTTGTCTTCATTTTTCTGTGCTACGGCTACGGCCATTCCTAAGGCTGCGGATATGGAATTTGAAGCATGGCCTGCAGCAAATGTATCATATTCGCTTTCTTCCGGAGTCGGAAAACCGGCAATACCTCCCCATTGTCTTAATGTTTTGAATTCATCTCGTCTTCCGGTCAATATTTTGTGACTGTAAGCTTGATGTCCCACATCCCATACAATAAGGTCCTTAGGAGTGTTAAAAACATAATGTAGTGCAACGGTCAGTTCTACTGCACCCAAACTGGAACCAAGATGTCCCGGTCGTTGCGATACGACATCAAGAATATATTTTCTAAGTTCGGCACATAGCCTCGGTAAAGATTTAACCGGAAGCTTACGCATGTCTGCCGGACTGTTTATCTTAGTCAAAAGCTTGTATTCCTGAATATCTTTAACGTTTACCATGTCGATATCTTTTTCAAAAAGATCCTGAGTTATTAACTATATTCCGATTAATGTGATAACCTCCTCAACAGAGAGCAAGTTTTGCTCCCCGGTTTTCATGTTTTTTATGTTAATTTTTTTGTGCTCTAATTCCTGACTTCCCATTAAAGCCACAAATGGAATATTCAGACTGTCGGCATGAGCCATCTGCTTCTTCATTTTTGCAGGTTCCGGATACAATTCTGTTCTTATCCCGGCTTTTCTTATTTGTGCAATGACGGGTAGCAAAAACTTTGTTTCATCTTCACCGAAATTGACAAACATCAATTGGGTATTTTTAAGCTGTTCTTCAGGAAACAGATTCAATTCCTGCATCACGTCGTAGATACGATCCGCACCGAATGATATTCCCACACCGGAAAGACCCTGCATGCCGAAAATACCGGTAAGATTATCGTATCTTCCTCCGCCCGTAATGCTTCCCATGGCCACATCCTTCGCTTTTACTTCCAGAATAGCTCCCGTGTAGTATGATAGCCCTCTGGCCAAACTAAGATCCACCAGAATCTCGTTTTTTATATTTACAACATTCAAACGGTCTAATATATACCGTGTTTCTTCAATACCTTTCTGCCCGATTTCCGAGTTTTGCAGCAACGTGCCCAATCGGTCTAATTTTTCGTTGTTGTTACCGTCCAGTGTGATTAAAGGTTCCAATGTTTGTATCGTATTCTCGCTGAAGCCTTTTTCCCGGAGTTCTTTTTTGACATTCTCCAAACCGATTTTTTCCAATTTATCGATAGCAACAGTAATGTCCACGATCCGATCCTGTTCTCCCGCTACCTCTGCCATCCCGGCTAAGATTTTTCGATTGTTGAGGTGTATTTTCACGTTGATTCCCAATCTGCAAAACACATCATCGATAATCTGAATCAATTCTACTTCGTTAATGAGGGAATCTGAACCGATGATATCGGCATCGCACTGATAGAATTCTCTGTATCTTCCTTTTTGGGGTCTGTCGGCACGCCATACCGGTTGAATCTGATAGCGTCGAAAAGGCATACTGAGCTCGTTAAAGTGATTGACTACATATCTGGCGAAGGGGACGGTCAGATCATAACGCAATCCTTTTTCGCAGGCTTTATTTGAAAAAAGTACGGTGTTCCGTCCGATAAGTTCTTCATCGGAAACACCTTTGAAAAAATCTCCGGAATTCAAGACTCTAAAAAGAAGACGGTCGCCTTCTTCTCCGTATTTACCCATCAAAGTGTTCATGTTTTCCATCGTAGGCGTCTCTATCTGGCTAAATCCGTAGATGGCATAAACGTCTTTAATCGTATTGAATATATAGTTTCTTCGAGCCATTTCAATAGGCCCGAAGTCTCTCATTCCTTTAGGTATGGTCGGTTTTTGCATAGATGTCAGTTCTTATATCTTTTTACGTCTTAATTCATAAAACGTAGAGTCATATTCATTTTGTTCATTTGCCTGGCAATGTTTTATTTTTAACACATCCCAGTTTCTTGGGTCCCAGTCCGGGAAAAAAGTATCGGCATCCGGGAAAGAGTGGTGAACAACCGTAAGATAGAGTTTGTCTGCTTCATCTAAAGTTGAACCGTATAATTTCCCTCCGCCGATAATAAACAGTTCATCTTCCCCTTGAGCTTCAATGTAATGCGATGCTTTTTCAAAAGTATCGAAACAGATAATTCCTTCTTTTTCTTTTATGGTAGATGAAATTACAACATTTACTCTGTTGGGTAAGGGGCCGTTCGGTAAAGAATTGAAAGTATTCCTTCCCATCACTATGGTATGGCCTGTTGTCAATTCCTTAAATCTTTTCAGGTCATCCCGTAAATGCCACATAAGCGTATTATTACGTCCTATGGCTCCATGTTCATCTGTCGCTACGATGATCGATTTTAACATAATTGCAGTATTTATACTGAAACCACTCCCGGGATATGCGGGTGGGGGGTATAGTTTATCAATTCAAAATCTTTATATGTAAACTCAAAAATATTCTTAATATTTTCGTTTAGCTTCATTTGGGGTAACTTCCCGGGGCATCTGCTTAGCTGCAGTCGCACCTGTTCCATATGATTTTTGTAGATATGTGCATCTCCCAAAGTGTGAATGAAGTCTCCGGGTTGCAAATTACAAACCTGTGCCATCATCATTAGCAGCAAAGCGTAGGAGGCTATGTTAAAAGGTACCCCGAGAAATATATCGGCGCTCCGCTGATAAAGTTGCAGACTCAGTTTTCCGTTGGCAACATAAAACTGCATAAAACAATGGCATGGAGCCAGATGCATTTCCGGTAGTTGCGCAACGTTCCATGCACTGACAATTATACGTCTGCTGTCGGGGTTGTTTTTTATTTCTTCGACAGTTTCGCTGATCTGGTCTATATAGTTACCGTTATAATCCGGCCATGAACGCCATTGATAACCATAGATAGGCCCCAATTCTCCATTTTCGTCTGCCCACTCATTCCATATCCTTACACCGTTTTCTTTGAGATAAGCTATGTTGGTGTCTCCTTTTAGAAACCATAGCAATTCATGGATAACACTTTTTAGATGGATTTTTTTTGTAGTCATAAGGGGAAATCCATCCGATAAATCAAATCGCATTTGGTAACCAAAAATACTTTTTGTGCCTGTTCCGGTACGGTCTTCTTTTTCCTGGCCATTCACAAGCACATGTTGTATAAGGTCTAAGTACTGCTTCATTTTTGTGAAAATAATATAATTATGAAGGTACTAATTAATGTTGATATTAGTGTAAAAGAAAAACGGCTATACTGTCATTGATACAGAATAGCCGTATGCTAAAATGTTGCGCTTTATTGTAAGGTCTGGTTCTTTTCTAAGAAAAAATTAGTGACCGCCCTCAATTGCGCTCGAAGGACAAGCTGCTGCACAAGCGCCGCAATCGATGCAGGTGTCCGGGTCAATTTTATAGATATCGCCCTCAGAGATAGCTCCAACAGGACATTCGTCAATGCAAGAACCACATGCTACGCAATTGTCTGTAATTAAATGTGCCATTATTTTAATTGTTTAAGTGAAATATTGAATTTCTTTTCCGATGCAAAGATAACATACTTTTTTAATATACCAATAAATAGGTATGAAATTGTGTTTGTCTAATTAACCTTAATGACTTTCTCTAAACAGAAAAGACGAGGAAAATTTCCTCGTCTTTTCTGTTTAATAATGACTTGTAATATAAAATACCGGAGGGTTATTCGGCATTTAATGTTACGCGTTTGAATGCACTTACAGACAGAGATTTGCTGTTTTCTTTCAAGTAGTCGGCAACAGACTGTTTGTTGTTTTTGATATTTTCCTGTTGCAACAATGTATTCTCTTTATAGAATTTTTGCAGACCGCCTTCGGCTATACGTTCGATTAAATTTTCCGGTTTGCCTGATTCGCGAGCTTTTTCGCGAGCCAGTTCCAGTTCTCTTTCTTTAATCTCCTGAGGTACATCTTCTTCGCTGATCGCAATAGGATTCATTGCGGCTACTTGCATGGCAATGTTGTGTGCGACTTCATAATCTGCTTTTTCATTAAATGCTACGATTGTAGCCAACTTGTTCCCCGGGTGGATATATGCTGTGGTTGTGGGGCCATTTACAAACTCGTAGTATCCCAACTCCATCTTTTCACCGGTAATACCCACCTGATCTGTAATATGATCTTGTACCGTACGGTTTTCTGCCAGAATCATATTTTTCAAATCCTCTTTATTTTGCGGCTTGTTAGTCAAAGCCAAATTCAAAATATTTCTGGTCAGGTCGATGAATCCTTGGTTTTTGGCAACGAAATCGGTTTCGCATTGCAGAGCGACTGCAGCAGCAAAATCATCTTTTGCAGCGGCCAGCACACAGCCTTCCGTAGCTTCTCGGTCTGAACGCTTCGCTGCAACAGCCTGTCCTTTTTTTCTGATGATTTCCATTGCTTTTTCAAAGTCGTTGTTGGCTTCCTCTAAAGCTTGTTTGCAGTCCATCATACCTGCACCACTCATTTTACGCAATTTTGCGATGTCTTGAATTGTAACAGCCATAAGATTATGTCTATGTTAAGAATTTTAATTTGAAAAGCTCCCGGAGATAATATTGCCTTGTCTGCCGGGAGCTTGATTGTTATGATTTGAAAATAATGTTTGAAAGGTAAGTGAAGCGATGATTTACTCTTCTACCGCTTCTTCAGTTCCTTCTTCTTCAGCATTTTCTTCATTTACCTCCTCAGCGTTGTTTTTGTTTATACGCTGACGGCGAGCACCGCTTTTACGGGCACCGCCAATCTTTTGCGGCTCTTCTTCGTCTCCACTGGGATGATCGCTTTTTGCTTCGGCTTTGCGTTCGTTGAGTCCTTCTGCAATAGCTTGACAAATAGCACTTAATATCAGTTCCACCGCTTCCGTAGAGTCGTCATTGCAAGGAATAACGTAATCCAGGTTTTTAGGGTCGCTGTTTGTGTCGATGATGCCAAACACAGGTATTCCCAAACGATTGGCTTCACGAATGGCAATGTGCTCTTTCATTACATCCACTACAAACAAAGCGGAGGGGAGGCGTTTCATTTCTGCGATAGAACCCAGGTTCTTTTGCAATTTCTCGCTTTGACGGGTAATTTGCAGTTTTTCGCGTTTTGAAAGGTTATCAAATGTACCGTCGGACTTCATTTTTTCGATAGAGTCCATCTTCTTCACAGCCTTACGGATTGTGGGGAAGTTTGTAAGCATACCACCCGGCCAACGCTCGGTGACGAATGGCATATTTACAGATGCAGCCATCTCAGCTACGGGAGCTTTGATTTGTTTTTTCGTACCAACGAACAGGATTTTTTTGCCGTTACGAGCCATGTTCTTTGCTACTTCTGCTGCTTCGTCTACTTTAGCAACTGTTTTGTGCAGGTCGATAATATGTATATCGTTGCGCTCCATGAAAATATAAGGAGCCATAGCCGGGTTCCATTTTTTTGTTAAGTGCCCGAAGTGTGCGCCGGCTTCTAATAATTGGTCAAAAGTTAGTCTTGACATAATAATTTCGTTTACGTTCTATAATGTAAAACATTTGTTACTTGCAATCTGTGTGGTAGATCAAGCGCTTAACCGAAATCCAACAGATTTAGATACTAAACGCGAATAATTCAGAGAGACTCTCAATAAATTAACGCTTGCTGAACTGGAATCTTTTACGTGCTTTGGGACGCCCCGGTTTCTTACGCTCAACACTGCGAGAGTCGCGTGTGATAAAGCCTTCTGCACGCAGAGCGGCCTTGTCTTCCGGATTGATTTTTACAAGAGCACGGGCAATGGCAAGACGAGCAGCTTCGCTTTGTCCTTTGAAACCACCACCGTAAAGATTGATTTTGATGTCATACTTTTCTTCAATATCGAGTTTTGCCAAAGGCTGGCGAACGATGTATTGAAGAATAGAAGATGGGAAATATTGTTTCAGATCACGCTTGTTGATCATGATCTTCCCGGTGCCTTCTGATACATACACACGGGCAACAGCTGCCTTACGACGACCGATAGCGTTTACTACTTCCATGAGTGTACTTTATTTTAGTGTGTTAATATCAATAAGCTTGGGCTGCTGAGCTTCATGCTTGTGCTCGGCACCGCCGTAAATATAAAGGTTGTTGATGATGCTGTCTCCTAATTTGTTTTTAGGAAGCATACCGCGTACCACCTTGCGCACCAAACGGTCTGAACCTTTTGCGTAAAGCTCACGAGGGCTGATGATACGTTGACCACCGGGATAGCCGGTATAACGTTTGTATTCTCTGTCGTCCCATTTCTTACCCGTTAGAACGACTTTATCTGCGTTAATAACAATAACATTGTCGCCACAGTCTACGTGTGGTGTAAAGTTGGGTTTGTATTTCCCACGCAGCAGCTTTGCCACTTTGGATCCCAGACGGCCGAGGCTCAACCCCGTAGCATCTACTACAACCCATTCTTTATTAACAGTTGCTTTGTTTGCAGAAACGGTCTTAAAACTTAAAGTATCCACTTCTTTAATTGTTAATTGGTTAATTGATAGACGAATTAATTGAGCAATCTATCCTCGCGGACGTGCTGTTCCCTTGCAAATTCATAAATATTTATCTCGGGCTTGTTGTAAATTATTTATGCTTTTGTTTCGGCAAAATTGCATGGAAACATGCTGATTCCCAATCCTTTCGGTACTATTTGATAAAATTAGCGCTGCAAAGATACGAAAAGAACCATAGAAAAACAATACATCCCGATTGGTCTTGTATCGTGCAGGCGAGGCGGAATGTGAATTTATTAAGAGAAAAGAAATACGGTCTGCCGACGTTAATTCTGACGGTAAAGATACTAAAAAGGTTAAATTTGTATAACTGAGTGTTATTTATGAATGGACGCTGTGTCATATAATTTTGATGCCCCTTTTGAATATTTTATGATCAAAAAGAAAAGAGAAACCTCTAAGGTTGGCTGTTGCAGTCCTCGATTGAGCTATGAGATTCATTTTCGCCTGAATAAATCCGAGTACAAAGCTCTGGAGCAATATTGCAAAAAGTTTCGTATTCGCAATCGTTCCAAATGGATTCGTGAAACGTTGATGACGCATATATTCGAAGAGTATTACTCGCAAATGCCCTGTCTTTTTGACATTAAAGAGATGCAGAACCATGAATGATGATTGTAGGGATTGCCGGGAGCAGGTTTCGGCAGAACACGCCAAATGGATGTCTGTGGCCTTTGAGGAAGCAGTGCAGGCTTATGAGGAGGGCGAGATACCCATCGGAGCAGCCATTGTTTACCGGCCGGAGGGAGAAGCCGCGGGCAGATTGATAGCCAGAGCGCACAATCGTGTCGAGGCTTTGTCTGATCCGACGGCTCACGCGGAAATGTTGGCTATTACGATGGCAACGGATACATTAGGCGGTAAATATCTCTCCGATTGTATATTATATGTGACCATAGAACCGTGCACCATGTGTGCCGGGGCAATGAGATGGGCGCAAGTGAAAACGGTTGTTTTTGGAGCCGGAGAGCCAAAGGTCGGATACCGTGTTTTGTGCTCGAATGCGCTACATCCCCGCTGTATCGTTATTGGCGGAGTAATGGAGGACGAATGCAAACAATTGATGCAGAATTTCTTTAAGAGTAAACGGTTGGCAAAATGAATCTGTTTCGATTCCGGTTTTACTTTTCTCTGACTTTTTGACAATAAATGATCGAATGGTCTTACTTTTGTTATTAAGCAACTAAATAAATGAATATCTCTGACAGATGAAAAAGAAACTGAATGATATATATTCCCTCATAAAATCCCGTCGTCTCTCCGAAGCTTTCGGTAAAACCAGAGCTTTGATCAACTCCGATCAGGTGATGAAGTATACGGCAAAAATCGATGAACTGGAGTCTGTTTATCATGATTTATTAAGTTATTACATCAGAGGCATAGAAGATGTCAAGCGGGAAGACATTTTATTATATGTGGGGCACAATCTGGCGGAAGTTGCCGATTTGATCGTATATAAAACGGAGAAGAGAAACAGCTCCGCTGAATTTTACAATCGTCTGCGGTTTTGCAGTGGCATTGATGAATTGGGTATTATAAAATTGATAGAAGAGGCTTTGGTCGTTTCCGATAGACGCGCTTATGATCGTTATGTGCAGGATTTATTTTATGCTATATGGGTCACCAGATCATTGAGTGAGGAACAGGTTCAGGCAATTTTCGATACACGTTTGGATGATTACCTTTTATGCGTAGTCGCATCGGCCCTCATGATGAGCCTGGAAGAGTGGTGGGATCTGAAAAAAATAGAACTTATTCTTGGTTTGCTTACCCGCCGGGGGATTTCTCCACATTTGCGGGCACGTTTATGGACGGCGGTTGCTTTTACCGTTCGACGTTATCCCTTGCAAATAGAACTGCATGGCAAAACACTTAGCCCTATACTGCAAACCGTAATCGATGAACATCCGCATGCTGCTTTTGAACTGCGTTTTGTTATAAAACGACTGTATGCAGCATTAGAGACGGAGGACGTAAACCGTAAGGTTCAAAAGGAAGTTATCGATGGTCTGAGGCATATCTCGCCGGATGTGTCTCATAAATTGGATCTCTTTGGAGATCAGTCTGCCGAAAACGGAGCTAACCCCGACTGGTTCAAAGCCATTGAAGGTACCGGGTTGGATGATACTCTGCGCGAGCTCTCCGAGATGCAAGATCGCGGTGCCGATGTGATGTACAGCAGTTTTAAGGGAATGAAAAGAAACTTGTTCTTTTCCGAAATGCCTAATTGGTTTATTCCTTTCGATATGCACCACAGTCATATTGCTCACGTGGTTTCTGACGACGGATTCCGCGATGTGGCACGTATGATGAGTACCCAGCTTTGTGATACGGATATGTATGGACTTTTGGCTACATTAGCCCTTATGCCGGAACATCTGCGCATGCAGACGCTCACCCAGATGAGCGGTGCAAATATCAGTGAAATGAAAGAGCAGTTGGAATTGCGTGAGATTTCCGATGATACCGATTTATATAAAAGGGAAGTGAAACGTTATCTGGAAGACCTTTATCGTTTTTACAAAGATTTTAAGATACATAGAGAGTTTGATGACAGGTTCGACGAACCTTACCCATTGGATGTGGCATTTTTACATGATCTTTTGAATGATATTTCTTTTGAACGGGAGATTGTCGATATTCTTTTAGGACAGAAGCGATATCGGGAAGCGGCCGGGATGTTGACCGTTTTGTGTGAAAAAGCACCCGACGATGCATTGCTGAATGAGAAAAGAGGGTGGGCTCTTCAACTGGCCGGTGACTACGCAAAAGCACTGGAAGCTTATGCACATGCCGATTTGATTGGAGGTGAGACTTATTGGGTAACCCGTCAACGGGCTGAGTGCAATCACCGGTTAGGGAACTATGAAGTTGCATTGGCCGATTACGAACGTTGTTTTTCATTAAAGCCTGAGAATAAATCTTTGCTGTTAAGGGCTGCTTCCTGTTTGATGGCTTTGAAGAAGTGGGAAGAGGCTCTTTCCTTTTATTACAAATATGAGTTTACGGCGAGTGAAAGTTTGCAGACAAAAAGACCGATTGCCTGGTGTCTGTTAATGTCCGGAGCCTATGAGCGTGCTTTCGAAGTGTATAAGAATATTATAGAAACTTTCGTTAACGATTTGCGCGCCCCTGATTTTTTGAATGCCGGTCACGCAGCTTTAATGGTGGGTAAACGTGAGGAGTCGGTCGATTTTTATTTGAAATCCAAAAACCGGTACATGGAAGCCGACAGCGAACACGGCGAACGTGAATTCTATCGGAGTATAGCCGAAGATTTTCATACGTTGCTGCTTTTAGGTGCTTCTTACGAGCAGTTAAGACTGCTTACCGAGTGGATTCGTTTTTCATCCAGATAAAAAACTTTTTCTTGTCGGAGCGATAAAAATTCTCTGCCTGATGGATTTTTATCGAAGTTAACTTGGATTTTTTTTCTTTGCCTGATGGTTGAAAATTCTTCAGGCAAAGAATTTTTGAGCGTCACAGTCTAATGACCGGGCACTGTTATTCGCACTCCAGGAAAGTTACGAACTCATGAGGCAGACAGATATTTTCTACTTCCTGTGCAGCTTTGAAAAGCGGGGCTATTTCTTCTATACTGAAGCCTGCAATGCCACAACCTATTTTGGTGACATAGAAAAAGAGTTCGGGATGTTCCTGCGCAAAAGCAATGAATTCATCGACATAAGGTCGAATGGTTTCTACTCCTCCCTGCATGGTGGGGATGGCAAAGCTTTGTCCCTGTAAGCCTGTGCCTTGTCCCCATACAGCTCCAAAACGCTCTGCAGCCACACGTGCCGCTCCTCCTGCATGATGACCGGATAAATTGCTCCCGAAAACAAATACTTCGTTCTGTTCCAGATGTTCGATCTTTTCAGGTGTATACAACACCTTGCCACTTCGTAGCCTGTAATTTCCCATAAGATTCTTTTGATGAGGTGAGTGCTTAAAAATACAAAAGAACGGGAGATATATACCAATTTCCCTTCTGCTTCTTTTGCCTTAAAGAGACAGTTTGACGATACTGCCGTAGGGGAAGGTGTGTTCAAAACATTCTTTCAGAGGGTATAAACCTGCATATACGCCCGCTAAAGTTTGAATACCTCCATGAGTGAAAATCAAAACGGGAGAGGAAGAGATGGGGTAGAGTTGTTTCAAATCATCGAAAAACTCTTTCATGCGTTCGTATTGCTGTATCAGACTCTCACCTTTTGGTGGAGCCTGTTCTACCCAATTGGCATACCACATTTCAGCCTCACGGCCTTTGATGTCGTCCCACGCTGTCATTTCCCAATCTCCGAAGTTTTTTTCCATTAGTCGCCTGTCTAATTTAGGGTTGACATAACCGCAATAACCGGCGAGTTTGACGCATCTTTTAAGCGGACTGCTATAGACCTCGGAGAATGTAAAACCTCTTAGCTGTTCTTTTACGATCCATGCTTCGGTTTCAAATGTATCGGTAACGTCCAGATCGGTTTGTCCGTAGCAAATACCTTGGGGAACAAGCGGGGTCGTATGCCTGACCAGAAATACTTCCATTATAGAACAGGATAGATTAACAATATCCCCCAATAGAGAGACAGCTCGCACATTAAAAAAGAAGCTCCGCAGCAATCGCCCGTGTATCCGTTGATTTTCTTTTTCATTAAGATAATCAGGCCGATCATCAATAGCAACGGGAGAATCAGTGCCAATAAAATTTTTGCTCCCGCAAAGTTTACGAGAACTCCGCATGAGAGTAATGCAGGGATAAGAGCTATAAAAAATCTGAATCCGGACGGAGGTGTATAAACGGCTTTTAATTTAGCATTTTCGACATTACGTGCATAGGGGAGCAGTTTGATCTGACTGAGTGCAAATGTTTTGGATAATGGGTCCAATGACCAGATCACGACCGGAGATATTCCGGCAAGGGAACCGAGAGACAGATAAAAAGAGAGGAAGTAAATAATCAGGGCAATAACGCCGTAGGTGCCTGTATGGGAGTCTTTCATTATTTCCAGAATACGCTCCCTGTTGTAACCGCCGCCCATGCCGTCGAAGAAATCCGCAAGCCCGTCTTCGTGGAATGCGCCTGTAACCAAAAGACGAACAATAATGGCGAAGAGAGCAGCAAACGAAAAACTGCCGGATAATTTATATCCGCACCAATATCCGGAAGCGAGGAAAGCACCTGTTAATATGCCTGTCCAACTCCAATAGTCCGTCGCCCTGCTGAAACTTTCCATGGGAAGTTTTTTTATTCTTCCGAATGGGAGCCGGGTGTATAATATCAATGCTGCTAATAAGTCATTCATCTGCCTCAAATTATTCGAAGTATTTAGTCATATCCGCACCATGGAAAGTTTTCATTTCGCAAAACATTCGTGCTGCACTGTCTATAATTGGAAAAGCACATACAGCACCGCTGCCTTCCCCGAGATGCATACCAAGCTGCAATACCGGTTTGGCATCCAGATAGGCCAGCATTTGCCTGTGTCCTGTTTCTTCGCCCGAATGTCCGAATATAGCATAGTGCAGGATGTCAGGATATATTTTCGATGCCGCCAGCATGCAGGCAGTCATGATGAATCCATCCACGAGAACCACCATTTTCAGTTCTGCGGCCTGCATCATACCCCCCACGGCAGCCACCATTTCAAATCCGCCAAAATATCGAATGATATCCCATGCACTGCAGTCGCCCGGATAAGATTCCATGGCTCTTTTCAGAACTTGATATTTGTGTCTGATTCCTTTTTCGTCCAGACCGCTGCCGGCTCCCACACATTCTTTGAGGTCTATACCGGTGAAAAAACTCATCCAGATGGCCGATGCCGAAGTGTTGGTAATGCCCATTTCCCCGAAGCTGACAATATTACAGCCTTTCTTAAAAGCCGTTTTCACTCTTTCGGCACCGATTTCGAGAGCTTTCTCCAATTCGTTTTCCGACATCGCTGCTTCCCGGCAATAGTTTTTCGTACCGTATGCAATTTTTCTGTGTATGATAGGCATCTTGGCTTCGAAATCGTGATCGACCCCGACGTCCACTATATCCAGAACGAAGCCGTGCTGTCTGCAAAGGAAATTAATACCTTGCCCCCCCTCAATAAAGTTGTAAAGAACTTGCCATGTAATTTCTTTGGGGCTTTTGCTGATATTTTCTTCGGCTGCACCATGATCTCCGGCAAATAAAATATTATGAGGATTTTTCAGTCGGGGAGTGAGGGTTTGCTGTATCATTCCCAATTGTATGGCAATATCTTCAAGTCTGCCTAATGCTCCTTTGGGTTTGGTCAGATCATTGTTTTTGAATTCCAACCGTTGCCGTATGGCTTCGTCGGGGTGGACGATATTAAATGTTTTCATTTTTTCCAGATTGTTTGATTGTCACAGGAATACCGGAAACCATGAATATGACATCGTCGGCTTTCGATGCGATATACTGGTTGAGCCAGCCTAAGAGGTCGGTGTATTTTCGTTGAATATCATTTTCGGAAACGCCTCCCAACCCGATTTCATTGGTTACGAAGATATAGTTTGCCGGTGTAGCCGTAAAGGTGTCGAACTCTTTTTTTAGAGCTTTCAGAGAGAGCTCTATATTGCTTTCGTTATCGAAAAAGAAATTCGTGCTCCACAGCGTTACGCAATCGATAAGCATAGTCCTATCCGGATAGATATGCCTGCTTAAGAATTTTTCTTCTTCTATGTTTGTCCATTCGAGACCGCGTCTTTCCTGATGTTTCTTTACCCGTAGGGCAAACTCATCATCCCATATTCTGGCTGTAGCTATATAAATGGGATTTTCAGACAGACTCAAAGCCAGTTGTTCTGCATACGAGCTTTTACCAGATCTCTGTCCGCCTGTTATAAGAATTATCCTGCTCATTGGTCGTATCGCTTTATTTAAGCCGTTACAAAATTAAAGATTATATCTTTGTTATCCGATGAATAGGAAGTATTGCGAGTATATAATTGTTTTCGGGCATACGGAATACGATGTGATGTATGCCTATTTCAAAGACCTGTTTAACAGTGCAGGTGTTTTGGAGGATGCCGTGAGTGAAGAAAGAAGCAGTCGTACGGGGCGGCTTGTTTTTAGGATTTCCGGCAAATCCAAATCCGGACTGCGTGCTCTGATATTGCCTATACTTATGGAACATTCGCAGGAAGGTTACGCTTTTGTACTCTGTCCGGCCATTTCACCGGGGCTGTTTTCTTTTGCTTTTTTCGATCTCGACAATACATTGATTTCTGCAGAGATGATGGTTTTGCTTTTTGGTAAAATCAGTTCAGGAAACAGTATGCAGGAACTTACCCGCTTGACTATGAGCGGCATTCTTCCTTTTGCTTCAAGTTTTATACACCGTGTTCACATGTTGGAGGGTCTGACAACAGACACTCTGCAAGCCGTTGCAGATGAAATGCCTGTTATTCCCGATTTGAAAGATGTTTTATCTGTTTTGAATTGTCCCGCTTATATTGTTACCGGAGGTTTCGGTTGTTTTGCGCGGAAATTGATGTCCGATTATTCGTTTGCCGGCTATCTCTGTTCCGAACCTCGAATGGAAGATGGAAAATTAAAAGGTTTGAAAGAAGAGACGATTATTCTGCCTGAAGATAAGGCAGCATATATCCTTAAAATTGCAGGTTCTGAACAACGTTTGTCGCATTGTGTGGCCGTCGGCGATGGAGCTAATGATATGGAAATGCTGAGTGTTGCAGGCTCTGCTGTTGTGTACAATGCGACAGCTCAGCAGCGCAGTAAACAACCGATTCGCTTATCTGCAATACTGAAAACTCTTTAAGACAGGCGCCCGCAGGATATGGCAAAAGGGCAATAACCGCACACATGCCGGTGTGCATCATTGGCTTGTGCGAAGGGTATATTTATATCGATCATTTCGGACAGGATACCCCTTAGTCTTTCGAGATAGAATGCACGCAACTCTTCTGTGTATTGCTCATAGACCCGGTCCTGAATACTGTATTTTATGTGTGAACTGTAATCGGGAACAGTTTGCATAAGTCTCACTGCGTACAGATGTGGTTCGATATTGCAGCATCCAAGTCCCAGTTCTCTTTCATTCTGCTTTACCAGCTCTTGATAGAAGAGTAATTGTGCCTGTGGTTTATACTCTCCTTTTTTATCGTGATTGTACAGATCTTCGATGTTCTTTTCTCTGGTGGATTCGATGCGTCCTGATTTATAATCGATGATTCTGATTGTATCTCCCCGTTTGTCTATGCGATCTATGTAGCCTTTTATTTTAATGGTGTTCTGTTCGTCCAAAACAATTTCTCCTTTGAGTTTCTTTTCCCCCTGGATATAGACAAATTCCGTTTCCCGTTCGAATTGCAATATACAACGTACCTGCTTTTCTATCATCAATAGATACAGTTTATCCAGTTCGCCGAACCGGAATGTTTTTTTTGCCTCATCTTTTATTTTCAGATATGCCGTGAGGTAAGCCTCTTTTATTGTTTGGCGGAGCAGTATGTCATGAGCTAATATTCGATCGATGAAATCGGAGGTTATGATTTCGTTGCTATGATTTTCAAACAGCATTTCGAGTGTCAGGTGTACCACATTGCCAAAATCCGCTTCATTCATTAAGATTTCGGGAACCTCCTCTTCATCTGCCTGTTCTACATATTCATAATAAAACTTCAGGGGACAGTCTATATATTTATGCAGGGCGCTTGCCGATAATTCCTTTTCTTTTAGTTTGTCTATGATTTCCTGTGTTTTCGGAACGGTAAGTACCGGTTCGTCTGTTGCAGATGCCTCAAAGTCGATGGCTCTTTGGCGAATGTCGTAACCGTAAAGATATTTGAGTTGCAGAATATACCTGCTGACAGCTCCTCCTTTACTGCCTGCCGAATTGTACAGAAATGTTATTCTGTCGGCTCCGCCGATCAATCGAAAGAAGTTATATGCAGTGATGGCTTCCTGCACTTCTCCGACGGGTAATCCGTAACCGGCCCGTAGAGTATAGGGAATCAATGTGGATATCAGCTTATTACCCGGAAGAGTGCTGTCTTCTGCAGAGAGGAAAATCAATTCGGAGAAATTCAATACCCTGGTTTCTAACATGCCCATTATTTGCAACCCCTTCAACGGCTCCCCTTCGAATGGAATCTTAAAACCTCTGGCTAACTCCTCTAACATGGTTATGCCGGATTTTATATCCGGCTGAATGTTAAACGCTTTGATTTGATTGAGCAACCCCTGTGCTAAGGTTAGATAATGGTATATAAACTCGGTATCGAACGGTGACAGGAATCCGTCCGGTTCGGCATGAGTTTCTTCTTGTTCTGCTTCCTCCGTATTTTCAAAATCCGACACCAAATAACGGAGAATAAACAGGAGATTTCGGAAAAAAGAGTCGATGTCCCATGTTACTTTCAGAAGATTGCTTAGAAGTTCGTCGCCTTCTATCAACGGTTCCAGTTCCGAAGCCTTGAGATAAAAAAACTTTTGTTTCCTTATATGGTCGATTACGCCGGCAACTTTCGGTGAGCTCCTGGTGATCAGTTTATGAGAGAGCATATTGATGACCTGTTCCGTTGTAATCGAATAGTCTTCATTATCACCGGATTTCCTTCTCATCAGCAGTAATTTATACCATTGATTTAACAGCATGGCAATACCGGTTCGGTGTAAAGGATAGCCGATTGTAATATTAATATCTTCTTCTTGCGGTATGGCGGCAACAACAGCCATTTGCAGGGCCTGATCGGGCAGCACAACGGCTTGGCTGATATTTGTCTCCCCACTTCTTTGCTTCATCTCCTCAATCAAAGAAGAGAGAAGTTTTGCCTGAATATTCTCTCCGGGGCACTTTATGACCTCGATTACAGGTTGTGGAAAAGTCGAATCTGTTTGGCAAACGGTTTCTTCACCCAAACGTTTTATGTTCTCTGTCAATAGTTTATGGACAATACTCTTCGGGTCCTGTGCCGCAACGGCTCTGTGGTCCCAACAGAAGAAAGCTTTGTTTCGGTCCTTCAGGCGCGATAATATTTTTAATTCGGCCGGGCTGAGGGCAAACAGACCCACGAAAATCGATTCTTCTTTCAGTTCATCTAAACAATCGGTGTTTTCTGCAGCCTTTCGATAAAGCATACCTTCGTAAGCTTTGTTTTCTGCTTCTAATTTTTCCTTGAATATTTCATACGTTTCCTGCAAGGAATGCCAGAAACGATTGAACTCTTTGGAAATTTGATTGGAATCGTCTGCGTCTTTTCTTGCATGAATGTGCTCAAAATATCCCCAAAAAGACTTAATCGCTTTTTTCTGCCCTTCAGTCAGATAGTCGAAAGAGTTGTCGAAATCTTTGTAGTCTTTCAGGTTGGAAAAGAATATGCGGGCATCGATCAGATAGCGATCCAATTCATCGAAATCATTTAGGATAAGCCCTCCCCAATACAGAAAATCGTCTATGAGTTTTTCTTCGTTTCCTTTTGTTTTTATGAAAGCCTCGTATAAATGGAATAGTAACTCTTGTTTCTGTATGACCTTATATCGGGGGGAAAGATCGATAATAAAATCGTTGATGGTGGTTATACGGGGGGAAAATATCGGCTCTGCTGCTATTTCGCTCAGATACATGCGAAAGAAAAGTCCGGCACGTCTTGAAGGGAAAACAAATGTTCGCCGGCTGATTTCCTTACCGTACTGCTTGTAAAAATGTTTTGCTACGGACTTTAGAAAGGGTTCCATATCGAAGTTATGCTAAGGAGTAACGATTTGCGGGTCTAATGATTTTGCTTTGACGAAATCTTCGTGTGCTGCACGTGTGTCTTTCAGAGCCAAATTGATTTCTCCCCGGATAACGTACATATCTGCTGTAGCTTCTTTGCCGGAAATTTCAAAAGCTCTGGATATATCCCGCAGGGCGAACCCGTACATTTTTCTGGCCAAAAAGAGTCGTGCTCTGCCTGCCATGGCTTCGGCATTGTTCGGAAGTTTGCCGATGACATAATCGTAAAGCCTTTCGGCTTCATTAAAGTTGCCGGTCAAAGTTTCCAGGAGAGCATATCCCAATCTGGCTTTCAGTGAGGAATCGTTTAATCTTATGATTTCTTCCAGATCGTTACGGGCCAAATCGTATTTTTTATTGGCAAGGTAAATCATAGCCCTTTGGTAGAGATAAATTTCGTTTTTTTGTGCCAGACCGATCAGAATCGAATAATCCGTAAGAGCCTGCTTGTCTTTTTTCATTTTGGCAAACAACAGAGCCCGATTATGTCTTATGGTTAAATCGTTGGGCAGTTTTTTGATGGCTGCATCGTACACCAGTAAGGCCTCTTCATTCTGCCCAAGTAGCTGATAAAGACCGGCTATGTTATTTAATAGAACGGCATTGAGCGGATTTTTTGGCTCTGCATCGATGGCTTTCTTCAAAGCCTCGATAGCCTTTTCGTATGAACCCGTTTCTCCCAGTTTATAGCTTTCTTCAATAAAGTTTAAGTAAACATTCTCACTTTTTTTAATCGGTAAACTGTCGGTTTGAGCTGCCACGGGAAAGACGTATAGCAAGAGGGCCAGAACGGCTAAACATAATGAGATATATTTTCGTTTATTAAATGTATATATATGTATAGCCTGCATAATAATTAACTTTGTTTGTTTATTTAAAGATACTTAATTAATCAATTAAATGAATATGATGTCTGTATTCTTTTCTTCTTTAACGCCTAAAGTTACAGAGACATTGTCCAAGACCACGGAATCGGTAATTTCTCATTCTATTTGGTCTGATTTTTCAATGAATGCTCTTTTAGATAATTGGAGTGCCAAAGCTCTTGATTTGGGAATCAAGATCATACTCGCATTCCTGTTCTTTATTATTGGAAAATACTTGATAAAAGTAATCACCAAGTATTTCATGAAGTTAATAAACAGAACCCGGATAGATCCTAATTTCAAAAGTGTATTAAAAAATGTCATTCGGGTTATTCTCTATGTCGGCCTTCTCGTGGTTATGACAAATATCATCGGGATCAAGTCCGTAACTTTTGCAGCGCTTATAGCCTCATTGGGTGTGGGTGTCGGTATGGGGCTTAGCGGACAACTTCAAAATCTGGCCGGCGGATTTATAATTTTAATAACCAAACCGTTTACAATTGGAGATTTCATCGTTGCACAAAATGTAGAGGGGACGGTTCAGGCACTTTCTTTGTTTCATACCGTTATAAAATCCGTGGACAATAAGACAATCTATATTCCCAACGGTGCCCTTAGCAGCGGAGTTATTTCGAATCTTTCTCAAGAGGACCTCAGACGTAACGAGTGGATTATCTCTGTTAACTATGATGAAGATTATGAGAAGGTAAAGCAAATTCTGTCGGGGATTATTGCCAAAGATGAGCGTATTTTAACGACTCCCGAACCCTTCATTGCTCTGAAGCAATTAAATGACAGTTCGGTCGATATTGTTGTCAGGGCCTGGTCTAAGACACCGGATTTGTGGAATGTCTATTTTGATGTGAATAAAACGGTTTATGCCGAATTTAACAGACAGGGTATCGAATTCCCTTTCCCGCAACTGACCGTTCATGCCGTTGATAAAAATAAAGAAGCATAACAAATTCGATCGATGTCCGAATTTCATTTAACATCCAGATTTAAGCCTACCGGCGATCAGCCGGAAGCAATTAAGGCATTGGTAAAGGGTGTTGAGGCCGGAGATGACAGTCAGGTCTTATTAGGCGTAACGGGATCCGGCAAAACATTTACTGTTGCTAATGTTATTGCACAGTTGGGAAGGCCGACTTTAGTGCTCAGCCACAACAAAACGCTTGCGGCACAGCTATATGGCGAATTCAAATCTTTTTTTCCCGAAAATGCAGTCGAATATTTCGTGTCTTATTACGATTACTATCAACCCGAGGCATATTTGGCGACGACGGATACTTATATAGAAAAAGACATGGCCATTAATGCCGAAATAGAGAAGCTTCGTTTGCGAACCACTGCTTCTCTTTTGAGTGGCAGAAAGGATGTGATTGTCGTTTCCTCCGTTTCCTGCCTGTACGGTATGGCAAATCCGGAAGCCTATGACGAAAAGGTGATACGAATTAAGACCGGAGAGGTTATGGATAGAGAGGACTTTACCCGGCAGTTGGTTGAAGGTTACTATGTAAATAACAAAGTCGATTTCAATAGCGGGAATTTCAGGGTTAAAGGCGACACGGTGGATGTTTTCCCGGCTATTGAAGGATACGATGGCGTTGCATATCGCATCGAGTTTTGGGATAACGAGATAGAGCGTATATCTCGATTCGATCCGCACTCCGGCAGGGAAAATGCTATTCTGAACAGTCTTCAGATTTATCCTGCGAACTTGTTCGTTACTACAAAAGAGCAGCAGGAATGGGCTGTGAATATGATAAAATTGGATCTTGAAAGCCGTGTCAATGAATTGGAGCAACTGGGGAAAACTTTTGAAGCCAAAAGGTTATACGAACGAGTATCCTATGATGTGGAAATGATTAAGGAATTGGGGTACTGCTCCGGCATCGAGAACTATTCCCGCTATTTCGACGGGAGAAAAGCCGGAGAGAGACCTTTTTGCCTGTTGGACTATTTCCCGGATGATTTTCTGTTGGTTGTGGATGAAAGTCATGTAACCATACCTCAAATCAGAGCTATGTATGGAGGCGACCGTTCCCGCAAACAGAGTTTGGTGGAATACGGGTTCCGTCTTCCTGCCGCTTTGGATAACCGTCCTCTTACATTCCCGGAGTTTGAGTCCATGACGCCTCAATCCATCTACATCAGTGCTACGCCTGCCGACTACGAATTGGAAAAAAGCGAGGGAGTGGTAGTCGAACAGCTTATTCGGCCTACCGGTTTATTGGACCCTCCGATCGAAGTTCGTCCTACGGTAAATCAGGTGGACGATTTGGAAGAAGAAATACTGAAGTGTATAGACAAAGGGCAACGCGTGCTGGTTACCACACTTACGAAGCGTATGGCGGAGGAGCTTTCCAAATATTTGCTCGAGCACAGGTTTAAGTGCAGTTATATCCATAGCGATGTAGACACCATGGAGCGTGTACGTATCATGGAAGATTTGCGTAGAGGAGCTTATGATATTCTCATCGGTGTCAACTTGTTGCGCGAAGGATTGGATTTGCCCGAGGTTGCGCTGGTGGCGATACTGGACGCCGATAAAGAAGGATTTTTACGATCTCACCGTTCTCTTACCCAAACCGCAGGACGTGCAGCCAGGCATGTGGATGGGCGTGTAATTTTCTATGCCGATATGATTACCGACAGTATGAAGAGAACGATGGACGAAACGGCCAGACGAAGGGAAAAACAAATGGCTTACAACAAACAATACCATATAACTCCTCAGCAAATTATAAAAAACAGCGCAGCAATCTTCAAAGGAGATAATGTGGAGATGGAAACTGCCGAGAAGGGGGCGTACATCGAACCGGCCGGTATGCGTGCAGCAGATCCGGTAACAGATTATCTGACAACGGATAAAGTAGATGTTTTAATTAAAGAAACACGCAAGAGAATGCTTGCAGCAGCCAAGGAACTCGATTTTATTGAAGCAGCCAGATTGCGTGATGAGCTGATTGCATTGGAAAAGAAACAGGAAAGTGGAAAATAAGACGATTATAATGACAGGTAAAACAGCAAAAAACGATAAGGCCGGGGAAAGCGTTGCCCGGTTTGCAGATATAGAAATACTAAGGTATCATGTAGATTGTTTTGATAATCTTCCTCTGAAACAGAAGAAATTCATTTATTACCTCAATGAAGCGGCTTTATGCGGCCGTGACATTATTTTCGATCAAAACGGACGTTATAATCTCCGACTTCGTAGACTTTTCGGTACCATTCTAAAGGAATATCCGGGGGATCGGTCGGTTGAAGAGTTTCTGGCTATTCGGGAATATACGTATGGCTTATGGTTTGCTTCGGGTATTCACCATCATTACAGTTCGGATAAGTTTACTCCCAAATTCTCAAAGCCTTATTTCAAAAAAGTGGTCGAGAGGATGCGGAATGAGGGATTTCTTTATCTGTTCGGAGAAAAAGAACTTGCTCTTTTGACAAGCATTGTTTTTGAGCCTGACCTTTTCCCAAAAAAGACCGATCAGAGCGATTCTGTAAATGCCATAGAAAAATCTTCGGTAAATTTTTACGATGAGAAAATCTCTCAGGAAGAAGTCGAACATTTTTACAACCATCAAAAAACGCTGGCTGCCTCCGAGGATCGTAAATATCCGGTATCCTACGGACTGAACAGTCGCTTGGCTAGAAATAAAGAGGGGAAGATTTACGAACAGAGATACTCCGTTCAGGGGCTTTATGCACCGGCTATCAGACATATTGTCGATAATCTGACAAAAGCTGCGGAATATGCCGAGACGAATACGCAAAAGAATGCTTTAGAGGCATTGATTCGTTTTTATAAGACCGGAGATCTGAAAGAATACAATACCTATTGTATAGAGTGGGTTAAGGACACGGAAAGCCGTGTCGATTTCATCAACGGTTTTACCGAGACATACAGTGATCCTTTATGCATGAAAGGATCTTGGGAGGGATTAGTACATTTTAAGGATATGGAAAGCTCCGTGCGAACGAAAACACTTAGCAATCATGCTAAATGGTTTGAAGACAATGCCCCCATCGATCCGCTTTTCAAGAAGAAAAACCCTGTGGGTATATCTGCCAGCGTTGTTACAGTGGCCATGCTTGCCGGAGATTCATATCCGGCAACGCCGATAGGCATCAATCTTCCCAATGCTGACTGGATAAGAGCTCGATATGGGTCGAAATCCGTTACGATCGAAAATATCCATTATGCATATGACGTGGCCAAACGTGCCAATGGCATGGATCGCTTATTCGTTCCTGATGAAGAAAGTCGTTTGCTTTTGGAAAAATACGGAGATATCACGGATCGATTGCATACGGACCTGCACGAATGTTTGGGGCATGGATCCGGCCGGTTATTGGAGGGTACCAATCCTGATGCCTTAGGAGTTTGTGCTTCTACCATAGAGGAGGCGAGGGCGGATTTGTTCGCTCTTTATTTCATGGCGGACAAAAAGATGATACAGCTGGGTTTATTGCCTGATCAGGAAGCATACAAAGCTTGTTATTACCGTTATTTCTTAAACGGACTCATTACCCAGTTAGTGCGTATAAAACTCGGTGACAATCTTGAAGAAGCTCATATGAAAAACAGGGCTTTAATTGCTAATTATGTGCTGGAAAAAGCTGAGAAGAAAAACCTTATGCAACTGAATGGCATCGAGTTGATAATCAATGATTACGAGAAAATCAGGCCGATAATAGGAGAACTGCTGGCTGAAGTACAACGAATAAAAAGTGAAGGAGATTTACCGGCTGCCATGCATTTGGTCGAAAAATACGGTACTAAAATAGATAAGAAAATCCATAAGAAAGTTTTGGATTTATACTGGACTCTTAATATCGCTCCATACAAAGGTTTTGTAAATCCCCTGTATACCCTTGCCAAAAATCAGGAAGGAGAAATTGCAGATGTTCTTGTTTGCTATGAGGAAAGTTATGAAGAACAGATGCAACGCTATGATGCCGGTTATGGATTTTTGTCTCTTGATCCGGTTTCAGTCTACGAAATACTACAAGACAGTTTTAACCCTTCTGAAAGTATTATGGCGCAGGCCAATGCTTTGCGTAAGAAATTGAGATTGGCGATGGATGGAATCGTGTCCACCACTATGCGCAAAAAAGGGTTGGATTATAAGTATAACTTCGGATTGACACGGGAACATTTATTGCGACTGGCAAAAGAGACCCCCTCGTCAATTGAATTGGCGCGATATTTATGGAATACGGAAGTTCGCGAGTTACGTATTATCGCTACGATGATTATGCCTCCGGAAGAACTCGGATACTCGGAAGCTTTATCCATGGCAATCGCAGCATCTTACCATACGGAGCTAAGGGAACAATTGTGCATGAATTTGCTTTCCAAATGTTCGGATGCCGCTTATTGGGCTATATCATGGCTGATGGATAAAAAGAATGACGGTCATGAACAGAGCAATCCGAGCGAGCTTAAGCTCACGGCTTTGATGCTGCTTGCCCGGATTGCTTTTAACGGATCGCTTCATATTTCAAATGAGATATTGCAGAAATTACTGCTGGAAACCAAACAAATTTTGATACCGGCAGAAAGTAAGGATACGGTCGAACAGGATAATTTGCCTTCATTGCATCAACAAATGGCAGTCGTGCTGCTCAAGCGTATCGGAGAGATGAATCGGGACAACTCCAAAAGAGTAAGAATAATCATAGAGAGTTTGAAAGACAGTTCTTCAGATCTCTATAAGGAATTTTATCATGACATCATCTTCCATTTGGATTATGTGCAAGTCGATTAGTATAAGTAAAATCAGCGATAAAGTAAAAGCCTGTGGAGATGTTTCACAGGCTTTTTTTCAGAACGAGTATTGAAGTCTGATTGTCATCAGATTGTCATTCAATTTTGAACTGTATCGAGATTGTTTATTCGGAATAAGTTCGTGTCTCATCCATTCGTAATATGCCGTAATTCGCAGAGCATTGTTCATTCCTATATAAGTGGCTCCGGCTCCCCACACATGATTGGCGTTTTCGTTATGAGGGCTGAATGTTTTTTCGTTGTTCTTAAAATGTTCTGCAATTTCGTTTGCCGATAAATCCAAATTGCGGTCATAGTAATAGTATTTACCGATCAATTCTACGGGCATTTTATCAAACCGGTGGGTAAGAACACCCATAGCCCCTAAGAATTTACGTGAGAAAATAACATAGTTCGGGTTAAAATAATCCGAAGCTTTGATCGCCGGACCTGTTACGGTATTGTTAAAGAACTGTCCCGGCTGCTTCCCGGTAATACATTCTCCATACAGCGATGTCAAACCCCATGCAGACGCCTTGCCCAACTTGAAGTGCGAACCGATGTATTGCCTGTCCACAGAGCCTATACCGTCATTCTGTGCAACATCTCCGTAATACCCCGAAAGGCCGATTTCCCATTGATCTTTATTTTCATAAAGATGTCCTGTGGTTAAGCGAAGAAGGATGTCCGGTTTGTTTTTCCGCATCTTTCCCCCGTTGTTGCCACTCATCAAACCCAACCTGAAACCGGTATTGTTTAAGTGCGATAAGTTCTTGAGTTTATAATTTATAGAAACGCAAACATCTATATTTCCGCGAAACAGATCCGTTATATACTGAGAACGTTCGACTCCTAATAAATCTTTTCCGCTTAAAGAGGATTCTAAACCAAAACCATCTTCTTGCAAGCCGATCCTTATGTCGAATCCTTTCCATTTATCCGGACTCCACTGAAGCATCATCGTATGCGGTGCTACTCTGTTTTCCGTAATATTCAATTGGGCAATGATACTCCAGTCTTTTTTTGCAAAAGTCCCTTTTATTCTACCGCGCCTGATGCCGAACCGTGAAAAGGATTTACCGGTTTTATTGATTTCATCATGAGTATATAATTCTCCCACGCTGTGGTTGGCATCTTTTTCGCCAAAAAGCGCATCTGTTTGTATATACCCGCTAACCATAAAAAGTTTACTGTCCTTTTGCTGAGCATGTGTAACGGAAAAAATGCTCGTACTTAGGGTTAAAATGGCCGTAAGAATAAAAGATCTCTTAAACATCGTCTTTGATTAATATTTTATGGTAATAAAGATAGTTCGGAAAACTGTATCAAAACAGAATCGATTCTGTTATTTGAATGATTTTGCTTTTGAGAATATCCATCTCAGCAAAATATAGTTAACCGGAACGACTATGATTAACACCAAAATGGGAGCTAATTCGGTTGATATGCCGAGATACAGAAAGAGATTAAATAGCAATATGTGATTGATATAATTGATCAGATGACTTCCGCTAAAACCCAAAGCCTTTTTTATGGAGGGCTTGGTACGAAACGTTAAATAAGATGTTAAAAAGAAGTTGCCGATAAAACTGATTATATACCCTATGGTATAAGCAATATTTACATTGATAAATTGCTCAAAAAACAGATAAACGCCATAATGAATAGCTGCAGAGATAGAGCCAACGATGCAATAACGTATAAATTCGGCCGATATATTTCTTTTATTCAGAAACATAACTTTTTCCTTTATAGTCTTTTCTGCACATTTCATAGCACAGTTTGAACCAGATAATTATGCAAGGAAATGCTTTCAGGGCATAAGGCTGAACAAATTCACGTCTTATATATGCCGGAAAAAGGTCTGACGGTGACATGCTTGTCAGGATAAAAGCAAAAACCAGCAAGAAAATATCCCATTTATTCCTTTTCCATGGCGCTGAAATGTACCATAAGGCAATCCCGACAAATGCAATGATATAGGAACTGGATTCGCTCCCCGAACTGAACAGTACGACAAATAAGAGAACGGAGGAAAGAAACGCGTATCTGAAATTGAGATATTTGTATTGTTGAAAACGTAGATATGGCAGGGCAAACAGAAGTAATCCTCCGACAATAAGCCAAAGATCGGAATAGGCGATGGAGTGTGAAATCTTTCTGACCATTCCCAGCAGAGAAATATTTTGATGCGAAGCAAATAAATTTTCGATACTTTTTTCCGAAAGACTTTCCCACCATCCCGCATATTGAGACAAGATATATTCGGGGCTGCTAATCAGCATGGGGGCTGCAAACATTAAACCTCCCCAAAAAATTAGCGATAGCAGAAACTTTCCTTGATGTTTTGAAAAAAAGAAGAATGCCAGTCCTACAATCCCGTATAGCTTTACGAATGTGCCTAACATAATAAGAAAAACAGCCCAAAAATCTTTTTCCTTTTCTATGCAGTAAAAAGCCCCTATGATAATAGCCGCAATGGCAATATTGAATTGAGACATAAAAAGGGCGGTTAGAAGTTCGTGTGCACAGAACCAATAAATAAAAATCCGCTGCCTGTTTGCCAAAGGGAGTTTACGGATGGCTATGTAGAGAGCTACAGAAAGAGCAATCAGCCAAAAGAGCAGTCCCCACCAAGTGGGCAATAGGGCGAAGGGTGCAATCACGAGACTGAAGAACGGCCCATAGTGATTACAATCATGATATTGCTCCGGATATAATGAATAAAGAGGAAGCTGCTCAATAGTGTGCCAATACACATACTTAAAGATCAGGAAGTTATTGTGCTTCGACATTTTTGTTAAAGCCGCTACGACCGGCAAAAGAAGCCATAAACCGAGTAATGTGCGTGGATCGCTAAAGAAAGGATGCTTGAAGAATGCAACCGTACGCTTTGTCAGATTTATCATAGTCGAATGGATTTGTGCAGATTTTTCGGATTTGCTTTATTTGCCTTTAGAGAGAACTCGAACATTCGTATTATAACACACACGGAGGTTATTTGTCCTTTTTCCAAAGTATGGATTCGATTGTGTATAAAGGACGATTCTTTATTTCTGTATAAATCTTCCCGATATACTCCCCGAGAACACCCAAAGACATGAGGAGTATACTGCCGATGAACCATACGGAAAGCATCAGAGAGGTCCATCCCGGAACGGTTTTATGCTCCCAGTAGGATACCAGTACATAGACGGCTATAATGATACTGACAATTAGAAAGAGAACCCCGATGCCGAAAATGAGTGAGATCGGTTTTGTGGAAAAAGAGGTGATCCCGTCTAAAGCCAGTGTCAACATTTTCTTGAATGTATATTTCGATTTTCCTGCAGCTCGTTCGCTGATAACATCATCTACCGTTGCAGATTTGAAGCCGATAAGGGGAACGAGACCGCGCAGATAAAGATTGCGCTCCTCGTAACGCGATAAAGCCTCTAATGCTCTCCGGCTCATCAGACGGAAATCTGCGTGATTATAAACAGCCTTGATACCCATGCTTTCTTGTAATTTGTAAAAAGCCAGAGCTGTATTTCGTTTTACAAAAGAATCTCCCGTGCGCGATACTTTCACGCCATAGACAATGTCATAACCTTCTGCCTGACGGTCGACCATGGATTCAATGGCATTGATGTCGTCCTGCAGATCTACATCAATGGTGATAACGGCATCGCATTGGTTTTTCGCGGTCATCATTCCGGCCATGATAGCATTCTGATGCCCCACATTTCTTGCCAGATTGATGCCGTACACATATTCATTTTCTTGATGTAGACGAGAGATGATATCCCATGTGTTATCCATACTCCCATCATTTACAAGCAGAATAAAGCTATCCGGTGTTATTTTGTTTTTTGCGACAAGCTCATTCAGAAGAAACGTAAGTTTCTCAATGGAATGAGGTAATACTTCGTGTTCATTGTAACACGGAGAAATAATACCGAGTTTGATCATTTTGTACCTCCTTGTTGGCATTGTAGCCATTTTTCGGCAAATTCGGAGAAAGTCATAAACTGTTCTCCCCGTTTTATAAAATAGTCTGTGAGTCTGTTGAGACGATCGATCATTCCTTGTCCGGACCGGTTACGAATAATAAAAGGCAACTTGAATTCCGGGTGTTTTTGGAGAGGATAAAACTCCCAAGGGTGAAAATAGATGGCTAAGGAACCATCGTGCTTGAGTGTTCTTGCACAGAGCCGGCGATAAAGTCCGAATGGCAGATTATGACAGGAGAGCCAAAAAAGAGGAAATCGTATCCAGGGAGTAACCGAAGCCGGTATTTGCAATACATTTCCTTTCATAAACGGTGTGCGTGATGCATTCAGATGCATATATCTGCCCGGAATAAATGTGGGATTCAGTGACGAGTTGTATTTATAACCGGCTTTGAATATTTCATCCTCTGATACAGGCATCATTCGGGCTTGCCTGTATCCTGTTATTTGCCTACCGGATAGAGCTTCTAATGCTTCTTTGGATTTTTTCAGATCCGGTATTTCAAATGTCGTGTGGTAATAACCATGCGAGGCAAGCTCATGTCCTTCCTCTAAAATACGTTCAATAATATGTTTGGCATGATTCGCAAAATTGGCCGTACAAAAAAAGGTGGCTTTGATTTTCTTTTCTCTCAAACAATCGAGTATCGCTTCGGTACCTTGAACCGATATCCTGATTTGCTGCTCCATTGTGATATCGACATCATGCTCAAGAGGAACATCGAATTCCTCAATGTCAAAACTGAGTAAAATCATATCAGCGAATATATTATTTGCAAAAATAGCAATAAAAAGCACTTCGTTTTCGGTCGAGAACCTGCGATTCTTTATATCTTAGCTCAAAATTGGTAGTAATAGAATGAAATATGAGAATTGGGTTTGACGCCAAAAGAGCGGCACAAAATCGTACGGGGTTGGGCAATTACAGCAGATTGATATTAAGGCTGCTCTCTTCTTATAATTCCGGTGATGAGTATTTTTATTATACTCCTAAAGAACCCGGTAATATGCTTTCCGAAACAGAATATAAGGGTAAAATATGTACACCTAAGAGTCGTTTTTGGAAAAAATGCCGTTCTCTGTGGCGTATTTGGGGAGTTACCGACGATATTATACGAGACGGGGTGACGCTTTTCCATGGTCTTAGCAATGAACTTCCTTTGAATATCAAGAGAGCCGGGAACACGAAAACCATCGTAACTGTTCATGACCTGATCTTTTTAATTTTTCCTCATTATTATCCGTACATAGATCGGCATATCTATGCTTATAAGTTCCGTAAAGCATGCCGGAATGCAGATCGGATTATAGCTGTAAGCGAGTGTACCAAAAGAGATATTGTAAGATTTTTCCATATTTGTGAAAACAAAATAGATGTTGTTTACCAGGGCTGCGATAGTGAATTTAAGCAACAGGCAACCGATTTTGAGAAAAAGCAGTTGATTGCAAAGTATCATTTACCCGAGAGTTTTATTCTTTATGTTGGCAGTATTGAGGAACGAAAGAATCTTTTACTCGTAGTCAAGGCATTGACTTTGATGAAAAATCCCATACCTTTAATCGCTATCGGTAAGAGAACGGCATATACGGAAAAAGTAGAAGCTTATGTAAAAGCACAAGGATTGACGCATCTTGTGAAACTGCTTCATAATGTGCCGACTCAAGAACTTCCTGCTTTTTATCAGTTGTCTGCAACATTTGTTTATCCGTCTTTTTATGAAGGATTCGGTATTCCCGTATTGGAGGCTTTACAGAGTGGAGTACCTGTTGTGGCGGCAACGGGTTCCTGTTTGGAAGAGGCCGGAGGCCCCTGTTCTCTTTATGTAAATCCGAATGATCCGGAAGCTTTGGCTGTTGCTATCGGGCAAACTTTGACAGATGAGACATTAAGGCAACAGATGATTATGGAAGGCAAAAAATATGCTTCAAAATTTGACGATGAGTTTATCACACGGGATTTATTGAACGTATATAGAAAGACGATATAAGTCCTTTTATAAAAACTCCTGGAGATTATGTGTGCTATATCTTTTTTGAAGAAAACGGGTAAGAATTCCAAATTTCTATATTATACCAAGAGTACATTTCGCTATATTGTTCCTAAATTCTTTTTTCAATACAGGTTGAAAGCGGTATTGAGAGGTGTCGAACGGAGGAGTGACTATTCCTGTATTATTGAGAGGGTCAATTATTACAATAAGCTGAATACTTTGGTAAAATTGCCTCAGGAAACCAAAAGTGCAGGGGAGCATTCTATGAAGAATATGGGCAGTGTGTATTTTTTCGATTCGTATGAGTTTGTTCGATGGTTCCCATCTCATCTTCGTTGGATTGTGACACCGGGAGATACCAATTATCATGTGCCGGTTCCTTCTATTGTCAAAGCAAGACCTCTAAGCGGAGATAATAAAAACTCTGTTTTGCTCAATATGGATAAAGTCAGGCACTTTATCTTCCTGAAAGATAAAAAGGTTTTTACGGAAAAGCAGGATAAAGTCATTTTTCGGGGAGATACGAAAAACAAGAAAAACAGGCAGATTTTCTTGGAAATGTTTCATGATCATCCGCTGTTTGATGTAGGCGATACATCCCCTGATCCACAGTCTAACAGTGCCGGTAAATTGACTCTTTACGAGCACCTCGACTATAAATTTATTGTCAGTTTGGAAGGAAACGATGTAGCCAGCAATTTGAAATGGGTTATGTCTTCAAACTCGATTGCCGTGATGCCCAAACCGACTTGCGAAACGTGGTTTATGGAAGGATGTCTTATTCCTGATTATCATTATATAGAAGTAAAGTCCGATTATTCGGATTTTGTGGAACGCATTCAATATTATATAGAACATCCGGACGAGGCACAGCAGATTATCGATCACGCACATGAGTATATTGCTCAGTTTCAGGATAAAAAACGTGAGCGATTGATCTCTCTTCTTGTGCTTAAGAAATATTTTGATTTCACAGAATGAGTGTGCACAGTCGTTTTTTGAATGGATCGATTTCGTTTGAAAAATGAGTCGGGAAGAAATAATCCATCTATTGGGGTATCCTGCTTTTTATATTAAATCCTATAGTCGGCTTGTTAGTTTTTTCTGTTCTTCTTCGGAGAAACGGGCTTGAAACCCTTCACGTGTCCTTTTCCAACGATTGTGAGACCAAAGCCAGAAAGAGGGCTCTCGTACAATTGTTTTTTCAAGCATACGGAAATATGTTTCCGTTATCGAAAACTTGGGAGTCTCTTTAATGCTTTCGGTCATTCTTATAAACCGGCATTTGTAATATCCTCGTTTGGTTCGTTCGATTTCCGTGTAAAACGGCACGGCATTTACCAAACGCGATATACGTTCCGGACCGGTAAACACGGGAGTATCTTCATGATTCAGAAAATTTGTCCAGTAGTGCATGGCATTATAGCTTGGCACCTGATCGGAGATATAGCCGACAATGCTTAAATCTCCCTGTCTTTGCCAGGTGATGATGGTACGAAAAGTGTCTTCCATGGCTATGGAATGCGCTCCAAACCGTCCCCGGATTTTTAGAAATAACCTGTCGAAGGCCGGATTCTCTAAAGCATGATAGATTTGTCCGCATTTACATTCTTTACCGATATGCATGGGCAGAGAGCTTATCCATTCCCAATTACAGTAATGCCCCAAGTAAAGCGAGCAGGATTGCCCGGAAGCGAAAACCTCTTCGATCTCCTGAATGTTTTCAAATTTCATCCTTCTCATCATTGCTTTCCTGCTTATAGAGAAGAGCTTTATTGTTTCGATAATATAATCGCAAAAAAAGGCATAGAACTTTTTTTCTATGCGGATAATATCCCGTAATGTTTTTTCAGGAAATGATGCTACGAGGTTTTTACGAACAATTTTCCGCCGATACCGGATGCAGTAATACAGAGGGAAGTAAAGTAAATCGGAAAACAGATAAAGAACTCTCAGGGGAATTAAGGAAAATAAGTACCCGAAAGAATATAATGTCTTGTAAAAGAGTTTGGAGACCATACTTGACTTGGAGAAAAGAGGATTATTTAAGCGCTTCTTCTACTTTCTCTATAATTTGTTTGGGCGAAATGTTGTAGAGACAGGCATAATCTTTGCGGTGGCAAGGTTTTTTGCCATAAACCGAGCAGGGACGACAAGACATATCTATTTGAACGGCATCGGACTCTTTTTGATGCCAGCCCATAAAGCCGGCATAAGGGTGGGTGGCTCCCCATACCGATACAACGCGGGTGTTTACCAGTGAGGCCAGATGCATATTGGCGGAGTCCATGGACAGCATAACATCGAGATGACTGATCAGGTTCAGCTCCTTTTGCATATCGAGTTTCCCGATCATGGAAGAGACTGTCGGGTATTTAGCTGTCCAGGAATCGAATATTTCCTGCTCCTTTTTCCCTCCACCGAAGAGAAACACTTTGACATCTTTCCGGGCGGCAAAATATGCTACTACCTGCTCTTGACGTTCTATGGGGTAAATTTTGCCGGCATGTTTTGCAAACGGTGCAATACCAAGCCACTTTGCCCCGTTTTTTTCTCCTGTTATCGATACGATTTCATTTATATCTCCTTTCTCTTCATCATAAATAGAGGTAAAATCCAGCTCTACCGGGTATCCCAATTTGGCCAGTACATCTGCATACCGTTCGAAAGAACTCTTTTGAGGCTTGAATTTCTTGTGTTTTTTACGTACAAGTTTTCTCTTTCCGCTTCTGCCTTTGTCGATTGTGGAGACAGCGATTCCGGCCATACGAAAGCGGATGGAAAGATAGACAGACCTCAGTGTGCCGTGGAAGTCTGCAATGGCATCGATGTCCATTGCTTTGAGTTGTTTATATAAGGCTTGAAGCCCTTTGAATGTTTTGTGTTTGCCGGATAAGTCGGCACCTGTTACGGACACATTCCCGGGTAACCCCGAACTGAAGAGAGGTTCCCAGGATTTACGTGTCAAAACCGTTATTTTGAGCTCCGGATACTGTACGGCCAAAGAACGTACTGCCGGAATGGTCATGGCTACGTCACCGAGTGCTGAGAAGCGAATAATCAGGAGGTGTGCCACAGATTATTTTTTACCGTAGAGAACGGGGTTTAATGCCGGGTCATTGTACATTTTCATCTGCTTGTAGACTTTCATGTATTTTTTCCCGGCCTCGATATCTGCCAACAGCTGGTCTATTGCAGACGAAAGGTCTTTTTGTTGTTCCAGCAAAATATTTAATTTTTGCCGGCATTGCCGATGATGCTCCTCCGTGGTATCTTTTCTATTGACCTCTTCCTGCATGTGATAGATTTTTAACATGAGGATCGACAAACGGTCTATGGCCCATGCGGGGCTTTCCGTATTAATCGTAGCATCCGGAGCGGGAGAAATATTTTTATACTTGTCCAGGAAATAGCTGTCGATAAGTTCTACCAGATCGGTACGGTCTTGATTGGATTTGTCGATTCTCCGTTTTAATTTAAGCGCTTCGACCGGATCGATGTTCGGGTCGCGAATAATGTCTTCGAAATGCCATTGAACGGCATCGATCCAGTTTTTCAGATAGAGGTAGTATTCGATTGACTTAAATTCGAAAGGATTGTTGATTTCCTGATCTACACTGTCGATTACATGGTATTCAGCGGTAGCTTTACCAAAAATCTCGTTGCATTGCTTACTGAAAGTCATAATAGGAACGAACTAAATTAGATATAATGAATAAAACTATGTATTTTTTCCCGTATTGCCAACTAATATTACTGTTTAAGTGATTTTCGGTTTGATGGAGATATAACAAACCGGCATTTATTCGACTCTTAAGACTAAACCTTTCAGATATTCACCTTCGGGGTGATATATGTTTATGGGGTGATCTTCCGGTTGAGTGAGTTGGTGCAGGATACGTACACGCCTTCCGGTGGAAGCTGCTGCACTGAATACGGACAGCCTGAACTCCTCCCGACTGACAGCCTGTGAGCAGCTGAAAGTAAACAATATGCCGCCGGGGGCTATTTTCTTAAAAGCTTGTGCGTTGATGCGGCGATAGCCTTGCAGAGCATTGCGCAGCACTTTTCTGTGCTTTGCAAATGCAGGAGGGTCTAATACGATGAGATCATAGTATCCCTGGGGCATCTCTTCCAGATATTTGAAAGCATCGGTTGTGATGCTTTTATGTCGTAGAAAAGCTTCTTCCGGCTTGATATTGAGACCTACATTTTTATCGGTCAAACTCATTGCTTTTGCCGAACTGTCCACAGAGTGAACTTCTTGGGCTCCACCTCTGAGGGCGTATAACGAAAAGCCGCCGGTATAGCAGAAAGTATTAAGTACTTTTTTGTTGAGAGCATAATGTTCGAGAAGAGCCCTGTTATTGCGTTGATCGATAAAGAAGCCTGTTTTTTGTCCTCGCGACCAGTCGGGATAGAACAGGATACCGTTTTCTTGTACAGGCTCTTCTTCGGCTCTGCCTGTGAGAAAACCGTCGTGTGCATCGAGGTTGGCTTTGAAGGGCAGGGTGTTTTCGGATTTGTAATAAACGGCATCTATGATATTCCCCAAAATATTCTTCAGAGCGTTGGCTATCGAGATGCGTGCATAATGCATGCCTGCACTGTGCGCCTGCAAGACGGCCGTTCGTCCATAAATATCTATAATGAGCCCGGGCATACCGTCACCTTCACCGTGAACAAGTCTCATGACGTTGTTGTCCTTACGTATCAGATTGCAGTCTTGCCGAAGCCGCAGAGCTGCCGCTAATTTTCTGCTCCAGAAATCCTCGTTCACTTCCTCATCGGCATCGAAAGATAAAATTCTTACCGTAATGCTCTCCGGTGCATAATGGCCGATAGCCAATGGTTCTTCGTCGTGAGAGACGACTTTGACCAAATCGCCTTCCTGCGGTTCCCCTTGAATAGCACGGATAGCACCGGAAAAAACCCAGGGATGGAAACGTTTTATGGATTCATCTCTTTTGGGTAAAAGTTTTATGATGGCCGAAGGTTTAGCTACCTCTGTCATATAAGTGCGAATTGGATGGGTGAAGGAGCCGGCAACTCCATTAATTTGTTGAATATCCTCAATGATGCCCATGCATCCAAAGCGGCATATTCTTGTTGAGAAACGGTAAGGTCTTGAGCTTCCCAGTTCGTTAGCCGTTGACTTTTGCTTATTTTTTCCTGATAAATGATGGCATATATTTTCTGCAGGCTTGCATCTTTTATTCCGTAAGCCGGACACAAACGTTGCAGTTCGATAAAACTTTCGGCATTGAATTTTGCTCTTTTGCGTAGAGCTCTGATATCGTCCAGTACGCTTAGCCCCACTTTTAAGATGGATTTGTTTTCCAGAATTCCGACCAAAGAAGAGGGTAGTCCTATCTTGTTCATGCGGAACAGATAGCAGTCGTTTTCGGTTGATAGTTGAAGTAATGCCACATCGTGCTGCTCTCCTTTTCTGAAACTCGGCCGTGTTTCCGTATCGAACCCGATAGCCCGATAGCCCGAAAGCTCGTCGACAGCCTGTGCCAGAAGTTCGTTATTGTCTATCAAGTGTAAGTTTCCTCGAAATTCGGCTTTTGGGAAACTGTCTATTGTTTCCTTGCTGACGGAAGGCTGAAATGCGAGCAGATTTATATTTCTTACCGGTTCCATGGATGAAAACTCCTTAAATTAAAGACTCCGGGATAACGTTATTTTGCTCATTATCCAGATGCTCCATAGCCTCCGAAGAATATTCGATACGGTGTAGAGCGGTTAATGCAGCCAACAGATGTTCGCCCCAATACTCTGCAAAATAATGTCTGCATCGACCGATTGCAGAAAGTAAAGCCATTTCATTTTCTTCGCGAATTATACCCAAAAGGTTGACAACATTTTGATATACGTCTGCTAAATATTCCGCTATGTTCGCCGCGATCGGAGCATCGCTGTATTGCATGTCGTTGTGTGTGGCTGTAAGGAATGTGTTGTAGTTTCCGAGCAAGCTGCTTACTTTTCCCATAAGCAGGTTGTAGGTGTCTTCATCCACATAATCTTCCACATAGTTTTCCGGATCATATTCGTATGCCGGCAGAAGAGCTGTTTTTACGTATAACAGCCCCAAAATTCGTGTCAGACGACTTACAAATTCTGAGGGTGTAAAGTCTGAAGCCTGCTCCATCATAGCTGCAAAATTCACCCCAACAGTGGCAAACTCTATGATTTCTTTGCCCATAAAACCGGCGGAAGAGTTCTCTTTTCGTTTCATATAACAAAGTTATAGCTTTTGTTCCATTTTATGGAACAAATACGAAATCTGCATTGTATAAAAGCCAAAAATCAAGGAGCTATTCGAGGAAGGGATATTACGGAGTAGCTGGAAGGTAAATAAAAATAAATGAGAATGGGGAACAATATGTCGAAAGGTTGAAGAAGTAGAGCAAAGGCTGTGTGTTTCGCATTTTCAATTCGTCAATAATTTTATTGCCTCTGATCGAGAGTTGACAAAATTTATTTGTTTGCCTTTGTTACTTTCAAAAATAAAATCGTTTAAACTCTTGTTCTGAAACTTAGAAAAATCTCCAACAATTATCAATGGCATTCGATATTGAGCAAATTTTTGGAGTATATCTCCTGCTATTTTAGTTTTTAGGTCGAAAAAAGCAGGTATAATATTCTTTTCGTAGACAATGATTTTATCAAATCCCTGATAATATAAATTCCCCAATAAGTCTAATCCGTCTTCGATAGATCTTAAAATTATTTTGTCTGTTATGATTTCAGCCACCTTTATGTTGCCGATATTGTGTGTTTCGATTTTCATACTACGAAGAGAAGATACGGATTAAGATTTGCCTATGAAAAGAAAAAGTGTAGCGTATCTATTGATACTTTACAGATAAGACGACACAAAAAGAACTTGCTCCGTCTTTGTGGAGTAAGTTCTTTTCTCTTATTTACTTTGATATATCACCTTGCTCAATATCTAAATATATCTAATTTTTGAGTTTGTGATAATATAAAACTCTACAACTCTATCGGATAAACTTTATTGTATGTTGACTTGATTTATCCAAACTTGAATTCTGTCTTGGTTTATATTGAAATTCTGCAACATAAAATTCGTGTTATATCCAATCCTCTTATTAAAGCACAATTTTCCGTTTAGATATATCCGTACTTTCTTTCCCGTATCTATCATTTCTGGAGATATATTCACCGAGAAAGATTTTACACAAGAGGTTTCAATTCGAAAGATGTTATTTTCATACTTTGCTATTATCTTACCCGATTTACGAGGAAAGTCGAAAGCCATTCGATCCACTTCCATAACTACAAGGCTATCTTTTTCGTCGTATTTCAGCCAACGATTGATTTTGAAGTTCTTTACTTTGTGCCAGTCTTTTCTCACAGCCAACGTATCGAGTTTAATATTGGAAAGCCAATCAATATCTCCATAGCATTCATCGTCAAACTCCCAAGATATTTCTTTTGGAAAAGGATTTCTTTGTCGCTTAAGAAGGTCTGCAAATAAAATTCCATAGGCTGGCTCTGATTCATCGAACTGAGGAAACGAGTGCGGAAACCCATTGTACCGATACTCTTTGTAATCGGCATTGATACTATTCATCAGCTGGGTGAAATCGTCGTTTGCATTGGGTGGATAGTAGTAATCCTCATCTGTTGAGAAGTTGATAAATGAGCGGTTTTTGATATTCTCTACAAAAGTGCCTCCTGTAAAGACTTTTGGATAAGTATTGAAACCATAGAAACCTGCAAATAAAGTTGGCTGTTTCATCAGATACGAGAAAGATCCTGTCGCCCCATTGGAGTGTCCTGAAATAAACACTTTATCATCATCCACATTGAGTGCCTTTTTGACAAGCGCAACTATCTTAGGAATCATAAAGAAGCCGTCATCGGAAGTCATCCAATTGAACTTTCCGCTACCTTTCGGAAAAACCAATATCACATCATTCTGTTCAGCGTACTTCGTGTAATATCTATTCCAATCATAGAGTACCCAAGAGGCAAGCTGATAATCAGATAGCTGATTATATCTGACAGCCCCATGCAAAAAGAATAGCAGTGGATAGCTCTTGTTAGGGCTGTAATTTTTAGGAATATGTACAAAAAACGAGGTTTTAACCGAATCATTTATTGCAAACGAAATAGAGTAATTCTGTCTTTTCTTGGATAAATATCCATTCTTCTTTCGGATTTCCTTATATAGAGTCTTGCCGTCTTTTACTTTGTATAGTGGAACTTTATTGGAAGCATAAAATTCTTTTTCATTTACGTTCAATTCTTCGTAAAAAGTTAGCTTCGCTTTCAGAGCTTTTTGTTTCAATTCGTTCCACCTTACATCTGAGAGCAAATTCTTATACTCATTTTCAGACTCATCTCCAAGGATATAACTCCAATTTGGTTCCCAAGGGAGGTTCGGCTTTAGTTCAAATAAAAGAGTAAGATATTTGAAAGCCTTGTCATTCTCTTTTAGGTCAGATGCAAGAACAGAAGCTTTGTACAATCCAGTCTCATCGATGCTATCAGGAAAAAGAGAGAAAGCACGTTCGTACATATCAAAAGACTTTCTGTAACCTACAGTATCTTTCGCTTCCCACATAGTCTCTAAAGCCTCTTTCGTTAGTTTAGAATAATTCTCTTGCCCATGCAGAGGGATACATGCAAACACATAAAAAAGAATGATACACTTTGTTATTCGTTGGTTCATCTTGAGTGCTTTAATCACAAACTTAACCTCCCTGACTGTCAACTTTTTCAGGACATTTCAACTCAAAAACATACAGATAGAAATTTACTTAATTTTAAAATCCTTTTGTTTTTTTAATTTAACAAGCAAGAAGAGAAAGGTAATTAAGAATAACCAACCTGCAAGGATGGCTCCATAAATAAAGTTAATTTTAATATCATAGAGAAAACTCATAATAAACATTCCGACTATAGCCGTTACGACTG
This sequence comes from Porphyromonas macacae DSM 20710 = JCM 13914, assembly GCF_000379945.1. Taxonomy (GTDB): domain Bacteria; phylum Bacteroidota; class Bacteroidia; order Bacteroidales; family Porphyromonadaceae; genus Porphyromonas; species Porphyromonas macacae. The sequence continues at coordinate 87,959 of NZ_KB904150.1, forward strand.
CATATACCAATGTGAATAGCGTATTTTTATACATTTGCCTTTTAAAAAGGAATGGGATTGCCTCTCCTTTATATTTCCATTCTTTAATTTGTTCATTTTTTGATTATTATTCATTTTAATGGCAAAAAACGTTTTAATATCTTCTATAGACATACAAATTCTTGCAAAGTGCCGCAGACTCGAACCGCTCTCTTCAATGCTATAAGTGTCTCCAACCTTACAGGTTAATTTTCCATTTACAGATTCTCATAATAAAGATAATAATTTGTTTGGAACGTGCAGCGATTTTATCCTCAATTGCAGATTACAGTATCGGATACAACGATGCAACAGAATTAGGGAAAAATCATTCGGAAATTTAAAGGTTCTTTCTTTTTCTGGTTTTTGTTAATTAATTTCTGAATATATCTAATTTGGGAATCTGAAATATCGCTAAAAAATTGACGTGTACTGAAAAAAGTTGACACTCGAGGCGGTCAAAAAAGCAGTAATTATGTCTAAACATTTGACCGACTCCGAGCGTCTGAGAATTTTAGAGGAATATCTCGTGAGCTCCCAAAGCAAGTATGCCATCGCCAAGAAGTACCGCATTGCTCAGTGTCTTATTAACGATTGGCTTCGTAAATTTGGTCTTGAAGACAAAATTCCTCAAGACCCGATGAAAACATCCCCCGTTGCCAAGAGCGATTTAACGCTCAAAGAAAGAGAAGAATCAGAACGTTTACGTTAAGAGAATCGTTTGCTCAAGACCAAGCTCAAATGCGAAAAAGAGTGTCAACCTGAAATGGTTTTTAGAAAAACAGTATAAATTTAATCACGAACTTAACAGCCCCGAGTGACTTTTTTCAGTACACATCAGGACAAAAATTCTCTGCCTGATGGTTGAAAATTCTTCAGGCAAAGAATAAAAATCCAAGTTAACTTGGTTGAAAATTCTTAGCGCTACGGATTTTTATCTCTACGGGATAGAGTAATCAATAGAACATTTGCAGAAGTTATATTTGTAAAAAAGGGAGGGCATCACAAAGGAAGTGATGCCCTCTCCTTCAATATTTATAGTTTGAAGTTTATCTTTATTCTTCAACGAGAAATACTTTATATAAGGGAGTCCTTTCTCGAAAAGAATGATTTATCCGATATTTTACACTTCGGAAAATCTTCTGGTGCGAGCCATCATACATGCTCCGATTACACCTGCTTTCTCTCCTAAGCAAGCTGTAATGATATCGGTATCTCTATTTACAAGATTTAGAGAATAAGTCCTGACAACAGTCTGTATGGCTTGTTTCAGATAATCTCCTGTTTGTGACAAAGTGCCGCCGATGATAACCAGCTCCGGATTGAATATATTGATTAGCGTTGCTACTTGTCGGCCCAGATTTCGTCCCATTTCTCCGAGGATTTCCAGACAAAGGATATCTTCCTGGTTACATGCTTCTATAATGTCGCTAAATGTAATCTCTTCCTCGTTTTCCACTTTTTTGCTCAGAATGGAACTTTCTTTGTTTTGAATATGCTCCAGAAGTATCCTGTGCATGGCCAAACCGCTGACTTCTGTTTCCAAACAACCCTTTTTGCCGCAATGGCATAAAATCTGATTATCGTAAGAGCTGATATGCCCGAATTCACCGCTGAAACCGGATTTACCCATATAAATCTTTCCGTCCAGAATGATACCGAGTCCCAATCCCCAGCTAAGGTTTATATACAGTACATGTTTATAGTCTTTACCCAGACAGCATCCCTGTGTATACTCTCCGTAGGCCATTCCACGCGTGTCGTTGTCGATGGTTACACGCAGGCCTATCTTTTGGGAAATTATTTCGGAAAGAGGTCTTTCATCTCCGAAATTGAACAGAATATGGCTGAAGCCGGTTTTCGGATTGATTCGTCCCGGCAGGTTTATATTGATGTTGAGAATATTTTTCTCTGAAACTTCTCCTTCCTCTATAAACTTTTTGATGATGTTGCACAGTTCGTTCAGTCTTTCTGGTGAACTTTCAAGCTTAAAAGGAATGTCATATTCGACGCGCTTCATGTCTCCCACCATATCGATGAGGCCGATGTTGATAGAGGTGTATTTGACATCTACTCCTATAAAATAACCGGAATCCGGATCCAGACCGTACAAAATAGGGTAGCGACCTCCGGTTGTTTCCAACTTTCCATAGTCTTTGATACAACCGAAATCAATCATATCCGTAATGAATTTGGTTACGGTAGGTACGCTCAAATTCAATATCTTGGCCAACTCGGTAATGGTGGCAGGCCCGTTTTCTATGTGGTGAGCTATGATCTTTCTCTTTATTTCCGAGGCTTTTGATCCTTGCTCTAATTCTGTTAATAATTCTTGGTTCATGATGAGTCTATTTATTCTAAATACGTTTCCGTATGGCTTTTTATTGTTTTATATATAATTCTTTTTGATGTTTTGTACATCGAGCAGGCTGAGGAAAATAGAGAATTATTCTTTTTTCTTTGTTTTCTCCTTTTGTTTATGAATTGTTGTTGTATGTTTTTGCAATCTTTTGTTGGGTCTTTTTCTTCTCTTTTTTTCCTCTGTTCTTAAATTGGGATTGTAGGGCGGGCAAGGACCAAACTCTTCGTCTATCGGTATTTTGTAAATGCTTTTCCCCAGAAATTTTTCAATTTTGGAGAAATTATACTGTTCGGCAGGGGAAACGAACGTTATGGCCAATCCTTCTTCGTTGGTTCCTCGTGCTGTCCGGCCTATTCTGTGTACATAATCTTCTGCGTCATGAGGTATATCTATGTTTATAACAAGTTTTATGTCTTCGATATCGATACCTCGCGCCACAATGTCTGTAGCTACCAAAACATCGATATAGCCATTTTTGAAATCCCTCATGACCTGCTCTCGCTGTAACTGATCGAGGTCGGAGTGCATATCTGCGGCATTAAAATGCAGTTTCTTCAATTCTCGAGCCAGTTCGCGAACTTTGAGTTTCGATGATGCGAAAATCAGTGTACGTGTGGGCGGAGATTGTTTGAACAATTTGGTTAGAATCGGTATTTTTTGATGTTCAAAACAGATGTATGCAGACTGAATTATGCTCTCCGGCGGTCGAGAAATGGCTATTTCGATAAATTGAGGTTTCTTCAAGATCGTTTCTGCCAACTTTTTGATTTTAGGCGGCATGGTTGCAGAAAACATTACCGTTTGTACGTTTTGTGGTAACTGTTTGTATATCTGCATAATATCATCGTAAAACCCCATATCCAGCATTCTGTCTGCTTCGTCCAAAACAAAAAAAGAAACATGAGACAGGTCGGCAGATCCGATATTCAACATTGATATTAATCTGCCGGGTGTTGCTATGATTATGTCGCATCCCATATTTATTCCTCTTTTTTGCTGTTCCCAAGCTATACCGTCTGTGCCACCGTATATTGCAACGGCAGAAACCGGTAAAAAATAGGAAAAACCCTGTACTTGCTGATCTATTTGTTGTGCCAATTCTCTGGTTGGCGCCATAATTACAGCATTTACATGTGACTCTGAATATGTTCCGCTGCTTAATTTGTCCAAAATCGGGAGGATATATGCAGCCGTCTTGCCTGTGCCTGTTTGTGCACAGGCAATCATATCGTGTCCTTCTATTATAAGAGGTATGGTAGCTGCTTGCACGGGAGTAGGCTCATAAAAGTTCATGGCATCCAACCCGTCTAAAATCTCATCGTGCAAGTCAAAATCATCAAATTTCATTTTCTCGGAGTAATATCTGCAAAAATAGTTAAATTTTTAATGAAATTGGCCTAAAGTATCGATTATTTCATCAATTTGGTGGTCCGAAAATTTTTTAATCTTTATCTGTTGCTTCTGATTTATCATTTGTTTTGAATAAAAAACCATAATAATTATTTTATTGCATAAAGGAGGCCAATCTTATGAATAAAGTGCGATAAAATTTTGTTTTTAAGATGAGGCCGATTCTCTTCTATTTATTGAGAAACAAGTTCGATGTGAAAAGACAATGAATGTAAATGACGGGCATATTTACTTTCCTTCTATCTGAAAGGCTGATGTATGTTTATCTCTTTTCTTTTTATGTTTGTTTGAGGTGTGGTATATGAGAGAAAAGGAGATAACCAAAGGAGAAAAAAAATAATTAATCAATTTTATCCGGTCGATATAGAAAAAACAATATAGAAGTCAGGTTATTTGATTAATGCTTCGCTGATTTCTATAGAATATTTGCTACTTTTATCTGTGCGCTAAAATCTTATTGAAATATGTATTCCTAATTCTATGCCTATGAGAATTAACAAAGGCTGTTGTAGCCTTTTGCTGTTAACGGTTACAATGATTTTATTCGTATCCTGTCATTCCGGGGATGTAGATCCCATGATAGATATACAACAGAAAAAGGATAGTATTTATGCCCTGTTGGATTCATCCGTTTCTACGGATTATATAAAGAGCGAGCTTTTGGAAAGCGTTCAAAAAGAGGACAGGTTGTCTTCGATGATTTATTATAAAATTTTGGGTAAGAGAATGCGTTCTGAAGCACAGTTTATAGAATCGGTACACTTTAACCGGAAATACCTTGAAGAAGCGGTGTTTTTTAATGATACCCTGGAAATAACAGAGGCATTGAATAACTTGGGCACTGATTTCAGGCGGTTGAGTATGTTTAGCGAAGCCTCCAATTATCATTATAAAGCCTTGAATATATCGGAGCAATATTCAAAAAAGCATGATCCGGGCTTTCGTGGGTATATCTACTCATTGAACGGATTGGGAAATGTCAGTTTATCTTTACGGAATTACAATGAAGCAGAGAGTTTTTTTAGAGAGGCGCTTAATCATGAACTGGTACAAGATAATAATTTGGGAAAGGCGATTAACTATGCCAATATCGGTTCCTGTTTTGAGTTAAGAAATCAATACGATTCAGCTCGATATTTTTATAATAAATCTTTAGAATGCAATATCCGTGCCGGTTCCGCTTTGGGAAAGGGCTTGTGTTATACTCATTTAGGCAGGTTGCATGAAATAGGGAAAGATTTTATCAAAGCGAAAGAGCAATATAAGTTGGCCTATGATGTGATGTTTGAAAAAACAGATAAATGGCATTGGCTTGAGCCGGTTATTTCTTTAGCCCGTATAAACTTTTACTTGAATAATTATAGCGATTTTTTGAAGTTGATATCCCAAGCTGAATCTACAGCAAAAGAAATCAAATCTCCGGAGCATTTGGTACAGGTATATTCTTTACAATCTGAATACTATGAACAAAAGGGCGATTATGAAAAAGCTTTTGAACTGTTCCGGCAGAGCGAGCTTATGCAAGACAGCACGGTAAATCTTGTCAAAGCCAATGAGTTTACCGATTTCAGGATAAACTACGAGCGTGAGAAAGGTCGCAGACAGATTAAATCTTTAGAAGAATTGAATCTGAAGAAAGAGAAAACCAATCGTTATACATTGATTATTGCCGGTCTTGTCTTTTGCATTTTGTTTTTTGTATTTATTCTTGGTTTTTATATTTTTCGCCAACGTACTAAAACAAATAAGATATTGAAAGATATCGAGCGTTTCAGATCTAACTTTTACACTTACATCACTCATGAATTCAGAACACCTATTACTGTAATTCAGGGGCTTAGTGAGCAGATGGAAAATAAAGAGTTGAGCCGTGAAACACAGTTGGAATATCTTAAGTCCATCCGCAGACAAAGTAATAATTTGTTGTGGCTTGTCAATGATATCATGGATATCAGCAAACTGAAAAGTCGTGTCAATAAACCTGATTGGAAACAAGGGAATATTGTGGTATACATAAATATGCTTTCTGAAACTTTTAAATTGATAGCAGCTCAAAAGGATATAAACTTGGTGTTTCAGTCTGAGAAAGAGGATATAGAAATGGATTTTGTACCATTTTATATTGACAAAATTATCAATAATCTGATGTCCAATGCCATTAAAAATACTGATGCAGGAGGTGAAATTTATATCAATATCGCAGAACCCAGTGAAGATTTGATTTCTATTCGAGTTTCCGATACCGGACAGGGGATTGATGAAGAGGATTTGAAAAATATATTTTCACTGTTTTATCAGGGATCAAATGTGAAATCCAATGTTGGTTCAGGGGTTGGATTGTATTTTACGGAGTTGTTGGTTAAAGGTATGAATGGAACTATAGATGTGGAAAGTGTAAAAGGAGAGGGTGCTACTTTTATAATTCAATTTCCTAAGCGTACAAAATCCGGGTCTCGTTTGGATTTTTGGAATATAAATTCGCCTATGAATCCGATTTTTCCCATTGTAGATTCTATACAGTCTCGTATGGAGGATATAAATAATGAATGTTCTATGCTGTCTGATGAAAATAAAGATGTTGATGAAAAATATTGCATTTTGGTGGTAGAGGACAATAATGATGTCATTAATTATATAAAGACTTTGCTGCAAGATCAATATAACGTGATATTGGCGAATAATGGTAGGGAAGCTTTAGCCAAAGCCTCTGAGGCAATGCCGGATATTATTGTTTCAGATATTATGATGCCTGAAATAGATGGCTACGAACTCTGCACTTCAATTCGGGAATCTTCATTGTTAAATCATATTCCGGTCATACTCTTGACTGCTAAATCTTCGGTAGAAGACAAGATACAAGGATTGAAGTCCGGAGCAGAAGCTTATCTTAAAAAACCTTTTGATGCGGAAGAATTACTTTTGCTTATAGAAAATATATTAAGTAGAAGGCAACTGTTAAAAGAGAAATATTTGACAAAAATAGAGCAACATGTTTCCGACATTCGAGTGGAGTCCGAAAAAGATGACAAACCTTACTATGACGATGATAAGATGAATTTTATTTTAAAAGTCACCCGAATTATTGATGAAAATATACAGAATCCGGCTCTGACTACATCTTTTATTGCATCTCAACTCTATATGAGTGTTTCCCAGCTTAATCGAAAATTGAATGCTATTATCGGTTGTTCTACATCAAATCATATTATTCATATAAAAATGAAGAAAGCAAAAAAGCTTTTACGTGGAAGCGAGATGAACATTACCGAGATTGCAGAATTGTGCGGTTATTATGATTTGCCTTATTTTTCTAAAACATTCAAAAAAATGACCGGATATACTCCTACGCAATACCAGCAACTTTCAGACTTGGATATATAAAGTATTATTTCTTGTTTGTAGTTTTTAATGTGCTGTAAATCAGATGATTTGTATCTGATTTATGCGCAATAAATACAAATGGCAATGGGTAAATTGCTTGAATAATACAAATAAATGACAAAAAAAGACAATTGATTTTTTCTCAGAATAGAGATATTTGTGATAGATAATTAAGACGATTAAATTTTTCTGTACCCAAAGTGTTAGGAAAAATTTATTCTAAAAGATATCATCTTTTCGTTTAATTATGAATTGCACAAAATCTATCTGGGATAAGATAGTTGGTATGCCGGATATTGAATATCGGCATCTAAGTTTCGATGGGAATACATTTATTTAGGTGATTAAGGAGTTCGTCTGGGAAGATCGACTCCTTTTTTATTTTCTATCCATCTTCTTGAAGGGACAGCAACTTATGGATTGGGTTATACAGATAACAAATGACTGTTTCTAAAAAAGTAAAAAGGTTTTCTTGAGAACCAGGAAAACCTTTTCGATAATCAGTCGGGATGACTGGATTCGAACCAGCGACCACTCGCCCCCCAGACGAGTACTCTAACCGGACTGAGCTACATCCCGAAAGCGTTGCAAAGGTAGTAAAATTATTTGTTCAAACAAATGTTTCTCTGTAAAAGTCCAGACTCTCTTTGATGTCGTTTTCGTTGTCTATTCGAGACAGGGAAAAACTCCCCGGATACTCTATCGATATATAGCGTATAGCTTTATTTCTGTTCTTTTTGTCTAATGTCATCAGGTGAATCAATTGTTTGTAATGTTTGCATTCAATCGGTATTTTTTTGTAAAAAGAGCTGAAGGAGTGAAGCATATCTCTTACAAGTGCTGTAGAGCCATTGTTTTGTAGAGCCGAGAGGTAGAGTTCGCAGATCATGCCGGCAAAGACCGCTTCCCCGTGCAAAACCGGCTGTAGTTCATTAGACGGATTGTTGCAAAGAGATTCGATAGCATGTCCGAAAGTGTGCCCGAAGTTTAACTGGGCCCTGATGTTTGAAGTTTCTTTCTCATCGGCTTCCACGATGCGTTGCTTAAACTCTATATTCGTTTTTATGAAAACTTCCCAGTTTATTTCTTTTATGTTTGATGTAATTTCTTTCAAAGAACGGAAGTCTTTTTCTCCGGATAGAATGGCGTGTTTGATTGCTTCTGCAAAACCGCTTAAAAGTTCGCGTTGCGGTAATGTTTTTAGAAATTCGGGTAAAATTAAAACCTCGGAGGGTTGGTGAAATGTGCCTGCCAGATTTTTTATCCGGTCAATATTTATGGCTGTTTTGCCGCCTATGGATGCATCGATCATCGATAGCAGGGTGGTGGGAACATAGATACATTGAATACCTCGCATATAGGTAGAGGCTGTAAAGCCCGAAAGATCAGTTATGGCCCCGCCTCCGATCGCTATAATTCGAGCTTCACGATCTGCTCCGTTTGCAGAAAGAAATTTCCATAAATCGGTTACACTTTCAATATTTTTATATGCTTCTTCGTTTTCAATCAGGCAAACCCGGCAAGACCGTTCAACAGTCTTTGCCAATATCGGATGTAATTCGGCAACCCTGCGACTCATGAAAGCAAAAAGCTTACCGGAGGCAGAATACTCTCCGATAAGCTTTATTAGCTCTGTGCAATTATTTAGGTATTTGATAATAGTCATTTCATCTTTTTAGGCAAAGCCCAATTCCGATTTCATTACCTTTAACGCTTCGGGCAAGCCTTCAATTCGTTTTCCTCCGGCTGTCGCGAAGTGAGGCTGGCCACCGCCACCTCCTTGAATCTGTTTTGCGGCGGTGCGTACCAAATTGCCGGCGTTAAACTTTTCAGTAATATCTTTGCTCAACATCACGGTCAGTGTCGGGCGTCCCTGATCTTTGGTTGCTCCTAAGAGACAGAAAGAGCCCTTAATTTCTCCCGATACCTGAAAAGCTATATCCTTTACGATATCTGCAGGTATTTCCCCTTCGATTACGAAAAGCCGGATACCATTTTGCTCTTCTTTCTGCTCCAAAATAGATTGTTTGATTTGGGCTGTGCGTATTTTGGACATTTCTGCTACTTGCTTTTTCAGAGTACTTTCTTCTTCTAAAATCTTTTCCAGAGCTTTTACCGGCATTGGGTTATTGCCTAAAAGCTCTTTTAATTCATTGAGCAGGTCTGCCTGTTTGTAAAGATAAGCTTCCGATTGTACGCCTGTAACAGCTTCTATACGCCTTATGCCGGCTGCAATGGAGCTTTCGTTAATTATCCTGAATACTCCGATCATGCCGGTGGAAGGGATGTGAGTTCCGCCGCATAACTCTATGGAGGTTCCGTATTTCAATACGCGCACGCTGTCGCCGTATTTCTCCCCGAACAGAGCCATAGCTCCCATTTCTTTAGCTTGCTGAATGGGGATATCGCGAAATTCTTCCCGTTTGTAGTCTTTGCGAATACGCTCATTGACCAGTATTTCCACCTTTCTGATCTCCTCCGAAGACAGTTTAGAGTAATGGGAGAAGTCAAAACGTAAAACATCGGCGCTGACAAAAGATCCTTTTTGTTCGACATGCGAACCAAGCACTTCTCTTAAAGCTTCGTGCAACAGGTGTGTTGCCGTATGATTTGCTTCGGCTGACAATCTTTTTTCAAAGTCGATCTTCGCCACAAAAGTTCCGCTTGTTTCTGCGGGTAACTTTTTCATCAGATGAACAGGCAGGTTGTTTTCCTTTTTGGTATCATAAACAGCATACTTTTTATTGTTGCTGTCAATCAGCCAGCCGGTATCACCGACTTGTCCTCCCATCTCGGCATAAAATGGGGTTGTGGATAAAACAACTTGGTAAAACTCCTGTTTATTTTGTTTTACTCGTCGATAACGCAGTATTTCCGTGTTACATTCTGTTTTATCGTAACCGACAAATTGAGTTTCTCCGTTTTTTAATATTACCCAGTCCGAAGCATCGATGCTGGCAGCATTTCGGGCACGCTCTTTTTGCATATTCATTTGTGCCTCAAATCCAGCTTCGTCCACAGTCATATCGTGTTCGTTCAGAATCAGAGAAGTCAAGTCGAGGGGGAATCCATAGGTGTCAAAAAGAATGAAAGCATCTTCACCATTCAGTATTTTTACACCCTGTTCCCGTGCTTCGGCAATTTTCTTGTCCAGTAACCGTATACCCGTTTCCAGTGTACGCATGAAGCTCTCTTCTTCTTCCTTGATTACTTTTTCTATCAGTTCGCGCGAGTGAATCAACTCGGGGTATGCTTCACCCATTGTTTCGATTAAAACGGGGATGAGGCAGTACATGAAAGCTTCTCTCCGGTTCAGGAAAGTATACCCGTATCTTACCGCACGACGAAGGATGCGGCGGATAACGTAGCCGGCTTTTGCATTGCCTGGCAACTGTCCGTCCGTAATTGCAAAAGCAATAGTCCTGATATGATCTGCTATGACACGCATGGCTATATCCGTTTCCTCGCTTTTACCGTAAGAAATTCCCGTTAGCGTGCTGATGGCAGACAATATGGGTGTGAAAATGTCTGTGTCGTAGTTTGATGTTTTTCCTTGTATGGCCATACATAAACGCTCAAAACCCATGCCTGTGTCTATAACCTTGTTGGGTAGAGGTTCTAATGAGCCGTTGGCTTTACGATTGTATTGCATAAAGACCAAATTCCAGATCTCGATCACTTGCGGATGATCGCTGTTTACCAATTCGCGCCCCGGTTTGTTTTTTTTCTCCGATTCAGGGCGTAAATCGATGTGTATTTCGGAGCAGGGGCCGCAAGGACCGGTGTCTCCCATTTCCCAGAAATTATCGTGCTTATTACCTGATAGTATTCTTTCTTTTGGTAGAAATGCTTCCCATAAAGATGCCGCTTCTGTATCGGGAGCCAGATTTTCAGGCTCATAACCCTCAAAAACAGTAACGTATAAAAGATCCGGATCTATTTTTAACACATCTGTCAGATACTCCCATGCCCAGGCGATGGCTTCTTTTTTGAAATAATCTCCAAAAGACCAGTTGCCGAGCATTTCAAACATCGTGTGGTGGTAGGTATCTCTTCCTACTTCTTCCAGATCGTTGTGCTTACCGCTTACTCGCAGACATTTTTGTGAATCTGCAACTCTCTTATATTGAGCTTCTGCATTACCCAGAATAATATCTTTGAACTGATTCATCCCCGCATTGGTAAACATCAATGTAGGGTCATCCTTAATTACCATTGGTGCAGAAGGAACGATATGGTGCTGTTTCGATGCAAAGAAAGTTTTGAAACTTTCTCTGATCTCTTTTGATGTCATCATATATTTATAATATGCTAAATATTAATTTTTTTTGCAAAAATAGCCTATTTTCCTTTATTTCAAGATTATGAGAGCCTTTTTCGGTATACCATACCGGTTGTAAGGCTGTCGCTTTCTCCGTTTTGTTTTTTATGTGTCTTGATTATTCATTTTCAGAGATGAAAATTTTGTTGGCAGAAGGCGGAGGTGCTGCCGCTCCCCATTCTTTATTCGGGTATTTACCCATTTTCAGCGTAAGCACATTGCCGTCTATCAGTTCCCTGTGTTTTATCCAGGGACGGTTGAGTTTTTTTCCATCCAATTCCGCATTCTGTATGTATTTGTTTTCTTCACTCAGGTTCACGGCTTTAATGGTAAACGTCTTGTTGTTGGATAAGTGTATCGTTACTTCCGGGAAGAAAGGCGTTCCTATGTTGTACGAGGCCATTCCCGGGGTTACCGGGTAAATACCCATCATGGAGAAAACGACAAAAGCACTCATGCCTCCTCCATCTTCATCGCCGGGTACACCCATGAGATCGTTTCTGAACCAGGTGCCGATAAGTTTTCTTATCATCTTCTGCGTTCTCCATGGCTGACCGGCATAGTTGTAGAGATAGGGTATGTGCAAACCGGGTTCGTTGGCCATGCTGAATTGCCCTACATTACCGGTTTGATCGGGTAACTGATGATAGAAGTTGAACTTATTTATACTGATGGGAGTACGGAATGTTTCATCCAGATAATTTACAAACTGTTCTTTACCTCCCATTAGATATAATAGATCTGCCACATTGTGTTGCACATCCCACCGGTAGGTATAGGCATTATTTTCGTCGTAATAATCCCTCGCTCCCAATCCGCCGGAAAGCTCATAATCAAATGGCATGATGAATTTGCCTTTATTGTCGCGGGGGTGGAAAAATCCGGTTTCGTAATTGAAAAGCGATCTGTAGTCATAGCTTTTTCTCAGCCACTCTTTTGCTTCTTTGATATGTCCGCCGAAAGTGGCTAACTGGCTCAGGCACCAATAGTCGTAGCATGCTGCTAAGGTTACGGCTACGGCCTGTCTTTTTTCCCATAGCGTGATATATGGCTCTGTTTCCTTCTCTCCGGGTTTGAGAGCCGGCAGATAACCGTGTTCATCCATATATTTATCCAGAGGTGTTTTAGGCATGCGCGTCCAGGGGACCTGAGATTTTTCTCTCATGGTCTTGGTTCCTGCCTGATAAGCAGCACTCAAGTTAAAGCCGGTGATACCTTTGGCATAAGCATCTGCCAGAGTAGCAATGGCGTGATTGCCATTCATCCGGTGACTGTCTCCCGTTACTTCAGGGAAAGTCGGTAGCCAACCATCCTTGCTTTGCTCTGCCATACGAAGAAAAGAGTGTATCATATAAGCCTCTTTTTCCGGGTCGATGAGGATGCGTAGCGGATGTACGGCGCGGTAGGTATCCCATATCCAGTCATCCGTATAGAAAGGTATCCCTTCGTCATCGTGAACTTCGTTATCGAATGCACTGAAGTATCTGCCATCTTCCGAGATGCAGATCATTCTTTCATAAGTCCGGTACAGACTTGTATAGAAAACATTTCGTTGCTCGGCTGTTCCCCCCGATACCTCTATTTTGCCGAGGGCTTTTGCCCATTCGTTGCGCCCTTGTTTAGCTACTACATCGACTACATACGAGGATATTTCACGTTCGAGATTTTTCTTTGCCTGTTCTATGCTGATAAAAGAAATACCGTAACGCATGGCCACGGAGTGCTCTTTGTCGTCAAACTTGAGTACGATTGTTTGGGGTGCATGTGAAACAGTCGAGTCGACAGGCGTTTGTACAATGTCTATGGGTTTTTTCTGAAATTCCGCATACAGATAAACAAATGTGCTGTCTTTCAAATGTTCGACTCCTGTTATCGTATTGTCTTTAACTTCAAGATTTCCTTTGTCCGTTTGTAATGCTATGGCTCTTCCTTTCTTACCGGTAAATTCAAAATTGTATAGAGCACTCTGATTCATTGGAGCGAAATCCACCTGTATCATTTCATCGTCAAGTAAAACCTGATAGCGGTAAGGTGTAATCACTTCGTTGTCGTACGTATAATGATGCTTTATGGGTAGAGAATCGGGCGAAGAGCTTAAGGGGAAGAGCTTGAAGGCTGACTTTCCGCGATGGCTGGTTACGATTACAGGCAGGCCGTTGAGCGTTTCACCGGTGTAATCCGCACGCTCCGGATACACCCGGAGCATACTGTTCGGTAAATGTACGGTGGGGTAGGTCGGCACCAAAAGATGGCTGATATTGCCCATGTAAGGATTTACGCAATCTACCGGTGCATCGTAACTGTCTGTCAGGCTTGCTTTATTACAGGCTGTGACGGTTGAAACGAGCAGAAGGATTAGCCCCCATAAATGTTGTTTATTGATATTCATGACTGAATGGTATTTTATTTGGAAGGATCCGTACTGAACGAATAAGGCCGGTCTGCGGTTAGAGTTCCTCTTTCTTTGTTCGGTTGGGTGCTCATGGTGAATACGAGTTTACCTCCTTCTGTCAATTCTTTATGAGTCAGGTAGCATCTGCTGGAAGGAATACCGTTAATCGTCAGCGATTCTATATAAGGGGTGGTATCGTTGTTGCCTTTGGCTTCGATAACCGTTGGTTTATATCTGTCGCCACCGGGAAAAAGGGTGATACGCGGGAAAAGCGGAGAGCCCAGAACATACTGATCTGTGCCGGGACAAACAGGGTAGAATCCCATTGCTGAAAACACGTACCAGGCAGAGGTTTGTCCGTTATCTTCGTCTCCGCAGTAGCCATCGGGGTTCGGTGTATAGAGTTTGTTCATGACTTCTCTCACCCGTGCCTGTGCCTTCCAGGGTTCGCCGGCATAGTTATAAAGATAGATCATGTGCTGGATCGGTTGATTGCCATGTGCGTAGTTACCCATGTTCGTGATTTGCATTTCCCTGATTTCGTGTATTACGAAACCGTAATAACTCTCATCGAAGATCGGTGGCAGTTTGAATACATGATCGAGCATATCGGTAAAAGCTCCATCACCACCCATCAGGTCTATGAGTCCCTGCACATCGTGAAAAACAGACCATACATAGTGCCATGCATTACCTTCGGTGAAAGCATCTCCCCATTTCAACGGTTCGAATGGCTCCATCCAGCGGCCGTTTTTCAAACGCCCTCTCATCAAGTTGCTCGTCGGGTCGAAAAGAGTTCTATAGTTGAGTGCGCGCGAAGCATACGTTTCCCACTCTTTTTCCGGCCTTCTCATGCTTCGTAGCAGTCTGTATATGCACCAATCGTTATAGGAGTATTCCAAAGTACGTGCTACGCTTTCGTTGATGCCTGCATTATAAGGCACGTAACCCAGTTTATTGTAGTATTTATACCCTAAGCGTCCGGTGCTTTTCACTGTCGGATGCACATTATTCGCTCCGTGGACGACGCCCTTTGCCAGCGTCTTCTTATCTGCCACACGAATACCCTTGATGAAAGCATCTGCTAAAACAGAGGCCGAGTTGTTGCCCACCATGCAGTCCCGATGTCCGGGGCTTGCCCATTCGGGGAAGAAACCGCTTTCTTTGTAAGTATTGATCAGGCCTTCCTGGATTTTTTTGTTCTCTTCCGGATACAGAAGATTCAGCAGAGGAAAAAGGGAGCGGAACGTATCCCAAAAACCCGTATCGGTGTACATGTATCCCTGTTCTATTTTTCCGTTGTAAGGGCTGTAGTGTACGATTTCCTGTTTTCCGTTGATTTCGAAAAATCTTCTCGGGAAGAGTAAACTCCTGTAAAGAGCACTGTAAAAAGTACGCATCTGATCCGTTGTACCGTCTTCCACGATGATTCTTCCCAGTAGATCGTTCCAAACCTTTCGTCCTGCTCTTTTTACCGTTTCGAAATCCCGATTGCCGATTTCTTGCAGATTTAACTGTGCTTGTTCCTGACTGATGAAAGAGGAGGCTACTTTGGCAATGACGTAAGGGTTCTTCCTCACATCGAAGCGCACGGCCAATTGTGTGTGCGTGCCTTTTTCGGTATCTTCTTTAACCCATTTTTTTACTTCCAAAATGGGCCTGTCCAATTTGATGATGAAGTGGCAACGGAAATTTTCCGGCACGCCACCGCTGTTTTTTGTGGTGTAACCGCTGATGATGTTAGAACCTTCTGCCGCCTGAATATCCGAACCGCCGTCGAAACCGTCGATAATCAGCCATGGGGTGGGAAAACCGTTGTCTACTCCGGGACGAGGGTAAAGGAAACGAAAAACAGCAGCACGCTCTGTGGGGGTTAGCTCGGCTTTGATATTATAATCGGCTAAATAAACACTATAATAATAAGGAGTAACCGTCTCCGCCTTGTGGCTGAACCATGAAGCTCTTTTGTCTTCATCGAATACCGGTTCATTGCTGATGATGGGCATCAGGCTGAACTGACCGTAGTCGTTGATCCACGGACTCGGTTGGTGTGTTTGCTTGAACCCTCTGATCTTGTGCGCATTATAAGTATATTGCCATCCGTCTCCCATCTTGCCCGTTTGCGGTGTCCAACTGTTCATTCCCCAGGGGCGCGCAATTACAGGATAGGTATTACCGTTGCTCAACTCGAAACTGCTTTGGGTTCCTATAAGGGGGGAAACCATATCGACAGGGCCAAAACCATCGTCTAAAGGAGGAGCGCCTGTTTGGGATAATCCTGAAAAGGGCAATGTCGTAAAAATGGCAATCAAGAGCGTTGCCATGTGGTATCGTCTGTTCATTTTTTATGGTTGAATTTTATTTATGCTGATTTTTCTGATTGTATCGAGAAGTTCTTCATCCGACATTTGCGGGGAATATTCTTCATAAGGGAGTCTGAAGTTGCAACCCTCTTTGTAGGCACTGCACCCGAAGGCCTTATTGCCTCTGATGATATACCCTCTACCGCATTTGGGGCAAACGGGAGGCGTATTCGAGTGAGATACCGCTTCGCTTGCCGCTCCCGGTCTGTTGGGTGTACTGAGTACCTGATTGACCAACTGTGTTGTTTGAGCTTTCAGTTCTGAAATGAATTGAGCTGCTTCCAGTTCCTTTCTTTCTATTTGCCGAAGCTTGTATTCCCATATCCCGGTCAGTTCAGGGCTTTTCAGCAGTTCGTAGTTTATGGTTTTCATCAGTCCGCTTCCGATAGTCGTCGGTTTGAGGCTTTTTCGTTCTTTGACGATATATCCGCGTTTGAAAAGCGTTTCAATGATATTCGCACGGGTACTTGGTCGTCCTATGCCGTTTTCTTTCATTGCTTCGCGCAGTTCTTCGTCATCCACTGTCTTTCCTGCCGTTTCCATAGCCCGTAGCAATGTGGCCTCCGTATACGGTTTGGGTGGTTGGGTTTGTTTTTCTTTCACTTCCGGCTTGTGAGGTCCGCTTTCCCCGCTCACGAATGCCGGCAGTACTTTGTTCTGCGGTTCTTCTTCTTCTTTGTTGGTTTTATTTTCTTCGTCTTCCTCTTCGGTTTGATCATTGGTGAAGATGGCTTTCCAGCCCGGTTTAAGTATCTCTTTGCCGGTAGCCTTAAAAGGTATATCGGCAGATTCGCCGAGTACCGTTGTGGTGCTGATCTCACAATCAGGATAGAAAGAGGCAATAAAATGACGGGTAATGAGGTCGAAGACAATCAGTTCTTTTTCGGTTAAATTTCCGGGTCGTTGTCCTGTCGGAATAATGGCGTGGTGATCTGTAACTTTTTTATTGTCGAAAACCTTTTTACTTTTTTTAAGCGGTTTGCCGTTTAGCAGCGGGGCGGTAAACTCTTGATAATCTGCAAGCCCTCGCAGGATATCCGGAATTTTGGGATAGATATCATCGCTTAGATATGTTGTGTCTACGCGCGGATAGGTGGTCAGTTTCTTTTCATATAAACTTTGAATGATGCCGAGTGTTTCTTCTGCCGAAAGATTGAATTTCTTATTGCAGGAAACTTGCAGGCTTGTCAGGTCAAATAGTTTAGGTGGCAGTTCTTTCCCCTTTTTTTGTGAGATATCCTTGATCAGAAAAGGTTCGGATGCTATTTTGGATAAAGATTCGTTCGCTTCTTCCTGTTTATCGAATTTACCCTTTTGTGCCGAAAATGTCACTTCCCGGTATTGCGTGCTCAGTGTCCAGTATGTCGTAGGGATGAAGTGGTCGATTTCGTTTTGCCTTTGCACGATAAGAGCCAGCGTGGGAGTTTGTACTCGTCCGATACTGAGCACCTGTCCCTGTTGGTTATTGTATTTGAGGGTATAAAGCCGTGTAGCGTTCATTCCCAACAACCAGTCTCCGATGGCACGGCACATTCCTGCTTCGTACAGCGATTGGAATTCATGCTCTTCTCTAAGATTTTGAAAACCCTCTTTGATGGCCTGATCTGTCATCGAAGATATCCATAAACGCTTTACCGGCAATGTGTTTCCACACATTTGCAAGACCCATCGCTGGATCAACTCACCTTCCTGACCGGCATCGCCGCAGTTGATAACCATCCTGGAGCGAGAAATGAGATCTTTAATAATCTTACCCTGTTTTTCGTATGAGGTCTGCGGAATAAATTTGATGCCGAAACGGGCGGGAATCATCGGTAACGTACTTAGATCCCACCGTTTCCAATACAAGTCGTAGTCGTGCGGTTCTTTGAGTGTACACAGGTGTCCGAAAGTCCAGGACACAAAATAGCCGTTTCCTTCCATGTAACCCTCATGGCGTTCATTGGCTCCCAGTATGGAAGCAATATCTCGGGCTACGCTCGGTTTTTCGGCTATACAGAGAATCATGACGATTGTGATGCAACTTGTTTAATCTGTTATCGGTTACAAATATAACTTTAGTAAGCCGAATGAACCACCTTAAGGCATATTTTGCCTTTCTTTCGACTTAACTTTGCAGCATGATGTACAGGAAGATTTTTCGATTGGCTTTGCCCAATATCATTTCCAATATAACCGTACCCTTGTTGACGTTGGTCGATTTGGGTTTGGCCGGACGTATGGGAGCCTCTTCCACCATTGGGGCTGTTTCCGTGGCCGTCGGAGTCGTTAACTTTGTTGTCTGGCTTTTTGCTTTCTTGCGTATGGGCAGTACCGGTTTTACGGCTCAGGCTTATGGCCGATCGGATGTGAGGGACATCTGTTTACAATTGACACGAGGTCTGTTTTTCGCCGTTGCGGGCGGATTTCTTATTATCCTCCTGCGTCCTGTTCTGTATGATTTGTCCGGTTTGATTTCTGCCGGTAGACAGGAGATTAGCGATCAGGCTTTGGACTATTTGAGAGTGGCTTTTCTGGGTGCACCCGCCGCATTGTCTCTTTATGTGTTAAACGGTTGGTTTATCGGTATGCAAAATACACGTGTGATAATGGCGGTGGCAATACTTCAAAACCTTATCAATATCGGTTTGAGTGTGGCTTTTGTTGTCCGGTTTCATTTTGGAGTCGGCGGTTTGGCCTTGGGAACTGTACTGGCGCAATACTCTGCTGTGTTTATGCTGCTGGTAGCCGGTGTACTTAAGTACAGGCGTATTTTACGTTTTATCCGTTGGCAGGATATGTTTTCCACACATAGAATTAGACAGTATCTCCGCATTTCGGTGGATTTGATTATCCGGACGGGTTTGTTGAGTTGTGTGACTCTGTTTTTTACTTATGCCGGAACTAAAATTGGAACTGATGCTGTGGCGGCAAATGCTCTGCTGATGCAGTTATTTACTATATTTTCCTATTTTCTGGACGGTTTTGCTTTTGCGGGAGAGGCGTTGACCGGACGGTTTATCGGAGAAAAGAAATACGATATGCTGAGACAGACCGTTAAAAACATCTTCGTTATCGGTTGGATCATGAGTTTTATTACCACTGTATTGTATTTTCTTTTTCCGCAGGGCTTGCTTTATCTGCTCACGGACGAACAGGAAGTTATAGACTATGCCTTGCATTACGCACATTGGGCTGCTTTAATTCCGTTATGCGGTTTTGCGGCATTTCTATGGGATGGTATTTTTGTCGGTGCCACCCATAGCCGTGCCATGCGGTTGACCATGATTGCCGGAGTGACAGCTTTTTTTGTCATTTATTGCTCTGCTTCTGTATTCGGGTTTTTAGCAGAAAGCGGATTGACCATATTATGGATAGCTTTTTTAAGCTATCTGCTTATTCGCAGTTTGATGGGGTGGTATATGGGGCATAAAATAGTAAATAAATAATCTTATGGTTTTAGCAAATTTATCGGAGTCGTATCGTTACGAATGCTTGCATCCGCTTTTTCATGAAGTATTCGAGTATGTAAAACAGCATGATTTGTTACTTATGCCTCCGGGGCGTATCGTTCTCCGGCCTGATATTTTGTTTATCAATAACGACAGGCCTTTGGGCGTACCCGAAGAAAAGCAGGTGTTGGAGGTTCACCGTAATTTTATAGATATTCATTTCCTGTTGGAAGGAAAGGAGAGAGTGGGGTGGAAATCCACCCCCGATTGCCGGGATAAAGTTGTGCCTTACGATGCAGCACGTGACTGTATGTTTTATGGAGACGAACCTGATGGTTATTTCAATTATAAACCCGGCCAGTTTATCATTTTTTGGCCGGAAGATGCGCATGCGACCATTATCGGTGAGGGAACAATCAAGAAGAGCATTGCCAAGGTTCGACTTTAGAGATTCCTGATTTGACATGAATTCGATGTAAGGAATATATTGAATTTATTGCCATTTTTCTTTTACACAGGCCGGTTTTTTCGTTCAGGTAGAGAGCTTGCAGAACTTTTAAGCGAAGCAGGACGAACGTAGTATATCATCTCATTGAAATAAGAACGCAAGTTATTGCAAAATATTGGTGTCCGATAAAAATTTTTGAAGTAATAAATTAAGGGCTGGCTCCTGTATCAGGAAGTCAGCCCTCTTTTCGTTACTTTGTTGTCGCCAAACCAATGCAAGGTAACGATGAGTAAAAGTAAGCATTTCTTCGGACAGCCCATCTATAGTCAGCTGCTCCACCTCTTAGACAAGTCTCAAGTCCTCCAACATAGCCGAACACACACAGGAGAAAGGTACATCAAGCGTTTCGATGCCTGGACCCATCTGGTTGTCATGCTTTACGCCGTAATAAGACGTTTCGACT
>NZ_KB904151.1 GCF_000379945.1 Porphyromonas macacae DSM 20710 = JCM 13914
GACCTTGGATTGATTCTAAATTCAGCGAATCTACAATGCTGTTGACCAGGCGCACAGGGTCATTGGCATCAATATCTTGACCAAGTTCTGCAGGAAATAGCAGGATGGGGTCGGATATGTAAGGACGAAAGTGTAACTTTGTATTCATTAAGTAATTGATATTTGCTAAGTTACTCAAACTTAGTGAACGAACGAAGCCCTAGCTTGTGAAAGTTGGGGCTTTGTCGTTGGATGAGGAATAAAAAAAGGAGGCTGCCCCAAAAATGAATTTTGACACAGCCCCTTTAATCGTTTTTCGATGAACGAGGCTATTTGACCTCTTCGAAGTCGGCGTCGGTGACGTCCTGGGCTGTGCTGCCGCTGTCGCTTGCTCCTCCCTGGAAGCCTGAAGCATCAGGGCCGGGTTGGGCACCCTGAGCGCCTGCGTTCTTATACATCTCTTCACTGGCTGCATGGAATACCTGATTCAATTCGGCCATTGCGGCATCGATACCGGCAATATCCTGCCCTTTGTGGGCCGTTTTCAGTTTTTCCAGAGCTGCTTCAATCGGGGCTTTCTTGTCGACCGGAAGCTTGTCGCCCAACTCTTTGAGCTGCTTCTCGGTTTGGAAGATCATGCTGTCGGCCTGATTCAGCTTGTCGATACGCTCTTTCTCTTTTTTGTCAGCATCGGCATTGGCTTCGGCCTCGGCTTTCATTCGTTTGATTTCGTCTTCGCTCAAACCGCTGCTTGCCTCGATACGGATAGCCTGTTGCTTACCGGTGGCTTTGTCCACAGCCGTTACATTCAAAATACCGTTGGCGTCGATGTCGAAAGTGACCTCGATCTGAGGTACCTGACGCGGAGCCGGAGCAATACCGTCCAGATTGAAACGTCCTATGCTCTTGTTGTCTTTTGCCAAAGAACGCTCGCCCTGCAGTACGTGTATCTCTACCGAAGGCTGGTTGTCCACTGCCGTGGTAAACACTTCGCTCTTCTTGGTCGGGATGGTGGTGTTGGCATCGATCAGGCGAGTCATCACGCCACCCATCGTTTCGATACCCAGAGAAAGCGGGGTAACGTCGAGGAGCAACACGTCTTTGATTTCACCCGTGAGCACGCCACCCTGAATAGCCGCACCGATAGCCACCACTTCATCGGGGTTGACTCCCTTGGACGGCGTTTTGCCGAAAATACGCTCTACGATTTCCTGAACCGCAGGGATACGTGTCGAACCACCTACGAGGATTACTTCGTCGATGTCGTTTTTGCTCAAACCGGCATCTTTGAGGGCTGTTTCGCACGGAGCCACACAAGCCTGAATCAGACGGTCTGCCAGTTGCTCGAACTTGGCACGTGAAAGCGTTTTTACCAAGTGCTTGGGTATGCCGTTTACCGGCATGATATAAGGCAGATTGATTTCGGTAGAGGTGGTGCTTGAAAGCTCGATTTTAGCTTTTTCCGCAGCCTCTTTCAGACGTTGCATCGCCATCGGATCCTTACGCAGGTCGATACCTTCGTCTGCGAGGAACTCCTCTGCCAGCCAGTCGATGATAACGTGGTCGAAGTCATCGCCACCCAGGTGCGTATCGCCGTTGGTCGATTTCACTTCGAATACTCCGTCGCCCAATTCCAGAATAGAAATATCGAACGTACCGCCACCAAGGTCGAATACCGCAATCTTCATATCCTTATTGGACTTGTCCAAGCCGTAGGCCAACGATGCCGCCGTGGGTTCGTTTACGATACGGCGCACTTTAAGACCGGCGATTTCTCCGGCTTCTTTAGTAGCCTGTCTCTGAGAGTCGTTGAAGTATGCCGGTACGGTGATCACCGCTTCGGTTACCTCCTGTCCCAGATAGTCTTCGGCTGTTTTTTTCATCTTTTGCAGGATCATGGCCGAAATCTCCTGCGGCGTATAAAGACGTCCGTCGATGTCTACGCGCGGTGTATTGTTGTCACCACGAACCACTTTGAAGGGGGTGCGTTCAGCCTCTTTAGAAATCTGGTCGAATGTTTCACCCATGAAACGTTTGATCGAGTAGATGGTTTTTGTGGGGTTGGTGATAGCCTGCCGTTTGGCCGGATCTCCCACTTTACGCTCGCCGCCCTCTACGAATGCTACCACAGAGGGGGTGGTGCGCTTACCTTCGCTGTTTGCGATAACGATAGGCTCGTTACCTTCCAGTACTGCCACGCATGAGTTGGTCGTACCTAAGTCTATTCCAATAATCTTTCCCATAATATTTATTTGTTTTAATTGTTTATTCCTGTTTTTTAATTCAAGTTTTTTGCTTGTTTTCGATAAAATCCGTGCAAAGGGTATGCCAAAACGTATATGTATTGCCGAAACCGACAAATTGTCATACTCTCTGTTCGGGACAATGTGACACGGTGAAGGCTGATTTTTTCAAAAAGAAGTATGAAGGGATAATGATTGTTGCTTATATTCGGTTCGATAGCCTCTCTCACCGAAGACGGCATTTGTGTTTACGCTATCTTCTAAGGCAGGCTATTTTTTTGTTTTCGGGTAATTTTGAAGTCTTTTGTAAAAGCCTATTAGGCAGAGACTTACAGGGCATGAGAATTCTCTGCCTGATGGTTGGAAATTCTTCAGGCAAAGGATTTTCAACCAAGTTAACTTGGTTTTTTATTTTCCTTAACAAAAATTTTGAACGAACAGGCAGAGAATTTTTGGCTGTCTGCAGATACATAGAAAACGATGTTTTTCGAGGCAATCAAGTAGCCTGATTATCGTATACCCGATTCGGATAAAAGATTTCTTTTGCAAACCCCATGTGCCGGAATGGGTCGACTGTCGGACAACCGTCCCGGTGCCTATGTCCGCTAAAAACGTCCCTCTCCCAAATATCCTGTTGCCCGTACCGCGTATTGACTTGTAGGAGGATTGATAAATGATACAGGTCTCTCCCAAATATCCTGTTGCCCGTACCGCTGCTGTGGAAGTGACACATCTTCTGCTGCATGCAGCATTCGCACAATAATTTTTATATTTGACAGATAAATGGCTGTTTAATCATGAACGAGCCTTTAGTATTATTCATTTAAGCATTAAATCCATGAAGAAATTACTTTTTATTCCGTTTGCGATGTTCCTTTTGGTTTCTTGTAGCAGTGGCCCGAAGAAAACAGCTCAAAAATTTACTGAAAACGTGGCTAAAGGAAAAATAGAAGAGGCCAAAAAATATGCCACCGAATCTGCCGGAAAACTTCTTGATCTCGGCTCTTCTTTGGGCACAATGCCTTTAGACCCTAATTTTAAGTTTGAATTTGTCAAAGATTCTATTGTGGAGAATAAAGCATGGGTAACTTATAAGGATCAGAATGGCAAGGAATCGACCATAGACTTGGTTAAGATAGACGGGAAATGGTTGGTGCACCAGGAGTTCAAAAAATAGCACGAATCCATCTGTTCATACCGGCCGTTTTTATCATTCTTGCGTTTTGTGCCTGTAATGCGAAAGAGGCCGGCAGCAAGAAAAATGTCAGGCAGATAAAACCCGAAAAACTATTTACCAATCTTTCGGAAGGCGATTTGGTTTGCCGGCTGGGTAGCGGTTTTTTTTCGAATCATTTCAGAAAACACGCTTCGCAGGAAAAACGTTTTTCTCATATCGGTATTATTTCCCGTGAGGGAGAGCATCTGTATGTTTACCATACCGAGGCCAGCGAACTCACGGGCCAAGGGAGCGTGAAGAAAGAGTCTTTGGAAACTTTTCTGAAAGGATTGGACACCTATGCTTTTTACCGTCTGGAATTACCTGTGGAGACAAAGCTGCGGATCATTGCTCAGGCAGAGCTTTATTTTCGTGAAAAAGTGCCTTTCGATTTGGCTTTCGATACTTTTGATGACCGCAAAATGTATTGTACGGAGTTTGTGGCGAGATGTATCAATAAGGCTTGCGACAGCACTGTCATTGTACCTGCGCTAACTATTAACGGAAAGTCTTTTATCGGCCTCGACGATATTTATAAGCATCCCCTTTGCCGGGAGGTAAGTTAGCATTTGGGATTGAAGAGAAATGAAAACGACGGTGTGTCATGATCGCAAATTCCCGCGCTCCTTGCGACATTCGGCTTCGTTCACATTCTTCAGCACACTCCCTTGAGCCTCAGGCCTGGCACCCTGTACTTTACGCATTTTTACACACTTAAACGGGACTGTGCCGAAAACGCATTTTGACACAGCCCCGTTTTTTCGTATCAAGAGGCTTTATGGAGAGCCTCGGCCGACATGCTATGCCTATTTTGCCAGCAGGCCGTCGATTAACGTGATGACTTTTTCCTCGGAAGGACGGGGAGCAAAGGCATCGATAATGTTGAAATCCTTATCGATGAGAATGAACCGGGGAATACCCAGTAACATCCAATCGTTTTTCAGTGCTAAATCTGTAGAATGATACTGTGTCAGTTCCTTTTTATGCTCTGTGAGGAATGCCAGCCAGGGTTCCCGGGTGGTATCGGTGGAAATGGGAATAAAGACGATATCCTTACCGGCGTATTGCTTGCTGAGCTTTTCGAATGCCGGAGCTTCCTGCAGGCAGGGGCCGCACCAGGTAGCCCAGAGGTCTATGTAAATATGTTTGCCTTTGAAGTCGGACAGTTTTTTTACATTCCCCGCAACATCGGTTATTTCCAAATCTATGGCAGGTTGTCCGCGGAGAAGTTTGGAGTTTTGGGCTATTTTTTCTTCGATTTCTGCGGCAAAATCTTTGTTTCGGATCGTTTGCAGGAAGCTTTTGGCTTCATTGATAACTTCTTCTGAAACACCTTCTCGGAGTTTGCCGATCATCGTTGCACTGGCAAAAAGTTCCTGTGTACGGGTCGGTAGCGTGATATTTTTGAACCATTTTTCATTGAGCATGGAATCCTGATGGCGTGAAATTACATCGCGTACTACGGCCACATCCAAAAACTTCTCATCCAGAATTTCCTGAAGTTTGGGTGTAATGTATGCACTTATCGAGGTCGCATATTCTTCCCATTTAGCCTGCATTTCTTCTTTGTTCTTTACATCGTTGAAGAAGTTGGAATAGTTGGCGTAGTGCATGTAGCTGTTAATTACATCGGCTTTGATGCGAGCAGCTTCCTGTTGCTTAAACTCATCCGAAACACCGGTTAAAGCCTTCAGTTCACCCATACGTACTTCGGCCAGACTGTCCACGAACATCATTGTAGAGGAGAGGTCGCTTTTAACATTATCTCCGCCTTTCAGGAAAGAGCCGCCTTTGGGGAATAACCGCTCTTTCATGTAAATGTTGGCTTCGGCTCCCTGTCCCTCGAATTCGGCTTCTGTATTCAAAGGGGTGATTTTCATCGTCAGATCATCACCCGGGGTGAGGTACAGCGTGTTACGTGCGATATTAAAATAAGCCGGTTCGTTCAGTACGAATGTCGTGTCGGCATTACCCGCAGAGTCTATTTTCAGTATTATATCCCGGCTTTCGCCCAAAACGGCCGCTGCTCCGTTGTAGCTCATCCGCACAAAATCTTTGCCGATATCGATGAATCGGCCCTTGATGTGCACAGTGGAAGCTGCCGTTTTTTCTTGTTTTTTCTCTGTTTTGCAGGCCAGTAAACTGAGTGCTGCCAATGTAAAAGTTATTATCCGTTTCATTTTTCTATCGTTTGTTAGGAATCATATTGGGGTTAAAGCGTAATACAGTGGGAGGTATGGGAAGGATATATTTGGGGTCGTTGGGCAACAGCGTATGTTTGGTTCCGTCGACATCATGGACGATGGTTTTTGCAAATCGAGGTTCACGATTGAGACGTTTCAGGTCGATCAGTCGGGTACACCCCTGAAACACCATTTCCCTCCGCCTTTCGTCCAATACTTGACGCAGGGCATCCTCTTCGTCTGTAGCTTTCAGCGGTTTATTATCGATGATACGGTGATCCCTTAGCGTATTAAGGTAAGATATCGCTTTGTCTTTATTTCCCAGGCGAGCTTCGCATTCCGCTGCAATCAGGTAAATCTCCGGGGTTGCCACAGCCATATTTGCATAAAT
Source organism: Porphyromonas macacae DSM 20710 = JCM 13914 (assembly GCF_000379945.1). GTDB lineage: Bacteria > Bacteroidota > Bacteroidia > Bacteroidales > Porphyromonadaceae > Porphyromonas > Porphyromonas macacae. The sequence goes on from NZ_KB904151.1 coordinate 6,013, forward strand.
AAACGGCGCCCAAAGGTCATATTCGGTGGTGGTGCTGCCGATACGTCTGGTAAAGTAGAGAAGGAAGCGCTTGTCTTTTTCTTTATCGTACAGGTTTATCAACTCTTCGGAGCCGTATACGCTACTGGACAGACCGAACACATAAGGAGCCAGTCGGATATAGGTATTCTCCGGATTATCGGCATTTTGAGGCACATCGATCCGGCCGATATATTTTCTCGGATCCACCACTTTATAAGGTTTAAGATCCAGAAGGTTTGAATTGTGCTCGAGCGATTTGCGGGCATTATCCAATGCTTTTTGATAATCTCCCATATAGAGATACATACGTGCCAGCAGCCCGAAACCTACGGGTTTGGAAGCCCGGAAAGCATTGGCAACCGGTCTTTCCGGCAAATATTTGGCAGCCTCATTCAGATCTGCTTTTATCTGATCGTATACTTCTTGAACAGAAGCTCTCTTCAGATCTTTTTTATTGATATCCTGATCCAATAACAGAGGTACTCCGGGGTCTTTCGCTGCCGTAGCCGGATCATAGTGATTGCCATAGGCATTTACCAGCGTGAGGTATTCGAAAGCCCGTCCCATCAGAGCTTCTGCTCTTACCTGATTTTTGTGCTCTTCGGTGGCATCTGTGGACCCCAAGACCTCTTGAACGATAACATTATAAGTATAAATACGATTGTAGGAAAAATTCCATAAACCGTCTTTTTCGCCATCGCCATATACTTCCGAATCGAAGGAGTAGAGACGCTTCAGAGGCAAAGCGAGGTTTTCAATGCCTCTTGTAACCACATCTTTCTGCGGCAAGAAAACATCATCGGTGATATAATTCGGATAAGAATCCGAAGATTTCAGCAGTTGTGGAAAATTCAACAGCGTTTCGTAGTGTTCGCACTTTTCGGGAATCACCACTCCTTTGGGTCTGACATCGAGGAATTTGTCGCAAGAGGTGAGTGCAAGTATTCCAAGACAGGAAAATAATACTTTATATATTGTTCTCATTTTTTCCGGATTTAAAAGTTAAGTGATAATCCCAGCGTATATGTGGCCGGATTGGGTAATGTGCGCCAGCCTCTGCCATAGCCGATCGTAGTGTAAGCTTCGGGGTCTATGTCTCCGTTTGCAGCCCACCACCAGATATTGCTTATCTGGCAGGTTAAGGAAGCATTGCCGATAGACAGTTTGTTCAACAGTTTTTTAGGCAGATTATAAGTCAAAGAAATATCTCGGAGTTTGATATAATCCGCTTTTTTAACATGTACATCGGCCGAATACCAGGTTTGCATTTCCGTATAGTAAATATTTGTGTTAAGTGCGGGGGCTACTCCGGCAATCTTTTCGTCGCCCGGTTTTCTCCAGTGATTGAGAGCCTTCCGGTCAATATTTGTGCCGGGTGCACCGGTCAGGTAATCCGAAACGACATCGCGTATTACGTGTCCGCCGTAATAAACGAACATGAAAGAGAAGTCGAAATCGCCGATACCGAAAGAGTTTTTCAAGGAAGCTGTGTACTTGGGGTCTCTGGTGCCCGAATAAACCAAATCTTCCACCGAGCCGACGTTTTTAACTTTTTCTCCTTTACGGTTATATACCAGCACACTGCCGTCTTTAGGGTCCAGACCGGCATAGCGATAACTGAAAAGGCTGTTTATGGGGCGTCCTACGGTTTGTACATTTCTTGCCGTATAATCGAATACACTCTCCTTTGTGCCTTTCAGATTTGTCAATTCATTCTTATTGTAGCTGAACATCCCGCTGATATTCCAGCTGAAGTTCCGGGTTTTGAAAGGCATGCCTTGCAGAGAAAGCTCGATACCTTTGTTTACCATGGATCCGTAATTGACCATCAGGGTAGGCCAGCCTAACGTGGGGTCTGCATTACGTTCACCCAGCAAATCCGAAGTATTCTTGTGATAATAGTCGATACTTCCGCCCAGACGGGAGTTGAACAAATCGAAGTCGATACCGATATTGGTGGAAACCGTTTTTTCCCAGCGGAGCTCGGCATTGGGCGGATAAGATATTCTTGATCCGAACTCGCCGACCAAAGGATTGTATCCGGTGTTGATAATATTCAGGTACGGACCTACCGTTTTCGGTACATTACCTCCCACGCCCGAAGTCAGACGCATATTCAAGCGGTTGATCCATGACACCTCTTTCATAAACTCCTCATTGGCTATACGCCAGCTGCCTCCTAAGGACCACAAAGGCCTGTATTGATATTTGGGGTCGGTACCGAAGAGGTTCGACTGATCTATACGTATGCTGCCGGTAAGAGCATAGCGGTTGTCGAATGTATAAGAGGCGTTTGCATAGAATGATACGAAACGGTCTTCCAGATGTTTTAAGTAATTATAGGTATCATAGACCCAGGTAAATGCACCCGACAAGGATTCGGTGCCTCTCAGCGGATCCAAAATCAGCGGATTGATAGGTTTGATACCCAAACTGTTGTCATCGTAACCCATATAGTAGCTTCTGGTACCTGTGCTGCGAACAAGGCGCCTTTCGGCACCGGCCAATGCTGCAATTTCGTGTTTACCGTATGTGCGGTTGAAGTTAAGTTGCGAACGTAAGGTGTAAGAGTAAAAATCCGAACGTGTTTCGTCCAACTGTCCTCCGTCAGGAACATTTAATGTCAGATTTTTTGTTTGAGGGTTGTACTGAGCGGCATCGTTGATCATATTCCTGACCTTGAAAGAGTTTACAGTATAAATCTGACGATTTTTGATATGGGTGTTTTCTGTCTGATATTTGAGGTCAAGATTTAACCCTTCAGCCAGATTTACTTTCAAGCCGGCTTGAATGCGCAAATAGTTTTCGGCATCCCGGAAAAATTCTTCGGAGCGATTTCTTATGGGAGAAAAGGTCTGGTCCTTGAGTCCGATGGATTTTAACCGTTCTATTTCATATTCGGACTTCAGTTGCCGTAACGGAATAGGGTTGCCTGCTTCATCACGCAGCATATAATAGCCGGGATAACCGGAAATCAGGTCCATGTAACTATTTACGCCGTTGTCTCCCGAGTTTCGGTAGAAACTTCCGGCAACACCGAAGTCGGCGGATAGCCATTCGAAGAATTTGATATCATCTTTCAGACTGAAACCGATACGGCTTCTCTCCCGGAATTTTTCATTACCATAATCACCCAGATAGTTCAGAGTGGCTATATAACGGTTTGCCTGCGTACCTCCGGAGACGGAAAGATTATGCTGGTGCACAAAACCGGTGCGTGCAAACTCTTTTTCTATTTGACTGCGGTTATCCAATCCGCGATATACAGCAAGGGCTTTTTTGAGTTCGTCATCGGAAAGCTCCTTTTTCTCGTGTTTATAAAGAAGAGCGATCACCGGATTTAATGAATAGCGTTCATTTAAGTCATCGAACTTGGCATGGTAAAAATTAAACCCTTCTATCTGCATGTCCACCAGCTCCGAGTTATTCATCAAATTCAAATAGCTCAAGTCGGGTTTGGGGATAAATTTTGCAGAACCGTTATAGCTGACACGGGTTTTACCTTCCTGGCCGCGTTTTGTTGTGATGACGATAACGCCATTGGCAGCTCTGGCACCATAAATAGAACTGGCAGAAGCATCTTTCAGTACGGTTATGTTCTGAACATCCGTAGGGTTGATTGCATCCAAATTCCCCTGATATGGCATACCGTCCACGATATACAGCGGGTTTTGCTCTCCGTGTATCGTGGTGATACCGCGAATAACGATGTCCTTGTCTTTGCCGGCGCTTTTATTGATACCTGCCACCAACCCTTCTATGCGGGAGAGCACGTTCGTTTCCAGTTTACCTTTGGTGTGTTTGTCGGAAATTACGGCATAGGAACCGGTGGCGCGTTCTTTGGACAGAGTCTGGTATCCCGTTACCACCACTTCTTTCAGCAACGTTGCGCTGGATTGCATCTGCACATCGACCGTTTTCTTGTTCCTGTCGGCTTTGATTACCTGATCGGCCATGCCGACATAGGTAAATGAGATCATGTCTCCGGGCGATACCTCCAGGCTGTACTGGCCGTTTTCGTTTGTCCAAACACCTTTCTGTGTGCCTGCAATGGATACGGTTGCACCGATAATGGTTTCTCCTGTTTCGTCTCTGACTGTTCCGGTCATGGTAAAAGTACTTTTCGGGGTGCCGGTCTTGCCTGTAAAGAGGAGGATCAAATCCCTTTTTATTTCGTATTTCAACGAAGTTTGTCTGCAAAAATCATCCAATACGACACTCAAAGGTGTTTGTACATAAGAGAGCGTTACTCTTTTTTGAGCATCGATGATTTCTTCATCGTAGACAAAGTGTGTTTTTGCTTCTTTTTGCAATTGTTCCAACGCTGTGCGGATAGGAACGTCGTTCACGTCTATTGAAACTTTCCTGTCCGATTGTGCCATAAGCAATCCAATCGAACAGAAAGCTACAATCAATGTCATAAAGGAACGAACGATGGCTCCTCTATGACCGGTTGATACATGGGTAAATTTCGTCATTGCTGTTTATTTATAAGTGAATAGTTTTTGCCGTATCGAATTGGGTTAACCTATATAAATGGTATTTCCGGATCTGATAAACCGGATATTGGAAACTTTCCGGAACACTTCGATCGAAAGATCTAAATCTTCCTGTTTGAAAATAACGCCGGTAAATCGCTTTTTCTTCAATGATTCTTTGTTGAAAATAAATTCCACATCATACCAGCGGGACATTTGCGCCGTAATCTCCTCAAGTGATGTGTTCTTAAACTCATAAGTACCTTTGATCCAGGAAGAAAACCGGGAGGCCTCTACTTCCCGTTTCGTTATGCTTTGGGTTTCTTTGGTTATCGTTGCCTGCTGATTGGGATGCAGGATTACGGATGATTTTGAAGTGACTACTTTTAATTTGCCTTCGGAAAGGGTTGTATGTTCAGCTTGGCCGGGATATGCGGAAACATTGAAGCTGGTACCCAAAACTTCCACATGATGCACACCTGCATGTACGATAAACTTCCGCTTGTTGTCTTCGGCTACATCGAAGAAGGCTTCGCCTTCCAAATAGACTTCCCGTATATCTTTGGCAAAATAAGAAGGGTAGCACAACTTGCTGTCCGAATTCATCCAAATTTTGGTGCCGTCGGAAAGTTCCAGCAGATATTCGCTCCCTCTCGGTACGTGCAGAGTGTTGTTTTGGGGAGGAACTCCCTCTTCCTGCTTTGTATTTTTGTATGTTAAGGATTGATTGGCTTTGTTGCTGATGATAATTTCTTCTCCGTTTTCTATGTTCCCATTTGTGGCGGACAAGTTAACCTGCTGCCCATTACCGAGTGTCAGCGTTACTTCCTGTTGCAATGGCCGTTCCGTTTTTACGGCAGACGCCATTTTCGAAATCTTTTCCGTGGGTTTGGATAGAAAAACGGTATTCAGTCCGATTGCAAAAACGATAACGGCAGCAGCTGTGGAGATGCTGTACAGGCCGATACGCATCGTTTGTCGCCGTTTTATTCTCTTTTCTAACTTCCCCCACGCCTTTTCGTGGTTATAGTTCTGTTCGAACTCCTCCTGTCTTTCGGCAAGATAACGCTCGAAATACTTTTTTTTGTTTTCTTGATTTTTCTGGCTCATTACAAATAATATCTTCTTTATTTTAGTAAGAGACGTTTTTCAAGAAAACGGGTGACAAAAAATGGAGAAAAATTACGAAAACCTTCGCTTGACAATGCTATGGGATGGAAAATGGCATTAAAAACCTTTGTCTGTATAAGAAAGTTCTTTAACTTTGATGATAGAATATATGAATTGCCGAAAAACATTACTAATTTATTAAAATCGTTTAATTATCGGCAACACAAAAAAGCATTTAGATTTTTTGATAAAATAGATTTCGAACCATATTTATTAGAAAAACCAAATAGAAATAAAAATATCAGATATTATGATTTGTATGCGTTGTAATTCTAATACCCAAACAGTGAATGTGTTCGGATTATTTGTTATTCTTCTTACTATGATCTCGTGTACGAGTGTGAAAGAAGATCCGATCTCAATGACTTTATCTGAGACAAAACTCACTTATGCAAAAGACGGCGGTTCTAAAATCGTAAATGTACTTGGCAATGCTGAAGGAGAGATTACCTGGAGTGAACTGCCCGGTGGTATTGAAATTGTAAAGGATGGTAATGACTTAACAATTACCGCTGCTTCCAATCCTACTCCTTATGAGTGGGAAAAAGAGATATTCATCATCAGAGGTGGCATTTCAGTTCCTTTACTCATTAAAAAAAAGGCCGGAGATGTGCATATCGATACTGACGAAAAAGAGTTGGAACTGAGCAACAGAGCCGGAAGCAAGTACTCGATCCCGATAAAAACCAATGCAAAAGAAATCACGATTAAAGAGAAAGTATCCTGGGTTGAGGCTTCTTTAAGCAAAGACAATATACTCTTTATTACCTCAACGGATAATCCAAGTAAGGAAGAACGTAGTGGGAAGATTGTGCTAATGGCAGAAGGAAAAGATTTTGAGATATCGATAACGCAACTTGGCGTTCCGTACATCGAGCTGTCTGTGTCTGAAATCACTTTCCCGATGGAAGGCGGAGAAAAGAAGATAAGGTTTAAGATGAACAGGTCTATGGAAGCGCTGGAAGGTACAATAAGAAAAAATGATGAAATTTCTGTCCACGTCTCTTTTAAGGAAAGTACCATAATAGTAAAAACAGCCAGAACATTCAGGAAGAAAGAGATGATTTGGGACATCCCGATCGGCTTTGTGGATGAATATGGGGAGACTAAAAATCAGATACTTAGAGTTAAGCAAGCTCCTGACACAAGGGAAGAAGATCTCAAGAAAATACTTGAAGAATTCTATTATGCCATGGATGGCAAACACTGGAAAAACAATACTAACTGGCTATCAAATAAATCTCCTGATGAATGGTATGGCATTATCTACGATGACTGGAATGAATTGTCAGTATAAATCTGCAGGACAATGGCCTCAAAGGCACTATACCGGCTTCATTTTATGAATTAAAGTCTATCTCCAGAATTAACTTGGCAAAGAATGATATACGAAGCGACTTATCTCCAAATCTTGCAAAACTGACTTCACTGACCTCACTTCAATTAAATGACAATAATATTACAGGGGTGATTCCCAAAGAGTTAGAACCTTTAGTAGACAGGGGAGTCTTTTTGATCTTAAGAGGTAATAAGCTTCATGGCGAATTGCCACCGGCAATACTGAAAAAGGCGGAAGGAAACAGGCAGGTATGGTTGAAATTCCTTTGTCCTCAACAAGAAGGCTATGGATTTAGCAACTTCGGTCCTGATGAGTTTTGAGCATTTGTATTTCCTGTCTTAAACAAGCATTAACGGTTTAGACGGTATTGCTTTTTTGAAGACGGTGGGTCAGAATGCTTAAAGTACTGTGTTGCTTGCGACATTCGGTTTCGGTTACGTATTTTTCAGTACGGTCCCTTGAGCTTCAGTCTTAGCGCCTTGTACTTTACGCATTCTGACTTACCCAAAGGAGCTGTGTCAAAACTCCATTCTCCCTAAATCAACTATCATTTGTAAAGAACAATCGCTATCAAAGAGCTAAAAACTCAATGATAGCGATTGTTTTATTGGGTTAGAAAGGGCGGTAACTATGGATATGAAAGGAGATTTCTCCCAATTCCATGTTTTAACACACCCCTATTTGTAAACGTTGATTTTCTTTCTGCCGGTGTATCTCTTTCAGTATTTGAGCATACTGCATCTTAAGCAAACATTGCAGGATTTTGGATGAAGCTTTTTGTATAATCTCTACCTGGTAATAAAAACGTTTGTAATGGGGTTGTATTTGAGAAATGGCAGGTATCTTTCAGTGCCGTTTTACATCCCGGTTTACTTCTGTAAGGCATAGAGCAAAGCGATTTCTTCAGCCCAGAGCGACTCGTCCGGTGTTTCCAGAATGATGGGAATATCATCCAGATGCGGGTCATTCATGATCAGGCTGAACAGCTCCATACCCATTACGCCTTTACCCACGCTGTCGTGCCGGTCTACGCGCGAACTCAACTCTTTCTTCGAGTCGTTCAGATGGATACCGCGCAGGTACTTGTAGCCCACGATGCGGTCGAACTCCGCCCACGTCTGTCTGTATGCAGGCTCCGTCCGTATGTCGTATCCTGCTGCCAGTGTATGTGCAGTGTCGATACACACGCCTATACGGCTTTTATCCTCTACCTTATCTATCAGGTAAGCCAAATGTTCGAACTTATATCCCAGATTGCTGCCTTGCCCTGCAGTGTTTTCGATTACGGCCGTTACCCCTGAGGTTTCGTTCAGTGCACGATTGATTCCATCTGCTATGAGATTCAGACATTCTTCATCGCTAATCTGTTTCAGATGGCTGCCCGGGTGAAAGTTGAGCAAAGTCAAACCCAGCTGTTCGCACCGCTGCATTTCGTCAAGAAACGCCATGAAGCTTTTTTCCCGTGCATCGGGATCGGGGTTTCCCATATTGATCAGATAACTGTCATGCGGTAAGATGTGCGCAGGAGCATATCCGAATTCCGCTATACGGGCTTTGAACAAGTCGATGCTTTCCTGTTTTAACGGTGGCGGGGTCCACTGTCTCTGATTGCGTGTAAAGAGGGCAAAGGCTTTTGCCCCGATAGCCCGGGCATTTTCCGGAGCATTTTCTACTCCTCCCGAACTGCTGACATGTGCGCCTACATATTTAGCCATAATGATTCCTTCAAATTCTTATTATCTTTGAAACTATATAGATAATCAAATGTTCAATGTACAAAAAAGTGCGATGACACGAAAGAACTATATATTTCTTGCTGCTCTTCTTGTTTATATCATCACCATGGCTGTGCTGGGTTATCCCCGTGAACGTTATACGTCAGACGGCACCGACAGGATGACAAGCTATGCCATCTCTTTGGGGTTATCCCTGATTGTACTGGTTATGCTGGCTCTGGTTATTGTCAGGAGAAATAAATTGCGTCGCCGGAGAGAAAACGAATTTGAAGAGGAGAATAGAAAAAGAGACCGAAACCATTAACATAGAATTAACAATGAATACACCTTTGTATCCCCTTACATTCCGTCCGTTACTGAAAAGCGTAATCTGGGGTGGGGCGGAAATTCGACCTTTTAAGGGGTTGGAACCCAATGCCGAGAAGATCGGTGAAAGCTGGGAAGTATCCCATGTGCCGGGTTATTTCAGCATTGTGGAAAACGGAGCTTTGGCCGGTAAGTCTTTGGATGAACTTATTGCAGAATATGGCGACCGGCTGGTCGGTAAACCGGTTCGAGAGAAGTTCGGAGAACGTTTCCCTTTGCTGATTAAGTTTATCGATGCACGGGATGATTTGAGTATTCAGGTACATCCAGATGATACCTTGGCCAAAGAGCGCCACAACTCTTTCGGGAAAACCGAAATGTGGTATGTGATCAAAGCTAAGGGAAATGCACATCTTTATAGCGGTTTTGCCCGTCAGAGTTCGCCGGAAGACTACAAAAAGCGGATAGCCGACGACACTTTTACGGATACGCTGGCCAAATACGAAGTCAAGGCCGGTGATGTTTTTTTCTTGCCGGCAGGGCGTGTGCATGCCATCGGTGCCGGGTGTTTCATTGCCGAAATTCAGCAGACGAGCGATATTACTTATCGTATCTACGATTATAACCGTCGCGATGCCGCAGGAAATACGCGTCAATTACATACCGACGAAGCAGCTGAAGCTATTGATTATACCGTGCATGAGGACTATCGTACCCATTACGAACCGGAAATAAATACAGCTGTAGAACTGGTCGAATGCCCGTATTTCCATACCAATTTGTTGGATTTGGATAAGACCATCGCCCGGGACCACTCCGGTCTGGACAGTTTTGTTATTTATATCTGTATGGAAGGAACCCTCGAACTTGCCATGGAGGGAGCTGATCCCGTGGAACTTCATCAGGGGCAAAGCGTACTTCTTCCGGCCACAACGAAGCATATAGCCTTGACACCGGCCCCGAAATGCAAGTTGCTGGAAACTTATATTCCTGTTTAGTTCTTTTTGTTTAGAATTAAACCGAATGTTTTCTCTGCCGTATGTATGCTGTGCCGGGAAAATGTTTTTGAGAGAGTGACGGAAGAAATTTCTGTGAGATTGCAGATACCGTATCTTTTTCGATATTGTTTTATCTTAGTCGGGAAGGATTTTTAGGCGGTATTTTTCGTTGTGTGAAAAAACGGACTGAATGAAGAGTTTTTTTCTTTGAGAAAGAACAAAATTGCTCATTTATGCCCAAAATGTGTAAATTTACACCCTCAATTGCAACGAGTTTGTGCAATAATGAGTTTCAAATAACGATTGATTGATGAAGCAATTGCAAAAAAAGTTGGCGCGCTATACTGCGCCACAAGAAGCTCAAGATGCAGGTATTTATCCTTATTTCAGATGCATCGAGAGTGAACAGGACACGGAGGTGGTTATTAGTGGTCGTAAGGTTTTGATGTTCGGCTCGAATGCCTATCTCGGTCTTACCAATCACCCAAAAGTAATTGAAGCTGCAGTTCAAGCTACCAAAAAATATGGCACCGGTTGCGGTGGCAGCCGCTTTTTGAACGGTACATTGGATACCCACATGCAGCTTGAGGAGCGTTTGGCAAAATTTGTCGGGAAAGAGGAGGCAATTGTTTTTTCTACCGGTTTCCAAGTCAACTTAGGTGTGGTTTCCTGTCTGACAGGGCGCGAAGATTATATTATTTGGGATGAACTCAATCATGCCTCTATCATCGATGGGATGCGCTTGTCTGTGAGTAATAAGCTCAAATTCAAGCATAACGATATGCAGGCCTTGGAGCGCAGGCTGCAGCAGTGCGATCAGAATAAGATCAAACTGATTGTGGTGGATGGCGTATTCAGTATGGAAGGCGATCTTTGCAACTTACCCGAAATAGTTGCTTTGGCGGATTATTACAATGCTTCTATCATGGTGGATGAAGCGCATGGTATCGGTATTATGGGAGACCATGGACGAGGGGTTTGCAATCACTTCGGACTTACCGATCAGGTAGATCTGATTATGGGTACGTTCAGTAAATCGCTGGCTTCACTGGGAGGCTTTGTTGCCGCGGATAAAGAGACGATAAACTACCTCCGCCACCATGCACGCAGCTATATTTTCAGTGCCAGTTGTACCCCTGCCAGCACCGCAGCAGCCGATGCGGCCCTAACCATTATGCTGAACGAGCCTGAAAGACTTGAAAGTTTGGGTAAGAAGACCGAATACTGTTTGAATGTTTTGCGTAATTTAGGTTTCGAGATCGGCAACACTTCGACACCTATCATACCTCTTTTTATTCGTGATAACGATCTGACATTCCAGATTACGCACGATCTTTTTGAAGAGGGTTTATTCGTAAATCCTGTGGTGGCACCGGCCGTAGCGCCGGGAAGCACACTGATACGTTTCTCTTTGATGGCTACGCATACTTATAAGCAGCTGGATTATGGTATCGATAAGCTTGCCAAGGTTTTCCGTAAATACAATTTGATCCCATAACCCTTTGGGGAAGAAAAACCGGCAAAAGAGAATTTTAATAATATGGTGTGCTCAATGTCGTTCGGTGTTTGCCGGATGATATCGGGCATACGTTTTTTAAGGGATCCGGTTTCAACTCTGCACATAATTGTTTCCTTTCTCTTCAGATAACTTTGATGGGTGTGTTTACAGTGGCAGCAGTAAAAAAGGATGTTTTTCTTATCCTCCTGTGATACAAAGAATTGGGTGGGTTTGAATGCTATTTGGATGAGGTAATTGGTCAGATTGCCTGCATTCGTTATCTTTGCCGTCGGAAAAGCAAAAGTCTTTAGACAAATACCATATATTAATATAGTGTGTTGTGTTTTTAGTGTTTTGCATTCCTTTTGCAGATGCTTGATTTAATAAAGAAGATGTACGTACAGATATTAAAATCGAAGATACACCGTGTTACCATTACGGAGGCCAACCTCTCTTATATCGGCAGTATCACAATAGACGAAGAGCTGATGGATGCCGCCGGTATTTTGCGTGGCGAGCGGGTGCAGATTGTAGACAACAATAATGGGTCTAGGTTGGAAACCTACGTTATTCCCGGAGAACGGGGGTCTGGTGTTATTTGTTTGAATGGTGCTGCAGCACGGATCGTACAACCGGGTGACGTCATTATTATTATGGCGTATGCCTGGATGACCGAAGAGGAAGCCAAAACATTTGAGCCGAAAGTGGTTTTCCCCGATACTGCAACCAATAGATTAGTTTAACCGGTTTTATCGTTTTCATGATGCGGAACGATTAAAGATATAAACAGATGTTTGAGAATTTAAGCGATAGACTGGAGCGGTCTTTCAAGCTCCTCAAGGGTGAAGGCAAGATTTCGGAAATCAACGTAGCCGAAACTCTTAAAGATGTGCGTCGCGCCCTGCTGGATGCCGACGTAAACTACAATGTGGCCAAATCTTTCACCGAAGAAGTGAAAGCCAAAGCTCTGGGTCAAAATGTGCTGAATGCCGTGCGTCCCGGGGAAATGATGGTGAAGATCGTACATGATGAACTGGCTGAATTGATGGGCGGTAAGGCTGTGGAAATCAATGTAGAGGGTAATCCTGCCGTCATTCTGATGTCCGGTTTGCAGGGGTCGGGTAAGACTACTTTTTCCGGTAAACTGGCTAATATGCTCAAGTCGAAACGAGGTAAAAGTCCGATGTTGGTGGCTTGCGACGTTTATCGCCCTGCTGCTATCGAGCAGCTGAAAGTGCTGGGCACACAACTGGAAGTGCCTGTTTACAGCGAGCCGGAGAGCAAGGACCCGGTACAGATAGCCCGTCATGCTATCGATGAAGCGAAACGCCTGCACTGCAATGTGGTAATTGTGGATACGGCCGGTCGTTTGGCCATAGACGAACAGATGATGCAGGAAATCGCCGCTATCAAATCGGCTGTCAAGCCTCAGGAAACGCTGTTTGTGGTGGACTCCATGACGGGTCAGGATGCCGTGAATACAGCCAAGGAATTCAACGAACGCTTGAATTTCGATGGAGTCGTGCTTACCAAACTGGACGGCGATACTCGTGGTGGTGCAGCCCTCTCCATTCGTACGGTGGTAGATAAACCGATCAAGTTTGTCGGTACGGGAGAGAAAATGGATGCGCTGGATGTATTCCACCCGGACCGTATGGCAGACCGTATACTGGGGATGGGTGATATAGTTTCATTGGTAGAGCGTGCCCAACAGCAGTATGATGAGGAGGAAGCCCGCCGTTTGGAGCAGCGTATTGCTAAAAATCAATTTGATTTCAATGACTTTTTGGCACAGATTCATCAGATCAAGAAAATGGGTAACTTCAAAGATCTGGCTTCGATGATTCCCGGTGTAGGTAAAGCAATCAAGGATCTGGATGTGGACGATAATGCCTTTAAGAGCATCGAGGCCATTATCTACTCGATGACTCCGGAAGAACGTAAACATCCTGCTATCATTAACGGGCAAAGACGTAAGCGTATAGCCGAGGGTAGCGGAACATCGGTACCCGAAGTCAATCGTCTGATAACGCAGTTTTCACAAACCGCCAAAATGATGAAGCAGCTGCAGGGAATGAAGATGGGCAAGTTGAAAGGAATGCCCAAGATGCCCAAGTTCAGACGTTAATTTCTACCGTCATTCTTTAATAGAGATAATTAAAAGCGCGGATAGCCGAACTATTAGGCATCCGCGTTTTTTATATAGCAAAGCATATCTAATAGCCTGAGGGCAGGTTTGCAGATAATAAGGTATCTTTACATATTAAAATTTTATATCTATGAATATCGTACAGGGAGAGTTTCAAGTGTTAGACGGAAAAGCCACCTCTAAGGCTATCCGCGAAGAATTGAAAAAGAAAGTGGAGGAGCGTTTGGCCGAAGGAAAAAGAAGACCGCATTTGTCTGCCGTTTTGGTGGGACATGATGGCGGTAGCGAGGCTTATGTAGCCTCTAAGATGAAGGCTTGTGAGGAGATCGGTTTTAAGAGTTCGTTGATTCGCTATGACGAAGATGTGACCGAAGAAGAATTGCTGGCTTGTATAAAGAAGATGAATGAAGACCCGGGTCTGGACGGTTTTATTATACAATTACCTCTGCCTAAACATATCAATGAGCAGACCATTATCGAAGCTGTGGACCCGGCTAAGGATGTGGATGGTTTTCATCCGGTGAATGTGGGACGCCTGAGCATCGGCTTGCCGGGTTTTGTATCGGCTACGCCCAAAGGTATTATCGAACTTTTAAGAAGATACGGCATCCAGACGAAAGGCAAGCATGCAGTTGTACTGGGACGAAGCAATATCGTAGGAAAACCCATATCGCAATTGCTTTTATACAAAGGCACTCCCGGAGATTGTACCGTAACCGTTTGTCACAGCCGTACGGCAAATATCAAGGAAATTTGTCGTGAGGCCGATATTATAGTGGCAGCTTTAGGCAAACCTCATTTTGTGACGGCCGATATGGTTAAGCCCGGAGCCGTGGTTATCGATGTGGGTACTACGCTTGTCGAGGATAAATCGACCAAAAGCGGATTTAAGCTGACCGGAGACGTCCTTTTCGATGAGGTAGCCCCGAAATGTTCTTATATCACTCCCGTTCCGGGTGGTGTGGGACCCATGACGATAGCTTCTCTGATGATGAATACAATGGTAGCCGCCGAAAGCAGAGATTAGCTCGAATTATGTCTTTTGTAAAGAGTAAAGTAGCGGGTAAGTCGATTTCGCCTATTCGTTGGGTACCGTCGACTTACTTTGCCATGGGGTTGCCTTATGTGACCATTTCTATTGTGGCTCTGATCATGCTTGATGACTTCGGAATGCCTAATGATAAGATTACATTCTGGACATCTCTGTTGGTTTTGCCATGGTCATTGAAGCCTTTCTTCAGTGTGGTGATGGAACTGGTGGGCTCAAAGAAAATGTATGTGGTGGTCACGGAGTTGATTTGTTCTGTGGTTTTCGGTTTGGTGGCTTTTTCCATGCCTTTGCCGGATTTTTACAGTTTGGTTATTGCACTTTTGGCTGTAATGGCGTTCAGCGGATCCATGCATGATATTGCCGGCGACGGATTGTACATGGCAGAGTTGAGCACCGACCAGCAGAGTAAATTTGTCGGTTGGCAGGGTGCATTTTATAATCTTGCGAAAATTTTGGCTAATGGCGGGCTTATTTATTTAGCCGGAATTATGAGCCGGCAGATCGGCATCATAAAGTCCTGGATGGTCATTATGGTGATTTGTGCCGTTCTCATGGCTGTTATAGCCCTGTATCACATGGCCGTAATGCCTTCGGGCAAACGTAATGAGCATCAGGAAAAGAAAACTTTTTCCACAGGAATGGCCGAACTTTGGCTGGTAATAAAAACCTTTTTTCAGAAAAAGTATATCTGGTATTATTTGATTTTTATTATTCTATACCGTTTTGCCGAGGGCCTGGCTACCAAAGTAGCGCCTTTATTCCTGAAGGCGCCGGTGGAGCAGGGAGGAATCGGTCTTACGAACGAGCAGTATGGCTTGATTTACGGTACAGGCGGAGCCTTGGCTTTTATTGTCGGCTCTATTTTGGGAGGTTATTATATTTCCCGTTTCGGGCTTCGTAAAGTGCTTTTTTCTTTGGCTTTGATTTTCAATGTACCTTTTGTTGTCTACTTGTTATTGGCTCTGTTTCGCCCCACATCTCTCTGGTGGATAGGTTCGGGTGTGGTATTCGAATACTTTACCTATGGTTTCGGGTTTGTAGGGCTTACATTATTTATGATGCAACAGATAGCCCCCGGTAAATATCAAATGGCACATTATGCTTTTGCCACCAGTATCATGAATCTCGGTGTCATGCTGCCCGGTATGATTAGCGGCAAGCTGAGCTTGATGCTTGGGTACAGAGACTTCTTTATCGTTGTGATGATAGCCACGATACCGGCATTGATTCTGACTTATTTTGTACCTTTTACCCATAAAGAAGCACAAGAAACGGTAAAGTGATAACGTTTAATAAAAATAGAACAACCAAGTATTTAACTGATTTATATTTATGAGTTCACTGAAAATTATGGGTGAAGCCTTGCCCGGTATGCCCTGGCAGGAAAAACCTGCGGGGGTAAAAGATATTATGTGGCGTTATGATGCCAACCCTATTATCCCACGTAATTTATTACCGACCTCCAATAGTATTTTTAACAGTGCGGTGGTGCCTTTCGGTAAAGGTTATGCAGGAGTTTTTCGCTGTGACGACACAAATCGCAGGATGAGGCTGCATGTCGGGTTTAGCGACGATGCTATTGATTGGAAGATCAATCCCGACCCCTTGCGTTTCGAGTGTGAAGATAAAGAGATCGGAGAGTGGGTTTACGGCTACGATCCTCGTGTGACTTATATTGAAGACCGTTATTATGTAACATGGTGCAACGGATATCACGGTCCTACGATCGGGGTGGCTTATACGCATGACTTCAAGACTTTTCATCAATTGGAAAATGCTTTTTTGCCGTTTAACAGGAACGGGGTTCTTTTCCCTCGCAAGATAAATGGTCGTTTTGCCATGCTGAGCCGCCCGAGCGATAACGGACACACGCCCTTCGGCGATATTTTTTACAGCGAGTCGCCCGATATGGAGTTTTGGGGTCGTCACAGACATGTGATGAGTCCGGCTCCTTTTGAAGACAGTGCATGGCAGTGTACCAAGATCGGTGCCGGACCTATTCCTATCGAGACGAGCGAAGGATGGCTGTTGATTTATCACGGAGTTTTGGCTTCATGCAACGGTTTTGTTTATAGCTTCGGTTCGGCTCTTTTAGATATCCATGAGCCATGGAAAGTGAAGTATCGTAGCGGTCCGTATTTGATTTCCCCTCAAAAAGATTATGAATGTATGGGGGATGTGCCCAATGTAACCTTCCCGTGTGCAGCTTTGGTAGATCCGGATACAAAACGGCTGGCTGTTTACTACGGTTGTGCCGATACGGTTACCGGTTTGGCTTTCGGCTATGTGGATGAAATTATAGAATTTACCAAGAAGAATTCGATTATATAATTTTATAACTCTGATCCTTGAAAAAAGAGGACGAAGTGGCAAGCTCGCAACAATGGCTTGCCACTTTTGAAATATAAAAGAAAAATTTATTCTTATGAGACAGATACGAGGTTTTTTAATGGGTATCGTGGCATCCGGCTCATTCGGTTTTTTGCCTCTTTTTTCTTTGCCTTTGATGAGCAGCGGGATATCCGTATCTTCTCTGCTGACTTATCGCCTGCTATTGGCTGCAGTTGCCATGGGAATTATTGTAAGGTTGCGTGGAGGCTCTTTGAGGATCGACCGGTACGAACTCTTCGAGCTGGCTGTACTCGCTGTATGCTACTTCTCATCAGCCATGCTGCTGTTTATGGGCTATAATTATATGAATAGCGGTTTGGCTACGGTGCTGCACTTTTCATATCCTGTTTTTACGACTCTGATCATGTTCCTGTTTTATAGGCAGTATATTTCTCCTGTTACTTTGGCAGCCATGGTTATGGCCATTACGGGAGTATTGTTGTCGACAGGCGTGTTCGGGGCTTCGGGGATGATGGCCGAGCCTTTCGGTATATTTATTGTGGTTTTATCAGGATTGGCTTATGCCCTTTATATGGTACTGGTGAATAACAGGCCTCGCTTACGCGACATGGACAATCAGCGTTTGACTTTTTATGCGTTGCTGTTTAGCGGTATTTATTTTCTGGTATTTTCGTTGTGCAATCAAACGATGATAATTCCTTCGGGGGTAAAGGTATGGGGTAATTTATTGGTTTTGTCTCTGTTTTGTACTTTATTGTCCAATATTACCCTGGTAGAGGCCTTGAAAAGTATCGGCGCCACATTGGGAGCGGTATTGGGAGCAGTGGAACCTCTCACTGCTGTGCTTATCGGGGTGCTGTTTCTTGGTGAAACATTGAGTACCGGCGATATTCTCGGCATGATTCTTATTATTATTGCTGTCGTTTTGATCGTTCTTTCTCCCCGTATCGACCGCCATATCGGCAAACGTCTGGAACGGTTCGATCGAAACAGACAGACCCGGCATTAATATAAATTATGTTTATATTTGTTCTGAACAAATAAAATGTAATGTACTCGAAACGTTATCCGATAGCTTTCATTCTGTTTTTACTGATCAGTCTGTCTTCCTGTGGAACTCGTGCAGAGGCTATGGCCAATAGCTCTGTCGAATATGAAAAGATGGTCAGAGACAGCCGACGATCTCCTGATCAGTTGTATCCTACACCTTTGGTTATGGATTTTATTCAGGGTGTTATCAGTTATGGAGAAGATTTTTTGGGGCGAAGATACGGTTCAAGAGGGCCTAACGGACGCAGGCTGGATTGTTCGGGTTATGTGAGCCTTCTTTTCGGGGAGTTCGGCATAGATATTCCTCATTCTTCCAAAGCTTTAAGTAAGATTGCCACGAAAGTATCGACACCTGTGCCCGGCGATTTGTTGTTTTTTACAGGTCGCAACGCCCGGTCTAAAACGGTGGGGCATGTGGCTCTTGTGGTTAGCAATGACAATGGGAATATCCTGATGATGCACAGCACGAACAGCCGAGGTATTATAAAAGAATATCTGAATAAAAGTCCCTATTTCAAACGTCGTTTTTTATATGCCGGAAGAATACCCGAAATTTCTCAAATGTGGAAAGACGGTATAGACCCCGATGTCTTGATTCCTCCGATTTCTCGCCCCGGTATTTACGGCACCCAACTCTTCCCCTCTTTAACCTTACTGTTCAATTGTTATTAGAAACGGCTTTTATTGCCGGATAATTTATTTGGAAACAGCCCGGAACGTCCTTTTTCGGGGATGAATGCTTACCTTATTTCTAATAAAGATTTTTTTCTTGAGATGGTTGTAAATTGGTAAATTCGTTGTTACTTTGTACCGATTTGTTTAAGCCTCTTTATTCTTCATGAAAAAGAGGTTTTTGTGCTAATAATATCAAATCTGCTTTTTAAGGCAGGGATAAAATTTATACCATGGTTTCAAAGACAAAAAAACAGAAAAGTTTCCTTCGTCAGCTCGTTGAAGCTGTCTCCTTTATTGTAATCTTTTTTGCTGTGTTTGGGTATATAGGCAATCAGATGGGATTGCCGAATATGCTGAATACGATTATGCAGACATCGTATCGTTTGTTGATGGATACGGTGTTTTATATTATGGGTATAACCGTGTTGAGCGGCGCTTTGGGCGCTCTTCTCGTTGAGTTTCACGTGGTGGATATGCTGGAGAAAGTATTGAGGCCTATGATGAAACCTATCTATAACCTGCCCGGTGTTTCAGCTTTGGGCGGTATTCTGACTTTTTTGTCTGATAATCCTGCTATTATTTCTCTGGCAAAGGATCGCAAATTCTGCCGTTATTTTAAGAAATACCAGTTGGTTTCGTTAACAAATTTTGGTACAGCCTTCGGTATGGGGCTTGTGGTTATTATATTTATGGCCGGTCAGGGGTTTGGTATGGGAGCCCTGATCGGATTTGTCGGAGCCATTGCAGGCAGTATCATATCGACTCGGTTGATGCAGTATTTCACGCGCAAAAAATATCCCGAGCTTGATGAAAAAGTTGATTTGTATGGTTTGGAAGTCGAGCACGAAGCGGAGCATAAGGAAAATGTCTTCTTACGGATGTTGAACTCTTTGCTTGATGGGGGTAAGACCGGTGTCGATTTGGGTTTGGCAATTATTCCGGGGGTACTGATTATTTCCACGGCTGTTATGATGATAACTAACGGTCCCGGGGATGATGGCGTATTCAGCGGGCAAGCCTATGAGGGTGTAGGTCTGTTGCCTGCCATGGCAGATAAAATCGATTTCGTTTTCCAGTGGTTGTTCGGGTTTCAGGATTCTCGTTTGATTGCATTTCCTATTACCACATTGGGTGCCGTCGGTGCTGCTTTGGGTTTGGTTCCTAATTTTGTTTCTCAGGGAATTTTGGATGGCAATGCCGTAGCCGTTTTTACAGCGATGGGAATGTGCTGGAGCGGATTTTTGAGTACACATACCGCCATGTTGGATTCTCTCGGATATCGTAAGCTGATTACTCAGGCAATCGGTGCACATACCATAGGCGGGCTTGTGGCAGGTATATTTGCCCACTGGTTATTCGTTTTTGTGTCGATATTGTTTTAGGAAAGTATAATTTTATGCCCATCTGATAAAAAGAACCGGTAAAAATCCGTCTCAATAATTATCAGATGGGCTTTTCTTTTATTCCTCTGTCCGGAAAACAGCGATTGGAAAAATATGAGTATCTTAAGCAATCGTATGACAGTACAGATTTAACTTGGAGAATTATGCATAATATATTAATTACCGGAGGAAGCGGATTAATCGGCAGACGGTTGACCGAACATCTGCAGGCCAGAGGTCATCGGGTCATGTGGCTTTCTCACAGTCATGCTGAAGGAACGGGTGTGTATCCGAATGGCGGGATATACCGATGGAATGTCAATAAAGGCTTGCTCGATGAAAGACCGCTGCGGACGGCAGATGCCATCATTCATCTTGCCGGTGTTAATATTGGGGATAAACCTTGGACGCCTTCACGTAAGCGGGAAATTATGAGAAGTCGTGTACTTGGTGCCAGATTGCTCTGTAATCAGTTGGAGAAAATGTCGCACTATGTGAAAACATATATTTCTGCTTCCGCCATCGGCTATTATGATATGGAAGAGGGGCCGGCTATATTGACCGAAGATGCTCCTTTGGGGGCCGGTTTTTTGGCTGAAACCTGCAGGTTGTGGGAGCGCGAAGCGGACCGCTTTGAAAGCAGGCTTGGAGTGCGAAAAGTGATTTTTCGTAATGGTTTGGTGTTGTCTAACCGGGGCGGTGTACTCCGGAAAATGAGCAAGCCTTTTAAGTACGGATTCAACACTCCTGTGGGTTCCGGATTACAGTATTTTAACTGGATACACATCGACGATCTTTGCGGCATCTATTTATCGGCCGTGGAGAGAGAAGACATTAAAGGTGTATATAATGCGGTGTCTCCGGCTCCTTTAACGAATGATCAATTTAATTATGCGATGGCTTATGTTTTTGGAGGCAATCATGTGCGTATCGCTATACCCGAGAAAGCCGTGCGTTTCGTATTGGGAGAAATGTCTTCTTTGATACTGGAAGGAAAAAGAGTCTCTGCCGAAAAGATTATCGATACCGGGTTTGAGTTTGTTTACTGTTCTGTAAACCAGGCTTTGAGAAGTTTTCGTTCGAGGTAATCATTATTCTGTTTTTAGAAAATTATTATTGAATATTTGGTAGAATAATGAAAAGTGTTATCTTTGCAATCGCTTAAGTAAATAACCTTTTTTCTGAAAGGGATAAATTTAAAGCTACATTGGCCCATTCGTCTATCGGTTAGGACGTGAGATTTTCATTCTCAAAAGAGGAGTTCGACTCTCCTATGGGCTACGAAAGTTAAAAAAATAAGTAAATAAAAATGGCAAATCATAAGTCATCTATCAAGAGAATTCGTCAGATTAATGCACGCCGTCTGCACAATCGCTATTACGCTCGCACAACCCGTAATGCGGTTCGTAACTTCCGTGCTTTGACAGACCGTGCCGAAGCTGAGGTAATGTTACCGAAGGTGGCTTCAATGCTCGATCGTTTGGCTAAGAAGAATATTATTCATAAAAATAAGGCTGCTAACTTGAAATCAAAGTTGGCTAAGAGCCTTAATCGTTTAGGCCAGGCGTAAATCTGCAATCTGAAAGAAGGGGGAAACCTTCTCTTTCATTAAGATTAAAATTGAAATTTCTGCTGTTTGATACAGCTTGTTGGCCCATTCGTCTATCGGTTAGGACGTGAGATTTTCATTCTCAAAAGAGGAGTTCGACTCTCCTATGGGCTACGAAGAGATCCTTTCAGAAATGAGAGGATCTTTTTTTGCTTTTGGCAGTATATAAATAACAGGGTTTTTCATTCGCATAATTTGCTAACTTTGTACGTTATTAGTATAAAGGGTATTATACCTTTCAAATAAGAATGCTGAAAAAGAAATATGTGGCATAATAAATATTCGTGGGTCATAGCATCATTGATGACTTTAATATTTTTTACTTCGTGCGGTGAGTATTATGAGGTACAGAAATCTACCGACCTGAATAGAAGATACTCCTATGCAAAGAAGTGCTATAATGAGAAAAAGTACGGAAGGGCAATCGTTTTGCTGGAAGATATTGTTCCTAGCTTAAGCAGTTCTGAAGAAGGAGCTCAGGCTTTGTATCTGCTTGCCGATTCTTACTTTAAAGATAAACGTTATACGGATGCTTCAATTTCTTTTGCTCAATATGCAAAACGTTATCCTAAAGATATGCTGGCTGAGGAATCTCGTTATAATGCGGCTAAGAGTTATTACATGCTCTCTCCGGACGCCAGACTCGATCAGTCTTCTACTTTAGACGCATTAAAAGAGCTTAGAACATATTTGGAGTTTTATCCGGAAGGCAAATATGCTAAAGACGTTGAGAAAATGTTGTTCGATTTGCAGGATAAGTTGGCTTATAAAGAATATTTGGCTGCTAAGTTATATTATAATTTAGGCCCATATATGGGAAATAATTACCGCTCCGCTGTCGTTACAGCAAAAGCTGCTGTTAAGGAATACCCTTATTCCAAGTATAGAGATGATTTGGAGTTCTTGATTTTACAGGCTAAATACCAGGAGGCGACGAACAGTATTCTTTCCAAAATGCAGACTCGTTTCCGGGAGGTTGTCGATCAATACTATAATTATATAAACCTCTTTCCCGAAGGAAAGTATCTGAAACAGGCTAAGAAGATTTATGAAGAGATTTCCAGGCAATATGTTTCCGATGCGAATGCATGACAATAACAGATAAACGAAAATATTCTAATTACGATATTAAAAATGGATTACAAAAAAATTAATGCTCCTCACAACACGATTACCCGTGATATGGTGAAGTTAGGTTCAGACACCGGAAATATTTATGAAACAGTTGTGATTATTTCCAAGCGGGCTAATCAAATTGGACAAGAGATTAAGCGTGATTTGGAAACAAAACTGCAAGAGTTTGCTTCTTATTCGGAAAATCCCGAAGAGGTGAATGAAAATCGTGAGCAGATAGAAATTTCAAGATTTTACGAAAGATTGCCTAAACCCACTCTTCTGGCTACAAAAGAATATGAAGATGGGATGATTTACTATAACATGCCGGGCAAACACAGAAATAAATAGAGCTTTATGTGGCAGAGAATTCAAACCTTATGGCTTTTGCTCGCCGGTATTCTGATGACACTCTTGCTTTTGAACCCTTTAGCAGTCTTCATTCAGCCGGATGGTACTTCTTACAGTTTGTTTGTCTCCGGCATACAGGAAATCGGAACGAAAAAGATGGTTACCCCGGCTTGGGGGCTGTTTGTTATTGATGCAATCATTGTGTTGATTTCTTTTATTACCATTTTCTTGTATAAGAAGAGAATACTTCAGATAAGACTTACTGTCTTTAATATGCTGGTTACTATCGGATTTATTATCTATCTTGCATTGGTTTCCTGGCAATTCTGTTCCACTTATTCGGCTTCATTCGGTTTTAAGTTTTGGCTGGGAATACCTTTGATTTGTTTGATTTTTCAGTATCTGGCCATTCGTAATATCGGTGCGGATGAAGCATTGGTAAGAGCATCGAATCGTTTGAGATAGCAAGTGAATAAACGATATAAAGGGCTTACTGCTCCTTAATCGAAAAGAGACATCCCTGAAAGGTCGACTTTTCAGGGATGTCTCTTTTTAGTTCGTTAACAGTTTTATACCGAACGGGAAAGCATCGATTCAATCAAAAATGAGCCCGGTAAAAGCCGGACCCATTTTGATGGTTTCAAACGTATTTGAAAAAGTGCTTATTCGTTTATACCCACACGGTTAAGAATGAAAGCATATTCAAAAGCGGTGTCTTTAAGCCTGTCGTAGCTTCCTGTAGCTCCGCCGTGCCCCGACTCCATATTCATATGCAGCAGCAGGATGTTATTGTCCGTTTTATTTGCTCTCAGTTTAGCCACATATTTTGTCGGTTCGTGGAAAAGCACTTGAGAATCGTTCAATCCTCCGGTAACCAGCATATTCGGATATTCTTTTCGCTCGATGTTGTCGTATGGAGAATAAGAAAGCATATAGTTATAGTATTCCTCTTCGTTCGGATTGCCCCATTCTTCATATTCACCCGTGGTCAGGGGCAGTGTATCGTCGAGCATCGTGTTGATTACATCCACAAAAGGAACTTGCGCCACAATCGTTTGATACAGATCCGGACGCATATTGGCCACGGCGCCCATCAGCAAGCCTCCTGCACTACCGCCCATAGCCGCCAGTTTGCCGGCTGATGTGTATTTATCGGCAATCAGTTTTTCACTGCAGGCGATAAAGTCCGTAAATGTATTCTTTTTCTTGAGCAGTTTGCCGTCTTCATACCATTTCTCACCCATATCGCTGCCTCCCCGTATTTGTGCAATGCCGAACACAAAACCTCTGTCTACGAGGCTGAATACGGCACTGTTGAAGTATACATCCGAGGTGGAGCCGTAACTTCCGTAAGAGTAGAGAAGAGCCGGAGCAGAGCCATCTTTTTTGAGCCCTTTTTTATAGATAATAGCCATCGGCACGTTCGTACCGTCCTTGGCTGTAGCCCAAAGTCTTTCCACAACGTAGTTTTCAGGATTGAAACCTGACGGAATCTCCTGTTCTTTCAGTTTGACGGTCTTATCGGTTACAATGTCGTATTCGTATAGTGTGGTCGGTCTGTTGAGCGAGGTGTACGAATACCGGACCTGGTTGATGTCAAAATCTCCGGCTGCCGTGGAATAAGCCGTGTATACCGGTTCGGGGAAAGATATTTTCTTTACCTCTTTGCCGTCCAAATCTTTAATGTGTGTTTCATTCAGCCCGTTTTTACGCAAGTTCAGTACGACATAGTTTTTCAATACATCGATACCGTCCAAACGTACTTCTTCATTGTGTGCTGTGAAAACTTTCCAGGTATCCCGGTTTTCATAGCCTTCTTTCGGAAGCCGGTAAATCATACCGTTAAAGTTCTCTTTATCCTTATAAGTCAGGAAGAACATATTTTCATGCGGTATAACCGAGTATTCCACATCCTGTACGCGTGGCATGAAAACCTTGAAATCGCCGTTTGCATCATCGGCGGAGAGCAAACGTATTTCGGATGTTGTAGAGCTATTGATCGAAATCATGACATACTGCTTTGTGATTTCGCCATGCACATAAGCCGAAAATTTAGGGTCTTTTTCTTCGTAGATCAACTTGGCATCGTTGGCTCCCGGTGTTTGCCTGTATATCTGATAAGAGCGTAACGTTTGGTTGTCGATTTTGCTGTAGAATATCGTTTTATTATCGTTAGCCCAAGCCATCGAGGCTGCTCCTTTTACGCTGAACCCCGTATCTTCTCCTGTTTGCAGGTCTTTGATTTTCATTTCAAAATCGGCAAAAGAGCCCGTTTCGTTAAAGAGATAAGCTGCCTTTTGATTGTCGGGGCTTATGGAGTAAGAGCCGAAGATGTAGGCATTTTTCCCTTCTGCCATTTTGTTCACATCGAAAATCACTTCTTCCGGAGCTTCCATGGTTTCCTTTCTACGGCAGTACGTTCTGTATTGTTTGCCTTTTTCTCTGCGGCTGTAGTAGTAATAGCCTTTTCTTTTTACCGGGTAAGATTCGTCATCTTCTTTTATCCGCCCCAGAAATTCGTCATACAATTTCTTTTGCAGATCTTTTGTCCCTGCCATTACCGTTTCCGTATAAGCATTTTCGGCCTTGATGTAATTCAAAACCTTTTCATCCGATTTGTCTTTCATCCAGAAATAGTCATCGGTACGCTGTTTCCCGAAATTGATAAAAGTGTCGGTCTTTGTTTGTGCTACCGGTGGTGCCGTAAAATTTGTCTGATCCAAAATTCGATTTTCTTTTTTGGTTTGATTACATGAAAAAGCGGTACCTGTCACTATTGCTGCAGTCAGCAGCCATGTATAACCCTGTTTCATATTAAAATATTTGATTTATGGTTTGATTATATCAAAGATATGCAAATTAGTATTATTTATTTGGTTGTGTTTCTTGTTATTCTGATGTATGCGTATTTCTTATTATCGGAAAGTTCTCCTTATTTTTGTGAATCCATAAATTCAATACCCTGAAAATGCTTCGTTTTATGAGAAAAACGCTGTTCCCGCTGTTCCTTTTTTTATCCTTTTGCAGTAACCTCTCTGCTCAGCAAAAAGGCAGTGAGGGCAGTTTTGAGAAAAGTCTTTTTGAAAGCATTGCACATCTTGAAAACAGGAGCAGGCGGTTTAACCTGCTTTTGAACATGCAGGGCGGTTTTGATGTAGAAGGGAATAGCCCGGCTCTCGGCGCAGGTAAAAATCATGCCCGTTTTAATATGCGTCAGTTACGCATCGAGGCAAAAGGCGATATAAACGAACGCTTTTCTTTCCGTTGGCGTCAGCGTCTTAACGGTTCAAAGATTCCCGGAGTGGATAATCTGCCCGCATCTATCGATGTTGCCGGTTTAGGCATTAAACTCGATAAGCGTTTTTCTTTGTTTGTGGGGCGTCAGTTCGCTTCTTTCGGTGGCTTTGAGTACGATCTCAATCCCATAGATGTGTATGAATTCAGCGATATGTCGGAATATATCGGTTGTTTTCTTACCGGTATCAGCCTTACTTATCAACCTGTTTCGGCGCATCAATTCCATTTCCAGGTACTCAATGCGCTGAACGATCGTTTTTCAGAAACGTACCGGGTGCAGTACGATCCTTCTTTGCGTCCATCGAAGCTTCCGCTGTTATATACGGTCAATTGGAATGGCTGTATGTACGGAGGGCTGTTGCAGACACGCTGGTCTGCTTCGCTGTCTTCTCAGACTTCTCAAAATAAGATTTATTATATAGCCCTGGGAAACAGTGTAAATATCGGTAGTCGGTTCGGTCTGTTTTTTGATCTGATGTATTCCCGTGAGGGGTTGGACAGTAAAGGCATTCTATCCGATTTGATTTCGTCCGTCAGTGCCGATTCCTCATGGCCTGTAACCCGGTATACGGTAAAAAATACCGAGTATTTGAGTTTTTTGTCCAAAGCCAATGTTCGTTTTGCTTCCCGTTGGAACTGGTTTGTGCAGGGTATGTATGAAACAGCGTCTGTTTATAAGGAGAGTATCGTTAAAAGAAAGATCGATGCCGGTAAGTATCGCACCGCTTTGGGTTATCTGACCGGTATAGAGTATTATCCCATGTCCGGCAGCAATTTGCATTTCTTTCTCACCTATGTCGGGCGCAGTTATAAATTCGATGAAAAGCGTTCGTTGTCTCCGGATTATACCACCAACAGGCTGAGCTTGGGATTTATTTATCAACTTCCCATGTTTTAGCAAATATCAATGGATGAAAACGAGGTCTTAATTGTTCCCGTACCCTGATGATATAAGAGGTTTCGGAGCCTTGTTAGAGTGCGTCATATATAGTATTGAAATTCTCTGCCTGACCGTTGAAAATCCGTAGCGCTACGGATTTTCAACGAAGTTAACTTGGATTTTTATTCTTTGCCTGAAGAATTTTCAACCATCAGGCAGAAAATTCTGAGTTTTCGAAAGGCTGTTTGTTTCGTTCAAAATACTTTGATTTGGCAGTCATCCGAAACGTTTTATTTTTGTAGAAAACATTGAAGTAAAACCGTGGAAAATATAAAGCTGTTCAGTAATTTGGAAGTAGATCCGGTTACATTACCAAAAGTTCAGGATTTGGAGTATCAACCCTTGGAATCGAAGTTTATATATATGCTTCTTATCGAGACTGTTTTGGGGTGGTTTACCCTCATCGGTTTCTTCTGGTTTCTCTATTATGTTGTGGAGCAAACACGATTTCTGCCCTGGGTAATAGTCCTTACCATATTGATGTCTTTGGCTTTTCTGGTGAACCTTACTTTCTTGAAAAAAGCCTGTCGTGAAAGAGGGTATGCCGTTCGGGAAAAAGATATAACTTATAAACGAGGTGTAATCCGAACCAGGCATATCACCATTCCCTATAATCGTATTCAGCAGGTGGTGGTGTCGCAAAATCTCATATTGCGTACAGTCGGTCTTTATAGCCTCAATATCAGAACGGCGGCACAAAGCTCTGACGGCATGGAAGTTGCAGGGCTGAAAAGAGAGCGTGCGCAGCAACTCAAGCAGATGATTTTGGATAAAATCAATTAATCTTCAATTATGAAGAAGTCTAAAAGGCCGAGAAACTTTCGGGAGTTTAGCCGCATGGGAAGCGATGCCTTGTGGGTGATGCTTATAAAAGATATAAACCGGGTTTTTGTGAAAGCCTGGCCTGTAATTATTCTCGTCTTTTTCAATGATGCCGGTGTCGGGCGAAAAATGATGCAACTTTTACTCTTAGGATTGTCTCTTCTGGTGTTGGGTGCTTTATTTTCGGTCATCCGTTATTTTACCTCTTATTTTAAGATTGAAAATCAGTGTGTGGTTTTCAAACGGGCTTCTTGGGTGAAATCCGTTAAAACCATACCGTTGGAGCATATTCATACTATTCGTACGACGAGCGGTTTTTTTTACCGTCTTGTCGATATGGTTGCTGTCTGTTTCGACTGTGTAGTCCAAAAGGAGGCCGAAGTCGAGCTTCTTTTGAGTAAAACGGACCTCGAATTGTTACTGAAAACGATCAATGAAGAGGGCGGCTTTACAATACCGGTCTCTTCCAACTTTCGGTCGAAGGATGCCGGATCGGCAGAAGAGCAGCATGTACATGCAAATGTCCGAAGCTATTCTTTTGGATTAAGGGAACTTATACAGGGGGCTGTCACACAAAATCCTTTGAAAGGTTTAGGGGTGATTTTTGCCGTATTGGTGTATGTGTTCAACGAGTCCACCGATTTAATCATGAGATATCAGGACGTTATTGTGGACAATGTATCGAAGTGGTATGGGCACAGTACGTGGTCTATGCTGTTTTTTGTTTTTGTCGTTTCGTATCTGATTACTCTTCTGATTTGGATAGCCGTTGTCGTTATTCGTAAGTATGGATTGAGTGTTTCTTTAACTTCGGACAAGATTCATTATCAGGCCGGGATGTTTACCCGGCGGTCTGCTTTTGTAAGTAAAGACAAGATCGTGGGGCTTACATTCAAACAAAATATTTTGGAGAGAATCACCGGTGTGGAGACCGTATCGATAGAACAATCGGACTCTGTGGAGGGAGAGAAGGGAAAAGAGCGTATCGTTATTTATGGCTGGAAAGACCGGATTGCTTTAGAAAACGAGTGGTTCGGGGCAGAAGGGGTGACCCGTGCCGGAAAAAGTGTTTCCGGTCAAGGGCTGTTTTGGTATCATCTGTTGGTACGCATATTCATTCTGATCATCCCATCTGGTACTTTAGTCTTTTTTGTTTATCCGCTGTTGCTCTGGGGGGTATTGCCTTTTGTGGCGGGAGTGAGTGTATTGGGAGCTTATCTGCGTTTCAAACGGAGTGCCATAGCTGTAGCCCCGGCTCATGTGCTTATTTACCATGGGCAATATTCCCGTAAACAAACTTTTTTGCCGATAAGGAAAATAGAGAGTGTTCTTTTGTGTCGGACTTTTATGCAGAAACGTAGCGGAAGAGTCCGTTTGAGCCTTAATACCATGGGAGGTCTTTTTACAGTGCGCAGCTTACCTCTTGATGAAGCCCGGGCAATCCGTGATTATATCCTTTACAAAATGGAAATGCTGTCAGATGAAAATCCTACTCAGATCAAATCCGCCACAGAAGAGCCGGGTATGTAGTCTATGAGATCTTGCGGAGCAATGCGCAGTTGCAGGCCGCGTACTCCCGCACTCACATAGATGTGCTCGAAATTCTTTATTGTTTGGTGAAAATAAGTAGGGAAATTTTTTTTCATTCCTATCGGGCAACAGCCGCCCCGGATATATCCCGTAAGCGGGAGCAACTCTTTTTGGGCAATCAGTTCTACCTTTTTATTGCCTGATGCCCTGGCTGCTTTTTTCAGATCGACCTCTTCGGCTCCGGGGATTACGCACACCAGATGTTTGATTTTGTCACCCGATAATACAAGTGTTTTGAAGACCTGATTGACATCTTCATTCAGACTTTGGGCCACATGGATGGCCGAGAGGTCATTTTCGTCCACTTCATAAGTTACCAGCTCGTAGTTTATTCCGGCTGCATCCAACAAGCGCGCCACATTGGTTTTAGGGATTTTCTTCGTCATACCGGCTTTTCAAGAAAAAATTACTCCTGCAGTTCAAATTTAGGTATTTTGCGATGATACGCTATTTGAAAATCATAATTATAGGGTATGGAAAAGCCTTAATATCCCTATGAATGAGTATTGTGTTTGGTGGGTGATTGGAATAATTTTGCCCCTGACTTTATAAAACTAATACAAATATTTTTATGAAAAAGAGTTTCAAATTTCTAACGCTGGGTCTTTATTTATTATCAACGTTGGCGTTAGTTTCCTGCGAAAAAAAGGAAGATGGTCCTAAAGCCGAAACAAAACCAGTGGGTACGGTTAATGCACAAATTAAAATTTCCGATGGTGCAGAAAAATCTGAGTTTGTTTATTTCTCTTTTATGAAAACGAAACAGGTTGCGATAGCTCCGGAAAAAGTAAAAACGGATACCGACTGGGATTTGGCTTTCCTGGATATTAACGGACGTACCAACGGCGGACAGAGCGGTGCCGGTAAAGCTGCCGTTTATCGCACGGAGTATGACGACTTTGAAGGTATTAAAAGTGCAGAACCATTTATTGCAGATAAGAGTGAATGGGTTTTAGATAAAGTTCAGGAAACAACTTCTTATGGAAAGATGCCGCCCAAACAAGTGAAAGATTCGTTCAATAAACACCTGATAAAAGGGTGGTACGAATTTGATATGAG
This sequence comes from Porphyromonas macacae DSM 20710 = JCM 13914, assembly GCF_000379945.1. Classification (GTDB taxonomy): domain Bacteria; phylum Bacteroidota; class Bacteroidia; order Bacteroidales; family Porphyromonadaceae; genus Porphyromonas; species Porphyromonas macacae. The sequence continues at coordinate 36,999 of NZ_KB904151.1, forward strand.
CGGTGGTATGCCCCCGAAGTTTATTATCACCAAAGATGTGTATATCATCCGTACGGCAAAGGGCGACTACGTAAAACTTCAATTTCTGGCTGTCGAATATGAGAATAAGAAACTGTCTGCCATTAAGTTCAGATATGCTTACATCAGTGAAACCGGAAAGAATAATGTAACTCCGAAGAAGCGTGATGGCGAGGTCATTTTGTCGGAAGTGAAAACCGGGATGGTAGAAGAAGCTTTGAAAAATGAAAAAGTCGAAAACATTAAAATCTTGACCATAAAAAAGTCTACTCTTAATCAGGCAGATATTAATGCGATAAAAAAACTGCCTAAGTTGGAAGAGCTTGATCTGCATAAAGCAACATTGTCCATAGACACTTATGATAAAGGCTTTAAAGACAGTAAAGTCATAAAAAAACTGATTGCTCCTCAGAATTTAGAGGCTACCGGTTTGGGTTGGTTCGGTTATATGTCTCAATTGGAAGAAATTGTTTTTCCGGGTACTGCGTTGAAGAGCATCGGTAACGGTACATTCTCGATGTCAAGAAAGTTGTCGAAAATAGAACTGCCCGAATCATTGGAAATTATAGAGCCGGATGCTTTTTATGCAACGGCAATCGCGAAGATTAAGGTACCGGAGAAAGTGAAACATATTCCGAGCGGCTGTTTCTTTTACTGTAAACAGTTGAAAGAGGTTTATTTGCCCAAAAGTATCATTTCACTGGGGGACGCAGCCTTTGGAAGTTGCACAGAGTTGGAAAAGATCGTATTTGCATCTTCGACACCTCCGGCGTTTGCTATCAACCCTGAAACGAAGAAGCCGGTCTTTCCGTTCAACGGGCTTACCTGGAAGAAGGGTGAAAAACGTTTCTTCTGCTTTTATGTGCCGAAAGGCTCTGTGTCTGCATATCTCAACAAATGGGGCTGGAAAGAAAAAGATGCTGCATATTTTGAAGAGTATGAGCCGAAGAAGTAAACTGTTGTAATGTAATACAGCCTTAGAGAAAGGAAGATATGAAAGCTGCTTATCCCCTGTATTTCGTTTCATTTCTTTGTCTTGCCTTTTTATGGCAGGCATGCAGTGATGATAGGGAACCGGAGATCCAACGGGTACCGAAGGAAAACTATTTGTCTGACGCTATCCTGATCGACTACTTTCGGTCACAGTTAGATAAGGATTTGACAGCTTCGGCTCCCGAACAAACATATCGGGAGATTATACAGCCAACCGAGCGTAAATCTACTGAAGATGCTATGTGGAATCTGTGGAAAAAAGCCAATGCGGAAAGAATGTCTAAAGCAAAGTGGACTGTTTCTACGACTTCTAACGAAGTTGTTTGGCAGATTCCTCAAGAAGAAAAGATGCGTATAAAGTTATTTGCCAAAGGAGAAAAACCCCGAGGCGGATATCCGATGTTTATCAATCTGCATGGTGGAGGTTCTTACCCGGATGCTCCATCCGCATGGGGATCTACCATCAATGAAGAAGAATGGTTTGCTGCTCTTCGCCTTTCCCGGGAATATAAAGATGCTCCTTCTTTCTATTTTGTTCCACGCATGTCGGATGACAGAAAAGGACGCTGGCATTTTGCTCCGCAGCGTAATGCTTTTAAGCGTGCCTATCAATTGGCAGTGCTGAGCGAAGAGATCGATCCGGACAGGGTTTACCTGATGGGAATATCCGAGGGCGGTTATGGAAGTATTCGTTTGGGCTTGTTTATGCCGGACTATTTTGCAGCCATAGGTCCAATGGCTGCGTCGACAAAAGTAGAGGGTACTGCTGTCAATATGAGAAATACGGCATTTCGGATGGATGTCGGTGAATTGGATTATATGTTTGGCCGCAACTATTATGTGTATGAATGGCTTGAAAAGATGCAGCAACTCAGAAATGAAAATCCCGGAGATTTCGAACATCTGGTTAAAGTACATCTGGGTTACGGGCATGGTATACCGTACCATGAGATGTCTCCATGGCTTATTAAGTACAGGCGCAGGACTTACCCCGCACGCATTACCTATGAATACTATAACATTGATGACGGCTACTCCGATGGCGTTTATTATTTGAGTTTCAGACAATTGAAACCTGAGACGGATGCCCGTATCTTATTCGATGTTAAACATCGGGACAATCACTTTGAAGTGACTGCTACTCCTCAGGAAGGTAAAGTGGCCGGGGTTTTGACATTGTATATCGATCGGGTTGATTTTTCAAAACCTGTTACCGTTTCTCTCAATGGAAAGAGAGTCTTTGACAAAAGACTTTTTATGAATCGTGGTACTATGATTGAAGCTATTGCGCAGTTTGGAGACCCGAGACGAATCTTTGCTGCCAAGGTCGATGTTCCTTTACAATAGCCTTATACGCAGAGAATTCTTTATATAAGAGCTCTTATTAAAATTTAATAGTTTTATGCTTTACCCCGATACTGTATCTCTGTATCGGGGTTTCTTTTTATTGACTATTCTTAAAAAATATAGCTATCTTTGAGGAGATTTACAATTATAAGTTTATTTTTAATCACATTAAAATCTGATTTATGAAGAAGATTGTTTTTTCTATAGTAACTATAATGATGTTACTTTTGGCATCATGTAAAAGTGATACGCCAACGCCTTCCGATGGGAACCAACCCGGAGGAGAAACCATTAATGTAGTGCGTTCTATAAATATCTCTTATCCTCCTGTATCTATCGGTGGTATAAACAGCGATTTTACCCGTTTTGAATATGAATATGATAAAAAAGGCAGGCTGACCGAAATTGATTGGGAAGACTCTGAAGAGAATAAAGAAATAGATTTTGATATTCTCTATGATATAAATCGTATTCTCGTGAATATCGATGGAAACATCGATTATAAATCCGAAATGGACTTAAATGCTGACAATCAGGTGACGAAGCTCCAGATTAAAGGAAAGCAAATTCTGACTTCTGTTAATTTTACTTATGAAGGCAAAAAGTTGAAAAGCCATAGTTTCGTAAATCCAAAAAGCCCCAAACTGAATCATGTTGAAGTGTTTGAGTGGAAAGGCGATAATCTGGTGAAGGTATATACCAAGGAGAGAGGCGATTTGGCAGATCAGGTTTCTATAAACATTGAATATTACCCCGATTTATTGAATACCTGTTTCCCGGATATTACCCAGCACTTCGATTTTATGCACCTTGAGAATAATAGAATAGAGAATTATGGCTTGGTACCCGAATTGAGGTATTTGATGGGAATGCGAAGCCGGAATCTGCCTAAAAAAGTGATAACCGAAATCACGTCGGAATTCGGTGGGCATAAGCACCATATTTTTACGAAAGAAATCACCTATAAATTCGACAGTAAGGGACGTATAGACATTGTTTTTGTGACCTCTAAAGAGAAGAATAATACCAGGCCCTTTAAGTTTGAGGTTAAAATAAATTATTAATCACAGCTTTCTTAAGCGATATTTTAAGTGAATAAGAGAAAGCGGAGAGCCGACGGTTCTTCGCTTTTTTCTTTATTCTTCGATCAGGAGGGCTAATTCTTCCCAACGATTCATCGCCTCGTTTTGCTCTCTTTTCAGTTTGTCGTAGCGGGTAAAGAGTTCGTTGTTTGTGCTGTTTGCAGGATTGCTTAACGCTGTTTCCAACTCTTTTAATTCGGTTTCGAGTTTTTCGATACGATGTTCGATTTCCGAAAATTCTTTTCTTAACGCCCTGCTTTTTTTGGCTTCTTCTTTTTGCTGCCGGTAAGAGGGTATGCTCTCGGAGATTATTTCTTTGGTTTTATCTCTGAGCGGTTGTGAACAGACGGTGGAAAGCCTTTCGTTTATGTCTGCGGTTTCTTCCTCTTTTTTCCTGTTAATCCAGTCGTATATGCCGCCTAAATGTTCGATGACTTTACCGTGAGAAAATTCATAGACTTTGCTGACCAAACCCTGTAGAAACTCCCGGTCATGAGATACGAGGATTACTGTGCCTTCAAAATTGTTGATGGCTTCTTTAAGCACTTCTTTCGAACGGATGTCCAGGTGATTGGTCGGCTCATCCAGAATGAGCAGGTTTGCAGGTCTCAGCAGCAGTTTGATCATGGCAAGGCGTCCTTTTTCTCCGCCGCTGAGCACACTGACTTTCTTTTCCGACTCCTCTCCGCCGAACATAAAAGCACCTAACAGATCATTTATTTTGAGGCGTATATCTCCCTGTGCCTCCCGGTCTATGGTTTCGTAAACGGTGAGATTAGGGTTTAATAATTGTGCTTCGTTTTGTGCAAAGTAACCGATTTCTACCAGATGTCCGAGCTCAAGTTTACCTGTATAGTCCGTAATTTCTCCCATGATACATTTGACCATGGTCGATTTACCGGCACCGTTTTTACCTGCAAAGGCTACTTTTTCTCCCCGTTTGATGGTGATATTGGCGTGGTCGAACACGATGTGGTCTCCGTAAGCTTTCTGCAGATCTTCGATTATTACAGTATAAGAACCGGAGCGTGTGGCGGGAATAAAGCGGAAGTGCATGGAGCGCCGGTCTATCTCGTCCAGTTCGATTCGTTCGACCTTTTCAAGCTGTTTTATGCGGCTTTGCACCTGTACGCTTTTGGTTGCTTTGTAGCGAAACCGTTCGATGAACTCTTCCGTGTCTTTGATCGCTTTTTGCTGATTTTCGTACGCACGCCGCTGTTGTTCCAGTCTTTCTTCCCGCAGTTGGATGTAATGGCTGTAGTTGGTCTTGTAATCATAGATCCGTCCCAGCTCTATCTCTATGGTTCTGTTCGTGGTGTTGTCGATAAAAGCTTTATCGTGGGATACCAGTAACATTGCACTCCGGCTGCGGGCAATGAAGCTTTCCAGCCATTGAATGGATTCGATGTCGAGGTGGTTCGTTGGTTCGTCCAGAAGCAGGATATCCGGCTGTCGCAGCAGTAGTTTGGCCAGTTCGATACGCATACGCCAGCCACCGCTGAATTCGGCTGTCGGCCGTTCGAAGTCGCTGCGTTCGAATCCCAGCCCGATCAGGGTTCTTTCGATTTCCGCATGATAGCTGCCCGTATTGAGTACGTTCATCCGTTCGTTCAGCGCGGTGAAGCGTTCGATCAGTTCCAGATAACTTTCACTGTCATAATCTGTTCTTTCCGAAAGCTCGCAGCTCATATTATCCAGATCGGCCTGCATGTTCCGTATGTGGGAGAATGCCGTTTCGCATTCGGCGTAAACGGTGTGCTCGTCCACCAGTTGCATATGCTGAGGCAGATAACCTGTGCGTAATTCTTTGGCGCGTGCTATATGGCCCGATGTCGGTTCGGCCAGCTTCGCTATCAGTTTCAGCAGGGTAGACTTACCGGCACCGTTACGGCCGACCAGAGCTATTTTATCTTTATTGGAAATAACAAAAGAAACATTATCGAAAAGCAGACGTGTGCCGAAATCTACCGTTACATTGTTTACGGAAATCATTTATTCATCCGTTTAAGTATGTTATATGCCTGATAAAGCCCCAATTCACCGGCTTTGCTCAGATCTTTCAGGCCTTCTTTGGATTTGCCGCCGGCAAGATAAAGCAAGCCGCGATTAAAATAAGCGTCGGCCAAACCGGGACTCAAAGCAATAGCCTGCGTATAGTTTTCGATTGCTTTTGCTGTTTCGCCCTGCTGGGCATATATCCATGCCCTGTTATAATATGCGTAGGAAAAGTTGGCATCCAGCTGTATTGTTCGATCGAGGTCCTGTACCGGCGTATGCAAATCTGTCAAAGGCTTTTTCAGTCTGGCTTCGTTGGCTTTGTGTTCTGCTTCGTTATAGCCGAAAGCATTCTTTTTGCTTTCTCCCAAAATCAGTTTTCCCTGAGTGGACAGGTTTTCGCCCGTTACCGCTGCCATACGGTTTCTTTCCGCTTCCTGTTTCTTTAATAATGCCGTGGCACGAGCGAAAAGTACCAGAGGTTGATCGGGTTTCAAGTTCAGAGAAGAAGTGAAATCGCTGATTGCCTGTTCATGGTTTTGAAGCAAAAGATAGTCCAATCCCCGTCTGAACAGGTTATCGGCACTCATTTTTTCTGTGCCTGTGGCCTCTTCGATATCGGACTGATGCCTTTTAACCATCTCTTCATCCAGAGGGATTTCATGATTGCTTAAGAGCAGCCTGAAGGGCAGGATGCCCTGTTTATTCAAACGGTCAACCAAAGCCGAGTAGGGAACATTCGGATTTATTTCTTCGGAGTCGAAACGGTGATAATAGGTCAGGACGTAAATATTTCTCGGCTCCACTTCAACATTCCTGTCCTGTACTTTTCCACGCACTTTACTGTTATACTGGGCCTTGGTCTCCTGCTCCGGTTCGGCTACTACCAGCATATTGTATTTCTCGATCGTCTCATCGTCCTCCTTGCGCGTTTCTTTGCTCTCAGAGTTTTCCTTTGCAGGCTGTTTATCTGTTTTTTTCTGCTTCTTTGCTTTTTCCTGCAGGTCTACGGCATGCCAGTAGTCCCGGTCTGCTCCCACGGCATTGCCCATCAGCTTTCGACTTTGCGAGCGCGCCAGCCAACCATTGATGAACTCCGGATATTGCTTGATTACGGCATTGTAGTCATTGATAGCCTCACCGTGTTTGCCTATGTCGGCCAGCAAGAGGCCACGGTTAAAGCGGGCGATATGATTCGACGGTTCTAATTTTATCAGGTGATTGAGGTCTGAAATCGCATTGTTCTTATCTCCCAGATATGAACGTAAGAGAGCACGGTTGAAAAGAGCAATTTTGTTGTTGGACGATATATCCAGCACATGGCTGTAATCATCCATTGCCCCTCGCAGATCATTGAGCTGGTAACGTATGATTCCGCGGTTTACATAAAGTGCCGGGTCTTCGTCTATTAGTTCAATGGCTTTGTTTATCCGCTTAAGGCTCTGCTTGTACTCCTTTTTCTCGTATGCTATTTGCGAGCTGACGGCATAAGCCGGACCGAAGAAAGAATCTCTGCGCAGAATCGTGTCTATGTAGCTTTCGGAGCGTACCGTATCTTTTTGTTGCAAGGCAACGGCGCTTAGCAACAAGTAAGCATCCAGACTGCCCGGGGAGAATTTGAGCATCGTTTCCAATTCTTTTTGGGCTTCGTCGAATTTATCCCGCAGCAGTTCGGTCATGGCCAGATTGTAGCGCATACCCTCATCGTCCGGAGTTTGTCTTAGTCCCGTTCGATAGTCTTCGGCTGCCAAGTCGTATTTCTTCTGATTTTGACGTGCTACGCCACGAACAAGGTATGCTTTCGGGATGAAGGCATTGCGTTCGATACATAAAGAGGCATCGGCCTCCGCTCCGCTGAAGTCTTCCAGGCTTACTTTGGCCACTGCACGGTAGAAGTAAGGTTCTGCCATCCATGAGCGCGAACCGATCACCTGATTGAAGTAACCGATAGATACCACATAGTCATTGAAGTACAGCGCATTTCTTCCTATTGTCATTACACGCGAAACATCAATCTGTGCATGCAGCAGCTGAGGCAGTAAAAGTGCCAAAGTCAGCAGTAGCGTATGCAGGTATCCTGTTCGTTTTGTCATCCGTAATCTTTTTAGCCTGTTGCTCCGGTTATTTCTTCATCGGCGCTATACGGTAAGTGGTATATGCCTGGCCTTTCAATATTTTATTGAGCTTCCCTTTTATTAACTGTTTTCTTATAGGGGATATTTTGTCGATGAACAAACACCCCTCGAGATGATCGTATTCATGTTGTACCACCCGTGCCGCAAAGCCCGTTAGATGCTCTCTATGCGAGGTAAAATGCTCATCCACATATTCGATAGTTACTTCCTGTGGGCGGATTACATTTTCCCCGATTCCCGGTAAGCTCAGGCATCCCTCGTATTCACTGCAGGTTTCCTCGCTGCTGCTTATGATGCGGGCATTGATCATGCAGCGTTTGAATCCTTTGCATTCGGGAAAGTTTTCCGCCATCGGCTCCGCATCGATAACCAAAAGGCGTATGGCGCGGCCTATTTGCGGTGCAGCCAAACCGATACCGTCGGAGTGGTACATGGTTTCCCACATATCCGAAATGAGTTTCTCCAATCCTTCGTATGCTGCATCGATGTCTTCGGATACTTTTCTCAGCACCGGCTGTCCATATAAATAAACGGGTAATTGCATTTTTTATGATGTGAAAATGTGATCAAACTAAGTGTAATTTCTTCGGGTTATCTCCTGTTCATATCACGGGCATCCATATAGCTTTGTAAGATGATTACGGCACTGATCTCATCCACCAGACCTTTGTTTTCGCGGCGTTGCTGCTTCCCGATACCGCTCTCCAGGATCGTTTTTTGTGCCATGCTCGATGTGAAACGCTCGTCGTAAAGCTCTATCGGTATTTGCGGGAAGCGCTTTTTGAAGCGATTGATAAACGGTCGGATGTAGGTCATGGATTCAGACTCTTCGCCGTTTGTTTGTCTGGGGTGTCCGATGACAACGCACTCGACTTCTTCCCGTGCAAAATAGTCTGTGAGCCATGCTTCCAACTGGTGTGCAGGCACTGTGCACAAGCCGCCCGGCACCAGCTGCAGGATGTCGGTGGCAGCTATGCCGCAGCGTTTTCGCCCGTAATCTATAGCTATTATTCTACCCATAATTTCCTACAAAGATAACGAATAAGGAGATTAGAAGGTTGTGGTGAAGGTTTTAAGCCGGTGAAAATTAGACTGTTCGCCCGCTTTCGATGCCTGTTTTATCGAAATACGATCTCTATGACACTGCCGGCTTTGCACCGAACGGTCAATAATCCGTTTTCTATGGAATAAGGTTCATTGCTGCTGCAACGTACGATACAACTCTTGCTGCTGTTCGGCGGCAGCTTGACCGTATGGGTATAATTGCTGAAAGCGTGCAACTTCATATAGGTAAGCGTATAGGGAGATGCCGTATCCCATTGCAGATCACACTCGGCATTACCTACGGTGCGAAGTCCTTTCACGTATCCTTTGCTCCATAGTGTCGGCAGGGCAGGCAGAGGCGAGATGACACCGGATTCGCTGTCCAAAAGCATTTGCATAATTCCCCCTGCACCGCCGAAATTGCCATCGATTTGGAAGGGCGGGTGTGAAGAGAACAGGTTGGGTAGCGTACCGCCACCGCTGTTCTTCCTGTTTTCCGTGACGGGTTTGAGTAGCAGGCCTAATAATTCGAGCGCTTTATCGCCTCGTCCTAAACGAGCCCAGAAGTTGACTTTCCATGCCATAGACCAGCTCGTACTGCTGCCGCCGCGCATCAAAAGCGTTTTTTCTGCCGCCTTGGCCAGCTCCGGTGTGTGCTCGACCGATATTTCGGAACCCGGATACAGGCCGAACAGATGAGATACGTGTCTGTGATGCGGCTCGGCTTCCCTGTATTCTTCCATCCATTCCATAATGCGCCCGTCTGTTCCTATGGTTGTGGGTTTGAGAGAATCCCGTTTTTGCAAAAAGATTTTGCCCCGATCGTCTTTTTTCCCCAATATCTGTCGTGCTTCGTAGATATTGTCGAAAAGTTCGCGCAAGATTTGGTTGTCTATGGTCGAGCCGGCCACAATGGAAACCGTTTTGCCATCAGGCATGACAAATGAGTTTTCCGGAGATGTGGTCGGAGCAGTAACCAGATAACCGTTGCGCGGATCTTCGACCAGCATATCGGCAAAGAAAACAGCAGAGCCTTCCATGACAGGATAGATGCGGTGCAGATAAGCCGTATCCTGCGTATAGCGATAATGGTTGTATAAATGTTGGCAAAGCCATGCTCCGCCGGTATTCGTCGCTCCCCATGAAGGATGCTCCCCCGGAGCCGTAAACTGCCATACGTTCCCTAAAATATGGGTAACCCATCCTCTCGAACGGTAAAAAGCTCTGGCCGTTTCATTGCCGGAGGGAACGATTTTTTCTACCCAGTCGGTCAGCGGATTCAGTGTTTCGGACATATTTCCCTGCTCTGCCGGCCAATAGTTCATTTGCAGGTTGATGTTCAGATGATAGTCGCCATTCCAGGGTGCTTGTATCCGGTTTGTCCATAAACCTTGCAGATTCGGAGGGAGAGCCCCTTTGCGCGTGGAAGAAAGAAGCAGATAACGCCCCATTTGCAAATACAATGCAGGCAGGTTAATATCGTTTGCAGGATTTTCTTCGTAATTCCCCAGGCGTATGTCGATGGGCTTTTCCGATGCAATCTGATACGGTGCAAGGTTTAGGCAGACCCTGTCCATGTAGGAAGAAAATGTTTTTTTCTGCTCTTGTTTCAAATGTTCCCAAGAGAGAGCCGAGATGCGATGAAGGGTTGAATTGCACAGGAGAAGAGGGTCGGCACCTTTTTTATAATAATCGGTATGATGGGCGATGAAGAGAACGATTTCGGATGCACCGCTGACCTTAATTTTGTCTCTTAGTGTTTTGAGCTGTCCCGATTTCGACAGTGCGATTTGTGCTGTTATGCCGTAAGCCAATCCCTGTCCGCCGTACCCGTCGTTCAATGTTCCCTGCATCCGGAGCCGGTTCCCTGAGGCGGAAACGACGGCGCGTTCCTCTCTGTTCAATGTCAAAGAGACATCCGGTAACATTCCTTCTTCGGCTTTTATGTGTATGACGTGTACATCTTTCGTATAAGAGCAGAATAAACGGCGTGTGATTTTTGTCGTACCTATGCGGAATGTTTCTGTGCTGATGCCTGTTCGCAAGTTCAGTTCTCTTCTATAATGCCGTGCCTCAGCTTGTGCGGGGATATTCCAATCCATTTGCAGTGTGCCTCCGGCTTGATAGGAACCGTAAGGAGCATTCGCTCCGTTGCCGAGAGCCGAGCCGGAGCCGCCGCAGACAAAAGTGTCGTACATCAATTGCTGTGCACTGTCGTTTTTATTTTCGAATAACAATCGCCTGATTTCAGGCAGGTGATTTGCAGCTTCGGGATTCAAAGCCGCGGCATCTGTGCTGCCGCTCCACATCGAGCTTTCATTCAGAGTAATACGCCAGTTTCTGATGCCGCCGTTCGATGTCAGCCCTATGCGTCCGTTGCCGAGCGGAAACTCTTCCGTCCATACGGCAGCCGGAGTATTCAGGTAATAACAGGTAGACGGATCGATCTTTGTTTGTTGGGCTTGCAGGGTTTGAAGCACAACACTTGAAAAAAAGAGGACAAGTAAAAAGGTTCGTTTTGTTTTCATACTAATAAAAAACTCCGTCCTTCAGAGAAAGGAGCGGAGCTGTTTTTTCAGGATGATGCGTTATTGAACTGCATATTGTAAAGAGCGGCATAGTGTCCGCCGAGAGCAAGCAACTCTTCATGCTTGCCCTGCTCCACGATTTCTCCTTCATGCAAAACGCAGATCAGATCCGCATTGATGATTGTGGAGAGGCGGTGTGCCACTACGATGGTCGTTCGGTTCGTCATTAAATTGTCCAAAGCATTTTGTACATAGCGTTCCGAAGTGGTGTCCAGAGCAGAGGTAGCCTCGTCAAGGATCAGAATGGGCGGATTCTTGAGTATGGCACGGGCTATGCTCAGGCGTTGTTTCTGTCCGCCACTCAACCGCCCGCCGCGATCTCCAATGTTCGTTTCGTAGCCTTCGGGCAACTGATCTATAAATTCGTCGGCGTAGGCAATACGGGCTGCATTTTTGACTTCTTCTTCTGTTGTGTTGTTTACTCCGAAAGCGATGTTGTTGTACACGGTGTCGTTAAAGAGAATAGCTTCCTGATTGACGTTTCCCATAAGGGAGCGCAGGTCGTGTGTGGTTATATCTCTTATGTCGATGTCGTCGATGGTTATTTTGCCTTCCTGCACATCGTAAAAACGGGGCAGGAGGTCTACCAAAGTGCTCTTGCCGCTGCCGGAGTGGCCTACCAGTGCTACCGTCTGTCCTTTACAGACAGTCAGATTGATATTTCTGAGCACCCATTCATCGGCATATCTGAAAGATACATTGTGAAAGGCTATCGCATTTTCGAAATGGACAGGTTTGGGGGTTGCCGGCTCCTCGATGCTCTGCTCCGCCATCAAAATTTTGTCGATGCGCGTCATGGAGGCCATGCCTTTTTCTATGGAATAGATCGAACGGCTGAAATCTTTGGCCGGGTTGATGATGCTGTAAAAAATAACGAGATAATAGATGAATGTGGAGGCATCGATGCCGCTTTCGTTACTCAGGATCAGAGAACCGCCGTACCACAGAACGACAGCAATGGTGGCCGTACCCAGAAATTCGCTCATCGGGTGGGCAAGTACATAGCGGGCTGTAACGTTGATGACCGATTTTCTGTACTTCTCATTGGCTTTTTCAAACCGGCGACGTATCTTCCCTTCGGCGTTGAAAGCCTTGATAACCCGCAGGCCTCCCAATGTCTCTTCCACCTGACTCATCAGATCTCCCCACTGGTTTTGGGCATTGAGGCTGCTTCGTTTGAGTGTTTTGCCCACACGCCCCATGATAAAACCGGCAATGGGCAGAAGGATGAAAACAAAAACCGTCAACTGCCAACTGATGGCAATCATGGCAATGAGATAGATGGTGATGAGTATCGGATCTTTAATCAGAATATCCAAAGAGTTCATCACCGAGTTTTCCACCTCGTTCACATCTCCGGACATACGTGCCAGAATATCCCCTTTGCGTTCTTCGCTGAAAAAGGAGAGAGGCAGAGAGAGTATCTTCCGGTTCAGTTGATTGCGAATATCGCGTACAACCCCTGTGCGAATCGGTATCATGCTGTAAAGAGCCAGATAGGTGGCACCTACTTTTAGCAAAGTCATGATAACCAGATAGAGCCCTAACATAATTAAAGTGAACGAAGCCCCGCGTTCGTCTATGAGAGTGCTTACATACCATGAGAAGTCGTTGACCAGTGCATTTATCCATCCTTTAATGCCTTCTACGGAAAACGAATAGCCCGAGAGCGGCATGTATTCTACCACACGTTTATCAATGCGGAAAAGAATCCGCAGAATAGGCATGATCAGGGAGAAGGCCAGCAAATTGAGGATTGCGCTGAGGATATTGGAGATGATGCTTAATACCATATACCATTTATAAGGCGGCAGGTAGCGTTTAAGCAGTTGAAAGAATTGTTTCATAAACAGAATTTACAGCACCGAACAGTGTGGAACATGAATACAAAGATAATAAGTGTGACGTGTACTGAAAAAATCTCTGCCTGATGGTTGAAAATTTTTCAGGCAAAGAAAAAAAATTCAAGTTAACTTCGTTGAAAATCCGTAGCGCTACGGATTTTTATCCGTCAGGCAAAGAATTTTTGATTTTTATAAGTATCTGTATCAAAGAGCTTTATGAGAATGATCGAAAAATTAAAAGTAAGAAGGACTTTATTACTTTGTTTTTATTGCAAATCAATTTCTTTGTTCGATACCGGATGTTCAAATGTGAGATTTCTGCATGCCGTTTCCGGATTAGTCAATGTAAATCTCTATATTTGTTCAATCCGTATCAAAGCAAAAACAATATTTGAATGAGTATTGATAAAGAACTCATAAGCCGGATAGAGAACCAAATAAAGGATTTGGAGGGTTTATTCTCTTTGTACGACGGAGCCGACGGCGACAGTCATAAAAGAATGCTCGTCGCATTGGCCGAATTGCAACGTCTTCAGGGCAATATGCTCAAATGTATGGCCGAAAAAACAAAGTCGATGCCTTCTGTTGACATTCGAGAACAGCCTCCTGTTTCCACTCATATGGAGAGTGTGCAATCACCCGTCGAAAAGAAGGAAGAAAGTCCCGTCTTTAATTTGAAGCAGCTGGTTTCGATAATGGACTATTACCGTTTTTTGAAAGTCTTGTTTCATAACGATAATGCTTTGCTTGATGATTTGAGCTCTTTTATAAACGGTACGCCGGAATATCCTCAGGTGTTGGAGTATGTGGACGAACGTTTTGTTTGGGATGAAGATGAAGACACGATGTCGGAGTTTATGGGTATAGTGGAAAAGTTCTACTATACGCACTACGGCAGAAAATGATCTTGTGGTATAAGGTTGAAGGAAAAGCAAATAAATGTCTAAATTGACCGTAGTACCCACACCGGTGGGTAATTTGGAGGATATTACGCTTCGTGCTCTCAGAGTGTTACGCGAGTGCGATTTGATTTTGGCCGAAGATACGCGCACCAGCAGCGTATTGCTTAACCATTACGAGATAAAGAAACCGATGCTGAGCCACCATAAGTTTAACGAGCATCGTACGGCAGATGCCATTGTACGGCGGATAGCTGCCGGAGAGTGGGTTGCTTTGGTCAGCGATGCCGGTACCCCGGGAATCAGTGATCCCGGTTTTATGCTGGTTCGTGCCTGTTTGGAGCAGGGAGTAGAAGTAGAATGCCTGCCCGGTGCCACTGCTTTTGTGCCCGCCCTTGTAATGTCCGGTTTGCCGGCTGACCGCTTCTTTTTCGAGGGTTTTTTGCCCGTAAAAAAAGGTCGCCGTACACGTCTTGAGGAGTTGGCACGTATGCAATGTACGGTTATTTTGTATGAGTCTCCTTTTAGAATTTTTAAAACGCTCACTCAACTTATCGAACATTTCGGGGATGATTGCCCCATTGCAGCTTGTCGTGAAATAAGTAAACTGCATGAAGAGGCCGTCAGAGGAACGTTGAAAGAAGTTTTAAAACATTTTGAAGAAACAGTTCCTAAAGGTGAATTTGTGTTAATTATCGGAAGAAGTCTTATATTTGATAAATAAACTTAGACATTGAAGAGTATGAAAAAGAAATTAGTATTAATCGTTGCCTCGGTATTGGCTTTGGCATCGTGTGGCAAGAATTCTAAGTCTTATAAGGATCTTAAGGTTCAATATGACTCTATAGCACTGGTGAATGAGCAGTATGAGGAAGACCTGAGAGAAACAGACTCTTTGGTAGCAACCGTACTGACGAATTTCCAGGAAATCTCTGCCGTGAAAGGTATGATCAACGTAAACCCCATGAGCGGTGATTTCAAGAAAACCGACAAGGATCGTATTCGAGACAATATGCAATTGCTTGCCGATAAATTACAGGCGAGCAGCGATGCTCTGAAAAAACTGGAAGAAAAAGCGGCGAGCACAGGAAAGGAAAACAATCGTTTGCGTCAGACGATCGTGGCTCTGAGTAAACAACTCAACGAACAGAAGAAGCTTGTAGTGGAACTTACGGAAGAGCTGGAGCGTAAGAATGTGGCTATCGGCTCTTTGGATGCTGTAATCAACAATTTGTATACAGATAAAAATGCCCTTAAGGAAGCAACGGCCAAACAGGCGGAGGCAATTGCCGCACAGGACAGAGAACTCAATACGGTGCGCTTCTGTATCGGTACGGCAAAGGATCTGAAGGATATGAATTTGCTGAAAAACGGTAAAGTCGTTACCTCGGATGCCAATATGAACTATTTTACAACTACGGACAAGAGAGAGTTGAATGCCATACCGACCATGGCCAAGCGTGCCAAACTTCTGACATTGCACCCTGCCGATGCCTATGAGTTTGTGCGCGGTGACGACAAGATGGTTACGCTCAATATCAAAGATCCCGAAGCTTTCTGGAGTAATTCCAGGATATTGATTATCCAAGTTGACTGATAATAAATCATTCGCAGTGTGATTAAAACTCTTTTCATAGACCTGGACGATACGCTCTGGGCTACTTTTGAGAATAACCGCGAAAGCTTAAAAGAAATTTATACTGCCCTCGATTGGGGGCAGTATTTTATTTCATTCGATGCCTTTTTTGATGTTTTTATGCCCCATAATGAATTCTTATGGAGCGAATATCGTAGGGGAACGCTCGATAAGCAGGAATTGACTCTGGAACGGTTTCGATACCCGTTTCGGAAAGTTCGAAAGTTGGCCGATGATGAAATCCTATCGATCAACGAACTGTTTTTGAATACCTGCTCATCCAAGAAAGGGCTTTGTCCCGGAGCTGTGGATGTTCTTAAGTATCTGTATAAACGTTATTCTTTGTGTATCCTCAGTAACGGCTTTCGTGAGGTTCAACAAAGAAAAATGGATAGATCCGGGTTATCTCCTTTTATTTCCAATATCGTTCTTTCCGAAGATGCCGGTGTCAATAAACCTCATAAAGGTATTTTTGATTTTGCTTTTGAGCATACCGGTGCTTTGCCCGAAGAAACGCTGATGATCGGCGATAGCTGGGAGGCCGATATCGAGGGGGCTCATCGTGCAGGCATACCTTCTATCTGGTATAATCCCAAGGGGGCAGAGATGCCGCAAGGGGAGCAGGCACGTCCGGCCCACATCATTTCTCATTTGAAGGAGTTAAAAGAACTGTTGTAAATGTTCCTGACCACCCGGGCTGTCGTACTGCATCAGACTCAATATAATGACCGTTATGGCATTGTGCACTGTTATACCAGAGAGAGCGGCAGAATGAATTTTCTGGTGCCCAAGCCGGTATCTGCAGGCGGGCGCAGACGTGCTCCGTCGCAATGGGTGCAGATGCAGCCGTTGTCAGAAGTAGAGCTGACATCCGAACTGAAACCCCGCCGTGAGCTGCATTATATAAAAGAGTTGAGAGTACTCAATGGACATATTCGGATCGGAGTATCCGGCATAAAGACATCCATCGGTATTTTTCTTAGCGAACTTTTATACCGTATTCTTACCATAGGAGAGGCAGACATTGCTGTTTATGAATATCTGTGCAGCTCCTTCGATGTTTTGGAACGTGAAACCGACAGCCGTGCCGTGGCTAACTTTCATCTTTGTTTTATGTTCCATTTGCTGCCCCTGTTGGGGGTAGAGCCCGAAGTGAATTTTTTACAAAAAGAAAGCGTTGATTACTGGTTCGATTTACGGGAAGGTGTTTTCCTGCCCGGCTGTCCTTTTCATAACGAAGCATTGCCTCCGGAGGAAGCCGAGTATGTAAAGCTCTTTTCACGTATACGGTTTGACAATATGAGACTGTTCAGACTGAACCGGATACAACGGGCGCGTATATTGGATATTCTTATTCTTTACTACCGTTTGCACCTGCCTCCTTTCGGCTCATTGCATTCACCGGAAATACTCAAAGGTATTTATGATTCCCGGGCATGAGGTACCGTTATTTCGGAACAAAGGCTGAAAATCTTGTCATATTAGATTTTCAGCCTTTATTTTTTATCGAAAGCTAATTTATGGCTCCAGTAAATAGAGAGGGCTGCTGCTTGTGCGTCGCAAAGCGGTAAGACTGATATCTTTTCCCACGCGTATGCCTTCGCAAAAGAGGCGGTATTCGATGGTTTTCCAGCACAGCTCCGGATGGTTGTTGTCCTTGCTCAGGTGGCACAGCCAGATATTTTTCATTCCCGGGTGGTAGATTCCCGCCAGAAGCTCTGCCGTAGTCTGGTTACTGAGGTGTCCGTTCGGTCCTGCTACTCTGTCTTTAAGAAACTGCGGATATATGCCGTCGCGAAGCATCTCCACATCGTGATTGGCCTCGATGACCAGATGCTCTGCCAGCGAGGCATAGTGTTTGATTTCAGGGGTTACGTGTCCTGCGTCTGTGATCAGAGTAAAACGAAAGCCCGGGGCGGTGATATGGTAGCCTACGTTTTCACTGGCATCATGCGGAACGGGGAAAGGTGTTATTTCAAAACCGCCCAAGTTGAACGTTTTACCGCAAACGATTTCATTGCGATGCCCGAAAAGAGAGTCGTTTACAAATCGGCTGCGTTCTATTCCGTCGAGTACTTTTTTCGTTCCGTAAATCTGCATGTGGTGCACGCAGCCCAAGACGCCCACCGTACGTATATGGTCGGCATGGTCGTGTGTCACAATAACCCCTTTGATATGAGAGCCGTCCGGAGCAATACCCTCCTTTTTCAATGTTTTGGTTATGGTGCGTATCGGTATGCCGGCATCTATCAGTATCCCCTGTTCATCATTTCCCAAATAATAACAGTTGCCGCTGCTACCACTGGAAAGACTCATAAATCTGATCAAAGTAGAAATCTCCTATATCTTAAAAGGCCGGTTCTTTCGGTTGAAAAGTTGCCGTCCTGTCAATCTCAATTATTATGCAAAAATAAGCAAGCCGACTTATACTTTTCGTATAAACCGGCTTTTCCTTTTTTATTTTCATTTTGCGAGGGAGGTTCGTCAGTGTCGGAGAAGTTGTTTATCTGCTTATCTCTCCCCGTAAAGACTGTTCCATGAGCTGTTTCACTTTTTCGTTCGAATATCCCTGCCCCAACAGATACATCAGTTTAACCAAGGCGCATTCGGTTGTCGTATCGTATCCGCTCAACAAGCCTGTATTCATCAGTTGGTGCCCCGTTTCATAGCGCATCATATCCACATAGCCCGTTACACATTGGGTAACGTTTATGATTACCACGCCCCTTTTCACGGCATTGCTCAGTGCATTTAAGAACCATTCGTCCATGAAGGCATTACCGCTCCCGAATGTTTCCAATACCACGCCTTTGAGGGTGGGAATGGATAAGATCGCTTCGACCACTTCGCGTGTGATGCCGGGGAATATTTTCAGGATGGCTACGTTTGCATCCATATTCGGTTTTACTTCCAGCGATTTATTCCAGTTTGCCGGATAGCGTATTACGGAGTCGTTGTATTTTATGTCTATGCCTGCATAAGCCAGCTTGGGGTAGTTGTAACTTTCAAAGGCGTTGAACTGGTCTGCACTGATTTTACTCGTTCTGTTGCCTCGCATCAGATGATTTTCGAAGAAGATGCACACTTCCGGTACGCGTGGATGTCCGTTGATTGTTGCCGCAGCAATTTCAATGGCCGTAATGAGGTTCTCTTTTCCGTCGGTTCGGAGTTTGCTGATCGGTAGCTGCGAGCCTGTAAGGATAACCGGTTTGGTCAGGTATTTGAGCATGAAACTCAGAGCCGAAGCCGTATATGCCATCGTGTCTGTACCATGCAGTACCACGAATCCGTCGTATCTATCGTAGTTGTCCTGTATGATCAGAGCCACTTTTGCCCATAAGTCGGGCTTGATGGCCGATGAGTCTATGGGAGGAGTGAACTGCTCGATAGTTATGTTACAGCCAATATGCTGTAGTTCCGGAATATTATGGTTCAGGTATCCGAAGTCGAAAGGCTCCAAAACGCCTGTTTTCGGATTTTCAACCATACCTATGGTACCGCCGGTGTATATGATTAATATCGAAGACTCAGTATTGGCATTGTTTAGCATGGTTTTTTCTTTTGCGATGTTTCCATTAACTATGACTGTATGGCATAACCGTTAACAATATTACAAATATAAAATAATTGTGTTTATCTCCTCCGGATTTCTGTCAAAATAATTCAATCAAATGGTTATTTTTATGAATCCGATAAAAATTATTTATTATGAATTTTTTAGGCAATATTATCTGGGTCGTTTTTGGCGGTCTCCTCATCGCATTCGAATACTTCGTTGCCGGATTTGTGATGATGCTGACCATTGTAGGCATCCCGTTCGGTCTGCAATCTTTTAAGCTCGGCCTTGTGGCTCTGTGGCCTTTCGGTACGAAGATCGGTCCCCGTACGGAGGGTATGCAGGGATGCGTCAATACGCTGTTGAATGTATTGTGGTTCTTTTTAGGCGGAGTATGGATTATGCTTACTCATCTGGCTTTTGCCCTGTTGTTTTTTGCGACTGTTGTCGGTATCCCGTTCGGCAATCAGCATCTTAAGCTTGCCCGTGTGGCGTTGCATCCTTTCGGGCGCAACATTATTTCGGAGCTTTAGAATGTTTGTGCATCACATCTCCTTTGAATGTGGGGATGCTGATATGATAAAGAGCCGATACGATTCGAATGATGACCACGGAAGCCGCTGAAATCAACTGAATGATGTGCGGCGATGCCAGCCCCAAATGAAGCATCGCTACATAGATGGCTCCCCCCAGCACACAGGCAATGGCATAAATATCTTTGCGGAAAATGAGCGGCACTTCGTTGATTAGCGTATCCCGGAGCATACCGCCGAAAGAACCGGTAATGGTGCCCATGATAATGGCTACCCACCACCCGAAACCATTGTCGAAAGCTTTTGCTACTCCCACTACGGTAAACAGTCCCAGGCCGATGGCGTCGAACAGGAATAAAGTGTTGTCCAGACGAACAAGTGCACGGCTGAAAGCAATAGTGAAAATCAGTGCCAGCCCCGTAATGATCAGATATGAGGGTTGAAGCATCCAAAACGGTGTAAGGTTGAGCATCATATCCCGTAGAGACCCCCCTCCCACAGCCGTTACAAACCCTACCACATAGGCGCCGAACCAATCGAAACGTTTGGCTGCAGCCAGACGTATGCCGCTGATGGCAAAGGCGAAAGTACCCAAATAATCTGCCCACAGTACAAACTCCGTGGCATTGTTAGGAATGGAGATCATAGTTCCCGGTTATCTTTGTTCAATAGTAAAGAAATTTTTCGGGCAGCCTTCCCGGCCCCTTTTTATTGTAAGTTTCTTCTATTAAAAAAGGCGAAGAGTTTCTAAGAATGATATTCGTATGTTTTCAATAAGACTCCTCGGCAGAGGGGAAAGACACGTTCTTAACATCACTCACATAGTGCGATACGGCATTGCCGATCTCTTCGGCCAGATTGGCATATTGCCGTAAAAACTTCGGTTTGAAGAGTGTATTCATCCCCAGCATATCCTGCAATACCAGCACCTGACCGTCTGTACCTGCCCCGGCTCCGATGCCGATGGTGGGGATATTCAGCTCCGAAGCTATACGGGTAGCCAGAACGGCCGGAATCTTTTCAAGCACCAGTGCACAGCAGCCGGTTTCTTCCAGAAAGTGTGCATCTTTAATCAATTGAGCCGCTTCGGCTTCTTCTTTGGCTCTGACACCATAAGAGCCGAACTGATTGATACTTTGCGGGGTCAGTCCCAAATGTCCGACGACCGGTATGCCTGCTGTTATAATGAGTCTGAGCGCTTCGCCGATGGCTTGTGCTCCTTCCAGTTTTACGGCATCGGCTCCGGTCTCTTTCATTATTTTTATTGCATTGTCCACTGCATGATAGGGATTGCTTTGATAGCTGCCGAAAGGCATATCCACCACCACAAAAGCCCGTTTCGTTCCGCGTACCACAGATTTTGCGTAAACGATCATTTCCTCCGTTGTGACAGGCAATGTGGTTTTATTGCCCTGCATCACGTTCGAGGCCGAATCTCCTATCAGAATAACATCCACGCCGGCCGCATCCACCAATGTTGCCATGGTGTAGTCATAAGCGGTGATCATGGCTATTTTTTCTTTCTGCTCTTTCATCTCTTTCAGCCGCTTTGTGGTCACTTTCCGATTTTCGGCCGAATTCAGTTGTGTTGACACTGCTGTATAGTCCTTTAGATTGATTATTTCTGAAAAAAGTCCATGCGCAGGCTTTTGTTCCGTGCAGGCAGAATAGAAGCCGTATGCTTAAGTCTCTTAGTGAGAGACAAAGGTACTATAAAAATCAACTTAATAAGAAATTTTTTTAATATATGCGAGACTCTTTTTCTTTTCATTCTCTTTTTCTGTTTATGGAGTTTTCCCGTTCTTTCAGCATTACATGCACTTTTTCTGCCGGTTTTTCGATATAAGCGCCGCCCATATCCGGCACCTTGCATATCACGGCATCGAACTCATAGATTTTACCGTTAATCATGATCCCCTATTATTAAAAAAGGATGTAAGGTTTTTTCGGTCGATTTTCCTTACATCCTTGATTTTTTTGTTTCTGTTATTCCCACTCGATGGTGCTGGGCGGTTTGGAGGAAATGTCGTAAACAACTCGATTTACACCGCGAACCTTGTTGATAATCTCATTGCTTACTTTTGCCAGAAAATCGTAAGGCAAATGTGCCCAGTCGGCAGACATGGCATCCGTGCTGGTTACGGCACGCAGGGCAATGGTGAATTCGTAGGTGCGTTCATCGCCCATTACACCCACCGAACGAATCGGTAGCAGTATGGCACCTGCTTGCCATACTTTGTCGTACAAGCCCCATTCCTGCATCAGGCTCATATAAATATGATCCGCTTCCTGCAGGATACGTACTTTTTCCGGAGTGATTTCCCCCAGAATGCGTATCCCCAAACCGGGACCGGGGAATGGGTGGCGATGAATCAGCCCCGGCCGCATGCCCAGTTCTAACCCTACACGCCGAACTTCATCCTTGAATAAAGTGCGCAACGGCTCTACCAGTTTCAGGTTCATACGTTCGGGCAGCCCCCCCACATTGTGGTGGCTTTTGATTACCATGCCGGTTATATTGATGCTTTCGATAATGTCGGGGTAAATCGTTCCCTGTCCCAACCATTTGATGTCTTTGAGCTTATGTGCTTCTTCATCGAATACGTCGATGAAACCTTTGCCGATGATTTTGCGTTTTTGTTCCGGATCCGTTACTCCGGCCAGTGCCTTCATAAACTTATCCCGGGCATTTACGCCTGTTACATTCAAGCCCAAATGCTCATAGTCTTCGAGCACGCGTTCGAATTCTCCTTGACGTAGCAGGCCGTGGTCTACGAAGATACAGGTGAGGTTTTTGCCGATGGCTTTGTTGAGTAAAACAGCTGTTACCGACGAATCCACTCCGCCGGAAAGCGCCAGAATGACTTTGTCGTCACCCAATTGTTTTTTTAACTCTTTTACCGTTTGTTCGATAAAAGAGGCAGGGCTCCACTGTCCTTTGATACCTGTACGGTCTACAAAATTTTCCAGTAATCTCAGCCCTTCTTCGCTGTGGTAAACCTCGGGGTGGAACTGTACGCCCCATGTTTCTTCTCCTTCGATTTGGAATGCTGCTGCCGGAACATCTTCGGTAGCGGCAATCAATCTGAAACCTGCCGGAATTTTCGTGATGGTATCACCGTGCGACATCCAAACAGTACTGCCTTCGGATATGTTTTTCAGCAGGGGATTGCCCGGTTCGTTGAGGTGCAGATGCGCACGTCCGTACTCCCGACTGTTGCTCGGCTCTACATTTCCACCGGCCTGATGGACAAGACTTTGCGAGCCATAGCAAATACCCAGTAAAGGCAGTTTGCCGCGAAAGCGTGAAAGCTCCGTGTGGAAAGCCTTGCTATCGTATACGGAGTAAGGGCTGCCCGACAGGATCACCCCGCGTATGCCTGCCGCTTGCAAATCTTCAGGTGCTTTGTTGTAAGGTACAATTTCGCAATAGGTATTCAGCTCTCTTAACCGGCGACCGATCAGTTGTGTGGTTTGCGAACCGAAATCCAAGATTAGAATTTTCTCCTGCATATACCGTGTTTTGTTTGGATAGGAATTGTTTGTTCGTTATTCATTGTACAAAGGTACGTAAAAACCGAAGTTCTTTATAGACCGTAGCCGGATGTTTATGTGTGTTTATGCAAAGATATTGCCGGTAGCGGTTATTCTTTTTGTTGCAAGACCGGATGAGAGATATTATTTCTTTCGAGTTTTGATGCCGTTTGAAACTGATAATCCTTAATTTGCTGACAAACAGACGTTTATCCGTTTGGAGAAGGCTGTTGAAAAAGAGCCTGAGCAGAATGGAAAATTCTCTGCCTGATGGCTGAAAATTTTTAGCGCTACGGATTTTCAACGAAGTTAACTTGGATTTTTCTTCTTTGCCTGAAGAATTTTCAACCATCAGGCAGAGATTTTTTCAGTACACGTCACCTGCCAGTTGTTGCTCTTAAGTATTGTGATACTGCTGTTCAAAAGAAAAGTTGCCATAAATGACTGGTACGAGATACCGGAGTGGTTGATTTTTCTCATCTTTTGCCTGAATTATAAACAGATTTTCAGAAGAGATTGGTGGAATACATTTTGGCGTACGTTGCAATTTTTTGTTTACATCCTGCTGTTGGTTTTTGCATTGGCTGCTTTCGTCGTGATGTTTTTGCTCTTGATAACGAAGTTTACTGCGTGATTCGCGAAAGGAAAATCTTGCTTAATAGAATCTTTGATAACAAATCTTTGACAATCAATCGTTTGATTGTTCAATCTTAATTACCTTTGTGAGCGAAATTTATAAAAACGTCTATTGAATTTTGAAAAAGAGAGAAGGCAATAACCTGCTTCGCTTCTGGTTACTTTTATTGTTTGTAAGCGTCGGGTTAGTTCTATTATATTATTTGCCGGAGCAAATAGGTACGCTCGAAGTTAAAAAGATCGATATGCTTTCTTCGCTGCGCAAGGAGGATACGACAGCCGACTCATTGGTTTATGAGCAGTATATGAGTGTGGCAAAATCCGGTACAGGTATAGAGAAAGCAAAGGCAGAAGAACCTGAGGATGTACGGGTTGTGAAATCCGAAGAAGAACCGGTTTATCCCGAAAAGAAGGATTTGCCGCAAGGGGAAACAATACCGGATATACAAGAGGGGGATGGCTCCATAGAACCGGATTCCGATTCGTTGAAGTTTTTCTTCGATTACAGTACCGACGGGCGAGGGCTTTCCGGTTTTTTCAGCATGATGAAAAGAACGGAAAAAGAAGGTGCTTTGCATATTGCTTTTTGTGGCGATTCTTTTATAGAGGGAGATGTGTTCACAGGCAGCGTAAGAGAACTGTTGCATGCCCGATTGGGCGGCAGTGGTGTGGGATGGTTGCCGATAACTTCCGAAGTTGCCGGCTTTAGAAATACCGTTCAACACCGCTTTAAGGGCTGGAAAGATCATTCTATTCTGCATGATTCGAAGCAGGCCTATATGCTCTCCGGGCACTGTTATCGACCCAATGATGGGGCTATGGTGGAGTATCGTTTGCCGGACAGGGTGGAGCCTTATCGGAAAGTCTCCATTTACTATAAGGCCGAAACGGATTCGGAGGTTCATATAAACAAAGACTCCATGGCTGTACGTTTACCTGCCACAGGCAGCTTTTTGAGCTCCATAACTTTGTCGATGCACTCCCGGCATTTGAGGTTGTCGTTTTCTAAGCCGAAGGGATTGATGCTTTATGGTGTGGCTCTGGACGGTGACCGGGGTGTGGTGGTGGACAATTACTCTTTGCGCGGAAATGCCGGTTTTCAGCTCTTGGGTATGAATGAACAGACAGCCTCTGTGTATGCCCGGGTAAGACCTATGGATATGATTGTATTGCAATACGGGCTTAACGTGGCATCGAGTAAACAGAAAGACTATGGTACGTATATTAAGCGCATGGGCAAAATGATTGATTATATGCGTAGGGTATATCCTGCTGCAACCATTGTGCTGATGGGTGTTTCCGATCGTGCCGAACGCTCTTCGGACGGATCTCTGCGCACCATGCCCGGCGTGCTCTATCTGGCCCGAGCCCAGCGCGAACTGGCTCAGGAAAAAGGTGTTGTTTACTGGGACACTCTGCGCGCCATGGGAGGCCCCGGCAGCATGATACGTTTTGCTCAACAGGGGCTTGCGGCTAAGGATTATACTCATTTGGGATTTGCAGGAGGGCGGGTCATCGCCCGTAGATTTGTGGAATCTCTGGAGAGAGAAAAGAATTATTATGACGGTTTCTAAACAATTCAAATATCATTTTCTGCGGCTGTGTATTGTTGTGTGCGGAGTATTGTTGGCAGCACCATCGTTTGCACAGCGTATAACAGACCCCGGTCATACGCTCGATGCCGTTTGGAAACAGATAAAGGAGGGTAGTGAGCCGGTCAGTATTGTCCATTTGGGGGACAGCCATGTGCAGGCCGGTTTTTTTTCACAGCCCCTTAGAAGAACATTGGAACAGAAGTGCGATTTATCCGGCTACGGCTGGGTCGGGGGGCACAGGCTTTACGGCTCCAATCAAGTGGGAGAGCTGAAATTTCTGGCAACACCCCGACGGTGGGCTACGGAGCGGCTTACCCAGGTTGCGGGTTGCAGCACTCCCGGTCCCGGAGGTTTGGTCTTTAAGCCGGGTAATGCCCATCACCTCCTCAGCATAGAAACACAGGACGGAAGCCTGTTTAACCGGGTGCTGGTTTACAGAACGGCTGACACGGCGCCTATGCAGGACTATGATAAAGCTATACTCAGAGGATCATGCCGGGTTAATGATATTGTTGTCGATACTTTGGAACTGCGAAAACCCTCATCTTCCATAACCTTGCAGGGGAACGGGCGGAATGCAAAATATTTCGGCTGGCAGCTGATGAATACGGAGCAGAAGCTTTTGTTTCATGCGATAGGATTAAACGGTGCGCGGCTCGATCATTATGCCGTTTCTCAGTATACCGATGCGTTGCAGGCTCTGCGCCCACGGCTCATTATCGTTTCTCTGGGCAGCAATGATGCTTACACGTATAAATGGGAGACTGCGGAGGTGGAATGGCGGGTGCGATCTTTAATACACCTGTTGAGAGAAAGCTGTCCGGATGCAAAATTATTACTGACAACACCTCCCCCGGCTTACATCCGTAAGGCTTATACCGTCAGGAGAAATAGAAAACGGGTTAAACAGTATCATCTGTATCCGAATGAGAATACCCGAAAAATGGCTGAATTGATTATGCGTATAGCCGGAAAAGAACACTGCGCTGCCTTCAATTTGTATGGAGTTTTGGGGGGAATAGAGGTTCTGCCTGCTATGAAGAAGTCGGGTGAAATCAGTGCCGATGGAAT
Source organism: Porphyromonas macacae DSM 20710 = JCM 13914 (assembly GCF_000379945.1). Taxonomy (GTDB): domain Bacteria; phylum Bacteroidota; class Bacteroidia; order Bacteroidales; family Porphyromonadaceae; genus Porphyromonas; species Porphyromonas macacae. Next base: position 63,505 of record NZ_KB904151.1, read on the forward strand.
TCATTATACCCATCAGGGTTATGCCCGTCATGGCAAACTGTTGGCAACGGCTTTGCTGAAGTCGATGAATTCGGAGATAAAGACGAAGAGTTCTCCAATGTTATTCACATCTTCTCATCTTGATCGATAAACTGATATGTTCGACTCTTTTTTTAATCAGATAGATTGGCAGTTGTTGCCCTCGATATTGAGCTATAATGCACAAAGCCCGATTATCTTTTCTTCCGGGCTGTTTTTTGTGTTGATGCTGTTTTTTATTCCTGTTTATCTGTTGTTGCGGGGGAATACCACGGCGCGCATCATTTATGTAACGCTTTTCTCTCTTTATTTCTATTACAAGAGTAGCGGAGTGTTCGTACTGCTGCTTGTTTTTGCAGCCACGAGCGATTTTATCATTGCTTCCCTGATGGATAAAAACAGCGGAAAACATCTCAAACGGAAAATTCTGCTAATCCTTAGTCTGATAATTAATTTGGGCGTTTTGTCTTACTTCAAGTATTTCAATTTTCTGGGTGAAATGTTTACAGCTCTCATCAATGAGGTCGGAGGATGGTTCGGGGCAGTATCCGGAGAAGAAATAACGTGGAGTCATCGGGATATATTTTTGCCGGTGGGTATCTCTTTCTATACTTTTCAGACGATGAGTTATATCATTGATATCTATCGGGGACGTATCAAACCTCTCCATCGTTGGGTGGATTATCTTTTTTATGTGTCGTTTTTCCCTCAATTGGTTGCCGGTCCGATTGTTCGAGCCCGTGAATTTATACCGCAAATACATCGCAAGCCTGCATTGAACCGCAGTGAATTCGGTGAAGCCCTTTGTCTGATTGTGGCGGGTTTGTTTAAGAAAGCCGTCATCTCCGATTATATCAGTTTGAATTTTGTAGACCGTATTTTCGATGCTCCTTCCCTTTATACCGGTTTTGAAAATCTGATGGGTGTTTATGGATATGCTTTGCAGATTTATTGTGATTTTTCCGGTTATTCGGATATGGCTATCGGTATAGCCTTGATGCTGGGGTTTCGTTTCAACATCAACTTCGATTCGCCCTATCAGTCTGCTACCATCACCGAATTTTGGCGTAGATGGCATATCTCGTTAAGCAGCTGGCTGAAAGATTATCTTTATATCTCTCTCGGAGGAAATAGAAAGGGACGTTTGCGCACGTATGTCAATCTGATGATTACGATGCTTTTGGGCGGTTTATGGCATGGCGCTGCCGCTCGTTTTATCCTGTGGGGGGCATGGCATGGAGCCGGACTGGCTTTGCATAAGCTTTGGATGAATCTTTTCCCCCGGAGTAAACCTGAAGGAACGCAAATGAAGAAGCTATGGCGTATTGTCGGGGTGATCGCAACATTCCATTTCGTTTGCTTCGGATGGATCTTTTTCCGTGCAAACTCGATGAATACCGGCTTTGAAGTTCTCGACCGTATTCTTTTCCATTTCCATCCGGAGGTAATCTGGCAATTTGTTTCAGGTTATAAAGGTGTTTTCATGTTAATGCTTTTGGGCTATTTCCTGCATTTCGTGCCACGACGTACAGAGCAGGCCTGGCAAGTACGCATGGGACGTCGTCATTTCGTCTTTCAGGCTCTTTATCTTCTTATTGCCATTGTGATTGTTTTTCAGGTGCAAAGTGCAGGAGTTCAGCCTTTTATATACTTTCAGTTTTAACCGGTGGAGCGGAGAAAAACATAAATTTGTGTAAATAACAGGCCTTATTTGATAATCTAAAAAAAATAACTACCTTTGTGCCATCAAAATATCGCGGAGTGGAGCAGTGGTAGCTCGTTGGGCTCATAACCCAAAGGTCGTAAGTTCGAGTCTTGCCTCCGCAACCATTTATTTATAATGTAAAAGGGCTGTGTCAAAACTCATTTTTGGTACAGCCCTTTTCAGGTATGTCAGAATGCGTAAAGTGCAAGGCGTTAAGACCGAGGCTGAAGGGAGCGTACTGAATTGAAGCCGAATGTCGCAGGGAACATAATAATTTGCGAATTCTGACACACCGTCTTTTTCTTTTATTCGTTTTTTTTATGTTTTTTTGTTTGTTTGCGGCCGACCGGACAACGGTTTGACGAACAAAGAACAGACGGAAAGGGTTTTATACAATGAACTATTACATATTAGCATTATGAGAAAAACGATTTATTTGCTCCTGGTTTCCTCTATGGCCGTCGTAGGGCTTGGAAGCTGTAAAAATAACAGAACAGTCAATAAAACAGGAGAAGCCATGATGGCTGTGGTTTCGGATAAGAAAGCCGATACGTTGAAGATAGACCTTGCAAACAGTTCCATACAATGGCAGGGGTATAAGCCGGGCGGGCAGCATAACGGCGACCTGAAGCTCAAAAGCGGAGAAGTATACATCGTTCCGGCAGATTCGTCTCTGGTGGGCGGACGTTTCGTGATGGATATGAACACGATCAATTGTCTGGACTTGGATGAGAAAGGAGGTAAAGGAAAATTGGAAGCCCACTTGAAGAGTGCGGATTTTTTCGATGTAGCCAAATATCCCGAAGGCATTTTTGAAATCACATCGGTGGAGCAATTGCCTGAAGAAGGATGCTTCCGGGTTACGGGAAATCTTACGTTGAAAGAAACCACGCTAAGTATTGCTTTTGAAATCAGAGCACAACGAGATGGAAAGGTATTTGCGGCAGCAAGCGATTCGATTACATTGGACAGAACTCTGTGGGGTGTCAATTATGGTTCTAAGAATGTATTCAAAAATCTAAAAGATAATTTGATTGATGAAAATATCGATATTCAGGTGAATCTTGTTACAGAGTAATTTTTCTTGTGGAAATCGCTTCCTGATCGGGCATAAAAAAAGTAGTTGACAAACAATTGTCAACTACTTTTTTACTTAGAGCGGAAGACGGGGCTCAAACCCGCGACCCTCAGCTTGGAAGGCTGATGCTCTATCAACTGAGCTACTTCCGCAAAATAATGTTGCTTTCTTTGAAAATCGAGTGGGCAGTGATGGATTCGAACCACCGAAGGCGTAAGCCAGCTGAGTTACAGTCAGCCCCATTTGGCCACTCTGGTAACTGCCCTTAACCTCTCCATTCTCTGATGAAGCGGTGCAAAGATAGTGAAATTATTTTAATTTATCCAAATTGCACATCTTAATTGCAGCTTCTGCAGCTTCACTTCCTTTATTGCCCAGACGGCCACCTGCTCTATCCAAAGCCTGTTCTATATTTTCTGTGGTCAAAACGCCGAAAATAACAGGCTTGCTCTGCAAATTGAAAAGTGTACCTGATACCATCTCCGGCATAATGCCCATATTCAGCCGGGTGATACCGAATGTAACTCCCTGGCTGATGAAATCGAAGTGCGGCGTCTCTCCTCTGACAATACAGCCAAGAGCAATGACGGCATCGATTCCCTCTTTTCTCATCAACTGTGCCGAAGCATAAGTCAACTCGAAAGCGCCGGGCACCTGCCACACGGTAATATCTTTGCTGTTGACCCCATGTCGAATAAGAGTTTCCATTGCACCGTCCAGCAAAGCATGGGTGACTTGTCCGTTCCATTCGGCAACGGCAATGCCGATGTGCAAACCTTTGCCGCTGGGGGTCCTTAGGTCAAAGGGATTTATTTCGGTAAGTTTAGCTTCAGTAGCCATAAGTGATTTATTATCTGCAATAAGAACTTATTTGCCTTGAGCTGCTTTCGCACGAATGATATCGGCTTCTACCTGTGCCGATTCGGGAGACATATAATATTTGGTCTTTATCTCTTCGTATACTTCAAGAGCTTTTTTATGGTTACCCAGTTTCTCGTATACATGACCGGCTTTCAGTAAACAGCTTGGAGAAACAGCCTCGTTGGAAGCCAGTTGAGCCGCTTTCATAAAAGCATTTGCCGCATCTTCCAGTTTATCCAGTTGAACGTAGCAGTCCCCCATCAATCTCATGATAGAAGGAGATACGATATTTTCTTTGGATTTGAATTTTGACAAATGCTCCAAAGCCTCTGCGTATTTACCCATATCGAAGTAACAGATGCCGGCATAAGCTTCTGCCAGATTAGCGGCATCGGTACCTTTATATTTATCGATGATCTCCAATAAACCGGCGTTGCCGATACCCATACCGTTCAATGCCACGCTGTCATTGCCCATGATGAATTTATCTTCGGCAACGTAAATTTTGTCGGAAGCCTTTTCATTCCGAGGCTTTTTAACGAAATGCATATAAGCAAAAATACCGGCGACAACGGCAATGACTATGAGTACCGCAATGATGATTTTGTTGATGTTTTTTTCGACGAACTGTTCGGACTTAGAAACAATTTCTTCCGCGTTCTTTTCCTGATTTTTAATGTTCTTTTGAGCCATATTATCGTTAAAATCTTATTGTTCTCTTTTTATGCGGCAAAGGTAATACTTTTCCGTAATAAGTACGTTGCAGTGAAGTAATTATCTGTATACTTCAAAAACGGGTGAAGGGTAATTTGGGGAGGCCTTTCGATACTTGAAAAAAATCATGATGAAAGAATCGAAATTCTCTGCCTGATGGTTGAAAATTCTTTGCCTGAAGAATTTTTATTCTCCTTAAGAATCTTTCTGTCGATTGTGGGATAATGCATTATATCTATATGATTTTTATGTGATTTCTTGTTATTTATATGGATTTTGTACTGTGTAAACGCTCGTTTTTCAGAGTGTGTTTTTATTTTTTCAATGAATATATGTGTTTTTTTATATAATATTTATTTAGTTGATTTCTTATGTTTTTTAGAAGAAAATAATTTTTTCTCTTTTTTTGTTGTCCTAAGTATTTGAAAATGTTGTTATTGGTGTATAATGGAAAGACATTCTTGTTTTTTCATATATTGACGATTGCATTCAACATAGTTCATTTTTTTTGTATAATTTTTTCAAAAGTTATTGTTTTTTTAGAATATTTATTTATTTTTACGATTAGAAAGCAACAGATCGGTTTCAATCTTAATTTTATTTTTGATCGTGAGTCTGTCTTAATTGTTTGTGTAGTTGAATTTATTTGGATTTTAAGCCAAAGTATTTTGTTTGGTTGTTATAATCTCTCCTTATTGTTGTTGTGAAGACTTTTTGAGAGTAATTCTTTGTCTGAACTTATATAAGACACGTTAATTGTTTAATCTCGGCTCTTGGGAATAGAGTTTAAAAGGAAAAATATGTACAAGATTTTAAAGTTTTTGGTCTTGGGATCTTTGTTCTTGATCCTGACATCATCTTTGACTGTTTCTGCTCAAAGTTTTTCATTGAAGACGAACTTGTTTCATTGGGCCACTACGACTCCCAATTTGGGTATGGAGTTTAAGATTGGGGATAAGTGGACGATGGATATTTCCGGGGGATATAATCCTTTTACATTTAAAGAGAACCGGAAACTCAAACATTGGATAGTGTTTCCGGAAATAAGATGGTGGACTTGTGAGTCCTATACGGGACATTTTTTAGGCTTTCATTTCATCGGAGGTCGATACAATGTTGGAGGTATAGATATTCCTGTTGGCCGATTTGGAAAATTGAAAGACTATCGTTATGAGGGTTGGGCTGTTGGCGCCGGCCTGACATATGGCTATCACTGGATTCTCAGTAAGAGGTTGAATTTGGAGGCATCCGTAAGTGCAGGCTACGGTTATTTCGATTATGAAAAGTTTAAATGTCCTAAATGCGGCGAAAAAATAAGTGAGGGTAATTACAACTATTTTGGCCTTACTAAAGCCACTCTATCGTTGATTTATTTCATTAAGTAATACTTGTAGACATGAAGCTGACTCGTTATATATCGGTTTTACTGCTTTTGTTTGGCAGTATTTCAATTTATGCCCAAAATATTAATCTGGAGGGTATCAAGTTGCAAAAAGAATACCCCGCTCGTAAAAGCGGACGTACTGTTGATGTAAATATGCAGGTTGATTTGACTGAGATGCCGGCTATCGGAAGCAACCTTAAGCGAATTGTTACACCTGTTCTTCGTGCCAATGAAAGCCAAAAGGAATTTTTGATGCCTTCCTTTGTTGTGGCAGGCCGTAACAGATACAGCATCATTAGGCGTAGAATCAGTTTTGATAACAGCTATAAAACTGTTCCCGATCAAACGGAGAATACCATTATCCTACCTCGTAAGAACGGTTCATCTCAGCAGCTTCATTATCAAACGACCATAGCTTACGAACCATGGATGAAGAATGCTTCCCTCATATTCAGGGTCGAAGATACAGGATGTGCCGACTGTCCCTTAGGAAGCGGAGAGAAAACGCTTACCCAAAAAGCTCTTTATCCTCTTTACGAGGCACAATATAAGTTCAATATAATTATTCCGGAAGGGGAACTTGTTAAAAATCGTGAAGAGATACTCAATGCTCATATTTCATTCCGCATTGGGAAGTATGATATCTTGCCTGATTTTCAAAATAATTCGCAAGAATTGGCACGCATTCGTGCAAAACTGAATGAACTTAGAGGTAATGAAGATGTAACGTTTAACAAGCTCGATTTGGTTGGTTATGCTTCTCCCGAAGGAGGGGCTGAGTTTAATGACCGGTTGTCTAAAAAGCGTGTCGAGTCTTTTGCCGGTTATCTTTCTTCTCAGTATCCGATGCTGAGGGGGCGGCTTCATTCGGAATGGAAAGGAGCCGACTGGGAGGGGTTGAAAAAAAGAGTTCGCAATATGTCTTTCTCGGCGAAAGACGAAGTGCTTGATATTTTAGAATTGCCCATTCAGCAACGTACGCCGGCACTTAAGAAGCTGGGCAATGGTAAAGTTTATTCCATGCTTTTAGAAGAAGTCTACCCGCCTCTTCGTCGTACGGAGTTGATTTTTAATATTCAGGTTAAAGGTTTTTCTCTGGAAAAAGCAAGGCAAATTATAAAAGCACATCCGTCTCGCCTGAGTCTTGCAGAAGTTTATGCCGTAGCAAAGAGTTATCCTGAAGGCAGTAAAGAACAGTATGAAGTATGGGTTATTGCCGACAGGGCTTTCCCTAAAAATGTGGAGCCGGTGATTAACGTGGCTGTCCTGGATATTAAAGCCGGAAGATATCATCAGGCTGTGGAAAAATTAGAAAAGAGAAGTAATGACTCCTGGGTTTGGGGTATGCTGGGATTGGCTTATGCATATAATCAGAATTGGGAAAAAGCAGAAAAGTACTTGCAAAAAGCCAGGAAAAATGGAGATAAGGAGGCCGCTTATAATCTTGACGAAATGCAAAAGTATATAAAGGATAATTTCTAAAAAGAAAAATTGATAAGTGTAAACGATTGTTTAATCATTTAAATTACAAAAAGATGAAACTTACAAAGTATCTACTATTAATTGCAGCTGCTTTGTCTTTGGCTGCCTGTAACAAGGAAAAAGAGGAGATTTCCCAAGGAGAAAAGAATGCTTCCGTCAGTGTACGTATTGCTTCAAGCAATTTGCTTCGTCTGAATCAGCAAGAATCTGCAAAAGTGGTAAAACTGGCTGCAATGATTTACAATGGCCAGGCTCAGGAAGCTTATAAGGAAGTTCAAAATGCTCTTGAAGTGAAAAACATTGAGTGTGTTGCGGGTACCCGCTCTTTGGTTGTCGTTGCAAATTTTGGTGACCGCACGCTGCAAGGTTTGAGCTTAAAAAATTTGAAAGCTTTGACAGAAGAGTTGAAAAAAGACGCACAACCTGTGGACTTGTTGATGACTTCTGAAATTAAGGAAATTACATTGAAAGAGGGTGTAAATAAATACGGGTATGACGATCCCGGTGATTTAAGCCAAAAGAAACCCCTTGAATTGAAACGTGTTCATGCTCGTGCCGAATTTGTAAGCATTACTCAAAAGATGTCTCCGGCTTTCAAAAAGTATAAAGTCGATTATACAGCGGTGGCAGCATTGATTGCCAAAAAACAATCCTTTATTTTCGGTTCTCCTTTGGTTAATGCCCATCCTGCGTACCTCTATGGTATCAAAACGGACAAAGGTTCTTATACACCTGCGGACTATGAAGAAGCACCGAGTTTGAAACGTGAATACAAAGGCACAGGTGAAGATCTGGCTGATAAAAACATGGGATTCTATTTGATCGAGAACAATGACGGAAGTCATCCTACCATGTTATGTCTGGCCGGTACTTTGAAGAATCAAGATGGAAGTGAGCTGTCAGATCAGGAAAAAAAGGATGCTTTTGCAGCCGGCTGGATTGTTTCAGAAACCGATGCCACGACTTATTATCCTGTCTTGATTAATTGGGTGAATGCTAAGTATAAATATGAGGGAAATCACCAACCTATGAATTCTATCGTACGTAACCATTACTATAAAATTTCTCTTACCATTACAGGTCCCGGTACGAACAAGCCTGAAGAAGAAAAGAAAATATCTAATCTCGATGTTAAGTGTAAAGTTGTAGAGTGGGTTACTGTTGATCAAAATGTGACCTGGTAATAAGCCGCTGATTGATTGTCGACCAAGTTAAAATTACTTTATAAACGTGGGGAGCACAAGCTCCTTATCGGCTCTGCTCCCCGCTTTTTTATTTTCAATCTCTAAAATCAAACGAAAATGTATTGCACAAAGAAATATTTCTTCATCCTATGCTCTCTATTGATGATGTGTTGTACACTATCTTCATGTTTAAAGGAAGATTTATCCGAATGTCCACGTCCGTTTAATGTGCGTGTGCGTGTTTTGGATGCAGATCAAAAAGATATAACTTCTTCCGGTGAGATAAAGCGTGCAATAGTTTTTGTCTTTGACGAGAGCGGGAAAAAAGTCGAACGTTTCGATATGAGCGAAGGAGATATCGTTAATCGTAAACCCATCCGTCTTAAAGATTTTGACTTCAAGTCTCTGACTTTTCTGGTTTGTGCCAATCTTTCAGATCGTATGCATGAGGATTTGAATGCCGTAAATCGAATCGAAGATGTTAAAATGAGACTGTTGTCGAAGAATGGCGTTTCAGAGGCAGCACCTAATCTGTTTCAAGGTTCATTAACAACGCAAATACTTTATGGAGATGTTGTAGATGACATCGACAAAACTATTGATATACACCCCAAAACCTCCCAAGTGAACATTGTTATAAGAGGTTATGAAGAATGGGTAGAAAGAACAGAAACCACGATCCATAATGTGACTCCGTTCGTTTTTACGGTCGGCTCGATAAAATTGGGTAAAACTCCCGATACTTATTCAGGTTTGGGTGAATTGACCGGAGATTTGGTTGCATATCATCCTAATGGACGAATTAATGAAGACGGAGATCTTTTAACTCCGGTGTTTACTATTTATCCTACTTTGGCTCAAAACCCTCTGGATCTTTCTTTATGGATAAAAGGAGAGGAAAAGTTGAGAGTTAATAAGGCTTCCGATGGAAAGATGCTCATACCCGAAGCCGGACGAATGCTTAATATCTTTATCGACTTGAAATCTGCCGAACTCCATGTTTCTGTCGTTATAACTCCGTGGAATGAAGTCCATCAATTCGTAGTGTATTAATCTTGAAACAATGTATTGATTATGAAAAATATATACGTGAATATAATTGCCCCTTTGTTACTTGCCTTTCTATTATTGGGTCTGTCGGGGTGTACCAAAGAGGCGCCGGATGAGCAGACGGAAACAAAAGTCGGGGTGATATTTAATCTCACCGATGCCGTACTTCGTAATGGTGTTTTGTTTAACGGAGATGCTAAGATAACCAAACTTAGAATAATGGTTTTTAGAGGAGCAGCCCTTGATGTGCAAAAAGTTTTTGAGGGTCCGACATTGAATATTCAGGTGCAACTCGAGACTACTGTGGGAACCGGGCGCCGGATCGTTGTCATAGCCAATGAACCTGATGTAATGAGCAGCTCTCTTGACAATATTCTCTTCTATCACCGGTTAAAAAACGAGATGCTTCCAAAGATTGGTGCATCTCAGGAGATTCCGCTTGTGATGATTGGTGAGAAAACCGGAGTCGATATAAATGAACATCCAACATCTCAGGTGGAGGTTTCTCTGAACCGTGTTGTGGCTAAAATAACATTGAATATCAAACAGGATACAGCCAATGACGATGTTGTGCAAATCAAATCGGTAAATATCATTCGAAATGCCGGTGAGTCGTTTTTAATGCCTCTCGATAAACCTGTCAATAAGACTCATCTGTGGAACTGGGAATTGAATAATATCGACAAGCAGCTTGTTAATCATGGTGTAGCCACTTCTATTATCGAAGACAATACCCTGTATGTTTATGAAAACCTCGCATCGGCTGTTGCCGATACGGCCGGTCGTGCTCCTGTCTTATATGTGAAGACGCTGTATAACGGCATAGAGTCTGTATACAAGTCTTATATCAATGCCGATGCCGGTGAGAGACAATATCAGATTGTTAGAAATCATCATTATAAACTTGATGCTACCATCTCCAAGATCGGAGAATATGACGGCATGTTGCTTACTACTCAGATTTTGCCGTGGAATAAGGAGGAGTTGACATATAAATTTCTCAAACCGTATCTTGTGAATATTGAACCTGAAGGCTTTGCTAATCAAGAGCATCAGGTTACTTACACCCATCCGATAGAGTTCAAAGTCAGGATTAAAGCTCTGGAGGGAGATATTTGGAAAGCAACTCTTTCTGACGGTTTGCATTTCAAGTTTGAGGGAGCAGTTGAAGGCTTGGCCGACGGAACAACACAGTACACGATTAAGGTGTTGGCTAAAGGAGAGGGCGGTTCGAAAGCCCGCCATGCTCATGTCTATTTTACTGTAAATGGAAAGTTTGTCATATTGGGCGAAGGTTCCAATCAATATGCCAGGATAAATATTGTTCAACCGGTAGGATAATCAACAGGAGGAAAAGAAATGAAAATTAAATTGTACTCAGTAGCACTATTGTTCCTCTTTATCGGATTGTTTAGCAACTGTATAAAAGAAGATGCAGAACCGGCAAAACAACCGACTGAAAAAAGAGCGTTTGTTTTTAATATAAACATCGGTGAACATGGCGTAAGGCAGGCAACGGAGGCCGGAGAAGATTTGTTTAATGAAAATAAGATTGAAAAACTATGGCTTTTTGCCAATAAAAAAAATCAGGCCAATCTTTTTATCGGAGCTTCTTGCGAGCCTATAGAAGGCAACAGATATAAAGTTGCCATAACAGCGGAGCAGGAGCAACAACTGAATGGCGATGTATTGGACATTTATCTGGTGGCCAATCATGATTTCAGCACGGGTGTAAAACCTGAGACTGTCGAAGCGTTAAAAGGCTATCTGCTGGAAAATAAGAACCTCAACAAGGTGCAGTTACAATCTTTTGTGATGTTCGGTGTTACGCAGAAAGCTGTGAATACAGCTCATCCCGAAAGCAAAGACCTCGGTCAAATAAGTCTCAAAAGAATCCTTTCCAAGATTCGGTTCAATATGCCGGTATTGGATTTGACCGGTTATGAATTAGAGGGCGAACCGGAGGCCAAACTTTGTAATTTCAGAACTCAAGGGTATCTCGATAAGGCAGAGAACGCAGGAAGTCTGATAAACATGGAGCAGTATTCGCTCTTAAATGAATTATACGGGAATAAGAAATGTAAGCGTTACTACTCTTTTTATTCTGAATGGAGCAATACCAATGAAAATGAAGCTCCGTATATCATGTTGGCAATAAGCCTGAAGCGAACCGGAGAAAATCAGGCAGCAAATAAGTATTATTATCGCGTACCTGTCAAAGCCTCGGAGGCCTGTTTGAAAAACAATGTGCTATATGATCTTTTTGTCACCATCGAGACACTCGGCGGGCCCGGACCTGATTCTCCTGTGACGGTTCAAAGCAGCCGGGTGAGTATAAAGGAGTGGAGTACTTATCCTGATGTGGATTCGGATATTTCTTCGCCCAAATATCTCTTGGTAGAAGAGAATAACGTTATCATGAGTGTGGTGGATAATTATCGTGTCGGTTACAAATCGTCAAGCCTCGTTACTCCACGAATAACCAAATGCTATTATCAGTATGTAAATGAACACGGTCAGGTGGTGCAGGACAATATCCCGTCCGATAACCAGTATTATCCTGTTCTTTCCACATCTGATACTCATATCTCTTTTACCGCTAAAATACAAACCAATAATGTACCTAAGCATTTTACCATAGAATTGAAGAATTCGGAGGGCTTGAAAGACAATGTGCACGTGATACAATATCCCGGTCAGTACATAGTCTATACTTTTGGTGAGAAATCGAGCTGGAGGCCCGATGGAACCCTTGCTCCGGGACTGAACAACAAGGCCATGTACCATATCGTCATATTGATACCTCCCAAAGATGGAGAGATGATTTTGGGATTTCCGAAAACTGAAACAAGATCATTTTATAGCAAGTCGGGTTCTTATTATAATAAAGAAATGGATGATGATCATATCACATCTGACTCTGAAGAAACAAAAAAAACGGTTTCTCCCTCTTTTGAACTGGCATCTCAGTTGGGTGCAACCATACCCATGTATCTTTATATAAAATGGCGTGGAACAGATTATTTGCGGTATTATGGGCCTGATAATTATGATATCCAAAGGAGTTATGCAATGCATGTGTGTGCGTCGTATACAGAAACTCGTATCGTAAACGGGAGGGAGCAAACTCTGGATGATTGGCGCTTGCCTACGGAGGCTGAGATCAGGTTGATCGACGAATTACAACATAACGGTTCTGTGAAGGCCATCATGACCGGAAAATGGTATTGGTCTGCAAGTGGTGCTGTGAAGTTGAAACAGGGAGAAGGCAATAGCTCATCAACGAGTGCCCATACCCGTTGTGTTCGAGATGTTAAGGAATATGAATTCTAACTGTTAAAAATGGATTTATCTATGAAACGATTGTTATATATTATATTACTTCCGTTGTTCCTGTTCGGTTGCGCCAAAGAGCAATCGGGAGAGCATCTTGAAGATTGTCGGGAGAAAAATCAGGTTACATTTACGGTGAATATACCCGACTATAATACTCTTCGTGCTATAGAAGAAAACGAGTCCGTTATTAAGACGTTGGAATTGTGGGTTTTCAATGAATCCGGACTGTTTCTTCAGCGTTCTGTGGCAACAGTTAGAGATGAGGGAAGTGGCAGATACAGTTTTACAGCCCGGGTAAATAAATCGATTGAAAAACGTAAAATTCACTTCGTGGCCAATTATACTTTACCGGAAGCTACCGCCACGGCCTGGATCGGACGTGATGAAAGAGAGGTTATTCCTTCCATAGAGGTAGGATTGTCTCAGCCCATTGTTATGTGGAAACGTCTGGAATTTGCATCTATTGCTGCTGAAAATCAAGATTTGGGCACTGTTGAACTATTGCGAAATAAAGGAAAGTTTATGCTGGAGGTAGCACAGACGAGCGGATTGGAAAATGTTTCTTATGCTTTGTACCGTAATCACGGTACGGGCACAATAGCGCCGTTTGCCAATGGTGTTTTTGATGAACAGGCTCTCACGCCGCTAACCTCTCATTTGGTCAGTGTTCTCGGTGATGCCGATTTTATTCCGGCCGGTCAGCCGCTTTATGCTTATGAACAATCCAATCAAAGTGATGCTCAAGTGCATCCTTATCTGATAATAAAGGCCGGGTTCAAAAACTATCCAGGCGCAGGTTTCCGCTATTTTAAGCTGGATTTGGTTAATAATGATAAGACGAAACGCTTTGATATCAAGCGTAACTGGCTGTTGAAAGTGATTCTTAAAAAGGTAAAGGATATTCCAAATGCTGGACATCAAACTTTAGCTAAAGCTTTACAGGCCATTCCCGACAACAACTTTGCCCTTTCGGAGGAGATGCAACAATATCCTTCTTTTTCCGATGGTGAAGGAGTGTTGAGGGTCGAAAAGACAAACTATGTATTATTTGCTGATGCATCGGAGTTGAAATTTCGATGTGCTTATTATCCGGATAAAAATAACACAGCCTATACGAATAACGGTTTAATTCGTGTCGAGAGGGTTAATCCTGCCGATGGTATCATTACAAATGCCGTTGTTTCTTCTGAGGGTCTGGTTTCAATTACCTTTGCCGATAATCTTGATACGCAGGGTGCCGTATTACGAACCGAAGTTATTGTAAAGGTGCAAGGTAAACCGGAATTGCAGAGAATTATACGTATTTCGATTAGAGACCATTACCGCTTTGCTTCTGTGGTCGCTAACGGTACGGAGTCTACAGACGGTTTATCGGTTCGGTGTACCGTAGCAGAAACTCAAAATGCTTCTCTTTCACTCAAACTAACTTTGCCGAACGATTTCAGCAAGATGCTTCTGCCGCTTAATTTCCGTTTTTATACCGAAAACTTTTACCCTGTTAGCGGAGGTTTGGCTTTAGGTTTCGATGGAGGGAAAACTTATTGGAATTACTTACTTACACAAATTCCTGCAAATAGAATTATTGAAGTTGGACTCAAATCCAATAAAGCCGTATCCGCTGAAGATATTAAGATCGATACTAAAAGGAATATCTTTAATCCTTTTACCATAAAAGTAAAAAACTAAAAAACTGTTTATACCGGATAAGATTGGCCTAAGGGAAGCTAAATAAAGAAAACGTGTCGGTAATTTGCCGACACGTTTTCTTTTGTGGACTCATTGACATAGGAAAAAAGTTTGCCTGTAAACCATTCGAAAATCTTTTAAGGAAGAGCTTTAGCTCGATGCTTTCTCGTGTATGTTTTTTTGAGTTTTTTCAGTACACGTCATTTTCTGCCTGATGGTTCAAAATTCTTCAGGCAAAGAAAAAAAATCCAAGTTAACTTCATTGAAAATCCGTAGCGCTACGGATTTTTATCGGTCAGGCAGAGATTTTCCCTCCAATGGAACTTTCACCATGTTGTAAATTATGGAGGCAATCTTCGTTAAGGGTTTTTATGTATTATTCTCTGTATAGCCGGGGAGTTTTTTGTTGTATGGGACTATTCTGTTGCAGAGGTTTTTTTCAAATATTTATAAGCGATTGTCGGAAATTCGAAAAGAATTGTTGTTTATCAAAGGCTTTTGACTTTAGGATGGATTGGAGAGGGAAAGGTATAAAAACAAAAATTGGTTGTCTCCCGACAACCAATCTTTTTCGTTAACCTTAAATCTAATACCATGAAAAACACATTGCAAATATAGTAACTTTTATGTTATAAAGCATACTTTTCTCAAGAAAAAGTGCATTTTTTTACAAAAAAGTTTTCAACAGTTCACCGATGCCGCATTAAATCAGACTTCTTGGAAATGAAAAAAAACAGAAAGTCAGGCTTTTGTTTGTGAAAAATCTAATTTTTACTTCATGTTTGACCTCAAGAGATTAAAAAATCAGGTGTTTTTATTGTTGAGTTGTGTCAATTCCTGTCTTCAAACTAAGAAAAATCATTTCACTGTCAGCCGCTTCGGAGGAGTTAATCTTCGTAAAGCATAAAAGTCGTTATCTTAGGGGTAATAATATACTTGAGGTTTGAATATTTCTAAAAGAATGAAACAGATACGAAGTCCGTATATGGAGATTGTGCTGCTGGCTGCTGGCTTTTTGCTCACATTCGGCGTATATTTTCTGAGTTCGAAAAAATATATCGGATACTTGAGAGATGATGAAGCCATATTCAACAGACTTCCGGATACTCTTGATATTGTTACTCTTTCCGGTTCTACCACCTATTTTACCTACAAGGATGCTCCCATGGGGTATCAGTATGAGCTGATTTCTCTTTTTGCCGATTCTCTCGAGATTCCGATTAAAATTCATGTGGCTCCGAATACGGAAACCATGTTGGATATGCTGAAACGGAAAGAAGTCGACCTCTGCATTATCCCGCAGGCTGTTACCCGCTCGGGCAGGCAGCGTTGGCGTTATACGGGGCCGGAGCAACTTTCGGGGTTGGTGCTGGTGCAGAGAAAAGTTAAAAATCCTGCAGATCGGCTGGATAAGATAACCCGTCTGGCCGGTAAACGGATTACCATTGTAAACGACCACAGATATGAAGAGCGGCTGCAGCACATTTCGGAGCAGATCGGTAGCCATATCGATGTTAATGTGCTTCAGGGAGATACTGTCACTGATGAAAGTTTGATGGGCGAGGTGGCTTTGGGAAATATAGATTATACCGTTGCAGACCAGATGTTGGCCAAGTTGGTTCGTACTTATTACAGTAATCTCGATGTGTCTTTAGAGATCGGTTTTCGTCAGAAACTTCAATGGATCGTGCGTCCCGAAGATTCGGTTTTAGCTAAAACCCTCGATTCGCTGGCGGCCGATATACCGCAAAACAATAACTATCAGTCTATTTATAAGCGTTATTTTGAATTGAGCAAAGGTGCATACCTTGCACCGGTAAAACTGATTAGAAGCGGTGTTATATCTGATTTCGACCATATTTTTCAACAGGAGGCCAAACGGCTCGTTCATTGGCCTTGGCAGCTGTTGGCCTCTATTGCTTATTTCGAATCCAATTTTACTCCGGAAATTATCGGCTGGTCGGGGGCACGTGGTTTGATGGGTATCATGCCGGCTACGGGGCGAATATACGGTGCGGATAAAGCTGCCTTGCTCGACCCCGAAGTATCCGTACGTGTTTCGGTATCCTGTCTTTTGGAGATTCGCAAATATCTTACTTCCGTTGTGGATGAAGAGCAAAAACTTAAGTTGGCTTTGGCCGGTTATAACGCCGGAGTCGGTCACTTGGCCGATGCCCGCCGTCTGGCTGAAAAGTTTGGCTACGATCCCGGTGTATGGGACGGCAATGTGGAAGAGTGCATCAAATTGAAACGGGAGCCGAAATACTACAACGACCCTGTCTGTAAGTCGGGGTACCTCCGTGGAACGGAAACGCTCAATTATGTCAATAATGTATTCGGGCGTATGAAAGTATATCAACAAAAGACCTCTAAATAGAATTATATGCTTCAGGTTGAATCTCTTGCCAAGAGTTTTGGCGAGCGTGTCCTTTTTCAGAATGTTTCATTCGGTATCGATCGCGGCGAAAAAGTAGGGCTGATTGCTCCCAATGGAGTGGGCAAAACCACCTTGATGAATATCCTTGCCGGTACCGAAATGCCGGACAGCGGGAAGATTACTTTTGAGAACGGTATTACTTGGGCTTATCTTCCCCAGCAACCTCGGTTGCCTGAAGAGGGAACTTTGCTCGATGCCTGTATAAGCCCGTTCGACCCTGTGGCGATGTTATTCAAAGAGTGGGAGAGAGCTGCTACGGCAGAGGATCATGCGGTGATGGAGCAGCTTCTGCCCCGGATGGAGGCTTTGGGAGCGTGGGACTATGAGCAGCGGTTAAGGGAGATTTTAGGAAAGCTTGGACTTACCGATACCAAACGTTCTGTGGCGAATCTGTCGGGTGGAGAAGCCAAGCGTGTAGCCTTGGCCGGAGCTTTGATCGGACAACCCGATTTGCTTATGCTGGACGAGCCTACCAACCATTTGGATCTGAGTACCATCGAATGGCTGGAGGGATACCTGAGTCGTTCTACCATGGGGTTGCTTCTGGTAACACACGACCGTTATTTTCTGGACAGAGTTTGTAACACTATTTTTGAGTTGCAGCCTGAAGGACTGTATCGTTACAAAGGAAACTACGACTATTATCTTACGAAGAAAGCCGAGCGTGAAGAGGCGGATAATGCTTTGGCCGCAAGACGCCGGAATCTGTTCAGAAAAGAACAGGAGTGGATGCGGCGGCAACCGCAGGCGCGTGCCGGTAAGGCGCAGGCGCGTATCGATGCTTTCAATGAATTGCAGGCACAGCTGCAGAAACCGCGCTGTACGAATCGTGAGATTGCTTTAGGGAGTGGTGATGTGGGACATATCGGTAATAAGATTTTTGAGGCCTGTCACTTGAGCAAGCGATTTGGTGAGAAAATTATTCTGAAAGACTTCAATTATATTTTTGCCCGCCGTGATAAAGTGGGTGTCGTAGGTCCCAACGGTGTGGGAAAAACGACTTTTATAAAACTGATTACGGGAGAGCTGTTGCCGGATGAGGGATATGTCGATGTGGGCGAAACGGTACGTTTCGGTCACTATAAGCAGCAGGCACCCGATTTTTCACCCGAAAAACGAGTGATTGACGTGGTCAAGGATATTGCCGAGCAGTTTTCTTATTCCACGGATACCGGCAGGCAGCAGTTGAGTGCATCGCAAATCCTGACCCTGTTTTTGTTCTCTCCCGAGAAGCAGTATACGCAGGTAAGAAAATTGAGCGGAGGGGAAATCAGGCGTTTATATCTCTGTACGGTGTTGGTGACGATGCCGAACTTTCTGGTACTGGACGAGCCGACTAACGATCTCGACATCGTTACGTTGAATATTCTCGAAGAGTTTTTGCAGGAGTTTAACGGTTGCGTGCTGATCGTATCCCATGACCGTTTCTTTATGGATAAGGTGGTTAACCATCTTCTGACTTTCGAGGGAGACGGTAGGATAGGCGATTTTCCGGGAAATTATTCACAATATCGGGAATATTGTGAAATGAGGGATGCCGAAGCCGAGCTTGCCGTACGTTCACAGAAAGAAAAACCGGTAGAAGAGGGTAGGCGTGACCGCACCGAAAGGCCCCGAAAGCTGAGCTATAAGGAACAGCAGGAGCTGAAAGATATTGAGAGTCTCTTGCCCGAATTAGAAGTCGAACAGCAGGAATTGGAGCAGCGGATGAGCAGCGGTACACTTTCAAATGATGAATTGATAAAAGCAGGTGAGCGCATCGGGGAGATTATCCGGAAGATAGACGAACTGATACTTCGGCAGCTGGAGCTGGAAGAGTATTCTTGAATTATCTTGAATGAGCGATGACGGAGTGGATAGAGTTTAGCGAGTTTCTGAAACGGTACTTTCCGGAAGGGAAGATGCAGAAGATTTCCATTAATGCCGGTTTTAGCTGTCCCACAAGGGACGGCTCGCTGAGTCGTGGCGGGTGTACTTACTGCAACAATAGGAGTTTCAGCCCCTCGTATGCCATGGCAGCCGATCCGGTGCATGAACAGCTTCGGCGGGGTATAGCATTCTTTAGCCGTAAGTATGCCGATATGCGCTATCTGGCTTATTTTCAATCCTATACGAGCACTTACGGAGAGGTGGAGCAGATTTGGGCGCAATATATGGAGGCACTGAATTATCCCGGAGTGGTCGGACTGATTATCGGCACGCGTCCGGACTGTATGCCCGAGGAGTTGTTAAGGCGTCTGAGAAAGCTGTCCGAACGCTTTTTTGTGATGATCGAGTATGGAGTGGAAAGCACCATAGGTCGAACTCTGGAGCGTGTACGGCGGGGGCATGACTGGGCTTGCAGTGCGGAGGCTATATGCAAAACGCATGACGCGGGTATTTTGGTGGGTGCTCATCTGATTATGGGTTTACCCGGAGAGACGGAAGAAGAATTGCTTAGCCATGCAGACCGTTTGAACGAACTGCCTCTGGATACGCTGAAACTTCACCAGCTGCAGATTATCAAGGGGACGATTATGGCACAGGAGTACAGACTGCACCCGGAACGCTTCCGCCTTTTCAGTGAGAGTGAGTATATCGACTTGTGTGTGCGTTTTGCTCTGCGCCTTCGTGACGGTATCGTTCTGGAGCGCTTCGTTTCGCAGTCTCCGCCCGAGCTGGTGCTTGCTCCTCAATGGGGTTTGAAAAATTATGAGTTTGCCAACAGGCTCCGTCATCGTCTGCGTGCTGCCGGTATTCGTGTAAAGTCATAGTCCGATTTCGGAGAAGTGAAAGATGCTGTGTCAAATTTCATTTTTGGCACAGCACCTTTTAGATACGTCAGAATGCGTGAAGTACAAGGCACTAAGATTGAGACTGAAGGGAGGATACTGATAGAGTATGTGACCGAAGCCGAATCTCGCAAGCAACGCAGTAATTTGCGCATGATGACAAACCGTCTTTGATGGGTTGTCGATATGATATTGTTTACAAATGTGGTTTACAGTATTCGTTTCGAGTTTATTTCTTGCCGAAAAGTACTCCCATGATACCGCGCGTAAGGGTGCGTGCCAAGTTGTTCCCAATCTGGCGAGACATGCTTCGACCGACATTCTTGACCATATCTTCCACAAAAGAATCTTGAGGCTTGCTTTGGGTTCTTCCGGCTGTTTCTTTCGCTTGTTGTTGTGCGGTTTTTTCTGCTTTTTTCTCTTCGGCATCCCGATGAAGACGTGCCGTTAGAACCTCGTAAGCCGATTCCCGGTCGATCTCCTGTGCATATTTCATTTGCAGGAGCGATTCGTTCATCATTTGCCGGCGTGCAGCATTATCTATGGGATCCACTTGTCCTTCGGGAGGTAATATGGATGCTCGCTCTACTATTGTCGGAGCTCCTTTTTCATCCAATACCGATATTAAAGCTTCGCCTATTTTCAGTTCTGTAATTGCCGTCTGTGTATCGAAAGCCGGGTTTGAACGAAAAGTATCCGCCGCTATTTTCACGGCCTTTTGATCACGGGGTGTATAGGCTCGGAGAGCATGCTGTATGCGATTGCCCAACTGACCGAGGATACACTCCGGTACGTCGCCCGGATTTTGTGTGACAAAATAGATACCCACCCCTTTTGAGCGGATTAATCGTACGATGCGATCTACCCGTTCCAGAAGATTTTTGGACATATCGCTGAAAAGGAGATGTGCTTCATCGAAAAAGAATACCATTTTAGGTTTCTCCGGGTCGCCTACTTCGGGCATCTGCTCGAAGATCTCGGATAAGATCCAGAGCATGAGCGTGGTATAAACTTTCGGATGGTGCATCAGTTTATCCGAAGCCAGAATATTGATGACTCCCATGCCGTTTCGGGTTTGCATAAGGTCGGCAATGTACAATGCAGGCTCTCCGAAGAAACAGGAAAGCCCTTCGGTTTCCAAACGCATGAGACTGCGCTGGATGGCACCGATGGTTGCGGGAGATATGTTGCCGTAATTATTCATGTAGTCTTTACGGTTCGTGCCTACATAGTTGACCATTTCCCTCAGGTCTTTCATGTCCAGTAACAGCAGGTTCTGATCGTCTGCAATCTTGAAAAGCAGGGAGAGTACGGCACCTTGTGTTTCGTTCAACCCCAAAAGACGTTCGAGTAACAGCGGGCCTATCTCCGAAACCGTTGTGCGCATTTTGTGTCCCTGAGCACCGAATACGTCCCAAAACTCCACCGGAGAGCCTTGGAATTTGAAGCCCTGTTCCGTCAAACCGAACTTTTCCACACGCTCCACGACACTGGACTTATTTCCACCTGCAGATGCTGTTCCCGAAAGATCGCCCTTTACATCGGCTGCGAAAACCGGTACACCCATTCGGCTGAATGTTTCTGCCAGTGTTTGCAGCGTAACGGTTTTACCCGTTCCCGTAGCCCCTGTGATAAGGCCGTGGCGATTGGCCATCTTGGGTATGATATGTATATCCTTTTGGTCTGATTTGGCTATGAAAGCCATGCCATTCTTGTCGTACATAATTAATTGAAACTTATTGGTTTACCTCTGTAAGCAAAGGTAACGAAAGAAATTTGTATCTGTTAATCTTTGATTGCGTAAGGGCGGAGGAGGTTTTCGAGTCGGTTATTTTTGCCGGCGTACTTTGCGGGTGATACCGAGGAACAGATGCCTGATGGTCAGATGCGGGTAATAGAAGAGCATTCGAGGCCCGGAGTAACGCATCACATTCCTGATGCGAATACGCATGTCTTTCCGGTAGCAATGTATCTTACAGTTACTGCAGAAAGGTTTGCTGTTTCCGAACGGACAAAGATCGAGTCGTTTGAGCGCATAATCCGAGAGTTCCTGACATTGAACGCATAGCCGGTTCTTTTGGGGATTATGATTGCCTCTGCAATAAAGTTCAATCATGCACTGCACCACCTCCTTTTCTTTATCGATATCTTTTCTTAACATATTGTTTCCGCTTAAAATGTTCCGGTATACGGCAGGAGGTAAGCATGTGCCGTCGTTTCTTTTTGTATGGGAGTGAGAGGAGTATAGCCGTCGACACCGGTTATATCCGGCAGATGCAGTTCGAGTTTGAGAGGATTGGCGGCAATATGCAGACAAAAGCGATATATTTTAGGAGCCAGGCTCAGCGTTTCGTAGATTTGATGTGCCAGTAATCCCATTGTTTGTCTTACATTTATTTCAACGCACGGGTGCAGGTGAGTATTACCGGTGTCATCTGTATGGAAGAACATATCCACTCCCAGAAAACCGTTGTAATTATTGTAAACAGAAGAAAGAAAACGCTGTTGTTTGTCTAACAAGTCGGAGAGATCTGTTTTGGCCGACCGGCATTTGCTTTCCAGAAGATTGTATAAACGGGATTGCGGAGCGAGAATATTTCCGTCATAAGCCCCATTGGTGCGTGTAATGAAATGCGATAAAGCCGTGAATACGACACCTCCCTTACCGTCGCAATACCACTCGGTTGCCCAGTTCTCGGATACATTGAGAAAAGGCTCTATGCTTATACTCCCATACTTCTTTAATGCTTTCAGCAGTTTTTCTTCAAACTGTTTTTCCACAGGCAATTCTATCGGGATAAGTCCTCTTCCCGAACCGGTGAACGGCAGTTTGGCCAGTAGGTGCGTTATTCCCTGTTTCTCGAAATTGGCCAGAGTGCATTCCATTTCTTCAGGACAAGAAATCCATACCGGTATATTTCTTGCGGGCAATCCCATGCTGTGCATACCTGCTGCGGCTAAGGCACGGTGCGAAAGTTTGGCTATATCGGTCGGAAATACAGGTGAAAGAACGTTTATGCCTTTGGCCTGCAGGCTTGATCGAATATACTCTGCCGTGTGAGGTTCTGCGCCCCACAAAGAAAGCCGGTATGTATCCGTGACCGATTCCGTGGGAATTGAATTGCCTTTATGGTCGTGTAGCGTGAATACCTCAAAAGAGCCGTTCGGTATATAGATGAGATCTTCCGGGGTTGCCTCGAACCGTGCCAGTAAGCCTAAATCCGCCATCATGCGCCAAACGATGCGCGGCGGGCTATAAGTTGCCTTTGGGGCTAAGGGTAGAGCTTCTTCATGCCCGGGATTGTAGACGAGTATGCGGGGTAATGTCATTTACGACCGAAATCTGCGGGTATTTCTCCCCAATTGGGAGTGTCCCATTTGATGATCCGATTATTGTAGGTATTGCTTTTCAGCCAGTCCTCGGCTCGAGCTATCAGGTTAAACAGCGGTTCGCTTTGCGGAGTACGCGGTATCAATGTTTTACATTTTTTGTTACGTACCCAGTTCATGGCGGTTACACTGTCCGAGTAAACAGGCATGTCCGCCCCCTGCTTTTTCAGAAAAGCCAGAGCATGTACGATGGCCAGAAACTCCCCGATATTATTCGAACCTCCTTGTAGAGGACCTATCTTGAATATTTGCTCACGATTGGCTGTTAGCACACCCCGGTATTCCACCGGACCGGGGTTACCGCTGCAAGCGGCATCTACACATAAACTGGGCAGAATAACTTTTGGAGAGAGCGTGTGTGCCTGTTGCTCCGAGCCATAGTTTTTACGGTAAAAAGCATCCGGCCCGTCTTCGTAGGCTACGCGTGCCTCGTCGTAAGTCAGGAAACTTTTATAGCGCGCTCCCTGATATCCGTTGATTTGCAGTTTACAGTCCGTCCAACTCTCATAAATACCCGGTTCCACTCCCTGCCAGACCACATACCATTTTTTCCCCCTGCCCATAGATGTTTTATTTAGTAGATACCTCCCTGATACATGCCCTGGGCAATATCTTTGGGCGACCCCTCCTCTTCGGGGTTGAACTCTGCCAACTCTTTGTCCAGCTTCCCGGCTTCTTCGGTTTTGTCGTTTTCCTCGAGCAACTGCACTAATAATTTACCCAGATAGAAATTGTGAGGCTGATCGTCGTAAGCTGCCTGTATATATTCGAGTGCCTCTGTGCGATTTGTCATCAACTCTGTAATACCCGTAAAAGCTGCCACATTGAACGGATCTATGTCCAGAGCTAATTGGTAGTATTGCATGGCTTCTTCGATATTATCGAGGCTTTTGGCTATGTGGGCACGCATCAGCGGAACCAGCTCTTCGTTGGGATTGAGTTCTTCGATTTCTTTTAAAGACTTTTCCGTATTTTCAAAATCGTTTATCCGGAGCTGGTAGCGGGCTTGGAGTACGAAAATGTCATAGAGATTTACATCGGAAAGCTCGCGGGCGCGCTTTAGCAGTTCTATGCCTTCTTCCCACTTTTCTTCGAGAGCTTTTGCTTCCGCTGCCAATTTCAGAGCAGATATTTTTTGTTCGCTTTCCTCGGCATTTTCCAGAGCCGACAAGGCATCTTGCAATGCCTCGTTGGCGGAGTTGCGAGACAGGAGGATGTTGCCTCGTTGAAGAAGCGTTAATGAGTGAGTCGGTACTTCTTCCAAAACTTTGCAGAATTGTTTCAGGGCTGAATCGATTTCTCCGGCTTGCTGGTATGCCGTACCTAAGTAATAATGTGTTTCGAAACGAGGTGCAAGCTCAATGGATTTCAGTAGAGCATTGATGGCGAAATCTATTTCGTTTATCCTGAGTGCCCGTATGGCATCGAATTTCAGCGTATCGGCCTGTCGAACGGCTTCTTTATTTTCTGTTTGTTGTGTATTTGCAGCAGTTTGTTCTCTATTGGCAGTTGTATTTTCTGTGACAGGAGAGTCATCGGAATGCTGTTTGCCGAAAATATTCTTAAAGATTTTCATTTTCTTTTTGTGTTAGCCGTATCTGTTTTCAAGGATACAAAGTAACAAAAAAGTTATTCAGAACTCATACTCCCAACGATTCGACTGAACGGATGTCGTAGAAGTCATTGGTGTTCGATAAAACTTTGAGAGGATAGAAAAGGTCTTTTGAGACTTATGATTTTGTTGTTTCAGGACATTTTTCGTATTACCGAGCCTCCATCCGAAAAGATTGTGTTTAGGAGGAACTTCTTCATAAATAGCAAAGAATTTCTCCCAATCTCTTCCGGGATGATTGGACAATAAAAGTCGACGTAACATATTCCATATTAAAAAGAACCCGGAATTTGTTCGTAAATCTCCACTCGGATGCTCCCGGCTGTTTCCTTTCTCTGTCTTTTATTCCGTCGATATTATTTCTCAAAACAAAAATCTCTTTTCTCCGCATGACATATCCGGGGAAGAAAAAGTATTGGCACGCTTATTGATAGTCTTTTTCATAAGGCAAGATGCTGGACTCTTTTTGTTAACTTTGCATAAAAATTGTCATAAAATGCAAGAACGAAAAGTGCCGTCCACTTGTTTCTTTCTCAATAAACGCTATTAAAGAAAATAAACCGCCCACTGAATTATATGGCACAAGACAACAAACCGACAAACAATAATAAAGGGAAAAAAAGACCTCTCAAATTTAATGAAATGTGGATTTACGGTATCGTATTATTGATACTCACCGCATTGTTTTTTATGGATGGCTTGAACGGTGTTTCAAAAACCATGAGCTGGAATGAGTTCCAGCAGGTGGCCATCAAGGGAGCTTTTGATAAAATAACGGTTAACAGGGATCAGAATACACTGACAGCTCAGGTTAAACCGCAAATGGTAGACTCTGTTTTCAAAGCAGGAGAGATACCGGAATCCAGACGAAAGTCAGCGGAAGTATTTACTATATCCACACAAATTCCGTCTGTTGACAAATTTTCCGACTTTTACGATCAAAACCAACTGACAGCGCAGGTCTCGTATGAGCATGACCGTTTCAATATCTGGAGTATCATTATAGGCTTCGGACCTTTCATTTTGCTTATTATCTTCTGGATATGGATGACCCGTAGAATGAGTGGAGGCGGAAATGCCGGCGGAGGCGGAGGTATCTTCAGTGTGGGAAAAAGCAAGGCCCAACTATACGATAAGAAAAACGTACATGTTACATTCGACAATGTTGCCGGTTTACATGAAGCAAAAGAAGAGGTAGAGGAAATTGTGCACTTCCTGAAAAATCCTGAGAAGTACACCAAACTTGGCGGTAAGATACCCAAAGGTGCATTGCTGGTAGGTCCTCCGGGAACGGGTAAGACGTTGTTGGCCAAAGCTGTAGCAGGAGAGGCTCACGTGCCGTTCTTTTCGCTTTCGGGTTCCGATTTCGTTGAAATGTTCGTGGGGGTGGGGGCATCCCGTGTACGCGACCTTTTCAAGCAGGCTAAGGAAAAAGCTCCGTGTATCGTTTTTATCGATGAGATCGATGCTGTCGGACGTGCTCGTGGAAAAAATGCCAACTTCGGCGGTAACGACGAACGTGAAAATACGTTGAACCAGTTGTTGACGGAAATGGACGGTTTCGGTACCAATAGCGGTGTTATCATTTTGGCAGCAACCAACCGTGCGGATATTTTGGATAAAGCTCTTTTGCGTGCCGGCCGTTTCGATAGACAAATCTACGTGGATCTGCCGGACTTGAACGACCGTAAAGAAATTTTCCTCGTACATCTCAAACCTCTTAAAATAGACAATACGGTGGATGTGGATCTGTTGGCCAGACAAACTCCGGGTTTTTCCGGGGCCGATATTGCCAATATTTGTAATGAGGCCGCATTGATCGCAGCCCGTGAAGGTCGGGATTTTGTGAACAAGGAGAACTTCATGAATGCCGTAGACCGGGTTATCGGCGGACTGGAGAAGAAAAACAAAATGACCACCGAGGAGGAGAGACGCAGTATTGCCATACACGAATCAGGGCATGCCACTATCAGTTGGATGTTGGAGTATGCCAATCCTTTGGTAAAAGTAACCATCGTGCCGCGTGGTAAAGCATTGGGGGCTGCCTGGTATCTGCCGGAAGAACGCCAGATTACGACGAAAGAAGCCCTTTTGGACCAGATGTGTGCTACCTTGGGCGGGCGTGCAGCCGAAGAACTGTTTCTGGGGCGTATATCTACCGGAGCGGCCAATGATCTTGAGCGTATCACCAAATTGGCCTATGCCATGGTGGTTTACTATGGTATGAGCGACAAGATGCCGAACGTAAATTATTACGAAATGCAAAATGACGGTTGGGGCATCAGCAAACCGTACAGTGAAGATACGGCAGAACTTATAGACAGGGAGGTGCAGGCAATTATTTCCACTCAGTACGAGCGAGCCAAGGCTATCCTCAGAGAGTATGCCGAAGGGCATCACAAGCTGGCCAATATGCTGTTGGAAAGAGAGGTTATTTATACAGAAGATGTGGAAAATATATTCGGTAAACGCCCCTGGATCTCTCGAACGGAAGAGATTATGACCAACATTCAAAGAAAGAAACCTCTTGTGGAACCAGCCGGAGAGAGAAAAGAGGAGGAAACTGGCATTACTACCGATATTGAAGAGAACGAAGCCGGAGTATCATGTGAAGGAGAGATGGACGGTGATGCCAAATCCGATTCTCCCGACAACGATACTAAGAAAACAAATGAGGAGCAATAAATAACAATACGAAATTTATGAAAGCAAGGAATCTATTCATTCGTTCTTTATCGGGCAGTGCATACGTTGCTGCCATCGTTTTTGCGATATTGATCAAAAACCCGGCCATCTATGTAGCTCTGTTCTCCTTATTTGCACTTGTGGGTATTTGGGAGTATTCCAAGCTCGCAAAAAATAACCGTACCAGACCGTTGAGGCATATCCTGGACGGCTTGGCCGCTGCTTATCTTTTTTCCGCTACGCTCTTTGCAAGCATTTCGGGGCCAGATAGAATTATGTTTGTTCCGTATATCTTCTATCTGATTTATGTCATTATCCGTGGCTTGTTTACAGAGTCCGATACATTCCCCTCAGATTTGTCGAAAACTGTTTTCGGGCAGTTGTATATTGCGGGAGGATTAAGTATGGCTAATTTTATTGCTTTCTCTAAAATCAGTTCGGACTTCACAGACTTTCAGACATATTTTCTGTTAACGATTTTTATTCTTATTTGGCTGAATGATACGGGGGCTTATCTGGTAGGCTCTTTAATGGGAAAACATAAGATGGCCAAAATCATCTCACCCAAGAAAACATGGGAAGGTTTTGCAGGCGGTGTTGTCGTTTCGGTAATCGGTGCCGTTCTGCTGGGCGACTTTTTTGTGCAAAGCCTGCAACCGTGGTATTTGTGGGCTGTATTAGGTGCTGTCGTTGCTGTGGCAGCTACTTGGGGAGACCTTTTCGAATCGCGTCTCAAACGTATTGCCGGCGTTAAGGATTCGGGCAAGATAATTCCGGGTCACGGTGGTGTTTTAGACCGTATCGACAGTCTTTTGTTTGCATTGCCGCTGTCGTATATTACCATTCAGATTGTCGGCCTTTAGCAAATACTCTTTTCCCCGGCCGGGATAGGAGTTTGTTTACCGGGGAGTTTTATCTTCCGGAGACCGAAAGTAAAGCGTCGACTGTTTAGGGAGTATTCTTGTTGCTGTACTCTGTTTATCAAGAATTTTTAAGAAAAAGATTTGAAACGCTTCTTGATAGGCTCTAATCCGTAAAAAACATTATCGAAGAGAGGGTATGCCAAAATAGAAGTTTTGGATCATCTTTGTTTTATAATTCCCGTATAAAGATTCAATGGAGGGTGTATCGAATTTATTTTCGATGCATCCTCTTTTTCTTTGAACGTGTTTTTAACATTTTAGACAGCTATTCGATATTTTTTGATAGGTCTTCTAAACAGAGGTGTTGAGTAGGCTTATTGGGCAATGTTTGGTTGTTTTTTATCGGACACCAATAGTTTTTTAGCCATTTTTGAACAGAGATTTTCAAATTAAAGATAATAGCCGGAGAAGTAAAGCCCGGCATCATCTCCCTCTTAGCCTGTCAATACCTGTCGGTGTACATCGAGTTGGATGGTTAAAATCATTTAACCTGCGAAGAGAAAAAACGTGAAGGTATCGTTTGGATTGAAGAAAAGAGCAAAGTCGATGAGTTTTACGTGGTATGAGAAGAGAAGGTGTGCGAAAGTCAGGATAGCTTGTAAGTTAGGCATAAAGAATAGGACGGTGTGTGATAATGCGCAAATTGCTGATTCCCTTGCGACATTTCTTGGTTAGGGTAATTCAGTTCGCTCCGTTGAGCCTCAGTCTTAGCACCTTGTACTTTACGCATTTTGACGCACGTGAAAGGGGCTGTGTCAAAACATGGAATTGGGAGAAGTTTCATTTCATATTGATAGTTACAACCCTTTCTAATCAAATAAAACAATCGCTATCATTGAGTTTTTAGCTCTCTGATAGCGATTATTCTTTACAAATGAAGTTGATTTAGGGAGAATGGAGTTTTGACACACCTCCCTATGGGATTATTTTATATTGGAAAGGATAGTGCTCTTAGAGCATTTTTTTCTCAGCAATAATTTCATCAAGCGTTTTTTTGATGTCTTCGCCACGGAGATCGCGTTTTACGATTTTGCCGTCAGGACCGAACAGGATGATTTGAGGAATACCCGCAATGCCGTATAATTGTGTTGCTTCTTTCTCATTCAAGATTTGAGGCCATGTTACATTCAATTCTTTAACGGCTTTAAGGTGATCTTCCATTTTATCCCATACGGCTACTCCTACGATTTCCAGACCTTTACTTTTGTATTCTTTGTAGATATTAACCAGATTGGGGATTTCGTGACGACAGGGGCCGCACCATGATGCCCAGAAGTCGACAAGCACATAGTGTCCTTTGCCAACGAAGTCACTCAGCTTAACTTCGTTGCCTTCATCGTTTACACCGTTGAAGTCACGCATGTCGGCACCCGGTTGCGTTGCAATGAGGTTTTCCTGACGTTCGATTGCATTCTTGACATTCTCGTCTGCCAATATGTACTCTCCGGCTTTTCCTTTAAGTTCGGCGAACTGTTCGGGCGTTAAATCTCCATTTAAAATCTGGATGAAGATAAGCGTTCCGATAATGTCGTTTGTATGCTTATCGAAATGCTTTAGGTTGAGGTCTTTTACATCAGCCGTGTATTTTTGGTAGATAGAGTCTATCATTTTCTCTGCAATTTTTTCATCCATTGTGGAGTCTTTTGTCAGAGGTTCGATTTTCTCTCTCATGTTTTTCTGCAAACTTTTCATCTCTTTATTGTAGCTGCTATAGGCATCGTTCAGAGGGGTACCTGTGGCTGCTTCTTCAGTTGCGTCTACTGTGATTTTACCCGGTTCCATGAATACCAAAGAGCTGAAAGTTTTTTTCATTAACACAGTTGCGTATTTTAGGGAATCTGAAACTGTACCAGTGAAAGTGAAAGCATTATTAACCACCGCTGTACTGTCGATGGCTTCTTTTCCCTTGTACAGATAAACAATTTTGCCTTCGGCTTGCAGGCTGTCGGAAAGTGTTCCGCTAATGGTGTAAGTATTAGCCGGTTGTTTGTTACATGAAGCCAATGCGAAGATGACGCCGGCTGCGAGTAAAAGCTTTTTTGCCATATTGTTGTTTTTATGAGTGAAACAGGCTACTAATTTAGAAATATTTATTAAGTAATTAATTTGATAAGGCTGCTATTTAAGTCTTTTTGTGAAAGATGTATTTCTCGAACTTGTCTTTATAAAATCAGCCGGCTCTAATTTGATTTAGAGCCGGCTGACTTTATGGAGTCAGAAAGGATTATTTTTTTCTTTTCGATGATTTGTCTTCTTGTTTGTCTAACATCTTGTAAGCGATGGGGCTGGCTACGAAAAGCGTGCAGAATGTACCGATGAGGATACCCAAAAGGATGGCAAAGGTAAAGCTGCGCAGTGTGGCACCGCCCAAAAGGAAGATGATAAGCATAACGAGAAGCGTGGTGAAAGATGTATTCAAAGTACGTACCAGCGTGACATTCATCGCTTCATTGAATAGTTGGAAGTTTTCGCGGTTGGGGTATTTCTTCAGTGTTTCACGAATACGGTCGAAGATAATCACAACGTCATTGATGGCGTAACCGATAATAGCCAGCAAGGCTGCTACGAAGTTTTGGTCTACTTCCATGGTGAAGGGCATTATCTTCCACAGGATCGTGTACAGAGAAATAATGGAGAACGTGGCTACTGCAACAGAAGCAAAAGCTCCGATAGAGAATGAGATATTGCGGAAACGCAGTAAGATGTACAAAGCCATGAACACCAATGCCAAAAGTACGGCAATGATAGCACCCCGGCGAATATCGCTGGACATACTCGGGCTTACTTTTTGCGAGCTTACGATATCCGATTGGATGAATTGCGCGTATGTCGGCGCTGTCTTGTAAAGACCTTTGAGATTTTCATAAAGTTTTTGGCTCAACTCTTCTTCGACAGCCTGACTGTCATCTTTAATCTTGTAGTTCGTAGCTACGCGTACTTGGGTACCTTCCGTACCGATAGTCGTTACTACGAGTTTGCCTTCCAGAGGCCCTTCCAATGCTTTCCGAACGGTAATGTTATCTACTTTTTGATCGAAAGCGATGATATAGTTACGACCTCCGGAGAAATCGATACCGGGGTTCAAACCCACAATGAACATGAAAACGATACCCAGAAGAATAATTGATCCGGGCAGGATCATGCCCCATTTGCGGTTGCCCAGAATATTGAATTTGGGATTATTCAGAATACTCTTGCTAAATCCGGTTCTGAAAGTGATGTTCTCCATCATGCCTTTCTTGTCCATGGCTTCGAATACCATACGTGTCAGGAATACAGCCGTGATGAAAGAGGAAATCAAACCGATAATCAATGTGGTGGCAAAGCCTCTGATCGTTCCCGTACCAAAGAAGAAGAGCACTATGCCGGTAATGATGGAGGTGAGGTTCGAGTCGAAAATAGCACTGAAAGCATTTCCGTAACCGTCTGTAATGGCACGGCTCATACTCTTGCCGTTGCCCAATTCTTCGCGGATACGTTCAAAAATCAGCACGTTTGCATCTACCGCCATACCCAATGTGAGTACCAAACCGGCAATGCCGGAGAGTGTCAGCACTGCATGGAAAGAGGCCAGAATACCTAAGGTGAAGAATGTATTTACAATGAGTGCACCGTTCGCAACCATACCGGGTTTGAAGCCGTAGAACAGGCACATGTAAATCATCAGTAATACCAGGGCTATGATGAATGAGATGAAACCGTTGCGGATCGATTCCTGTCCCAAGGTGGGACCGACAACGTTTTCCTGCTCGATGACGATGGTGGTTTCCATTTTACCGGAGTTCAGCACGTTTGCCAGGTCGCCGGACTCTTCTATGGAGAAACGTCCTGAGATTTGAGACTGTCCGCCTGTGATTTCATTCGATACGTTAGGGGCGGAATATACTACGCCATCAAGTACGATGGCCAGAGCACGGTTGATATTATCTTTCGTCAGACGTGCCCACTTGCGACTGCCTTCTTCGTTCATCGACATCGATACGATCGGTTCCGATTTACCGAAGTTGTTGATAATATCGCTTTTTGCCGATGTTACCACGTCGCCGCTAAGATCCGGTTCGCCGGTGCGGTTTGTGCGGATCGCATACAGCTCATAGTTGTCTGTCAGTTTGTTGGTCTGATAGTTTATCATGGGTTTTGCGCCCCACATCAGAGTCAGATCTTCACGAATCATTTTCTGTTCTTTGGCTACTTTGAGCAAAGAGTCTATACGATTCATGGCAGCCCGCGGTGCTATACCGACCACTGCGCCACCTCCGTTGTACGGAGTAAGCAAGCTGAAGAGAACATTGTTCTCTTTGGCCTGTTTTCCCATGGCTGCCGTTTTTTCTTCTTCATTCATACCCGTTGTGTCTACCGGCGCTGTTGCTGTCATGGCGCTGAGACGGGCGTTGGCATTGATGAGGTCTTCCTCGATTTCGCTATAGTTATAGGTACGCCAGAACTGCAGGTTCGCACTGCGCTGGAGTAGCTCGCGCACACGCTCCGGATCCTTTACTCCCGGTAGCTCCACGAGGATACGTCCTTGACCTTCCAGGCGTTGCAGGTTCGGTGCAACCACACCGAAACGGTCGATACGGGTTCTCAATACGTTAAACGATGCATCCACAGCGCTGTTGTACTTTTGCTTCAGCATATCCACTACCTGTGCATCTGTGGTCTTCGAGTTGATTTGATCACGCAGGTCTCCGGCACCGAACAGTACGGTCAGGCGTCCTTCCGGGTTCAGTTTTGCGTATTGTTTTACAAACTCGTCAATGTAGTTGTTTTGAGCTGCACTTGCAGAAGTCAGCTCCAGAGCCTTGAGGAAATTGGGGTCTGTGCTGTTGTTTGCGAGGTTGCGTAATAAATCTGCGGCATTCAGCTTCAGAACAACGTTCATACCTCCCTTGAGGTCAAGGCCAAGGCCGATTTGTTGATTTCGCGCTTCTTTCAGGGTAAAGCCCATCCATACTTTTTCCGAAGCCATTGAATCGAGGTAGGCCATTCCGGCTTGCTCGCCCATGGCTTCTGCTTTCTTATCATAATGTTTGGTTACAAAAGAAAAAGAAAGGTAGAACGCGCAGATAAGGGCCAGAGCTGTTGTGACAAAAGTCACAAATCCTTTGTTTTGCATCGTGTTTGTCCTTTTATTTATATTTTTTA
Source organism: Porphyromonas macacae DSM 20710 = JCM 13914 (assembly GCF_000379945.1). Classification (GTDB taxonomy): domain Bacteria; phylum Bacteroidota; class Bacteroidia; order Bacteroidales; family Porphyromonadaceae; genus Porphyromonas; species Porphyromonas macacae. Next base: position 96,966 of record NZ_KB904151.1, read on the forward strand.
GTATTAATCCTGTACCATATTTATTAGGGTGCAAATTTAGCTAAAATTCTAAAACAAAGGAATAAACACAGACGAGCATTTATTAAATAGCCGGATGCGTTATGACGGCCGTTTTGCGTGCCGTGTTCTTTTTGGATATCGACGGGTTGTTTTCGAGTTGTTTTTTCTTTGAAAATTTTCTATCTCGGGGAGGAGCAGAAATTCTTTGCCTGATGGATAAAATTCTTCAGACAAAGAATTTCTGCTATCAGTAAGGAGTTGACTTGTGCTGAAAAAGGATGTTTTGCGCATAAATAAAAAGTACTACTCGATGTCTTGCTGCCTGTCCGAGGAAGTCCTACAAAATCTTTTGAACATAAATACTACTTATTTTCCTATCTTTGATAAAATCATAAATAAACAAATTCATCATGTCTCAAATCAAAGAGTATATAGCTGCCAACGAGCCTCGTTTCCTGCAAGAGCTGTTTGACCTGATCAGAATACCTTCTGTAAGTGCAAAAAGTGAACATAAACCGGATATGATCCGCTGTGCCGAACACTGGAAGTCTCATTTGCTGGGAGTGGGGGTACAAAAAGCCGAAGTTTTCCCTACGGACGGCAATCCCATTGTTTACGGAGAATACATCATCGATGCTTCCCTGCCTACCATATTAATATATGCCCACTATGATGTAATGCCGCCGGAGCCCCTGGAGCTTTGGAACAGCGAACCTTTCGAGGCAGTTGTCAGAGACGGTAGAATCTGGGCGCGCGGGTCCGATGATGATAAAGGGCAATCCATGATACAGGTAAAGGGTTTCGAAACAGCCCTTAAGTTAGGACTCATCAGATGCAACGTGAAGTTCATATTCGAGGGGGAGGAGGAAATCGGCTCTACCCACTTGGAAGACTTCTGCAAGAAACATAAGGAAATGCTCAAAAGCGACGTTATCGTGGTTTCCGATACCAGTATGGTCAGTGCCGAAACCCCTTCTTTGACCACGGGCTTAAGAGGTCTGGCTTACTGGGAAATAGAGGTTACCGGGCCTAACCGGGATTTGCATAGCGGCCATTTCGGCGGAGCTGTGGCAAACCCCATTAACGAACTTTGCAAACTGATTGCCCAGGTGGTGGATGCCGACGGCCGTATCGTTATTCCGCACTTTTATGACGATGTCGTGCCCATGAGCGATGAAGAGCGTAACATGATTGCGCAGGTGCCATTCGATGAAAACCAATACAAAGCAGCTTTGGACGTGGATGGACTGTTCGGCGAAAAAGGATACCATACGCTGGAAAGAAACAGCTGTCGTCCGAGTTTCGATGTTTGCGGCATTTGGGGCGGTTATACCGGAGAGGGCGCCAAGACCGTATTGCCGAGTAAAGCCTATGCCAAGGTTTCTTGCCGTTTGGTAGCCAGTCAGGATCATGAGAAAATCAGTAAAATGTTTGCAGACTATATTCAATCCATTGCGCCGAAATATATACGGGTTCAGGTCAAACCGATGCACGGGGGCGAAGCCTATTTGTGTCCTATCGATTTGCCGGCATATCAGGCTGCAGAGAAAGCCTGCGAAGTGGCATTCGGAAAACGTCCGCTGGCTGTACGCAGAGGGGGTAGCATACCTATTATAGCAGCTTTTGAAAGAGTGCTGGGGGTAAAGACCGTACTGATGGGGTTCGGTCTGGAGAGCAATGCGATACATTCACCCAATGAGAATATGAGGCTGGATATTTGGCGTAAAGGTATAGAAGCCGCAGCCGAGTTTTATAACTATTTTCCCGAACGGTAAATTCTGAACGACATGTCAGTTCTGATAAAGAATACCTTATTGAACGGTATCGTTCAAGATATTTTGATCGAAGGAGATCGCATAGCTAAAATTGCTCCGATCATCGAAACACCGGCCGACTGTGAACGGATTATCGACGGGGCGAATACGGCAGCCGTTCCCGGCTTCCATAATTGTCACGCGCACTCGGCCATGACTGTTTTCAGAGGTTATGGAGATGATCTGCCTCTAATGAAGTGGCTGGAAGAATATATTTGGCCTGTGGAGGCAAAGATGACGGAGGAAGATTGTTACTGGGGAGCCCGGCTGGCCTGCCTGGAGATGATCAAATCCGGCACCACGGCATTTATGGATATGTATATGAACCCGCACAGCACAGCACAAGCAGCGGTGGATACGGGTATGAGAGCAGTGGTTTCCTATACGCTGTTTGATCAGGGCAGTGAAGAACGTGCTGCAAAGGATCGTGACAATTCTTTGAAGTATTTGTATGAGTTTCAGGAGATGTACCCCGATACCATCCGTTTTTCAGTGGGACCTCATGCTATTTATACGGTTAGCGGAGAACAACTCCGGTTTTGTCATAACTTTGCAAAAGAGCATGACGTGATTATTCACCTGCACATGTCGGAAACGAAAGGAGAGGTGGACGAGTGTATGAAGTTGCACAATACTACTCCTATCAGGTATCTTGATCGATTGGGCGTCTTGAGTCCGAACCTCACCATTGCGCATGGTCTTTGGATGGATGAAGAAGAATTGGATTTGCTGGCTGCCAATGGGGTGAATGTGATACACAATCCGGCGTCGAACATGAAGCTGGCCAGTGGATACAAATTTCTCTATGAGGAGATGAGGAGCAGGGGTATAGATGTCGGTCTGGGTACCGATGGCTGCTCTTCGTCCAACAATTTGGATATGCTGGAGGCCATGAAGTTAGCTTCTCTTTTGGGCAAGGTGTGGCGTTATGACAGCACGGCAGTAAGTGCTCCTGAAATATTCCGCAGTGCCACGGAAACGGGTGCTCGCATACTGCGCACCGGTGCTGGTAAACTGGAAGAGGGCTACAAGGCCGATTTGTGTCTTGTGGACTTGAGCTTGCCGGAAATGACACCGCTGCATGATCTTACTTCCAATCTGGTTTATTCGGCCAACGGAAGTTGTGTGAAAACGACTGTTATTAACGGTCGGATTGTGATGCTGGATCGGGTAGTGGAAGGAGAAGAAGAAATAAAAGAAAAAGTAAGAGCGATAGCTCGCAGACTTATAAAACGATAATAAAGAGATATACGTATGAACATGCAAGAAGAACATTACCACGAGGCCGCTTCGTTTCTGGCTTCGAGGATTTCTCGAGAAACACGTACCGCAATAATATTGGGTAGCGGCTTGGGCAATCTGGCAAACAGCATTCAGGAGGCTACTGTTATTCCCTATTCGCAAATTCCCCACTTTGCACAATCTACGGCAGTGGGACATAAAGGAAATCTGATCGCCGGTCTTTTGGGAGGCGTGCCGGTTTTGGCCATGCAGGGACGCTTTCACTACTATGAGGGGTATAGCATGGATCAGGTTACATTCCCCGTTCGTACCATGAAACTTTTAGGTATAGAGAACCTTTTGGTTTCAAATGCTGCCGGAGGGATAAACAACACTTTCAAGGTGGGCGATTTAATGATTATTCGCGATCATATCAACAATTTGCCCAATCCCCTGATTGGTAGAAACATGGAAATGTTCGGTCCTCGTTTCCCGGATATGACCCGCGCCTATGATCGCGAATTCATTGCGAAGGTAGAAGCCATTTGCAGCAAGAAGGGGATTCCCGTTAAAAAAGGTGTCTATGTAGGACTGACCGGCCCTTCGTATGAGACTCCGGCGGAATATGCTTTCTGGGGTAAAGTAGGAGGCGATGCCATCGGCATGAGCACTGTGCCTGAGGTTATCGTGGCCCGCCATGCAGACATCAGGGTTTTCGGTATGTCTGTTATCACCAATGAAGGATATCATTTTGCCGATGATTTCGTGAATGATGCTCAGGATGTTATCGATGCAGCCAATGCGGCTTCTGAAAAAATGGGTGAAATATTCATAGCACTGGTTCAAGAGATTTAATAATTACTCATAATCTATTTATGGTGTACTCTTAATCGAAAGAAATGGGGTACACCTCTATTTATTTAACAGAATGGTTAGTATCGCTCCGGAACACTTCCTTTTAATCGGCTCGATTGTTCTTTTGGTTGGCATTATGGCCGGAAAAATCGGAACGAAGTTCGGATTGCCGGCTTTGCTCCTTTTTCTTGCCACAGGCGTGCTGTTTGGTTCCGGAGGGTTCGGCATACAGTTTGACGATGCCGGTTCGGCACAGTTTGTGGGTGTTTTGGCCTTGAGTGTCATTCTCTTCTCCGGTGGTATGGATACCCGTTTTAGCGATATCAAGCGGGTAATGGGTCCCGGTATCACTCTTTCCACTCTGGGCGTGGTGATTACGACTTTGGTTTTCGGCGGTATCCTTTATTTAATGGGTACTATTCCCGTTTCACCCATTCATCTGACTTTTCCCATTGCTTTGCTTTTGGCGGCTACCATGTCGAGTACGGACTCTGCCTCTGTCTTTGCTTTGCTTAACGGCCGGCAGATGCACTTGAAAGAAGACCTGAAACCTACGTTGGAGCTCGAAAGTGGAAGTAACGACCCTATGGCATATATGTTGACCATAGCCTTGATACAGTTCGTATCGAGCGGTGGTGGAAGCATCTGGCTCATTATCGGAACGCTTTTTATGCAGTTTTTTCTGGGCGGATTGATCGGTTTCCTGATGGGGCGTTTGAGTGTATTCTTTCTCAATCGGATAGATATTTACAATGATTCGCTGTATCCCATCGTACTGCTTTGCATGGTTTTTCTGACCTTTGCAGTTACCGCCGTATTAGGAGGAAACGGTTATTTGGCTGTATATATCAGCGGTATCATCGTGGGTAACAGTCGGCTGGTGCACAAAAAAAGTATTAAAACCTTTTTCGACGGTATTACCTGGCTTGTGCAGATCATTCTGTTTATAATGCTTGGCCTGCTGGTCAATTCGGAAAACCTTTTGACCGTTGCGCCTTTTGCTTTACTGGCCGGTCTTGTGATGATTTTTGTGGCAAGGCCTTTGGCCGTTGTTGTCAGTTTGTTGCCATTCAAAAGATACAGCATCAGAGGAAGGGTTTTCTTGTCGTGGGTCGGCCTGCGGGGCGCTGTGCCTATTATTTTCGCTACCTATCCGATGATGAGTGATATTCAGGGAGCCGAAACGCTGTTCAACATCGTATTTTTCATTACGATACTGTCTTTGACTATACAGGGCAGCAGCATCGGAGTAGTGGCCAAATGGCTGAAACTCGATGAGCCGGTACCGGATAAGAAAACTTTTTTTGGTGTTGAAATTCCCGATGAAATCGGAACAAAAATGGAAGAACGGAAGGTTACGCCCGAAATGATAAAAGAAGGCAGTATGCTGATGGATTTGGACCTGAAGGATGAAGAACTGGTCATTTTGGTAAAACGGGGGAGTAAATTCATGGTGCCGAAAGGGAAACTGGAGCTTTATCCGAAGGATATACTCCTCATCGTGTCCGATAGCACTGCGGTCAAGGAACAGACCGGTAATTAAAAATGGAATTTATTCATTTCTCTTTTGCTTTACACTTAAACGATATACCAAGTATTCATGTTCAAAAGTTTCTTTTACACAAAAAGAGAAAAAGAAATTTTTCGTGTAACAATTATAGGCAGCACACTCAACATCCTTTTGATGGGATTGAAGTTTGTCGCCGGTATTTGGGGGCATAGCAGCGCGATGATAGCTGATGCGGCTAATTCGCTCTCCGATATCATTACGGATATAGCCATGCTGATTTTTATCCGGATATCCAGTAAACCCTCGGATGAAAAACACCGATATGGGCATGGAAAATATGAGACCTTATCTTCTGCCCTGATAGCTGTCGCCATGATCGTGGTGGGTGCATCGCTTCTTGCCAACTCCGCGGAAACGATAACGGGTGTTCTCTATCGGGAAGAGAATATTCTTCATCCCGAAAAATTTGCGCTTATCATCGCTATCATATCGATTCTTTCCAAATTCATCGTTTTCAGGTATACTAAAAAGGAAAGCCTGGTATTGAAGAGTTCCGGCCTTCGTGCCAAGGCTTATGATCACTGGAATGATGTTTTTACTTCTTTGGCCGTCTTGATCGGCATCTGTGCTGCCATGTTTTTAGATAACCGATGGGCTATTCTGGAGCCGGTTGCAGCAGCCCTGGTCAGTATAATTATTATTTATACCGGTATCAAACTGTTAATTCCTGCATTTGAAGAGCTGCTGGAGAAAAGTTTGCCCAGAGAAGTGGAAGATCAAATACATGCGTTGCTTCTGGAAGAAAAAAAGATATTGAGTTACCACCGGTTGCGTACCCGTAGCATCGGCAGCCGCTATGCTATCGAAGTCGATATCAGGGTACACGGCTATATCTCCGTTTCCGAAGCGCATGACATAACCAAACAGATAGAGGACAGGCTGAGAGAAAAATTCGGAGAGCAAACACATATTATCATACATGTTGAACCTGAAGAAGAAGTAGATCGTGATGCAGATTGAATTAAAACAGATGAAATTCTATGCCTATCATGGCGTAATGGAGCAAGAGCGCAAAGTGGGGAATAATTTCCTTGTGGATATCGGTCTGGAAACGGATGCCGAACAGTCTGTAATCAGTGATGATTTGTCCGATACGATCAGTTATGCCGATATTTTTCAAATAGTGCAGGCCGAGATGCGGATACCGTCCGGATTGTTGGAACATGTGTGCGGACGCATCATCTCTGCTATTCATGAACGATGGGAAACGCAGGTAAGATCCGTGGACGTAAGACTGGCCAAACTCAATCCTCCTTTTGGCGGAGATGTCAAGGAAGCCGCCGTCAGAATCAAACGAGTATTTCAGTCTGCCTGAGCGACCTGTGCTTTGCTGATTGCCGTAAAGTTTTTTGTTTAGAGAGATGTCTCTAACAGTCGTTATTTTAAGTAACCGTATTTTAATTTAATTACATATAATAAAGAAATGTCTTCTTTTGTATTTTCTCCGCGTTTGTTGCTATGTCTGAAAAATTATTCATGGCAACATTTTTATAAAGACCTGATGGCCGGGATTATTGTGGGTATCGTGGCCCTCCCTTTGGCCATTGCTTTTGGTATAGCATCCGGGGTGAGCCCAGAGAAAGGATTGATTACCGCCATTGTGGGTGGTTTCATCGTTTCTGCGTTGGGCGGAAGTTCTGTGCAGATCGGAGGGCCTACCGGCGCATTTATCATCATTGTTTATGGCATAATCGAAACTTTCGGCCTGAGCGGTCTGGCTGTTGCCACGTTTATGGCAGGCGTACTGTTGCTGGTTATGGGATTTCTAAAGTTGGGCAGCATAATTAAGTTTATTCCTTATCCTATCATTGTGGGTTTCACGGCTGGTATCGGGTTGACCATTTTTACGACCCAGATACCGGATTTGATGGGTTTGCAGATCGAGAAAATCCCCGGCAGTTTTATTGCCAAATGGATAGCGTATGCAGGCAGTATCTCCTCTGTAAACTTTTGGGCGCTGGGCATCGGTCTTGTCAGCATATTGATCATTGTGTACACTCCGAAATTTTCTAAAAAAATCCCCGGGTCGTTGATTGCCATTATTTTAATGACCGTAGCCTCGTATTTCTTAAAGACGAATCTGGGTGTGGAGCAGATTGAAACGATCGGAGATCGCTTTCAGATTTTGGCTTCTCTGCCGGCTATCCAATCCTTGTCCATGGATTTTGCTACTTTCAGATTGCTTCTTCCCTCTGCTTTTACCATAGCTATGCTGGCAGCCATTGAGTCTCTGCTGTCCGCTTCTGTGGCCGATGGTGTTATCGGAGAGCAGCACGATTCCAATACCGAACTGATAGCGCAGGGTATGGCCAACGTGGTGATTCCGTTTCTGGGGGGGATACCCGTCACGGGAGCCATCGCCCGAACCATGACGAATATAAACAATGGGGGACGCACGCCTGTTGCCGGTATTATTCATGCTTTCGTTTTATTGCTTATCCTGCTGTTCCTTTCTCCGCTTACCAAACATATTCCTATGGCCTGTCTCGCCGGTGTCCTCGTGGTCGTATCGTATAATATGAGTAATGTGCATACATTCAGAAAACTGCTCTCGCATCCCAAAAGCGACGTTCTCATCTTGTTGATAACTTTTGCTTTAACAGTCCTTCTGGATCTTACCATTGCCATTGAAGTGGGTATGCTGCTTGCTATGGTGATGCTGCTTAAGCGAGTTACCGAAAGCACACGCATCACTGTATTCCGGGATAAGTTGAAACCCAATGAAGGTGCTGAAGTAAAAACGGAAGAAGAGCATCTTATCATACCCAAACAGGTAGAGGTTTACGAAATCGACGGTCCTTACTTTTTCGGGATTGCCAATAAATTCGATGAAATCGTTCGACAGCTGGGCAGTAAGCCGCAAGTGCGTATCATTAGAATGAGAAAGGTGCCATTTATGGATTCTACCGGAATCAATAACCTTACATCGCTGATTAAAATCTCTCGCGAAGAACATATCCATGTGGTTTTGTCGGGAGTAAATGAAGATGTACGAAACACGCTCATTGCCGGAGAAGTACAAACACTACTTGATGAGCAGGATATATGCGCAGATATCTATAAAGCTTTGGAGCGTGCAAAGGCTTTGCTGCCGGACAAGTAGCCGGCTTTTTTCGATTTTCGCAAATTGCTGTAAAAAGTATTTCATAAATATTTCAAAAGAGGGGGTGTCGAAATTATTTTCAGCTCACCCTCTTTCTTCTTGCGTTTAAGCGTTGTTTTATTTGATGGGGGGTATAGGAGAAAGCGGGGTGATAAAGTGTTATGAGGTTGATTTCATGTTTTGAAAACCGGGTTGTTTGTTTATCCGGCTCCATGGGGAATAGATCTGTTATGGTTGTTTATGCGTGTTTATTGTGAATTTTTTTAATTTTTTTGAAAAATATTTTTGTTGGTTATCTGTTTGTTTCATAGGTTTTTAGTTTGTTTGTTTTTGTCTTTTTGTTTGAAATGTTTGTTTTGATCTCTTGCAGGAATGAAAATAATCTCTACCTTTGCAATCGCAATTCGGACGAGAGTTGTTTGTTTTGACATCGATTCGCGGTATGGTGAGATCAGGAACGGATGTATTTTATTGAATATTTTTTTTGTTTTTGATTTTTTCTTTCCGAAAGTCTTGCGGCAGACAAAAATTTGTTTACCTTTGCAAGCCGAAACCCGTTTTGGATTTTTTAAGGTTCGGGTTTTGTTGCACAAGCGATCTTCGACATAATTCATATTAGAAACGAAAAGTGTAGTACAGGGGAATATATATTTTCCCGTCAGAACTTAAAGGTTTCGATAAGATTCGATAACGGTGGTTTATTTTTGGGCGTATAAGGAAAAAACGAAATAAAAAGATATAACAGAGAAGAGTTTGATCCTGGCTCAGGATGAACGCTAGCGATAGGCTTAACACATGCAAGTCGAGGGGCAGCATGGTCTTAGCTTGCTAAGATTGATGGCGACCGGCGCACGGGTGCGTAACGCGTATGTAACT
>NZ_KB904152.1 GCF_000379945.1 Porphyromonas macacae DSM 20710 = JCM 13914
ATGCAACGTAGACTGAAACGTTCGTGGAGTTTCTCGGGACTTGCAACCATGGTACGTATCGTGCTAATGTACTATATGGACTTTTACTCTCTTTTTAATCATCCTGAGCAGGATTGGATAGCGCAATTTGCGCAAGAAGAAGCCCCGCCAGAGCCGAATCTTTTCGACTGGGGGGCTTACTAAAACGAAAATAACTCTAATGGAAACGGTTTGACGGGGGAGCAAGACTTTTTTCTGCTTTCAAAAATTTTTAGCGGACAGCAATAATTTTTTTTCTTTGCCTGAAGAATTTTCAACCATCAGGCAGACTTTTTTTCAGTACACGTCATTGTTTCTGTAATATGAAAGAGCTAAAATGTATATTCGATATATTCCCATAAATAAAGAAGCAGAAGTAGAGCGAATCCACTTCTGCTTCTTTAGTTGCTTTTACCGTTTACAGAGAAATGGAAGGATAGAGGTCATCCCACCATTTGGGATTGTCTTGAAGCCATTTGGCAAACCATGCAAACATGGTATTTGTCCAACTGATTTTACGGTCATGTTCCAGAATAAAATGGTCTTGTCCGGTAAACTCGATAAACTCTACGGTACGCCCTAATGTTTTAAGCGCATTGTACATGTTCACGCTTTCGGCTGTCGGTACATTCGTATCCACGGAGCCATGAAGCAAAAGCAGAGGGGTATGTATTTTATCGGCATTGAAAAGAGGACTGTGTTTTACATACAGATCCGGATTATTCCAAGGGTAACTCTTATAAGCAGCTACGGAGTTGTAACCGATACCCCAATAGCCGCTGCCCCAATAGTTGCTGATGGAACTGATACCCGCATGGCTGATTGCAGCTGCAAAGATATCGGTCCGGGTTTGTATATACTGGGTCATGAATCCGCCATAGCTGGCCCCGAAACATCCGATTTTTTTTGCATTGACGAAGCTGTGATTAGCGGCAAAAGCCTTTGTCGCTTCAATAATATCGGAGGCCGTTCTTGTACCCCAGGCATTGAGATGTCTGGCTGCAAATTCCTGTCCGTACCCGGTCGTTCCGCTGGGATTCAGCGTATAAACCACATATCCCTGTGCCGCAAACATAGGCAGGCTGTAGGCCCCTTCCATTGTTCGCTGTGTGGGGCTTGTGCCCCCATAGTAATAAACCAGAAGAGGATATTTCTTATTCGGGTCGAAATTGGGAGGCAAGAAATACCAACCCTCTATTACGGTGCCATCTTCGGAAGTATAATTCCAATCTTTACATTCAGATACTTTGATGCCTTTGAGTTTTTCCGCAGATAGATCCCAAACCATATGGGTTTTATTCTTTTCGATGCGATAAGCGCGGTCTGCATTTTTCGTGCTCTGGCCGATATACCATACAGAGCCGTTTATTCTTGACACAGAGAAGTTTCTCACAACATCTTCTTTCGTCTCTATCTGGCTGATTTTGTTGGTTTTGAAATCCAATCGATAGAGGGATTTACGCGAGCCGTTTTCTGCAAGAAACACATAAGAGTTGTTTTTATAATCGAACTGGCCAAATTGAACGGCCGGGTTAAAGTGTTTCGTTAACGGTATGGCCTGTTTCTTTTGTTTATTATAGAGAAACATTTGTTTGTCATAGTCATTCGCCGGCATATCCTTTGCCAGATCTTTTCCTATGCCGTTGAATGCATTGGCTGATCCGAAAATCAATATTTTATCGGCTTCGGGCACATAATAAGCAGCATCGATTCCGAATTGTTCGGATAATAACGTATCTACTGCTCCGTTGGAAGCCGTGTATTCCATAATCGAAGTTCGGTAAAATGGGAATTTAGTCCAGTCTCGTTTATAGATGCCTAACAGCAGTTTATTACCGTTGTCGTGAATATCCATGATGCTTACAGAATGATATCCGAAAGTTACAGGAGTAGAGATGCCGGTGCCGATATCATACTTGTAGATGCTCGATCTGTTTCTCCAGTTCGGCTGTCTGTCGTCGGGATCCAAATGTCTGATAACCTTTTTGTCTTTTTTAGGCCCTTTCTCTTCTTTATAGTAATAAAGTGCATCCATCTTAGGGCTTATGACAAAACTTTTCTCAGGCAAATCTGCTACAAGTACATTTTCTTTACCTTCGGGTATATCTTGTATGACAAGCATATTGCGTTTTCCTTCTGTTTTGATTTTATATAAAGTAGAAGGAGCATGTTTCAGCCAATGAGAGTCGTTGAGAAAATTATCATCCCTAAGAATTTCCCCTTTTTGATTTCTTAGTTGTGTGTAATAGTCTGTTTTGGCCTTATTTTTCACCATATATCTTAGAAGGGTGTAGTTTCCGTTGGGTGAGGTTTCGACAGAAGAGATGAACTTACCGTTCATCATATATTCCAGAGTAAGATATTTTTCTTTGGACAACGTTTTCTGTTCTGCTAGCGCTTCTTCCGTTTTCTGTCCTTTCTTGAGATACAGGATTTTGAACTGAGCCTCGACGCTGTCTTTCGGTAATATAATTGCTTTTACGGCAATTATTTTCTTACCGGGAGTAAGTGTAAGCGGATGAGAAAGAATAGCGACAGAGTCGGCTTTGGCATCTGTTTTCTCTATCGATTTGATGAATTTATTGTCGATATACAAAGCATAACGTCCTTTCCCGTAAAGATTCAATTCGCCGGTGCTGTAAGTTTCTGAAATGAAATCGAACGAATATACAGCCATGCTGTTATTCCCGTTATTTGCGGTTAACTTCGGAATCCGGAAATAACCGTTTTCATCAGGTATTACAGCTTCCCCTTTTCTATTGGGCAAAGTGAGGGCGGCATTCAACAACAAGGTGTTGGAATAAGCTTTCTTGTTAACATCGGTACTGTCTACAATCAATGTTTTAGGCAATTCCACTGGTCCGTAGATTTGAGGATTGGACGGCTGTTGTGCAAAAAGGCCGGCAACACTCCCCAAAGCCAGTGTCAGTAATAAAGTCGGTTTTAATTTCATGTTTTTGGTGATTATTTGAATTAGGTTAATCTATAAATCTCTTTGTTATCTCATGGTAGTTTTCTATTCTCCGATCCCGGAGGAAGGGCCACCAGCGTCTTACGTTTTCACTGTGTTTCAGATCAATGTCTACCAGGGCGATTTCTTCTTCCGTGCCAAGTTCCAGTAGCAGTTCTCCCTGAGAGCCGGCAACGAAACTGTGTCCCCAGAACCGGATACCTTTCGTCTGATTGGTCGGGTCTGCTTCATGCCCGACTCTGTTAACGGCCACCACAGGCAATCCATTAGCTACGGCATGCCCTCGCTGTACTATTTGCCATGCTCTCAACTGTCTTTCCTGTTCAGCCTGTACATCGGAACTTTCCCAGCCTATGGCAGTAGGGTAGATCAGTATTTCTGCTCCGGCTAAGGCCATCAAGCGTGCTGCTTCCGGATACCATTGATCCCAACAGACCAGTATGCCTAATTTCCCTAACGAAGTATTTATTGGTGTAAAACCCAAATCTCCCGGTGTGAAGTAGAATTTCTCATAATAGGCCGGGTCATCGGGAATGTGCATTTTACGGTATTTCCCGGCTATGGTTCCATCTTTTTCCAGCACGACGGCGGTGTTGTGATACAGGCCGGCAGCCCTTTTTTCAAAAAGAGACAATACAAGGACAACGCCCAATTCTTTGGCTAACTTGCCGTAATGATCGGTGCTGGGGCCGGGGATGAGTTCGGCCTGGTCAAACAGTTCCACATTCTCGTGTTGGCAAAAATATAAGCCATTATGCAATTCCTGAAGAATGATAAGTTCGGCACCCTGGCGAGCTGCTTCTCTTATCTTTTCGGACAGTCTTTGTATGTTGTCAGAGATATTCTTCGTGTTGCTTTGTTGTATGATTGCTGTTTTCATATTTGGTTGAAGTTGATAAAACCTTGAGGTATTTGCATGGTTGCACAGTGAAGACTTCCGTGTTGCTCGATAAGCGGTCTGCAGTTTACAGGAATTACAGGCATATTTATAGCGGCTTGCAATCGCTCTGCTGCCGGTTTATCCTCTTTGACACCGTAAACAGGAAACAAGATGGCTCCATTCACAAACAGGAAATTGGCGTAAGTGGTCGGCAAACGATGTCCGTCTTTTGCATATATCGGTTCCGGGAGGGGGAGAGGAACTAATTTGTACGGTTCTCCTTTGTAGTCGACCATTTGTTTCAACTCCTTTTCCATTTGCTGCAGTTCCATGAAATGTGCATCTTTTTTATCTTCACAACATGTATAAGCAATGGTGTCGGAGGTTAAAAAACGTGCCAGAGTATCCACATGTCCGTCCGTATCATCACCTTCGAGCAGTCCATGCTCAAGGAGCAACAGTCTGTTTGCCCCGAGTTTTTCGGAAATACTTTTCAATAACACTTTATGATCGATTCCTGCATTACGATTTTCTTCGAACAGACAGTGCTTTGTGCTTAGTATGGTACCGAGTCCGTCGCTCTCGACCGAACCGCCTTCAAGTACATATTCGAGACGGTTGCAGAGTTTGATGTTCGGATTGAATATCCGGCGCGAGAATAATTTCCGCGTTACCCTGTTATCCTTGTCGGCCGGAAACTTCATGCCCCAGCCGTTAAACGTGAAGTCGGACAGATACAATTTTCGTTTGTTATCTCTGAACGCTAAGGGACCGTAATCACGTATCCACGTATCATTAGTGGGGATTTCGATAATTTTAATCGAGTGCTCTTTTTGTTCGATACTTTTTATCAGTCCGGATACGCGTTGAGGCTCCGGGGTTAGGATGATGAGATTTTCAAATCGGACAATGGTGGCGGATATGTCTTTATAACAATCGTCTATCTCTGCCAACATCTCATGCCAATCAGTCTCGGGATGCGGCCATGACAATATAACTGCATCCTGTTTTTCCCATTCGGGGATTAACGTAAGCGACGTGGTCATTGATTCTGTTTTTATAAGTTATTCAGTTTTGTAACCAATTGTTCCCAATAATCACCGGCAATCCAGTGTCGAAGATCTATATTGTTTTTAACTGCATTTCGAATGGCCGTGGAAGAGATCTCCATAATCGGTGCATTTTCCAAATATACAGGCCTTGTACCATATAATGTGGTATCTACGGGATACCCTCTTCGTGGATAGATGTATACCGTGAACCCGGCAAGCAACCTTTCATATTGGTGCCATTTATGAATCTTTGCCCAGTTATCCCCCCCGATAAGCAACTGAAAATGAGTATCCGGATGCATTAAAGATATTGCTCTCAGACTGCTGACGGTGTAGTGGGGGCGAGGTAAGATTGCTTCGATGGTACACAGTCTGAAACATGTATCTTTTTTTATTGCATCGTTGATAATGGATGCTCTGAATTCAAAAGGTAGCTGTTCTTTAAGGTCTTTCCATGGATTCACAGGGCTTAGGACAAACCAAACCTCATCGATACCGTTTTGAACGGCGAGGTAATTGGCAATAGCCAGATGTCCGATATGCAACGGGTTGAAAGACCCGAAGTACAGGCAAACATTTCGTTTTTTTTCTTCGCAACAGGGAAAAGAGGGGTAAGTCATATATACAGTCGGAATTAGGGTACAAGATCCAGCGTTCTCATTGCCAAGTCGATTTCTTTTTGCTCCCCGGTATGCTTTCCTTCCACATCGCTTAGTTTTACACAGTTATGCCATTTGTCTTTTTCTGTCATTTTGCAGGCCCATAGTTTCATTACGATGTTCATCGGTTTTACATGCTCTCCCACATCGTTGGAGAAGTTAGTGCCGATACCGAAAGAAGCCCCTATGCGGGAACCGCATTCTTTTTTTATCTTAAGGGCCTGCTGTGCATCCAAGCCATCGGAGAAAATGATATATTTTATTGTCGGATCGACACGCAGTTCGACATATCTGCGGATAACCTTATTTATAAATAAAATAGGATCTCCGCTATCATGCCTTAGACTGGTGAACAGCATGGCATGTTTCTTGCTGAAGTTGCTCAGGAATACATCTGTGGTATAGGTGTCTGTGAGTACTGTGCCGAGGTCTCCGTCATATACGTTGATCCAATCTTCCATGGCCATATAGTTAGCCATCTTGTAACCGAACATGGCTCCGTGGAATTGAATCCATTCATGCGGATGAGTGCCGGACACACGCAAGTTATGCTTGTATGCCAGATATACATTACTTGTTCCGAAAAAATTCTTTCCGGAATTTTCTTTGACGTATTTAGTTACCCAGTCTTCTATTTCGAAGCTGAAACGTCTCCGCATCCCAAAAAGAGAGAATGTAACCTCATTTTCTTTCAATAGACGTGTTTTGTCTGCAAGCGATCGTGTTGCATGCTCCATATCCGGATGGATTTTCTTGACTTTATAGTACAATTCGCTTACGATGGCTAATATGGGAGTCTCCCACATCGTAATACGGTAAAGAAGTCCTTTTGCTTCGATATGGAGATGTCCGTCTTTATCCTGCTCGATTTCCACCTCCTCGGGCTTGTATCTGAATCCTTGTAAAAAGTCGACGTATGTGGGGGGCAGGTATGGCAATTCTTTGGTTAAGAAATGAGCTTCCCGATCGGAAAGCCTAAGATTTGCCATTTCGTTGATTTCCTCACGGAGAAGTTCTGCGAAACCGGCAGGATAAACCAGGTTGTTCCGGTCTATAAACTTAAAATGCCCGAAAGCTCTCGGATATAATTTGCTATAGGCATAGCTTGTTGTAAACTTATACAAGTCTGTATCGAGGACACTCTGAATTATAGCCATAAATCTATGTTGTTTTAATATTATTATCGATATTTTCTTTCCGGTATGCCGCTAACATTTTATCGATTTCCGTCTTACTGATATGTTCCGTATTGGTAACCATAAACTTAGAGCTTAAGAAATTGCCGTACTGATTGCATTGATAGGCAAGTTTTTCAAAAACGGCTTTTATATCGTTTTTGAAAGGTAAGAGGAAAAATAAAACTGCATAATTTTCTCCGAAGTTGATTTTTTCTATTTCACCTTTCTGCTGATCGACTATTAAGCCGAATTCATCCATGATCAATTTCTTTTCGTATTCTTTGAACGGTTCAAGTGCCTGATGATATATCAAGGCCTCCATTCTCATCAGACCGTTATGACCGCCCAGACCACTGCTTATGGCAATTTGCTTTTCATCTATCAACTCGGATAAAACACCTAATCGAGCCTCTAATTGAGCCATCAAGGCCCACTGGCGAAGTACGCCGGGTTGTTCCGGGACAAAAGATTCGATTAACCGCAGGGCTTCTATATTCCCACCTATGGCCAGATGAGAAAGATAGTCCATCAAGATAGCAGTGTCTATCGATTCACTGTTTTCTAAAATTTGCTTGGCTTCGGTTATATAATCGGGTGTCACTTTGAACATCTTTTTCCTGATCAGTGTCGATTGTCTGAAGTAATTATTTTGTAAGGTCAAAGGAATAGCCTCATCCAGTTGGTGGATGTGTTCGAGCATTTCTTCCGGTATTTCGGGAATTCTGTTTTTATCTTGAGACTGTATCATAAATACGGATAAAAAATAGTAAACTGTCTGTTAAAGTTAGAAACTCTTATGGCTTCTGTTTTCTTTTTGTCCCGGTTGTTAATCTTGTCATACACATAATAAAAAAGACCATAACAACCTAATTATATGATAAAGATAACATTTAAGAGCAGGATACGGCACATGAATGTCCAATAAAACTCCAAAAGATTATTTTATGAGGTTTGGACGAAATAAGAGACCGATATCCTTTTCAAAATATACGGTTGAAAAATAGAAAGACGGAACTGAGAGATTTTTTATTTTTATACTTGCCGGATTTTTGACACACAAGCCATAGAAAGTAGATATAAAATTTATTCAAACATTTACGAGACGCTAAAGGTTAAGGAATGTATTTTATCTTTGTATAACTTATGAAGCATATTAGGAATTTTTGCATTATTGCACATATAGACCATGGTAAAAGTACCCTGGCCGACAGACTTTTGGAGACGACAAGAACCATTTCTGCAAAAGATCTTCAAGCACAAGTCCTTGACAATATGGATTTGGAGCGTGAGCGTGGTATTACGATTAAAAGCCATGCCATACAGATGGACTATGAATACAAAGGAGAGAAATATGTTCTTAACCTTATAGACACGCCGGGGCATGTTGATTTTTCTTATGAAGTATCCCGCTCGATTGCTGCTTGCGAGGGGGCTCTCTTAGTGGTCGATGCTGCTCAGGGCATTCAGGCACAGACCATATCGAACTTGTATATGGCTTTGGAGCAGGATTTGGAAATTATACCCGTCATTAATAAGGTCGACTTGCCGGGAGCAATGCCCGATGAGGTAGAAGACCAGATTGTAGAATTATTGGGGTGCGCACCCTCGGATATTATTCGTGCAAGCGGAAAGACGGGTATCGGAATAGAAGATATACTGGCTGCTATCATTGAGCGAATACCGGCTCCGGACGGATCGCCCGATGCCCCGTTGCAATGTTTGATTTTCGATTCGGTTTTTAATCCTTTTCGAGGTATTATCGCATATTTCAAAGTTGTAAACGGATCTATTGCTACGGGCGATCTGGTTAAATTCATTGCCACGGGCAAAGAATACGATGCTGATGAAGTCGGTGTATTAAGGCTGGATATGGAGCCTCGGAAAGAGGTGAAGACAGGTGATGTGGGATACATTATTTCGGGTATAAAAACCAGCAAAGAAGTCAAGGTCGGGGATACCATTACCCATGTAGTCAATGGGGCAAAAGAGGCAATCTCCGGTTTTGAGGAAGTCAAACCGATGGTTTTTGCCGGATTGTATCCGATAGATACCGAAGACTTTGAGAATCTTCGTGCATCTTTGGAGAAGTTACAGTTAAATGATGCTTCTTTAACTTTCACTCCCGAAAGTTCTGCAGCTTTGGGATTCGGCTTTAGATGCGGTTTTTTGGGTCTTTTGCATATGGAAATCGTTCAGGAGCGTTTGGACCGGGAATTCAATATGAGCGTTATCACTACGGTTCCCAACGTTTCTTATAAAGTATATGATAAAAAAGGCGGATGCAAAGAAGTTCATAACCCTTCCGGACTACCGGATCAAACAATGATAGATCACATCGAAGAACCGTATATCCGGGCTTCGGTAATTACCAATACGACCTATATAGGACCAATCATGACCCTCTGCCTTGGTAAACGCGGACAATTGGTGAAGCAGGAATATATTTCCGGAGACCGGGTCGAGATTTTTTATGATTTGCCGTTAGGTGAAATCGTGATCGACTTCTATGATAAGCTCAAGAGTATTTCAAAAGGTTATGCTTCCTTCGACTATCATTTGAGTGACTACCGGCCTTCCAAACTGGTTAAGTTGGATGTACTCTTGAATGGTGAACCGGTGGATGCCCTTTCCACGCTTACTCATGTGGATAACAGTGTATCTTTCGGACGCAGAATGTGCGAGAAACTGAAAGAGCTTATCCCCCGTCAGCAATTCGATATTGCCATCCAGGCTGCCATCGGTGCCAAGATTATAGCTCGCGAGACGGTCAAGGCTGTTCGGAAAGATGTGACCGCTAAATGTTATGGTGGAGACGTAAGCCGTAAGAGAAAGTTGCTGGAGAAGCAAAAAGAAGGTAAAAAACGCATGAAACAGATTGGAACGGTTGAGGTTCCGCAGAAAGCTTTCCTTGCTGTACTTAAACTTGACGACAACTAACAATGGAAAAACCCAAACGCAAGTATACGAAGAAGACTGCCGATGCCGAGTTAATGCCGATAGAGGGGCGTATTCCTCCTCAGGCGTTGGAACTCGAAGAGGTGGTATTGGGTGCCTTGTTGCTGGAAAAAGATGCCTACGGACAGATAAGCGAATTGCTGAAACCGTCTTCATTTTACTTGAAAGCTCATGAGATAATCTTTCAGGCTATCATGAATTTGGCTCTGAATCAGCATCCGGTCGATATGCTTACGGTTACAGAAGAGTTGAGAAGATTAGGAGAGCTCGAAACCGTAGGCGGCCCGTCGTATATTGCAGGTTTGACCATGAAGGTGGCGAGTACTGCGAACCTCGAATTCCATGCAAAAATACTATCGCAAAAAGCCATCAGTCGTGAAATCATCAGCTTTGCCTCCGATGTCCTTCGGAAAGCATACGATGATGCGGAAGATATCGAAGACCAGATGCAGGAAGCCGAAGGCAGGCTTTTCGAGATTTCACAAGGCAATATCAAACAGGATTTTAGCCCTGTAGGTAATCTGGTTTCCGAGGCTATGACCGATATTCAGAACGCCATGAACAGGCAAGAGGGGATTAGCGGTCTGGCATCCGGATTTCCGGCTATCGATGCTTTGACTTCCGGCTGGCAAAAATCTGACTTGATTATTATTGCAGCCCGCCCGGCCATGGGAAAGACAGCGTTCGTTCTTTCCATGGCTAAAAATATAGCTGTGGACAATAATGTTCCCGTGGCTGTTTTTAACTTGGAAATGAGTGGCGTACAGTTGGCAAAGCGTTTGTTGCAGAATGTTTGCGAAATCGATGGTACGAAGATAAAGAACGGCCGCCTGTCCGATCAGGAATCCAAACAGCTTTTCACAAAAGCAGAGGAAGTACATAATGCTCCTTTATATATAGATGACTCTCCGGGACTTTCGATTTTCGAATTAAGAACGAAGGCCCGCAGATTGGTTCGGGAGCACAATGTCCAGCTTATCATTATCGATTATTTGCAATTGATGAATGCCAGCGGCATGGGTTTCGGAAACCGTGAGCAGGAAGTGAGTATGATTTCGCGCTCACTGAAAGTTCTGGCAAAAGAATTGAAAATACCTATTATAGCCCTTTCTCAGCTTAACCGTAGCGTTGAAACTCGACAGGGAGACATTAACAGCAAAAGGCCGCAACTCTCAGATTTACGAGAATCCGGCGCTATCGAGCAGGATGCCGATATTGTGTGTTTCATCCACCGCCCCGAGTATTATAAGATTTATGAGGACAAGAACGGAATGAGTCTGAAAAATGTGGGTGAATTCATCATAGCCAAACATCGTAACGGCCCCATCGGGGATGTCTATCTTACTTTCATCGGGGAATATGCCAAATTTTTACCATTACAACAAGTCGACTCTTCAAAGGATAATAATTATACTCTTAGAGAATCTACCGTTGTTCGTCCGATCGGTTTGGATGCGAGAACATTGTCTGAAAGTGCGTCAGACTCGTATTTGGATGCAGCGAATGAATTCTCTAAACCATTTTAATACAATGATTTTATGACTCATGAGATTTGTCTGAACGAATATGAGATACGTGCAAAGAAAGTTCAGGAAATGATGAAACATCAAGGGGTTGATGGTCTATTGATTGCTTCAGAAGTCAATTTGCTTTATTTAACCGGAAAGATTTTTATGGGGGCGGTTTACATACCAAGTGAAGGCAGCATAATCAAATTTATCCGTAGACCTTTGTCCTTGTCTTCCGATGCTTCTTTTGGAGGATATGTGATTCGAAAGATAGAACAGATACGGGAATTACTTGCAGAACAAGTTGCGAGCCCTGAGCAAAATGCAAAGATCGGTTTGGAACTTGGAGAACTGCCTTACAGCGAAATAACCCGTCATCAGAACATTTTTGATAGTGACGATTTTATTGATGCTACCGCACTCATGAGACAGGTACGTATGGTGAAAACGAATAATGAGATTGAAGAAATCAAACTTATTGCGAATATCCATGTTTCATTGATGCAAAAGATTCCGGCTATTTACAGGAAAGGAATGACCGACCGGGATTTTCAGATTGAAATCGAGCGGGAAATGAGGAAGATGGGGTCAATCGGAATATTCAGGAGTTTCGGGATTACCATGAATATCTTTATGGGTTCTGTGCTGACGGGAGATAATGCAGATGCTCCCTCTCCGTATGATTTTGCTTTAGGAGGTGCAGGTGTGTGCGCATTGCCGATTGGAGCGAACGGATCGAAAATTAAAAAAGGACAATCCGTTATGATCGATATGGCAGGGAACTTTGGTTCTTACATTACGGATATTACCCGTACATATTCCCTTGGGAAATTGCCGCAACAAGCATATGAATTGCATGAATTGAGCAGAACGATGCATCGGGAAATCATGCAGAAAGCGCGTCCGGGAGTTTCATGTGCCGATATTTATAATATGAGTCTGGAAAGGGTTCAAAAAGCCGGGGCACAAGACTTTTTTATGGGACATACGCAACGTGCTCAATTCGTGGGGCATGGTTTCGGATTGCATATCAATGAAATGCCGGTTTTAACGGGTCGAAGCAAAGATGTCCTGCAGCCGGGAATGACTATTGCCTACGAACCGAAGTTCGTTATTCCGGGTGTCGGAGCTGTAGGAGTGGAGAATTCCTATTTAATTACAGACAAAGGGGTAGAACTCCTCACAGAGCTGAATGAAGAAATTATCGATATTGACAAATAAACTTTATACACTATGAGAACGTTTAGAAATGGCATCATTGTTTTAGTGATGCTGGTCTGCAGCCTCAATTTGTTTGCTACCGAACAACAACCGGTAAAGCCCGTAAAGAATATTATCTTGATGATACCGGACGGTACTTCCTTTGCTGCTGTTTCTTTGGCTCGGTGGTATCAACGTTATCTAAATCCTGACAATAAGCATCTTCACATAGACCCTTACATGTCGGGAACGGTCATTACTTATAGTTCCAATGCCCCCATCGGAGATTCTGCTCCAACAACTTCCTGCTATATGACCGGTATGCCCAGCATTACAGGGTTTGTTGCCACTTACCCCTGGTCTGATGGTAAAAATGATCTTATCCCGGTGGACTCGACGAAAGCTTATAATCCATTAGCTACTATTTTAGAGGCGGCAAAAATTAAGAAAGGTTATAAAACAGGGTTGGTATTTACGTGTGAATTTCCTCATGCCACACCGGCAGATTGCTCTGCTCATTCACCGAAGAGAAAGGATTATGAAACAATCGGCTCTCAAATGGTTCACCAAAATCTGAATGTGGTAATCGGTGGAGGTGTCGGTTTGATGAAAGATGAGTACCGCCGTATACTTAACGCTCGAGGAAGTAAAGTTTACTTAAATGATTTGCAAGCTATGAGAGACCATAAGAACGGCAATATGTGGTCTTTATATGGCGAAAGAGATTTGCCTTATGATTTTGATCGTGACACGACTAAATATCCTTCTTTATCGGAGATGACGGGTAAAGCGATCAGTCTGTTGAATCAAGACGGTGACGGATTTTTCCTGATGGTTGAAGGCAGTAAAGTAGACTGGGCTGCACACGCCAACGACCCTGTAGGTATTGTTTCTGATTTTTTAGCTTTCGATAAAGCCTGTAAGGTGGCATTGGATTTTGCCATGGCGGATGGCAATACAGCTGTTGTTATTTTACCAGACCATGGTAATAGCGGTATAAGTATCGGCAAGCAATCGTTGAGAGGTTACGATAAATTGTCTAAAGACAAACTTTTTTCTCAATTGGTAAGATTCAAATATACAGCGTCAGGTTTGACAAAACTTATAAACGAAACACCTTACCGGGATATACAGAAATTATTTTTAGAAACATGCGGTTTCGAGTTGACGCCTTCCGAATTGGAGCTTTTGAATAATTGTTTGGACTATAAACAAAGTCCCATACCCGTAAATGACAGAAAAAAAGATCATGAACATGCTTTATATAGCGGTTCGTTAGAAACCTATATTTCACGTCTCTATACAGAGCATACTTCGATTGGTTTTACCACACACGGGCATACCGGTGAAGAAGTGTTTTTGGCGTGTTATAATCCCAATGGGCAACCGCTGAGAGGAACTGTTCAAAACACCGATGTAAATGCCTATTTAAGATTACTTTTAGGCGAGAACAACGATCTTGAAGCCCTTACACAAGAAATATTCACACCTCATAATAAAGTATTCAACAACTTGAAAACGGAGGTAAAGAAGGATAAGACAGGAAAAACGGTTTTTGATGTAAAAGGTAAAAAACACTCTCTGACAATCGAGGCGAATACC
The DNA here is from genome assembly GCF_000379945.1 of Porphyromonas macacae DSM 20710 = JCM 13914. Lineage (GTDB taxonomy): Bacteria > Bacteroidota > Bacteroidia > Bacteroidales > Porphyromonadaceae > Porphyromonas > Porphyromonas macacae. The sequence continues at coordinate 14,024 of NZ_KB904152.1, forward strand.
AATGTCGTAACCATCAATAGGGGCAAAAAAAGTCAACGTATGATAGAATTGAATTCGGTAATACCTTATGTAAAAGAGACCGGATTATTCTATCTTCCTCCATCTTTAGCCGATTTGCTTAAATAACTCTATAGATATGAGAATAGCGATGTACGCCGGCTCTTTCGACCCTTTTACCCGGGGGCATGCCGATATTGTGGAAAGAGGATTGAACATATTCGATAAACTTATTATTGCTATAGGTGTAAATGAGAGTAAAAGACCTCTTTTCACACCGGAGCAAAGACTAAGGCAAATTTCCAATTATTACCATGAGAATAAAGATATCGAGATTTGCATATTTGATGGTTTAACAGTGGAGTTTGCCCGGCAAAAGAATGCCAACTTCCTCTTGCGAGGTGTCAGATCCAGTACGGACATGGAGTATGAACGGACGTTGGCCGATTTGAACAAGCAGATAGCCGGCATGGAAACAGTGTTGTTGCCGGCCCGTCAGCAATTGACACATATTAGCAGTACCGTTGTACGTGAGTTGCTTCATTTCGGTGCCGACGTTTCCAAATTCTTACCTGAAAATTTCGATCTTAAAAGTTTTTGATAAGATAGCGGGGAGAATATTTTATAATCGTATATTTCGGGTGCATAGATAGAAGTATGCACCCGTTTTTTAGTCTCTAACTTTATATTCAGCAGTCCAATACTCGCATCATGCAACATTTACGCTATTATTTAATCATTCCCACGATACTCTGTTTTACTTATTTCACTTTCGGTCAAAAAGTTGAAAAACGATCCGATTTGAAGAAAGATCTGGAGAAATTAAAATATGTCATGGAGTTTGTGAGCGAAAAATATGTGGATCCTATACAGAGTGATACACTGACAGACAATGCCATAAAAGGTATTCTGTCTGCACTCGATCCGCATAGTTCTTATACCAATGCAGAAGAAACCAAACTGTTTTTGGAGTCTGTCAATGGAGAGTTTGGGGGGATAGGCATCCGTTACGTCATGATTAAAGATACGCTGCATGTTGTAGATGTTATTAAAGGCGGGCCGTCTGAGAAAGCTGGGGTAGTACCCGGTGATAAGATTATAAAGGCAGATGGGATAAGAATTTCAGACAATAAATTGTCATTGGAAGAAGTACAACGTATTCTTCGAGGCAAAAAAGACTCTCGTTTGGATGTCGAGTTAAAGCGATATGGTGTGGAGAATGTGCTTACGGTACAAATTAAAAGAGGAAATATAACAATGCCGAGTGTTAACTGCCATTATATGGTTTCAGACCGGATCGGCTATCTCTCGCTGAACAGATTTGCAAAAACAACTCTGAAAGAATGTGTTAAAGCTATTGAAGACCTCAAAAAACAGGGCATGAAAGCTCTGATTTTCGATTTGAGAAACAACCCCGGAGGTTTGTTGGATACCTCTGTCCGGTTGGCCGGTTTGTTTCTTCCCAAAGGAGAACCGATTGTTTCCGTACGCAATAGCCGTACATCCGGTGGGGGAGAGGTGGTATTCCGCTCTAATGGCAGCAATCTTCAGGTACATGAAATCGATTTGGTTGTTTTGGTTAATGAGCAAAGTGCCTCTGCCAGTGAAATTTTTGCAGGCGCCATACAAGATTGCGACCGTGGGATTATTGTCGGCCGCAGAACTTTTGGTAAGGGATTGGTTCAGCGTCCGTTGGTTCTTCCTGACGGTTCTATGGTCCGGCTTACCACATCACGCTATTATACGCCTTCGGGTAGAAGTATTCAAAAACCTTATACTAAAGGTAAACACGATATATATCAAAGAGAGCTTTGGGATAGATTCGAGCACGGCGAGTTTATACATGCAGACAGCATAGGCTTTGTCGATTCACTTAAATATCAAACCATCAACGAACATCGCACGGTTTATGCAGGAGGGGGAATAATGCCCGATATTTTTATTCCCTTGGATTCAATCTTGATCAATAATACTTTATTGGATTCCTTGATATCAAAAAGCATCATAACGGCTGTGGCTCTGGAATACACAGTTGCTTATGGAAAAGAAACTTTATTGAAATATCCCTCACAGTCCGATTTTATGTTATTTGCTGTGCCTACGTTTTTGAGCAAACAAGCAATAGCAGGAGCAGAAGCAGATGCTCATAAAACTTATGATAGAAATTTGATTTCCAAATCTTTACCTTTTATCAACCGTTTGCTTAAAGCCGAACTTGCACGCAATCTCTATGGTACAGAAGCTTTCCACTACTATTACAATATCGATGATCCCATCTTTGAAAAGAGTTTACAAATTCTTGAAAACCGTCTTTTGACAGCGAGGAGCCCCAAATATCCGGCAAAAGAGTGAGTATTTATTCCTTAAAATTTTTTATATCCTACAGCTTTTCTGCACTAAAATGGATTACTTTTTTCAGAATGTCGCTTTTGCGACATTTTTTGTTTTGCCATAGCCGTTTCTTTGCCATAGAAACGATATGCTAAACATACTAAAACAATAAATTATGGACGGACAAATGTTTTGTTTTCAATGCCAGGAAACAGCTATGGGTAAAGGTTGTATACTCAAGGGGGTATGTGGTAAAGATGCGAGAACAGCCAATATGATGGACTTGTTGATTTGTACACTCAAAGGTATTTCTGTTTGTGCCATGCAGCTTAGCCAAGGGAATGTCTCTTATGACCGTACCCGATTGGTACGATTGATTACCGAGAGCTTTTTCAGCACCATTACAAATGCCAATTTCGATTATGAAAGTATAAAGAAACGCGTCAATGAGGCTAAAAAAAATCGCGATGAACTTAAAATGCTTTTGAAAACGCACAATCTAACTTGTAAAGAGTGTATTGAAGTCAATTGGGATGTTGCGGAAAACCAATATGATACTCTGGCCGGACAAGTGGGTATTCTGAAAGAAGAGGATGAAGATGTGCGTTCTCTGAAGGAACTTACTGTTTACGGTCTTAAGGGTTTATCCGCCTATGCCGAACACGCAGCTCGATTGGGATATACCGATTCCACGGTGGATGATTTCGTCGTAAAAGCGTTGTCCGATATTACGGTGGAAAATCTGAGTAGCGATGAATTGGTATCGCTGGTTTTACAGACGGGCAGGAACGGCGTGTCTGTAATGGCTTTGCTGGATAAGGCCAATACAGAAACTTACGGAAACCCTGAAATTACGGAAGTCAATTTAGGGGTTGGTACGAATCCCGGCATTTTGATTAGCGGGCATGATTTGAAGGATATGGAAATGCTGCTGAAGCAAACCGAAGGTACGGGTGTAGATGTCTATACGCACAGCGAGATGTTACCGGCCAATTATTACCCTAAATTCAAGAAATACAAACATTTTATAGGTAATTATGGTAATGCATGGTGGAAGCAACGTGAAGAATTTTCCAAATTTAACGGTCCCATACTGTTTACCACCAATTGTATTGTTCCCCCTGCTGCAGGGGCAAACTATAAAGAGCGTGTTTTTACAACCAATGCGACCGGTTTCCCCGGATTTAAGACAATACAAACCGATGAAAACGGCAAAAAAGATTTCTCTGAAATCATTGCCTTGGCTAAAACCTGCCAAACGCCTGAGGAAATCGAAAGCGGAACAATTACAGGCGGTTTTGCTCATCATCAGGTTATGCAATTGGCAGATAAAATAATAGAAGCGGTAAAAAGTGGTGCCATACGCAAATTTGTTGTTATGGGGGGATGTGACGGACGTCAGAGCGGACGCAGTTACTACACCGATTTTGCAAAGGCATTGCCACAGGATACTGTTATCCTGACGGCCGGATGTGCAAAATATCGCTATAATAAATTACCCTTGGGCAATATTAATGGCATTCCGCGCGTTTTAGATGCAGGACAGTGTAATGACAGTTATTCATTGGCTGTAATAGCCCTTGAATTACAAAAGGCTTTTGGTTTGGATGATATCAATAAGCTCCCGATTGTATTCAACATTGCATGGTACGAACAGAAAGCCGTAATCGTATTGTTGGCTTTGTTGAGTTTGGGAGTAAAAAATATCCATTTGGGTCCCACTTTGCCCGCATTCTTATCTCCGAATGTAATAGATGTGTTGGTGAAGAATTTTGGTATAGCTCCGAATGGAGAGGTGGAAGAAGATATCGAAAAGCTTATAATGGCTTGATATCGCACAAGTAGAAAGAGATTGTTTTTGAGCGAGGAGTGATTTCTCTGGAAATCATTCCTCGTTTTTATTTATTCCGAAAAGAACGTTTGGGAACGATCCGATATGTTTCAAAAACTTTTTGCCTGATGGTCGAAAATTCTCTGCGCTACGGATTTTCAACGAAGTTAACTTGGATTTTTTTTCTTTGCCTGAAGAATTTTGAACCGTCAGGCAGAGATTTTTTCAGTACACGTCAGTATCAGGCGGTACCATTCATATGCTTAATACATTCCTTACCATTGGGTATCTCTTCTGAACGAAAAAAAGCGAAAGAGGCTGTGTCAAAACTCCATTCTGCCTAAATCGACTATCATTTGTAAAGAACAATCGCTATCAAAGAGCTAAAAACTCAATGATACCGATTGTTTTATTTGATTAGAAAGGGAAGTAGATATCAATATGAAAGGAAACTTCTCACAATTCCATGTCTTGCCCCCTTTTTGTAATAATTATGTAATTATATATAACAAGGCTGGTTTGAGGAACTATTATTCCACTAATCTTAGCCCCGGTTTGTTTTTGATTCTGATAATTTTTCCGTGTACTTCGATGTACCCCTCTTCTTCTAATTCAGCAAGCCCTCTGGCCAAAGATTGCCTGTTGATACCGAACTTATCGGCTACGGTTTGCCATTTCTCTTTGATCTGAATTTCATAATTCATGAGATTAACATTCTGATCCGAAAGCGTAAACAGATAGTCTGCAATTTTTCCTTTTATCGTTCTTAGCGATAAGAATTTAATCTTTTTACTCAGAAAAGAATTGATATCTGAGATATTACGGATAAAATTGGCAAGAATGATTTCTTCTTGCTGCATCAAATGTGTAAATTCTTCACGACCGAATATCAGTATATGAGTATCTCCTTCGGCATAAACGGTAACCGGAAATTTATTATCGGTAGCAAAGATCAATGCCGGAGCAATAATGCGTCCGGCTTCCAGCCGGTCTATTTGAATTTCTTTACCTGAAGGTACCGTCATGCGGGCATCCAGCACACCGGAGAGAATGATATTGACTTCCCGGCACAAATCGCCTTGCAGGGCAAAAATATCTTTGTCCTTTAATTTCTTGACACGGTATTTGAATTTATCCAATAATCCGGATATTTGCTCACAGTTATAACCTTGAAATAAGTCGCTCTTTGTTAGCTGTTTAATCATATAATAAGAGGCTTTTAGATTATTAAAATCAAAAGTTATATATTTTGTTCGACAACCATTTGTACTCGCTTTTTTGTCCAGGTATATTTATGCTTAATTCGCTCTGCCGCCGTAGAAAAGATAAATGAGCAACCCCGGTAACAAAAGTAATTATGTGCAATCATTTGTTATCTTTGAATATGATTACAGGGGAAGAACGTAAAGAATTGTACAGTTCAGCACGATACCTTATCAGGAATCTGAACGAACAAATAGATCGCCCCCATATAAGGCAAATTTATACACAACTGAAAACGTTGTATGCCGGGGGAGCCTTTACGCGTGACGAGCATAACGTGGATATGCTCCTGCGCCAATTGGGAGATGCGCGCATTGTTTCAGAAGAAATAGGTTTGGGTATTCATGCCGTATTGGCCCTCTTATATTACATCCCTGTAAAAAACGCTCATCTCAAAGAAGAGGACATTGTCGGTGTAACGGGTGAAGAACCTGTTCGACTTATCAAATTATTACTCAAAACTTCCGAGCTGTACTCACGTACTCGAAATATAGATTCGGATAATTTTCAAAATCTTCTTTTATCCATTGCACAGGATATTCAAGTGATCTTATTGATTATTGCAGATCGTTTGTATTTACTGAGATATGCCAAACACCTTAAACCGGCTTCTTTGGCAGTCGAAATGGCTAAAGAAGCTTCTTTACTCTATGCTCCCATGGCTCATAAATTAGGATTGTATAAGATCAAGGGGGAAATGGAGGATTTATCTTTGAAATATACCGATCGTAAAATCTTTGAGTTTATCAAACGAAAACTCGGTGAAACGAAGAAAACAAGAGATCTATATATAGAATGTTTCATCCGGCCCGTTAGGGAACGGTTGGAAAAAGAATTGAAAGATGTTTCTTTTGAAATAAAAGGACGTACTAAATCTATCAGTTCCATTCGGAATAAATTGCGCAAGCAACAATTTGAGGACATCTACGATCTTTTTGCCATACGAATAATCCTGGATACACCTTTAGAACGTGAGCGCTCACTCTGCTGGCAAACTTACTCTATTATTACCGATATGTTTCAGCCTAATCCCGAACGGCTTAGAGACTGGATTTCCGTACCCAAGAGCAATGGATACGAATCTTTGCATATCACGGTTTTAGGACCGGATAAACGGTGGGTGGAGGTTCAAATCCGAACGAAGAGGATGGATGAGATTGCCGAATTGGGAGTGGCAGCCCACTGGAGATACAAGGGTGTCCATACGCAGGGGCGGATAGATGAGTTTATGAATTCCGTTAGAGAGGTACTGGAAGCGATCCGATACGGCAGCGGAGGCTCTGACAATCTTCCTTTGTTGAAGAATACGGCTCTGACCATGCCTGATAATGAGATCTATGTCTTTACCCCTCAGGGAGCTGTGATCAACCTGCCTCAGGGAGCTACGGTATTGGATTTTGCTTTTGCCATTCACAGCAGGGTAGGGGCACAGGCTGTTTCGGCGAAAGTGAACGGGAAAAATGTGCCTATCAAATTCAAACTTCAAAACGGTGATTCCGTAGAGGTGATTACCAGCACACAACAGAATGCCAAACCGGATTGGCTTTCGATCGTTGTGAGTTCCAAAGCCAAAAGTAAAATCCGTCAGATTTTACGTGCCGAAGAGGATGCGGGGATAAGTGTGGCTAAGGAAACGGTTTCACGAAGATTGAAAAACAGAAAAATAGATTATGACGATTCCGTATTTATTCGTCTGACAAAAAAACAAGGATATAAAACGCTTTCGGATTTTTACCGTGCTGTTTTGCATGAACAAATCGATGTGGGTGGTTTTATAGATTTGTATGAAGAAAGCCTGAAAGCCGAAAACGAACTGCGAGAGAGACTGTCTGAAGCAGGCGCTAAGCAACAGGCCGATACTTTTGTTTACAAACCAGAGCCGGTGGATGCTGCTCAACAATCGGATAGCCGCAAAAACCCGGACGTATTGGTACTGGATCAAAACTTGACAGGTATCGAATACTCTTTGGCCCAGTGTTGTAATCCTATCTATGGAGATGAAGTTTTCGGCTTCGTATCTAATCGAGGTATTAAAATTCATCGTTTCAATTGTCCCAATGCACCGGAGCTGTTGAACCGTTATGGAGAAAAGGTTATCACTGCTCAATGGAGTGGTCAGACCGGTTCTGTGGGTTATGCGATTTCACTGGAAATTATCGGACGTGATGATTTGGCTGTTGTAACAAATATTATCTCTGTGATAAAAAAAGAAAATCGCACGAAACTCCGCACCTATTCGATAGACTCTGCAGACAGCTTATTTAAGGGGCATTTTTTGATTGAAGTAGAAAACAGGGAAACATTATCCATTTTGATGAGGAAACTGGGCAATATAGTGGGAGTGAAACATGTTGAACGACTGTAAAAAGCCATGGCTGTTTATAGTTTATTTAACGGTATGGAGTTCTTACTAACTTTGTGAAAGACGTTTTGTTAGAATATAAAGAAACTTAAATCAAGAAATAGACATGACATCTACCATTAAAAACGACATCAAGTATTTGCGTTTGCTTGCAGACAAATTTCCGACTGCAGCAGAAGTTGCCACTGAAATCATGAATCTGCAGGCTATTCTTAGTTTGCCTAAAGGGACGGAGCACTTTTTGGCAGACGTACATGGTGAATACGAAGCTTTTATCCATGTATTGAAAAATGCATCCGGCAGTATTCGGAAAAAAGTGAACGAACTGTTTGAAGGCCAAATCAGAGAACAGGAACGCAGCGAACTCTGTACACTTATTTATTATCCGCGTGAGTGTATCGATTTGGTTAAAAAAACGGAAAGATGCATCGATGACTGGTATATGGTCACACTAAACCAAATCGTTAAAGTTTGCCGTAAGGTCAGCGAAAAGTACACACGCTCCAAAGTAAGGAAAGCTTTGCCGCCGAAATATTCTTATATTATTCAGGAATTGCTTCACGAGGAAGGGCTTAATGTCAATAAATCGGCATACATACAAAGTATTTTTTCATCGATTATCGAAACCGGGCAAGCCGAAGATTTTATTATTGCGCTTTCTGAGACCATTCAGCGTCTGGTTATAGACCATTTGCATATTGTAGGAGATATTTATGACCGGGGGCCGGGAGCACATGTTATTATGGAGCGTTTGCTCACATATCACCATGTGGATATTCAGTGGGGTAATCACGACATGTTATGGATGGGAGCAGCATGCGGCAACAAAGCTTGTATGGCGAATGTGGTGCGAATATCTTTGCGATATGCAAACTTGGATACACTGGAAAACGGCTACGGTATCAATCTCCTTCCTTTGGCACGTTTTGCATCCGAAGTGTATGCCAATGATCCGTGTACGCCTTTCAAACCCAAAATAGGTAAAGACGGCTCTGAAATGTACGATGAAAAGAGTGCATACCTTATTGCACAGATGCACAAAGCCATATCCATCATTCAGTTTAAACTGGAGCATGAGATTATTAAGCGTAACCCGAATTATGAGATGTCTGAAAGAGATCTTTTGCATCGTTGCGATCCGGAAAAGGGAACAATCACCCTGTATGATGGTTCCGTACATGAACTTTTGGATAAGAGTTTTCCCACAGTAGATCCGAAAAACCCCTACACTTTGACCGCAGAAGAAAAGAATGTCGTGGAAAGGTTGATGCAGTCTTTTCTGCGTAGTGAAAAACTGCAAACACATATTTCTTTTATGTACCGCATGGGCAGTATGTATCTGTGCTGTAATCACAATCTGCTGCTGCACGCTTCGGTGCCTCTGAATGAAGACCGGACTCTCAAAAAAGTACGTGTGGGCAATAAGAAGTATGCAGGTAAAGCATTGTATGACAGGGTTGACGAGTATGTTCGCATAGCTCGTATGAAACCGGGTGAACATGCCGAACATGAAGAGGCTCTTGATTTTATGTGGTACCTTTGGTGCGGTCCTGATTCTCCTCTTTTTGACAAATCTGCCATGACGACGTTTGAACGTTATTTCATAGAAGATAAAACAACTCATCAAGAGGATAAAGGGTTTTATTACATTTACAGAACCGAGGAGCAGGTTTGTGTCGATATTTTGAAAGAATTCGGATTGGAAGGTCCGGATGCGCATATTATCAACGGACATGTTCCCGTTAAAGCTATAAAAGGAGAACAACCGGTAAGGGCGGGTGGCAAGTTGATGTTGATCGACGGAGGTTTCAGCCGTGCATATCAGTCAAGCACAGGTATTGCAGGTTATACTCTGATATTCAACTCCCAAGGGTTGCATATCGTAAAGCACAATCCTTTTAATTCAACCCAAAATGCCATCCTGAAAAACGAGGATATAGAAAGTGTGTCTGTGGTGCGCGAATCCAGCTCTCATCGGATGTTGGTGCGTGATACGGATAACGGAAAAGTTCTGTCTGCTCAGGTGGATGATTTGAAAGATTTGCTTACAGCATATAAATTTGGACTAATAAAAGAAAAATGATTGCCATATAAAGGTTGACTTTTATGGTATGTATAAAAATAATGATTATTTGATGAAGAGAACGACACGGCTTATAATACGCACACTGTGGGCTTTATTTATTCTCGGTTGGCTTACGATTGGTTCTGTTTTCCTGTTGATATGGACCGGTGCAATCGGATATCTTCCTCCGATAGAGCAATTGCAAAATCCGATAGATAAATATGCATCTCAGGTTATTTCGGTGGAAGGAGATGTGATGGGGTCTTACGCACATAGCGGTGACAATCGCATACATGTACCCTATAAGAATATCTCCCCTAATGTCATTGAAGCATTGATTGCTACGGAAGACGTTCGTTTCAGACAACACTCCGGAATAGATATGCGCAGTATGATGCGCGTATTGGTTAAGCGCGTTTTCTTAAACAGGGCAAGCGCCGGAGGTGGAAGTACGATTACGCAACAATTGGCCAAACAGCTTTATTCTCCTCCGGTGGATAATTTTTTGGAACGTTTGTTTCAAAAACCCATCGAATGGGTTATTGCATTAAAATTGGAGCGTTATTATACAAAGGACGAGATCATAGCCATGTATCTTAACAAATTCGATTTTCTTTATAACGCAGTAGGAATTCGTTCGGCCTCGTATACATACTTCGGAGTTGAACCGAAAGATTTAACACTGGATCAGGCAGCAGTTTTGGTGGGGATGTGTAAAAACCCGGCTCTCTTCAATCCCGTTTTACACAAAGACTCTCCAAAGCCCAAACAGCGTAGAAACACAGTGTTCGAGCAAATGCGCAGAGCCGGAAAACTTACATCGGGGCAGTCCGATTCATTAAAAAAGGTTCCTCTTGTAACCGATTTTCACCGTATCAGCCATAAAGCCGGTATTGCTCCATATTTTCGGGAGTATTTGCGAATTATGATGATGGCGGATAAACCTAAAAGGAGTGCGTATGCCGCGTGGCAGATGCAGCAATACCGGGATGACAGTCTGGCGTGGGAAAAAAACCCTCTCTATGGTTGGTGTAAGAAGAACAAAAAAGCGGATGGCTCCAACTACAATATTTATACGGATGGGCTCAAAATTTATACCACGATTTCCGTACCCATGCAACAGTATGCAGAGGAAGCCGTACGGAAGCAAATGGCTGAAAATCTACAACCGGCTTTTGATCGCCAAAACAGATCTTTACGAAATGCTCCTTTCTCTTCGAGCATTACCGCTGACGAGCGTGAAGAGATTCTGATGCGTGCCATCAAACAAACAGACCGGTGGAGAAATGGCAAGAAAGAAGGACTATCGGAAAAAGAAATTTTGGATCAGTTCGGAAAGAAAACCAAGATGCAGGTTTGGAGCTGGAATGGTACTAAAGATACGACAATGACTCCTCTGGACTCTATCGTCTACTATAAGAGTTTCATGCGCACCGGTTTCATGGCTATGGATCCTCATAACGGGCATATAAAAGCCTATGTCGGCGGCATCGATTATGGTACATTCCAATATGATATGGTTTCACTGGGCAGACGCCAGGTGGGTTCTACCATTAAACCTTATTTATATTCTCTGTCCATGATAGAAGGTATGTCACCCTGTGATCAGGTAATGCACGTCGAACCCACGATTTATACAGAAGCGGGAGTGAGATGGTCTATAAGGAACTCGAATACACAGCGGATCGGTGAGATGGTTTCTATCAAATGGGGGCTTCAAAAATCGGATAACTGGGTTACTGCAACATTGATGTCGCGAACCTCTCCTCATACATTCGTACGTCTTTTGAGAAGCTACGGATTGCAAGGCCCGATGGAACCCCAGCCGGCTATCAGCCTCGGATCTTGTGATGCATCTGTCAGCGAGATGGTAAGTGGATATTCGACCTTTGTTAATAATGGAATACGTGTGATGCCTCTTCCTGTAACTCAAATTGCAGACCAATATGGAAACATTATTGCAACTTTTGCACCTCAGATTACAGAAGTGCTGCCGAAAGATGCTTCATTAAAAATGCTCGACATGTTGAAAGCCGTTGTAGATGGCGGTACCGGAGCTCGTCTGAGATTTCGCTATAATTTGAAAATGCCTTTGGGTGGCAAAACGGGTACGACACAAAATAACAGCGATGCCTGGTTTGTCGGCTTTACCCCCGATTTGATAGGAGGTGTATGGGTAGGGGGAGAAGACCGTAGCATACGCTTCAATTCCATGGCATTGGGGCAGGGCGCTTCAGCTGCATTACCCATCTTCGCCGAATTTATAAAAAGAGTGTATGCCGATCCCAAATTGGGATATAAAGAGGATCGTAAATTCAATATTCCTGAAGGTTTCAGCCCATGTGAAAATGCTCTTGCCGGAGAGACATACATTTTAGAAGGAGAGCAGAATTATAATGACTCTGAATTTATCGGTAATGACTAAAAGAAAGGTAAAGTACTTTACCCTTGTTTTTGGCATACTTTTCTATATTGTTGCAAATTATAGGGCCTATGCCGGAAATTATGGTTTACCCGACAGCCTGAGCAGGGATGCCGTGATGAGTATCGTGCTGGCAACTCCGGTAGAAGATGAAGTTTATACGGTATACGGTCATGCGGCATTTCGTGTAACGGATATTCGACAAAATCTGGATGTTACATTTAACTACGGTATCTTTTCTTTTGACGAAGGTTTTATATGGCGATTTGTAAAAGGTGAAACAGATTATATCGTTTTACCGGTTGCAACATCCGATTATATGTCCGAATATATGATGCGCGGTAGCAATGTAACTGAATTGATTTTGAATATGACAGTTGAAGAACAGACCCGTGCATGGAACTATCTTTTATGGAATATAAAGAAGGAGAATCGCACATACCGATACAATTTCTTTTATGACAATTGTTCTACCAGACCAGTTGAAATTTTCCTTCAATCTGTAGATGTCGATAAGATTAAGTTTAATTCCGAAGAAGAAAAGCCGGTTTCCTGGAGAGATTTAATCAATGAAGCCGAAAGAAAGCAACCATGGCTTTTATTTGGAACCGATTTGGCTTTGGGAGCACCTACGGACAGGAAAGCAAGTAAACGGATGCAGCTTTTTTTGCCGAAAAAGGTAGTAGAATATCTTCCATCTGCTACGGTTTTGACAAAAAAAGGGGAGGAGAGGACCATTGTTTCTGAAGTTATCGAGCATAAAACATCTGTTATCTCCAAGGAATCCGACAGTATATGGGATAATTTTTTGACTCCTTTTACAGTCTTTTCATTACTTCTGATACTCCTTTTAATTTTTTGTTTTAGAGATATAAAACTTAAACGGTGTTCTTTTATTATTGATTATATTCTACTCTTTTCAGCCGGAGTCGGGGGGCTGATTTTATTCTTTCTGATGTTCATATCCGTTCATCCTCATACTGTTCCGAACTATAATTTTATTGTGTTGCATCCCTTTCATCTGGTTTTAGGTATCCCTATGGTTGCCAGCGGTATAAACAAAGCTTATTATTATCATTTTGTTAACTTTGTCGTGCTTATTGCTTTTTGTGCCATGGCATGGTTTTTGCCGCAACATTTCAATCAGGCAATGATACCTGTCACATTGATTTTAACAGTGCTTTCGGCCTGTAGAATTTTTATTATCAGAGCACAACGTAAGCAAATTGCAAAATCACAGATAAAATAACCCGATGCCCCGAAGAGAACAGCTATCCATAAAATATCTTTTTGCCTCACTGTTGGCACTCTTGCCTTTGTGTGCCGATGCACAGATCGATGATGCCCCGAAGTTATTGGTTTGTATAACGGCAGATCAGTTGGATCCGGATGTTTTGGAACAGATAAAACCGTATTTAAGTGACAATGGGTTTCGGAGACTTTATTCACAAGGGTTTATTCACAAAAATGTGATATTTCCTTTTTCTCCTGTCAATCGTTCATCCGCAGTTGCTTCCATTTATAGCGGAACCACCCCGAATGTTCACGGTATAACAGGAGAGCTGATATATGATCGTTCGAAAAATACATTTCAGCCGATTTTAACCGATATTCATTATTCCGGCGTATACACGAGAGATGCTCTTTCTCCGGCAAATGTGCTATCGGGTATGATCGGAGACGAATTGAAAGCTGCCACAAATAATCATTCTGCCGTTTTCAGTGTTGCAGCAAATGGAACCGATGCTATTGCCGCAGGAGGTGTCAGTGCTGATGGAGCATATTGGATAGATGATAAGATTGCCGGATGGGCAACATCTTCTTTTTATCCGGAAATGCCCGGTTATTTAAGTCAGTACAATCGTTCAGCCGAGGGACCCAACCAAAGTGTTGTTAGTAAAAAATGGGAACCTTTACAAGGTTATAAGGCTATATCTTATCAATCTGCAAATCCAAAGTTTAAATACTTTTTCGGTTTAACGAAAATTGCAGAGTATAAGCATTCTGCTCTGATCAACGAAGAGATTACAACCGTAGCAAAAAAAATTATTGAAAACGGAGAGTACAACAGACATCGGGAGAAACCCGGTGTTCTTTTTGTGACATATTACTGTGGAAGATCATTGCAGGACAGGCTTTATGGCGTATCTCCGGAGCTTATCGATACATACATTCGATTAGACAGACAGTTGGCTTCTTTATTCTCTGTTTTGGACAGTAAAGCAGGGGCAGGAAAATATCTGGTATCTTTCACCGGTACAGGTTATATATTGGAGCCGGTATCCCATACAAAAGGAGAGGAACGAATAAACCGTGTTTTCAGCTCCAAAAAGATGAAAACGTTGGTCGACCTTTACTTGAAAGCAATATACGGAGGAAATGAAGAATGGGTCAAGGCGATAACAGCCGAAGGAGTTTTCCTGAATCGTAAACAGATTGAACATCGCAAACTTAATCTGGTAGAAGTTCAGCAGAAAGTAGCCGAACTTATCCGTGAAATGGACGGCGTGAAACTGGTGGCTACATCATCTCTTTTGAATAGTGGTGTTCTATTAAATGATGATATTGAAAAGCTGAGACTTTCGACTCACACCAATTCCTGTCCTGATATTGTTATCAGTTTTTTATCCGGATGGCAGACCGATGTTGAAGAGGTTTATTCTTCAACATCAAATTCTTCTCAACAAAAAAGAATAACACCTCTACAATACAGGCCTGTACAAGCTCCTTTTATCTTAATGGGAGCAGGAATACCACATAAGGTTTCGGATTTGCAAATTCGTGTTACACAGATAGCACCCACACTTTCCGGTTTCTTGAAAATCAGGGCTCCGAATTCGGCTTTTGACAAAGCTATCGAGATTAAATAATGATATAAACGAAGATACAATATACATATTATATGGGATTTAATGAATTCATGTCGAAACTGTTCGGCAACAAATCACAAAGGGACCTTAAAGAGATAACTCCTTATGTGGATAAAATAAAGAAAGTCTATCCGGAAATAGAACGCCTCTCGGATCATGAAATACGACTAAAGTCATTGGAACTGCGTAAGAGAGTGCAAGATTATGTAGCTGATGAGCGTAAACGTATTGAAGAGATCAAAGCTTCTATCGAGGAAAAAGAATATGAACAGCGGGAAGAAAGTTGGGCTGAAGTCGATAAAATAGAGAAGCAGATTTTGGATAAAATGGAGGATGTTTTGGATGAAATCCTCCCTGAGGCTTTTGCTATTATTAAAGATACGGCAAGACGTTTCAAAGAGCATGAAGAAATTGTTGTTCCGGCTACCGATTTAGACCGGGAATTGGCCATGAACCATGATTTTGTCCGTATAGAAGGAGATAATGCCATATTTACAAATCGTTGGGTCGCCGGAGGTAATGAAACAGTCTGGGATATGGTTCACTATGATGTGCAACTTATCGGCGGTGTTGTTTTGCATAAAGGTAAAATTGCAGAAATGGCTACCGGTGAAGGTAAAACTCTTGTTGCTACATTGCCGGTATTCCTGAATGCCCTTACCGGGAACGGGGTTCATGTGGTAACGGTGAACGACTATCTTTCTAAACGTGACTCTGAATGGATGGGTCCTCTTTATATGTTCCACGGTTTAACGGTCGATTGCATCGACAAGCATCAACCTAACAGCGAAGGTCGACGGAAAGCATATAATGCGGATATTACTTTCGGTACGAATAATGAGTTCGGCTTCGATTATCTGCGTGATAATATGGCCGGAAGTCCGGGCGAATTGGTTCAACGAAAACATAACTATGCTATCGTGGATGAGGTGGACTCCGTCCTTATCGATGATGCCCGTACTCCCTTGATTATTTCCGGGCCAATCCCTAAAGGAGATGATCAAATGTTCGAAGAATTCCTCCCTAACGTAGAAAAAGTAGTGAATGCTCAGCGTAAGTTGTGCGCTCAGATGCTTATTGATGCGAAGAATTTGATGCAGAGCGATAAAAAAGAAGAGCAGGAACAGGGGAGTACCTTATTGTTCCGTTCTTACAAAGGGCTTCCCAAAAACAAACAACTCATCAAATATTTGAGTGAGCCGGGGGTTAAAGCATCCATGCTTAAAACGGAAGAGTTTTATATGCAGGACAATATGCGTAATATGCACTTGGCCACGGATGAACTTTATTTTGTTGTAGATGAGAAAAACAATAGTCTGGAATTAACGGATAAGGGTATCGATTTGCTTACTTCTGGTACCAATGACTCTTCCTTCTTTGTTTTACCTGACATTGCAGCTGAATTGTCGGAACTGGATAATCAATCTTTAGACGAAGAAGCCAAAGCTGAGAAAAAAGAAGAGCTTTTGACTAATTATTCCATAAAAAGCGAACGGGTACATACGGTTAATCAATTATTGAAAGCCTATACGCTTTTTGAAAAGGATGACCAATATGTTGTAATGGACAACAAGGTGCTTATTGTCGATGAGCAGACCGGGCGTATCATGGATGGTCGTCGTTATTCGGATGGTTTGCATCAGGCTATCGAAGCCAAGGAACGTGTTAAAGTGGAAGCGGCAACCCAAACTTTTGCTACAATTACCCTGCAAAATTATTTCCGGATGTATCATAAACTATCCGGTATGACGGGTACGGCAGAAACAGAAGCCGGGGAGTTTTGGGATATTTATAAATTAGATGTTGTAGTTATTCCGACGAACAGACCCATTGCCCGAAATGACATGAATGACCGGATTTATAAAACAGAGAGAGAAAAATATGCTGCGGTCATCGAGGAGATTGTTTCATTGGTAGAAAAAGGGCGTCCTGTGTTGGTCGGTACAACATCGGTTGAAATATCCGAGTTGCTAAGCCGGATGTTGCAACTTCGCAAAATACCTCACAATGTATTGAATGCCAAACTGCACCAAAAAGAAGCGGATATTGTGGCAATGGCAGGACAGTCGGGCACGGTTACTATCGCAACCAACATGGCCGGTCGTGGTACGGATATCAAGCTCTCTCCTGAAGTTAAAGCTGCCGGAGGTTTGGCGATTATAGGTACGGAACGACATGAAAGCCGACGGGTGGACAGACAGCTTAGAGGACGTTCCGGTCGTCAGGGCGATCCGGGTTCTTCGGTTTTCTATATTTCACTTGAGGACCATCTTATGCGTCTGTTTGCCTCGGACAGATTGGCCTCTATGATGGATAAACTCGGATTTAAGGAAGGTGAAATGCTCGAACACAGTATGCTGAGTAAATCCGTGGAGAGAGCTCAAAAGAAAGTGGAAGAAAATAACTTCGGCATACGTAAGCGTCTACTCGAGTATGATGATGTAATGAACTCTCAAAGAGAGGTAATATACACTCGTAGACGTCATGCTCTTATGGGAGAGCGTATCAGCTTGGATGTGATGAACACCATATATGATGCCGGACGGAATATTATTGAGAATTTTCAGGGAATGGACGACTTTGAGGGATTTCGTGAAAATTTGCTCAGAGTATTAGCCATTGACAGTCCTTTTGATGACTCTCGTTTTCG
This sequence comes from Porphyromonas macacae DSM 20710 = JCM 13914, assembly GCF_000379945.1. GTDB lineage: Bacteria > Bacteroidota > Bacteroidia > Bacteroidales > Porphyromonadaceae > Porphyromonas > Porphyromonas macacae. The sequence continues at coordinate 31,815 of NZ_KB904152.1, forward strand.
TTCAGGAAAAATCGAACAACTTGCCGATGAATTATTTGACACCGCCTATCATGTGTATAAACGTAAAATGGAGAATATCATTGAAGTGGCATATCCTATTCTTCACAAGGTTTATACCGAGCAAGGAGCTGTATTCGAACGTATATTGATACCATTGACGGATGGGCGCAGAACATACAACATCAGCTGTAACCTGAAACAGGCAGATGAAACGAATGGCAAATCTTTGGTAAAAGAGTTTGAAAAGGCTATTGTATTGCATCAGATTGACGAAGCATGGAAAGAGCATTTGCGTGAAATGGACGAGTTGCGGAATTCTGTACAAAATGCTTCATACGAAAACAAAGATCCTCTGCTGATTTATAAACTGGAATCTTTCGAGTTATTCAAAAACATGGTTGAAACCATGAATCGAAAGACTGTAAGTATACTGATGCGCGTGAAACTGCCTTTGCCTGCTGCAGACGAAAATGCGAGCCGGGAAATGCAAGTCAGACAGGATGTACCGCAGCGTCGTAGCGATATGAATAAATATAAGGCATCGAAGTCTGATATTTATTCGGATAACCCTGAACAGCGAGCAGCAGCTTCAGCACCTCAAAAACAGGTCCGGAACGAGCCTGTTCGTGCAGAAAAGAAAGTCGGACGAAATGATCCTTGTCCCTGTGGTAGTGGAAAAAAATTTAAGAATTGCCATGGTAAGGGCATTTAATAAATACTAAGTTGCATATATTTGGATATAGAAGTTTCTCCTTTTTAGGAGTGGCTTCTATCTCCTTTTATTATTGCCTATGATTTACTCAATGACCGGTTTTGGAAAGGCGACAGCCGAGTACGGAAACAAAAAAATTATAGTGACGGTACGGACACTTAACAGCAAACAAGCTGATATTCAAGTTCGTATGCCTGCTGCTTTCAAGGAAAAAGAGTTTGAAATTCGTAATCTGCTTACATCCGAATTGCAACGGGGAAAAATAGATTTTACTCTTTCAGTGGAAGAGCAAAATACTTCTGCTGTGGGGGCTGTTAATCTTCAGCCCGAGCAAATAAAAGAATATGTACATCAGATTCGTTGTATAAGTCAGGAGGCGGATATTCCGGAACCTATCAATTGGTTTGAAGTGCTTTTGCGTTTGCCCGGATCGACATCTCCCATACAGGTAAATGAAGAGAATACCGATGAAATCTGTCAAGAAGAGTGGGATATTGTCAAAACGGCAATTATCGATAGCCTGAAACAATTAAATGAGTTTAGAAAACAGGAGGGAACCATGTTGCAGAAAGTTCTTTCTGAAAAAATAGAAAACATCGGTTCACTGTTAAGAGAGATAGATCAACCCGAGGGAGAAAGAGTGGCACAAATCAAAGCCAAATTAGAGGAAGCGTTAAAACAGATTTCAGAAGGCTTCGATCGAAATCGCCTGGAACAGGAAATGATCTACTATGTAGAAAAATTAGATGTCAATGAAGAAAAGACTCGATTGAGAAATCATCTGGATTATTTCCTTTCGACTATGGATACTTTACCCGGACAAGGTAAAAAGTTAGGGTTTATTGCTCAGGAAATAGGCCGTGAAATCAATACTCTGGGCTCGAAAAGCAATCATGCAGAAATGCAGCAGCTTGTAGTACGGATGAAAGATGAACTGGAGCAGATAAAAGAGCAGGTTTTGAATGTATTGTAACACTCAGAATATCTTTTTGCGTTTGAAATATCAATTAACGACCTTATAATATATTACTAATATAAAACACACATCTTATGGACAAGTTTATCCCGCATGTGACCAATGAGACTGCAAGATTAAAAAAAGTGGTATTGGGCTTACCGGACAGTATAGGCCCCGTACCTTCTCTCTCTGAAACTTATGATGCCAAGAGTTATGAGGCTGTAGAAAAAGGCGTTTTCCCTTCTCAAAACAGCATTGTTCGAGAAATGAATGCGCTACTGGATGTGCTGAACAAATATGACGTTGAAGTTGTAAGACCTGAACCTTTAAATGATTATAATCAGGTTTTTGCACGTGATGTTGCCTTTACGATTGATAATACTTTATTCGTTTCCAATTTGATTGAAGACAGAGCCAAGGAAACGAATGCCTTCAGTAATATTTTTGCCTCAATATGCAATGGACATTTAGAGCGTCTACCGGAAAAAATCCACGCAGAGGGAGGCGATGTGCTTTTGTATGATGATATTCTTTTTATCGGCACGTATCTGGCATCCGATTACTCTTCGTATAAAACAGCCCGAACCAATCAATATGCCATTGACTTTTTCCGTGAAAGATTTCCTGATAAGACAATTGTTCCTCTGCAACTTCGCAAACATGACTCAGATCCATATCGATCTGTTTTGCATCTCGACTGTGCTTTTCAGCCTGTTTCAAAAGGGCGCGCTTTAATCTATCGCAAGGGTTTTTTACATGAAAATGAAGTGGCTCAAATAGATGAAATCTTCGGGCGAGACAATCTTTTTGAAGTAACTCCTGAAGAGGCCTATTATATGAATACAAATGTTTTTTCAATATCTCCGGAGGTTATAATAACCGAAGAAAAGTTCGTACGCCTGAACGAACATCTGCGAAACCAATGGGAAATGACGGTGGAAACAGTTCCATATGCTGAAATCTCCAAAATGGGTGGACTGTTGAGATGCTCAACGATGCCACTGGTACGTGAATAAAAAGCATGGGTATCAAACAGAAAGAAATATTCGTGTGCTCTGAATGTGGAGCTCAATACTCTAAATGGCAGGGGCAATGTAATTTCTGCAAACAATGGAATACAATTGCAGAAGAAACCGTTTTTATTGACAAGAAAAAGACATTATCCAAAGAAAACTTTTCATCGAGCAATTCAAAACCGGTTTTCCTGAAAGATATTCAGACCCATGGCGAACACCGCATAGATTTGGGTGACAGTGAATTCAACCGGGTATTGGGTGGTGGCCTTGTCGATGGTTCGTTTATTTTATTGGGCGGAGAGCCGGGTATTGGAAAAAGTACCCTGATTCTGCAAACAGTGATGCGTTTGCCTGATTGTACAACTCTTTATGTCTCAGGAGAAGAAAGCCTGAGCCAGTTGAAAATGCGGGCAGAACGTTTGGGTGAAAACAGCGGTAACTGTTTGATTTATTGTGAAACATCCATTGAGAAAATTTTGTCTACAGCTAAAGAATTCTCGCCTGATATTATTGTTATAGATTCCATTCAGACAATCTATACGAACATCAGCGACAGTTCTCCGGGAAGTGTTTCACAGATTCGAGAATGTGCCAATCTGTTGCTACAGTTTTCCAAAACTCACAATACCCCTGTAATCCTCATTGGCCATATCAACAAGGAAGGTACGATTGCCGGTCCTAAGATTTTGGAGCATACCGTAGACGTTGTGCTCCAATTCGATGGAGATAAACATTATTTGTATCGCATTTTACGTGCTCAAAAAAATCGCTTCGGCAGCACATCCGAGTTAGGTATTTATGAGATGTGTACAAATGGTCTTCGCATTGTGAACAACCCTTCGGAGCATTTGATCAGTTATAACAAAGATTTACTCAGCGGTGTGGCTATTGCTGTTGCCATGGAAGGGGTTCGTTCTTTCTTAATAGAGGTGCAAGCATTGGTTAGCTCGGCTGTTTATAACAATCCGCAACGTTCGGCCACAGGATATGACTTGAGACGAATGAATATGCTGTTGGCCGTATTGGAGAAAAGAGCCGGTTTCAAACTGATACAAAAAGATGTTTTTCTCAATATTGCAGGAGGTTTGCGTATCAATGACCCTGCTTCCGATCTGGCTGTAATAACCTCTGTCTTGTCCTCCAATTTAGATCTGCCTATTCCTCCCGATCTGTGCATGACCGGAGAAGTCGGCCTGAGTGGAGAAGTAAGGCCTGTAAGCCGGATCGAACAGCGTATTATGGAAGCCCATCGAGTCGGTTTTACTTCCATAATAATTCCTGCGGCAAACTATAAATCAGAAGATAAAAAACGCTATCCTATCAACCTTGTTCCCGTTTCCCGGGTAGAGGAAGCTTTTCGTTATCTTTTTACCGGTAATCAATAAATAAACGTATATGCAGAGTATAAAGCTGCGAGTTTCCCCGAAACAGGCTGCAGATATGCAGCAATTGAAATCTCTTTGCGCTTCCAAAATAAAGATTCCTTACAGTCAGATCGATCAGGTTATCATAAGAAAACGGGCTATCGATGCCCGTCAGAAAAATATCTTTATAGAACTGTCCTTGGATATTTATGAGGTCGGAGAATCTTATATAGAAGACACGTTTCGAGATATCAGCTATGGAAATGTACACAACGCTCCATCCGTAATCGTGGTGGGAGCCGGACCTGCGGGTTTATTTGCAGCCTTGCGATTGATTGAATTGGGTAAAAAACCGATTATCGTAGAGCGGGGACAGGATGTCATGAATCGAAGAAAAGATATCGCTATAATCGAAAAAACCGGCATAGTCAATCCTGAGAGTAATTACGGCTATGGAGAAGGTGGAGCAGGGGCTTTTTCGGACGGCAAGCTATATACCCGGAGCACCAAAAGAGGTGATGTTAACCGCGTACTGAGAATACTCTGTAAACACGGAGCGAGCAAGTCTATTTTAATCGATGCTCATCCACATATCGGTACCGAACGCCTGCCTGTCGTTATCAAAGCCATTCGAGAGCAGATTCTTGCAAGTGGCGGGGAAGTATATTTCAATACCAAGATGACGGAACTTATTATGAAAAACGGTTCGGTGACCGGTATCATCACGGCAGATGGTCGCGAATTCACAGGTCCGGTCATTTTGGCTACAGGACACTCCGCTCGTGATGTTTACAGGCATTTATGGCAAAAAAAAGTAGACCTTGAAATCAAAGGTATAGCCGTAGGTGTACGGTTGGAGCATCCTCAGCATTTGATCGATCAGATCAGATACCATAGTGTGAAGGGTAGGGGAGATTATCTTCCTGCCGCAGAATATACTTACACAGCACAAGTGGAGGAGCGAGGGGTGTATAGCTTCTGTATGTGTCCCGGCGGTTTTATTGTTCCTGCTTCAACTTCTCCTGGTGAAATGGTGGTAAATGGCATGAGTCCTGCCAACAGAGGATCAAACTGGGCTAATAGTGGTATGGTGGTGGAAATCAGGCCTGAAGATTTTTCTAAAAAAGAATTGCTTTCTCCTCTGCAATGTCTGGAATGGGTCGAAGAGTTGGAGAGGAGCAGTTTTTATGCTGCTAATCGAACATTACGTGCTCCCGCACAAAGAATGACAGATTTCATTGCACGTAAAACATCTGTCGATCTACCTTCATCTTCATATCGTTTGGGCTTGACTCCCGGCAATTTATATGATTGGATGCCTGCGATGATTACAGAGCGTTTAGCCCGGGCTTTTAAAGTTTTTGATAAGAAAACTCCCGGATTTTTAACCTCCGAAGCTCAGTTAATAGCCATTGAAAGCCGGACGTCTTCCCCCGTTCGTATTCCAAGAAGGCGTGAAGACCGTAAACATGTATCGGTAGATGGACTTTATCCTGCGGGAGAAGGAGCCGGATACGCAGGCGGTATCGTGTCTGCAGCATTGGACGGTATTAACTGTGCAGATGCTGTGGCGACCCGGGTATAAAAGGAGTTATCCGAAAAAGAACCCGGGAGCACCAAACTGAAGTCGATATACCCGGGTTTCTTTTTATAAAATTATAAGGAGAATTTTTTTATGATCGCCTCCAAATCTCCCATGCTTCATTCGCTTGTAAAATAAGCATTTCCAATCCATTTTTTATTCGTGCCCCCCTTGCTTCGGCCTGTTTAAGGAATTCCGTTTTTTCAGGATTATAGATCAGATCGTAACAAAGTTGATTGTCCGATAAGGCATGATAAGGAATTTCGGGAGCTTTATCGATATACGGTTGCATACCCAAAGGAGTTGCATTCACAATAATCGTATAGCTTGTCAAAACTTCAGGCGTTATGTCATGATACGATTTTTGTGCACCTTGCGGGGTACGACTGACAACATCGCAAGCTATTCCCAATCGTTTGAACGATCGTTCTACAGCTTTCGATGCACCTCCGGAACCCAATATAAGAGCTTTTTGGAACGGAGGTAAATCCAGATTGCGAATAGTTTCTTCAAAGGCCAGATAATCCGTATTGTAACCCCAAAACTCTTTCCGTCCTAAAAATCCCCGTTTAATTTTCACCACATTCACAGCCCCGATTAATTTAGCTTCGGGGTCTATATATGATAAATGATTCAATATATTTTCTTTGTGTGGGGAAGTCACATTAAAACCACGCAACGACGGGTTCTGCTTCAGGATGCCGGATAAATCCTTAAGCGATTCTATCGCAAAGGGTTTATACTCCGCATTTAATCCTTCGGCCTTGAATTTTGCATTAAAGTAATCAGCGGAAGCGGAGTGTTCCAGAGGGAAACCGATTAATCCGTAAGTTTTCATTTGATTGCCATATATACAGTACATGTACCTGGTTCGAAGCTCTGATAATAAGGATCATCAAAGCCTGCTTCTTTCAGCAGACCGGCTAATTTTTCGCGCTGAGGAACGTCTGTGATGGATTTGGGCAAATAAGTGTATGCCTCTTTGTCATGTGAAATAATATTTCCGGTAAACGGAATAAAATGATTTGCATAAAAAGAGTACAAACACTTTATAAAGGAGTTTCTCGGTTCACTCAACTCTAATATCATCAAAGGTGAACCGGGCTTAAGCACTCGATACAATTCCTTAAGTGCAAGCGGAATATTTTCAAAATTCCGTAATCCGAAAGCTGTAGTAACCGCATCGAAAGTATTATCCTCAAAAGAAGTGGATGTGCAATCCTGTTTTTCCAATTCGATTATATGCTCCAGCTCCAACTCTCTTATTTTGCGATTTCCCAGCCTCAGCATTTCGTCCGAAATATCGATGCCGATGATTTTCTCTATACCGGGTATGGTCTGGCACATATCGATAGCCAAATCTCCCGTTCCCGTTGCTACATCAAGAATTTTACGGGGTCCGAAAGGCGCCACTTTGCGTAGCGCTTTCTTCCTCCAGGAAACGTCCATACCCAAAGAGATAATGTGATTCAACCGGTCATAGTTTGGCGCTATCCGGTTGAACATTTTGCGTATTTGCTCTACTTTGGGCTGATCTTCATTGTAGGGTTTAATCATCTAATGCAGTCTTCAAATTATTGAATATCCGTTCTTCAAGATTATCCGTTTTCTCTACGATAAAAGGCTTACCTACCACTTTTTCATACAATTCCACATACCGATCTGTCACACTCCGGCAATATTCGGGTGTCATTTCAGGTACTTTTTGTCCGTCTTTCCCTTCAAATCCGTTAGCAATAAGCCACTGGCGCACAAACTCTTTGGAAAGCTGCCTTTGCGGTTCTCCCTTTTCAAAACGTTCCTGATAGCCATCGGCATAGAAATAACGTGAAGAATCCGGCGTATGAATTTCGTCTATCAGATAAATTTTACCGTCTTTTTTGCCGAATTCATACTTGGTATCCACTAAAATCAAACCTCTTTCACCAGCCATTTGCTGCCCGCGGGCAAACAAAGCATACGTATATGCTTCTATCTGTTTGTAATCCTCTTCAGAAATCAGTCCCCGGGCTATGATTTCTTCCCTTGAAATATTTTCATCATGCCCCTCATCGGCTTTTGTGGTAGGAGTAATTACAGGTGTTTCAAAAGCCTGATTTTCTTTCATCCCTTCAGGTATGTTTATACCGCAAAGATTTCGTTCGCCGGCCTTATACGCTCGCCAGGCACTGCCTGTCAGATAACCTCTGATGACCATCTCTACCTTGAAAGGTTCGCAGCGTATCCCGTATGTAACCATAGGGTCGGGAGTAGATATTTTCCAGTTAGGCACAATATCTTTCGTGGAATCCAAAAAATGTGCGGCTATTTGATTCAATACCTGCCCTTTGGATGGGATGCCCTTGGGAAGAACCACATCGAAAGCAGAAATACGGTCTGTGGCAATCATGGCTATACGGTCATTGCCAAAGAAATATACGTCGCGCACCTTACCATGATAAACTCCGGTCTGTTTCGGGAATTTAAAGTCTGTCTTTGTTAATGTTTGATTCATATTTCAATATTTATTTAGTTTTATTTTGTGTTAAAATCCCGTTCTGTGAACATGGCATTGTCATAAGCATCCACAATACGTTCTACCAAGGGGTGACGAACAATGTCTTTTTTATTGAACTCAATTAAACCGATGCCGGGCACATCCTGCAGAATGGAGAGTGCATCTTTCAAACCGGAACGCACCCCCCTCGGCAGATCTATCTGTGTTATATCTCCTGTGACAATCATTTTTCCCCCCATGCCCAAGCGTGTAAGAAACATTTTCATTTGCTGTGCAGTCGTATTTTGTGCTTCGTCCAAAATAATTACCGCATCATTCAAAGTACGCCCTCTCATAAATGCCAGTGGGGCTATCTGGATGGTGCCGTTATCCATATAATCCCTTAGCTTTGCTCCCGGTATCATTTCACCCAGTGCATCATAAAGAGGCTGCAGATAAGGATCCAGTTTATCTTTCATTTCTCCCGGCAGGAAGCCCAATTTTTCACCGGCTTCCACAGCCGGTCTGGAAAGGATGATACGCCTTACCTGTTTGTTCTTAAGTGCTTTAACTGCCAGACTGATTGCAATAAAAGTTTTTCCCGAGCCTGCCGGCCCGATGGCGAAGCAAAGACCGTTTTTCTCAAACTCCTCCACCAGTTTCTTTTGATTCTCACCCCGTGCGGCAATGGCTTTTCCTCCTAAGCCATACAAAATTAAGTTGTCCGGTGCTTTATTTTTTCTGTTAAGTGTATCATTACCCTGTTTCAGGTTCAATATATCTTGCTCTGAAAGGCTGTTGTATTTACAGCAGTGCGCTTCGATAACCTCTAAAAGCCGGAGTAGTGCCTCCGTTTCACGTGCTTCTCCCAAAATCTTGATTACATTTTTATGCATCCTGATTTTTACTTTAGGGTAGATATTTGAAAGAAGGGCCAGATTAGACTGATTTACTCCTGAAAAAACATTAGGATCAGCATCCTCCAAAATGTACAAACGTTCTGTCATCTATGTATCAATCTCTATTTGTCCGTTCCAATAAGCGGACAATCTCTTTTGTGAAATCCGAATATTCGGAAATGAGTTTTTCTATCGATATGGGCATCCGGTAGTCCCATGCCTGGTGTGGGTTTTCCGGATGATTGATCTGCTCTTCTGCCGGAGATTGGATGTGAAGCCTGCGATCTATCGACATCCAGTCCGAAAGAGGTAAGATAACCAACATAGACGGACTTTGCAAGTTGTGATAGATAATGCGGTGAAAAGTTTTATCTGCATGCGGATAATCTTCCGACAAATCTTCTGAAACATCCGCCAGACGTCTCATATAGGCATCCTGGTCTTTTTTATCCAATTCTTCCCACCACAATCTTAGCGGAGCCATATCGTGCGTACTTGTGGTACAGACCGAATAGTAAGGGAAAGTTTCCGTATCATTATATCCCGAAAGTGTAAATGTTTTGGGCATTCGCTCCAATTCCAAAGAAAAAACCTGAAGCTCCTTCAACACTTCGGGCACCGATGGAGGTATCATGCCTAAATCCTCTGCACAAACCAGCATATCTGTACTTCTATGCATCGGTATCAGACGTTTGAGAGCCGTTTGTTTCCACAGTTCGTTGTTCCTGTTGAAAAAGAAATCCAAATCCAGTTTCCTCCAGGCTTGCCGGTTTTCTGCTCCCAAGCGGTTAAACAGCAAACTTTTTTCCAAAGCAACCCGAGGGTGCAGTTTCTTATACTTATACGGGTCAGGAAGGAATAAAACCTCGGTACATAATTGTTTAAGGGCGTTTATGCTCTTTTCCCCTCCGGGGATATGAGCGGGATCGATTTCTTCATAATATTTTTGCCCGAACTGATTTAGAGTATAAAAGGAGCTTTCCGGAACCGGAATCACAAACCCTTCCCATATCAAGGCTTTGACGTATTCCCCAAAAAGAGAAGTCAGATCTTCACGGTGTATAAGCGGTATGGTGAGCATATCTTCACGGAAATGAAACCCATATTGCTCTATTTCCTCGATAGAATAGGGAAGTGCAGGATTAAAATGCCCCAGCAGACCCGAACGATGAATAGTGGGTATCTCCCATATTCTGAAAAAACCTAATATATGGTCTACTCTAAAAGCTTGGAAGTAGTTCGACATAAACCGGAAACGCTCTTTCCACCATTTGAAATTATTTCGTTCGCCTTCCTCCCAATTGTATGTGGGAAAGCCCCAATTTTGTCCCTCGGCCGAAAAATCGTCGGGTGGGGCACCGGCCTGTTGATTTTCGTTGAACAGCTCCGGGTGCACCCATACATCCATACCTTTTGGGGATACACCTATGGGAATATCTCCTTTAAGCAAAATGCTTTTTTCGGCAGCATATTCGCTTACCGCTCTTAATTGGGTAAACAGCAAGAACTGGGTATACGAATAAAATAAGGCTGCATCTTTGTTCTCTTCCAATTCGAGCCACTTGGTTACAGTGTTCTGATCATACTCGGTAAACAATGGCCATTCTGAGGGAGGAGTCCCCTGGTGAGTGTCTCGTAAAACACAATAAGCCTGATAGGGGATAAGCCATTCGGTATTTTCCATACAAAAATTGATGTACGGTCGTTTCTTTATTACAGATGCCGATTGTTCTTTGAAGTGCAGTCTTAGATATTCTTCTTTAAGCTTATAAACTTCTTTATAATCGATTCTATCCAGATTCCTCAATCCTTTTGCCCTTTGCTCGAATTTTTGCTGCTGTTCCGGGTGTTTTAGAGGAGGCAAAGCCTGAATGTCGACATAAATCGGGTTTATGGCATTAACCGATATATTATTATACGGATAGGAGTCTTGAATATCCCTGGTGAATGTGGTATCATTGATCGGGAGCATCTGGAAAACATGCAGTTTCGCTTCACTTGCCCAATCAATGGCTTTGCGTAAAGAACCGAAGTCCCCGATACCGAAATCATTTTCACTTCTCAAAGAAAAAAGAGGTATAACAACACCTGAAAAATGAGGAGAGTAGTTGTTCTCTTCAAAATGTAAACCGATGAGCGATGTTATATCATATTTGCCTGTTGGTTTTAGCTTGAAGGTCCGGTTTTCACATGTTTCCCAACGGATATTTTTTTTGTTTTCATCCGAAATAAAGAATTTGAATTTGATTTCTTTATTCATGGATAACCGGTCTATTTCTGTGGTAAAGGTCCATTCTCCTTTGCCCAGATAGTTCATCTCTAAAGCTTTTTGAGGATCCCATTCTCCAAGTTTGGGAGTATTTCCCGAAAGGTACAGACGCATATTTTGCGGCACGGTAGGGGCATAGATCTGAAATCTCATTTTTTCACCGCCTTTCGTGCGCTTAACTTCGGGATAATGTTCTCGTTCGTGCTTAAAAAGCACATCATAAAAAGAAGAACTGTAAAAAGGAGCATTGGCCGGTCTGTCGATCCACCTGTCGTCCATAAATAACGTTTTTACAGGCTCGGTAATAAGCATATGGTGCATTCTTTTCCATTCCCGTCTGTAAACTTCACCACGTTCATTTTTTACAAAATAATAATATACGAAATCTTTTCTGCGCCCATCGATGGAGACTGTTCCTTCCCAACGGTCATCGCCATTTGCGGTCAACTGTAAGGCCTGTTCTCCTTCGTCCCAATTGCCCAGTTCGACAATAGAGCCCGTGATACATAATTTTTGTCCCCATTCAGCTCTATATTTAATCGAAAACGTAATATCCATAAATTTTGTAAAAGTGCTCTTGTTTAATATACAAAGGTAAAAAAACGGGTAGTATTACGGGTAATCTTAATTATCTGTTTTTTTAGTTTTCTTGTAATCAATTAAACATAATAATGATTATAAAATTTTATTGATATAAAAACAGAAATGATTTGAAACGGTATCGATTGAAACAAATATAAAGACCTAACAGCATGAATATCAAGGAAAAACATGGAAACTTGAAATGCTGGAAAAAATCCTTAAGGAAAATGAAAATTCTCTGCCTGATGGATTTTCAACGAAGTTAACTTGGATTTTTATTCTTTGCCTGAAGAATTTTCAACCATCAGGCAGAAAATTTCAGATTGCCAATGAATTGGATTTTCTTTTAAGAAAGAATTACATAAAAAGAAACCCCGAGAAAATATTTCTCGAGGTTCTTATTATTAAATTCGGTAAATGCTTATCAGAGTTTTGGACCCGCACATACCAGAGCTTTTCCGGACTCATTGGTCGTGAACTTATCGAAGTTCTTGATAAAGCGTTCTGCCAGATCTTTTGCTTTTGTTTCCCATTCTGAAACATCTGCATAGGTATCACGAGGATCCAAAATTTGGGGATCTACACCCGGTAATGCCGTGGGAACTGTAAAATCAAAGTAAGGAATAGACTTGGTCGGAGCTTTATCGATAGAACCGTCCAAAATGGCATCGATTATACCACGGGTATCTTTGATGGAAATTCGTTTCCCTGTGCCATTCCAACCGGTATTCACCAAATAAGCTGTAGCTCCTGTTTTTTCCATTTTTTTCACCAATTCTTCCGCATATTTAGTTGGATGCAGAGAAAGGAATGCAGCCCCGAAACAAGCCGAGAATGTAGGTGTAGGCTCTGTAATACCCCGCTCGGTACCGGCTAATTTTGCTGTAAATCCGGACAGGAAATAGTACTTCGTTTGTTCGGGAGTAAGAATAGAAACCGGAGGCAATACACCGAAAGCATCTGCAGACAGGAAGATAACTTTGTTTGCATGACCGGCGTGCGAAATGGGTTTAACGATATTATCGATATGATAAATCGGATAAGAAACACGGGTATTTTCCGTTACGGACTTATCGGAGAAGTCGATCTTGCCGTTGGCATCTACAGTCACGTTCTCAAGTAAAGCATCTCTACGGATGGCATTGTAAATATCAGGTTCGTTTTCCTTACTCAGGTTAATAACCTTGGCATAACAACCTCCCTCAAAGTTGAAAATACCGTTGTCATCCCAACCGTGTTCGTCGTCACCGATCAGTTTACGTTTGGGATCTGTAGACAAAGTGGTTTTACCGGTACCGGATAAACCGAAGAAAATGGCCGTTTCCTTATCATCCATACTGGTATTGGCCGAACAGTGCATGGAAGCCATTCCGGCCAAAGGCAAACGATAGTTCATGTAAGAAAACATACCCTTCTTCATTTCACCACCATACCAGGTGTTAATGATAACCTGTACTTTTTCCGTCAGGTTGAATACAACGGCCGTTTCGGAATTCAAGCCTAACTCCTTGTAGTTTTCGACCTTGGCTTTGGAGGCATTCATTACCACGAAATCCGGTTCCCCGAAATTCTCCAACTCGGCTTTGGTAGGACGGATAAACATGTTCGTAACAAAATGAGCCTGCCATGCGACTTCCATGATGAAACGGATCTTGATACGGCTGTTTTCATTGGCTCCGCAGAAAGCGTCGACTACATAAAGCGGTTTATTGCACAATTCATTTACCGCAATCTTTTTAATAGCTTTCCACGCTTCCGGAGATACGGGTTTGTTGTCGTTTTTATATTCTTCGGATGTCCACCAGATGGTATTCCGTGTGGTATCGTCCAGAACAAAGAATTTATCTTTCGGTGAACGGCCGGTATAAACTCCGGTCATTACGTTCACTGCTCCTAATTCTGTTAATTGACCTTTTTCATAGCCTTCGAGATCTGATTTTGTTTCATGCTCGAATAAAAGTTCGTATGAAGGATTGTGAAAAATCTCTTTTACGCCTGTGATCCCATACTTGGATAAATCTAAATTGCTCATTCTAATTAGATGTTAAATGATTATTGTAATTGTGAAATTTTCTCTCTTTTAATTCCCATCAACCCTTTATGAGAATACTGCTATGTTTGTAACAAGCAAATATTCATCTATGTTGTATAAATACTTCATCCTAACTATCTACAAATATAACACAATTAAGGAAAAAAATACTCAATAATATCCGAATAATACGATTAACTCTGAAAATAAAATAAGATCATCCGCAAATAAAGCAAGTTAATATCCAGAATTTGAATTGATTATGTGATTTTGTTTAATTAAATTTGAAAGAAAACCCAATTTACATTGTTATGAAAAATAATTCTTTAATCATCACCATTATTGCTTCGGTTGCTTTGATTCTGGCAGCTGCGGTTTTTGGCTCTCGAATAGCTCAAATAAAGAAACCGGCTAAGGCCGTAAAAGTGACCGGAATATGTGAGCGGACATTTGAGAGCGACCTGATTGTCTGGAAAGCCAGATTCAGTGCACAAAACATGGATCTCCAATCCGGTTTCTCGCAACTGAAAGAAGATCGGGAGCAGGTTTTGAAATTTCTGGAGGGTAAAGGAATTGCAAAAGATATGATAGACCTATCTTCTATCAGCGTAGAGAAAATGTTCGATTCAAGGTATAACAACAATAATTACTACAACGTTTTTACGGGCTATAAACTGACTCAGACCGTGAAAATCGAGAGCAATGATGTGGACAAAATCGAAAAAATAAGTAAAGACGTTACCGAACTCATTAACAATGATGTGATGATCGAGTCGGAAATGCCCAAGTACTACTACACCAAGCTGGATGATCTGAAGATAGAGATGTTGGAAAACGCCTCGGCCGATGCTTATGAGAGAGCTTCCGTGATTGCACAAGGAAGTAAGAGCAAAATCGACAGGCTTACTCAATCTCAAATGGGCGTTTTTCAGATTGTGGGCTACAATTCCGATGAAGATTATAGCTGGGGTGGAACTTTTAATACGTCAAGCAGAAAGAAGACAGCTTCGATTACGGTTAAATCGACTTTTACTCTTAAGTAAGAGATATAACTGTCATCGTTTAATAAAAGCAACGGTATGTCATCATACGCAAAATACTGCATTGCTTGCGACCTTCGGCTTCGGTCACGTACTTTTTAGCACGGTCTCTTGAGTCTCGTCTTAGGCCGCCTTGTACTTTACGCTTTCTGACGTACCTAAAAGGGGGTGTGTCAAAACATGAAATTGAGAGAAGTTTCCTTTCATATCGATAGTTACCACCCTTTCTAATCAAATAAAACAATCGCTATCATTGAGTTTTTAGCTCTTTGATAGCGATTGTTCTTTACAAATGACAGTTGATTTAGGCAGAATGGAGTTTTGACACAGCTCCTTTATTTTATAACTTTCTCTTGAAAACGGTTAAAACTTCTTTGACTTGCTCCGATAAGGGAAGCATGGCATCGATCATGTTTAACTTTATTCCTCTTCGTTCCATACCCCGAAACCAGGTCATTTGTCTTTTGGCAAACTGATGGATGGCTATTTCGAGTTGTTCGGCCATCTCTTGATAAGAAATTTCCCCGATTACATATAGTGTAACGTATTTATACTCCAAACCGTAGTATATAAGATCTTCTGCTTTTACTCCGGAGGCAAGCAGTCTTTCCACTTCCTGGGTCATACCTGCTTTCAAACGTTTTTGTAATCGGGCCGAAATTCTTGCCCGCCTTTCTTCTCGTGGCAGATCCAGGCAAAAATTGACGCTGTTTACAGGAGGGAATCCCGTTTTCTCGGTAGGATGCTTACTGATATAGTCTGCAATCTCAATAGCTCTTATCGTTCGTCTTGGATTGTCGATGTCCGTTTGATTATGCAGAGGACCGTAACCCTTCAGTCTTGTAACGAGTTCATCCATAGAAAAATGAGACAATTCTTTCCTCAGAGACTCATTTGCAGGAACATCGGGAAGGTTGTATCCTCTTAAAATACTTTCTGCATACATACCTGTACCGCCACATATAATCGGATGCTCTATTCCTCTTGAATAAATATCTTCTAAGGCTTTATGGCAATCGTGTTGAAATTCAAACAGATTGTATCGTTCGCCGGCATTACGAATATCGATAAGATGATATTTGATCTCTTTTCCTTTAACGATGTAATCTTCAAGGTCTTTTCCTGTACCGAGATCCATACCTTTATAGACCTGTCGACTGTCTGCGCTTATAACTTCACTGCCCAGCTCGAAGGCGAGCCGGGCAGCAAGTCTTGTTTTTCCGGAGGCCGTAGGGCCTAAAAGAGTCAGAATCATTCGCGTTCTTTTCTAATGACATCGTGTGCACCTCCCTCAATAATGGAAGTGCTTGATACTAATGTTATTTTGGCAGAACGATGCAGTTGTTCGAGATTGATACTCCCGCAGCTACACATGGTTGCTTTTATTTTACTGAGAGTAAGATCGAGATTGTCTTTCAGCTTACCGGCATAGGGTACATAGCTGTCCACACCTTCTTCAAATTTAAGTCCGGCATTGCCACCACTGTCGTATCTCTGCCAGTTTTGTGCTCTGTTTGAGCCTTCCCCCCAATACTCTTTTACATAGTTATTGCCGATTTTCAGTTTACGCGTGGGCGATTCATCAAAGCGGGCAAAGTAGCGCCCCATCATCAAAAAGTCCGCTCCCATGGCCAAAGCCAAAGTCATGTGGTAATCATGTACGATACCCCCGTCGCTACAGATGGGAATGTATATGCCATGCTTCTCAAAATATTCATTACGGGCTTTTGCCACATCCATAACAGCCGTTGCTTGTCCGCGACCGATACCTTTTTGTTCACGCGTAATACAGATACTGCCTCCGCCGATACCTATCTTAATGAAATCAGCCCCGGCATCGGCTAAAAAATTAAATCCTTCTGCATCTACGATATTTCCGGCACCTACGGCTACCTTATCGCCATAGTTGGCCTTAATCCATTTGAGCGTATCGCCTTGCCATTCGGAGAAACCGTCGGAAGAATCGATACATAAAACATCGGCTCCTGCTTCTATCAATGCCGGTACACGCTCTTTATAGTCACGGGTGTTTATGCCGGCACCTACTAATAACGTTTTGGTTTCTTTATTAGAAAGCTCAAGGGGATTTTCCTTGTGACTGTCGTAGTCTTTGCGGAAAACAAAATATATAAGTCTGCCCTTTTCATCCACAATGGGCAATGTATTCAACTTATGATTCCAAATAATGTTGTTGGCTTCTTTCAGAGAAATCCCATATTTGCCCACGGTCAGTTTTTCCATTGGAGTCATGAAGTCTTTAACTTTTTTATCCAAACTGTCCGTACCGATACGGTAATCTCTACTTGTAATGATTCCGCACAATTTGCCGTTCGGAGTACCGTCTTCGGTAACACCTATCGTACTGTGTCCGGTAATTTCACGGATTTTCAACACATCTTGCAGCTCATCTTCCGGACGTACATTGGCATCGCTGGTTACGAATCCGGATTTGAACTTCTTTACCCGGTGTACCATCTCTGCCTGTTCTTCTATCGTCTGTGAACCATAGATAAAAGATAAACCTCCGTTACGAGCCAATGCAATCGCCAATGTATCATTGGAAACGGACTGCATGATAGCCGAAACAAAAGGTATATTAAGATGAATACGTGATTCTTCGCCCTTCTTATAACGTATCAAAGGAGTTTTTAAGCTGACATTGTCCGGGGTACATTCATGGGTTGTCAATCCGGGAATAAGAAGGTATTCACCGAAGGTGTGTGATAGTTCGTTAATTAATAGAGCCATTTTTCAAATTATTTTATCCGGGTAATTTCTTTTATATATCTATTAAAACTATTAGGAGACAATACAAAAGTAATACTTTTAAGCTATACTTAAGTAAAGAAAGGCTTTGTACAAGCTGTTTCTGCAGAGTGTTTTGAGGAACAGTTTTTTCGTTTTTGTTATAGCTCTCCTATCTATAATAATCTATGGCGAACAATACTGTTTCGGGTTCATCCACACGAGTAATGGACAAATGGTACAAAGAGTCGTTTACGGCATCTTTGCAGTATCCGGCCACCAATCTCTCTCCATGCAAGGCTTCTTTGTTGAAGTTCATAACAGCTCTTTTACAAAAACCTGTTTCGGGTAAGGCCTCTTCCAACGGTAAAATATCAAAACAACGTTCGATGTAACGCATGCTGTTAAAATGTTTGTTTATGTCCATGGAACTATACCCTACCTCAAACGGCAAACCGTATTTGAATGGAGAAAATGAGGGTAACTTTTGCGGAGCTTCTATGCTGTGTTCGAATGTTACCTCTATATTTTTATCCGGAAATATTTCAGTCATCCTGACAGGACTTCGTTTTTCCAAATCGATGGCCGACCAGACGCTCGAAGCATATCCGATAACCTCATCATCCTGAGCGATCTGATAACAGCGAAGTGTGGTAATACCGAATATTTTATCCACCCATGTGGAGATATGCAGGTTGGAATTGCCGTGAATTGCACGCTTTAATTCAATGGCTAAGCGTATGAGTACCCAACTATGTTTTTTCGACTGCAATTTTTCTACACCGAATCCGTTGCGATCGGCGTGTAACTCTGCTGTATGAACCAGATAGTTGGCAAGTGTTGCAATAGACAGCTTTTTTCTATAATCCAGCATGAAAGGTGCGGGAGCATAACCTGCCGTAAGTATTTTATCCTTCTGTTCAATAAATAAATTCATCGTTTATCGGTTTTTTATTAGTCATCGGTACCGGTTTCGGACAAATGTCGTATTCTCCAGTGTGAGGGGTATAAATTATTGGAACGGTTCCCCAAATGATTTACAAACCCCAGGGGAAGATTTTTATGAGTGATTAAAACATATCCTTTTTTGATGCTTTCGGGTACAGTTATCGCTTCCCGTTTAAGATATTTAAGAGCATCCTGTCTGTTGATATCATAAATGTCAAAAATATCTCTGTTCAGCCCGGAACTCATAGCCAGTGCAGGTGTCGGCATCCATTTTCGCCCTTTGTTTTCGGCTACGGCTATGCCAAAAGAGAGTACTTCGATGTTTTTGTCGAACAATCTTCGCTTGATTTCTGATACGGTGTTCGACATGGCATGAACAATACCCTCTTTATCCATTTCCCATTCATATCCGGAAGAATTTCCGACCCAGTTTTTTACATCATCCGTAATCATCGGTCTGCTTATCTGTTTACCTTTCTTCGTGTTTCCCGCAGAGATATTAATCTTTTTTATATCCATCCCATCCGTTTTCTGCAACACAGCCATAAAGAGACCTTCCCCTTTTGTCAAATGCGGCATAAAACGATAGCAAATATGCTTGCCATGGGCAGACACCGGCACATCCAGAGGTAAAGCCATCGGCTGTGCACCGTATCTCTGTACCAGATAATCGAGCTGTTCCTCATTTTCTTTTATGTTGAAGGTGCATGTACTGTATACCAGCAACCCTCCGGGGCTCAACAAAGGCCAGGCACAGTCCAGTATTTCCCGTTGCCTTTTTGCACAGGTATCTACTGCATCTATGCTCCATTCCGCCCTCGCATTCTGATCTTTACGAAACATACCCTCTCCCGAGCAGGGAGCGTCTACCAAAATCAAATCGAATAAAAGCCCTGTTTCTCTCCATTGTGCAGGAGCACTTCTCGTTATAATCTGCTCCGGATGTCCCCACTTGATCATATTTTCACACAGGATATGAGCCCGTGCAGGTACAATCTCATTACTTATCAATACGGATTTATCCGGCAGAATATCTCTCAGTAACGTACTTTTACCTCCCGGAGCCGCACACAAATCCAAAGCTACCATCGGTTCTCTCTCTCTTAAAAGAGATTTAACCGCATGCAAAGCCATGGATGATGCTTCCTGAACGTAAAAAGCACCGCCATGGAATTGCGGTATTTCAGAAAAACGGGGACGTTCAGACAAATAAAAACCATTGTTGCACCATGGGACCGGCAACAGCTCTTTCAGTTCGATGAAAGCATTCTCTTCTCTCCATTTGTTGGGGTTTATACGAATAGATACAGGAGGAGCGTCTTCTAAAGAATTCAATAATCTTAGGGTCTCTTCCTTACCCAAAAGCTCGGTCATCTGTTGTTCGAACCCCGGTGGAATAGCTACATTCTGTGCCATCTGTTCTATCCCAATAAAAAAATTGCAGGCACCTTGTGAAGCGGGGGCTTTTGCTGTCGCCATTTATCGATTGTCATGGTGCGAATATATTGATCGGGACAGGTAATCTGTGCCGCTATACACAAACGTGTTTTGCCATGACAATAACGGATAAGTTGCTCCAGTATTTTTTCGTTTCTGTACGGTGTTTCTATAAAAATTTGCGCCTCACCAAACTGTTTGATGCGTTGCTCCATATCTTTTATTGCCGATGCCCTTTCTTTTTCATCTATGGGCAAATATCCTCTGAAAGCAAAGCGTTGTCCATTAAAACCGGAAGCCATTAAAGACAATAAAATAGACGACGGCCCGATCAATGGAATAATCTCATACTCTTTTTTCTGGGCAATAGCCACGACATCGGCTCCCGGATCTGCAATAGCCGGACAACCGGCTTCGCTGATAATACCGATGCTTTCCCCTCTTGTAAGAGGTAATAAGTAGCTTTCGATATCCTCCGGGTGTGTATGCTTGTTCAGTTCAAAGAATGTAAGTTCATCAATAACCACTTCCGGTGTAAAAGCCCGTATAAAACGTCTGGCGGTACGCACCTGCTCGACAATGAAATACTTTAAGGATTTTACAACTTCACGATTATAAAAGGGCAAACAATTATCAAACGGTACATCTCCGAGTGTTACGGGAATAAGATACAGTGTGCCCGCCTCTGTCTTTTCATTCTTCTTGTCCATTGTTCTTGTTTTGAACTATAAACTTAATCAATATCCTTTTATGGTTATGATTTATTGTTTTGATTATCTTTTACTATTTGCGCCGTTTTCTTCAAAGCATCCAGCCCGGCCCTGCGAATCGGACTGCCTGCAGAAATACGGTCGAATTCCTCTTCATCCATTGCTAATATTGCTTCTATTGATAGCCCAAACAACTCCGGTTTAGGCAGAAAATCCGTTACGGTCGTTGCAGATGTTTTACGGTTATGCGGGCAACACTGCTGGCAGGCATCGCATCCATAAAGCCGGTTGCCCAAGGCGGACGAAAGCTCCCGAGGTATCTCCCCTTTTGCTTCTATGGTCATATAGCTGATACACTTCCTTGCATCGATAATCCCCGGAGCATAAAGAGCTTTTGTCGGGCAAGCTTCTAAACAGGCCATGCAGTTTCCACAAAAATTTCTTATTAGAGGTTTATCTGCCGGTATATCCACATCCACAAAAAGTTCGCCGAGTACGATATAGCTGCCTATACGTGGTATAATGAGCAGGCCGTTTTTACCGATCCACCCTAAACCGGCTTGTTGTGCCCAATACCGTTCCATTATGGGGGCAGAATCGGCAAAAGCCCGTCCGTTGCATTCCGGAGCAATCTCCTTTACAATGTATTCCAAGAGAGTATTCAACTGTTTTTTTACCACTTTGTGGTAATCTCTTCCGTAAGCATAATAAGCAATTTGAGGCAGCTCCGGAGATTGCAGAGTTTGAGGCTTGTAGTTCATGGCTACCACAATAATACTTTTAACTCCGGGAAATAAAGATTCGGGATCGAAACGCAACTCCATATTTAGCTCCAAATAGGACATTGAT
Organism: Porphyromonas macacae DSM 20710 = JCM 13914; assembly: GCF_000379945.1. Lineage (GTDB taxonomy): Bacteria > Bacteroidota > Bacteroidia > Bacteroidales > Porphyromonadaceae > Porphyromonas > Porphyromonas macacae. Next base: position 53,434 of record NZ_KB904152.1, read on the forward strand.
CCATGCTTCCCATCCTGCAACCAGTTAGAATACCTGTCTGCCACGTTTTTGTCTACGGGATTTGCCTGCACAATACCACAAGCAGCGAACCCCAATTCAAAGGCTCGCTGCTTTATTTGTGCTGCAACATCACTGCCCAGCTTATTCCTTGATTTCTCGTTATTCACTAAGATATACCCAAGATGAAGAAAACTCGGGGTGTTCTTTTACCAAATGCGATAAATAAGTATAAGCATCGGTAGCATTATCGAAAGAATCGATAAAAACCCGATTAAGACTCTTTCCTTTCAGGATGCCCGCATTGGGAAAATTTTCTTTGGAAATGGAGGACTTGTAAAACGTTTCTGTTTTAACGTTGTCTTTCAGTGTAGCTACTACCAAAAAGTATGTTTTTTCCGAAACCGGTTCATGGAGATATTCGATTGCTTCGGATACTTCTTCCGGTGTTGCTGCTATTACGTTTTTTTCTATTTGCCAAAGTTTGCCTGCTGCAATTTCTGTTGGGATAAAGCCGGCGTTATAAGAACTTTTACCCTGAGAATTTGAACTGCCAATTCTATTGATGGGCAAAAGGCTCAATAATAAAAGAATGACAGCAGCTGCAACATTCAGAAATCTTTTAGAGATGGAAAGATGAACAAACTTGTCTTCAGGGGTATAAGAAGGTTTGTGAATAAGACTTTTCACCTGAGCCGTACTCTGTTGTACCGTTGAAAGCCGATCCTGTCTTAATGACATTGAGGCCGGCGTCAGCCCGTAGGCAGCTACGCTGAGAATACTGTTTTCATGAATCGAGGGAATAAAGAGAACCTGTCCGCCCGTATTCAACTTTATTTCTCCCAGTAAACCCAAAGAAAAAGAGCGTTTATCGACCAAATCATGACGCATGGCCGTAATATCATCGTCGAGCATAATGCGTGCTTTACGGAGAGATACGCCATAGGTGCGGGCATAACTCTCTTCCAAAAGTCCATCTCTATGGTTCAATTGGATGTTGAAGAGCAATTGTTGCCGGGGGGGATAAGCCAAATGTTTTTGGCGGTCGAATTGGGCCGGGATCGTTTGCATCACAAAACCTCCGAATCCCGGGATTACAACACACTGATTCAACATCAGCGTGTGTTCCAAATGTGCGATTAATCTGTTATTCATTTCCCTTCGTTCTTTGCCTGTTATGCAAATATAATGATAATTTGGCCACTTAAATTATTTATACAGGGAAAGAGAACTGCTTTTGTCAGAGAAGTACGGAAATACAAGCTTTCAGAATGAAGATATGAATGGCTGCCGCCAAAATGGTCATCATGATTTCCACCTGTACATTTATTTTAACCGCTTTCTCCATATCTGCGGTATTCAATGCTCTTTCATTATGCCCGATATACGGTTTCTCGAACAATACTCCAAAATAGTCATGAGGACCGCCAAATCTGCAATTTAAAATTGCAGCCAAAGCACTTTCCGGATAACCGCTATTCGGGCTGGCGTGGCATCGTGCATATCGACGGACGAACATCCAGTGTTTCAGATTTCCGGAAGCCAATACCATCAAAACTGCTGTTAATCTGGCCGGAACATAGTTTGCAAAATCATCGAATCGGGCTGCAAATCTTCCGAAGTCTGCATATCGCTTGTTTTTATAGCCGATCATGGAATCCAGCGTGTTGGTCATTTTATAGGCAAACATCCCGGGCAATCCCAACAGAGCATACCAAAACATCGGAGCAACCACCCCGTCGCTGAGATTTTCACTTAATGTTTCCAATGCTGCCGTTTGCACTTCCTGTCGGCTCAGGCTCTGAGTATCCCGGCCTACGATACGTGCCACTTGAGTGCGTCCTTCTTCCAAAGAACGGTCTACCGCCTTAAATACATTGCGAACTTCTTTAATTAATGTGGAGCCGGATAGAGAGAAAAAAACTCCACTCGCATAAAACAAAATAAAGACGATTGTAAAAAGTCCTTGTAATAATATGCGGTTATTGGTAACGCTCCATGAGAAACCATGAGAAATGACTGCCAAAAAGAGTAAAACCAAAGTGAAAGTCAGCAGTATTAAAGATACGGCCGACAGTGTTCCTTTTAATCTTTTGAAAGCTCCACGGTTGAATTTTCGTTCTAAAAAGGCTATGGATCGCCCCATTAAAACAATCGGATGCCAGCTGACATCAGGATCCTTAAAAATCATATCCATCGAAGCCCCTGATAAGAAGCTCATGATCAATAAACAAATCAGAATAAATATCATACTCAAAACTCAAAGACTTTTCAATGCGTATAACAATTTGTCGTTTTGCTTCGGGGTTTGAGCTGCTATCCTAAAATGACCCGAGTTTAAGCTGATAAAGTTAGAGGCATCACGAATCAAAATACCATGTTCGCTAATCAAATACTGTTTTAATTCCGATGCACTCATGCGGTTGCAATGTGCCAAGAAATAATGAGTGTCGGTAGGTTCTACTTGAAAACCCGAAATCCGGCCGATATTCTCCCTTAAGACTTGGCTTTCTTTTAATAATGAAGAGATATTCAGAGTCTGGGGCAATTTCTTACTCAGCAAATACAAACCCGCCTCAATGGCTAAAGCATTGACAGACCATGGCATGCGTATTTGCTTTAGCCGGTCTGTAATACATCGGCCGGCCGTAATATATCCCAATCTTATTCCCGGTATGGCATATCGTTTGGTCATGGAATGCAGTAAAATAACATTAGGCCATTCGATAGCTTCTTTTACAGTAAAGAGTTCTTTCAGAGTAAAATACTCATAACTCTGGTCTATAACAAAAACTTTATCCGGATTTTGCCTGATCAATGATTGCAGCATATCGGTATCCCACACTCTGCCGGTAGGATTATTCGGATTGCAAAGCCAAATTATATCTGCTTTTTGCGGTAATTCCTCTAAGGAAAAAAAGTTTGTTACGGTATGATTGTGTACTTTGGCAGCATCGGCATATTCACTGAAAGTCGGTTGCAATACGGCGGAACGGCCATGATGAAAAAGTTGTGCAATCAGATAGATGCCTTCAGTGGCACCGCTTGTGACCGATATATTGGTACAATCCACACCATAAAATGCTGCAAGCTCGGCTTCCAGGCTGTATGGCTCGGGTTCAGGATATGCCGAAATCAATGCGGATAAACGGCTTTGAAGATGGGCTTCCAGACCTGCTCTGTCTGTTCCTTCACAGACATTGCTGCTGAAATTGATCCGGTTCCGGATTCCTTTATAGAGATACAAGTCGTCTCCGTGTCCTTTAATCATCTTGTTTCATCAATTCATAAAGTTTTTCTACATCCACGTACTTTCTTACGTGTTCTGCAAGCAGGTCATACTGTTTGTCCTTATACTCATGGTAGGATAAAGCTTTTCTTTCCCTGTTTTTTTCTTCTGTTTTCAAATATGGGGAAAGAATGTATTCCACAAATTCCGGATTATCCAGTATGCCATGCATATAAGTACCCATTGTTTGAACATTGGTGTAATATCCATCTTCTTTCCCATCCAAGGTCTTATTCAAAACCCGAGCTTCGGCTCCATCTGCGAGAAAACTTCTCCCCATGTGGATTTCATAGCCGAAACATTTTTGCTTTGCCGGTAAAAATGTAAAATCGGTTCTCCGGGTAATTTTTTCTCCTGACATCTCTGTAATCACCGGTAACAGCCCAAGGCCCGGCACATGATTGAGTGTGCCTTCGACATGCTCGGGATCCCGCACTTCGATGCCCATCATCTGATAACCTCCGCAGATTCCCAAAACGGTTTTTCCGGCCCTGTGACTGCGCACGATGGTTTCCGCCAAACCGGAATTATGCAAATCTCTCAAATCGGACAGAGTACTTTTCGTTCCCGGCAAAATAATAATATCGGCTTTGCTCAGTTCTTCCGGAGAATAAGTATAATAAACATTGACACGATCATCTCTTTCGAGACTGTTAAAGTCTGTGTAATTCGACAATTGAGGGTGTCGGACAACAGCTATATTTATAAGGCTATCCCTCGCCGTTGTCGATTTAAGGCTCAATGCCACAGAATCCTCCTCTTCGATATGTATATCCTTAAAAAACGGCACAACGCCCAATACGGGAATACCGGTAATCTTTTCCAATATTTTTCTTCCCTCTTCAAAGAGTCTCAAATCACCCCGAAATTTATTGATAATAATACCTTTTATCCGTTTTTTCTGCTCCGGGGGTAAAAGCATAATGGAGCCGTATACAGAAGCGAAAACCCCGCCCCGGTCGATATCGGCTATCAGTATCGTACAGGCATGAGTGTAAACGGCCATACTCATGTTTACGATATCCGTATCTGCCAAATTCAGCTCACTTATACTTCCAGCTCCTTCCAATACAATGGGATTGTAAAGGTTGCTCAGACGGTCGTATGCTGCTTTTGCAGCCGCTCTCAGCTCCTCCCGTCCCCGAATGTCATTGCGGAAATAATCGTATGCCGCACGATTCCCTATGGGTTTCCCATTGAGTACAACTTGTGAAGTATGATCCGAATTCGGCTTCAACAGTACAGGGTTCATTTCGGCGGTACAGGCAATACCTGCAGCTTCTGCCTGTACGGCTTGTGCCCGGCCTATTTCCAGCCCATCGGGAGTAACATACGAATTCAAAGCCATGTTTTGGGCTTTGTATGGCGCCGGCCTGTAACCATCCTGTTTGAAAATACGGCAGAAGGCTGTGGCTATGATACTTTTACCCACATCGCTTCCGGTGCCGACAAACATAACCGGATGAGGTAATATTTTAGTGTTTGAACTGTTCATTATTGTATGCTTTTCAATACACTCTGGCATGTAAGAAGTTATTTATATGGGAATATCCGAAAATAGAATCGGTCAGAAGTTTCTGAAAAGATATGAAGTTGCACGCCGCAGATTTTCTAATTTGTAATGCTGATTCGCATAAGAGTGGATAAATGACTCAAGGCTTCCACAACATTATTTTCACTGTGCGAATTGCGTACCCGTATGTGCAATGTATAGGTGCGTTCCGATGTTTCGAGCTTAAGTTCATTATCGACGGAAACGATGCGTATGGATTCTTTTGCCAAAATGGAGCGTATTTCCGGCATTTTGTTCTCTATGGATTTGAATGTGAGTTCCATATATCTGGTTTTTCCTCCCCAGTTCGTAGCAAGATCCAAAGCTTCATCCACATTTAGAACGATCAGCACAATAACAGCCATGATAATGGACGGGATATACAGACCTGCACCTATTCCCATACCGATAATAGCCGACACCCAGATACTGGCAGCTGTTGTCAGTCCCTGAATACTGCCTTTGTGATGAATAATGGCTCCGGCTCCAAGGAAACCTATACCGGAAAGCACCTGTGCTGCCATACGAGCCGGATCTCCATGAAAAATGCCGTCTCCTATCATAAGAGGCATCCACAAAGAGAGCAGCATAGCCAACGTGGCACCCAAACAAATCAAGGTAAATGTTCTAAGCCCGGCACTCCGGAATTTCAGTTGTCGCTCAAAACCGATCATTCCGCCGATCAGCAGACTCAGGAGTATCCTTTTAAGGGCTATTCCCAAGGTTAAAGTAGATGTCGTGGTCAGTATCATATTTCTAAAGCTCCTGTTATATCCGTAATATTTTTAATATGATGGCGAAGCATATACTCTTCTATGCCATCCACAACCTTAACACCAACGGCCGGATCTACAAAATTATATGCACCCACCTGAATAGCAGAAGCTCCGGCCAGCATAAACTCTATGGCGTCCGTGGCATTGCAAATTCCTCCCATACCGATGATAGGAATTTTGACTGCACGATAGGTTTGCCAAACCATACGAAGGGCTACCGGTTTGACTGCCGGCCCGCTCAAACCGCCCGTTATGGTGGATAGCAAGGGCCTCCGGCTCTCTGCATCGATGGCCATACCCAATAAAGTATTTATCATGGAAATGGCATCTGCTCCTTCGGCTTCAACGGCTTTTGCAATTTCGGTGATATCCGTGACATTCGGAGACAGCTTGACAATCAGCGGCTTTCTGTACACAGCTCTAACCGCTTTGACAACGGAAGCAGCTCCGCCACAAGTTACTCCGAAAGCCATTCCCCCTTCTTTTACATTAGGACAGGATATATTCAACTCAATGGCCGGGATATGCTCCAGCTGGTTGATTATACACGCCGTTTCGGTATAGTCTTCTATCGTAGAACCGCTGACGTTAACCAGAATTTTTGTATTAATATCCTTTATTTGCGGATAGATATGGTCTGCAAAGTGGTGCACACCTTTATTTTGCAGACCTACGGCATTCAGCATACCGGCCGGGGTTTCAGCCATTCTGGGATAAGGGTTTCCCTGTCTGGGGTTCAGAGTCGTTCCTTTAACTACAATCCCTCCCAAACGCTCGATATCCATAAATGGTTCGAATTCTGTACCGTAGCCGAATGTACCCGATGCTGTCATCACCGGGTTTTTCAGCTCCAACGTTCCTATCCTGACTTTTGTATTCACCATTTTATTTCACTGCTTAAAAAAACGGGGCCATCGGTACACACACATACATTACCATGCTCTTTAGTGTCTTGCACACAGCACAAACAAGCTCCTATTCCACATGCCATTTTGTTTTCCAACGAAACATAGCAAGGGAGCTTTTTCTCCTCACAAATATCCGATACGGCTTTCATCATGGGGGTGGGACCACAAGTAAAACAAGCCGAATGTTCATCATCCCAAACCGAATGAGCTGTTACAAGTCCTTTTTCTCCCAACGAACCGTCGTCTGTGGTAATACATAAATGGCCGAAAGCTTCGAAACGTTCTTTCAATAAAATATGGTTTCGAGTTCTTCCTCCCAACAAGATGTCCGCTTGTATCCTGTTCTCACTAAGTTTACGGGCAAAATAGAGCATCGGGGCAGTACCGACACCTCCCCCCACAAGAAGAGGTCTAACTCCTGCACATTCTTGATCAAACCCATTTCCCAACGGCAGTATGATATTTAGACAATCTCCCGCAGAAACACCGCAAATGGAACGGGTACCCGGACCTACGGGAGCAATCAACAAATCGAGCCATCCGTTATCCGGATCGATGTCGCAAACGGAAATGGGGCGCCTTAAGAAAACGGATTTATCAGGCACTAAGACTTCCACGAATTGTCCCGGTATAATTTCATTCAAAGGTATTCCCAACGGGGGGAGCAATCGAAGCTGATACGTATTGACTCCCACCTCGATTATTTCTGAGACAAAAAAGTCTATAGAGCTTTTCTTCATATGTATATTGAATAACTAAAGCCATAACAAAAAATGGCTGTTGATATTGATACAAATATAATATATAGAGACTGCTCTTTGGGTATCGTTTTTACTTTTTGTTTATGGTATAAGTTTCAAAACTGTTATCATTATAGAAAACCATAATCTTATCTATCGTTTTATTCTCGACCGACTCCATTTGTGAAATTGTCTTTTTCAAACGATCTATTTCAAAGCTTAATTCCCGGGCTTTTTCTTTATACTCCTGTAATTCTTTTTCAAAAAAACGATTCTCCAGAGGTTTAACTTCTTTATTTTCTGCAAAAAGCCCCTCTTCCGGAGCGGCTTCTCCTCCAATTAGGAGCCAGTTAGGATTACAGTCCGGATAAGTTTCAATAATTCGGTTCAAGGTAGGAAAAGTAATCTGACTCTTCCCTGAAAGAATATTTGAAAGAGTGGAACGCGATATGTTGGCTTTATCAGCAAAAGCACTTGCCGTTAGCCCGTTGCTTTCCATGTAATATTCTATTCTGGAGCGTATTGCATCATTATCGAAAAAATCAGCCATTTTGTCATGTTTGTAGTTTGATTTAGTTTTATAAATTCAAATATAGCAATTTATATTTTCACCATCAAGAATGAAATTTACTTCACAGTAATAGAAATTTATTATCATAAATTCATCATGTTAAACAGCATAGGTTATCTATTCTATTTTTCAATAAGTTAACTTTAACTTAAGCTCATTTATATTTGATTTACAACGATTTAATATCTACAATGTGAATTTTGTTTTAATCACTTACGCTATTGCTTCCCAAAGTATTCAAATAAATTAAACTTATGGTTTATATTATAATTCATATAATATTGAATATTATATTTTTACAATATATTTAATTGAGCGTTAAAAAAGGGGTTTTATGATTGTGAATATTTTATCGATTTTCAAAATCATAAATCTTTTTTATTTTTCATTTTACTATATTAAACTAGAGGGGTTTATTTGTTTTATAAAGATAAATCGTTTTTGATAAGGTCTTATTTATAATGATAAAACCTTGACTACTCTATTTGTCATTATGTCACCTTGATAAAACGAGGAAATTAACCATTGGATAAAAATCCCGATTTTGAAATTATTTTTAATCCGATTCGAAAAAACGCACCTACAACCGGTTATGACGTGTACTGAAAAAATCTCTGCTTGATGGATAAAAATTCTTCAGGCAAATAATAAAAATCCAAGTTAACTTCGTTGAAAATCCATCAGGCTACGGATTTTGAGCCATCAGGCAGAGAATTTTTGACGGTCTCCGGAAACAATGATTAAAAAACATAACATCTACCAATCAAAAGGGATGTATCGATATAGAATCCCCATCGATTGCTATTGCGAGATAGCAATAAAAACATGATTTTTGATATAAATCAATACCTGTGTTAATATGAACAGAAAAACTTCTCTATTAAACAAAAGTATCATTTCAATCCTGCTATTTCTATTGATGTGCGTTGCTGTCGAGGCGCACACTATGTGGATGGAAACCAATCGGACCGGTAAGATTGGCCGGAAACAAAATATTTCGCTCTATTTTGGAGAATTTTCGATGAAAGATAAAACGGCCATGAAACATTGGATGAAAGGCATGGATAAGGGACTTTGGCAAGTTTTGCCCCCATCGGGAAATATTATCGAACTTGAACGCACACCCACGGACAGCTGTTATATCGCAACTTTTATTCCTCAAGAAGAGGGTTGGCACTGCATCGTATTCGATTGCCGGGTTGAGGAAATGTACCGGGGAATGAAAATACACTACCAGTCGATTGCATGGGTAAAAGTGGGTATATCCGAAAAAAATCCGATTACAGTAAGCCCTTTCGATCAGGGAATTCTTTTTCTGCCCCCGGTTTCAAAAGAGATTAAAATGGGACAAATGGCTTGCTTTCCCTTATCGGTTCGTAACGATGAATATAAAGGTGTCCGAGTGAGTTTGCTTGGAGATACGGGATGGAAAAAAGATTTTTATCGCTATCCCAATAAAGCTGTTGAGTTTATGCCTCTTTGGGCCGGACGTTATTTACTTCACTCTACTATAACAAGAGATCTAACAGAAACCGAATCTTCAAAATATCCGGAGGCAAAGAAAATCTATGATACTATAACGTACTACTTTGAAGTAAAGTAGTTGTTTTATTACAGTAAAGGATGTGTGCGAAAAGGCAGCACACAAAAAATATATAGGAGTATAATAAAAAAGAAAGCAATATATATATGGGGGTTTAGCTTTAATAACAGCACCTCCGGTCATATATATTGCTTTTTATGTTTCGAGATTTGGAGTTATTCGATCTTTATACAAATGAACCTATCGTTTTCTCTTTATTCATAGCCGGAGTTGCATACATTTTTATCATACAGGCGTATAAAAACGGAATATCCTTGGTATACCCTTCTTCCAACTCTATTTTTGCCACCTGGCCTAATATATAGTCAATGAATAACTGTTTCTCCTCTGCACTGTAGTGCGTGCTGTAACGGTTATTATCATGCATGATGTCCAAAGCTATATAGTTAGAAGGATAAAGCCTGTAATTCTTAAATATTTCACGATTAATAAGTTCTGCCACAATTTCATACTGCTGTTGTTTGGGCAACGTTTCGGGAACCTGATCGAGAATATCGTTTAATTTTCCGGCTATGGTGAAATGAACACGCCCTTTGTAGCCAAAAAGTCCGGTCTGCATATTCAAAGCATCTTCCTGTGCCGTTTTTTTGTAATTGGCGTTATCGCGCTTATATTGCATTTCACGGGCTTTGAGGTAATCGCAAGGATCATATTCGTAGGAAACAGACAACGGGACAATATTGAGTCCGGCCAATCTTTCAACTACACTGCCTTCTCCTCCCATGGCCAACATCTTCAACACACTGATCTGGGTTAAGTCATTACTGTCCTTGGCACGCCCCTCTCTCTGGGCTATCCATTGAGATTCTCCATGCAGTATATTATAATGCATGTATTCCGAAAGGGTTTTCGCTTCTGTGAGCACACTGCGTCCTTCAAGATTTCTTCTTACGATAAAACAGCCGCAGAGACGTACCAATTGCTCTATCCATACCTCGATCAACAGATTATCTCCAATAGCCACCTGAGGCATTTTGTAGCCAATTTGATATAACAGGAGATTCAAGAAAGCCGAATCCAGTATGATATCGCGGTGATTTGAGATATAGGTACAGGGAATATCTTCCCCCAAACGAGATCTGCCCGATAAGGAGAGTGAAAAAGTTGTTTTTTTAGATATATAATCGATAAAAATCGTCGCAACTTTCTGCTTAAATTCTAAAACATTTTTACAGGTTAATGCCAGAGCGGAAATATCTTCTATCTCTTTCTTTTTAAGAGATAAGTGATTAAAAACAGCCTCCATTGCAGGATGATTGAGCAGAGCCTCAATCGCTTCGGGGACTTCTTGAGCATTAAGGGGGCGGATAGAATTGAATTGTTCTGGTATCATCTCTTTAATCTTAAAGGTTTACATCTTAATGGTTGCAAAGATTATTTCAGTCAGTAAAGACGGCATATTCATTCCCGCAGCCGCTACTTGCTGGGGAATAAAACTTGTACCCGTCATACCCGGCGTTGTATTTACCTCTAAAAGAGTCGGCTGCCCGTCTGCTTCTATGATATAGTCGACACGAATTATTCCTTTCGTATCCAAATGTTTGTATATCTCACCGGTTAAATGTTGGATATGGGCAAATTGCTCTGCAGGAATACGCGCCGGAGTAATTTCTTCCACAGCTCCGTTATACTTGGCATCATAGTCAAAAAAACGGTTGTGTGTAACGACCTCAGTAACCGGAAGCGGAGTAATATCTCCATTTGTCTTAAAACATCCGCAAGTTACTTCAGTGCCGTTTATCAGGGCTTCCACCATTACGGAATCAGCTTCTTCAAACGCTGTTTTTATCGCCGTTTGAAGTTGGGAGGGGTCGTCTACGCGGGTTGTGGCAATGCTCGAACCTCCGGCATTCGGTTTTACAAATACGGGGAATCCGACCTCCCGGATTAACTCATCCGCGGACGGTATGGATAATTTATCGGATAAACGTTTGGAGCGAGCGATGCGTATGCCGGGAAAATTGCTTAGGAATAAATTGCAGGTATATTTATCAAATGTAAGAGCTTCCTGTAAAACTCCTCCGGTATTATAGGGAACCCCCATAATATCCAAATAGCCTTGAATCTTTCCATCTTCTCCGGGAGTACCATGTATTGTGATAAAAGCATAGTCGAATTTGACTTGCTTTCCTTCAATATTCATAAAACCAAAAGAGGAAAGATCGAGGTCTGTATATGTCTCTTCTTTTATTTCTACTACCCTTTTTTCTTTCTTGATGATCACTAAATACGGATTGAACAACTCCCGATCCAACCAGGAAAGGATACTGCGTGCACTGCGTATGGATACCGGATATTCATTGGAATAGCCTCCGGCTACAACTGCCACATTGAGTTTTTTCTTTTGTGCTGTAGACATAGATTGCTTCAAAACTTATGATTTTTATCGGTCGGATAAATTCGCTGTATAAGTTCGCCATTTTTCTAATAATGCGCTCAGATCTTGCGGTATTTCCGAGTCGAATTTCATTTTTTGACCTGAATAAGGATGTGTAAACCCTAAGGTTTTGGCATGGAGACACTGTCGCGGACAAAGTTCCAGACAATTGTGTATAAATTGTTTGTAGGAGCCGGAATTATTCCCGCGCAGGATTTTATCTCCGCCATATCGTTCATCTGCAAATAGCGGATGATCGATAGATTTCATGTGTGCTCTGATTTGATGTGTACGCCCCGTTTCCAACCGGCATTCGATCCAGCTTACATAAGCAAACTCTTCGAGGCAGGTGTAATGCGTTACTGCATCTTTGCCGTATTCGCTCATATAGGGGAAAACTTTCATGATAAGCCTGTCTTTGGGATCCCGGCCGATATTGCCCTTTATCGTACCCTCCTTAGGATCGAAACGCCCCCATACCAGAGCCCGATAAGTGCGCTCTGTCGATTTTTCAAAAAACTGTCTGCTGAGATCTGCTTTTGCTTCGGGTGTTTTTGCTACTACCAACAATCCACTGGTATCTTTATCGATACGATGAACCAGTCCCAAGCGAGGGTCGGAAGGATCATATTGGGGGTTATTTCGCAGATGATAGGCCAATGCATTTACCAGAGTACCGGAATAATTTCCATGCCCCGGGTGTACGACCATGCCGGCCGGTTTATTCACAACGAGAAGAAAGTCGTCTTCATAAACAATATCCAAAGGAATGTTTTCGGCTGTAACCTCGAATAACCGTTTAGGACGGCGCAGCTGCAAAGTAATAATATCGCCCGGTTTAACCTTATAGTTGCTTTTGACCGGTTTGTTTCCGACGAAGATACATCCGGCTTCAGCTGCCTGTTGAAGTCTGTTGCGCGTAGTTTTATTCATGTGGTTCATCAAAAACTTATCCACACGCAAAGGCGACTGTTTTGGGTCTGCTACAATTCTATAATGTTCGAAAAGAGGATTACCGTCTGCATCCGTAAGATTATCGGTGCTATCAGAAAGAGAAGACAAAAATAACTCTTCGTCTTCATCCTGTATTAAATCACAATCTTCATCTTCGTTTGCCATTAGGTCGGCAAATGAAGATGAAGACTGTTCTAAATCTGTATTCTCCGAAAATTTATTGTCATTTACCACCACGACTCATCATCGTTTACATGGTTTGTGGTATCGCCCGGCTGAACATCTTTTTTATTTTTCACAGAATCCGAAAGCTGTAAGTCCGTTGGGTTTGTCAGTAAACTGTCTGTTGCAGAAACGCCTACCACCAAAAGGTATAATGGAGTTTGCAGAGTTACTCTTTCTCCTGCATTCAGCATTTTGCCTTTGTTGTCCTGTATACCTTTGGCCAGATCGATAAAATCTCCCGGTATCAATTTTTCATAAACCTGTTCGAAGCCGATACTCACTAAAAGAGCACGGGCCTGACGTGCCGACATGTCTACCACATTGGGTATGGTACGCAGGGGAGGGTTTACAGGGTTAATGGTAATAAAAATACTTCTGCCCGGTTTGACGTGCTCTCCTACTGCAGGTGAAACATCGAGAATAGAACCGGGAACAGCATCTTTACTGTATACGGAATCTATGATATCGGCTCGCAAATTAGACTTTTTGAGTAAAAGGCGCGCCTCTTCTATTTGCATGCCTTTTATATCGGGTACAACTACCGATTTCCCATGGCGAGTATATAAATCCAACCCCCAAAAGCCCAGAAAAATCAAAATTATACTGATCAAAATAATCAGCAATATATTTGCTACAATTGGATGTTTCTTGAAAAATTCCATTCAAATATCCATTTTAGATTTCTACTTTTATCCGGTAATACCTTTCAAAGGTACATAATTAATCGGCAAACAAGTCTGCAATTATTCCGTCCGACACAAAAATGCCATCTTGAGTTAGCCTTACTTTACTACCTTCTACGGACAATAGGCCGGATTCTGTATAACGCTTTGCAGAATATAAAAAAGACTCGGCTTTCTTTTTCCCAAAGTTTTTTTCCAATTCATCCAAGTCTATTCCGATATCTGTTCTCAATCGAGTCATAACATACTCATTGTACTGATCGGTAATAGAAAGAAATTCTGTTTTAGAGGGCAGTTTGTCTTGAGAAAGAGACTTAATATAATCATGAAGGTCGGCAACATTAAAACTTCGTCCCTCTCCCATATAACTGTGAGCCGAAGGTCCTATGCCGGTATATAAAGCCCCGAACCAATAACCGCTATTCAGCTTTGCCTCATGTCCCGGTATGGCAAAATTAGAGATTTCATAGTGCCTGTAACCGGCCGATTGCAGTTTTCGGATTAAAAGCCTGAACAGGCCGACACTGGTTTCTTCGTTCACCTCTTCTATCCTGCCTTGTTCCAATTGTCGGGTTAATACAGTATGCGGTTCATAAATCAAATGATATGCGGAAATATGCGGCAAGTGTAAGGCTAAAGCCCGATCTATATTCAGATTCCACTTGCTCAATGTTTGCCCGGGTAAACCGTATATCAGATCGATACTGATTTCATGAAAACCATACCGATGAAGCGTGCTGATCGCATCATAAACTCTCTTTACATTGTGTCTTCGCCCCAGAAAGGATAAATCAGAATCATCAAAACTCTGAACACCCATACTTATTCTATTGATTGGAAAATCGTTCAGAATCCTCACATAATTCTCATGAAGATCATCGGGGTTGGCTTCAAAGGTGATCTCTCCATTCGCGTCGTAGCCAAACCTTTCCAGACAATTGAAAATTTTCTTTAGATGGGTTCCTTTCAGTTGGCTTGGCGTTCCTCCTCCGAAATAAATATTCTGAAAAGGCAAGTAAGATGCGAATTGCTCATGCCTTAAGATTAATTCATGGCACAATGCATCTACATATGCATCTGCCATACGCTGGTCTGTCAGGCTGTAGAAATCGCAGTAAGCACATTTCTTTACGCAAAAAGGAACATGAATATAAAGGTTCATTGTTTCATGTAATGAGCCCCGTGTTCGCATGGAGTGGCAACCCCAAAAGAGTTAACCGCTTCTACTCCAAATTCTATTCTTTCGACAGAAGCCAAGACTGAAGATGGAACCTTAAACGAAAGATCCGACACCCCATCGGCTAAAAGTCTGTTAGCCGTATCACCTTTTTTATCCTTTATCGAAGCCCAAACACGATATTTGATACGTTTATCGATCGGTTCCTTCATTTGCCATGATAAGTAATACTCGGCTCCTCTATGCTCAAGCTTGACATCAAATGGAGTTGTCGGCAAGTAATTTTTCCCTCGTGAAAGTTCCGGCAAAAGAGCTTGTGTACGGAATTCTTTGCGAATACTTTCACGCATCTGAGAATATCGGTTGCTTATAAATTCATCTCTAAAGAAGCAAACACCATCCACCCGTACATTTCTAACAAAATCCATCTGACACAAAATATCTTCCTCTTTCCAGCGCATGGCTTTAGAGCCTTCCGATAAGCGGTAAGGGCCTAATCCGGCAATAACGGCCGTATGTTTCAAAGAACGTTGCCAATCCAGTAAAAAAGGCTCGAACAGGTCATCTTTATAGTACATCATCGGAACGACAAAGTCCAGAAGTTTTTCTCTGTCCCATTGCTCTACATCCTGATATACAGACTCGTACGCCGTCCAGCCATGAGGAGTTATCTTAGCTCCCAAATGTTTTAATTTACCCAAAGGCGCTGCACTGAGCTGTACATAAGGATTGATTTGCTCAATGGTTTTCTTCACCTCACGAAGCAGCTCGGTAATATTGTTTCGTCGCCATTCTGCAAGGCTTTTTCCTTTTCCGTATCGATTAAAAGTTTTTCTATCGTTAAAACTTTTCGCATGATCGGGATAACGGATATAATCGAGATGTATACCATCGACCGGATACTTTTCTACGATTTCCGCACACAGTTTGGTTAAATATGTTCTTACTTCGGGTGCACCGGGATCAAGATACCATTCATTAAGATGCTTAACAAACCAATCGGGTTTCGATGTACGGAAAGAACGGTTAACCTCTGTATTGTTTCCCATCGGATAAGTTACGAGCCAGGCGTGACAAGCCAGTCCTCTTCGATGGCAGGCATCCACCACGAAAGCTAAAGGATCATATTGAGGAGGCTGCCCCGAGCGGGTAAAAATATTCGCCCAAGGTTCGTATTCAGAGGCAAAAATCATATTACCACGTAAGCGAACTTGCAGAAAAACCGTATTAAAACCATCATCTTTCAAACGATCTAAAATCAAAAGCAATTCCTCCTGCTGAACTTTTTGTCCTTTATAAGAGTCTGCTTTGGCACGAGGCCAGTCCAAACCGTAAACCGTGGTCAACCACACGCCTCTCATTTCATGCCGAACGTCAGCAACATAAGGCTTTACCCATGGTTTTATTTCAATTGTATCTTTTTTTACCGATTGTGTCTTCTCTGTATAAGATTGCTCCCGGACCGTTGTAGCACGACGTTTGGTGCCACATCCGCCCAGGAGCATACCTGATATTAATATGATGAACAGTTCCCTTTTCAACTTACGATTTATTGTAATGGATATTGTCAATCAATCTTACATCACCGCAATATACGGTTATACATCCGATAATATACGAACTGTCGTCCCAGGATTCGATGGGCAGAAGAGAGGTTCCGTCCACAATTTCATAGTATTCCACCCGCATACCCGGTACGGAATTGATTTCATCGATCACTTTTTCTTTTACCCGGGCAGGAGAATAACTTTCCATCCATTGTGTGCTCAGAGAAAGTATCCGGTGTATTTTAGGTGCTTGAGCTCTGTTCTCAGGTGTCAGACGAACGTTTCTACTACTCAGAGCAAGTCCGTCCGGTTCGCGAATAATAGGACACGCAAGTATCTCTACAGGAAGGGCTAATTGTTTTACCATGGCACGCACCACGGCGATTTGCTGAAAATCTTTTTCTCCGAAAAAAGCTTTATCAGGTTTGATGATATCGAAAAAACGACTTACTACCTGCATTACTCCATTAAAATGCCCCGGCCGATAAGAGCCTTCCATAACTTCAGCCACAGCTCCCACATTGAAATACCTTTTGTCTTCCGTGGGATAAACTTCTTTAACGGAGGGATAAAAAACAGCATGAGCTCCGGCTTCTTCCAGCTTTTTCGCATCGGACTCAAAATCTCGCGGATAAGTTTCCAAATCTTTGGGATCATTAAATTGTGTCGGATTTACAAAAACCGTTACAATACAAATATCACAGGTATTCAATGCCTGTTTTACCAAACTGATATGTCCGGAATGAAGTGCCCCCATAGTGGGAACATATCCCACCGTTTTATTTTCTTTGCGACAAGTTGTTATAAAATCCTGAACTTCCGCTACCGTATTCAATATTTTCATCTTATTTCTATCAGAGCAAAATAGTTTTTTCAGTTAATAAATACTATTTGTTTTTATTGAAGTATTCTTTCTTGATAAGATATTCGGCAATTTGTACAGCATTTAAGGCTGCACCTTTCCTGATTTGATCTCCAACACACCAGAATGTCAATCCTTTATCGTTACTGATATCCTTTCTTATGCGCCCGACAAATACCTCATCTTTATTAGAAACGAACAGAGGCATCGGATATTTTTTGTTTTCAGGATCATCTTGTAAAATAATACCGTCAGCTTTCCCGAAAGCCATCTTAACATCTTCAATGTTTAGATTTGTTTCTGTTTCCACCCAAATCGCCTCGCTGTGAGCTCTGAGTACAGGCACACGTACGCAGGTAGAACTAACCTTGATATCGCTGTGCATGATTTTTCGGGTTTCGTGATACATCTTCATTTCCTCTTTCGTATAACCGTTTTCAGTAAAAACGTCTACCTGAGGAATAAGATTTTCCAATAACTGATATGCAAACTTCTCTACTTTTATTTCCTCTCCCGCCGCCGATGACTTCACTTGCCGTATCAGTTCTTCCATTCCCTGGGCACCGGCCCCGCTGGCGGCTTGATATGTAGAAACATGTACCTGTTTTACAGGAGACAAATCGTGGATGACTTTTAGAGCTACCACCATTTGTATGGTGGTACAATTCGGGTTCGCTATAATATTCCTCGGATGATTGAATGCATCTTCTCCATTTACCTCCGGTACCACCAGAGGAACGTCGGATTCCATACGGAATGCACTGGAATTATCGATCATCAATGTTCCATGCTTCGTAATCGTATCGGCATATTCCAGTGAAGTGCTGCCTCCGGCCGACACAAAAGCAATATCTATATCTTTGAAATCATCATTGTGTCTCAATTCTTTCACAGTGATACTCTGTCCCTTATAGTCAAAAGTTTTTCCGGCACTCCGCTTCGACCCGAATAAATCCAAACGTGTTATGGGCAGGTTTCGTTCGTTCAATATCTTAAGAAATTCTTGTCCAACAGCGCCACTGGCACCCACTATTGCTACATTCATTTTGTATTTGTTTTATGGGGTAATAAACATCCGCACGCACATCATTTAGCTTATCTTTGCACATGCCTCACAAAGGTACAAATATCAACCAATAATCTATTATATATAACCATGAACAGAATCCGGCTATATACACTGATATGGCTTCTTATTATTTCCACAATAGATATCCTTGCACAATGGCAACCGAATCTTACGATACCCGGCATAATCAATAATCCTCTGGTCTATGGAAACAGGGAAGATTTCATTATAGACGAAGGCAAATTACTTCTTATGGGCAATCCCGGGCATTCATACTTTGAGATAAATCAGAGTTCTTTGTTTACCTCACTCGGAAAAACTTCTTACAACTCATGGAAAGGAAGCATAGACATCGGTATGCCTTTGAACGAGGAAGAAAGTTTTTACATAATCTTAAAATCCCTTGGAGATGTCGATAGATATATTGCCTGCTCGGTGAATAAAACAGCTGTTCAGCTCTCTGAAATAGAGCTGAAAAAAAGTATAGCCGGCAGTCGGTCATATAACATCATTCATTTGAAAGACTACCCTGTTGCGCCAATTCATTCTTTCCCTCCGGAAAAGACGAATACCATTCATCTCGAAATAGAACAATCAGAAAATTGGTGGAATTGCAAGGTTCTCGATGCCAATAATTCCACAGTTTCCTCAAAAAGAATTCATCTGCCCTTTTCAGAAAATAACGCAACCGATAATATTACAGGTATTATCTGCCATTATTCAAAGAAACAAGAGGGTGTTTTTACGGTATACAATATATTGTTTGCAAACAACCGTGTAGCGTTTTCTAAAAACAAGAGCAAATCCGGTCCTAAAATGATTGTCAATGAAGACCATGAAATACCGGTTCTAAACGAAATCATGGCCAATCCGTTGAAAGGAAGTTCCGAATATATAGAACTCCACAATCCTAATAATATCAGTATAGAGTTGGCCAACTACGCCATAGTTGTAAAAAACAGTACGCATTATGGCCGGATATTCGAGCTCTCTCAAGCCGGAACGATTTCTCCGGGCGGTTATATTGTTCTTACCGAAAACGCGGAAGGTATTGTAAAATTTTATCCTGAAACACCCATTGACAATATTTGTGAATTGAAAGAAATTCCAAAACTGTCGAACAAGGGCTTTATGATAGGTTTGGTACGACTTTCTGATAATATGATTGTAGATGAAGCCGTATACAGTACGTCTCTTTTCGATAAAGGCCTTAAGAGTAAGCGTGGAATAGCTCTGGAACGTATAAATCCCGAACCGCGAATCGAATACGAAAAGAATTGGCGATCAGCTTCTTCTTCGAGCAACTATGCTACGCCCGGCAGACCGAATTCACGGCTGAATAAAAACAATAATACAAAGAATCAAGCCGTATCGGATTACAAGTTTTCAAAGAAAGCACAATCACCTCTCATCATTGCAGAAAATATAGTATGCGTGGCCGATACGGATGCAACGTTCAAATGCAGTACGCATATTTACACTTTGGGAGGTATTGCCATAAAACATTTTAATGGAACCGAAACATATCAGTGGTGCAGAGATTTTCACCAAGCCGGAGGAGGTTCTTTGGCTCAATTATTAGGCTTACCTTTAGGAAGATATCTGGTTGTCGTAAAACTTATTCCGACCGGAGAGAAGGAATTTATACGCTATTTCATATTGGATATATAGGATATGGAAACTTTAGAAATTGTGGGAACGACTGTCAAGGGATACGGAAACCGTCTGCTGCTGAAACAGGCAGTCGAATATAGTATTGTCAATACAAAATCCGGGCCTCTACTTTGTATGTTCAGCTCTGTAGGACTTTTATACACAGGTTTTTCACGTTATAAAAATGATATCTGTATTGAAGATTGCAAATATCTGCATCTGGTGCGGAACGATGCAAGAGGAATAAAACTATTTCAGTCCTATTGTTCCGGGAAGCCATTGAACGAAACCCTTCATCTTATCGGTACGGCTTTTTCCATAGAAGTATGGCGGCATCTGTTACGTATTCCGTGCGGTCATCTTGTCAGCTATAAAGAGCTGGCTCAAAAAACTGGAAATCCGAAAGCCGTTCGAGCCACGGCTCATGCCGTAGCCCGAAACCCTGTTTCCATTATCATTCCCTGTCATCGGGTTATTTATTCAAATGGAGAAAAAGGGAAATACCATTGGGGGAGCCAACTCAAAAAAGAAATGATAGAGAATGAGCTCTGCGGTAAATGTGCTATTCTTTTACTTTCGGGGGGTAACAATCAGCTTTAAGCCCCTCATACATCTTTTCATAGGTCGGTACTTGTAAGCCCAAAATATTCGCCGAATGCACAACATAGCCGGTCAGGTTTTCCAATTCCGTTTTACTTCCTTTCAAAAAATCCACATGCATCGAAGAGGTGCTGTCAGCAGGCATACGGTATTGCTTTTTCAGTAAACCTGCTTCGACTTCTTCCGCTGTCATCGGATACCCCTGAAGAATGGAAAGCTCTATCAGTTCTTCACGCAAATGTTTCATTTCATCCGGATGCTTTTCCATAACTTCACCCACAGGGCAATTGAAGTAAGAGGTGGCAGTAGCAGTGGCCGAAATCATCATAAACTTCTCACGGACTACATATCGGATATTTTCAGGATTGCGTGCATTGATTCCGCTTTCCGAAAATAAATCCAATAGTTTATACTCCAATTCCGTTTTTATTTTTTTGCCCGATCCGAAATAGAAAGACTCACTGTCGGATTCCAAATAAACAGATCCCGGATTGCCTTTACGTGCAGAGATGTAAACGCAGCCATACCACACCTCCGTTTCAGGCAACATATCCTTAATCTGCTCCGTAATATTCGCTCCGTTCAATAAAGGTAAAATCACCGTTCGATGCCCAATGATCGGCTTTAGTTGATCGATATTCGCTTTCAGGTCGTAGCTCTTTGTAGCTATGATCAACAAATCGGCTTTCGGCAAATTGTGCATATTGTCATCTGCTCCGGCAGGATGTACAATAAAATTACGGGAAGGTGTCGTTACCTGCAAACCGGAATCGGATATTACCTTAAGATGTTCTCCTCTGGCTACAAACCAAACACGTATATTCGGATTTATTTCCTGTGAATATTTGGCCAATAAAGCACCGTAATAACCTCCGACACCGCCAATACCGGAAACGACTATGTTGAAAGTTTTATCTATCATAATACAAGTTTGTTAAGTTATTATAGGAAAACCGATTTTTTTGAACTGTTGTTCAAGACAAAAAACAGGGCTGTGTCAAGATTCATTTTTGGCACAGCCCTGTTCAGGTACGTTAGAATATGTAAAGTACAAGGCGCTAAGACGAGGCTCAAGGGAGCATATTGAAGTACGTGACCGAAGCCGAAGGTCGTGAGCAATGCTGTAATTTTCGCATGATGACAAACCGTCCGTATTTATTTAATGATCAGTTCTATTTTATCATCCGATATCTTTATTATCCTGTCCTTATAAAGAGAGCCTGCAGCTTGCTTGAAGACCTTCTTGCTCATGCCGCAGATCCGGCGTATTTCTTCAGGGTTGCTTTTATCTCCCACTTTCAATATGCCTCCGTTTTGATGCAATAAACGATGCAAAGCAACTGCACTGCTATCTATTCGATGGTATCCGACACGTTGCAGACTCAGGTCTAATTTATCGTCTTCTCTCAACCGTACTATATATGCCCGATGTTTTGAACCGACAGAAAGAGAGACATCTGTTTCATCGTGGTAAATCATCCCCCAAAACTTGTTATTGACAATGCATTTCCAGCCAATGGGTGTGTTTTCCGCTACTGTGACCGAAACTTCGTCTCCCGGTCTACAGTCAGGAATCAGATTGCCAATATGTTTATTCAGCTTTGCCGAACCCACCAGCCGTCCGCTTACCTGATCCAGATACAGGTATACCATATATCTGTGTCCCACTTCCATGCGCCGGTTCTGCTCGCTAAACGGCACTAAAAGGTCTTTATGAATACCCATATCCAGAAAAGCCCCGGCTGCAGAAGTGCCGACACACTCCAGCCATGCCACTTCTCCTACCGAAATATATGGACGAAGCGTAGTGGCTATAAGGCGTCCCTCATTGTCATGGTAAATAAAAACATCCAGCACATCGCCCTCAGAAACGCCTCCTGCCGGCAGGTATTTAAGAGGTAATAAAATATCCGTTCCGTCACCGCCGTCCAAATAAGCTCCGATAGAAACTGTTCGGAGAACTCTCAACGAGTTAATATGTCCGACTTGAAATAAGCTCATATACAATATATCTTATCAATCGGGAATAATTACAGACTCTTCCATTTTTACAGGCTTCACGATCACTGGAATTTCATTGCCTTCACGCATCACTTCAAACACCAGTTCGTTTTTCTCTGTCTTATTTATATACGGACGAAAGAAGAAAAGGTAAGCAAATACGGTATTGTATTTTTTCCTATTAAATTCTTTAGCGACGTTTTTATAATAATTGGGGTTCCAATACCTGCAGTGTGCAAGTCTGTCGCTATTCGTAAACTCACGTCTAAGATCACGATATTGATTCGTGTCGTCAATAAATTTAATATAATCTTCCGATAGTCCGCGGGCATTTGTCTTTTTCATGGGAATACCGTTGATTTTCAGAATTCGATCACCTTTTCTCAATCCGGATTTGAAAGCAGGAGAGTCTGACTCTACGTCTGCAATAAGACTCAAATCATTTTTATCATAAAGAATGCCGGTGTAATTATACCGGTGAATACCGAACCTGTAAGTGGGAAATTTGGCCGTTCTCACAAACGGATACTCGAGCATCATGACAGGCACTGTATACTCGGCATAAGTTTCTACACTCAAAGATTGCGACAAAAGTTCGCGCGCTTCACACTTCCATACGATTTGACTCTTATTTTTTGCATTGGCAAATCTTATCCCCAGTTTCATTTCATAAGGAGCGGCAGAGGCAGGTATGCCAAGAGGCAATAGAGGCAGGTCATCCATTTGCGCCGTATTGAAATTGTATCGCCAGGAATTACTCGGCATATCAGGTACGGGCAGAATTTGGGTGTTCGGTTTCATCGTATAGTAATTATCGATGATGATATCAGGGTTTGAAGTATTTTCACGCATACCCAGGGCAATAAGCCTGTTTGCAATGTGTTTGTTTATTTTCTCATCACGAACTTTATTCTCAGATGCAGACTGTGCAAAGGCAAACGTGGAAACATTCAGCAAATCGAAAGACTGATCGATTTGATAAACGAACGGATAGGTCAACCTCCTTTCATTCATATCCTCCAAACTGTAGAAAGCGAATGCCTCTGCCATTTGACGCTCGGTCAAAGCGCCGGCAGGTTTGCAATCATGCGTCACAATCGTCTCAAAAGCATCATGCCTTTTATTCTTGATTTTTAATTGATGTGATTTGCCCGTATCCGATAACATATTATTAAGCAATTCATCGGAAAGTTTTACGGTATTTTCACCATCGACTTCCATGATAATATCCTGCTCCTTTACTCCGGCTTTTTCTGCGGAGCTGTTAGGCATAATGGAAATAACAACCGGATAGCCTTTTCCCCAGCTTGCCACATGGCTGCGCTGATACTGCAATCCCAATTTGCATACGGCTTCCGAACTTTGTTTCTTTTGTGCCCGGATCGTACCTGCAATTGTTAAAAGTGCGATTATTACAAACAGTAATTTATACGTTTTTCTTTTCATTGTGCTGATTGTTTAAGTTGATTGCGTATAATTTCAATTAGTTTTCTCAGTATGAATATTGTAGTCTCTTCTATAATGTGTTGCCTGCTACCGGTAAAAAACAACCGGTATGTATAGAGTTTTCCGTTAAGATCGATTGTGGAATAAACCGTACCCACAGGATTTACTTCCGTGCCCCCTGAAGGTCCTGCATAGCCGGTCGTACTGATAGCCACGTCGGTTCTCAACAGCTTAAAAACACCTTTGGCCATTTCTTCCGCAACTTGTGATGAAACGGCCGTATATCGTGCCAATGTATCTTCATGTACACCTAAAATACTCTGCTTAACATCTTCGGAATATGAAACGATAGAGCCGGCATAATAACGCGAAGCCCCGGCAATAGAAGCCAGCGTATTTCCAATCATTCCCCCCGTACAGCTCTCCGCCGTTCCGATCTTAAGACCATACTTCATCAACTGTATGGAAAGCGCAGTATTCAGAACTTCTATCACTGTTGTTTTCATCATACTACACTATAACCCGGGCGAAAGGAACAGCCTCTAAAGAGCAAAAATCGTTATTCAAATACTTATAATATCCACTCATGGCAACCATGGCAGCATTATCTGTCGTATAGGCAAATTTAGGAATATAAACATGCCATTTATAACGCCGTGCATAGTCCAGAAAAGCATCTCTCAAGCCGGTATTTGCCGATACTCCTCCGGCTACAGCCACATGATTGATTTTCAAATCTTTTGCTGCTTTTTGCAGTTTTTTCATCAGAATATCGATTACGGTATACTGAAGTGATGCTGCCAGATCTTCTTTGTTTTTTTCCACAAAATCCGGATCTTCTTTCAACGCATCGCGCAAGGTGTATAGAAAAGATGTTTTCAGACCGCTAAAGCTGTAATCGTATCCCGGCACATGAGGTCTTGCAAAATCGAAAGCATACGGGTTACCCGCATTGGCCAGTTTGTTGATAACAGGCCCTCCGGGGTATCCCAATCCCATTACCTTGGCACATTTGTCAAAAGCCTCACCGGCTGCATCATCGATGGTTTGCCCGATCATTTCCATTTCATAAGGCGATTTTATCAGCAGTATCTGAGAATTGCCACCTGAAACTAAAAGGCATAGAAAAGGGAATTCGGGAGAGCGGTGCTCCTCACCCTCTTCTTCTATAAAATGCGCCAGAACATGTGCCTGCAAATGGTTGACCTCGATTAAAGGAATATTAAGAGACGTAGCCAGCCCCTTCGCGAAACTCGTACCTACCAGCAGAGAACCTAAAAGTCCGGGACCACGTGTAAAGGCTATGGCATCGATATCGTTCTTCGTAAGATTAGCCCGTTTTATAGCTTCGCTGACAACGGGAATGATATTTTGTTGATGGGCGCGTGACGCCAATTCTGGTACCACCCCTCCGTACGCATTGTGTACGGCCTGACTTGCCGTTACATTACTTAATAGCGTATGCCCTTTGAGCACAGCAGCACTGGTATCGTCACAGCTGCTTTCTATGCCCAATATGATAACATTGTTATGATCTACTGTCATTGATTCTTTGATTATTTAGCAAATTAACGAAATAATCGCACTTAAACCAACTGCATCGTTGCAGGTGATCGGGCTGTCTCAAAATTCATTTTTGGCACAGCCCCTTTCAGGTACGTCAGAATGTGTAAAGTACAAGGCGCTAAGATGGAGGTTCAAAGGTGCGTACTGTGAAACATGGCCGAAGACGAATATCGCAAGCGACACTGCAATTTGCGCATGATGAACACCGTCAATAGTAATCCGAACTTTTACATAAGGATAAATAAGACAGGAAACGCAAGCTTGAAACCGAAAAGAAAATCATGCTAAAACATAAGCAATTGAAAATAAAACTGTTATACCAATCAAAAGAAAGGATTTCAAAAATCGGTGGAAAAGTAAAAATTCTCTGCCTGACGGTTTTTTATCCAAGTTAACTTGGATTTTTTTTCTTTGCCTGAAGAATTTTCAACCGTCAGGCAGAGAATTTTCGTGCAATGCCCGATATAAAAATAAATTTGTTAAAACCATTCGTTACAGCACATTGCAAAAAGAATCAAACAGACTCAATTTTACAATTACAATAGTTTTTTTGAATTTATGAAAATCGGACAGAGACAATAGCTCCCGAACTTTGTTCGATATAATAATAGAATTAAAAGAGATGCACATTTATTCTATTTGTGTGCAATTCCAATCCTTTGCTTATATTTGCACTACTTAGTAATATTGTATTGCTAACTTTTAAGTGGCAAAATTAAAACTTGAATTATATGAATTTTAAGATCGTTGTATTGGCAAAGCAAGTGCCGGACACTCGCAATGTTGGCAAGGATGCAATGAAAGCGGACGGAACGGTCAACCGCGCAGTTCTTCCCGCTATTTTTAATCCTGAAGACTTGAATGCTTTAGAGCAGGCTTTGAGAATTAAAGACCAAAATCCGGGAAGTACCGTCACTTTGTTGACAATGGGTCCGGGACGTGCTGCAGATATTATCCGCGAAGGTCTTTTCAGAGGGGCCGACTCCGGATATTTATTAACAGACAGAGCTTTTGCCGGAGCAGACACTTTGGCAACCTCGTATGCCTTGTCCATGGCTATACGTAAGATCGGTAATTATGACATTATTATAGGGGGCCGCCAGGCTATCGATGGAGATACGGCACAAGTTGGTCCTCAGGTGGCACAAAAACTGGGTATCCCGCAAATTACGTATGCAGAAGAAATACTCAGTATCGCCGATGATAAAAAAGTTCGGGTAAGGAGACACATAGACGGAGGAGTTGAAACGGTGGAATGCCCTCTTCCTGCCGTTATAACCGTTAACAACTCGGCTGCACCCTGCAGACCGCGTGTGGCAAAGTTGATTCAAAAATATAAATATGCACTCACCCCTTCTGAGAAGAAAGAACAGCAAGAACTGAAATATCCTTCATTGTATGAGCAGCGGCCTTATCTCAATTTGGAAGAATGGAGCGTTGCCGATGTCAATGCCGATGTGGAACAGTGCGGTCTTTCCGGATCGCCCACAAAGGTTAAAACGGTACAAAATATCGTATTCCAGGCAAAAGAGAGTAAAACCCTGACAGGCTTGGACAGCGATATCGAAGGGTTGATGAAAGAATTGATTCAAAATCATACTATAGGCTAAGCCCATAAATACAGAAAACTTAGATGAATAACTTATTTGTATATTGCGAGTTCCACGAAGGTGTGATAGCCGAAGTAAGTTTGGAACTTCTTACCAAAGGTCGCTCTTTGGCCAATCAGTTGGGCTGCAAATTGGAAGCAATCGTAGCCGGAAACAATCTGGACGGAATAGAAAAACAGATTTTACCCTACGGCGTGGATCACGTTCACCTTTTCGATGACGCCCGCTTGTATCCTTATACATCTCTACCCCACACAGCTATTTTAGAGAAACTGTTTACACAAGAGAAGCCTCAGATCTGCCTGATGGGGGCTACCGTTATCGGTCGTGATCTGGGTCCTCGTGTTTCCTCGACCCTTATCAGCGGTCTGACAGCTGACTGTACATCTCTTGAAATCGGAGATTTCGACGAAAAGAAAGACGGAGTCGTTTACAAAAACCTGCTCTATCAGATCAGACCGGCATTCGGGGGAAATATCGTAGCAACGATTGTGAACCCCAAAAACCGCCCGCAGATGGCTACGGTGCGCCAGGGTGTCATGAAGAAAGAAGTTTATGACCCGAACTATCAGGGAATCGTAACGAAACACAATGTCAATGATTTTGTTTCAGATAAGGATTTTGTGGTAAAAGTTCTCGATCGCCATGTGGAAACGGCAAAAAATCATTTGGCAGAGGCTCCTATTATCGTTGCAGGAGGATACGGTGTAGGTTCTAAAGAAAATTTCGATCTTCTTTTCGATCTGGCCAAAGTTCTTAATGCTGAAGTGGGTGCAAGCCGTGCGGCTGTAGATGCCGGGTTTGCCTCTCATGACAGACAAATCGGACAAACGGGACTCACCGTAAGGCCGAAACTGTATATAGCATGCGGCATTTCAGGACAGATACAACACGTATCGGGTATGCAGGACAGCGGTATCATCATCTCTATCAATAATGATCCCGAAGCTCCGATCAATGCCATAGCCGACTATGTTATCCGGGGGAACATCGAAGACGTCGTTCCCAAGATGATTAAATATTATAAACAAAACTCCAAGTAAAATCATGGCAAATTTCTATACAGACACTCCGGAATTGCGGTTTCATTTGAATGATCCGCTCATGAAACGTATTGTTGAGCTCAAAGAGCGCAACTTTGCGGATAAAGA
Source organism: Porphyromonas macacae DSM 20710 = JCM 13914 (assembly GCF_000379945.1). Taxonomy (GTDB): domain Bacteria; phylum Bacteroidota; class Bacteroidia; order Bacteroidales; family Porphyromonadaceae; genus Porphyromonas; species Porphyromonas macacae. Next base: position 81,791 of record NZ_KB904152.1, read on the forward strand.
TCAATACGATTATGCTCCAGTGGACTTTGAGGATGCCATGGATAGCTATGAGAGAGTTTTGCAGGAGGTGGGAGACATTTGCGCCAATATTATTGCCCCGAATGCAGAACAGGTAGATTTGGACGGTTGCCACGTAGAAAACAAACGTGCCGTTTTGCCTAAGGGTACTATCGAAAATCTGGAAGCCACAAAAAAAGCCGGGCTTAACGGTATCTCTATGCCACGCCGTCTGGGTGGTTTGAATTTTCCTATCGTTCCCTATATGATGGCGGCAGATATTGTCAGCAGAAGCGATGCCGGCTTCGAAAATTTATGGGGCTTGCAAGATTGTGCCGAAACGATTTATGAATTCGGTTCCGAAGAGCAAAAACAAAAATACATCACTCGTGCCTGCAATGGGGATACAATGTCTATGGACTTGACAGAACCGGATGCCGGTTCGGACCTGCAAGCCGTAATGCTCAAAGCGACTTATAACGAGGAAGAAGATTGCTGGTATCTCAACGGAGTTAAACGTTTTATTACCAATGGAGATTCCGATATACACCTTGTTTTGGCTCGTTCGGAAGAAGGTACTCACGATGGTCGCGGTTTATCTATGTTTATTTACGACAAGCGCAACGGTGGCGTGGATGTAAGACGCATCGAAAATAAAATGGGTATCAAAGGCGTGCCGGCCTGTGAGTTGACATTCAAAAATGCCAAAGCGGAATTGGTGGGTAGCCGTAAACTGGGTCTCATCAAATACGTCATGGCCCTGATGAATGGGGCACGTTTGGGTATTTCTGCTCAAAGTGTAGGTATCTCTCAGGCTGCTTATAATGAGGCGCTCAGCTATGCCCGTGAGCGCAGACAGTTCGGCAAAGCCATTATCGATATTCCTGCCGTGGCCGAAATGCTTACTAACATCAAAACAAAACTGGATGCTTCTCGTGCTTTGCTATATGAAACTTCACGTTATGTGGATATGTATAAAGTTTTGGACGATATAGCTAAAGAACGTAAACTGACACCGGAAGAACGTGCCGAGAACAAGAAATATGCAAAATGGGCGGACAGCTTCACCCCTCTGGCTAAAGGTATCGGCAGCGAGTTTGCCAATCAAAATGTATATGATTGCGTGCAGGTGCATGGCGGCTCCGGCTTTATGAAAGATTACGCATGCGAAAGATTGCACCGCGATGTTCGTATCACTTCCATCTACGAAGGAACAACTCAATTGCAAGTGGTTGCTGCCATCAGATATGTTACGAACGGTACTTATCTGGAGATTATGAAAGAGATGGAGCAGAACGAGGTTAAGCCCGAAATGCAAAATCTGATGGTCCGTTTGCGTAAACTGGCAGAAAGATATGCTTTGGCCGTAACTCAAATTACAGAAAAGAAAGATCAGGAATTGCTGGACTTCATGTCGCGTAGACTGGTTGAAATGGCTGCATATACATTAATGGGACATCTATTGGTTCGTGATGGATCTCGTGACAGTATGTTCGATAAATCGGCCAATGTTTTTATTCGGTATGCCGAAGGGGAATTTGACAAACATATCGGTTTTATCGAACAGTTTAACGATGAAGATATGGCATATTATCGCCACAACTGATTGATACCGTAATCAAAAAAGCCTCGGGTAGTTTATTTACTCGAGGCTTTTTTATGCTTCTAAGTCGATATTGTGTATCTTTACAAAAGAGCTTGTGAGCGGCCTGTATAAAACTTGAATGATCAAAGACTTTTTCTTTGTTCTCTGTTTGTTTCCCGGGCCGGTCATTATCATATATGTATCTCTCAAAAATAACGAAAAGAGATACGGTAAAAAGGTTGAAACAAACTCTATAAAACTCAGGAAATGTTTACCGGAAAAACGATTTGAACCGAGTTTTTCACGATAGCATTTCGATATTTAACAGGTTTCGTTTTCAAACGATAAAAACAATTAACGGTACAAATATGTATTTAAGAGCCAACCCCGCACTCTTTATTATTCTGCTTGTTGGAATTTCTTTTCTGTTTTCCGGTTCTTTTCGGATACAAGCCCAAGAGCAAAAAACAGAGACTGCTATAAATGAAATGATCGAACAGCACAGATATCAGGAAGCTATACAAAAGTTATCCGGAAAACCTGCAGATAAAAACACCAAGTATTTGTTAGGTTCGCTTCATCTTAAAATGGGAAATCTGTCCGAAGCTATTCCTTTTTTAGAAGAAACAGCACCGAGAATGGGGGAAAAAGGGGCATTGGAATTAGCCAAAGCTTATTACCTGTCTTATCAGTTTGATAAGAGTGAAGAGCAGCTGAAAAAATACTTCAAACTGCTGAGACGGAAATCTCAACCTGCTGAAGAAGCGAAAGCATTGGGAAAAAGGCTTCAACTGGCTACCAAGTTTTTGGATAATACGGAACGTATCACTGTGGTCGACAGTACAGTTGTTCCTAAAAAATATTTTATAAATAACATCTCCTTTCATAAGGGAGATGGCAGTCTGGCCATTCAAAATAAAGAAGATAAACCGATTTTTACCTCACGGTTTGTAAACGGACACAACAGCTATGCCCTTTTTGCGGCCAATGATGGAGACAGTATTACAAGCAATCAGAATATTTACCGGCAAAGCTTTATAGGCAACGAATGGTCTGAACCGCAGGCAATAGATGCTCTGAATACGGCAGAGAATGAAAACTTTCCTATACTTAAACAGGATGGCCTTACACTTATTTTTGCCCGTGAAAGTACGGAGGGATTGGGCGGTTATGACCTTTATATGACAAGGCGCAATCTAAATGATGAATCTTTTCTTAGTCCGACATTGATGGGAATGCCGTATAATTCGCCTTATAACGATTATTTACTGGCGTACGATGAGGTGAAAAACAGGGGAACACTGGTGAGTGATCGTTTCTGTCATCCCGACAGTGTTTGCATCTATACTTTTATTCCTAATGAAAGCAACACTCCCATCGCCACAGACAATAGAGACATTAAAAGACTATGGGCTTCATGGCTATCGATTGCTGCCACTCAAGAAGCGGGAGAAATGAAATATAACGAAACAAACGAAAAGAAAAAGGATAAGGAAGATTTCTCGTTTGTTTTAGGTCAGGGCAAAACATATACCCAATGGTCGGATTTCAAAAGTTCGAAAGCAAAAAATCTATTCAAACAGCTACAGGAGCTAAATGAACATAAAGATTTGATTTCATCGAATCTGGATTTTCTGAGAACCGAATACAACAATGCACCGGCCGCTAAAAAAGAGACCATGCGTTCGAATATACTGCAACGGGAAATACAATTGGATAAAATAAGAGTTCAATACGATCTGCTACTGAAAGAAATACGAAACACTGAATTGTCAAACGATAATAATGAAAAAAACAATGAATAATCAAAGAATAATCCCACCCTCTGAACTGATTATCAATTCAGACGGTTCCATATTTCATCTGCACTTAAAACCGGAACAGCTTGCGGATAAAATTATTATGTGTGGCGATCCGGCACGTGTAGACCGGATAGCCTCTCATTTTGAAACAACGGAATGCAGTATAACAAACCGGGAGTTTCATACCGTTACCGGAACATACAAAGGCAAACGGATAACAGCACTCAGTCATGGAATAGGAACCGACAATATCGATATTGTTATCAATGAATTGGATGCTTTGGCGAATATCGATTTTTCAACAAGACAAATCAAAAAAGAATTTCGCCAGCTTACGATGGTACGTGTAGGAACTTCGGGAGGTTTACAGCCGGAAGTACCTATCGGAACTTACGTCGCTGCGGAAAGAAGTATCGGTTTTGACGGTGTACTGTATTTCTATGCAGACTCTTCAAAGATTAGAGATTTGGCGTTTGAAGAGCAATTGATAAAGCAGCTCGAATGGAAGATTGAAGGATTAAAGCCTTATGCCGTTTCTTCGGATGCCGCTTTGATAGAGCAAATTACCCGGTCGGATATTATTAGAGGCAACACAATAGCTGCAAATGGTTTTTATGGTCCTCAGGGACGTCAGTTAAGATTAGCATTGCAAGATCCGGATCTGAATAAAAAGATCGAAGCTTTCGATTATAATGGACTGAAGATAACGAACTTTGAAATGGAGAGCTCTTCTTTAGCAGGTCTTTCTGCCCTCATGGGACATAAAGCAATGACTGTTTGTTGCATCATTGCCGGCCGCGTGGCGGAAAAGATGAATACGGATTATAAGGGCAGCATAGAAGGACTGATTAAAACAGTATTGGACCGTATATAAAGAGAAGCCCAATAAACACACTATCTTTGTATAAAGATTAGTAACTTGCAAGACAGGTTGGCATCTGCAGACCTGTCGGTTATCATACATAGCGCATAATATATATGAACATCTTAGAATTAAGTGAACAGGAAATCATCAGACGCCAAAGCTTGGAGGCTTTGAAAGAAAATCATATAGACCCCTACCCCGCAGCCGAATTTACGGTAACGGCTCAATCGAAAGAGATTATCGAAAATTTTCAGGAAGATGCCCCTCAGCGTACAGTGAGCGTTGCCGGCCGCGTAATGAGCCGGAGAATTATGGGGAAAGCCTCTTTTCTGGAACTTCAGGATGCCTGGGGAAGAATACAGATCTATATAACAAGGGATGATATCTGCCCTGATGAAAATAAATATCTGTACAACGATGTTGTAAAAAAATTGATGGATATCGGCGATTTCATCGGAGTGGAAGGTTTCGTGTTCAGAACGAAGATGGGCGAAATATCTATTCATGCACAGAAAATAACATTCCTTTCCAAAAGCCTTCGTCCTCTACCGGTGGTAAAGGTCAAAGACGGCGTAACCTATGATGGTTTTTCGGATCCCGAACAACGCTATCGTCAGCGTTATGTGGATTTGATTGTGAACGATCAGGTAAAAGAGATCTTTATCAAAAGAACAAAGATGTTCAACTCAATGAGAACGTTTTTCAACGATCATGGCTACATTGAGGTTGAAACACCCATATTGCAACCTATTCCTGGAGGAGCCGCCGCTCGCCCTTTCATAACGCATCATAATACATTGGATGTTCCTTTGTATCTCCGTATTGCCAATGAGCTTTATTTGAAAAGACTTATCGTTGGAGGATTTGATGGTGTCTATGAATTTAGCCGTAACTTTCGCAATGAGGGCATGGACCGCACTCACAACCCGGAGTTTACAGCAATGGAGATTTACGTTGCATACAAAGACTACAACTGGATGATGAGCTTTACGGAACAGATGCTTGAATATATTGCTGTTCAAGTGTTGGGCACAACACAGGTTAAAGTGGGCTCTCAGACTATCGACTTCAAGGCCCCGTATCCTCGTATAACCATGATAGATGCGATCAAGGAGCATACCGGTATCGATATCGGAGGAATGAACGAAGAAGAGCTTCGGAATGTTTGCAAAAAGTTGAACATCGAGGTTGACGAGACCATGGGAAAAGGAAAGCTTATCGATGAAATATTCGGTGAAAAATGTGAGGGCAAGTACATACAGCCCACATTTATTATAGATTACCCCATCGAGATGTCTCCGCTTACGAAAAAGCATCGTAATAACCCGGAACTTACCGAACGTTTCGAATTGATGGTAAATGGCAAGGAATTGGCCAATGCTTACTCCGAGTTAAACGATCCATTGGATCAAAGGGAACGTTTTGAAGAACAGCTTAAGTTGTCTGAGAAAGGAGATGATGAAGCTATGTACATCGACCAGGATTTTCTTAGGGCACTGGAATACGGTATGCCTCCTACAAGTGGTATGGGTATCGGTATGGATCGTCTGGCAATGTTGTTGACCGGACAGGAAAGCATACAGGAGGTTTTATTCTTTCCGCAAATGAAACCGGAAAAAACAGTAGCCAGAGATCCTAAAGAAAAGTTTATGACTATCGGCATTCCGGAGGAATGGGTACCGGTTGTTTACAAAGCCGGTTATCCCACTGTGGAAGCGGTTTTGGCTGAAAAAGAGAAACCCGGCAGACTATTACAAGCTCTTATGGATGTGAAAAAGAAATACAAATTAGAGCTTGATGCCTTGAATATCGATATTGTATCCAATTGGCTAAACGCATAAGCATAGAATAAAAATACGAGATGGAAGGAGTTGGAAAAATTGGCATATTGGGCAGTGGCAGTTGGGCTACAGCTTTGGCCAAGATTTTATTAGCTTCTCAGAAAGAGATTAACTGGTATGTGCGTAAATCTAAGAATGTAGAGCAATTCAAAGATTTAGGGCATAACCCCAACTATCTAACCGGTGTAAAATTTGATATTAACCGAATTCATTTTTATTCGGACTCCGATATCAATTCTTTTTTTCGAGCATCTGACACAATCTTCCTTGTTGTGCCATCTCCATTCATCAAACAGTTTTTGAAGAGAGTTAGAAGTTCCGGTTTCAAGGGTAAATTAATCATTAATGCTATTAAGGGTGTCGTGCCGGATGAAAACATATTGGTGTCGGACTATTTACAACTTGTTCATGAAGTACCACCCGAAAATATAGGTGTAGTGGCAGGGCCGTGCCATGCCGAAGAAGTGGCAAAAGAGCGCATGTCTTATCTAACGGTTGGTTGCTTCGACATAAAAAAAGCGGAACTCCTGTCTTCCATACTGCAAAACAACTTCGTAAAATGTTCGATCAGTTATGATGTGGTAGGTATCGAATATGCTTCTGTTCTAAAGAATATCTATGCCATAGCTGCAGGAATTTGTAACGGATTGAATTATGGAGACAATTTCCAGTCTGTTCTTATTTCCAATGCTCTTTATGAGATGAGTAATTTTGTAAATACCGTTCACCTTGTAAAACGCGATATCACGGAATCTGTATATCTGGGCGATTTACTGGTAACGGCATATTCCAATTTCAGCCGTAATCGTACCTTCGGTAATATGATCGGTCGCGGATACAGCGTTAAGGCTGCGCAAATGGAAATGAATATGATTGCAGAGGGATATTACGGTTCCAAATGTATTAAGGAGCTTAATAAACGTTATCAGGTCAATATGCCCATTATGAATGCCGTATACAAGATTATCTATGAAAAAGCACCGGCGAAAGAAACGATGACGGACTTGGCTAAATTATTTAAGTAACGATACTAAAATTGACACATGAATACTTTAAGATTAGATTTAAGCAATATTTATAATGTTGTAACCCGTGCGGAAGTGGAGGCCTTAAAGCCCGAAACCGAGAAAAGCATAGAAAAGCTGTTCTCCGGAAAAGGACCCGGCAATGATTATCTGGGGTGGCTTACTCTTCCGGAGGAAACAACGGAGAGTTTTTTGACGGACATACAAAACACAGCGAAGATATTCCGTGCAGAATGTGACTACGTTGTAAGTATCGGCATCGGCGGCAGTTACCTTGGTGCTAAAGCCGTTATTGAGGCATTGTCGGACAGTTTTGAAAGTTACAAAAGTAAACATGACTGCCCTATTATGCTTTTTGCAGGTCAAAACATCGGCGAAGATTATTTGACAGAAATGCTCAATTTCCTGAAAGGAAAAAGATTTGGTATAATCAATATTTCTAAATCGGGAACAACCACAGAGCCGGCAATAGCTTTCAGGTTTCTAAAAAAACTATTGGAAGAGCAAGTAGGGAAAGAAGCAGCAAAAAAACTGATTGTTGCCATCACTGATGAGAAAAAAGGAGCATTACGGACTTTGGTCAATAAAGAAGAATATAAATCCTATATTATCCCGGACAATGTGGGTGGACGTTTTTCCGTACTTACCCCGGTGGGTTTATTGCCGATATGTATAGCAGGGTTTGATATTTCCAAGCTTATTAAGGGTGCTCGGGATATGAGCCATTCGGTTGGGTTGCAAAACTCCTATGAAGAAAACCTTTCAGCCCAGTATGCTGCAGCCCGGAATGCTCTATATAGAAAAGGGAAAAAGATCGAAATCCTCGCAAACTTTCATCCTAAATTGCATTATATCGGAGAATGGTGGAAGCAACTCTTCGGAGAAAGTGAAGGGAAAGATTATAAAGGTATTTTTAATGCTGCTGTAGATTTGACCACAGACCTTCATTCCATGGGACAGTGGATTCAGGAGGGAGAGCGTTCTATTTTTGAAACGGTAATCAGTATAGATGTTCCCAATCATACGTTGAATATTCCTTCTGATGAAGAAAATTTGGATGGTCTGAACTATCTTGCCGGGAAAAGAGTGGATGAGGTTAACAAAATGGCCGAATTGGGAACGAGATTGGCTCATGTTGACGGTGGCGTTCCGAATATCGTAATACGACTGCCTCAATTAAACGAATATTATATCGGTCAGTTATTTTATTTTTTTGAAATGGCCGTGGGAATAAGCGGATATATGCTTCAGGTTAACCCATTTAACCAGCCGGGGGTGGAGGCTTATAAAAACAATATGTTTGCACTTCTGAAGAAACCCGGATATGAAAAAGAAACAGAGCAAATTCTAAAGCGTCTATAATTTATGAAATACAATAACAATCAATCGGCGCTGGCCATGCCCGAGTATGGCCGGAACGTTCAAAATATGGTTGATTACTGTTTGTCTCTGGAAGATCGTGAGCAGCGCAACCATTGTGCCCGGACGATAATACGGACAATGCACGATATTTCACCGGAAAGAAGAACGATAACCCAGAGCGATAAGGTTTATTGGGATCACTTGGCTATCATGTCCGATTTCAAACTCGATATAGATTTTCCGGAAGGTACCATAACGGAAGAACAGGCGAAGAGCAAGCCATGTAAAATGGAGTACAATATTCACAATATCAAATACCGTTTTTACGGCAATATTGTACAACAGTTGGTCGAAAAGGCATGTGAAATGGAGGATAGCCCCGAACGAATCGAACTGGCCAAATATATTGCGGCTCAAATGAAGCGTTCGTATATAATCTGGAATAAAAATACGGTGGAGGATGTTGTGATCTTTCGAGATCTGTTCGATCTTTCGGATGGGAAACTCCTTCTGAGTCCGGTCGACTGCGTTCTGCCTACTGAAGCAAAAGCAACAGAGGGCAATAAACCTACGAATAAAAAACGTCTTCGTTTTAAGAGAAAAGGATAAAAGTTTTAATTATATAACATCTGATTTATGGCATCTTACGTGATAGAAGGAGGTTATAGTTTGAATGGAACTATAACACCGCAAGGGGCAAAAAATGAAGCGTTACAAATCATCTCTGCTACCCTTTTGACTTCTGAAATCGTTACTATTCATAATATCCCGAATATATTGGATGTTAATAACCTCATCGATTTATTAAGAAATCTCGGGGTTAAAGTCAAGAAAATCGACGATTCGACTTATTCTTTTCAGGCTGACGATATCGATGTAGAGTTTATTAAATCTCCTGCATTTCTGCAAAAAAGTCGTGCCCTTCGCGGTTCTGTATTGTTGGTAGGTCCGTTAATTGCACGCTTCGGATATGCCATCTTTCCTAAACCGGGAGGAGACAAGATCGGCCGTCGGAGATTGGACACGCACCTCGTAGGTATTCAGGCTTTAGGTGCCAAATGCGAATACAATACTGCTATTCACGCCTATGAGCTGGAAGGAAAACATCTAAAAGGCACTTACATGCTTTTGGATGAGGCTTCCGTAACCGGTACGGCAAATATCGTAATGGCAGCAGTAATGGCAGCAGGTCAAACAACCATATATAATGCGGCGTGCGAACCTTATCTTCAGCAACTTTGTAAGTTATTGGTGAATATGGGAGCCCGGATAGAAGGTATCGGTTCCAATCTTTTGAAAATTACAGGTGTTGAAAAATTAGAAGGAGCTTCTCACCGTTTGTTGCCCGATATGATTGAAGTCGGCAGCTTTATCGGTATGGCTGCCATCACAGCTTCGGATCTGACAATTAAAGATGTTTCCATTCCTGATTTGGGAATTATCCCGGCTCAGTTTCGTCGATTAGGCATTACTGTCAATCAAAAAGGAGATGATCTGCATATACCGGCTCATGATCATTACGAGATCGAAACCTTTATGGACGGATCGATTATGACTATTGCCGATGCTCCCTGGCCGGGCTTAACACCGGACCTCCTCAGTGTCTTCTTAGTCGTAGCAACACAGGCGACCGGAAGCGTACTTATCCATCAGAAAATGTTTGAAAGCCGCTTGTTTTTCGTGGATAAACTGATCGATATGGGTGCACAGATTATCTTGTGCGACCCGCACAGAGCCACCGTAATCGGACTGGGCAAAAAACACCGGTTGAAAGCATCGACCATGGTTTCACCCGATATTCGTGCAGGTATCGCACTCCTGATTGCGGCCATGAGCGCAGACGGAACCAGCATTATCCATAATATAGAACAGATAGACCGCGGATATCAGAATATCGATTCCCGGTTGAATGCTTTGGGTGCAAGAATATCGAGATTGGGCGATATATGATTGAACAAAAAGATTTTCAGCAGATAGGTTTCTTAGGAAAGATTCATGGTGTCAGAGGGGAAATAACAGCCGATCTGAATGTTGATCTTTCGGAATTGATCGAAGAGGAAGACAAACTCTTTTTGATGCTTGAGATAAATAAACTTTTAGTTCCTTTCAGATTGGAAAGTTACAGACCCAAAGGAGCAGAGTTGTCTCTGTTGAAGTTTCACAAAATAGACACCAAAGAAGAAGCGGGCAAATTACAGGGTTTGCGGGTATGGTTGTCCAAAGAATATTTAGAGGATGTTTCAGAAGACCTGATAACCGACTGGCGTTTTTTTATAAACTATAATTTTTTTGATGATAACGGAACACCTATCGGACAAATTATAGATATTGAAGACAGTACAGCCAATACCCTGTTTGTTGTTCGGAATAATTGTAACAAAGAAATTTTAATCCCGATTATACCGGAGAATGTAACGAAAGTCGATCAAGACAATGGTTGCATCTATATGATAATTCCGGAGGGATTACTTGATTTATGATAAAAAATATTGCCGTTCTCGGCTCAACTGGCTCGATCGGGACCCAAACTTTAGATATTATCCGTTCAAACCCGGATAAACTTTCTGCTCACTTGCTTACAGCAAATAACAACTATACTCTTTTAATCGAACAGGCGCGTGAGTTTATGCCTGATGCTGTAGTAATAGCAAATCCGCAATACTACCCCATCGTCAAAGAAGCATTATGCGACCTCCCCATCAAGGTGTGGAGCGGCAGTGAAGCCATCAGTGAGGCTGTGCAGGCGGAACCGATCCATATCGTTATCGCCGCCATGGTCGGTTATTCGGGACTGTTGCCTACCCTTAGCGCCATTAAAGCCGGGAAGACAATCGGTTTGGCCAATAAAGAGACACTCGTCGTTGCTGGAGAATTAGTCATGCATGAGGCGGAGAAACACCGTGTCAATATCATTCCGGTGGATTCAGAGCATTCTGCCATTTTTCAATGTCTCGTGGGCGAACACTGTAAACCGGAGAAGCTGATACTTACAGCGTCCGGAGGACCATTTCTGAATCATACCCCAAAAGAAATGGAAAAAGTAACGATAGATTCTGCTCTTAAACATCCGAACTGGAGTATGGGAGCAAAGGTAACTATTGATTCTGCTTCCATGATGAATAAGGGATTTGAAGTCATCGAAGCACATTGGCTGTTCGATATGTCACCAAATCAGATAGAGGTGTTGGTTCACCCGCAAAGCATTGTTCACTCCATGGTTCAATATTCGGATGGTGCCGTAAAAGCACAATTAGGTATCCCTGATATGAGACTTCCCATAGGTTATGCTTTGGGACTTACCCATCGTATTCCCAACGATTATCCGCGTATCGATTTGACTGCCCAACCGCTTACCTTTCAAAAACCGGATACGGTGAAATTTCCTAATCTGGCCATGGCTTATGAAGCTTTAAGAAAAGGAGGGAATGCTACTTGTGCGCTTAATGCTGCCAATGAAGTTGCAGTAAGTGCATTCCTGGCCGAACAAATCTCTTTTGTTTCAATGAGTAAATTGTTGGAGCGTTGTATGTCGAAATATTCACATATCGAGAAAGCCAATTTGAATGAATTGATACAAACAGATACCGAAGTCCGGGCCTTGGCCAGAAAGATTATCCATACATTGTAAAAAGCCTTATAATAAATCTATATGTTGAGTATCGTTATTCAATTATTGGCATCCTTATCCCTGCTTGTGTTCGTTCATGAGTTAGGGCACTATATCATGGCTCGTATTTTCGGAGTCAAAGTCGATAAGTTTTACCTGTTTTTCGATGCCGGAGGTAAAGCTCTGTTCCGGTATAAGCCCAAAAATAGCAGTACTGAATTCGGAATCGGTTGGCTTCCTTTAGGCGGATACTGCAAAATATCCGGCATGATAGACGAATCGTTGGATACGGAACAGATGAAACGAGAACCTTCAAAAGAAGAATTCAGATCCAAGCCTGCATGGCAACGTTTTTTTATTATGTTCGGCGGAGTCCTTTTCAACGTTATTTTGGCCATTTTCATTTATGCCGGCATTTCGTATCATTGGGGACGGGTTGAACTTACTTCAGACCTCGTGCATTCCGGCATGGCTTTTGCCCCGGTAGCGAAAGACATCGGTTTTCAGGATGGAGATATTATTCTGAGTATAGACGGGGAGAAAGAAGATGTATTAGATCAACAGAATTTTACCCGTAAGGTTATCGGTGCGCGTTATGTTCAGGTATTAAGAGGGGAAGAAAAAGTAGACATCCGCATACCGGAAGATATGATGAAACGCGTACTGCGTACCCAACAAGGCGTCCTCACCCCACAAATGCCTTTTGTTGTGGACAGTGTTTTTCCAAACAGTCCTGCCTCTGCAGCCGGCATTATGCCCGGAGACAGTTTAATCGCTGTCAATGGAACTCAAACGCCGGACATACGCGATGCGCAGAAAATGCTTCAAACCCTATCCAATAACAGTATCACCCTGACAATGAGTTCAAAAGGAGCGATACGCGATTATCGGGTACAAGTCGATTCTACCGGCATTATCGGCGTACAGCTTAAACATTTAACTGAAATTTATCCTGTCTCCAAAATAAAATACAATTTATTAACAGCGATTCCGGCCGGCATCAAACAGGGAGTGAATACGATTCGTAGCTATGTCGGTGATATGAAATATGTTTTCACCAAAGAAGGCGCAAGCCAGATCGGTGGCTTCGGCACCATCGGCAGTCTTTTTCCAAAACAATTCAACTGGTTTCTTTTCTGGAATATCACAGCTCTCATTTCCATTATTCTGGCTGTTATGAACCTGTTGCCAATTCCGGCATTGGACGGAGGACATATTATGTTTCTTCTTTATGAAATGTTTACCGGTCGTAAGGTGAGTGAATCTTTTATGATCAAGGCTCAGATAGTCGGTATGATTCTTCTATTGATTCTTATTCTCTATGCCAATGCCAATGACGTTGTGAGATTTTTAATTCGATAATGATTGCTTCCCTTTTTCCAAATAATTACGAACAGAAAATAAATTTCACTGAAATAAAGCAATTATTGCAAGATGCTGCGGGTAGTCCTATGGGTAAAGAACTCGCTGCTGCATTAACGGCTTCTTCCGATTTCGGAGAAATTTCCCTGAATCTCAAGCAAACAGACCAGATGCTCCGTTTGATGAGCGGAGACCGGCACATACCTTATTTGTGTACCGACGACTGCCGGTACGCACTTCATGCCATTCGACCGCAGGGTACGTATATGGAAGAATCCGAGCTGCTTATGGTTGCCAATATGCTGGATAGCTTGGAGGATTTCAGAAAAACCATACTTTCTACGGATAATACGAAATCGGCTGATGATATAACAGAAAAATACGAATTTCCGGAGTTGGCTCAGATCGTGCAGGATGCCCCTTCTCTTCCCAAAACGGCAGTGTCCATCAGAGCTCTATTCAATGAAGAGCAACAGATTGCCGACAACGCCAGTAAAGAACTCTATCGAATCAGACGAGAGTTAAGGAATGTGGAGCAGAGTATCAGCGGTGCAATACGAAGAATCGCACGGCAGGCAAAGGAAGCCGGCTGGATAGATGCAGATGTTCACCCGGCCTTGAGAGATGGACGGTTGGTCATTCCCCTCCCGCCGGAACATAAACGTAAACTCAAGGGAATCGTATATGATGAATCGGCCACCGGGAAAACGGTCTATGTGGAGCCGGCCGAAATTGTCGAGGCGAACAACATGATCCGGGAGTTGGAAGCAGAAGAACGCCGGGAAATCATCAAGATATTAACGGGTGTAGCGGATAAATTGAGGCCTAACCTGAAACAGCTGTTGGATGGCGTTCGTATTTTGGGACTACTGGATTTTATTCGTGCCAAGGCCAAATTGGCACAATCCATGAGTGCCGTTTTACCGCAAGTTACCGATAAACCGCTTATCCGTTGGCAACAGTGCAGACATCCGCTATTGGAGCGCAGCCTCAAACAACATGGCAGAGCCATAGTACCGCTCGACATTACACTCGAAGAACCGAAATCGAGATTTTTAGTGATCAGCGGACCTAATGCAGGAGGGAAATCGGTATGCCTTAAAACCGTAGGTTTGTTGCAGCTGATGCTGCAAAGCGGGCTGCTTTTGCCTCTCGACGCCAATTCCCGATGCGGTATCTTCTCCAATCTTTGCATCGATATTGGAGATGAACAGAGTATAGAAGACGATTTGAGTACTTACAGTTCACATTTGGCTAATATGAAACAATTCGTAAAGATTGCCGACGAACGTACTCTTATCCTGATTGATGAGTTCGGTAGCGGAACGGAACCGCAGATAGGTGGAGCCATCGCCCAGTCTCTTCTTAATCAGTTTAATAAGTCGGAGGCTTTCGGCGTCGTTACGACCCACTTTCAGAACCTCAAAACGTTTGCCGAAGAAACTCCGGGAATTATTAACGGAGCCATGCTGTACGACCGGCATCGCCTGCAACCGCTTTTTAAGCTGGAAACAGGTCGTCCGGGGAGTTCTTTTGCCATTGAAATAGCTCGAAAAATCGGTTTGCCCGAAAATGTCATACAAGAAGCTACCGACATTGTCGGAACCGATTATGTAAACATGGATAAATTCCTTCAAGATATTGTTCGTGACAAAAGGTATTGGGAACAAAAAAGAGCTAATATCCGGAGGGAGGAAAAGAGATTGGAAGAACTGACCGGTGAGTATTCCCGGAAAATCGAAACAATCGATAGCGAAACAAAGAAGATATTATCCGAAGCCAGGGATGAAGCACGGGAAATCATCAAACAATCCGGTAAAGAGATCGAACGGACCATACGTGAGATTAAAGAAGCCGAAGCCGAAAAAGAAAGAACGCGCCTCATACGTGCCCGGTTGAACAGCTATGAAAAGGAATTGGCTCTGGAAGAAACTGCTGATCTACATATTAAGGAAGAAAAGTATCGGCGTGAATTGGAGAAAATCAAACGACGTGAAAAACGTAAACAGCAGAAGAAAAACAAGCAGACGGATGAATCCGTAACTGTCAAAGAAACGATAGAAAATCCCCCTCTGGAAAAACAAAAACCGTTTAAGGTGGGTGATGCCGTACGTATATCCGGACAAAAAGCTGTTGGCAGTATCCTTGAAATGAAAGATGATACAGCCCTTATCAGTATGGGAGGTATTATAAAAAGCTATGTGCCATTGACGAGACTGCACCATGCTGTCTCCGAAGAAAAGAAAAGCTTGCAAAAGCCTTCGACACCGATAGCCGGTGCCAAGATGATCGTAGATCAGATTCACGAAAAACGGCTTCACTTCAAACAAGACCTCGATGTCAGGGGCATGCGTGCCAACGAAGCAGTACAAAGCGTATCCTATTTTATCGATGATGCCATACAACTCGGCATCTCCCGTGTGCGTATTCTGCATGGAACAGGCACCGGGGCTTTGCGTATGGCTATCAGGGAGTATTTGGCAGGAGTCGGTTCCGTAAGAAAATACGCCGATGAACATGTACAGTTCGGAGGGGCCGGTATTACAGTAGTTGATCTGGAATAATACTTCACATTACCTGTCTCTCATAAATAAACGAACATACTTCGAGGGGACTGTGTCAAAAATACATTTTGACACAGCCCCTTTCAAATGTGTCAGAATCCGGTAAAGTACAAGGCGCTAACACTGAAACTCAAAGGAGCACACCGAAGTACGTGACCGAAGACGAATGTCACAAGCAACGCAGTAATTTGTGCATGATCACACACTGTCTTAATTTTTATTATAGGAAACAATATCTTCCTGAAACCATCTCCTTGATTTTTTCCGTCTACTTTCCCCATCCAAGAAAAATTTGACGTGTACCGAAATTCTCTGAGGTGTACTGAAAAAAATTCTGCCTGACGGTTGAAAATTATTCAGGCAAAGAAAAAAGATCCAAGTTAACTTCGTTGAAAATCCATCAGGCTACGGATTTTTATTTATTGCCTGAATAATTTTCAACCATCAGATAAATAATTTCAGTGGCTTAAAATATCAGGAAAAAACGAAATCCGAAAAAATAAAAAATAGATAAAGCAAAGCTGTTTGTATATATAAACAGTTAATAAAATTAATCGGACAAGAAAAAAAGATTTCCGATATAGACAACTTTTGGTATACTGTTGAAAACATAAAACACAGTATTTTAAGTACTTAAGACAATGTTTTGGAAAACTTTACAAGTACAATAGTTTCCCAATAAATTAAATTCTATCTTTGTTTACAGAATCAAACACAGAAACATTTGTCACTTTACGACACAAGCTATGGACAAAAAGATTTATAAATTTGACGATGTTTACACTGCAACGGTGGAATACTTCGGAGGAGACGAGCTAGCTGCAAAAGTTTGGGCTACGAAATATGCCCTTAAAGACAGTCAGGGCAATATTTATGAACTTACTCCGGCCGATATGCACCACCGTTTGGCTGCCGAAGTAGCCCGGATAGAGAAAAAATACCCTAACCCCCTCTCTCACGAAGAGCTTTTCTCTCTATTTGATCATTTTAAGTATATTGTACCTCAAGGCAGCCCGATGACGGGGATTGGCAATAATTTCCAAATAGCCTCACTTTCCAACTGTTTTGTCATAGGATTGGATGGTCCTGCCGATTCATACGGTGCTGTAATCAAGATTGATGAAGAGCAAGTACAGTTGATGAAAAGACGCGGAGGTGTGGGGCACGACTTATCCCACATACGCCCGAGCGGCTCTCCCGTAAAAAACTCGGCACTCACTTCTACGGGTCTGGTTCCGTTTATGGAGCGTTACTCGAACTCCACCAGAGAAGTTGCACAGGATGGTCGACGTGGCGCCCTTATGTTATCCGTATCCATCAAACACCCCGACAGCGAAAGTTTTATAGATGCCAAGATGACAGAAGGGAAAGTGACGGGAGCAAACGTATCGGTAAAAATTGATGATGAGTTTATGAAAGCTGTGGTAGACAACAAACCCTACACGCAGCAATACCCTATCGATTCAGACAAACCAATGTATTCAAAAAATATCGAAGCACGCCGGCTTTGGGAAAAAATTATTCATAATGCCTGGAAAAGTGCCGAACCGGGGGTTTTATTTTGGGACACCGTATTGAAAGAAAGTATACCGGACTGCTATGCAGATTTAGGCTTTAGAACCGTTTCCACCAATCCATGCGGTGAAATTCCGCTTTGCCCTTATGACAGCTGCAGACTTTTAGCCATCAACTTATACTCTTACGTTAAAAATCCATTTACGCCCTGGGCGGAATTCGATTTCGAACTGTTTGAAAAACATGTTGGTCTGGCTCAAAGAATAATGGACGATATCATCGATTTGGAGAGTGAAAAAATCGAACAGATACTCAAAAAAATCGATTCCGATCCGGAAAGTGAGGAAATAAAAGGATCGGAAATACACTTATGGCACAAAATACAGGATAAGACTCTGAAAGGACGTCGTACCGGTGTAGGCATAACGGCCGAAGGCGATATGATTGCTGCCATGGGATTGCGCTACGGCTCCGATGAAGCTACGGCATTTGCAGAGAAAGTACAAAAGACATTAGCCCTTTCGGCTTACAGGAGCTCCGTGCAGATGGCCAAAGAACGTGGAAAATTTGAAATCTACGACAGTAAACGAGAAGAAAAAAATCCTTTCATCCTGCGTCTGAAGGAGGCTGATCCGGAGCTGTATAAAGAGATGATAAAACATGGCAGACGCAACATAGCCTGCCTGACGATAGCACCCACCGGTTCGACCAGCCTGATGACACAAACCTCCAGCGGTATAGAACCGGTATTTATGCCTGTCTATAAAAGAAGACGCAAGGTAAATCCGAATGATCAAAATGCTGCGATAGATTATGTAGATGAAGTCGGCGACAGTTTTGAAGAATTCATCGTATATCACCCGAAGTTCATCACATGGATGGAAATCAACGGATTCGATACAAAGAAAAAATACACGTCCGGCGAATTGGATGATCTGGTAGCAAAAAGTCCTTACTTCCATGCCACGGCAAATGATGTGGATTGGGTGGCCAAAGTCAAGATGCAGGGGCGAATGCAAAAATGGGTAGACCACTCCATCAGTGTCACAATCAATCTGCCGGAAGATGTTTCAGAAGAGTTGGTCAACACATTATATGTAGAAGCATGGAAAAACGGATGTAAAGGCTGTACCGTATACAGAGACGGCTCAAGAAGCGGTGTTTTGATCAGTACCGATAAAAAGAAAAAAGACGGATCCGCAACATCCGAAAATCCGTCTATGGCAGACAGAACAGATCCGATTAAACGTCCTCGTTCTTTGGATGCAGACGTTGTCAGATTCCAAAATAATAAAGAAAAATGGATTGCTTTCGTCGGGCTTAAGGACGGACGACCGTATGAAATTTTCACCGGTATTGCCGACGATGACGAAGGTATTATGGTTCCCAAGAGCGTTTCTTCCGGCAAAATCATCAGAACGTATGAAGACGACGGCACAAAACACTACGATTTCCAGTTTCGCAATAAAAGAGGATTCAAAATGACTATTGAAGGTTTGGATGGAAAGTTCAACCCCGAATACTGGAACTATGCAAAGTTTATCAGCGGTGTATTACGCTATGGTATGCCAATCGAACAGGTTGTAAACCTTGTGCAGGGAATGTCTTTGAATGATGAATCTATTAATACATGGAAAAACGGTGTAGAGCGTGCTCTCAGAAAATATCTGCCCGTTGGTGCTGAAGCTCAGGGACAGGAGTGTCCGAACTGCCACCAGAAAACACTGATTTATCAGGAAGGTTGTCTGCTTTGTACAAATTGCGGTACATCTAAATGCGGATAAGGCCGTAATAGAAATACTAATGGGTGGCAGGTAATGTGGGCGGAAACATTCACAGCACCTTGCCCGATGAGGAGGTAAATCGGGCTTTCTCCACTCACCCCAATGTAAGGACGATGCAGATAACCATTCAAGAAGAACAGACAGAGTAAAGGGGCTGTGTCAAAACTCCATTCTCCCTAAATCAACTATCATTTGTAAAGAACAATCGCTATCAAAGAGCTGAAAACTCAATGATAGCGATTGTTTTATTTGATTAGAAGGGGGATAACTATCGATATGAAAGGAAACTTCTCCCAATTCCATGTTTTGACACACTCCCTCCTTTCTTTCGTGAGTTTAGGGCGTACAAAGAAAGCAGCAAAGAAACCCCGATGAAAAACACCTCGTTACTTTTGACAGTGAGTTGAAACGGCTCAAAAAGAAACAAAAAGCCAATGCTAAATAGTTCACATTGCATTTAATCAACAGAAGGCAATCTTTGAAAATCCAGCCAATGTCTGTCAGGCTCTATGCTTATTTCTCCATTCGCTTTTATTTTACAAATCCATTCTTGTAAAAGTCATACCAGCCGGCTATCTTCTCAGAAGTATTGGCTTTCAGCAATAAAAGCATCTCACGAGTAAATTCCAAATGTCCTACACCGTTTGCAGTAACAATATTCTTGTCACTGACGGCTTGTGCTTCCACATATCCTGCTTCGTTTGTGTATTTTTCTCCACCCCATTCTTTAAGTTGGTCAAGGCCGTTGCCCGTATGCTTTACATCGTTTAGGAAACCGTGCAAACATAAAAACGAAGCTCCGTTGCATATTGCCCCAATGATTTTTCCTTTATCCAGCGCATCCTGAACCAATGGGGCGACACGTTCTGCTTCGGGTGAATCCCAACGGTTGCCACCAATAAGTACCAAAGCCACATAATCTTTCGGCATATTCTCAAAAGAATAATCCGGCAAAGTTCTTAAACCACCGATGGAACGGACTGCATCCAATGTCGGAGCTGCGGTATAAACTTCGTACTTTATCTCACTTCCCGGTACTACTCCCACATGAAGAGACGTGGAAAGGAACGCTCCCTCCCAATCTGTATATTCATTTAACAAGACAAATATAACTTTCTGTTTCATCATAAATACATCTATTTTATTTTCTATCTGCCGTCACTTTCGCCACGGTTTGCCATTCGTTGTTCTCATCCATTCGTTCTTTTCTCCACAGAAAAGAAGAAGCCATTATGTCGGAGAATACATACCTCATCTTCTTCGTCGTGTTTTCGGTCAGGATAATTTCTTCACTGACCTTTCTGGCGGTCAGTCGGATAGCCTCGCCCATACAACCGTAGAAAATATCCCATGCCATAGTCTTGGGATTGAAAACGCGGAGTGTAGTTCCGTATTCGGCATCGGGTTGTTTATCTTTCAGGCGTTCCTCACGAGAGGGAACGATAAAGAGGTCTTGCACAGCCGTACCGTCCAATACTCGGGGCTGTGTCAAAATTCATTTTTGGGGCAGCCTCCTTTTTTTATTCCTCATCCAACGACAAAGCCCCAACTTTCACAAGCTAGGGCTTCGTTCGTTCACTAAGTTTGAGTAACTTAGCAAATATCAATTACTTAATGAATACAAAGTTACACTTTCGTCCTTACATATCCGACCCCATCCTGCTATTTCCTGCAGAACTTGGTCAAGATATTGATGCCAATGACCCTGTGCGCCTGGTCAACAGCATTGTAGATTCG
>NZ_KB904153.1 GCF_000379945.1 Porphyromonas macacae DSM 20710 = JCM 13914
AGCTGTAATTTCTCGCAAGGAATCAAAGCGATGAATAACGGCGTAGAGCATCACGACTACTAAGTGTGTCCACGCATCAAAGCTCTTAACATAGCGTTCTCCCGAATGTCTACGACTATGTTGAAGTACTGACGACTTATCTACGAGTGAGAGAACTTGGCTGTAGAGAGGCTGTTCCGAAGAAAATGATTACGTTTATTCATCATTGGTTTGGCGACAACAAAGTAACGAAAAGAGGGCTGACTTCATTTCCCGAAGCCGGCCCTTAATTTATTACTTCAAAAATTTTTATCGGACACCAATAAAAACAAAACAGCGGGGCTGTATGAGAGATAACTCCTTCTTGCCGGTTGGATGAGATAAAAGCCTGTTGCTGAAGATGGAGCTGAATTTTAACGTCAGTTCAATATAAGACAATGATCTCCAACTGCATTATGGAGACTTTTTTCATTAGCGACATTTAACACTCTTTTATTATCGAAGAACTTCTTCGCTGCAATAGGATGCCCTTAGAAAACTTTTTTCTTTTTCGTTTAATTTATCCCAAGGATATTCATCTTTACTATCAATTCCTTCTCCAGTTTCTGCTATTATTGCTTCTCAATTATTGCTGTCCGGTAAAAAATCGAAGAACCTTCAAAAACTACTGTTCTATAGCAGATTACAAGAGAATTTGAATTAGAGGGCTTGTATTTTTCCATACTGTCATTTCTAACATTGTCAAGCTCCTTTTTCTTCGTAATGTCCTTTTAGAAGGTTGTTTTTGCGAAATATGAATGGTTTTAGTTCCAAATCTCTAACTTCCTTAATTTTACCGTACACCAATACTTCTAAATACTCTTGAATAGGTTTTTCTAAAAATGCCAAAAATTCAGAGTTTTAACAATCAACACAAATATGGTTCATTCTTGCACATAGATCTTCAATCACGACTAACTTCGGTAATGGGTTCTTTGGTGGACGCTGTCGCTACCGAAGTTTGGAGCGGATGCACTCACCATCGGACAAACGTTATTTGTTATTTTGTCCATTTATCATAAGTTTTTTGATGTTTTCAGTGTTTTTAGTCCCTCTCTTATATTTTTATAATTGTTTTTAACAATTTTTATATTCTTTTTTGATTTTCAATTTAAATATTCATTTGTTTGAAATAAAATGTTAAATTTGTTGTGAGTTGTTTTTTGTTTGTTTTTGGTTGAAGTATATTCTTTTGATTTTTATTTCGAAATAGAGTTGGATGTTATTGTTTAATAAATGTCGGATATCTAATTATTTTAAGAATATATGTTTTTGAATAGTGTATATATTAATGTTTCACTTGTTTGGAATTTAAATATGTTTAATAAATGTTAAATTTTATCAATGAATATTATTCGTGTTTCTCTAAAATAAAATGGAATAAATCATTATAGAGTTTGGATTTTTTCCTTAATAATATTGGGTATTGAATGCTCTTTTTGAATGTTTGATAATTTATGTAGATAGTAATAAAACCAAGCAAAAAGATGGAATTTTTATTTTCACTTGAAGCGATGTATGTTTATGCCTTTGTTATTTCATTATTATTAGGAAGTATTATTATTCCTAAAATATTGATTATTTCTACTAAAAGAAATTTGTGTGATATACCAAATGTTAGAAAAATACATCATAGTTTTGTATCTCGTTTAGGGGGATTTTCTTTTGCTTCATCTGTTTCAATAGCTTCTTTATTGACGATATGTTTAGCTTTAAGTTTTTATAATCAATATATTATAGAAAGATTTGAGATTTTTAGTTTGCAACTGTATGTTTTACTATGCGGTGTATTTCTTTTATTTCTTGTTGGTCTTTATGATGATTTGGTAGGAGCTACTTACAAGCATAAGCTTATTTTTCAAATAGGAGCGTCTTCTCTTCCCCCTTTATTTGGAATATATATAGATAATTTTCATGGAATCCTTGGTGTTTTTACAATTCCTGCATGGCTTGGAGTTTTGTTAACCATTTTTATTATGGTTGTAATTATCAATTCTATAAATTTTATAGATGGAATAGATGGATTAGCATCCGGCCTGACTTTTTGTTCTATGTTGGTTATGCTTTCATTATCAATATGGTTGGAAAATTACATTCTGGCAATAGTGGCTGCTGCTACTCTTGGGGTTATAGTGCCTTTTTTTATATATAATGTTTTTGGCGGATATAATGGTTTTAGAAAAAAGATTTTTATGGGTGATAGCGGTTCTTTGACCTTAGGGTATCTGTCTGGTTTTTTTGTTGTGGCTCTTGCTGCTGATGAAAATTTTATTGATAAGGATTGCAGTTCTGCCTTTATTATATCATTCACTTCTATTATTCTTCCGGTTTTTGACTTAATACATGTTGTTTTCTTGCGTCTTTCAAGTAAACATTCTCCTTTTCATCCGGATATGAATCATATACACCATAGATTAATTAAAGCAGGTTTTTCTATGCACTTGTCTCTCTTGATAATTATAGTCATGTCTTGTTTGTTTATTTTTTTAGGTATTTATCTTGCTCCTTATCTTAATATAAATGCTATATTTTTAATATATGTGGTAATTTGGCTGGTTTTTAACTTAATTATAAAAAAGATGAATAATTATAAAAAAATAAAAGAGGCATCGATTGATATTTTATAAATTTGATCTTGATAAATCCTTTAGAGCTTATAATTTTTTAGTTAGATGGAGCAGGAATCACGTGTTAAAAAGTCGTTACTCAACGCTCGAGTTAACTTGTTTTTTTATTTTATAACACTTGTTCTTTCATTCTTTTCCCGAAAAATCTTTCTTGATTGTTTGGGGGTGAGTTTTGTAGGGTTGATAACTACTCTGCAAAATCTTCTTGGCTTTTTGAATTTGGCAGAATTAGGAATTGGTACAGCCATTGGTTATACTCTTTATAAACCTTTATATCAGAATAACAAATACCAGATAAGTGAAGTCGTTTCTGTATTGGGTTATTTATATCGTCGGATAGGCATCGTTATTTTGGGGGGTGGGATTCTTCTCAGTTTATTTTTGCCATTGATATTTCTAAGTACGGATTTTTCCCAAAGATTGATTTTTTTTGCGTTCTATACCTTTTTGATTAGTTCGTTAATTAGTTATTTCTTGAATTATAAGCAGTTGCTACTCGGTGCTGATCAAAAAAGCTACGTTATTACTGCTTATTTTCAGAGTGCTATAATTGTTAAAACAATACTTCAAATGACTTCGGCCTATTATACCCGTAACTATTATTTATGGGTTACAATAGAATTTATATTTGGTTTTATTTTTTCGTGGATTTTAAATTGGAAAATCCACCAAGTGTATCCGTGGCTTCAAAGCAATATAAAACAAGGAAAACTTTTGTTGAAAAAACATCCTGAAATTTGGAAATATACCAAACAGTTATTTGTCCATCAGATTAATGAGTTCATACAATTTCAAACAGCACCATTATTTATTTACTCTTTTGTTTCTCTTAAAACAGTTGCATATTATGGTAACTATTTGTTAATCAGTGATAAATTAACTCAAGTTTTAGAACATATATTAGGAAGCACTCGTGCCAGTATCGGCAATTTAATTGCAGAGGGAAATATACGCAGGGTTGAAAATATTTTTTGGGAGTTGAACACAATAGAATTTTTCGTTGCCGGATTTTTTTCTTTTGGACTTCTAAAATATACAGAGCCTTTTGTTTCTTTGTGGTTAGGTCCGGAATATATAATGGCAATATCTATTTTATGGCTTGTTGTTATCAGTCTGTTTTTATATATAACACAGGGGGCTATGCAACCTTTTTTATATGGATTTGGGTTATTTCAGGATATATGGGCTTCTATTCTACAAACGGTTTTATACCTTTCATTCTCTGTTATTGGTGGATATAAATGGGGCCTAAATGGTATTTTATGCGGTGGAATTCTTTCTTATGCCTGTATATATATGCTATGGAAACCTTATTTTCTATATAAAAAAGGATTCCAAAAGTCTGTTATAGGTTATTGGAGAAAATGGTCTGTAAATTTCTTGATAACATGTTTTTCCTTGTTTTTGTCTTTTAAGATTTATGATTACGTTGTATATCAATTAATGTCAGCTCCTTATGATTCTTTTGTCAGTTTATTTTTTGCTGCTGTTATTGGTCTCTTAATATGTGTGTTGATAACATTCTTTTCTTTCTATTTATTGACTACTGATATGAAAAATTTTGTAAGGCGTTTTTTAAGAAATAAATGAGAATGGTTATGGAGCTTTTTGTTTTACTGAAACACAAGATGAAAAATGTAATGAGATATTTACGTGTAAAATATATTGGTTTAAAAGTTTTGGGAAAACCTGATATACAAATAAGAAAGCGTATACTTATATTGGCTCCTCACCCTGATGACGAATCGATTGGCTGCTGCGGATTGATACAAAGAGCTGTAAAAGAGAGGAAAGACGTTTATATCATAATTTTAACCGATGGATCTGCTGCATTAGATGATTATGCGAAAAATCAAATAATTAATGAAAGAAGAAGTTTGGCACGTAACGTAACTGATAGATTAAAAATTACAAAACTTTTCTTTCTTGATTTTCCGGATGGAAAAATGAAGTTAAATCATCCTGAGGTGGAAAAACTTCATGCACTCATGAGGGAAATTCATCCGGACCAGGTTTTCATTCCAAGCCGCTTAGAAGGATGGAGTGATCACGTTGTTGTGAAAACACTTATTAAAGAATTGTGGTCCGATATTTCTGAAGTATACGAATATTGTGTTTGGTTTTGGTACTATTTTTCTTGGAAGATTGATTGGAAGAGTATTTATGTGCTTAGAATGACCAGGAATGAACATAGAAATAAAAAGAGAATACTTGAATATTACACTTCAAGTTTATCTCCCCGAGGCAATCCATGGATTGGAGTTCTTCCATCAATTCTTTTAAGAGCTAATACACAAAAAGATGAATTGTATTTTAAAATAAAATAAAAGATATTAATTTATATGTGGACTTTTACAGCTTATGAAAATTGGGAAGAAATTTATAATAAAGATTTTTTAGATTACTGGGAATCCCTATTGGAGATATCTCCTACTGCACACGTTTTCTTTACTCCTGTTATGATGAAGATATGGATTGAAACCTATCTCCCTCTTCGGGAGATGGAGCCTTTATTTTTAGTCGGAAAAGATGGAGATAATGAGATGTTATTCCCTTTGGTAATGTGGAAGAAAAATTGGAAGATGGCTTTTCAGAAGGTTATAGTTCCTGTTGGTTATAGCGATTATGATTATCATGATCCGATTTTTAAATATCCGATTAAAGAGAAATCTGTTTTTTGGACAGAGTTAATAACCTTTCTAAAAAATAAATATAACAAAATAGATGCCATTGAGTTTTTGGGAATTCAAGATATGGAGACCGGTTCTCAATGGCATAAGGATGATGTCTGTCCTTTTTTGGATTTAAAAGATTTCCGTAATTCGGAAGATTTGTTGAAATCATTTTCCCATTCTTTGCGGAAAGATATAAGACGAAAAACAAAACAGTTGGAAGAAGACTTCGGAAAGTTGACAATGAGAGAATACCATACATGGGAAGAGGCTGAGGTGGAATTTAATACCTTTATGAGAATACATACGAATAGATGGCCTAATTCGTATAAAGCACCTCTTTTCCATGAAAAATTGCTTAAGCTGGGTATGCCTGCCGGAGTCGTTCATTTTACTACATTGGATATCAATAATAAAGCCATAGCTTGGAATCTGGGGTTTGAGTACAAAAAAGTTTTTTACTATTACATGGCAATGGGAGATCCTGAATATCATAGATATTCTCCTTCTAAAGTCCATTTATTTTACTTAATAAACAGAGCTGTGGGTTTGAACTATGAAATATATGATCATTTAAAGGGGGCTGAAACTTATAAAAATGGCTGGAGTAGTGGTTATAAGTATATATATAAGAGGTATGTATTGAACCATTGTCTATCTTCTTATATTAAAGAGTCTTTTGTCGGTTTAAGAAAATTGTTAGGAAAATGAAAACACTTATTTGTATACCTTGTCTCTTAATAGGAGGAACTGAAATACAGACGCTCAACTTAGTAAGAGCATTGAGAGAGTACGGCCATGAGGTGCTTATTTTATGTTATTATGAATATGACTCTTACATGGTCCGACGCTGTGAAGAGATGGGTAGTTTGGTACATTGTTTGAGTCCGGATGGTGTTCGTATGGAAGGGAAATCTCAAATTCCTTTTCTCTACAAAGGGTTTAGAAAAATACTCAAAATATATTTGCCTGATGTTGTTCATATTCAATATATGGCTCCCGGAGCCTTACCTGTTTTGTTGCTTAAGATATTAGGTGTACGTAATATTATAGCCACTTTGCATACGACAGCCGAGATATATAAAAGTACCAAATTGGTTCGTTTTATTCAGAAATTTTGTGTCAGAGCTTTTACTTGTATAACACTTGAAGCAGAGAAGTCTTTTTTTGGTTCTTCTTTATTGTATACGAAAGATGTGGTTTTGAAGAGACGTAATCATTTTACCATTTACAATGCATTACCCGATTATATCTGTATTAAAAAAGATTCCAAAGTACGAAATACAACTATTACCGTAGGTGTTGTCAGTCGTTTGGAGCCTATTAAAGGTATGGATTTGGTTATTCCGGCTTTTGCAGAAGTTTTGCTATTGCATCCTTCTATCCGTTTATTTGTAGTGGGAGATGGCAGTTTACTGGATGAAATGAAAGCAGATGCTGAGAAACGGAATATTAGCAATTCTATATCTTTTTTTGGCGAACAGCCGCATGAAGCATTACCTGCTCTCTATGATCAGATAGATATACTTCTTGTTCCTTCTCGAAGCGAAGGCTTCGGCCTCACTGCTATTGAAGGGATGGCACGTGGTTGTGTGGTTGTTGCAGCAAATGTGGGAGGATTACCTGAGGTCGTAAAGAATCGTCAGGTTGGATTGTTACATGAACCGGGTTCCATTGAAGATATTGTGGAAAAAGTTAATCTGCTTGTTTGTTCTCAAAAAAGATTAAAGCATTTGTCGGAGAATGCAAGGGCTTATGTCGGTAAATTCTGCTTTATTCATTATAGTCATTTATTCAATGATTTGTATCAGAAATTATATAATAAAAAAAGAAAAAACAATTCTTTTACATAGTTAAAATCTCGCAAATGGCTTTTCTTAATTACATCTATTTTATTATTATTTCAGTTTTTAGTTTGAAACTTCTTTTGCAGAGAGAAGGTAAAGTCCGTAGTTCTTTCGATAAGAGAAGGGTTTTGCTGTTTACCGGGCCGGAATTGTTTCTATTATTGATTTTTGCTACCGGATTACTTGCTTTTTCTACAGATTTGGGTGGCCTTGATCTAATGGCCATAAGGTTATTTGTACTTGAATTGTTCTGTATTATAGGTCTCTATATAGCCAATCGGAAAATTGGAATAAATATACCGGTTATATTGTATCTGATTTATATGCTATGGTTGTTTATCGGTTTATTTTACAGCCCGTCTGCTACCTATGGCATACGTGTTATTTTAAAGTACTCTTATCCTTTGTTGTTGATGCTTTTTGTATCGTCCGTGGTTCGTGATGAGGAAGTTTTTCTTAAAGCCGGATTATATGCACGTATTGTTGCATTGATATCGTTGGTGGTTATATTAACAAATTCCTATAAACTTATTCAATGGGACAGGTTTATTCCCGGGGTTTTCTGGTATGGTACTGCTGTTACCATAAATTACATTAGCATGATTGTATTCTCATTGGCTATGTATATTTTTTATGGAAGGAAAATAAAGGATATTATTTTAGCTGTACTGTTTTTTATACCGTGTATAGTATTGGGGTTTCGTACAAGTATTATTGGCTCTTCTGCTGCCTTAGGTCTTTTTATTTTTTTTCGTTACAGATGGAAATCATTGCCTTTGCTTTTAGGTCTTTTTATTCTGTTTTTCTCCGTTTTATTGTTTTCTCCTGAAGTAAAAAAGAAGATGTTTTTGAATAAGGATATCAATGCCGAAGACTTTATGGAGGGAAAGGTTACAATAGATGATATCAATAGCAACGGTCGTTTCGTTATGTGGACCAAGCTCTTGGAAAAACATTTCAGAGGAAGAGAACTATTGGGAAGCGGAACGGGAAGTACACAAAAATATATGTATGAAAATCATGTATTCGGAGGCTTGAAAGTACCGCATAATGACTTTGTACAGCAATTATGTGATAATGGCTTGATCGGTATTGTCCTTTATCTGACAATGGCATTGTTTATTATTTCTCACTCTTTTATAGAATATTCAAAGAATAATAATATTTATGCTGTACGTGTCAGTGCTATTGTTGCCGGTGTATCTATGGGAGGTGTTCTTCTAACAATGCTAACAGACAATGTCGTAAACTATTCAATGGCTACTATTGCTTATCCTTTTGGGTTTTATGGAATGATGTTGGGACTAAAAAGAAGACAAAAAAATGATATCAGTAGTAATCCCTTTGTATAACAAAGAACATCAAATCGGTAACACGCTGAATTCTGTTCTGGGGCAGACTTTTCAGGATTTTGAGGTTATAATAGTCAATGATGGCTCTACAGATAGTAGTGTAGAAAAAGTACAGAAAATCTCTGATTCAAGAATTAGATTGATTCATCAGAAGAATTTGGGTGTTTCTGCTGCGCGTAATCGAGGAATTAAGGAATCGAAAGGAGAATGGATCGCTTTTTTGGATGCGGATGATGAGTGGTTACCGGAGTATTTACAGACCCAAATAGAACTTTCGAGAAAATATCCTCAAGCGGCAGTATGTGCAACCGGATATATTTTAAGAGATCAAGATGGGAAGTTGCGTGACCCGTTATTTTCTCATTTGAATATTGAGGGAGATGGGGTGATAAATAATTATTTTGAAATTGTTTCGTCTTCTTCTCCTCTTATAACATCGATTTCTGTATTTATAAAAAAAGAAGCTTTGATTGCTTTGGGAGGCTTTCTGTTAGGTGTAACATTGGGTGAGGATCTTATTACATGGGCGAAGTTAGCTTGCCGATATCCGATTGCTTATTCATCAAAAAAGTTGGCCATATATAATTTCCCCAGTATTCAGATGATTGTTCCGGGGAAGATTCCGGATAAGATTGATTTGGTTGGTGAGGAACTCGGAAGATTATATCGGGAATATGGTTATATCAAAGGGTTAAAAGAGTATGTGGCCTTATGGCATAAAATGCGTATGGCCACTTTTGTAAGATTGAAAATGAAGCACGAGGCTGATATGTCTTATAGATACATAAAATCCTATGCAAAACCTACTCTTAAGGTACGTGTATGGTATCTATTAAACCATATGCCCCCTCTTTTTACAAGAGGTATTCTTAAATGCATCTTTCGGAATTAATACTTTTTAGATGATGAAAAAAGTGGTAATTGTTCATACGGATTTTCGCATATATTGGCCGGCCAGATTGAAAGGTTTGGAACGTATAGCCCAAAAACAAGGTCTTGAGCTATATGTCATCGAGATTGCCGGTAAGGGAAGCCCTTATGCTTTTGCCGGTTGTGAGACCAGTCTCACACGACATTGGAGAATTTTATTTCCCGAAAAGAAAATGGAAGATTTATCCTCTTCTCAAATTAAGCCTTTGTTGATAAGAAATTTACAAGAGCTTAATCCGGATGTTGTTGTTGCCGGGGCCATTGCTTTTCCTTCCGGGGCAATTTCTGTTATGTGGGCAAAGAAAAACCATAAAGGTGTTGTAATATTTGATGATGCCAAAGTCGAAGATGTCCCACGTGGATTTTTTGTGAATTTTATAAAAAAAAGGATATATCGTAATGTGGATTCTGTTGTCTATCCGGCATCTCCCTGGGATAAAACAGCATTTTCATGGGGATTTAAAAAAGAGCAAATTTTTTATGGTATAGATGTAGTTGATAATAATTTTTGGAAATCATCCGATGAATCTATCATACTCAGAGAACCGAAAATGGTTGTAGTCGGCCGACTTGTTAAACGTAAAAATATAGATTTTCTGATTCGTGTTTTTCAAGAATGTAACACACAAGATTATGAGCTTTTGATTGTTGGAGACGGTCCGGAAAAAAAGAATCTGAAATGTTTGGCAGAATCTGATCAGAACATTCGTTTCCTTCCTTTTATGAAGCAGTCGGAATTGAGAGAATTGTATAAACGTGTATCTGTTTTTATTATTCCAAGTACATATGATACGTGGGGACTGGTTATCAATGAAGCTATGGCTGCCGGTTTGCCTGTTATTGCAAGCAGCAAATGCGGAGCAACCGAAGTTTTAGTTAAAGATGGTGTAAATGGTTATGTTTTTAATCCGGAAGATGATGGTACTTCCATGAAGAAAAAACTGGATGTTTTTTTTAATCTTTCCGAAGAAGCGAGAAGAGAATTAGGGCTGGCGTCAGAAAAGATTATTTCAGATTGGGGTATAGATCGATTTGCCGAAGAGATGTTGAAAGCTATCGATTATGCATATCGGAATAAGAAAAAGAGTGTGAACATTTGGGATAAACTTATTTTGAATCTTTGGAAAGGAAGATATAAACAGATATGAAAATCCTTATTGTACATAATGATTATGGCAAGCCCAGCGGTGAAGAATCTGTCGTAGAACGGATGAAGGCCTTATTTATGCAGCAGGGAATGGAAGTTTTTGAGTATAGATGCTCTTCTGAGATTTTAACCGGAGTTAAGGGTAAGATCAGAGGATTTATCTCCGGAATTTACTCCCATTCAGGTGTCAAAGGATTAAGAGAGGCTATAAGAATATATCAGCCGGATATTATTAATGTTCACAACTTATATCCGTTAATATCTCCGGCCGCTCTTTTTGAGTGTAAAAAACAGAAAATACCGGTTGTAATGACTGTACACAATTACCGCTTGATATGTCCTACGGGACTTTTTATGAGAAAGGGGGTACCGTGTGAGGCATGTCTTGTTTCCGGGTGTGAGTTGAATTGTATTCGTTTTAATTGTGAAAAATCTTTTGCTAAATCTATTGGTTATGCTATCCGTAACTATGTTGCAAGGAAGAGTGGGGCGTATAGGAAGAATGTAAGTGTTTTTGCTTGCTTGACGGATTTTCAGAGGAGCAAATTGATCGAAGCGGGTTTTGAACGAGACAAAATCGTTGTTATACCGAACTCGATAGAAGTTCCGCCACAGCATACTTTTTCCGAAGGTAAATATATTGGATATGTAGGCCGGTTAAGCTATGAAAAAGGATTTGACCGATTAGTGAAAATTGCTCGTTTACATCCGGAGTTAAATTTTCAGTTTGCCGGAGAAATACGAGGTGATATGGCTGGAGATATACCTGAGAATGTGAAATTTCTTGGCCAACTTGATCAAAAAAGCTTGGATGGGTTTTTTCGTAATGCAAAATTTTTGGTTATTCCAAGTCGATGTTATGAAGGCTTCCCAATGGTTATATTGGAGGCTGCCGGATGGCATAAGCCTGTAATTTGCCCCGAACATGGAGGTTTCACGGAAATCATAGGCAAAGGAATAAACAGTATTGGGAGGTTATTTAATACCAATGATGAAGATGATTTAGAGAAACAAATTTTGTATTTGTGGAATTCCCCCGAGGAGGTAAAAGAATTGGGAGAAAGGGCCTACCGGAAGCTGCAAACAGGATATTCATCTGAAATAATAGCAAAAAAATGGATGGAGTTAATAGGCTGTTTGGTAAACTCGGGTAGAAGTTTTGAAAATACTTTGCAGAGAAAAGTCCAATAATAAAACTTAATAAATATGAAAGAAGTGGTATTATACTCATATAGGATAGCTATAGACTATGTTTTTTCCGGTATTCCGGTAGAAAAAACAGTAGTAAATACGATTAATCCTCATTCGTATGTTACGGCAAAAGCAGATGTTGCTTTCAAAAAAGCTCTGTTGAGTAGTGATGTGTTGTTACCAGATGGTGAGGGAATTGTTTGGGCTATAAAGAGACGACATGGTATTCATGCACAAAAAATTGCCGGTTCTGATTTGCATCAAATGGTTTTGGACAAACTGAATATTTGTGGAGGAAGAATTTTCTATTTGGGAGCATCTCCGGAAACACTTAGTATCATCAAATCCAAAATGGCGGGCCTTTATCCGAATATTCTTGTAGATACTTATTCTCCTCCCTATAAAGAGGTTTTTTCCGTTGAAGAAAATCGAGAAATGATCAGGCGAATAAACAACTTTTCACCCGATGTTCTTTTTGTGGGAATGACCGCCCCCAAACAGGAAAAATGGATTGATGAAAATAAGAAGCAACTGAATGTGAAGATGATTTCCGGTATAGGTGCAGTTTTTGATTTTTTTGCCGGTACGAAGAAGCGTCCGCCTCAGTGGATGATAAAATGTAAATTGGAATGGCTCGGAAGGCTATTGAAAGAGCCTAAAAGAATGTGGAGACGGAACTTTGTTTCGACACCAATATTTATCATGGATTTTTTGAGATAATATTTTAATGGATTATTTATCGTTTAATAGATTTGAAATAAGTTTATGAAAAAGTATTTTATACATTTTGGGGTAATACTATTTGTTACTTTGTTTTTGTCTTCTTGCAGTAACTTAAAAGAAGTCGTTTATTTACAGAATAAACATATATATGGTAATGCAATCAGTACTAAAAATGTACTTTTCGATGCAACCATAAAGCCTAAAAACATCTTGTCTATTGAAATTAAAAGTGCAGATCCCGAACTCTCGGCTCCTTTTAATTTGAGTGCAGTGACTGTTGAAACTCCTGAATCTGAAAGAAAGACCGGATCGCTTACATATCTCGTCGATAACAGAGGGGAGGTCGAGCTGGCTGTAATAGGGGCAATCTATGTAAATGGTTTAACAGAGCGAGAAGCAGAAAAAATGATAAAAGAGAAGCTCTCTAAATACCTGAATAATCCTACTGTACATGTAAGAATTATGAATTATAAGATATCGGTGTTGGGAGAAGTTACCCATCCGGGAGTCTATTCTATTGAGAATGGTAAGGTAAATATTTTTGAAGCTTTGTCTTTAGCCGGTGATATGACTATCTATGGCAATCGAAAAAATATCAAATTGTTGAGAGAAGATAAAAATGGCGGTAAGCAACTTTTTTTACTCAATATTACCGATGCTAATATTGTCAATTCTCCCTATTATTACTTGCAACAAGGTGATGTTGTGTATGTTGAACCCAGCAAGGTGAAGGCAAATTCTGCACTGGTCAGCGATAATACTACGTTTTGGATATCTACTCTTTCTTTATTGACCGGTTTAGTAAGCATTTTAGTTACCATTTTGTAAATAGAATAAAGCAATGAGAGAATATAGTTCGAATAATATAATGAAGGCTGAAGTAGACAATAATATTGTTCTGAAAAAAATGCTGTCTGTTTTGATGGATAAATGGAAATGGTTTTTATTGTCCATACTGTTCTGTCTGGCTTGTGCCTCTTTTTATCTGTGGTATTCGACAAAAGTCTATACCATTAGTGCAACAGCTTTAATACGTGAAACGGATTCGAAAATCAACCCTGCGCCTCAAGGTGTAAATCTGTCCAATATCGGTTTTTTAGCTCCGGCGAATAGTGTGAGCGATGAAATTGAAATCATGCGTTCAAAAACGGTTATGAAGAAAGCTATTCTTGCGACGGGTTCATTTGTTACTTATACCACGAAAGACGGTTTTTTAAGTCATAAAGATCTTTATACGGAATCTCCCGTTATTGTAACTATGGGAGAAGAAAATCTAAATAAACTTTCATCGGATTTTGCCCTTGAAATCAGAATACCGGATGTAAATAAGATAGAAGTCAATGGCTCCATCGGTGAAAAGAAAATAACAACCGGAGTTGTAGCATGTCCTTATGTTTTGGATTCTCCGGTTGGACCGATTCAAATAGCTCTGAAACCCGATGTTCCTTCTGTTAAATCCGGTAAAGTCTCTGTTGTGGTTCATGCCCTCGACCAATTGGTAAACGATTATTTAGATGCATTATCTATCTTAAAAAAGGAAAATACCAACTCGATTGTTAACATCGAATTCAAGTCTACGCATAGAAGAAGAGGAGAAGATTTTGTAAATGAATTCATTCGTATGTACAACCGTACGGCTGATATGGATAAAAATCTGATTGCTCAGAAAACAGATGATTTTATCAATGAACGTATAAAGATTATCGCTTATGGATTAGGAGATGCGGAAACAGCATTGGAACAAACCAAGAAAGCTGCCGGTCTTACTAATTTGAGTGATTTCCAGAATGTTGTTTCCGGTAATGCGAGTGCCGAAAAGGAGCGTGTACAAATCAATACGCAGTTACAGCTGGTCAAATACTTAAGAGAGTATGTTTATAATCCACAGAATAATGATCAGGTTATTCCGGCAAATATAGGTATCGAAAATACTACTTTAACGACCCTTATAAGCAACTATAATGAACAGCTTTTGAAGCGAAACCGCTATTTGGAATCATCTACACCGGAAAATCCGATGGTGGTAAGAAAAACGGAAGAACTGAAAACCTTAAAAGAAAATATATTGACTTCTATTAATAACGTTTATCAAAGTTTATTAATTAATAAGAGGGATATAGATACTCATGCGAGTAAACTTGCAGGGAGAATATTGAATGCCCCTACTCAAGAACGTGAGTTGACGGATATTTCACGTCAACAGGAAATCAAGTCCAGCCTTTATCTGATGCTGTTACAGAAAAGAGAGGAGAATAATATAAAACTGGCCTCCACGGCAGATAATGCCCGCATTATAGATCCTGCCATAGCGAGCAGAAAACCTGTCAATCCAAATCCTTTTACAGTAAGACTGATCGCTTTAATACTCGGCATATTGATTCCTGTCATAATTCTTTTACTTTTGAATTTCTTCAAGACAAAAATTTCTTCTGTTGAAGATATCCGAAAATTGACCGCAATACCCATTTTTGCTCAAGTACCATGGATTAAAGATTTGAAAAAGCTGCAAATCGTTATCAAAGAAAAAGATAATACGCCTTTATCGGAAGTTTTCAGAAAAATAAGAACAAATCTGAGACTTGCTTTGAAAAGGGAAAACAATAAAGTCGTTTTGGTAACTTCTACGGTGAAGGGCGAAGGAAAGACCTTTATTGCATCAAATCTGGCAGCCAGCTTGTCTCTGTTGGGTAAAAAGGTTGTGATAATAGGCATGGATATGCGTAATCCGCAATTGATCAATGTTTTTGGGTTGAAAGAACAATCGGCCGGGTTAAGCGATATGCTTCTGGCAGGTAATAGAAATTACGATTCTTATATTCAAACGTCAACTTATCATGATAATCTTTTCATACTTCCTGCCGGAAAGAATTCTGTTAACTCTACTGAACTGTTGGAGCTGCCTTTATTACAGGAGATAGTAAAAGAGCTTAAAATGAAGTTTGACTTCGTGATTATTGACACCGTTTCGGTGGGAGAAGATGTGGTAGATGCTTTTGTCATATCGGATCTTGCAGATGCAACTTTATATGTTTGTCGTGATAATCACGTAAAGAGAGACCAATTCTCAACGGTCAATGAATTAATCAGTCAAGGGATACTGCAAAACGTTTCTATTGTATTTAATGGATAGAGAGAGTTTATAATTTTTGTTTGGGTAAATCTTTTGTGATAATTAAGTTCCCATTTTATAGGATAAGGAATACAGATTAGCGGCTTTCTTTGATAATTCTAAAAGTCCTTCAGGCAGAAATTGAAAAACTTCTACTTGAAGGACTTTTTTCTTTGCCTGATGGATTTTCAACGAAGTTAACTTGGATTTTTTTTCTTTGCCTGAAGAATTTTCAACCATCAGGCAGATTTTTTTCAGTACACGTCAGTACACATCAAGATAAGAAAATATGCTTCGATCTTGATAATTAACTAAACGCTATTGTTGTTTTGTTGAAAAAGAATTTGTACTTTCTGATCCATATATAGTAATCGTTTGATATGATTGCAAATGAAAGAATAGTAACATTTTAACAGTAATCTTTATGATGAAGACTAAAGATTTTGATGTTTTTACTAATCAAGAATTATCAGAAGTAAAAGGTGGCACATGGTTCGAAGATGCTATTGACTGGATTGGTGAGAAATTGTCTGACATTTGTAAATGGATGAAGGAATATGGTAAGAAGGACGGGGCTCCAGGCCTTGAAATTCCTTTTTGATTAACTGAAGTGACAGGCCTTATTTTGCTGTTTATACATCAGAATAAAAAGCTTTTACTCGAGGGTTTTAGTAAGGGGTCTTATATCGTAAGAACCCTTGTTTAGTTTAAAACCATCAATCATATACTCAGCAATGAAAAGAAATAGATTTTATATATTCCTTTTATTAACATCGTGCTTTATAGCACAACTTCATGCTCAAAGAAAGCTAACTATAGCTGTATTCGACACACAAGGAAACAGACTGCCATATCCTGAGTTTATAATAGGGCATGATTTTCACAGGGTAGGGACAAAGGATGGAACTGTAGAAGTCTCTTTTGACTCTACTGCTCTACATGATTTAATAACAGTGAAATACATGGGGTATAAAACAACTCAAATACAGTTAGATAGTATTCACTTCTCTGATAAACTAATCAATGTGAATTTAGAAGAGGATTCATATCTGCTTGACCCTATAATAGTTGTTCCAAGCAAATTTTCTGCAGAAAAATACTTTCAGGAGAGAAAAAAGAATTTACTTCTACCTTACTATCGCACATACTTTTTTGATTTGGACTTTGTCTTAAACGAGAACAATAAAACAGATCATTTCTATACCGGCCATGCATTGGGAACATCATGTCGTAACCAAACAGATATAGACAGCGCAAGTTTAGTTATCTCAGAAGTGATTTCATATAATGCTAAGCTACTCACCATATTGAAACGAGCTTCTGAAGTTAGCTATTTGATGGCAAATGCTTTTTGTCACAAAAGTGATAGAAAAAACTTTTATTGCACATACATGGGGAGTATTGATGGTTTTGAGTTGTGGGAGTTCTCTATTCGAAAACAAAAGGAAATGCCTTGGAATTTACAAGAAGACGATGAACTTAGATGTATAGTTTCTTTGGATAAAGATGGCTTTATCAATAGGATTAAAACTCAACTAACATCGTCATCCGAGTATAGTGCATCTTATTTGTTAGATACCGAGTTTGGGCTTCATAAGAAAAAATTAATCCCATCAATAATTAAAATCGATCTCGTACCCAATGCTCGTAATGAGGATTTGAAATCATTATCTCTCGTAATTAATTACTCTAATTTTCGCAAGGAGAAATAACGCAGAATGGTGCTTTATGTGGCTATAAATACAAAACGACAGATTAATTAAAGTTGTTGAAAAGCTACTATCAATCTATTTCCATAACTTTGGATAGAAAAGCGACTATCCTTTGTACAAGCGCCTTTCGCACAATTACCTGATTTTTGGGTAACGATTTGTCAACCGTTCCATTTGCTATGGTTTGCTATATTCTGCTTGCATTTGAAACTCTTTTTCGGTTTAAGGGTTGCTCGTTTTTTTGTTATCCGACAAAACTTTTACACTACTTTTAAGGTGCAGATGCTTTCTTTTCGGAGAATTATAAGTATCTTTTTCTTTGTCCACACAAATAAAGACAATAATGAAGCGTAAATTGCCGATAATTCTTTTTACTGCATTCTCTCTTGCATTCATCTTGGCTGTATATGCCATGATGTTTGATAACTCAAATCGCCATTCACCAAAACATAGTTTTTCAATGAAAAAAATCTTTTTATGCTCATCTTTTCATGATGTGGCTTCCCTTTTGCCCAAGTCTTTTTCTATTCCATTGAAAGGAAAGACGGTAGCATTCATCCCAACCGCAAGTATCCACGAGGAATATACCCAATATGTTGAGGATGGAAAAGTGGCACTTGACTCCCTCGGGCTTGTCGTGAGGGAATTGGAAATTACGCAGCACGACACGAAGGAAATTGCACGGTGTCTGGAAGACTGCAACTATATCTATGTTTCGGGGGGCAACACATTTTTACTCATGAAGGAACTCAGAAGGACAGGAGCAGACAAACTGATTGTCGAACAAGTGGAAAACGGCAAACCATATATTGGAGAATCGGCAGGAGCAATGGTTGTTTCTCCCAACATCGAATACGCCAGAAAGATGGATGTCCCTCCTTCACAGACTTCAGATTTCAAGGGGCTTAATATTGTGGAATTCTATCCCGTTCCACATTTTGGAAATTTTCCTTTTGAAGAGGAGACATGGTCGGTCGTGCAAGAATATATACACTTGCCATTGAAGCCAATTACTAACCAGCAAGCAATTGTCGTTGTGGGAGATAGTGTGACCATACGGCAAAAGTGAAACAAACTTTATAAATAACAAATTCCAGTCGAACCTATATAGAAACAGAAATAAATCAGTGAACAATGGAGTGCAATGATTTTATAGCAATCAACAGAAACAGTTGGAATCAAAAGACGGGGGAGCATTACAATTCAAATTTCTATGATGTCAAAGGATTTTTGGAAGGGAAGTCGTCACTTACCCCTATAGAATTGGAGTGTCTCGGAAACATAGAGGGAAAGAAAGTCTTGCACTTGCAGTGTCATTTCGGGCTGGATACAATCTCCCTGTCCCGTATGGGGGCTAAGGTTACAGGAGTGGACTTCTCGGACGAAGCCATAGAGAGAGCTCGACTGCTTGCAGATAAATCAAGAACTGACACAAAGTTTGTCTGCTGTAATCTTTTTGACCTGCCCG
Organism: Porphyromonas macacae DSM 20710 = JCM 13914; assembly: GCF_000379945.1. Taxonomy (GTDB): domain Bacteria; phylum Bacteroidota; class Bacteroidia; order Bacteroidales; family Porphyromonadaceae; genus Porphyromonas; species Porphyromonas macacae. Next base: position 18,797 of record NZ_KB904153.1, read on the forward strand.
AGTATCTGGATGATTCGTTCGACATCGTCTTTACAAGTTACGGTGTCATCAATTGGTTTCCCAATCTCAAGGAATGGGGAGCAGTTATAAGAAGGTGTCTAAAACCAGATGGAAAGTTTGTGATGGTAGAGTTTCATCCAATTCTATGGATGTTTGACACACGGTTTGAGATGATAGAGTCCGCTTATTCAAGGGAAGAACCCTATATAAGCGTTTCTGAAACCTATACCGACATTTCGGGAACAGGTGGAGAATACAAAGAGATAACTTGGAATCATGGCTTGTGCAAAGTCTTTCAAGGTCTTCTGCATAGCGGTCTGCGCATAGTCGATTTTCAGGAATACGACCATTCGCCCTTTAATCTGTTTGGAAATATGCAAGAAGACAATGGAAAGTATCGTATAAAAGGTAAAGAAGGAATGATACCGATACTGTTTTCTCTCGTTGCTCAGGGATAGATACTGCTATAACACTGACGCAGAAGAATGGCATATAACGAGTATGTTGTTGCTTGCTATATGCCATTCTATTTTACATTCTTCGCCCATGATTTACTTTTTGTACCCTGTTTTCATTCGGGAAAATCCTCTGGACTGACCTTTCCCACTGCCCCTTGAACCATGTGGCAATCGGCATTCTGTCCACGAGCAGGTGGAGTACGGTCTTTCTGTCCCTTTCCTCCCTGCTCACCTTCAAGCCTGCTTTCTCAACGGCGAACGACTGCCTCTACTTGCCCGATTGCAGTTTTCCTGTAACGACGAAGAGTTTGCCTTGCAGGAGTTCGTCCGTGTGTTTCCCTGACAATCCGTCCGAACGGCAAAGCTTTTCGATACAGAGAAATTCGGCAAGCATGGGAAACCACTCCTTCGCCTTGTCGATGATGCGCCTGAGATTGCCGACCTCACGCTGATGCAGTTCCCAGGTTACCGCCATCCCTACCTTCGTCCTGTTGCGGTTGCTCCGTATAATCCTGCTTAGGGGATGCGTATGGATGAGTTCGGGACTGAACCACATACGGCTCTCTTTCTTTGTGGAGAGCGTACGGTGTTGAAGGGAAAAGAGGAAGGCAGGTATTTCCTGCTTTATCCTTTATAGAAAGTCCGTGTCGTCCTTTTCCATCCTCCCCACCTTCCTTACCCAATGGCGTGCTTCCCCTGCGTCGATGATGACAGGCAGACGCTCGTTGTTGGAGCATAGTACGAACTTGGTGAAGAATGAAATCTCGTTCCTGTTCTTGCCCTTCGCTTCCACCTTGTAGGAGAGGGGCGTGCCGAGGTTCTTGAGCCGCTCGCTGTCCTCCCTGCGGTCAAGAAGTACCTCGTCCACTAAGGATGAGCAGTTTCCCTGTCCAGTCAAAATTGAACTGACTTCGGAGGTCCTCGTTGGTGTTGAAGGTTACATTGCTGCCGAAAAGGGTTTTGAGGAAATTGAGGCGTGTACTCTTGCCTGTGTTGCGTTCCTCAGATACGTGCAGCAGGATGGGCAGTTTCTGTACGGGGTGCAGGTAGAGCGGTTGCAGGTAGTCCATGCCAAGTTCGTACTGCTCTCCGAAGATGTGTATTGTCAATGCCTCTATATGGAGAAATGCAACTTGCTTCGGCCGGTGTCTCGTCGGCTCGTAGAGACAGAGGAAACTGCCTATCACGCGCTCATAGTTCACATGGTCGGTAATAGTGCAGAAACCGTTATATTTAAGGATGGTTGCCAAATAGTCTCTGCCGTAGCGTCTCGTTGTTCCACACGATGCGCTTCCTTACAAAACCGCGTCCGACGAGTGGCAGGCTTACCATCTTGTAGAGCGTTGTGCCCACACTGACGAAAGCCCCGTCCTCTTTCTCCTCTTTTCTTTTGCCGGGTGTTTCTTTCAACAGCCCGTCATTGTTTTTCTTATTCATTTCTTTCTTACTTAAATGATTCATATATAGCATCGTGCAAAGTTGCGGACATCGTTCCGAAACTCACTTGTGAATAATGGTGTGGAACGGTGAAAGAAAAACAGCATGAAAAAACAGGGGTAAACAGAGAGGTACGGAGTGAGAAATATGAGAAACAGGGGGATAAATCGGTGGAGATTTAGTAAGGGCAATTGAAAAAAGAAAAAACACACCGCAGGGGGTAGCCCTAGCGGAGAGGGGGAATGCGCATTACCCCGATGAGCAAAATGAACCTAAAGTTGAACATGGTTCGTTGGCACTCGGGTAGGCCAAAGAAGAAGTAATTATCTCTAAAGATTTTTCAATCACGAACTCAACCTCCCCAACTGTCGACTTTTTTCAGGACACGTCACCCCCTCCCTCCTTCTATTAAATTAATGTAGATTTGAAGGTGATGTTTTTAGAAGAATATTTAATGAGATAAATATTCGTTGTGAAACCCACATATTGCATTATCTTATCTGTATTGCTCATCTTTAGGAATAAACAGGTCTGGACACAGAAAGAAAAAATGTATTTTTGTAAAGGTTACATGGAGGGTAACTTTTATTTATGCTTAGACAAGAGATTCATTGGGAAAAGCAATTCAAAGAGCTTTCCGGATGTTTGAAAGAGTTTATTACACTGAATAAATTAAGAAACACTCCGGAGCGTTATGAAATATTGGAATCGGCTCTTGATCTTGAGTACACACATCCGGCTTTTAATGCTCAGATGCTTTATGCACATCACAGCACCCAGGGATATGTGGCCTCTCGTAATTCAATATACAATGCGTTGAATTTATTTGAAGAAGCATCTATTTTAATTAAATTGCCGGAAACAGCCGAAGGAAGTAATTATTGCTTTACTTACCGCACATCCGGTAACATGCTCATGATTTGCAGGCGATGTGGAAATATTTCTTTTTATAAGCGCAAAAGGGAGCTGATTCAAATAAAGCATATTGTACCTCCCCGCTTTAATGTGACAAATCCGGTAATCATTCTCTATGGGATTTGTATTAAATGCAAAAAAATAAAAAAGAAATAAGAACGATAAATATAAACACCATACTCAATGAAAAAAGTAGATGTACTCCTCGGTTTACAGTGGGGAGATGAAGGCAAGGGAAAAATAGTGGACGTTTTAACTCCAAAGTACGATATGGTTGCAAGATTTCAAGGAGGCCCTAATGCCGGTCACACCTTGGAATTTAATAGTGAAAAATATGTACTTCGCTCTATTCCCAGTGGAATATTTCAGGGTAATAAAATTAATGTAATCGGGAATGGTGTGGTACTTGATCCGCTTTTATTTAAGGAAGAGTCAGAAGCTTTGGCAAAAAGCGGACACAACATAATCGAACGTCTGGTTATATCCCGTAAGGCTCATTTGATTATGCCTACACACCGTTTGCTCGATGCAGCCAATGAGAAAGCAAAAGGTGGGGCAAAGATTGGAACTACAGGGAAAGGTATTGGCCCCACTTATACCGATAAAGTTAGTAGAAACGGGTTGAGGGTTGGAGACATCGAGCATAATTTTGCTGAAAAATATGAGATGGCAAAAGCCAGACATATTAGAACATTGAAAGCCCTCGACTTTCCGATAGAAGATAACGGTATAGAGGCCAAATGGTTTGAGGCTGTTGAATATCTGAAGCAGTTTAAGTTTGTCGATAGCGAATTTCTGGTTAACAATGCTTTGGTTGGAGGTAAATCCGTTTTGGCCGAGGGTGCTCAAGGTTCGTTGTTAGATATCGACTTTGGCTCCTATCCTTTTGTGACGTCGAGTAATACGGTCTGTGCCGGCTGTTGTACGGGTTTAGGTGTTGCACCTAAAAATATAGGTGAGGTATACGGTATTTTCAAAGCTTACTGTACACGTGTTGGTGCCGGTCCTTTCCCCACCGAATTATTTGATGAGACAGGAGACCGGATGTGTAATATAGGTCATGAATTCGGTTCTGTTACCGGTCGTAAACGTCGCTGCGGCTGGATTGATCTGGTCGCCCTAAGGTATACTTGTATGCTCAATGGTGTTACCAAACTTATTATGATGAAAAGCGATGTGCTGGATACCTTCAAAACAATTAAGGTATGTGTGGCATACGATATTGATGGAGAGGAGACCCGGGAATTTCCTTTCGAATTGAATGAAAAAGTAAAACCGGTCTACATCGAATTGCCCGGTTGGGAGCAGAAACTTTCCGGTTTGCGAGAGGAAGATCAACTCCCACAAAATTTCAAGAACTACATTAAATTTATCGAGAAGGAATTGGGAATACCTGTTTACATCGTATCCGTGGGGCCGGATCGTGAAGAAACAATCATCCGCCATTAATCGAATCTGCACCATTCATTAAAAATCGAATGAGTACAAGGTATGAAGAGGCTGTTGAGTTTCTTTATAATTCAACACCTGTGTTTCAGCATGTTGGAGCATCCGCTTATAAGCCGGGATTAGAAACGGTGCTTGCTTTGGATAGGTATTATGACTATCCTCATCGAGCATTTCGGAGTATACATGTGGCAGGTACGAACGGAAAGGGTTCTACTTGCCATACTTTGGCCTCTGTTTTTCAGGAAGCCGGATATAAGGTGGGGTTATTTACATCTCCTCATCTGGTAGATTTTCGTGAGCGTATCCGCGTAAACGGAGAAATGATTTCCGAAGATTATGTTTGCAATTTTGTTGATACGTGCAAACCTTTGGTGAAAGAATATGCACCTTCTTTTTTCGAGTTGACCACCCTCATGGCTTTTTGTTATTTCAGGGATTGCAACGTGGATTATGCCATTATCGAGGTTGGTATGGGCGGACGTTTGGACAGTACTAATATTATCAGTCCGATTCTTAGCATTATTACCAACATCTCTTTGGATCATACGCAGTTTCTTGGGAAAACTTTACCTGCAATTGCTTCGGAAAAAGCCGGTATCATCAAGGAAGGCATACCCGCAGTAATCGGTGAGGCAGAAGATAGTGATGTGCGCAATGTATTTATAGAGAGAGCCGCCGAAGTACAGACCGAAATCTTTTTTGCGGATCAGTTGCAGGGATATCGATACAGGAGATCGGCTAACGGTCGATGGCAGTATACGATGCCGCATATCAGAAGTATCGATGGCGAATTGATGGGAGAGGTTCAATGGTTGAATGCTCGAACCGTGTTGATGGCTATTGAAGTTTTGTCATCCAAATGCGGAGTAAGGCTGTCAGTACAGGAAATTATTGATGGTTTTGCGCGGGTAACTCGAAATACCGGACTTATGGGACGGTGGCAGATTATACAAAATCGTCCGCTGGTTGTGTGCGATACTGCGCATAATGAAGGTGGAATCAAGGAGGCAGTGGCACAGCTTGAACACACCCCGCATTGCAAACTGCACATAGTGTTTGGTATGGTAAGCGATAAAGATGTGGACGCAGTGCTAAGACTATTGCCGCAAGATGCCGTTTATTATTTTATAAGCCCGAATATAAAAAGAGCTCTTGATGCAGAAGAACTTTCACAAAGAGCTTCTGTATATAACCTTAGAGGAGAAACTTTTAATACCATTGCAAAAGCCTATGAGACCGCTTTGGCGCAAGCAAAGCCGGAAGACATTATCTATGTAGGTGGGAGCAATTTTGTTGTATCAGAATTTATTATTCATTTAAAAAAACTTTAATATGACAGAATTTGTAAAAAAGACGATGAGGGATAACCCCAAATCGCGCTGGACGGCACTCGTCCTATTGGCATCCATGATGTTTTTTGCTTACATGTTTGTGGATGTACTTTCACCTTTACAAAGTTTACTTCAGGAAACCAGAGGGTGGGATCCTGTAGCTTATGGTAACTTTGCCGGCTCGGAAATGTTTTTGAATGTCTTTTTCTTCTTCCTTATTTTTGCCGGTATCATTTTGGATAAAATCGGTGTGCGGCGCACTGCGATCTTGTCCGGTGTTGTAATGGTTATCGGTGCTTTTATTAAATATTTTTCCGTTTCTTCCTTATTCCCGGGCAGTGGGGTAGAAACATGGTTTAACAACAACCTGAATCTTCCTGCAGCCTGGTGGAATATCACCCCGTTTTTTCAAGGAATGCCCGCGTCGGCCAAGATGGCAGCCGTGGGTTTCATGATATTCGGTTGCGGTGTCGAAATGGCAGGTATAACCGTATCACGGGCTATTGTAAAATGGTTTAACGGCTATGAGATGGCTCTTGCCATGGGTCTGGAAATGGCTATTGCACGTATCGGAGTGGCCATCATTGTTGTTCTCAGTCCGGTATTGGCTTCGTTAAACGGAGTAGATGAAGTTTCCCGTCCTGTGTTGGTTACAGCTTTCCTCATTTTAATTGGTCTCCTTTGCTTCGTTTTCTATTTTATGATGGATAAGAGATTAGACCATCAAATAGGCGCATCCATTGAAGAGAAAGATGAACCGTTCCAGCTTAAAGACCTCGGACGTATTTTTTCATCTAAAACATTTTGGATTGTAGCCCTTTTATGCGTGCTTTATTATTCTGCGATTTTCCCTTTCCAGAAGTATGCTATCAATATGCTTCAGTGTAATCTGGGTATTACTGCAAAAAATGCCGGTATGATTTTCTTCTTCTTCCCAATCGGAGCTGCTATTATTACTCCTTTCCTGGGAAACTTCCTGGACAAAAAGGGTAAGGGAGCCACAATGCTTATTTTCGGTGCAGTTTTGATGATTACATGTCACTTGATTTTTGCTTTCCTGCCGAATTTTGGAGGTGCGTCTACTTTTGTTGCATTCTTCGCAATCGTGTTGCTGGGCATTTCGTTCTCATTGGTGCCTGCCGCACTTTGGCCTTCTGTACCTAAATTGGTGGATGGTAAAATATTAGGTTCGGCCTATGCTGTGATATTCTGGATTCAGAATATCGGTCTCTATTCTTTCCCTATGATTATTGGAAGCGTACTTCGCAATTCCAATCCGGGCATCGAGGATCCTTTGAAATATAACTATACCAAGCCCATGCTTTTGTTTGCTGCTCTCGGTGTTGCAGCTCTTCTTCTGGCTCTTTGGCTGAAGGTTGAAGACAAACGAAAAGGATATGGTCTTGAGGAGCCCAATATCAAATCAAAATAATGTATTATTAATTGCTAATATCCCGTCCAAAATTCTGTAATGCCTGATTAGGACGGGACATTAGCAATAACGAGAAGAAAAACTTTATTTTTTTAATTACACCTATTGCGTAGTTAAATTATCTTCTCTATCTTTGCACCGCATTCAAGGATAAAACGAGTGCTTTTAGAGGATTGTCTCATGGTGTAATGGTAGCACAACAGATTTTGGTTCTGTTTGTCTAGGTTCGAATCCTAGTGAGACAACACAAAAAGGGGAGGACATTGTCTTCCCTTTTTTGTATTGTCTCTATTACGTTTTGCTTTTGAATTTTTATCTATTCTTATGCAAATCGATATAAGGTAAATATCATTCTGTTTTTTACTGCATTTTGTTTTTTAAGTTGAGATATCTCAACTTAAAGTATCGCTTTCGGATAGCTCTTATATAGGACTCAGATATTCAATGAGATGAGAGTCGAACTTTTATTTCCCCATCCTTTTCATTTGGTTATAGCTAATATTCCGATAAGAGTATGGTTGAAACACCTTATGAAAGTCGGCTACATATCGCTTACATTGAACTAATATTATTCTTAAAATACTGTTAAATGTACAACGATCAAAGCTTTATTTTATGTTTTCATTAAAAGTACTATTTCCGTATCTTTGTAAGCTAATAGCTGCATTCCGGCTTCTTGCCCTGCTGGCTGTATGAATAGCTAATAAACAAATCATTATATATGTCCATCATTACAACTATTGAAAAGAGTGTGGCCGATGCTGTGAAAGCATTGTACGGCCAAGAACCGAAACCCGAACAAATTCAACTTCAAAAGACCAAGAAGGAGTTTGAGGGACATTTGACCGTCGTAGTATTTCCTTTGTTGAAAATATCGCATGCAGCTCCGCAGCTAACGGCAAAAGCCATAGGTGATTATCTGTTGACCAACCAACCTTTGGTCAGTCATGTGCAGGTAGTAGGTGGTTTTCTCAATCTGACGATCGCCGACGCTGTATGGTTAGGGTTGTTGGATTTTATTCGTAAAACAAAAGATTTTGGACATATTGCGCCTGCTGAAGAAAGCCGATTGGTGATGATCGAATACTCTTCGCCTAATACGAATAAACCTCTTCATCTTGGCCATGTGCGCAATAATCTGCTCGGGTACAGCCTTGCCAAAATATTAGAAGCGAATGGCCACAGGGTGGTGAAAACGAATATCGTTAATGACCGGGGTATCCATATTTGTAAATCCATGTTGGCATGGCAGAAATGGGGTGAAGGTATCACTCCAAAGAGTTCCGGAAAGAAAGGCGATCATTTAATCGGCGATTTCTATGTGCTCTTTGATCAGAAGCTAAAGGCTGAAGTTAAAAGCTTGATGGAAAATCAGGGACTTACCGAAGAGCAGGCAAAAGAGGTGAGTCCGTTGATGGCAGAGGCTCGTGATATGCTTCGTCGCTGGGAGCAAGGTGACCCTGAGATACGTGATTTGTGGAAGAAAATGAACGATTGGGTTTACGAGGGATTTGATGAAACGTATCGGATGATGGGTGTTTCGTTCGACAAAATATATTATGAATCCGATACCTATTTGGTGGGTAAAGAAGAAGTTCTGCGCGGACTTGACGAAAAACTTTTTATTCGAGATGAAGACGGTTCTGTATGGGCAGATTTGACAGATGACGGTCTGGACCGTAAGATTCTGTTGCGTGCGGATGGAACTTCTGTATATATGACACAGGACATCGGTACTGCTAAGATGCGTTTTCAGGATTATCCGATAGATAAAATGATTTATGTGGTTGGAAACGAGCAGAACTATCATTTTCAGGTATTGAGCATTCTGTTGGATCGTTTGGGCTTCGAGTTCGGTAAGGATCTTACACATTTCAGTTACGGTATGGTTGAATTGCCGGAAGGGAAGATGAAGAGCCGTGAGGGTACGGTGGTGGATGCTGATGATTTGATGAGCGAGATGATTGCCACGGCACGTGATATCGCCAATGAAATGGGGCGCGCCAAGCATATGGATGCTGCTGAAGTCGATGAAGTGGCTCGCCGCGTGGGATTAGGTGCTCTGAAGTACTTCATCTTGAAAGTAGACCCCCGTAAGAATATGACTTTTAACCCGAAAGAATCTATTGATTTTAATGGTAATACCGGCTCGTTTATTCAATATACTTATGCCCGTATTCGCTCTTTGCTTTCGAAGGCTGTGGAAGCCGGATTCGTGGAGCCGGATTCATTGACGAAAGATATCGTCCTCTCAGACAAAGAACAATCTTTGATACAACGTCTGAGCGAATATCCTGATGTGGTTAGAGAGGCAGGAACCACTTACAGCCCGGCATTGATTGCTAATTACACTTATGAACTGGTTAAGGAATATAATCAATTCTATCACGACTTTTCGGTTCTTAAAGAAGAAAATGCAGCACTCAAGTCGATGCGTATTGTACTTAGCGGTGCAGTAGCAGATATCGTTCAGCGTGCAATGGGCTTGTTGGGTATTGAAATGCCCGAACGCATGTAGGTTTTAAATTTGTAAGAAAAGAGAAAATAAGCAGAAATGGCAGTCTGGACCGAAATGTTACAAAAAAAGGCAGATGGCAGTATGCCCACAGTGGCTGCTCTTGTCTCAGGCGGAGTGGATAGTGCCGTCATGGTTCATGAGCTTGTCGGCCATGGTATAAAGCCTCATATTTTTTATATCCGGATCGGCATGGATAGCGATGGGTTTACAGACTGCAGCAGCGAAGAAGATATTGAGTTGACAACATTGATAGCACATCGTTATAGCTTGCCATTTGATGTAGTTTCGTTGCATGATGAATATTGGGACAGGGTGGTGAAGTATACCATTGAAACGGTTAAGAAAGGATTGACCCCAAACCCAGATGTGATGTGTAACAAGTTGATCAAATTTGGTGTGTTTGAAGAACGCTATGGTCATCAGTTCGATTATATCGCTACGGGGCATTATGCGACTACGACCTTTTTGTTGGGGCATACATTCTTATCGACATCTCCCGATCCGGTGAAGGATCAAACCGATTTTCTGGCACAAATTAATCTGAAACAGGTGAGTAAATTACTCTTTCCGATAGGCCATATGCAGAAAAATGAAGTACGACAAATTGCAGAGCGTGAGGGACTTGCCAATGCCCATCGGAAAGATAGCCAAGGTATCTGTTTTTTAGGTAAGGTTAATTATAACGATTTTATTGAACGCGCTCTGGGTACGCGTGAAGGGCGTATTATCGAGCGTGAAACAGGTAAAGTGCTTGGCAAACATAAAGGATATTGGTTTCATACCATAGGTCAGCGCAAAGGACTTGGTTTAAGTGGGGGACCGTGGTTTGTGGTGAAGAAAGATATCAAACGCAATATCATATTGGTGAGTCGGGGATACGATCCTGAGGATCAATACGGTATGCACGTTCAGATGGATGAATTCGATTTTATCAGTTTGGATCCATGGAAACTACAGGAGAAGAAATCACCAGTCGATGAACCTGATGCCGGAGATATAGAGGATATAGATATCACATTTAAGATTAGACATACTCCCGAATTTACTCGTGGCGTTTTATCCTATAAACCTGATGCCGGATATACGATAACCAGCAAGGTAAAAATACAGGGGATAGCTCCCGGTCAATACGGTGTTGTTTATGATTGCAATCATCATATCTGTTTCGGCAGCGGTATGATAACCAAAGGTTTTTAGCAAATGTTTTTTTACAGAAGTTAGTGATGAACGCCAAACCGTTTTCTTTTTTTTCTCTTTTGCTGTTATTGCTGTTTTTTACCGTTTCAGCATGCAGACATAAAGAACCGGAAGTGAATATGGAGGTCAGCTCTCCGAGTGAAGAGGTACTATTGTCTTTGCATCTATCGCCTTCTGATGGTTCTTTATCTTATAGTCTTGCCTTTCGTGGAAAAGAGGTTATCAAAGAAGCGAGGCTGGGCTTTGAAACAGAAAACGGATTAAATCTAAATAAAGGTTTCGCTCCGTTAAGATCAATTTGCGGTACGGTCGATAGTACTTATTCTTTACCTTGGGGTGAGAATAAAAGGGTAAAAAATTATTATCGCTTTCTGGAGATTCCTTTTCGCTGCGCTGACGGTGGTGTACTGACATTGGAAAGTAGAGTTTATGATGATGGAGTCGGGTTTCGTTATCGTTATATCGCTCCTCCGAATGTCGATTCTGTTTTGATTACGAGAGAGTTAACTGAGTTTGCTTTTACAAAAGATGGCAAGAGTTGGAGTATACCTGCCGATGATGAGACTTATGAATTATTATATCGTGAACTTCCTTTGAGTGTTGTTCAAACGGCAAATACGCCGATAACCGTACATACGGAAGATTCATTGTGGATAGCCATTCATGAAGCGCGATTGGTGGATTTCCCCGAAATGACCCTGAAGCAAAAGGATAGCTTGCTATTCGCATGTGAACATGTTCCCTGGCCGACTGAGAGAGTTGTTGCCAAAATGCCATCCGTATTCGTTTCTCCGTGGCGTGTTGTTTTGATTGGGAATAAGGCCGTGGATCTGCCGAAGAATAATATTGTACTCAATTTAAATGATGAATGTTCGGTCGATAAGTCTGCATTGGCGAAACCGATTAAATATATCGGTGTATGGTGGGGGATGCATGTAGGAGTTCACAGTTGGATTCCCGGTGAAAGGCATGGTTCGATTACAGAGCGGGCTCTTAAATATATCGATTTTGCCGCCCGGCATAATATACAGGGTGTGCTGTTCGAAGGTTGGAATGAAGGCTGGGAGAGCTGGGGAGGAGAGCAACATTTCAAACAAACATCTCCGGCAGAGGATTTTGATTTGCAAAAGGTGTTGGCTTATGCTAAAGAGAAAGGTATTGCTTTCATCCTGCATAATGAAACCGGAGCCAATATGCCTGCATACGAAAGAGATCTGGACAGCGTTATGATATTCTGTCGTGATCATGGAATTCGTTACTTAAAGACAGGGTATGCCGGAGGTATTCCCGGTGGGTATAAACATCATGGACAGTATGCCGTCCGTCATTATTTCAATGTTCTTCGTAAGGCTGCGCAAGCCGGGGTCATACTGGATGTGCACGAACCGATTAAAGCTACGGGCATGCGTCGAACATACCCGAATATGATGACACGGGAAGGTGCACGAGGCATGGAGTGGAATGCCTGGAGCGAAGGAAATCCGCCGGAACATGAAACATTGTTACCCTTCACTCGTTTACTCGGAGGTCCAATGGACTATACACCCGGTATTTTTGATATTACTTTAGAAAAGAGCAAACGATCGGGTGTTTATAAAAAATGGAATGACAATGATATGGGTAACAGCCGGGTAAATACAACTCTGGCCAAACAGATTGCCTTGTGGATTACATTATACTCGCCAATGCAAATGGCAGCGGATATGATTGAAAATTACGAGGGGCATGCTGCTTTCCGTTTTTTTGAGGATTACGATGCTGATATAGATGAGAGTTTTCCTCTCGATGGTTATCCGGGGCAATTCTATGTTGTAGCTCGCCGTGCCGGAGAGTGTTACTATTTGGGGGCTGTAACGAATGCGGAGGAGAGGCAGATAGAAGTTTCTTTGGATTTTCTGAAGCCGGAAGTCATTTATGATGCCATCATATATGCCGATGCTCCTGATGCTCATTGGGAGACGAACCCGTTGGCATATCGAATTCTCGATAAAAAAGTTTCATCCGCAGATCGTATAACCATTTCAATGGCTCCCGGAGGAGGGCAGGCCATTACTTTTATTCCTGATAAACAAAATTTTAATTGAGATATGAGTAGTATAAGAGAAGGAGAAAATGAGCTGAGCATCTTAGGCTCACAAACTCGATATAGCCAGGATTATGCTCCTGAAGTTTTGGAAGCATTTACCAATAAACATCAAGAGAACGATTACTGGGTACGTTTTCACAGCCCCGAGTTCACCAGTTTGTGTCCCATTACAGGGCAACCTGATTTTGCAACCGTTTATATCAATTACATACCCGATGTTAAAATGGTCGAGAGCAAGAGTTTGAAATTGTATCTCTTCAGTTTCAGGAGTCACGGTGCTTTTCATGAAGATTGCGTTAATATTATCATGAAGGATCTCATCAAATTGATGGATCCCAAATATATCGAGGTGCAGGGTGATTTTACTCCACGTGGAGGTATCAGCATATTGCCTTACTGTAATTATGGTCGTCCGGGAACGTGTTACGAAGAATTGGCGAAGCAGCGATTATTCAATCAATCTACGAGATGAAAAACTTTGTCGTAGCCATTATCAATCCAATATCCGGAACCGGTTCCAAGAACAGTGTGCCGGGGCTGCTGGCCGATGCCTTTCAGAATACGAATACGGATGTTTATATAACTTTTTCCAAAGAAGAAGGACACGCTACGAAATTGGCGCAAAGAGCTGTGGAGAAAGGCGCTTCCATGGTAATTGCCGTAGGAGGAGACGGAACGGTCAATGAGGTCGCAAAAGCGCTTATCAATACAGGTATTCCCTTGGGTATCATTCCAAAAGGTTCGGGCAACGGACTGGCAAGGGCTCTGAATCTGCCCTTGAATGAGCAGGGGGCAATTGATGTAATCATGCGTGGTAATAAACGTCTCATCGACTGTTGTAAAGCCAATGAACGTCCTTTTTTCTGCACTTGCGGTATGGGGTTTGATGCCGAAGTGAGTGAGAAGTTTGCAGAAGCTCCGTTCCGGGGGCCTTTATCCTATGTGCATGCGGTATTGAACAAGTATATCAATTATAATACGACTACTTATAAGATTGAGTTTGATGGTCGAAAGATCGAACGTGAAGCTTTTTTGATAGCAGCTGCAAATGCACCGCAATACGGTAATAATGCATACATAGCACCGGATGCCAGTATGAGTGACGGGGAGTTGGATTTGGTAATCCTCAAACCATTCAAAGATATAGAAGCTGCTCAAATTCTGCTTCAGCTTTTTACTAAGAATTTGACCAAGAATTCGAATATGGAAGCGTTCAAGACACGAAGAGTGCGGATTATTCGAGAAAAAGCAGGTGTAATGCACCTTGACGGTGATCCGGTGGAAATGGATAAGGTAATAGATATCGAATGTATTCCCGACTCCATACGGGTAATGGTCCCACGCAAAAAAACGTCTAAGAAAGATAAGGCAGAAGAGAAGAAATAAAGCAGGAAAATGCCAATCGATAGAGAAAAGGCATATCAAAGATAAATTCGTTATATACCCGGTTTATTTTATATAAAGAGAGCGTTATGAATTTCATAACGCTCTCTTTATAATGACTTAGCAAAGATTTTACCGTCTAATTGAAAATATTGGTGTCCGGTAAAATTTAGGAGGTTAGAGATTTGGAACTAAAACCCTTCATATTTCGCAAAAACAACCTTCTAAAAGGGCATTACGAAGAAAAAGGAGTTTGACAATGTTAGAAATGACAGTATGGAAAAATACAAGCCCTCTAATTCAAATTCTCTTGTAATCTGCTATAGAACAGTAGTTTTTGAAGGTTCTTCGATTTTTTACCGGACAGCAATAAATTGAAAAGCTGCTAATCCTGAGTCAGGAATGGATATTTGTAGTCCGTAGGAGGCACGAATGTCTCTTTTACACAGCGTGGGCTACACCAACGCATAAGGTTAAGAGGTCCACCGGCTTTATCGTTTGTTCCGCTTGCACGAGAACCTCCGAATGGCTGTTGTCCTACAACGGCGCCTGTGGGCTTATCGTTAATATAGAAGTTGCCTGCTGCATTTCGCAATTTATCCATTGCTTTTACAATGGCATGGCGATCTTTTGCAAAGATCGAACCTGTCAGACCATACATCGTAGTTGTATCACAAAGTTGCAAGGCCTCATCGAAGTTTTTATCGTCATAAACAAATACGGTAAGAACGGGGCCGAAGAGTTCCTCTTTCATTGTAATATAATGAGGGTCGGTTACTTCGATAACCGTAGGCTCGATAAAATATCCTTTGGATTTATCTCCTTTACCGCCGAAAATAATTTTTGCCTCGTTGTCTTTCGCTGCTTTCTCCAAATAGCCCATGATATTGTCGAAAGATGCTTCATCGATAACTGCATTTACAAAGTTGCTGAAATCCATTACATCGCCCATCTTGATATCGTCGATCATGGCAGCCATCCGATCTTTGATCTCTGGCCATAAAGATTTGGGTATATATGCACGAGAGGCT
Source organism: Porphyromonas macacae DSM 20710 = JCM 13914 (assembly GCF_000379945.1). Lineage (GTDB taxonomy): Bacteria > Bacteroidota > Bacteroidia > Bacteroidales > Porphyromonadaceae > Porphyromonas > Porphyromonas macacae. Next base: position 34,034 of record NZ_KB904153.1, read on the forward strand.
GCCGAACATTTTTGTCCTTGATACTCGAAAGCTCCTCTAACCAAAGCAACACTAACTTCACTCGCATCTGCCGACGGATGTACCATTACAAAGTTCTTACCGCCCGTTTCGCCTACTATGCGCGGATAAGAGCGATATTTATCGATGTTTGCTGCCATACCTTTCCATAAGGTGTTAAAAGTGGCAGTAGAACCGGTAAAATGCAATCCGGCCAAGTGTTCGCTGGCTGTAACCACATTGCCTATGGTGCTGCCTTTTCCCGGGATAAAGTTTACAACTCCGTCGGGCAGGCCTGCTTCTTTGAATATCTGCATCAACAGATAATTGCTGTGTAAAGCTGTCGTACTCGGTTTCCACACAGTTGTATTACCCATCATGGCCGGAGCCAGATTAAGGTTGGAGGCAATACTGGTGAAGTTAAAAGGTGTGAGGGCAAAGATGAAACCCTCCAAAGGCCTGTACTCCATGCGATCCAGAATACCTTTTACGCTGAGAGGTTGCTCTTCGTAGATTTTCCCGGCATAATAGGCTCCGAAGGTCAGGAAGTCTATCAATTCGCAGGGGGCATCGATTTCAGCTTGCATGGGGTTTTTGCTTTGTCCCAGCATAACGCTCGCAGCCAGTCGGTATCTGTATTTAGTCGAAATAAGTTCTGCTATTTTCAGCATCAGTGAAGCTCTTTCCGTCCATGGCAGATCAGCCCAATCTGCTTTGGCTTTTTGGGCGGCTTTGATAGCTTCTTGCACGTGCTTTTCAGATGCCTTGTGGTAGGTTCCCAGTTTATGGTGATGATTATGCGGCATAACTACCGATCCTGTATCTCCTGTATGGATTTCCTTACCTCCGATAATCAGGGGAATTTCCCATTCCTCATTTTTCAGCTCGTTTAATGCTTCTTTTAATTTTTGCCTTCCTTCGGTGCCCGGGGCATAGCTGAATATAGGTTCATTGACCGGCTTTGCAAAGCTATAATGAGAATTGTTCATAAGTTTAATTGATTGTTAATAATGTTATAAAAAGATTTCAGCAATCATACATCTGGCAGAGCCACCCCCGTTTGTCTCTATTGTGTAGAGTTCAGGAGCTAATATCTTGCTGTATTTTTCTATGTTTTCTATTTGTGTAAAAGTCAGGGAGCGTTTGGCCTCTGCACTCATGATAATGAGCGATTTACCCTCATCGCTTTCCAATTCTAACATATTTCCGGCAAAGTGGTTTACTTGTTCCAAAGTTATGGTGATGACCTCATGTCCGGTAGATGTCAGTGAATTTATCACGGTTTCCCGCTCATTGTCGTTTTTGATGGCTTCCAGGCATACCACCGCATAATGTGTGGCTACACACATCATCACATTGGTATGATAGATAGGAGCATCATTGGTGTCTGTGGCATGGAAGAAAACCAGAGAATAATCCAGTTCTTCTTTGAATATATCCAGAACTTCAACGGATGAGCGCTCCGATGCACAGCAATAGGCTATCTTGTTTATTCTGTCCAAAACCATGCTCCCCGTTCCTTCAAGGTACTTGCGCTGTGCTTCATAGCTTTTCAGGTTGATGATGCGTTGTACGCCATCTAACTCTCCAACTGTGGCCAGAATGGGCAATTTACGCTCCTGTTGTCTGTTCAAAGCAAACATGGGGTAGAGCACAAGCTCTCCTGTGATATGTGTAGAGAACCAATTGTTTGGGAAAATAGAATCCGGTGTATGAGGTTTGGGTGAGTCTTGCACTACCAAAACGTCCACACCGTTGTCCCTTAAAAGAGAAACATAGTTGTCAAATTCTTTTTGAGCCTGTTTGGCTACTGTTTCAGGTGAACCTGTCAGTTTTTGAAAAGCATTGTTTGCTGCTGTTTCCGGATTATAGCCGAAGACTGCGGGTCTGACCATCAAAATCCGGTTAGTGGCTTGTTTGCGTATCATAGGCACAAACATTAGATAAAAAATTATTCCAGCACTTTTATTGACTCTTTGATGATTTCGATGGCCTCGTCCAGTTCTTTCTCCGTGATACACAGAGGTGGAGCCAACCGGATGATATGCCTGTGAGTGGGCTTTGCCAGCAAACCTCTGGAGGCCATTTCTTCACAAACATCCCATGCCTCGTGTCCGTTGTGAGGTTGAATGATAATAGCATTCAGCAAGCCTTTACCTCTTACCAAAGTCAAGAGAGGACTCTCGATTTCTTTTAGTTTTGCACGGAAATGACGTCCAAGCATTTCTGCTTTTTCTGCCAGATTTTCTTCTTTGACCACTGTCAGGGCTGCCATGGCTACTTTACAGGCCAAAGGAAATCCACCAAAGGTAGAACCGTGTTCACCCGGCTTGATGGTCAGCATAATTTCATCATCGGCTAGAACTGCACTAACCGGCAGTACTCCTCCGGAAATAGCTTTTCCTAAAATCACAATGTCCGGTCTGATGCCTTCATGGTCGCAGCACAGCATCTTACCCGTGCGTGCAATGCCTGTTTGGACTTCATCTGCAATAAACAGCACATTGTATGCATGGCACAAGTCATAGCACTTTTTCAGATAACCGTTATCGGGTACATTCACACCGGCTTCACCTTGTATTGGCTCCAGTAAAAAGCCTGCAATTTTGCTGCCGTACTGTTTCAGAACTTTTTCCAATTCTTCGGTATCATTGTAGGTAATGGTGATAAATCCGGGGGTGAAGGGGCCGTATCCTGTGAAGCTCGAAGGATCCGAGCTAAGGCTGACGATACTGATGGTTCGCCCATGGAAATTTTCTTTGCAGGCAATGATAAGAGCTTCGTTTTCGGGCACACCTTTTACATCGTATGCCCAGCGGCGGGCCAGCTTCAGGGCTGTTTCCACTGCTTCTGCCCCGGTATTCATGGGTAAAACTTTGTCATAGCCGAAATAGTCATGCATAAACTTTTCATATTCACCCAGCACATCGTTGTAGAAAGCTCTTGATGTCAGGCAGATACGTTCGGCTTGCTCCTGAAGCGCTTTTATTATTTTCGGATGACAGTGACCCTGATTTACCGCACTGTATGCAGACAGGAAGTCGAAATACCGTTTCCCGTCCACATCCCATACATAAGCGCCTTCTCCTTTGGATAGAACAACTTCCAGCGGATGATAATTATGTGCGCCGTACTTTTCTTCCAGATCGATGAAATACCTTGATTTGTTTGATAATTGCATCATGGTTCTTGTTAGATTTCGTTAATATGTAAATGTTTGATTTTTATTTGCAAACGGTTATAAATATAGCAACAAAGCTTTCATAAAACAATACAAAGAATTCATTGTCTTTCTTTTTGTTCTTTGTTCCCTTCTTATCGTTTCGATTGGGTAATAAAACAGGTCTCCACGAAAGGCCTCATTTGGGGATATTTATGGGGTAAAAAAGTTGATTAAACCAAAGAAAGAAGAAAGAGAAGTGTATTGCTTCAGGTTGGTTTTTGTTTTTCATTTGTGTGATGAAAATTCTCTGCCTGATGGTTGAAAATTCTTAGCGCAATGGATTTTTGACGAAGTTAACTTGGATTTTTTTTCTTTGCCTGAATAATTTTCAACCATCAGGCAGAGAATTTTGCGTTTGGCGTGTACACTGTGACGTGTACTGAAAAAAGGTTGAGATTGATGCTTATTTGGAAAGAACTTAAAAGATAAACAGAAATTTCTTGTGGTCCGAATTCTTAGAAAACTCATTCGATAAAATATTCGCAGAACATGCTTATCTATTTCATAAAGATATTGTTGGATATATCTGTCACAAAGAACAGGCCTAATCAGAGTTTCTATTTTTGTTTGTTGTTCTATATGATTTCTTTTTTTTGAACAATTTCAACAATGAATGTGAATTTGTTTTTTATATCTTTGATTTACTAAAGAATCTTGTTTATATTCTCTATACATAACATAGAGAGGACGTTTTAATACCACAATTTTACCAAAATATGAAATCTGTTTTTTCTCGTTTAACCTCGCTTGTTCTGTTTATTTGTGTTTTCAATCAAATGTCGGCTCAAAATGATAATTGTAAGGCATTGTCGGTAGTGTACAGGGTGGGAAGGCCGATCTTAGTCGATGGCGAACAGCAAATTCATTCAGACTCTATGGAACTGATTTCCGATAAAGGCGTCAGCATCTGGATGGCTTGGAATAGAGATTTGTTAATGTCATTATTCAAACAGGAGCAAAAAAACTTACAAAGAGAAGGAACGACAGTTGTAACCTTGTACAGCTATTCAAGTTTCGAGCAGCGACTGAGAGATAACAATGACGACAACGCTCTTAATAACATTAAATCATGGGATGCCGGTTTTACAACGGAGATGTTGTATAAAACCACAGGCTCGAATGAGATAACTTATTATGATGAACTTCCCGGTATGGTTATAGGCACAACTCGAGAGATGACTCCTGTTCCCTGGAATATAGTGGCCGATACCATGACTGTTTTAGGATATCCGTGCCACAAGGCAACTGCATTCTGGGGAGGAAGAGCATGGACCGCATGGTATAGTGAAGAGATTGCCGTTAGTGATGGACCGTCTGTTTTTTCGGGGTTACCCGGACTTATTCTTCAAATGGAAAACGCAGACAAATCTTTTTCGTTTGAAGCGATAGGAATACAACAGCATACCATTCCTTGTGAAAAACTTAAGCTGCCCGAAAATTATAGAAAAGTAACACATAAAGAATTCATAGAGTTTCAAGAGAAGCATAGAAGAGATCGGCAATCTTATGCTGTGGGAAAAGATGGAGTACTTTATAAATATTATAATGATAACAATGTTGTAGTAGTACCATTAGAGAAAAAGTAATACCAACACAAATTCATATATACATTATGAATCGATCTCTAAGCCTGCATTTATTTTTATCTGTTTTTCTCTATTCTTTTCTGTTGCACTTTACGGCCAAAGTACGGTAAGTGGGAATATTTATTACCAAGAAACTCAAGAGCCGGTGGCCGGAGCTGTTGTTTCTCTTCTTGAACCCAAAGAAGGTAAAATGCTTTGTCTCTGTACGACTGATGGCAAAGGGTTCTTTTCCTGTAAAACCGGTCTTCAGTTAGATTATGCTATCATTCGTGTGCGCTCATTGGGGATAGAAACATTTGAAAAGAAAATATCTCTGAGTGAGCATAAACCATTGAAGATACAAGTGGTGGAAAAGGCTCAAATCTTGAGGGAGGTTATCGTTAAGGCACCCTTGATCAGACAAAGCGGGGATACCATTACCTACATGAGTGCCCCTTTTCTGAATCCTAATGATAGGACTTTGGCCGATTTAATGAAGAAACTGCCGGGAATACAGATTTCCGAATCCGGTAAAATTTCGTATCAAGGAGAACCGATTAGTAAATTCTATATCGAGGGTCTTGATATGTTAAATGGCAGGTATGGATTGGCCACAAATAATCTTGATGTAGACAAGGTAGCATCTGTGCAGATTCTTGAAAAACACCAACCGCTGCAGGTGCTTCAGGGGGTTGATATGCCTGATGCTGCGGCAATTAATATCAAACTTAAGAAATCAGCTTTAGGAGCGTTATTTGCTTCTGTTCGTTTGGGAGCAGGAATACCGGTGGGGCTATTCAGCAATCAGTTGGCCGGCATGCGATTTACGAGGAAGCAACAAAATATGTTGATATATAAACAAGACAATACGGGTCGAAATATTGAAAAAGATTTACTTTCTTATTATGAAAATCTTAGAGAAAACGACAGACAGTTCTTATCGATTCCATATACGCCTGCTCCCATTGCCGATCAGTTAACACGCTTTAATAATGCCCATTATGTTTCTGTCAATACATTGCTGGCGATCGATACCGTGTCTACTTTTTCCTATAATCTGAATTACAAAAGAGATAAAAGAACATATCACGATAAGACTACACGTACAATCTATACTCCAAACGGTCCGGTAACCAATTTAATTGAATCTGCCAATGACAGTATAAAAGAGCATCGGGCAGAATTCGAGTTGAAGTACGAACAGAACAGTCATAAGCGATACCTTTTGAATAGAACTGTTTTCAAAATTGCAAAGAACAATGGTGAGGGTGTAATTGACTGGAAGGAAAACCAAGTTTATCAAACTTTGTCTACTCCTTTCTTAAATGTTACCAATAAACTATATCTGATCAGAAAGAGCGAGAGTGGCAGATACAGATTGAATTGGGATACTCGTTATTATCGAACAAAGAATAATTTACAGGTACTTCCGGCTATAGGTTTCGATGAGCTGCTGAATACAGCGAATCGGTCTGTGGATTTTATCGTAAGTCAGAGAGTGAATTATCAGCAATTTTCTTCGGTGGTAAATCTTTCAAAGAGTCGTGACTATCCCAAAAGAATGGTTGGGGATTACTATCTATCGGGTGGAATAAAAGTAGATCGATTTTACTCTGATCTTAGTTTTAATGAAAAGAACGACCTGAATAATATTGTGAAGATTGAGAATGGAGAAAATGATATTTTTTGCAAGACTCTTTTCCTGCGCGGAGGAACTTCTTTTTTCCATAAAGCAGTAAATGGATGGCAACTAAAATTAAACCTGCCTGTTACGTATCAACGGAAATGGTCCGAGTTGAAAACGATGAATTATTTTCGTTTTCATCCTTCACTCGAAAGCAGCTACGATCTTTCATCCCGTTGGAGCTGGAGAGGGCGTATGAGCGTGACCGATCAGGTCGGAGATTTTATGGATGAGATAAAAGGTTATCTCTTAAAATCCTACAACATGCTTTCCTATAGCAGTCACCCTTCCTCACGTCTTATTTTTGCGGATTTTAGTACTTCTTTTAATTATAGAGATCCTTTATCCACCACATTTTGGACTGCATGGTTGGGGCTGAATAGAGGTTGGAGCAATTCTCTGGTCAGTATGAGATATGAGAAAGGGGCTTTCAGGTATGAAAATCGATCACATAAGAATAGCCCGCTCTCCTGCAAATTAGGTAGCAGTATCGAGCATCATTTCCGTTCCATTAAGACAACTCTCAAAGGAAGTGTCGGTTGGATCGGAAATAGTGGCACAACACTCCTTTGGGATAGACCTGCCAACTATAAAGGCAACAATTATTGGATAAATGGTTCCGCATTTTTCAGATGGGCTAAATGGCTTTCCGGTGAATATGTTGCTACTTTCTCTGTCTTTGACTACAAAGTGGGGGCGAAATCTGTTGACACCCATTACTCTCAGTCTCATAAACTGATGTTAACGTTGACACCGGTATATAAATTCAATCTTGGTTTCGATACAAGATATATTCAGAATAGCTCTGCGGGAGAACGGTATAATGTCGTCCTCGGTAGCCTGAACTGTTTGTATAAGATTAATAAAAACATGGAGTTATCGGCAAGTTGGAGTAATGTTTTTGGAGCAAATAATTTTGTTGTTTACCGAAATATTGATTCGGATATAGAGATGACTGAATATATGTTACGTCCTTCGGAGTTTCTTATTAGTGTGGCATTTTCAATATTATAATACTCATATTTCGTCGATGTTCGGTTGAGAGTTCTTACATTGTACCTACTGAACCACAATCTTACCCTCTCTCAAGGTTTTTGTCTTAAGTTTATCACAGTGATACGTTCGATGCCGGAATGTTTCTTTCATGCAATACGCATCGATAAGGATAATCTCAACTTAAAAATGCATTAACTTTGTATGATATTATTATTGTATTTATGGATTTCAAAATAAAAACCGAATGCCGATCGACTAATGCCCGTACAGGCCTTATAACAACGGATCATGGACAAATAGAGACACCTATTTTTATGCCTGTGGGCACCGTAGGAAGCGTTAAGGCCGTACACATGAGAGAACTTCGGGATGATATAAAGGCTCAAATTATTTTAGGAAATACCTATCATTTATATCTGCGTCCGGGCTTGGATATATTGAAAAAGGCCGGCGGATTGCATAAATTCGGCGGATGGACCAAACCTATCTTGACCGATAGCGGAGGGTATCAGGTTTTCAGCCTGACCGACCGGCGGAAAATAACGGAAGAAGGCGTAACTTTTCGCTCACATATCGATGGATCCAAACATCTGTTTACACCGGAAAGAGTAATGGATATCGAGCGTGTTATCGGGGCTGACATCATCATGGCTTTTGACGAATGTTGCCCCGGCGATGCCGACTACAGTTATGCGGCCAAATCCTTAAAACTCACGGAAAGCTGGTTGGACAGATGTGTTAAACGTATTAAAGAAACAGAACCGCTCTATGGATATGGCCAGAGTTTGTTCCCTATTGTGCAGGGATGTGTTTATCCTGACTTGAGAAAGCGTGCAGCGGAAAATGTGGCATCGATAGGTGCCGATGGCAATGCTATCGGAGGATTGGCTGTGGGGGAGCCGACGGAAAAAATGTATGAAATGGTAGAGCTCACGAACGAGATACTGCCGAAGGATAAACCTCGCTATTTGATGGGAGTGGGTACGCCTGTCAATTTGCTGGAGGGCATAGCCAGAGGCGTGGATATGTTCGACTGTATCATGCCTACCCGCAACGGAAGAAACGGTCAGCTTTTCACACGAAATGGAACCATCAATATTAAAAACGCCAAATGGGCCAAAGAGTTGACCCCGATAGATCCCGAAGGGGCAACGTGGGTAGACCGTGAATATACATTGGGTTACTTGCACCACTTGATTAAAACACAGGAGATTCTGGGACTGCAAATAGCCAGCATCCATAATCTGGGTTTCTATCTGAGTTTGATGCAGGAAGCACGTGAGCATATTGCCGCCGGTACTTTCGGACCGTGGAAAGATGAGATGATTTACCGCCTTGATAAACGTCTGTAGTATAGGGCTTTTTAACACTGAACATTTTGAACATGAAAGGATTAAGCCGATTAGACCGATATATCATCAAGCAGTTCTTAGGCACATTTTTCTTTGCTATTCTGCTGATTATATCCATTTCTGTGGTATTTGATATCAATGAAAAGATTGATGATTTTCTGAAGCCGGAAGTGCCGCTTTCCGATATCCTGTTTCAGTACTACCTCAACTTTATTCCTTTCTATGCTAATTTATTCAGTCCGTTATTTGTTTTTATCGCGGTTATTTTTTTTACCAGCAAGTTGGCCGAGAATTCCGAGATCATAGCAATGCTGTCGAGCGGGGTGAGTTTCAAAAGACTGATGAGGCCTTATTTGATTTCGGCGGCTATCATCGCTTCGGTTACGTTTGTTTTGAATAACTACATCATTCCTCCCGGTAATGCTAAAAGATTAGAGTTCGAAAATAACTATATCAAGGATAAAAAAGTAAAGTATGCAGAGAGTGTGCAGATGGAATTGGAAAAGGGTGTTTTTCTTTTTATCGGTTCCTACAGCGCAAGTACGAATACAGGCTATCAAGTCTCTTTGGAAAGATTTAACAAAAGAGATCTGGAATCCCGCCTGATTGCGGAGCGTGCTGTTTACAATCCGGACAGTCTTTACCATTGGACGCTTTTTAACTATCGTATCAGGAACTTCGATGGCCTGTACGAACGGGATAGCGTAGGGGGCAGTCTCGATACCATTATACATTTGCAGCCGTCCGAATTTCTTGTGGGAAAGCATGATGTGGAGACAATGACAACGCCGCAACTGGACAAACAGGCTAAAGTGCAATCCAAACGCGGAATGAGTAATGCCAAAGTGTACAGTATTGAGATGCATAAAAGATATGCCTCGATGTTCTCGGCCTTTATTCTTACAATCATCGGTGCGACCCTTTCCTCCAGAAAAATGAAAAACGGGATGGGATTCAACATTGCTATCGGGTTAGGACTGAGTTTCGGGTATATATTGTTTACAACGGTTACATCGACTTTTGCCGTAAACGGGCAGATGCCTCCGTGGCTGGCTGCATGGTTGCCGAATATCACCTACATATTCATTGCGGCATATTTATACAAAAAAGCGCCACGATAAAAGTGGTTTTGACAATTATGAAAGAAGTAAAACAACGCCCTATATCAATAAAGAACAAAAAAGCCTCTTTCGATTACGAACTGTTGGATACCTACACGGCAGGGCTTGTATTGGTGGGAACGGAAATTAAATCGCTAAGACAGGGAAAAGCAAGTCTGGTGGATACGTTCTGTTACTTTAACAATGGTGAGCTTTGGGTAAAAAATATGTACATCGCAGAGTATTTCTACGGTTCATACAACAATCATTCGGCTCGCAGAGAAAGGAAGCTGCTCCTAAATAAACGTGAGTTGCATAAAATAAAAGAAGCAATAAAAACAAAAGGAACTACTATCGTTCCTCTAAAATTGTTTATTAATGACAACGGGCTTGCAAAACTGGTTATTGCCGTGGCACGCGGCAAGAAGATTTATGACAAGCGTGCAAGCATAAAAGAACGTGAAGATAAACGGAGTATGGCACGGGCTATGCAACATTAACCATACTTAATATTGTTTCTTTAATAATACGAGTTATATACATCGTTTTGTTTAATTAAATCCCCCTAAGTTCATCATATTACAATAGGGTTATTAGGTATATTATGCTATCTTTGTGTACTACCTAATTCAATTTATTAATACACAAAAAGAATATCAAATGGTTAGTTACAAAGATTTAGGCTTAGTAAACTCAAGAGATTTGTTTACCAAAGCCGTTAAAGGTGGTTATGCGATACCTGCATTTAATTTTAACAACATGGAGCAAATGCAGGCAATCATACAGGCTACAGTGGAAACAAACTCCCCTGTTATCTTACAAGTATCCAGCGGGGCCCGCAAGTATGCCAACCAAACGCTGTTGCGTTATATGGCACAGGGAGCCGTTGAGTATGCCAAGGAATTAGGCTGTAAGAATCCTCAGATCGTGTTGCACTTAGACCACGGCGACAGCTTTGAGCTTTGTAAGAGCTGTATTGAAATGGGCTTCTCTTCTGTTATGATTGACGGCAGTCATCTTCCTTATGATGAAAATGTGGCTTTGACCAGAAAGGTTGTCGATTATGCGCATCAGTATGATGTAACCGTAGAAGGAGAGTTGGGCGTATTGGCCGGTGTGGAAGATGAGGTGAGCGCAGAGCACCACACTTATACGGAGCCGGACCAGGTGGAAGATTTTGTAAAGAAGACAGGTGTGGATTCATTGGCTATTTCAATCGGCACCAGTCACGGAGCGAACAAGTTTACTCCGGAGCAGTGTAAACGTGATGCAAACGGAATTTTAATACCTCCTCCTCTTCGCTTCGATATATTGGAAGAAATCGAAAAACGTATACCGGGATTCCCCATCGTTCTCCACGGTTCTTCTTCTGTACCTCAAGATAAAGTTGCCATTATCAATAAATATGGCGGTGCATTGAAAGATGCAATCGGTATTCCCGAGGACCAGCTGAGGCGTGCCGCTAAAAGTGCCGTTTGCAAAATAAACATCGATTCGGATGGTCGTTTGGCTATGACGGCAGCTGTGCGTGAGGTCTTTGCAAACAAGCCTGCAGAGTTCGACCCCAGAAAATATTTGGGCCCGGCTCGTGATGCATTGAAAGAGCTTTACAAACATAAAATTGTTAATGTTTTAGGTTCAAACGATAAGATCTAAGCCTGTTTGTAGCTTTTTAATTATACAATGAACCCCGGATGTTTTTAATTCAACTTCCGGGGTTCATTGTATTCAGACAAAGTCTGTCTTCGATTTTCAAAGTCGAAAAAACTACTCTTTTATTTGTGAGTTTATTCGGCTACGATTAAGAAATAATTCTTTTTACCTCTTTGTACCACAATATACTTATCGGCAATGATATTTTCTTTATTAATCGGAAAATCCTGACTATCCACTTTCTCTTTGTTAATGCTGATGCCTCCCGATTGTATCAGCTTTCGTAATTCTCCTTTCGACTTAAATACCGGAGCCGTTTCGGTTAAGAAATCAATAACTTTAATATTGTCGGATAGAGCTTCTTTTGGAATATTAAATTGAGGTACGCCGTTGAAGACATCCAATATTGTACTGGGCTTCATTTTGCGTAGAGTGTCGGCGGTTCCCTGCCCGAAAAGAATTTGCGAGGCTTCTACTGCTGCATTATACTCGGTTTCGCCATGTACCAATATTGTAATCTCTTGTGCCAGCCTTTTTTGTAATGGACGCAAATGCGGATTTTCCGCCTGCTCGGCTTCTAACTTTTCGATTTCTTCTTTACTTAATGAGGTGAAAATTTTGATATATTTTGCTGCATCTTCATCCGAAACGTTAATCCAGAATTGGTAGAAAGCATAAGGGCTTGTACGTTCGGGATCCAACCAGATATTACCACTTTCCGTTTTACCGAATTTACCTCCGTCGGCTTTTGTTATGAGAGGGCAGGTAAGAGCAAAAGCTTCCTTGCCATCGATTCTGCGAATAAGTTCTGAGCCTGTGGTTATGTTACCCCATTGATCGGATCCGCCCATTTGCAATTTACAGTTGAAATGTCTGTTGAGGTATAGAAAGTCGTAACCCTGAAGTAATTGATAACTGAACTCGGTAAAAGACATCCCTGCGCGCGAATCCGCACTGAGGCGCTTTTTTACTGAGTCTTTAGCCATCATATAATTGACTGTGATGTGCTTTCCTATGTCACGGATGAAATTCAAGAAACCGTAGTCTTTCATCCAGTCATAGTTGTTTACAAGAACAGCGGCATTTTCTGCTTTGCTGTCGAAGTCGAGGAATTTACTCAATTGCTTTTTTATACATTCCTGATTATGGCGGAGTGTTTCTTCGCTGAGCAAATTTCTTTCTGCCGATTTCATAGAAGGATCGCCGATCATTCCGGTGGCTCCTCCTATCAGGGCAATGGGTCTGTGTCCTGCCTGCTGCAGATGACGCAGCATCATGACTCCGACTAAGTGGCCTATGTGTAATGAGTCTGCGGTCGGATCGATGCCCACGTAGGCAGATGTCATTTCTTTCTTCAGTAATTCCTCAGTGCCGGGCATGATGTTATGAATCATGCCTCTCCAACGAAGTTCCTCTACAAAATCAATCATTGTTACTCTCTTGATTTGATATTTTAATATTAGCAGGACAAAGTTAGCGATAATCTTGCTCCGAAAATATTTCTTGCTGTTTTGTCTACCGATTGTTCGAGTTCTTGTAAATCAATTTTTAATGACCGGGAAATATTTTTGTAAGTTGTTTCGATAGATACCTCACCGGTGTCTGTTTCCGTAAGTAATCTACTGTTTTTATATGCAAGCGTAAGACTTTCAGGGTTGAAATGTTCTCCGAAACTTAAATAGAAGCCGGTTCTTAAAAGCTTGGCACATTCTATGGCGTTCCCCCGGTAGCCATGTATAATCCAGGGAGAATGAGGCTTTTTCTCTTTCATGATATGAAGGAGATCGCTGTTTGTTTTGACAGAATGTAAAATTAAGGGAAGATTAAAAGCTTCGCTGAGTTCGATCTGCTCCAGAAAAACGTTGGTCTGCGTCTCTAAAGAATATTTTGATTTAATACGGTCTAATCCGCACTCTCCGATTGCAAGTATCGATGTAGTCGAGTTAAGGATTTGCTTTAATTGATCTAATTGTTCATCGAACTTTTCCAAATGCCAGGGATGCAATCCGATGCTTATGAATTCAGATGTTTCCGATTCTCTGAATTCGGATGGCGTTAGAGAATGTATACGCAGAACAGCTTCTGTTTCGCCAAAAGCTTTGTGAGAATGAATATCCCAGTACATTTACGGAACGGGGTCGTATCCGCTACCTCCCCAGGGGTGGCAACGCAGTATTCTTTTTATCGTTAACCAAAGTCCTTTGAACGGCCCATGCTTTTTCAGCGCTTCCACTGCATAAGTCGAGCAGGTTGGGGTAAATCGACAAGAGGGAGGGGTAAGAGGAGAAATAACTGTTTTATAGAAGTATATAGGGATCAATAATATCCATATCAATCCTTTTCTTATCGGTCGCCATATACTTAAGTTCTTTCTCATTCCAACTCTTGAGCTTCTATCTTGTACAGAGTTTTCTTGACGGCATTTTCGATGGTTTTATAATCAGGAAGATTTTCTCCCACCATTGTAAAAGCAATTTTGGCAAATTTGTTATTATTTTCCAAATAAGCTATCCATGAATGTTTGTTTTTTCGATAAGATTCACGGATGAGTCTTTTTATTCGATTGCGTTTTACAGCTCGCTTAAAACGTTTTTTAGGTACTGCTACCATTATACTGCATCGGACACCCTGAGTCGGGGTGTCCGAAAGTAAATAAACCACACGTAGCGGATATGTGATAAAAGATTTTCCATTGGAGAAAAGATCTTTTATTTCATCACGCAGATAGAGCCTTTCGGCTTTTGTTAGCGTGTTGGGAGATTTATCAGGCTCAATGCCGTTGATCACTTTTTCTTTTTCTTGGTCAGGAATAAATCCAATGCTGTTGTCATCGACTGTGCTTCGGCCGTTGGAGCTGACAGGTCCAAACGAAAACCGGCTTCTTCCACAGCTTTTGCAGTAGAAGGTCCGAAAGCTCCCAGTTTAATCTCTCCTTGCTTAAAGTCCGGGAAGTTTTTATTTAATGATTGTACACCTGCCGGGCTGAAAAGAATGATCATATCTTGTGCTTGAATATCGACATCGCTTAGATCATCACTGACTGTTCGGTACATAATTCCGGAAGTAAAGTTGATATTCTTTTCTTCCAACATATCGATAAGGTCATTTTTATGCTCTTCGGCCAAAGGTAGGAAGTAATGTTCCTTGTTATGCTTGTTGATAACTGCAACCATATCTTCCGTTTTCCCGGTTTGTCCGAAGAAAACTTTCCTTTTGCGATATACAATGTATTTCTGCAGATATACAGCCACAGCTTCACTTATGCAGAAATACTTCATCGTTTCCGGCATTACCAACCGCAATTCTTCCGTTAACTTAAAAAAATGGTCGATAGCTTTGCGGCCTGTGAATATAACCGCCGTGTGGTCCGAAATATTGATCTTCTGATTACGAAATTCTCTGGCCGAGAATGTTTCCACCTGTATAAACGGTCTGAAATCAATATTTACGTTGTGCTGCGCTGCAATATCGTAATATGGGGATTTTCCAAATGCAGGCTTGGGCTGTGAGATTAATATTTTCTCTATCTTGCTCATACAAATAAAGTCAGATAAATATCATTATTTATCATATAATTTATACCATAGTAAATGTAAACAAATGGTAACAATTCGTGGATGCAAAGGTACAACAAAAGATGAATTATTCCAATCTCGGTATATCTTGCATATCCTATTGAAACAAGACAAACAACAATTCGCCATATTATAAAAAGAGCCAGCATAACGTAGAGTATAAAAATAGAAATATTCGAAATCCACAGTAAAGTGGCAGGAATTGTTAATAGAAGGGCGAAGATCAGTTCTATAATATGATATATCTTGTGAAATCTGCTTCTAGTTTCTTCTTTCAGAAACAGAGTTGTTATAAGTTTATAGATTCCTCTTCGTGTACTCATAAACAGGAATATCACAATAAACAAGAAAAAAAACAGTTTGATCGAATTGTAAAAATTTGCTAATGAAATAACTTGCCGGTGGAGGTATAAATGATAAAAAGCCATACTTATACAGATCGTTTCGATAATGTGTATAAGCGTGTTTAGTATGAAAGGTCTGGTAAATCTTTTCAGATGAGTCGAAAATTCATTGACCCTTTTATGTCTTATCACTTCTGCTGTCAGTTGTATTACAGCCGGTATTTGACGTATGATGATGGCTGTCAGTAACCATGTGAAGATCATCAGTCCGATAAAAAAATTAGAACTGTGTTGATTTATCCAAAAATCATTCATCTGTACAACAGGCGAGTTTAGTTATTATTTCTAATATCAGCGAAAGATAACTCTTTCCTTAAAATCTTTTTATGAATATGTTGTAACAACAATAAATGTTTTACGTCTTTAATTGTAGAAACAACTACTAATTATTAATATTAAAATGGTAAATATTATGAAACATGTATTTAGAACTTTTGGATTGGTAAGCATTGCATTTTTGTTTTTGAACGTATCTAATGTTTTTGCACAGGCTAAGACCCTCAACGGGGTTTTCGATGATTTGCAGGAATTTCATGTAGTTCAACTTGCAGTCGATTCTTTGGATTCTCAATTTTCAGAACTGTATGAATACGGCATGAGAAATATCGGGGTATACAGTATCGAGAAAAAAGGAATGAAGCAGGAAATACAGGAGCGTTTGCAGGGAATTAATGAAACAATCGAATTTCCGGATGCCGAATTAATGATGAACATTAAAGAAGAAGACAGTTATGTACGTATTTTTTATGACAAAAAAGATACCGGGCACATCAATAATCTCTACTTTTTGGTAGATACGGAAGATAATTATGTTGCACTTAAGATTTCGGGTGTTATGCTTATGGAGAATATTAAAAAACTTATCTCTGAAAATACAGGCCAAAATTCAGGAAAAGATTTCATTAAATTGGGTAATTAAAATTGTATACGCGTGCAGCGTTATTTGAAGAAATATAGTTTGTAATGTTAAGCGAAAAGCAATTCCTCGATTCTTTCATGCCGCACAGATACCTGGTAGAGATATTGTGTAAGCAAATTTTTGAAGATGAAGATATGGCAAAAGACAGTGTTCAGGATATCTATCTGAAGTTGTGGCAACAGAGAGACTCTTTAGACGAATTGCAAAACCCTAAGGCATATATTTTACGCACAGCACGTAATCATTGTCTCGACGAATTGAGGAAAAGCCATAGCTATGGTAAAAAACAACCGGTCAGTGATGAAATATTGCAGATTATTCCTGCAGGAGAAAAGAATGTGGAAGAAAAACTGGTGTTAAAAGAAACAAATGAGAAACTGATGAAGTGGATAAAAAAACTTAAAGAACCTAAATACTCTCTTTTTGTGATGGCTCACTTCAGACATTGTTCTAATGATGAAATAGCTCTTTCTTTGGGCCTTTCTGCTGTAAACGTCCGAGTGATGCTTAGCAGACTCAGGAGAGAAGCTCGCAAGATATGTATGGATTAGCCCGAAATCAATTTAATAACAGCAAAATGAAAACTAATAAAAAAGAAATCGATGAGTTGCTGGATATGTTCTATGAGGGGAGCACTTCTCGTGAGCAGGAGATGAAATTATATCTTTTACTGTTGAACGAAAGCGATGACGGGGTATATGAAGCAGATAAGAAGTTAATTGTTTCTCTGATGGAAGGAAATTTTGATGAAACTTCGATAGTCGGCAATATGGAAGAACATGTTGAATTTATCACTCGTTTGAAAAGAAAAGAAGCCGGATTGGGAAAGATTTCCTCTCAAAGAAACTATATCGGTTTTTTTAATAGGAAAAACTTCCGATATATGGCGGCCGCATCTCTTTTTATCCTGATTGCGATAGGTTTCTCCAAATTCGGTTTGTCTGATGAAAATATTTTCATGCACGACGTTTCAATGATAGACGGACGAGAGATTTCTCAGGCAGAAGCGGATAAGTTGACCGATGATGTTTTTAACATCATTGATATTAAGATGAAACGGAGCCGGGAGTCACTCGAAGAAATAGATAAAACTGTAGAAAAGATTAAGACCTCCATAAGTTTATAAAATCATTAATAAAAGGAATTGTAATGAAACTAATGAATAAAAAATTGATTTTGATTTTGACTGCTGTATTCCTGTCGTTTTCGGGAATAATAGAAGGTCAAAATATAGATTATGACAAGATGTTAAAGATGAAGGGTGTAACCTCTATTTTTCTTTCGGAAAGTATGATCAAAATGATGCCTAAAGGACGAATGATAAAGGAGAACGTGGATTTTTCCGGAATAGCCGAAAAACTTACAGGTATTTATATTTTTACTTCAGAAAATGAACAGGCTACAGCCGAACTGAAAAAAACGTTTTCTCCTATGTTGGTTACTACATCAAAGAAGTTTGAAACCTTGATGTTTGTAAAAGAGGATAACAGCTTATTGAAGCTGATTTCAAAGAAACAGGGAAACTTGTTTGAAGATCTTTATATGTTGATTGATGAAAAAGAGGATTTTGTAGCAATTATTCTTCGTGGAAAATTTGAAAAGAAAGATCTTGATAAAATTATTTCTCAGTCTCATTGAACTTTTTTCGACTCCAATTGTTTATATTTACGAATCGACCCGTAGGGTAGTTGGTACGTGAAGTATAGACTTCCCCATTTTTATCCGGCAGATCTCTTGAATTAGAGATTTGCCGGATTTTTTGCAAAGCTTTATAAAATAAAAGAGTATCCCATCATGAGATACTCTTTATTTATAAACTATATGAGTATTCTTATCTTTTTTGTTGGGAAAGCCGGTATACTTTTGTTTCATGCGCTGCGGCTTTTACGGATATTTTTTTTCTGATTCCAAATGTTTTTTTGCTCCAAAGATCTTTAGCTTTTATTTTACCTGAAATACCGATCTCTTTCAAATTGATATCTATCGTATTTTCTTTTTCTCCTGTATTCAAGACGCCCAAAGCATAGTCTCCATAGGATAATTCTTTTAAGAAAACCTGCCAATCAGAGGTCTTTATGATTCGTTTTGCCTGTTTTCCTGCCACATCCTGATTAATAGCAATAATATCCCTGTTCATAAGAATGTTTACGGTCTCTTTTGACATGTTTTGCAGGTCGCACGTTATCATTAGCGGAGCAGCCATAAGGCACCACAGACTCATTTGTGATTGGTATTCGACGTCGGTGCATCCTACACCTCCGAGATCGGTTGAGGGAGCTCCGGGTTTACCATGCAATCCCACCACTAACATATCGGGGTCGTTCCATGCACCGATTTTTGCGTATTCATCCAGATCTGCATTGATATTAAGGATATCCAGTATCCCCGCACCTGTACGATGCAGATCTTTTGCATTTTCGGCTTTTTCGATACTCTCCCATTTATCTCGTATATCAGCAGTCGTTCTCCACAATGTGCCGCCTGCTTTTTCTGCCCACAGCCAAGGAGAGCGATCCCCCCATTCGCAGATACCGAGCGTTATGTTACGTCCCGTTTTTTTCAAAGCATTGCTCATTTTTGTGTATCGTTCTATGGCCGTTTCCCGATTATCCGGTGCACCGCAATAGTCATATTTCAGATAATCAAACCCCCATTCGGCAAACGTTTTCGCATCTTGCTCCTCAAAGTGTAAACTTCCTGTATAGCCACCGCAGGTAAGTGGTGCTGCATCGGAGTAGATGCCGATTTTTAGTCCTTTCCCATGTACATAATCTACAAGACTTTTCATTCCGGAAGGAAATTTCTGAGGATCGGGGATTATATTGTTTTTATTATCTCGTCCCCCTTGCCAGCCATCATCTATAAAAATATAATTGTAGCCCAAATCTTTTAACCCGGATTCCACCATGATATCCGCAATCATTTTTATATCGTTTTCGTGAATGTTCAGCCCATAATAATTCCAAGTCATGTACCCCATGGGAGGTGTTTTGACCTCTGAGTTTTGGGCATTTAAGAAAGGGCAGTTGAATAGAGTAGCAAAAATTAGAAAAGCTTTTCCGATTATTTTCATAATAAAGTAAGATTTTTTAGTGTCTTCTTACAAAGTTAATATTATATGCAGATATTGCTAAGAGTTATTTTTATGATGCTTACATGTTGCTATTGGGGAGTAATGTCGATAAAAAGAACCCCGAACATACGAAACATTCGTATATCCGGGGTCTGATAATTGCCCGTTGGGGTTGTTTGAATTATTTTGGAAGTATCACTTCTTCTTCTTTACATCCTTATATATTTATTATTATTGCTGTCCGGTAAAAAATCGAAGAACCTTCAAAAACTACTGTTCTATAGCAGATTACAAGAGAATTTGAATTAGAGGGCTTGTATTTTTCCATACTGTCATTTCTAACATTGTCAAACTCCTTTTTCTTCGTAATGCCCTTTTAGAAGGTTGTTTTTGCGAAATATGAAGGGTTTTAGTTCCAAATCTCTAACCTCC
This sequence comes from Porphyromonas macacae DSM 20710 = JCM 13914, assembly GCF_000379945.1. Lineage (GTDB taxonomy): Bacteria > Bacteroidota > Bacteroidia > Bacteroidales > Porphyromonadaceae > Porphyromonas > Porphyromonas macacae. The sequence goes on from NZ_KB904153.1 coordinate 54,007, forward strand.
TAAATTTTACCGGACACCAATAATTTATTATGGAAAGTTTTTAACCTTTGTATGCATTAAGCATCCAGATTAATTTTTCCTGTCCACCCAAGAAGCCTACCATTAAATCTGTCGTTACTTCATCTTTCACCGGCTCTGCAGCATCGATGATTTCACGTTCTAAGCTTATGAGAACGCCATATCCTTCTTCTACGATGGCAATACCTTCTTTCGCATCGGATACTTTACCGATTTCTTTTATAGAGCTGATTTTCAGATATTCGCTGAATTTGTTTTCAGGTTTAGCGCCCAATTGCAGTAATCTTTCTGCTACTTCATCTATTTGTTCGGCCATTTCATCATAAAGGTTTTCGTATTGTTTATGTAATTCGAAAAACTGTTTACCTTCAATGTGCCAGTGGAGAGCTCTGAGGTTTGTGTAGAAAATTTGCATGTTTGCAAGCAGTGCTTCCAGTTTGCCGATCAGTTCCTTTGAAGGGTTTACTTTTGTGATTTTTAATACGTTGTTCATAATTTTCAAAATTTATTGTTAGTAATTATTTCTGTAACAAAGATACTTTTACATATATCGACAGGCAACAATCGTTATCTATGGCTCGATAGCTATTTTGAATTATGAAAATAAAATCAATAGCTTAATTCTATTGATGCCATCGGGTTACAGTGATTTACATATAGAATGGTTGCATTAATATGTGTAAAGTAAACATTCCAAAATTCAGGATGTTTCATTATATAAAACATAAAAACAAAAGTCATGGAACAAAAAGAGTTTACTGTAAAAGGTATGATGTGTGAAGGTTGCAGTGGAGCAGTTGAACGGGTGGTTTCTTCGTTGTCCGGAGTACAAAAAGCACGTGTTATTCTTAAAGAAGCACTTCTCATCGTAGATTATAATCCTCAGACTGTTTCTCCGGAATCTATAGCCAGGGTCGTGTCTGATGCCGGGTATGAAATGATATTGTAAGAAGAACATCCCGGCATGAAAGAGAATTTGATAAAACGCATATATCCTATTGTTGGTATGCGCTGTGCCGCTTGTGCCGCAAACGTGGAGAAAGCGGTCGGAAAAATCGACGGAGTCAGGGGTTGTAGTGTTCTCTTATCCGAAAACAGTTTGCATGTACAGTATGACTCCGGCATCGTAGACGGAAAGCAATTGCAGAAAACCGTTCGTGCCATCGGTTTCGATTTGATTATAGGGGATGAAGATGCAGAGAGGCTACAACAAAAGGAAGATATTGAAAAGGCTGAACTGAAGACTATGAAACGGGACACTGTTTTATCTTGGGTTGCCACTGTTTTAATGATGTCTCTGATGTTTGCAGATTTCGGTAATTCTCTTTTGAAAATGTGGTTGATGATGTTGATAGCTTTGCCCGTTTATTCTTATTTCGGTCGTAGCTACCATATCAATGCGGTTAAACAGATACGCCATGGTATTATGTCGATGGATACGCTCGTTTCTTTGAGTACCGGCATTTCGTTTTTCTACAGTTTTATCATGCTTCTTTTACTTACTTTTTCTGCTGAAACGGTTTATCATGGTACGCATCTTTACTTCGATGCTTCTGCTATGATCATAACATTCGTTCTTACGGGAAAGTTGATGGAAAAACGTGCTACTTACAGTACCGGCAGTGCCATCAGGCAGCTTGTCGGGTTAATGCCTAAGGAAGCCGTGGTACGCAGAGACGGTCGGGACGAGACTGTTCCCATCGGCAGTATTCGAATAAATGAGTTTGTTTGCATACGGCCGGGAGAGCGTATACCGGTAGACGGTGTTGTTATTAGCGGGCAAAGCAGTGTGGATGAAAGCATGATAAACGGAGAACCTCTGCCGGTAGATAAGGAACCTGATCATTTCTTGTATACCGGTACCATTAACGGGCGTGGATCCATGATTATGAGAGCAGAGGGGGTAGGGGCACAAACAGTTTTGGGACGTATTATACAGGCTGTGCGTGATGCCCAGTCGAGCAAGGCCCCGATACAGCGATTGGCCGATAAGATAGCCTCTGTTTTCGTACCTGTTGTGATAACGATTTCTATTCTTACCTATCTTTTTTGGCTGATATTCGGTGGTTATGGATCAAATTCCATTGCTCTTTTGTGTGCCATTTCCGTTATGGTTATTGCTTGTCCCTGTGCTTTGGGGCTGGCTACACCTACGGCATTGGTGGTTAGCATAGGCAAAGCTGCTCAAAACCATGTTTTAATTAAAAATGCCGTTTCATTGGAATTGCTTTCCAATGTGAATACCGTACTGCTGGATAAGACCGGTACATTGACGGAGGGAAAGCCGGTAGTCAATTCCGTAGAATGGACTGTGGAAGAAAGTCGTGTAAAAAGATATGAGTTGCTTTTGTATGCAGCAGAATTAGCCAATACGCATCCGTTGGCGGTTTCTATATGTAACTTCCTTGACTTTAAGAATGCAGAACTGCCGAATTTGGAAGGTTATAATAATGTTCCCGGATCCGGTGTGGAGTTTGTTTACGAGGGGCATTCCTATCGAATCGGTTCGGAGCGTTTTGTAAGCGAAAAGAAAGGTGTCTGGAAAAAAAGTATTTCCGCAACGTCGGCTTTGGTTTACTTCAGTGAAGACGATACATTATTGGCACGTTACGAAATAGCCGATAAGTTACAACCACAAAGTCGTGAGGCCGTTGAAGAATTGAAAAAGCACGGATTATCGGTAATCATGGCTACCGGTGACCGTATTGAAAGTGCTGAAGAGATTGCAGCTGAATTAGGAATTACGGAATACAGGGCACGTATGCTTCCGGATGAAAAAGCAGAATTGGTGAAAGAATTGAAAAAACAGGGACGAACCGTGCTTATGGTGGGTGACGGCGTGAATGATTCGGCTGCCTTGTCACTGGCCGATGTAAGCGTGGCCATGGCGAAAGGTAGCGATATAGCCGTAGAAACCGCTATGATCACTCTGGTTAAGCATGATCTGCGCTTGTTGTCGGGTGTTTTCAGATTATCCAGACAAACTCGCAAAATCATAAAGGAAAATTTGTTTTGGGCTCTGATATACAATTTATTGGCGATACCCATTGCCGCCGGAGTGTTGTTTCCTTCGTTCGGTTTACTCTTGGATCCGGCCATATCCGGAGCTGCCATGGCTTTCAGTTCTATTTCCGTGGTCAGCAACAGTTTGAGGTTAAAACGTTTCAAGTTCTGAGTCGAAGACATAAAACAGTCAAATAAGATCCGAAAGAGAGGCATGTGATGAGAATACACATTGCCTCTCCATTTTTTAATACACGTCATACTCAAAAATTCTCTGCCTGATGGTTGAAAATTCTTCAAGCAATGGATTTTCAACGAAGTTAACTTGGATTTTTTTTCTTTGCCTGAAGAATTTTCAACCATCAGGCAGATTTTTTTCAGTCAATCTCAAATAAGATTTATCATTATTTGTTGTTGAAGTATAGAGAATAAATTTTTTAGTTTTCCTGCCTGGATTAAGAAATTCGTAAGTTTATAAACCGGTTGATTCCAATATGGAGAATCGACCGGAATATTTTGTTGATAATTTGCCTATTAAGAGGTCAGAAATCATCTAATGAAACATTTGATGCTCGATGATAAAAGCGAAAAAAATATATGCCTGTTGGATTTATGTGAGTGACTTGCAAAAATCGAAAGATTTTTACCGGAATATCGGTTTTGAGATAAAACTCATAGATGGCGATTGGGTGGAGTTTGATTTAGGTGAAACTTCATTTGCCATATTGAAAAGGCCGCAAAGCAAGGGTGGGGTAATTCCACAGAAAACAAGGATTATGTTTGAGACCGATAATATCGAACATCTTTACAATGAGTTAAGGAGTAAGAACATAAAGATAATCGGAGAAATAAGGGAAGAACCTTATGGGAAGTTATTTACATTTGAAGATCCGGATGGTCATTGGCTCGAATTTTTTCAAAGTAGAAAGTAGACGATTTGACATTTCGGAAGGGAAAGAATTGTATATGATTTTGTCGAATCGCTCAACCGAGGATTGATGGGAAAGATTATCAAGAAAAGACGAGACGGATTTTTGTTTATTATAAAATAAAAAGGATTGAAAGGTTGATGTTTTTATGCTGTTTATAGAATTTTGAATTGTACGGCATGCTTGGCTTTACGTAAATTATATAAAGGTGTATATTTGTGCAATATTAACCTTGTTCTACAATTGATTGAAATTTACAAGAATAACATAATATCATTCTTTTCTGAGAGAATATGAAATACGGATTTATCAAAGTAGCCTCTGCCGTACCATTCCTTGAGGTTGCCAATTGCGATTACAATATAGAACGCATAGAGAAAATGGTCTTCGATGCCGACCGTAACGGAGTCGAAATTATTGCTTTCCCCGAACTGAGTATTACAGGGTATACCTGCGGAGATTTGTTCTTGCAACCTTATTTGCTGGAAAAAGCTGAAGATGCCTTGAGCCGTTTGGTGGAGCGTACGGCTGAAACACAGGTTTTGGTTATTGTGGGTATGCCGTTGCGTGTCGAGGAAAAACTGTTTAATTCGGCTGTTGCTTTTCAGCATGGTAAAATGCTCGGTGCTATTCCTAAAACCTATTTGCCGAATTATCGGGAGTTTCAGGAGAAACGCTGGTTTTCGCCTGCCAGCGATTTGCAATTTTCCATTGCCGACATAGCCGGACATAAAGTACCTATCGGGCATAATATTATTTTCCGCTGCGGTACGGTTGGTATCGGTATCGAGATTTGCGAAGATATGTGGACTCCTTATACCCCGGGTACGCGTCTTTGCCTTTATGGTGCTCAGATTATTTTCAATCTTTCCGCCAGTAATGAAAATGCCGGAAAACATAGCTATCTCAGGTCACTTATCAGCGGACTTTCTTCACAGAGCATTTCCGGTTATGTTTATTCTTCCTGCGGTTATGGCGAAAGTTCGACGGACGTCGTATTCACCGGAAAAGGTTTTATAGCCGAATGTGGAGAGATCATTGAAGAAATGGAGCGTTTCGACTATAGCGAGCGTATGATAATCAATGATATAGATGTATCGCGCATTCAGACGGAGCGATTGATTAATAGCAGCTTTAAGGCTGCGGTTTCCCATTTTACCGACACCAACCTCACGGAGATACCTTTTACGCTGCGTTCAGCAGAGCAATCGCCCGCTATTACGCGTACTGTGGAGCGAAATCCTTTTTTGCCCGATACCCCTTTGCGGGATGAGCGATGCCGTGAGATTTTTAACATACAGATCAGCGGTCTTGCACAGCGTCTCAGACACATGAAAACAAATAATGCCATTATCGGTATTAGCGGAGGTCTCGACTCTACGCTGGCACTGCTCGTTACAGTGGGTACATTCGATTTTCTTGGGCTGGATCGTAAGGGAATTATTGCCGTTACCATGCCGGGATTTGGTACTTCCAAACGTACTTATACCAATGCGTATGAGTTGATGAGCAGATTGGGAGTGACGATTTTGGATATCGATATCACGAAGGCTTGTGAACTTCATTTTAAGCAGATCGGGCACGATTCTGCCGTGCATGATGCCGTTTATGAAAATTCACAAGCCAGAGAGCGTACTAAAATACTTATGGACTTGGCCAATAAATACAAAGGTCCTGTAATCGGAACAGGAGATTTATCCGAGATGGCGCTGGGGTGGTGTACTTTTAACGGAGATCAAATGGCCATGTATAGCGTCAATGCGAGTTTGCCGAAAACATCCGTACAGTTGATTGTGAATTATCTGGCGCGTATCAACCGTTTCGGGGCCGATACTTCCAACACATTGCGTTCGGTACTGGATACCCCTATAAGTCCGGAATTAAAGCCTGTCGATGCTCAAAAACAAACTTCGGAGTCTACGGAAAGTATCATTGGCCCATATGAACTGCATGACTTTTTCATCTATCATTTCATGCACAATGCATTTGCTCCGGAAAAGATTTTTTACCTTGCCGAGGTTGCTTTCAGAGGCAATTATACACGTGCTGAAATAAAGAAGTGTATGTTGACCTTTTTCAAGAGATTTTTCGCCCAACAGTTCAAACGAAATGCCATGCCGGACGGTCCGAAAGTTAGCCGTATCAGTCTTTCTCCTCGTGGAGAGTGGCGTATGGTGAGCGATGCGCATAGTGCTATGTGGCTGAAGGAGATTGAACTTTTGCCGGAATAATTGACTATATTGTCGCTTATAATTTAAACGAACATCTTGTTATATGTGCGATATTTATTTCCATAACAATAATCTATCCAATCACTAAACAAGCTTTATTATGCAGTTGAAGAAATTTCTTTTGATCAGCTTATTAATGTTTTTGGCTGTTCTTACACCTGTATCGGCACAGTATTATTTGGGTTCAGAAGAAAGAGGGGTTACATTAGGAGCCTATGCTCAAGCCGGTTTTGGTGCAGAATTTAAAGAAACATCTAACATTAATTCGTTTTACTTGAGGCGTGCTGTTGTCCATGCCAAAGCTCACATTACGGATAAATGGACAGCAATGGCTGTGGCAGATTTTGCAAAGGGCTTCACTTTGCTTGATCTGTATGCTCAATACTCTTTTGCTCCACAGCTAAATGTACGGTTAGGGCAGTTCAAGAATCCCGTAGGTTGGGAAAATCAATTTAATCCGGCCACCAACGAACTGGTAGAAGGTTCTATTCTTACCAATTACGTGCTCGGCAATGGGCCTATTTGTCCCTTCTTTAGCGGTCACAGCACTACGGGCCGAGATATTGGTTTGGAGGTTTCAGGAGCATTGTTTAATGGTTTACTCGATTATCGTTTGGATGTGTTGAACGGTAATGGTATAAATCAAGTAGATAATAATACCCATAAATCATTCGGTGGCAGCCTGACTCTGCATCCATTGGAAGGACTTTCTCTAAACGGAAGCGCTTTGTATGGACGGATCAATATGGATGTGGCCGGAGTAAACACGCGCGTGGAGCGTCTGCAGTGGGGAGCTGCCGCTGCTTATACGAGCGATATGTTCGACCTTCGTGCAGAGGGACTGTTCCTGCATCTCGATTCGGATAAGGACAAAGGCTATAATGTGACGGGAGTAGCACACTTTTCGGATAGAGTAGACGGCGTCGCAGCTTTTGAACAGCTTTTTCAGGCTAAAGACATAAATATTCTGAGTGCTGTGGGAGGAGTTCAATATAACTTTTCCAAACGGTGTCGTTTACAGGCGCAATATATTTTTACTCAAACGAAAAACAAAGTTGTCGACGCAACTGATGATGCCCATCGGGTAGTGGCACAGCTACAGGTTTCTTTTTAAGAAACTTTTGGCTTTATACGCTGTCTCGTACATAAACAAAGGGGGTGTGTCAAAACTCCATTCTCCCTAAATCAACTGTCATTTGTAAAGAACAATCGCTATCAAAGAGCTAAAAACTCAATGATAGCGATTGTTTTATTGGGTTAGAAAGGGCGCTAACTATCGATATGAAAGGAGATTTCTCCCAATTCCATGTTTTGACACAGCCCCTTTGTTTTGGAGGGATATGTTTTTATTCTATTCGATACAGGCAAATCAAAATGTTGAAATGTGATTTGTTATGCGTATTCCAACGTCAATAACCGGGCCGGATTCAAGACTTCTCTTGCCACTTCAAAGATATCATCGGCAGTAATACTATCTATGCGGAGATAAAGCTCGGGCAGGGAATTAAAATGCTCGAAATGCATTAGGCTTTTTCCCATGGAGAGGAATACATTTTCCCTGTTGTCGTTGGAAATTGCCAACTGACCTTTTAATTGTTGTTTTGCCGCAGTGAGTTCCTGTTCGGTCAGTGGACGGCAGATGAACTGCTCCAGTGCCTCCAGAACCAGTTTTTTTGTATAGGCTGCATTTTGTTTGGCGCAGCCGTAGTAGATATGAAAAACACCGGTATCGCTATATGCCGTATATCCTGCTTCCACGTTGTATACCAAACCGTTTTCTTCGCGCAGCAACATATTTAATTGGGAATTCATACCCGGACCACCCAGAATATTTGTCATCAGGCTGAGTGCGTATCTGCGTTTATCGTTCATCGCATAAGCCAGATTGCCTATCATGGTATGGTGTTGATAAGTGTCTTTTCTTCTTCTTATCGTTTGTCCGCATGGATGTACAAAAGGTTTTCTTTTAACAGCCTCTCTTCGTGGTACGGGGTCCTTGGAAGGGAAATAGTATGATGCCTGCTCTATCAGTCGTTCAAAATCCACCTGTCCCATAACAAAAAGAAGCATATTGTCAGGCCTGTAATGTTTGGCCAGAAATTGCCGGCCTGAAGCCGGTTGTACACGTCTGACCGATTGTTCTGTGCCGAGAATGTTGTGTCCGAGCGGCCTTCCTTTGAAAAGCAAATTTTCAAATTCATCGTATATCAGTTCTGCAGGAGTGTCTTTATACGAATTTATCTCATCGATAATCACCTCTTTTTCTTTTTGAAGTTCTTTCTCCGGATAGGCGCTGTGGAGAACGATGTCACTCATCAGCTCCATCGCCCGGTTGAGGTGCCTTTTACTGAAGGCTGCATATAAGAACGTTTCTTCTTTAGTCGTAAAGGCGTTTAAGTCCGCTCCTACCTCTTCCATTCTGAAAATAATTTGTTTGGCAGATCGCTTCCCGGTACCTTTGAAAAGCATGTGTTCGGTAAAATGAGCCAATCCATGCTCACGGTTATTTTCGTGACGCGACCCCACACCGATACCGTAACCGAGGTAAGTTACTTCGCTTTGATCGGGAAAATAGGCTATTTTCAGGCCTGAAGGCAATATTTCTGTGATATATTCCATTATAGACGGTCTTTTATTAGAAGGATTCAAAATTAATAAATACTTTTGTGCCATAATTTGTTACAATATGGAGCAAAAGCAGATACATCATTATACCGTAGCAGAGATTTTACAGGCCGAAGCAGCAGCTGTGCAGGCCATTCCGCAAGATAATGATTATGAAAAAGCCGTGGACTTGATTGTGAAATGTGTTCATGAGCGAGGCGGACGTTTGGTTACTACCGGTATGGGCAAGGCTGGTCAGATAGCACTTAATATAGCAACTACTTTTAGCTCTACAGGAACCCCTGCATACTTTCTGCATCCGAGTGAAGCACAACATGGTGATTTGGGTTTGTTGTGCAAAAATGATATTATGCTCATGATCAGTAATTCCGGTAAAACTCGCGAGGTGTTGGAGTTATTGGATTTGGCCAAACGTTTGGTGCCGGATCTGCCGACGATCATGATTACAGGCGCTCCTGATTGTAAGTTGGCTTGCAGTGTAGATGTGTGCTTATCCACAGGAAATCCTGCGGAGGTTTGTCCGTTGGGGCTTACACCTACTACCAGTACCACAGTAATGACTGTGTTGGGTGATATATTGGTAGTGGAAACAATGCAACGAATAGGTTTCGGTTATCACGATTACTCTCTGCGTCACCACGGTGGCTATTTAGGTCTCCGCAGTCGTACCCTGAGCGAAGATGAAGCATAGGATGCTTCATGGTTGTTCTGCTTTTCTTGCCTTTACTATCATATTATAACTATTGATGACATTTGAAGAACTTGGTGTAAGCACACCTATCCGTCGAGCAATTGAAGAGCTTGGCTACGAACATCCCATGCCCGTACAGCAGGAAGTGATTCCATACCTTTTGGGCGAACCTGTCGATTTAATTGCATTGGCTCAGACGGGTACGGGTAAAACAGCGGCTTTCGGACTGCCGCTTCTCCAAAAGATAGAGAAAGAACTTTCCGATAGAAATGAAGACAAACAGGGGCGTAAACCGCTAGCTCTGGTTTTATGCCCCACACGAGAGTTGTGTTTGCAGATTGCCGATGATCTGACCGGATACAGTAAATATTTACCCTCCACGCGTATCTTACCCGTATACGGAGGTTCCTCCATCGAATCGCAGATAAAAGTATTGAGGCGCGGAGTCGAAATCCTTGTTGCCACGCCGGGAAGACTTTTAGACTTGATGAAAAGAGGAGAAGCGCACCTGAGCGATGTTAAAACTGTCGTTTTGGATGAGGCGGATGAGATGTTGAATATGGGGTTTGAAGAAGATCTTAACGCTATTTTGGCTGCCGTGCCAAAGGAAAGACATTTATTGCTTTTCTCCGCTACCATGCCTAAAACCGTTAGCGGCATCGCTTCCAAATATCTTCAGAATCCGAAAGAAATTGTCGTGGGTACACGAAATAGCGGGAATACGAATATTAAGCATCTCTATTACGTTGTATCTGCCAAACATAAATACTTAGCTCTAAAAAGAATAGCAGATTATTATCCCAATATTTACGGTATCGTTTTCTGCCGCACGCGTAAAGAAACGCAGGAAATTGCAGACCGTCTCATTCAGGACGGTTATAATGCAGATTCTCTGCATGGAGACCTTAGTCAGGCGCAGCGCGATTATGTGATGCAAAAGTTCCGTATTCGCAATTTGCAAATACTTGTGGCCACCGATGTGGCAGCCAGAGGGTTGGATGTGAATGATCTTACCCATGTTATTCATTACGGCCTGCCCGATGATGTGGAGAGCTATACGCATCGCAGCGGCAGAACGGCAAGAGCCGGTAAAACCGGCCTTAGCATTGCTATTTGCCATAGTCGTGAACGGGGAAAAATTAAGGATATAGAGCGAGCTGTCAAGGTTAAAATGGAGCGTGCATTTATTCCTAACGGTACTCAGATTTGTGAGAAGCAGTTGTTCAATTTAGCCGATCGTATCGAACGGGTGGATACCACAGCTGTTCCGGAGTCTTTAGCTTCGTTTATGCCCAATATTCTACGCAAAATCGAATGGATAGAACGCGATGATCTGATTAAACGAATTATGGCGTTGGAGTTCAGTCGTCTGTTGGATTATTATCAGACAGCTGAAGAGATTGAAGAAGCTGATGAAAAGGGAAGGATAAGATCTGAAAAAGAAGAGAAAGGCAGTCGTGGAAAGAGAAGAAAAACCGAAACCGGTATGACACGTCTGTTTATCAATTTCGGAAAATTCGACCGTATGAATCCCGGCAAACTGATTGAGCTGCTGAACAAATGCGTAAACGGACATCCTGAGATCGGGCGGATAGATTTGATGCAACGTTTCTCCTTTTTCGACGTCGAAGAAAGTATGGCAAAAGAGGTTGTAGAGAGTATGAGCCGTTTTGAGGTGGACGGAAGGCGTATCGTAGTCGATTATGCAGAAAAGGACGACATGAATGCCGATGAAGGGAAAAGAAAGAGAAAACCCAAATGGACACCGGAGCAAAAAAGAGAGCGTAACAAAAACCGTGATGATAAGTCTGGAGAAAGAGCTAAAACCAGAAATGGTAAAGGTTTACGCCGGAATGAAGACGAACCTTTTTACGACCGTTTTAAGAAGAAAAAGAAGCATTAATCCTTTTATTTAATTGTATTTCGGAGTACTTCGGACTAACAGTACGGGTACTCCGGTTTTTATTTCGATTCGGAAAAGCATTTCTTTTGATCATTTTCAGGCAAATGGTTTCCAATACCTGTAACATCAGTTGCAATTGTATCAGAGTTTTCTTGAAATGAAGGTGAAGGTTCGTTCGGAAATTATAGAAACTTGTACTTTCCTTTTGAAACGTTTAAAGTCACTACCTTTACAGAAAGAATTTTCTTGAAAATAAAACCTTGTTCTATTCATTGGTTGTAAAAATCTTTCGGTGCTATTGTACTGTTTCCGGATCGATAATATTTTCAGAAACATTGTAAAGGACCGGGTTGTTAAATCATCATTCAAACATTTAAGAGATAAGGGTAATAGCCCAACTGTTTATGAAACATAGGAAAATCGTTTTAGGAACAATTGTAATTGTTGCTTTCATCGCATTAATGGTATGGGGGTATATCCGTTTTTTCAGTCCTACCCGGATTGCATTGATCAATTTCCCGGAGTATCAAATCTCAAACTTTGTCATGGCCAAGGAGACGAAGAAAATTGTAGTCGTACCTGTCGAAGAAGATAAAGCCGGGAGGCTTACGGACTATGATGCCATATTGCTTTTCGGACCGGGATTAAGATTGAGTGAAAAACAAAATAAAAATCTGGATAAAGCTATAAAGAAAGGAGTACCGGTATATTCTTTCGTCTTTTCTTCTTCCAGAGTCAATTGTCATAACATAACAAACGAACAGAAGCAACAGCTGGACTTGTATTATCAAAACCGTTCGAAGAAGAATTACAGAAATTTGTTGGCCTATATTCGTCAACAGTTCGATGGGCAGAAGTTCGGACAGTTGGCTGTAGAGCCTCCTGTTAAGATTCCGACGGATATTTTCTATTATGAAAGTATCGATGAATATTTTAGCCGTGCAGAGGACTTAACTCGCCACCTGAGAAAAAAAGGTCTGTATCATGAGGATGGGAAAAAAGTGGCTTTGATATCCGGCAGTATTTCTCCGATAGAAGGAAACAGGGCTTATATAGACAGCCTTATAGCTACACTGAGCAGAAAGAATATCAATGTATATCCTATTTCTGCTTCAACTAAAAGAGTGGAGATGCTGCGCGAGCTTAACCCGGATGCGGTGATCTATTTTGCCATGGGACGTTTGCAGAAAGATGAGGCTGTAGAGTATCTCAGGGAACGCAATATTCCTTTGTTTTGCCCCCTTCCTTTGGCTGTCAGCCATGAAGAGTGGATGGAAAGTAAGTTGGGAGCAGGGGGAGGTTTTTTGACAGCGCGTGTTGTTTTGCCTGAAATAGACGGAGCCCTGTGTCCCATGCCGATATCTACACAGAATCCAAATGAGGATGGCCTTTTTATGTATTATCCTGAGATGGACAGAGTGGAAACATTTACCGATTATTTGTCCAATTATCTCGATTTGACAGTAAAACCAAACAGTCAAAAGAAACTGGCCATAGGTTATTTCAGAGGAGTAGGGCAAAACTCTTTGGTTGCAACAGGGTTGGAAGTAATACCTTCCTTGTATGCGTTTTTGCAAAGGCTCCAAACAGAAGGCTACAATGTGCGCGGATTGCCCGATACGGAAAAAGAGTTTGAGAAAATCATTCATACGGAAGGACCGGTCTTTTCAGGAAACCATGAAGGAGCTATGTCCGGATTTTTGGAAAAGTCGCATCCTTTGCTAATCTCTCTGTCGGAATATAATACCTGGTTAAAGAAAAGACTTTCGCCTCGCCGTTATGAAGAATTGGTTGGAACTTATGGCGAAGCGCCCGGAGATTTTATGGTAACGAACAGGCAGGGACAATCTTTTATTGCTGTTCCTCGTATAAAGTTCGGTAATATCGTTTTATTTCCCCAACCCAGACCGGCTATCGGGGGAGACGATTTTCAGGTAACTCATGGCGGTGCCAATGTACCTCCGCCACACAATTATATAGCCACCTATCTGTGGCTGCAAGAATCTTTCTTGGCTGATGCTCTTATTCATTTCGGAACTCATGGCAGTTTGGAGTTTACGCCCGGTAAGCAGACTGCTTTGTCGGGTGATGACTGGCCTGAAGTCCTTGTGGGTTCGATGCCTCATTTTTACTACTATTGTATCGGAAATGTAGGTGAAGGTATTATTGCCAAACGACGCACGAAGGCGGGGCTGATTTCTTATCTTACACCCCCGTTTATCGATAACGGGTTAAGGCACAGCTATGTCGATTTGGAGCGGGATATTCATGAATATTTTACGGCGGATGATAAAAAGCAAACCCAACTTTCCTTAAAAATCAAAGAAAGGGCAGTGAAACTGAATATGCATAAGGATTTGCAGTTGGACGGTGATGTGAATAAACCTTTCACTCAGGCAGAGATCGAGTATCTGGACAATTTTATCGAGGAAATTGCTCAGGAGAAAATAACCGGTGCTCTCTATACTTTGGGTAAACCGTTTAAACAGCAAGATCTTTATACCACTGTAATGGCTTTGTCTGTCGATCCTGTTGCTTATGCCCGTGCAAAGATGGATTTACTGAATAAAAAGATCTCTCGAAAGGAATATGATACCAATAGTTTTATTGTTAATAATTATATAGAGCCGGCGAAAAAGGAAGTTACTCTGCTCTATCAAAAAACGCTCCGAAAAGATACTGTTAGCAATAATCCGAAACAAATGGTTTCTACAAAGAAAATGAGTGCCGAAGGTCGGAAAAGAAGTAGAGGCGAAATGGAAAAAGCTAAAAAAACTTCCAAGATGACTTTTGAGGAACGGGAAATGAAGATGGCTCAGGATGAGTTAAAGAAAGCTCTTGGCTCTGTTTCTCTGTACAAAGAACTCTTGATGTCATCGCCTGAAGCCGAGATGCACTCGTTATTGAATGCGCTTAACGGTGGATATATAGAACCTTCTCCCGGAGGGGATGCGGTGAGTAATCCCAATGCACTGCCCACAGGAAGAAACTTATATTCCATTAATGCTGAAGCAACTCCATCGCAATTGGCATGGGAGCAGGGTAAGAATCTTGTTGAGGCTACACTTTCCCAATATAAAGCGAAGCATGGTACTCTGCCTCGTAAGGTCAGTTATACATTCTGGGCCGGGGAGTTTATCCAGTCGGAGGGTGCTACATTGGCACAGTGTTTCTATATGCTGGGTGTGGAGCCGGTTCGCGATCGAATGGGACGTGTTACGGATCTGCGTCTGATTCCTTCTTCCGAATTGGGCAGACCCCGTATTAATGTAGTTGTACAGGTTTCCGGTCAATTACGCGATTTGGCCTCTTCCCGTTTAACCTTGCTTAACCGCGCGGTACGGATGGCTGCAGAAGCCGGGGATGAAAATTATGAAAACGGTGTGCGCAAGGATGCTTTGGAAAGTGAGAAATTGTTGCTTGAGCAGGGGGTCCCTCCTTTAGAGGCCAGAGAAATGGCGACGATGCGTATTTTCGGAGGTGTCGACGGCCGGTACGGCACCGGTATCAAAGATTTTGTAGAGCAGGGGGATGCCTGGGAAACGCAAACGGATATTGCAAATGCCTATCTTAAAAATATGAGTGCGGTGTATGGTTCTGAAGAACTGTGGGGGGAGTATAAAGAGAATTTATACCGGATAGCTTTGCAAAATACCGATGTCGTTATGCAGCCCAGGCAAAATAATACTTGGGGGGCACTGAGTCTCGACCATATGTATGAATTTATGGGAGGACTCAACGTTTCGGTAAAAGATGTGACGGGGAAAAATCCTGAAACATACCTTTCCGACTATCGCAATCGAAACCGCGTACGTTTGCAGGAGTTGAAAGAAGCTATCGGTGTGGAGAGCAGAACGACAATATTGAATCCTGTTTATATCAAATCTAAAATGGAAGGCGGGGCAACAACAGCGAATACCTTTGCAAAAACGCTTAGAAATTCATTTGGCTGGGAGGCCATGAAGCCGGATGCCATCCACGATAATTATTGGGATGAAGTTTACCGACTTTATGTATTGGATAGTTGTAAGTTGGGTGTAAAAGATTTTTTTGAGACAAAGAATGTGGCTGCTTTTCAGGAAATGACTTCGATTATGCTCGAAACGGCCCGTAAAGGAATGTGGCAGGCAACGGATGAACAGATCGTGGAATTGGCTCGATTGAGTGCCGAGCTCGCATCGAAGTTCGGAGCCGATCAGTCTCATTTTTTTACTTCAAATAAATCTTTGCAGGAATATATTACCGGGAAATTACCTCCGGAAAGTTCGCAATCTTATAAGAAAGCAATTGACAGGGTGAATAAAATCTCTTCCGGAAAAAGTGTGGTTCTGGAAAGAAAAGATGTTAAACCCGAAGGGAAGCAGGAGAAAATCGGCTACCGCAGTTATATATTGGCCGGTGCGATATTCTTTTTGTTCGTTATTTTGTTTTTTCATATAAAAAGGAATAAAAGGAAATAATCTTCGGACTGTTTGATATGGAGTAGTTGGATGCAAAAATTAAATCTTGTTTAACTCTCTTTTTTAAGCTAATTTTGCAAGCTAAAAGTTAAGGCAGGTGCCTTTATTGAGGAAATAGTTACATAATCATAAATATAAAGACAAAATTCAGATGAATGTATCAATTGAAAATCGCTCTGATGTAGATGTCGTGATGACTGTCGATATCGTTGCAGATGATTACCGTCAGGACGTCGAAAAATCTCTTCGTTCATACCGTCAGCGTGCGGATATCAAAGGTTTCCGTAAGGGCAATGTACCTATGGGTATGATTAAAAAGATGTATGGCCGTCCCGTAAAAATTGATCAAATAAATCAAGCAGTCGGACGTGCAATAGGAGAATATATCCATGCGCATAAATTGAATATCCTGGGTGAACCGATTCCTCATGAAGGACAGCCTGAAGCGGATTTTGATAATCAGGAAGACTTTACTTTTAAGTTCGACCTTGCAGTCGAGCCGAAAATAGAGGTCGAGTTAGGAAAAAAAGATAAGCTTGTTTACTATGATATCAAACCGACGGATGAGATGATAGACAAGCATATCGAAGGTATGCGTAACAGCATGGGGGCCTCTGTGGATACCGAGGTGTCTGAAGAAAACGATATCGTTTATGGGCATTTGGTCGAACTGGCCGGAGAAGAAGCCGACCCGGAGGGTATAGAAGTTAAGGAAGCCATGCTTTTGCCTCGTTATATTAAAGAAGAGGAAAATAAAAAACAATTTATCGGCCTGCATGTAGGAGACAAAATCGACTTTGAACCGTTCAAAGCTTTTGGTGGAGATGAGAGAGAGTTGGCAAGTTTCTTGAATATCGATAAGACGGCTGTAGCTGCAACGGAAGGTAAAACCTTTGAGTTTAAGGTTTCGCGTATCTCCCGCCACAAACCGGCAGATTTGAATGAAACATTCTATAAAGCAGCTTTTGGAGAAAACACTCCTATCAATACGGAAGAAGAACTTCGTAAAGAAATCGAGCGCGGTTTTAAGGAGCAATTCAAGGCTGAGAGTGACTATAAGTTTTTACTTGACCTGCGTAAATATCTGATTGAAAAAGCCGGTACTCCCCAGTTTGCAGATGAGACACTGAAACGCTGGTTGAAGTTGAATGATCCCAAACGTACGGATGAGGATGTGGAAAAAGAATATCCTCAAATGATCAAGGAGTTGACTTATCATATTCTTCACAAGCAGCTGGTTGGAAAACATGACATTAAGGTTACTCCCGAAGATGTTAAACAGTTTGCGCTTATTGCAGCCAAGAATCAGTTTGCACAATATGGAATGACCTCTGTACCTGATGATATCTTGGAAAGATATGCCAACAGTATGTTGGAGAAAGAAGATGCCAATCGTAATTTTACAGCCCGTGTGGAAGAGAACAAACTCGGTCAGGTGGTTCGTGATATAATTACGGTAGAGAATAAAGAGGTTTCAATGGAAGAGTTTCAAAAGTTATTTGAAACAGAAGCTTAATCGATTGAATGACAATTTGATCGATTAGGATATCTGAAGACTGCTTCTTTCCCTTTTGAGGAGAGGAGCAGTTTCTGTTTTATGAGGAAACTTTAACAGATAATGGGAAGTTGAGTAAAATAATTATCTTTGCACCACGATTGGCCCGGTAGCTTAGCTGAATAGAGCGTCAGATTCCGGTTCTGAAGGTCGTGGGTTTGAATCCCTCCCGGGTCACTTAAAAGTTTGTAAACAAAAAAGGTTAGCCTTTCAGCTAACCTTTTTTGTTGAAATAGTCCTATAAATGACTTTTGGGAGAAAGTTTTTATTTGCCCCAAAGTTTGGCCAATTCGATAATAACCTGTACTGCACGCTCCATTGTGGTATAGGATACATACTCGAATTTTCCGTGAAAATTTGCACCTCCTGTAAATAAATTGGGACAGGGAAGTCCCATATAACTTAACCTTGATCCGTCGGTGCCTCCTCTGATGGGTTGTATAAGCGGCTTGACACCGGCTGTTTTCATGGCTTCTATGGCTTTGTCGATTAATTCGGGGTGCGGTTCTACCTGCTCGCGCATATTGTAGTATTGATCCTTTAACTCAAGTGTAATAATCTCTCGTCCGTATTTTTTGTTGATCAGTTCGACTGCTGCTTTTATCAGGCTTTTCTTCTGTTCAAAAAGTTTACGGTCATGATCTCTTATGATGTAGTGCATATCTGCTTCCTCCACCGTTCCCCCGAAACCGATTAAATGGAAAAAACCTTCATAGTGGGCAGTAAATTCCGGACGTTGTTCAACCGGTAGTAATTGGTGCAAATCCATGCCTGCCTGCAGAGCGTTGATCATTTTATTCTTAGCAGAACCGGGATGGATATTGCGACCTTGAATATGAATTTTGGCTGAGGCTGCGTTGAAGTTTTCATATTCCAACTCTCCTTCGAAACCGCCATCCATCGTGTAGGCAAATTGTGCACCGAACTTTTTTACATCGAAGAAATCCACTCCCCGACCTATTTCTTCATCCGGTGTGAAGCCTATTTTAATAGGTCCATGCTTAACTTCCGGATGATTGAGTAACCATTCCACCGCTGTCATAATTTCAGCTACGCCTGCTTTGTCGTCTGCTCCAAGTAAAGTGGTGCCGTCGGTGTGTATAATCGTATGTCCTGTAAGTTTGGCCAGTTCCGGAAAATCTTCTGTTTTCATCCAAAGATTTTCATTCAGGCAAATATCTTTACCATCATAATTCTCTATGATTTTTGGATTGACATTTTTTCCGCTCATATCGGGGCTTGTATCTACATGAGAGATGAAGCCGATGGCTGGTTTTTCTTCAAAACCCGGACTGGCCGGTAATGTGCCCATTACATAACCGTATTGGTCTATGGTTACATCGGCAAGTCCCATTTGCGTCATTTCTTCTTTTAGATATCTGAGTAGAACCCATTGTTTTTCCGTACTGGGAAAAGTGGATGAGTTTTCGTCGCTTTGAGTGTCGAAACTCACGTATTTCAAGAAACGTTCTTTTAATTCCATAGATGTATTATTGATTTTCTTTTTTTGCTCTTTTAGAATCCCAAATGAAATATATCACGATAGCAATATAGACAATGACAGTAAGCAGTTCTGCACTGCTTTTTTTATTCCAGGCAGTTGCATATACGAATTTATCTGCTTCAAGATATTTTAGGATAGCGCTGACAACACCCATGAGTGCTCCTCCGGCAATAAACCCGGATGCTATGAGTGTTCCCCTTTCTTTTCGTGCCTTATTCAACTGTGCATCTTTGCTGCGAGTAGAAATGAAATGGCTGATTAAACCTCCTACAAGTAATGGGAGGTTTAGTTGCAGAGGGATGAACATACCTAAAGCAAAAGCCAATGCAGGAACCTTAATAAGAGTGAGAATAAGCGCGAAGACAGCTCCGACAAAGTAGAGCATCCACGGAGTACTTCCACCTTCCATCAAAGGCTTTATTACTGCTGCCATGGCATTGGCTTGTGGTGCAACGAGAGCATTTTCTCCTACAAAACCGTATGTTTTATTTAGAATAATCATGACTCCTGCTACTGTAGCAGCAGAAACCAAAGTCCCAAGAAATTTCCATTTTTCTTGTTTTTTCGGTGTCGTTCCCAGCCAGTAACCTATTTTTAGGTCTGTAATAAAACCTCCTGCCATGGATAAAGCAGTACAAACAACACCGCCGATAAGCATGGCTGCCATCATTCCGCTTTCGCCGGACAGGCCCACACTGACAAGAATAAGGGAGGTTAAGATGAGTGTCATCAGTGTCATCCCTGAAACTGGATTGCTGCCGACAATGGCAATGGCATTGGCTGCAACGGTTGTGAACAGAAAGGATATCACAAAAACAATGAGTGTGCTTACCAGGGCAAAAGACCAATTGTGCAATACGCCGAATTGGAAGAAGAAAAGAGCAGCAATTAGCGAAGCCAGTACTGTGCTCATGATGGTACGCATCGTTAAATCTTGCTGTGTACGCTCCACGTCGATATTGTCTGTCTTTTTACCTCCTAATTCACTGACTGCCAGTTTCAGAGCCTTGCCGATGATATTGGAAGAGCGCACGATGCCGATAATCCCGGCCATAGCTATGCCTCCGATACCTATGGGACGTGCATAATGATTGAATATTTCTTCCGGAGACATATTGCCTATCAGTGTGGTAACGCCTTCTCCGACAGGTATGGTCATACCGGGAGCAAAATAGCTAATGAGAGGAGTAAGTACAAACCATACCACAAAAGAACCGGCACAAATGAGTGCTGCATACTCCAATCCTATTATATATCCTAAACCGAGAACCGCTGCACTTGTATTTAATTTGACAACGACTTTGTATTGATCTGCAATGGTTTGCCCTAACCCGATGAAACGGGAGGATATTTCCTCACGCCACCAACCGAATGTGCCCACGATAAAATCGTATAGACCTCCTATGAGGCCGCTAACGGCCAATAGTTTTGTTTGATTACCTGAACTTTCTCCGGATACCAATACTTCGGTGGTTGCCGTGGCTTCGGGAAAAGGATATTTACCGTGCATATCCTTTACAAAGTATTTCCGGAAGGGTATTAGCAAAAGAATTCCTAAGAAGCCTCCGATTAATGAGGAAAGAAAAATCTGGTAAAACCGGGCTTCCAATCCCAGAATATAAAGAGCCGGAAGGGTAAAGATTGCACCGGCGACTACAACTCCGGAACTGGCTCCGATGGATTGGATAATAACATTTTGTCCTAAAGCATTCTTTTTACCTGTCAGACTTCCAACCCCTACGGCAATGATTGCAATAGGGATAGCTGCTTCGAATACCTGACCCACTTTGAGCCCTAAATAAGCCGCAGCAGCTGAAAAAATGACGGCCATAAGTATTCCCATTCCAACAGAGTAAGGGCTTACTTCTACAGGCTTATGGCTTGCGGGCATAACAGGGTGATAATCTTCCCCGGATGCCAATACCCGATAGGCATTGTCTGGCAATTTGTTCATCTTTTTTTGTTCCATAAACGGAGGGTATTAAATTGGTTTTTATGTATTTATGAGGTCAATGAATGTTAACAAAAATAAGAAAAAGATGCCTGTTTGTTACAGAAAATAAAGTCTGTTTTTTATGTCTGTGACAATTATGGTTTTCAGTAAAAGATACGTTAACTTTGTATTTTAATATCGTATTAGATTATGAAAGAAATTAAGCTGAGGGATTATAAATTCGAGCTTTATATAGAGGAACAAACCATTTTATCATCCATCAAGAAGATGGGAGAACAGATTAAACGCGATTTTGAAGGTAAAAATCCCCTTTTTGTATGTGTAATGAATGGTTCGTTTGTATTTGCGAGTGAATTGTTTATGACCATAAATGAAGGATATGACGTGGCATTTGCACGATACTCCAGCTACAGCGGAACGTCGAGTACGATGGAATTAAAAGAACACATGCCGGTAAGCATGCCGGTGGAAGGTCGTACTGTTATTCTGATCGAGGATTTGATCGATACCGGATATACCATGAAATGTGTAAAAGAGCGGTTTTATGAATTGGGTGCCAAGGAAGTTTTTATAGCAGCCATGCTACAAAAACCCAAAGCATTGAAATGTGATGTTACGACGGACTATGTCTGCTTGGAGATAGACAATGAATTTATCGTTGGACATGGTTTGGATTATGATAACATGGGTCGTATGTACCGCGATATATATAAGATTAAATCGTTGGATAATTAAATCTAAAAGTCATGACCAACATTGTGATTTTTGGTGCTCCCGGTTCGGGAAAAGGCACACAAAGTGAAAATTTGATTAAACGTTACGGGTTCAAACATGTTTCAACCGGAGATTTGCTGAGGGCAGAAATTAAACAAGACACCGAATTGGGACAAGTAGCAAAGAGATATATTGATAAGGGGCAGTTGGTTCCGGATGAATATATCATTCAGATGATAGAGCATTTATTATCTCAGCTGCAAAAAGAGGCCGGACTTATTTTTGACGGATTTCCCCGTACTGTGGCTCAGGCCGTTGCTTTGGACGACTTGCTTGTTCATCATCAAACCAAAGTAGATGTGGTGTTAGACCTTAAAGTGCCGCAAGAGGAATTGATAGATCGTTTATTGAAGAGAGGACAAATATCCGGACGCAGCGACGACAATTTGGAAACAATAAAAAAGCGTCTTTTGGTTTATCATAATCAGACTGCCCCTTTAGCGTCTTATTATGCAAATAAAGGAGTGCTTAAGACGATAGAAGGAACCGGCACCGTTTCTGAGATTGGGGACCGGATCGTTCGAGTGGTAGATGCACAGCACAAATAATCATATATTAAAAGGTGTATGCCGGAAACGAATTTTGTAGATTACGTAAAAATATACTGTCGGAGTGGTAAAGGTGGGAAAGGTTCACGACATTTTCGCCGTGAAAAATATATTCCTAAAGGAGGACCGGATGGAGGAGACGGAGGACGAGGCGGCCATATTTACATAAGAGCCAATCGTAATTATTGGACTTTGCTTCATTTGAGATACGACAGACATATTATGGCTACTGCGGGAGAACCGGGAGGCGCAAAAAGAAGCAGTGGTGCAAACGGAGAAGACCGGTTAATTGAAGTGCCCCCGGGAACAGTAGTTTATGATGCCGATACCGGAGAATTTTTGATGGATCTGTGTGAGGACGGACAAGAGGAAATTTTACTTCATGGAGGGCGTGGCGGATTAGGAAATACCCATTTCAAGACTTCAACCAATCAGGCTCCGCGATATGCACAACCCGGGGAGCCGGCTCAGGAGCGAATGATTGTGCTGCAGTTAAAGATGTTGGCAGATGTGGGATTGGTCGGATTGCCCAATGCGGGAAAGAGCACACTATTATCTGTTATGACTGCAGCTAAACCGAAAATTGCAAATTATCCGTTTACTACTTTGGAACCCAATTTGGGAATGGTGGCTTATCGAGACAACAAGTCCTTTGTGATGGCAGATATTCCGGGTATCATCGAAGGTGCTTCTGAAGGGAAGGGACTTGGTTTGAGGTTTTTAAGACACATAGAACGCAATGCGTTACTGCTGTTTATGATTTCATGTGAATCTGATAATATTATTAACGAGTACCATCTGTTGCTTAAAGAATTGATCAAATATAATGAAGGGTTGGGGGAGAAAAAAAGAGTGCTGGCAATTACCAAGTCTGATTTGATCGATGATGAGCTGAAAGAAATGTTGCGTGCGGAATTGCCGGAAGACCTTCCGGTTATTTTTATTTCTTCGGTTACCGGTTATGGTATGGTTGAACTCAAAGATTTACTTTGGAAAGAACTCAATAGAGAAACCAGACATGAGGTGACGCAATTGGCCCATCGAAATATGGATGTAACATCTATTATTTGGGATAAAGATGAGGAAGAGTTGGATAACTTCAGAAAGAAAATAGACGCAAAAGAAGAGGAAGAAGAGGAAGATCTGGAAGAAGAATGGGATGATGAGACCATAGATATTGAGTGGCTGGATGAAGACCCGAATGATGATATATAGTTGATAGTTTCTATGTTTAAAATTCCCCGTATCAGTTTTTCGGATTCTTTTGCAAATGCATGTCCTTCATTTAGAGTAGGCGTTGTAGCATGTGATCTTATTGATATCGTTGGTGAAGAAGATCTTTACAAAGAAATAGATAATGCCGCTTGTAAATTGAGAGAGAAATATGACGTAGGTGGGGTCAAACAACTACCGGCTATATTTTCCACCAGGATGGCATATAAACGGTGTGGGAAAGATCCGAATAGATATAGACCGGCATCGGAGCAGTTATGTCGCAGGATTATTAACGGTAACGGTGTCTACAGAGTGCATCCGTTGGTCGATTTGGGAAATCTTATTTCGATAAAAACCGGTTACTCGATAGGTATGTTTGATAGAACAAAAATATCGGGGGATGATATTTTATTGCGTATCGGCACATCGAAAGATGTATTTTACGGCATAGGGCGGGGATTGTTAAATATAGAAGGCCTACCTGTTTACGTAGATTCGGAAAGTCCTTTTGCAACCCCTACGAGCGACCATGAACGTACTAAAATATTGCGAAATACAACAAAAGTGCTTATTTTTGTTAATGACTTCGGTACTAAAGATATTCCCATGCAGGAAGAAGATATGCTCTCCATGGCTATTTCTTTGACTAAAGAATTGCTTTATAAGTATTGTACATTGGAGGATTATAGACAAACTTGTTATCAGGTTTTTTAGATAAAAACACATTATAACACAATTGAACAAAATGATTATGAATGAATTAATTGGACAGAATGCCGGTAAAATTTGGAATGCTTTGAATGATCTTGGAAAGATGAATGTAAAACAGCTTAAGAAAATAACGAAAATTCGTACGGATAAGGAGCTTTTTTCTGCTATAGGATGGTTGGCAAAGGAAGGTAAATTGGCATTTGACGAATCTGGTGAAGAAATGATGATGTTCCTTATTTACTGATCTTATAAATATTTTCCGGGCAAGAAAACTCAAATAAGAGCTTATTCTTGCTTGGAAGGGTTTTCGGTGTGAAATATAATATATGATCTTACAATATAGTTTGTACGGTTGACTATATTTTAATACCTTTGTGGTCGGAATGAGTTGAGGAGGTGAGGCTGAAGGCTTTCCTCCTACTTTTTTATATAGAGTTTTGTTGTTTGCAATCGTTTTATGATTCAAAAAAGTATAATCGAGGAATTGGTAAAACAATTTTTATCGACAAAGAGAGATGAAAGCCTGTTTTTAGTCCAGGTAAATGTTAAACCTGCAAATAATATTGAGGTTGTTTTAGATAAATTGGGAGGCGTATCCATAGATGAATGTGTGGAATTGAGTCGTTTTATCGAAAGCAATCTTGATCGAGAAACTGAAGATTTTGATTTGGAGGTCAGTTCAGCCGGCTTGACTTCTCCGTTGAGAATATTACGCCAGTATCAAAATACATTAAATGAGTTTGTTGAGGTATTGGTTAAAGGCGGGAAAAAGGAAAAAGGCATTTTGAAGAGTGTAGATGAATTAGGGATTGTTTTAGCTGTCGATCGTCAAGTCAAGCTTGAAGGGAGCAAACGTAAACAGACCATAATTGAAGATATAGCTATCAAGATGGAAGATATACTTCAAACAAAACGAGTGATAGAATTAAAAAAACGAGAAAAATAAAGAGTTTTCAGATAAAGTATATTATGGCGAAGAAGCAAGAAACAACCAGTTTGACCGAATCATTGTCTGAGTACAAAGAATTGAAGGACATCGATAAGGATACCTTAATAAATGTTCTGGAGGATTCTTTTAGGAATGTACTAACCAAAATGTTTGGTACAGATGAATCTTTTGATGTAATTATTAACCCGGAAAAGGGAGATTTTGAGATTTGGCGAACACGTACTGTGGTTACGGATGAAGAAGCTAAAGGTGAAAACTTTAATTCAACTTTGCAGGTTTCGCTTACGGAGGCTCATAAAATAGATCCGGAAGCTGAGGTCGGAGAGTCTGTAACAGATTCGGTTGATTTTAGCTCCTTCGGTCGTCGAGCTGTATTGAATCTTCGTCAAGCTCTTTCAAGCAAAGTACTCGAGTTGCAAAAAGAGTATTTATATAACAGGTTTTCTAAAAGAGTCGGAGAGCTTATTTCAGCGGAGGTATATCAGGTTTGGAAGCGGGAGGCCTTACTTATCGACGATGAGAATAATGAGTTGTTACTTCCTAAATCAGAGCAAATACCGGGGGATTTTTACCGTAAAGGTGAAACGGTTCATGCCGTTATTGAACGGGTGGAAAATGAAAATAATAATCCTCGTATCATACTGTCTCGAACAAGTGGTGAGTTTCTCAAGAGATTGCTGGAACTGAACGTTCCGGAAATTGCCGATGGTTTAATTACGGTAAAGTGTGTTGCCCGTGTTCCGGGGGAAAGGGCTAAGATTGCAGTTGAATCCTATGATGATCGAATTGATCCGGTCGGAGCCTGTGTTGGTATGAATGGATCGAGAATACGTGGTATCGTTCGTGAACTTAAGGGTGAGAATATAGATGTAATACCATTTACAAATAATAAACTTCTTTTTATACAACGAGCATTAAATCCGGCTAAAATATCTGCTGTAAACTTGAATGAAGAAGAACATGAAGCCGAAGTTTATATGAGACCGGAGGAGGTGCCATTGGCCATAGGTAAAAATGCTTCTAATCTTAAATTGGCTTCGTTACTTACCGGTTATCGAATAGAAGTATTTAGAGATTTGGAAAATCCGATTGAAGAAGATATCTATTTGGATGAATTTAGTGACGAAATTGAGTCTTGGGTGCTTGATATTCTGAAAAATGCAGGTTATACTACAGCTAAACCTGTTTTGCGCCAGGACAGAGATACGTTGATCAAGCAAACGGATTTGGAGGAATCTACTATTGATAATGTTTTGCATGTGCTACGTTCTGAATTTGAAGATGATGAAGAAAATGTTGAGGAAGGAGATTGGAGCGATGGAGATGAGCGGGAAGATGAGGGGAAA
Organism: Porphyromonas macacae DSM 20710 = JCM 13914; assembly: GCF_000379945.1. GTDB lineage: Bacteria > Bacteroidota > Bacteroidia > Bacteroidales > Porphyromonadaceae > Porphyromonas > Porphyromonas macacae. The sequence continues at coordinate 80,423 of NZ_KB904153.1, forward strand.
AATGTGGAAGTTGAATAACCTCTAATTGTTTTGAAAGATGGACTGATAAGTGGCGTATCGATTTTGACAATTAGAAGAAAGAGTAGCAGTTAAAATATGGGAAAAATAAAATTACTGAAATTAGCAAAAGAACTTGGTGTAGGTGTGGCTTCACTGACAGAGGCGTTGAAAGTAAAAGGATTTGAAGTTGAGAATAATCCTAATGCACGTATAGGGAGTGAGGAGTTTGACGTTCTTTTGAGTGAATTTGTTAAGAATAAAGAAGACCGTAATAAGATAACCCGGCTCTTTCTTAAAGATGCGGGTGAAGGTCAAACTGCGAAAACTGAAGATGCGTCTAAAAAATATCAGGAGACATCGAAACCAAAAGAGATAAAAGAAGAGGACAAGACACTTCACGGATTTGAAAAGCCTCGTTTTAAGGTAGTAGATAAGATTGATTTGAATCCCAGAAAGAAAATATCTCAACTGGAGATTGATAAACCTGTTTCTGCAGAAAATGCTCTTGTTCAGAAAACAAAAGAGCTTTCTAATATAAATGAGACTCAAGAGGTTTCTAAAGAAATATCACAAAATTCCGTAAAATCAAAAGAAGAGCCTAAGTTGGTTGTTGAGAAGAAGCAGGAAGAAGTCATGTCGAAACATGATCAGAATGATGAGACTTCCGGAAAGGAAAAAGTATTATCCGAAATATCATCCCCAAAACCTCAGGATAGTACTTCTAAAGAGAGTGTTTCTATCAAACATACATATATGGAGCCTCATAAACAGAAAGAAGGCAATGAAAAAAAAGAACAGGATTTGAAGGATAAGGAGGAAAAACCTGTACATATACCGGGTTCTGTCGATCAGAGTCAAGCTCCGGATCTTCCAATTGTTGCTCCAACAATTAATGGTCCTAAAGTCGTCGGTTCAATAGATTTAGCCCAATTTAAAGATGACAGAAGTCGTGGTGGACGCAATGAACGCAAGAAAGGGAAGCGTGCACGTACGACGACAAGCGGACAACATGTCAACGTTGCAGAAGAAATAAAGAAAGCTTCATCAAATAACAAAGGAGCCAAGGCTAATAAGAATACCGGAAATCAAAAAGGCACGGCTTCTGAAAGAGTTGATACCAGATCCAATGTTCAAAATGGACAACAGCGTCCGGCACAGCAGCAGTCAAAAAATAATGTCAATGTTTCTAAAAAAGCAGGCAAACGTCAGCGTGAGCGTGAGAAAGTATCTTTGACTCAGGAGGAAATCGATAAGGCTGTAAAAGAAAATCTGGCCAGATTGACCAATAAATCTACCGAGACAAGTCGTGCAGCTAAACGTCGGAAGGATAAACGAGACGCAAGGAATGCTGCTGTAAAAGATGCGATGAGTCAGCCTCAAGAACAAACTATTCAATTGACGGAATTCGTGACTGTCAGTGATTTGGCTACCTTGATGGATGTACAGGTTAATGAGGTAATAAAAACTTGTATGGAGATCGGTTTAATGGTGAATATCAATCAACGTTTGGAGGCTGATACTATTAACTTGGTTGCTGAAGAATTCGGTTTCAAAACGGAGTTTGTTAGTGCCGATGTAGTGGAGGCTATTGAGAATGTTGAAGAAGACGATGAACCGGAAAACCTTGTAGAACGCCCGCCTATTGTAACTGTGATGGGACACGTCGACCATGGTAAAACTTCATTGCTTGACCGAATCAGAAACACCAATGTGATTGCTGGTGAAGCCGGAGGTATTACACAGCATATCGGAGCGTATAACTTAACATTGGGTAACGGAAAGCATATAACATTTCTTGATACTCCGGGACACGAGGCTTTTACTGCCATGCGTGCACGTGGAGCAAAAGTTACCGATATTGCAATTATTATTGTTGCGGCTGATGATAGCGTCATGCCACAAACAAAAGAGGCTATCAACCATGCTTCTGCTGCCGGTGTACCGATTGTGTTTGCCATAAATAAGGTGGATAAGCCGTCTGCCAACCCGGATAAAATTAAAGAAGAGCTGGCCGCTATGAATTATCTTGTAGAGGATTGGGGCGGTAAGTATCAATGTCAGGAGATCAGTGCAAAGAAGGGATTAAATATTGAACGTTTGTTGGAGAAAGTTTTGCTTGAAGCCGAACTTTTAGAGTTAAAGGCTAATCCAAAACGTAATGCTATGGGTAGTATCATCGAGTCTTCTTTGGATAAAGGGCGTGGCTATGTGGCAACTGTTCTGGTGCAAAATGGAACGCTCAAAGTCGGTGATACCGTATTGGCGGGTACACATTACGGGCGGGTAAAAGCAATGTTTAATGAGCGTAATCAGCGAGTTAAAGAAGCCGGCCCCAGTGTGCCTGTTCTTGTATTAGGATTAAACGGTGCTCCGACGGCAGGTGATAATTTCCATGTCTTGGATTCGGAGCAAGAGGCTCGTAATATTGCCACAAAACGGGAGCAGCTGCAACGAGAGCAGGATAACCGTATGAAGAAGGGTTTGACTTTGGATGAACTTGCAAGACGTAAGGCTTTAGGAAATTTCCAAGAGTTGAATTTGATTATAAAAGGTGACGTAGACGGATCCGTGGAAGCTTTGGCTGACTCTCTTGTTCGCCTTTCTACTCCTGAAATTCAAGTTAATGTAATTCATAAAGGAGTGGGGCAAATATCTGAGTCTGATGTCGTTTTGGCTTCTGCTTCTTCTGCGATTATTATCGGTTTTCAGGTAAGACCTAGTGGAGCTGCACGTAAATCGGCAGATCAGGAAGGAGTGGAAATACGTACTTATTCTATTATTTACGATACGATTGAAGATGTTAAATCTGCAATGGAGGGAATGCTTTCGCCCGATATTAAAGAGCAGATAACCGCAAATCTTGAGGTTCTTCAAACATTTAAGGTTAGTAAGGTGGGTACGATTGCCGGCTGTATGGTTTCGGAAGGTAAGATTAAGCGTACCAATAAAATTCGCCTCATCCGAGATGGTATCGTTAAGTATGCCGGTGAGTTGGGCTCATTAAAACGGTATAAAGACGATGCCAAAGAAGTTGTGGCCGGTCAGGAGTGTGGTTTGAATATCGAAGGCTACAATGATATTCAGGTTGGTGATATCATAGAAGCGTATGAAGAAATCGAAATCAAGAAAACTTTAGATTAACGGATCTTCTAAACTATAAAACCGGGGCAGTGTGATGCGTTAGTATAACATTGCCCTTTTTATTTGAGCTTATGAATTGGTTGGATTTATTGATCATTATTATTGTTGGAATATCTGTTTTCCGTGGACTTATTAAAGGCTTGCTTAAAATTTCATTGTTTGTTGCAGGCTTTGTGATAGGAGTAAGAGAGAGTTGGCGTTTAGTACCTTATATATCGGATATTCTTGTCACTCGTTTTAATATCGGAAGTGTTTATCTAAACTATTTATCTTATGCTCTGGCCTTTCTAGGTATTATGTGTATTACCTGGATCATTTCCCTTTTTATCAATAAACTTTCAGGAGAGGGGATTTTGAACCTTATAAACAGATTGCTTGGCGGTTTATGCGGTTTTATCATAAGTGTTTTGTTGATTGGTTATTTAGGTTTCCTGATTGATAAGGTATATCCGATCGGAGTACCTTCTCGAACGACAGCGGAGAATACGAAAAATAAATCAGCCAAGCCTGTCGATGCTCGTTTGCAATCTGAATTGTATCCCAGAATACAAAGTTTTGTTCGAGGACTGGAACTTGATACTTATATGAATGATTGGCGAAAAAATTCGGATAAATAAACATGATAGAAGAGTGTGGCAAAGCTGACAACCTTTGCTTATTATTTATTGTTCAATGTTTGTATATTATATAACTGTTTGGCTTTATGCAAGATGAAAATATTATAGAAGAAGTAACTCGGGGAGAATATAAGTATGGTTTTACCACCGATATTCAAACCGAAACAATTGCTAAAGGCTTGAATGAAGATACCATCCGGCTTATTTCTCAAAAGAAAGAAGAACCTCAGTGGTTATTGGATTTCAGGTTAAAGGCCTTTAGGCATTGGCAAACAATGAAATGCCCTACTTGGGCTCATCTGGATATTCCTGAAATAGACTATCAAGATATAATTTATTATGCAGCACCTAAAAGGAAGAAAAGCCCTAAAAGTTTGGATGAAGTAGATCCGGAACTTTTAGAAACATTCAATAAATTAGGAATTCCTTTGGAAGAACAAAAAATACTGAGTGGTATGGCTGTTGATGCTGTTATGGATAGCGTTTCCGTAAAAACTACATTTAAGGAGAAGTTGGCGGAAAAAGGAGTGATTTTCTGTTCTTTCAGCGAAGCTGTCAAACAGTTCCCCGATTTGGTGAAAAAATACCTTGGGTCAGTCGTTCCACAGAAAGACAATTTTTTTGCAGCCTTAAATTCTGCTGTTTTTAGCGATGGTTCTTTTGTATATGTGCCAAAAGGTGTTCGTTGTCCTATGGAATTGTCTACATATTTCCGAATCAATGCAATGAATACGGGGCAATTTGAGAGAACATTGATCGTAGCCGATGAAGAAGCTTATGTTAGCTATCTGGAAGGATGTACGGCTCCTCAGAGAGATGAAAATCAGTTGCATGCCGCTATTGTGGAGATTATAGTAGAGGCTAATGCCGAAGTAAAGTATTCGACGGTGCAGAATTGGTATCCCGGGGATAAAGAGGGCAAAGGCGGTATCTACAACTTCGTAACCAAAAGAGGTCTTTGTCGAGGTGAAAATTCGAAATTGTCCTGGACACAGGTTGAAACCGGTTCTGCTATTACCTGGAAATATCCCAGTTGTATTCTTAGGGGTGACAATTCCGTAGCCGAGTTTTATTCGGTGGCCGTAACCAATAATTTCCAACAGGCCGATACCGGAACGAAAATGATTCATATCGGTAAAAATACACGTAGCCGCATTGTTTCAAAAGGTATTTCTGCCGGTCGCAGTGAAAATAGCTATCGTGGTCTTGTTCAGATAAATAAAACAGCCGAGAATGCCAAAAACCATTCTCAGTGCGATAGTTTATTGTTGGGCGATAAGTGTGGTGCACATACGTTTCCTTATGCTCAGGTCGATAATGATACAGCCATTATCGAACACGAGGCCACGACCAGTAAAATCAGTGAAGATCAATTATTCTATTGTAATCAGCGAGGCATTGCCACTGAAGAGGCTGTCGGATTGATTGTGAATGGATATGCAAAAGAAGTGATGAATAAGTTGCCGATGGAATTTGCTGTTGAGGCTCAAAAATTGTTGAGTGTTTCCCTCGAAGGCTCTGTTGGATAAACTGTCTATTTAGTATAAGATAATATTGTTGTTAAATGTTAGAAATAAAAGATTTACACGCCTCTATTGGCGACAAAGAAATATTAAAGGGGATAAACCTGTCTGTAAAACCCGGTGAGGTTCATGCCATAATGGGGCCTAATGGATCCGGTAAGAGTACTTTGAGCAGTGTGCTTGTCGGGCATCCGTCATTTACCATAACTCATGGTAGTATTACATTTATGGGCCGGGATCTTTTGGAAATGGATCCGGAGGAGCGAGCTCACTTGGGTATTTTTCTCAGTTTTCAGTATCCCGTAGAAATACCCGGAGTAAGTATGGTCAATTTCATGCGTGCTGCCGTGAATGAGCATCGTAAGGCAACGGGAAAGGAACCTATATCGGCAAGTGAGTTTTTGAAACTCATGCGTGAAAAGCGTGCTATTGTCGAGTTGGACAATAAATTAGCAAGCCGGTCGGTTAATGAAGGTTTTTCCGGGGGAGAGAAAAAAAGAAATGAAATCTTTCAAATGGCTGTTTTAGAACCCAAACTTGCCATTCTCGATGAAACCGATAGCGGTTTGGATATTGATGCCCTTCGCGTGGTAGCAAGAGGTGTAAATGAATTACGCACCCCGGACAATGCAGCCATTGTCATCACTCACTATCAGAGACTGCTGGATTATATAAAACCTGATTTTGTGCATGTTTTATATAAAGGCAAGATTGTTAAAAGCGCAGGCCCGGAACTTGCTCTTGAATTAGAGCAGAAAGGTTACGATTGGATCAAGGAAGAAGCAGGGGAATAATACTATGAACGATAACAATGCGCAGCAATATATCGAACTTTTTCTGGAAAGCACCGATATTTTAACCTCTTCTCTTCCGGTAATCGAACAATCCAGAAAGCAGGCTTTCGATTATTTGCAGAAAGAAGGATTGCCCAGGTTCAAATCCGAAGATTATCAAAGAACCAATATCCCGGTGATTCTGGAAAAAGATTGGGGTATAAATCTTAATCATTTAAATTTCCCGCTAAGAGACATCAAAGGTTTTATGTGCAGTTTGCCGGGCACCGATTCGGGATCACACTGCATCGTCAATGATTCGTATCGTAAAGATTTGAGTCGTATCGAGCATTTACCCGAAGGTGTTTTTGCCGGCAGCCTCATTGAATTCTCTCAGAAGTATCCTGATGTCTTTGAGCGTTATTATGCTTCAATAGCAAAACCCGATCACGATGGTCTCGTGGCTTTGAATACCATGTTTGCTCAGGATGGTTTCGTTCTTTATGTACCTAAAGGGGTAATGATCGAAAGACCGATACAGATTGTACAGTTGCTTAGTAGCAGTGTGCCTTTGATGGCCATCAGACGCAATCTGGTTATCATGGAGGAGGGTAGTGCCGTTAAAATGCTTGCTTGTGAGCATACGTTGGACGACATCGATTTTCTATCTCTCCAGGTCTTTGAGATTTTTGCCGGAGCCAATTCTGACTTTGAGCTTATTGAAATGGAGGAGAGCAGTGCAAAAACCAACCGTATCAGTTCTCTTCACCTCTTGCAGAAAGGTAATTCCAGAGTTACGCTGAATGGTTATACTCTGAATAACGGCCTTAGCCGAAATAACTATTATTGCAAATTTACCGAACCTCATGCCGAACTGGTTCTTGGAGGTTTAGCCATAGGCACCGATAACCAGCATATCGATAACTATACCATCATAGACCATAACGCTACGGATTGCTATACGAATGAATTATTTAAGTATGTTCTTTCAGATACATCTTATGGCGTATTTTCGGGTAGAATTCTCGTAGAGCGCGATGCCCAAAAGACTAAGGCTTATCAGTCTAATCGTAATCTCTTACTTTCCAAAACGGCACGAATGCACAGTAAGCCGCAGCTGGAGATTTACGCCGATGACGTGAAATGTTCGCACGGTATGACTACCGGACAGTTGTCCGACGATGCTTTATTCTATTTGCGTCAGCGCGGTATTCCGTTAAAAGATGCCAGAATGATGCTTAGCATAGCCTTTACGGAGGAGGTCATAAGTCTGGGACACATAGAGGGTGTGCAGGAGCGGTTACATAAGATTATTGAAGCCAGATTTCGCGGAGAATCCTTGCAGTGCAGTCATTGCAATAAGTGTGGAGCCGTTATTCGTTAGGTATTATTCTTCAATTATAGAAAAACTCTTCCGAGGTTGCTGTTGCAATTCGGAAGAGTTTTTTATTTTTCAATCTGAAAATATCAGATTACTGTTCGCTCTCCTAAAGCTTGGGCAAATGCTGCTTTTAATTCGTTCAGTTCTGCAATGTGATGCATCAGCTCTATGATTCGATCATTTTTATTAGACCGCTGTGCTTCTATTATTTCACTCTGTATATCTCTTATTTTTTCCAATATGTAATTGTTTTTGATGTTATAGATCTCTCTTGTAACAAACAAACCCAATTCAAAAGCCTCTTTTTTTTCCTGATTTTCTTTTTTGCCTACCGATACTCTCCCTATACGGTCATATACTTTACTCAACCGGTAACGATCTGTTACCATCTCTACAGCGATGCGGCTGATTTCTGCCGAAGGATGATTGGTAAAGTATTTGACCGTGTCCAGTTGCTGTGCCAGACATACTGAAACGGCTTCATCAAGGATCGTTCTGAAAATGGTAGAGCCGAAAAGAATATCTTCTTCGTATAACTCCTGCCGGATAAAAAGAGAAAGAGGGATGTATTCATCTTCTTCTTTTTCGGCATTTATATGCTCTCCCAATCTTAACAGGGTATTTCCATTCCTTATAATCTGCTTGAGTAACTCAATCTCGTCTTTATTGATTTGCCGGTACGGTTTTTCTGTTTCTGTTGTTTGGAGGGCCACCGGGCTTTCAGCGCCGGTTTCTAACGAGGTCGTTTCCGGCGTTGTTGTTACCTGTGCCGTGTGGCCGGCTTTGCCGTATTGACTTTTCTTACGTTGTTCTCTGCGTTTTTTAACTTCCGACAGTAGCAGTTGTTCGTCTATTTCAAGTCTTTGGCTGGTCGATTGCACATATACGGCTCTTTCTATCGGTTCCGGAATTAAAGCGATACTTTGCACAATGTCACTGATCAGCTCTGCGCGTTTGATCGGATCATTGCTGCTATCTGCCAGAAGAATCGACGTTTTGAAACTGATAAAATCGACTTCGGATTTTTTAATAAAATCATTAAACTCCTCTGCTGTATGTGATTGGGCAAAAGAGTCCGGATCCTCTCCATCCGGCAGTAAAACCACCTTTATATGCAGCCCTTCTTCCAGCAGCAGATCTATTCCTCTTAGTGCAGCTTTAATACCTGCAGCATCTCCGTCGTACAATACGGTAATGTTTTCGGTGAAGCGATGCAGAAGTTTTATTTGCTGGGTTGTGAGGGCTGTTCCGGATGATGAAACCACGTTTTCTATTCCCGACTGGCACATACTCAGTACATCCATGTAGCCTTCGACCAGAAAACACTTATTTTCTCTTGTAATGGATCGCTTTGCCTGATATAAACCGTATAGTTCTCTGCTTTTACTGTAAATGAGATTTTCGGGAGAGTTGACATATTTTGCCGTTTTGTCCTTTTTACCCAAAATTCGCCCTCCGAAAGCCACTATTTTTCCGCTAATCGTATAGACCGGAAAAATAACTCTTCCTCTAAATCGGTCTACAGTGTTTTTGTTGTCTTCATATTTGATCGAAAGTCCCGATTCGATAAGATATTTCTCCTGATACCCGTTTTTTAAGGCCTCTTCGGTCAGTGCCGTTCTCGATTCCGGAGAATACCCTAAACCGAATTGCTTGAGAGTATCCACTCTCAAACCTCGTTCCAAAAAATAGGATAAACCGATGTTTTTCCCCTCTTCTGTTTCAAAAAGTTGATTTTGGAAAAATTTCCCGGCAAACTCATTGACTATAAAAAGACTTTCCCGTTCATTTGCTTTGGCTTTTTCTTCTTCGGTTTCCTCTCGTTCTTCTATCGGAATGTTGTATTTATGAGCCAGAAATTTCAATGCCCCCACATAGTCCAGCTGTTCGTGCTTCATGATGAAATGCAAAGGCGTACCGCCTTCGCCGCAAGAAAAGCATTTGCAGATATTCTTAGACGGGGATACGTAGAATGACGGATTACGGTCGCTGTGGAACGGGCAAAGCCCCACATAGTTGATACCGCGTTTTCGCAGGTTGACGAAATCGCTTACAACATCGACGATGTTAGCCGAATCTAATATTTTTTGAACGGTTGATTGATCTATCACAATTACAAAGAAAAAGGATTTTTCCTTAGATATTCATTGGCTTTTTGCAAATCCTCCGCGGTATCTATTCCGATAGTGGCCGTATCGGTGATACCCACATTGATGCAGAAGTTGTTTTCCAGCCATCGCAGTTGTTCCAGACTTTCCGCCTGTTCCAATGTCGAGGGTGAAAGGAGACCTAATTGCGGTAAAACATTTGAGCGGAATGCATACATACCGATGTGTCGCAGATAAGTATGGTGCCTGCACCACTCTTTGTCTTCACCTCTTTGATAGGGGATGGGGTGACGGCTGAAATAGAGTGCACGTCCCTGTATATCCCTTACCACTTTTACCTGATTGGGGTTAAAGAGTTGTTCATTGCTCGTGTCTTCCGGATAGGCTTCTGCCAGAGTGGCGATGTCTACCTGTTTTTCATGGAACAGCGAAATAAGCAGTTTTATTTGATCGGGTCTGATAAATGGTTCATCTCCCTGCAGATTGATAATGATTTCTTCATTCTTTCCGGCCAAATTAAAGGCTTCTATGCACCTGTCCGTACCGCTTCTGTGAGTGGGAGCCGTCATAACCGCCTCGCTGCCGAAAGAGCGGACTGTCTCGAAAATCCTTTCATCGTCCGTGGCTACCACCACGCGTGACACGCAACTCTCCGCACGTTTCACCACATGCTCGATAACCGGTCTGCCACCTAAACTGGCCAGAGGTTTTCCGGGGAAACGGGTCGATGCATAACGCGCCGGTATGATTGCTATAACCGATCTTTCCATATTTGATTTCTATAATATTCAAAGGTACTATATTTGCACTTATATGAATAAAATATTTAATCTTATTTATGAAAACCCTGGTTATTATCACCCATCCCGATTTGAAGAATTCCGTTATCAATAGACGTTGGAAAGAGGAAGTGGAAAAGAATGCCCGAATCGGTATCAGATGCATCTGCGATTTGTATCCCGATGGTGTTATAGATGTGGAAACCGAGCATAAGATTCTTGAGCAGTACGATAGAATTGTTTTCCAATATCCTTTATACTGGTACAGCGCTCCTTTTATGCTTAAAAAATATATGGATGATGTGTTTACCGATGGTTGGGCTTATGGTGCCGGTGGCGATAAAATGGAGGGAAAAGAAATCGGTGCAGCCGTTTCTTGCGGCAGTGCGGAATCGGCTTTTGTCGAAGGTGGAGCGCAATGCCATTCATTAGCTCATTATTTGGGCGTTTTCGATGGCATAGCAGCTTTTCTGAGGGCTAAGTACATCGGATATTTTGCTTTTTACGATACTTACAATCCCGAGGCTTTACTCTCTTTGGATGACAATGCAAAAAAATATTTGCATTGGTTAGTGAACAAATAACCGGTAAACTTTTTTATATTAAAAAATATTCAAAAAGCAATAAAAAACGAAAAGTTATGAAAATCAAAGCCGAAGTTAAATCTGCCTTTATAGCAGGAGCCTCACTATTATTTTTGGTTTTGGCAGGATACAATTTCAGTAAAGAAGCAAAAGCCGAAACCGTACCGTTTCAGTCTGCTTCATCTCTCTCTTCAGAAGACAGTTCGATTAAATATGTCAATGCCGATTATTTTCGGAAGAATATTTTTGACTATAGCGCAAGTCCGAACAAATTTGTTTATAAAGGGGATAAGCCCGCAATCGTAGACTTTTATGCCGACTGGTGCGGTCCTTGCCGCCAGTTGAGCCCCAAGTTGGAAGAAGTGGCCAAGAAATATAAAGGTAAATTGATTGTGTACAAAGTCAATATCGACAACGAAACCGAGCTTGCACGCATATTTGGCGTTCGGAGCATTCCTATGTGTCTTTTTATTCCTAAAAACGGAACTCCGATTCAAACGATGGGTAATCTGCCGATGAATGAAATAGAGAAAACAATAGCCCAAATTATGTAATGGTCAGCATTTCGGATGGAGCAGGGGAGAGTTTGCTCCATTTGGATGATATGACAGTCAGAGGTATGTCAGAGGTTTGAAGACTGATGACATGCCTCTTTTCTTTATGATGATTTCGTGTAACCGGGAGTTATCAAGGTGGTTGAATTTTCTCTGCCTGACGGATAAAAATCCGTAGCGCTACGGATTTTCAACGAAGTTAACTTGGATTTTTTTTCTTTGCCTGAAGAATTTTCAACCGTCAGGCAGAGATTGACGTGTACTGAAAAAAGTTGACACTCGGGGCGGTTAAGTTTGCGATTAAATTTACACTGTTTTTTCTAAAAACCATTTCAGGTTGACACACTTTTTGTTTTAGGACGGCTTTGGGTTTACACCGACCGAATGCCTTCTCTTTAAGGCATTCATTTTGCGGTACAATCCGGGAGCGATTCGGGGGAGCTCCTCTTCGGGGGTTAACAAAGGATTTTGGGCCTTTGAGTCGAGAATCTGCATCGGGGTTTTAGCCCCGAGAGCTTGATGCGGGCGCGCCCGGTTGTACATACGGATGGCTCCCTCGACCGATAGCTCAGCCTCCCGGAAAGACTGCTGCTCATGGGAGATACGTCACGTCAAACTGACAACAATTGTTTCTTTACATGAACTTTATCGAAAGTTATTTATAAGATACAAATGAAAACACCCCAAAAGTCAATAAAGAACTTTTGGGGTGTTTTTCAATGCTTTGAAAGTTATGCTATGTTGAAATCTATTTTATTTGTTTTTATTTTTTGAGATTGTTTTCAACATTTCATCCACAGCCCTTCTCAATTGTATATCTTCTCCTTTAATATAATTTTCCGGAGTATTCAGAATAAGGATATCTGGTTGCAGTTCAAGGTTTTCCAAAGCACGTCCTTGCATATCTTTTACCGTAACTTGCGGGATACCGAATACAATTCTCGGATCAATTTGATTTTCCCACCATACAGCCGTCATTGTGCCGGGTACCGGTGCTCCGATAAGTTTGCCCAAACCGAGTTCTTTATAAACCCATGGGAAGCCATGGCCGTTGCTGTAATTCCCTTCACTCATCAGCACACAGCTCGGTTTTGTCCATTGCATGAATGGGTCTTTGCCGATAAACGTTCCGCGAGGATCGAATGTGGCATAGGTTTTTCCGCTTAGCAGGTGGACAAGATCTTCGTGCAACCATCCGCCACCATTGTATCTGGTATCTACAACCACAGCTTCACAGTTTCGATACTTACCCATCAAATCTTTGAAAACTTCGCGGAAACTCGGGCTGTTCATGGCGCGTACGTAAACGTATCCTACTTTTCCCTTACTCCATTCTTTTACCTTGTCTTCACGTTGTTTCAGCCAACGGCGATAGAGTAGCTCCAGCTCCTCTCCCTGACTGATGAGTTTGACAACCTGTTCGACTTGCTTACCGGTTTTCGGATCTCGTGCCGTTATCAACATACGTTTGTTTACTTTACCATTGAGTAAAGGTTCGATGGCTTTGCCTTTTTTGATCGTTTCTCCATCGATTTGTTCGATAATCATGCCTTCTTTGATTTTGCTACCGGCAAAACGCAGAGGGCTGCCTATCATCAGCTCCTGAATTAACAGACCGTCTTCACGATGGTTCGGATCAAAGAAAGCTCCGAAGCAAGCTGTTTGTTGTGCTGTGTTTGCTCCTCTATAACGTGCTCCTGTGTGAGAGGCATTCAATTCGCCCAACAGTTCACTGAGCATTTCCGCAAAGTCGTAATTGTTGTTGATGTGGTTTAAGAAACGGCCATAAGTTTTCTTGTAATAATCCCAATCCACACCATGGAGTTTAACATCGTAGAACTTGTCTTTTACTTGTTGCCAGGCGTGGTTGAACATATATTCGCGCTCTTCGGCTGCCTTATGTTCGAACGGAGCAGAAAAATTGATGGCTTTTATTTTACCGTTTTCATATTTCTTTATACCCATTCCCGAAGCTATATAGAGTATCTTTCCCTCTTTATCCATCGTAAGCGACCCCGGTCCTATATTCGGTGCAACGATCTTGGTCGATTGCTCCAGAAGATCTTTTTCCCATAAATCGTAGGAACGCTCATAACGGGCGATGTAATATATTTTAGTGCCCTCTTTGTTGATTATTCCGTCTGAAATGGATCCTGATGTACGGGTCAACCGCATCGTCATGAAGTCTCTGTTATCAAGATCGAACTTCAGTTCTTTATTTTTTTCTTTTTTGCTTTCGTCAGAAGGTTTCTTGGATTTTTCTTTTTTCGCTTTTTTATCCTTTTTTCCGGTTTCTTTTTCTTCTTTCTTTTCTTTCTCTTCTAATTCTTTAATGGATTTTTTTATCGCACGTTCTTCTTTGCTAAGGTTGAAGTCATCGTAAGCCTGTTTATCTAAAAACATCAGGTACATATCTCCCTGTGCACCCCAGCTTCCGTGGCTTCTGTAACCTGCACGGTCCGAATAAAACATAATGGCTTTTCCATCCAAAATCCATTTGCCGCTCACATCCGTATATCCGCTTTCTGTAAGGTTGTGCGTTTTACCGCTTCCATCTGCTTTGATGATGGCGCAGTCTTTATGGTTCCAACCACCGATACCGATATAGTCCGTCAGTATCCACTTGCCATCAGGACTCCATTGGAAATGTTGGTCGCCATCAGAGTATGAGTAGTTGTATTTGGCATCCATTACTTTTCTGGTTTTACCGGTTTCCAGGTTGTAGACCATAATGGCCGACCGGTTCTCCAGAAAAGCGATTTCTTTGCCATCGGGGCTGAACAGAGGAGAGAATGAAGGTACGTTTGTTTTGGTCAGTTGAGTTTCTTTCAATTCACGGGCATAGCAGAAAAGTGGGTCGTCTTTACGAACAAGTTCGGTCATATAAATATTCCAGTTCCCGTCTCTTTCGGCTGAGTAGATAATTTTACGGCCGTCAGGACTGAAGTCTACATTTCTTTCTTGAGTTGCCGTGTTTGTTATCCTTTTGGTTGTTCCAAACTCGATATTGGCCACATATACTTCTCCTCTGGCTACAAAGGCTATTTCTTTTCCGTTTGGAGAAACAGCCGCAGATGAAACTCCGCCGGTCAAATTGGAGTATTTAATATTATTGTCTTCAGAATCGGAGAAGATTTCGATATTTACTTTTTGAGGCTTACTGTTGCCTGAGAGCGTATAGATTTCACCATCGTATGTGAAACAGAGTGTTCCTGTATTTGCAACCGTCAGGAATCGAACGGGATTTTTTTTGAAGTCTGTAATCGGTGTAGCCTTGGCAGATGGGTTTGCCAGGTTCTTATAAAAAACATTGAAGCTACCGTTTTCTTCCGATAAGTAATAAAAGCCTTCATTATTGGGAGACCATACCGCATTTCTGTCTTCTCCTCTGAAAGAGGTCAGCTTTGTAAACTGATTTTTGTTGTTTTTTAACCAGATATCCCTGCTGATGGAAGCTTCCTCATGTTTTCTCCAAGGATCTTCATAGCCTTTTTTGTCTGTATATAAAATTCCTTTTTTTCCGATAGACATTTGCTCCATGGTCAGGGAACTGAAAAGCTCGGGGCGACCTCCTTTTATGTGAATCTTATAGATTTGCGGAAACATGGTGGACGGAAACTGATCGAATAGTTTATCCGGCATGACGTAGGTTCTAAAAAGAATGTGATCGCTGTCAAGGAATGCTTCCGGAGTTTCATTTCCGCTGTGGAATGTCAATCTTTTGGGTGTGCCCCCATTTATCGAAATGGTATAAATATCAAAACTTCCTTCTCTGTCCGATGAAAATGCTATCGTTTTACCATCCGGACTCCAAACAGGGTTTGTATCATGGCCTTTATTGGCTGTTAGTTGGTTGGCTTTACCACCGCCGGCAGGAACGGTGTAAATATCTCCTTTGTAACAGAAAACAATGGTATTGCCATCCGGTGAGATGGCAGCATAGCGTAGCCATAGTGGATTATTGGCTGCTACCATTAATCCCGCAGAAAGAAAGTACAGCAGGATTGTGAAGATTTTTTTTTTCATCGGTTTATTTTGAATTATAATTAATAAGAAAGTGTTGTTTTTTGTGTAATGTAGGATATTTGACTCTACGGTATATGGTCCTTTTGTGGAGTATCGTATTGTTCCTGAAGTTTAAACAGTTCCTGATGCAAACTATCCCTTACAGAGCGGTATTTAGGATTATCGTATTCGTTTTTTAACTCGTCCGGATCTTTACGGAGATCAAAAAGCTCCCATTTATCGATGTCATTATAGAAATGAATCAGTTTATATCTTTCTGTGCGAATACCATAGTGTTTTTTTACGGCATGCTCAGCCGGATATTCAAAAAAATGATAGTAAAGTCCTTTCCTTTTCCATTTTTTATCGGCTTTATCATTCAACAGCAAAGGCTTTAAGGACACGCCTTGCATATCTTTTGGAACAGTTATTCCCGCCAAATCGAGAAAAGTAGGAGCAAGGTCTATATTTTGAACCATAATATCGACAGTCCCTCTTCTTTCAAGCCCTTCAGGCAGATGCATAACGAGAGGTGTTCTCATGGATTCTTCATACATGAATCGCTTGTCGAACCAGCCATGTTCTCCCATATAAAAACCTTGATCGGAAGTATAGACAACCAGGGTGTTATCCAGCAGAGCATTCTTTTCCAGATAGTCCAGTACTTTCCCGATATTTCTATCCAGCGATGCAATGACTTTCATATAGTCTTTCATGTATCGTTGATATTTCCATTCGGCAAGTTCCTTACCTTTTAGCTTTTTATTGTAAAAAACTCCGGCTATCGGCCGGTATAAAGAATCGAACTTTGCTTTGATATCGGGCTTAAGCCGCCCGTGAATACCCTCGGTATCGTTATTGGATGAATATGCTCTGCCCAAGCCGTCTGTTTCCATTCCCGGCAGATACATTTTGAGATCATATACCGGATCCATATCCTTGTATATACTCATTTCCTGCTGCGCGGCAGCTTCCCGTCCTTCATAATTATCGTAAAAAGTGTTGGGTATCGAGATCTCTTTTTCCTCAAACAGATTGAGATCAAGAGTGTCTGCCATCCAGTTCCTGTGTGCAGCTTTATGGTGGATAAACAGAGCAAAAGGCTTTTGAGGGTCTCGTTTTTCGAGCCAATCAAGTCCCATATCTGTTACCACATCTGTTACATAGCCTTCTATTCGTGCGGTATCTGCTTCTCCATGCTTGCCGGGGAAAATAAATCGTGAATCATAGTAATCTCCCTGTCCCGGGAAAATACTCCATTTATCAAAACCTTGCGGTAAAGATTCGAGGTGCCATTTACCGAAGATTGCCGTAGTATATCCGTTTGCCTGTAAAATTTTAGGCATTGTCTGCTGATTTCCGTCAAAGGCTGTTTCATTGTTCAGTTTGCCATTTATGTGGCTGTGTTTGCCTGTGAGCATACAGGCACGGCTGGGGCCGGAAATCGAGTTAGCTACAAAACTCCGATCGAATTTTACTCCATCATTGGCAATACGATCGATGTTGGGTGTTTCCATATATCTTTTATCATAACAGCCAATCATCTGATAGGCATGATCGTCGGACATGATAAAGACAATATTATAGGGATGCCCGGCCGTTTGAGCCACTTTATTACCTTGCCTGCATGAAGGTAGTAAAGCGGCACAAACAGTAAGTCCTGTGAAGCAAATAAGAGATCGCTTCTGTTCCATTTTAAGGTTTACTCTTTATAGAATCGTTCTTTAATGGCTTTTTCCAACATGGGTCTGAAATCCGGATGAGCGATGTTTTTAAGAGCTTCCGCCCTTTCTTTCAGAGTTTTCCCACGCAAGTGGGCTATTCCATATTCGGTTACCATATAATCAACATCGTTTCTCATGGAGGTTACAGTTGCTCCTTCTTTCAGCAAGGGTTGGATACGGCTTTCTGCACCTTTTTTCGCTGTTGAAGGAAAAGCTAAAATGGAGATACCGTTTTTAGCTCTGGTTGCTCCTCGTAAATAGTCCACTTGCCCTCCGGAACCGCTAAACTGTCTGTGTCCGATAGATTCGGAAGCTACTTGTCCCATCAGGTCCACTTCGATACAAGAGTTGATGGATACCATATTATCATTTTGGGCAATAATAAAAGGATCGTTCGTGTAATCGACAGGATATGCTTCAATAGTAGGGTTATGGTCTAAAAACTCGTATAATTCTTTCGAGCCTGAAATTAAAGTCGTTATTACTTTTTCAGGATTCAATGTTTTCTTTTTACCGTTGATTACTCCGGACTTGAGCATGTGCATAACTCCGTCTGTAAACATTTCCGTATGGATACCTAAATCTTTATGATTCTTCAGGCATTGTAAAACGGCGTCGGGAATGGCTCCGATTCCTAATTGCAGGGTTGCTCCGTCGTTAATCAGAGCCGCACAGTTTTTACCGATAGCCATTTCGGTTTCACCGATGGGAGGGCAGGGGATTTCGATGAGAGGTTCATCCACTTCGACGATATAGTGGATATCTGAAACATGAATGAAATTGTCCCCTCCGATGTATGGCATTTGTTTGTTTACTTCTGCTATAACCACCTTTGCATTATCCGCAGCTGCTTTGGTGTAGTCATTGGAGATACCGAACGAACAATATCCGTTTTCATCGGGTTCGGAAACTTGTACGATAGCTACGTCGACGGGAAAATATCCCAACCGGAATAGATCCGGAACCTGGTGAAAGTGACAGGGCATGAACTGTACCCATTTTTCATCGAAACCCGGACGAGAATTGCCTTCGAGGAAATTCAATATGGGAGTCAGGTGATCTTTCATTTCGGGGCGAAGATGCCATGCTGTGCCGAAAAACAACATATGAAAGACTTTGAGGTCTTTGAAATATTCACGGTTGTCGTATAATGCTTTTGAAATTCGAATAGGAGCTGCAGCCGCATGTCCGAAAACTAAATTATTTCCTGATTTTATGCCTTTGACAACAGCTTCGTTGGCTGTTACTAATCGCTCTTTGTAAGAGGTTTCCCAGTATTTTGCCATCGTTTAAATGAGATTATTTAAGGTTATAAAAAAATCATCGTTCCTGAATTCAGGAACGATGACAAAAATAATGATTTTACTTAAATAAAGCGTTGCAAAGCCCTATATAAGTGGGTTTTAACCTAAATAAGGCTTAAGCAGTTGACACTTCTCACTTGAACGCAGTTTTCTGATAGCTTTTTCCTTAATCTGTCTTACACGTTCACGTGTTAATCCGAATTGATCTCCGATTTCTTCCAGTGTCATTTCCTGACTGTCTCCGATACCGAAGAATAGCTTGATAATTTCCGCTTCTCTTTCCGAGAGAGCACTCAATACATTGTCGATTTCTTTTGCCAGCGATTCGTCCATCAATGTACTGTCGGCATTGGGGGAGTCTTCATTGGGCATCACATCCAGCAGGCTGTTATCCTCTCCCTCAACGAAAGGAGCATCCATAGATATATGTCTGCCGGCTACTTTCATGGTATCGGAGATTTTATCTTCTGCTATGTCAAGTTCTTTTGCCAATTCTGTGCTCGATGGTTTTCTTTCGTGCTCCTGTTCGAACTTTTGTAAGGCCTTTGTGATTTTGTTGAGTGTTCCTACCTGATTTAACGGTAGTCTGACAATCCGTGATTGTTCTGCAAGAGCTTGAAGAATGGATTGACGAATCCACCAAACAGCATATGAAATAAACTTAAAACCGCGAGTCTCATCAAATTTTTCTGCGGCTTTAATCAATCCCAAGTTTCCTTCATTAATTAAATCCGGCAGACTTAAGCCTTGATTTTGATACTGTTTTGCCACGGATACCACGAAGCGTAGATTTGCCCTTGTCAGTTTTTCCAAAGCTCTGCGGTCGCCACGTTTAATGGCTTGTGCCAATTCAACTTCCTCTTCTACAGTAATCAGATCTTCACGTCCAATTTCCTGAAGATATTTATCCAAAGACGCACTTTCGCGGTTGGTAATCGATTTTGAAATCTTTAGCTGCCTCATTTACTGCTCATTTTATGCTATAAGGAGTGCAAAATTACTAAATTATATTTAATGCCGCTCTTTATTGCTTTTGTTTGAGTTATAAAACGATAAGGTCGCCATCCTGAACAAAAACAGAAAAAGGGTATAAATATATTTTTCCTAAAACAAGGAAATAATGTGATTCGGTTTGATTTAGAGAACAATTCTGAATGTTGGTTAGTTTGAGTTAAAATCTACAGTAGTATAGTATGTCCTTCATCGGAGGTGGTCGTCTAACCCTTGAATTTATCTCTTACATAAAAATTATGAACAACAGATACTCCTTTTGACTGTTGTTTGCATACTAAACTGCTTTTAGTTTATTTTTGTTCACTGATCCGGTTTTATTCGATTATCAAAAAAATATTTGAGGAGAATAAAGAAGATGAAAAGGATATTTCGCAAGCATGATTTTTAAGGAGGGAAATAAATTCAAATAATCAACTTATTAGGGGGCTGTGTCAAAATTCATTTTTGGGGCAGCCTCCTTTTTTTATTCCTCATCCAACGACAAAGCCCCAACTTTCACAAGCTAGGGCTTCGTTCGTTCACTAAGTTTGAGTAACTTAGCAAATATCAATTACTTAATGAATACAAAGTTACACTTTCGTCCTTACATATCCGACCCCATCCTGCTATTTCCTGCAGAACTTGGTCAAGATATTGATGCCAATGACCCTGTGCGCCTGGTCAACAGCATTGTAGATTCGCTGAATTTAGAATCAATCCAAGGTCT
>NZ_KB904154.1 GCF_000379945.1 Porphyromonas macacae DSM 20710 = JCM 13914
ATCACTTCTTTCGTTTGATCGTAAGGAAAGTGAACCTTATACATAATATCACCCTTTCTCGCACCATAAGAGGGGCTGTTCGGATTGTCATTATCGAACGTGTAAACGAACTCCGTGATAAAGGGTTCGCCATACTCTCGATAAAACGCCTTGAAACGATCCCTTTGGTAAACCTCTTGGGCTATCTCCAGAATCTTCGCTTCACGCTCCGCCTTCGGAAGATCCGAAAGTCTCTGTGCTTTAAGGCTGCTGCCAATACCGCAGCAAATGATAACCGGTACCATCAATAACAATTTCTTTTTCATCGTTTCTGCCTTTTGGGGATATAAGATCTAAGTATGACGAACCCTTTACAAAGAGATAACAACTCTTCTTTTACGCTAAACTACTTCTCCTTTTCCTTGATTTCTTTCAAGATAATGATATAGTTGTTGCCTAAAAAGATATGTACTGCTTCTGCCGTTTTATCATAGATTGTGACTACCGCAGCATACTTTGCTTCCATCACTTCTTTCGTCCGGTCGTAAGGGAAATGCACCTTATACATAATATCACCCTTTCTCGCACCATAAGAGGGGCTGTTCGGGTTGTCATTATCGAATGTGTAAACAAACTCCGTGATAAAGGGTTCGCCATACTCTCGATAAAACGCCTTGAAACGATCCCTTTGGTAAACCTCTTGGGCTATCTCCAGAAGCTTCGCTTCACGCTCCGCCTTCGGAAGATCCGAAAGTTTCTGTGCTTTAAGGCTGCTGCCAATACCGCAGGAAATGATACCCAGTACCATCAATAACAATTTCTTTTTCATACTTATTTTTTCTTTTTGGGATATGCAATATAGTTTTTGGTTGGGGCATTCTTGTCATGACCGCTTTTAATGATATATCCAAAATGTTCAGAGTCATACTCTCCGACATAGTCATGCGCTACCACGGGTGCTCCGTTCTCATCCGCCCACTTCTGGTCCGCTTCAGAGATTCCGACCGTTCTACACACTTTTCCCTTCACATGGGTCAGCGGAGTATGTCCATGTATAAAACAGACGGGCATGGCCGTTTTCGGGATATGATCGCCATTATGCCTCGACTGAGCGCTTCCGGCATATACAGAACCTTTGGTTCCCTCACCTCCTTTGACTAAAGAACCCGTTTTCATATTGCCGATATAATACTTGCCGCTTGCAGAGTCGTAAAATACATAAAAACCTTTTTCTAAACGTCCCTCGGGAGTTGCTGCATCTTTGATCTGTTTCCACATATCCTTTATGGCATTTATGACCTCCGGATCTTTCAGGATGTTTTTGATATCTTTCTTATCACCATCTTGAGGTGCTGCGATATGATTCCCACCGCCACCTCCGCCGGTGTCATACCCTATAAATCATCCCATCCTTCAATTATGCTTGCTCGCTGCCAGAACTGGCCCATCTCACACAGTTGATTATGGCGCCGCAGCATCCATTCCGATAAACTCTCTCGTCGATGAGCGACAACAACAACTCCATCCAACTCCCCGCAATCCCACATATAATCGTCATATACTCTTCTTAAATTGCCGGTAGAAACGGTATACGAACCGGGGTAATTCATCGATGAGAATGCAATCGAATCGGCCGGTATATTCTCATCCCTACCCACCGGCTTGAACCCACCGGTGACCACCCCCTGCTCATACAGCTTACCATAAAGAGGACGACCATCTATGGAGAAGAAAAGAACCTTTCCATCATAATCGCCATCCATATACAGATAGGTATTGCGATGCAAATATGCATACCGTGTATCGATATACTTCTTCGATGGCAGAAGGACCATCAAAAAACCATGGAAGCCGTCTTTGGAAACCGTATCGCGGGTAAGCACCAAACGGGTTACGGAATGATAGTATTTCCAGTCGTCAGGATTCTTTTTTAGTCGCTCCAAGGATTCTTCCGTCAGAATGTCGTAATGGGAAACATCCGTCAGATCGACATCAACAGCTACTTCAGCTCCTTTCCGGTTCACCGATGTAAAACGCCATGTCGGGTCATCGTAAAGCGCTGGGGAGGATGAGCTGCGAAGCAGAGGCAACTGTTGGCGAAACCATGCACGGGCTTCTTCTTTGACCTGAACTTTCGGCTCGTGATGCGAAGAAAGATTTTCCTCCGGCTCATCCGAACGACAGCTCCATAATGCAGCCATGAGAATGGCTGACATGAAAAAAGAGAGTGTTTTCTTCATATTCAAATTAAATTAAAGGTTAATCGCAACAAATGTATATTTTTTCCTTGAATAATACAGCTCTTTATATCATCTTTCAAGAAAGAATAGACAGTGTGTCAAAAATGAATTTTGACACAGCCCCTTTCAGCTGTGTCAGAATCCATAAAGTACAAGGCACCGAGACTGAGGCTGAAAGGAGCGTACCGAAGCACGTGACTGAAGTCGAATGTTGCAAGCAATGCAGTCATTTGCAGATGATGACATACTGCCCTTCAATTATTGCCGATGATCCAAACGACCGTAACGGATTAAAGAATCACACTACGCGGCTGATTTTGCGGTCGTCTTGCAGGAACCCCAGCACATTATCCACAAGCTCGTACACCATACGCACACGGGCATCGTAAGTTTGCGTACCCACATGCGGAGTCATCACCACGTTATCCAGTTTGAGCAGATCGGCTACGGGCACATCGGCATTCTCAAACACATCCAGACCGGCAGCAGCAATGTATTCCGACTTCAACGCCTGCACTAAAGCCTGTTCGTCTACCACAGCACCGCGGGATGAATTGATAAGGATAGCCTTTTCTTTCATCATCCTGAGGGTCCGGGCATTGATCAGGTGATGCGTTTCTTTGGAATAAGGGGTGTGTACCGATACGATGTCGCTCTGCTGCAGGAGTTCTTCCAGAGAAGCATAGGTGATACCCGCATTGATTTCCTCGCGTTCGCTCAGGCGCGTACGTTTGTTGTACAGCACTTTCATACCGAAGGCCTTGCAACGGCGCGCCACAGCAGCCCCTATATTGCCATAGCCCACGATGCCCACCGTCTTTCCGAAAAGGTCTACCCCGAGGCGTTCGATACGCGAAAGGGTAACCTTAGGCCCTTCGGTACGTATCAACCGGTCCAGCTCTGCTACGCGCCGGGTTACCGACAGCATCAAAGCCATTACCAGTTCGGCAGTCGGTTCGATAACGGCATAAGGCGTATTCGTAACGGCAATATGATGCTGTCTGCAGTAGTCGAGGTCGATGTTGTTATACCCCACGGCATAGTTGGAAACCAGTTTGAGCTTTGCGCCCTTTTCCAGCAGATCGGCACGCACAGGAATGTCGAATACCGAGCAGAGCACATCGTAGCCCGGAAGCATCTCTTTCAGTTCTTCTTGTGTAAAATCGCGTCCTTCGGGCGGAAAGGTCACCTCATGTTCACGCATCAACTCATCCCAGCCCTCGCGCACGGTGTCGAATGCAATAAGTATTTTTGCCATAATAATTTGTTGTTTGGTTGTTTTGCTAACAAATATAAGAAAGGCAATCCTGAAAATATCTATTTTCCGGCATATGAACCGGCAACCCCTGCGAATTGGTTATATTTGTATCTGTGTGAACCGGAAAGAGTCATGGACAAACTTTTTTATTCGATAGGCGAGGTCAGCCGCATGCTTGGGGTGGAGCGGAGCACACTCCGCTATTGGGAACAGGAGTTCTCGATCATCAAACCGCACACCTCCAAGAAAGGTACACGCCAATACACGCCATCGGATATCAAGAAGTTGAGAACCGTTCAGCATCTCCTGCGCGAACGGGGACTTAGCATCGATGGAGCCAAGCGTTCACTCAAGCATAATCCGGATGCCGAGGTACGCAGAGTGGATGTTCTGGAACGGCTGGAGAAAGTACGCAAAGAGCTGATGGCTATCCGCACAACGCTGGAAATGATAGAAAACGAAGCAAACGGACATGGAGAACAGGGATAAAGCCCGGATACGGCTGATATCGGTACGTACGCTGGCAGAAGAAGAGAGGCAGGCCATGTATAAGAATTTTTTGCTACCTCTCTACAAGAACAGCTTTCCTCCGGAAGAGAGGCGCAACGAAACTTCGTGGCAGCAACTTATCTCCTCTCACCCGCAGTTCGACCTCGCTCTGATACATGACCTGCAAAGCGAAGACAACAGTATGCCCTGCGGTTTTCTGTCGTTCTGGTATTTGGATAGCTGCGTCTACGGCGAACATTTTGCTTTAAGTCCCGAAAGGCGTAACGGAGGCATCGGTTCGGCCACCATTTCCGAACTTCTGCGATTGCAGGCAGGCAACCCCCTGCCGATGGTGTTGGAAGTGGAGCTGCCCGACGCCGGAGAGATGGCTGCACGCAGGATCAAATTCTACGAACGTCTGGGATTTGCAACACTCCCTTATGACTACATGCAACCGGTGTACGACTGCCCCGGAGAAACAGCTCTGGAAATGAAAGTGATGAGCAGCAAGCCTCTCTCCCCCGCAGAGTACGACCGTATTACGGAAGAAATCGAACAGCGCGTCTACTGCCTTGCTTAGCCGTATATGCCATGCTGTTTGCCCAATAAAAGAATAATCGGATGAAAAACTTTGTATTCAACAATCCTACCAAACTGATTTTCGGAAAGGATACCATCGTTACCCGCTTGCGTGCGGAGCTGCCCACGGACAAAACCATTCTGGTTACATTCGGTGGCGGAAGCGTGCGCAAAAACGGCGTGTACGATCAGGTGATAAAAGCCCTCGAAGACCTTTCTTTTGTGGAGTTCTGGGGTATAGAACCGAACCCGAAGGTGGAAACCATCCGCAAAGCGGTGGCAATGGGGCGTGAGCACCATGCCGGCTTTGTGCTGGCCGTGGGCGGAGGGTCGGTAATCGACGCCAGCAAACTGATAGCCGGAGCCATACCTTCGGAACGCGATGCATGGGACATCGTACTGAGCGGTAAGATAACCGAAGAGAGCCTGCCGCTGGGCACAGTGCTCACCATACCGGCCACCGGAAGCGAGATGAACAGCGGCGGAGTGATCTCGAGCATCGAAACGAAACAGAAGTTCGGGTTTTCAGGCGCCTATCCCCGTTTTTCCGTACTGGATCCAACGGTTACTTTTTCTTTACCGGCCTATCAGGTTTCCTGCGGTATAGCCGACACGTTCGTGCACGTCATGGAGCAATACCTGACCACCACGGGGCAGAGCCGCCTCATGGACCGCTGGGCCGAAGGCATTTTGCTCTCCCTGAAGGAACTGGCACCTATCATCAAAGAAGATCCACAGAACTACGACGCTCGTGCAGACCTGATGCTCTGCGCTACCATGGCATTGAACGATTTTATCCGTATCGGGGTAACGCAAGACTGGAGCACGCATGCCATCGGACACGAAATTACAGCCCTCACCGGCCTTACGCACGGGCATACCCTCGCCATCGTGCTGCCGGGAACGATGCGGGTGCTGAGTTATACCCTCAAACGCGAAAAAACGTTGCAGTATGCCGAGCGGATATGGCATATAACCGAAGGCACGGAAGACGAACGCATAACCGCAGCCATAGAAGCTACGGAACAGTTCTTCAGATCGCTGGATCTGCCTACGAGATTGAACGAAATGAATATCGGCCGTGAGGTTTCGGACGAGATCGTACGCCGCTTTACCGAACGGGATGTAAAATTGGGAGAGGCCGGCACGGTAGATGCCGAATGCACCCGGAAGATCCTGGATAGCTGTTACTGAACAGATACCTGACTTATATCATTCATCAGTGATTGACGCAGGGAGGACTTCCACCCCGTCAGTCGCTGATTTTATTTTGCAGAGCTTCAAACTCTTGCGTATCCCGTTCGTGCGTGTCGTCGGCCGGCCCGGCCAAAGGCAGCACAATGCGAAACGTGGTGCCTATGCCGATTTCGGTTTGCTTAACGAAGATTCTCCCATTATGATAATCCTCCACAATGCGCCGAGCCAGTGAAAGCCCCAGCCCCCATCCTCTTTTTCTGGTGGTATAGCCCGGTTCAAAAATCGTTCTTACCTTACGTCTGGATATACCCTTACCCGTATCGGTCACGTCTATATTAACCGTTTTATTCCTGGGCGTGTATTTGATTGAGATACTACCCGACCCCTGCATGGCATCGACGGCATTCTTCATCAGGTTTTCAAGCACCCAGCTGATCAGGGATTCCGAGATATTGACAAAAACAGGCTCAGGATATAAGGTAAGGTCCACCTTGACCTGCTGCGAAATACGTACCCGCAGGTAATCTGTCGAGCGTTGCAGAACTTTGCCCAGCTCCTCCGTGGTTTTCGCCGGCTCGGAGCCGACCTTTTGGAACCGGTCGGCAATGATGCTCAGACGGGTGATATCTTTGTCTATTTCCTGCACAATCACGGGGTCGGTATCAGAGCTTTTGAGCAGTTCGTTCCAAGCCATAAGCGAGGAGATAGGCGTGCCCAACTGATGTGCCGTTTCTCGCGACAATCCCTCCCAAATACGGTTCTGCTCGCTTCTTTTCGACGTAAGCAGAGCCAGAATGGCAATGAGTACGAACAGAAAAAAAGCGCCCAACTGAATATAGGGGTAAACCAGCAGTTTCGTCAGCGTATGGCTGTCGGAATAATAAAGATAGCTGACCTCTCCATTGACCTGATCTATGCGTATAGGTCTGTATCCCTTACGATAGTTATTGAGCTTCTTATACAGAAACTTCTCCGGATTTTTGCGAGGCAGCTTGATGTTACGGTAAGTCAGAATCTGCCCCTCCTGTGAAGTCAGAATAAGCGGGATGGACGTGTTCGACTCGATTATGCGGTAAATAAGAGCATAGAAAAGCTGTGGCTCGTCCGTACCCGCCACACTGCTGGCCTGTGCCCATAACTCCATCTTGGCACGCTCTTCCTGCGCCAGCTTTTCCACCAGACTGTCGGAGATACCCAGTGAAACGAAGGCCAAAACGATACCGGCAACGATGAGCACGTTGCGTATCTTGAAATTATTGGCCAGCGTGTTGGCAAAACGGCTGATAAACGGCGGATGATCTAAAAACTTGAACAAAAGGCTCTTTTTTATATGAACACTAAGGGGCAATGCGGCCGAAAGACCACGTGCCATCGGATTGTTTCTCATATAAGAAACGGTCATGCAGCCTGCTTTCGCGCCCTTGCCAGAATTCGATGCGCACAGCCTTTACGGCAAAGCCGCCCCAACTGTCGGGTCTGGGTACCTCACGACCGATGAACTTGAGGCTCTCTTTGGCAAACTCCGCCACAATGAAACTGCGCCCGGGAATAGGTTGGCTTTGCGGGGATATGCGTGCTCCCACACGGCTCTTGTAAGGACGCGTACGGAAGTAGGCATCGCTGACCTCGGGGCTTACATGCCGGACAGTACCTTCGATGTGTATCTGTCTCTCCATTTCATGCCACAGAAAGGTAAGGCTGACATAAGGGTTGGACTTCATCTGCTGCCCTTTGCGACTGTTGTAATTGCTGTAGAAAATAAACTCTTCGTCCAGCAACTCTTTCAGCAATACGGTACGTGCACTGGGGTGGCCGTCGGGCGTGGCCGTACAAACGATAACGGCAGTGGGTTCGTTAACCTTATTATCCACTGCTTCCTGAATCCATTTCGTTACCAAATCGTGCGGATTGACCGGCATATCTTTCCGGCTAAGGCTGCGGGCAGTGTATTCGCGCCGCACATTCTCTAAATGTAAATCCATGTCACTGTTTTTCTCCTGGTTTTTCCCGGAGGAGGTATAATTTATCGGTTTTGTTCTTTTCCCCCTCTAACACAGCTACAAAAATAGCTTATTTATCCCGGAAACGACATTCACCACAGCTTTATGAACACGGTCTTCAAAAGAAAAACCGTAAAAGTTTAATTTGGCATACAAAGAAAGCCCTTACAGATAGAGGAGAAAAGGCTTTTTTTGAGCCGGATAAGCTGAATGATACGGCTCCATTTTCAATATGATTTCCACCGATTTCAGAAGGAACAAAAAAGCATTGCCTGACGGTTCAAAATTCTTCAGGCAATGGATAAAAATTCTTAGCGCTATGGTTTTTCAACGAAGTTAACTTCGTTTTTTATTTTTCAGGCAGAGAATTTTCCCTTTCTCCCCACGCCCGGTTTTCATGGTATTTTCTTTGATTTTTTCGATTATCTGTTCACCGGCATTTCTTCCTTAGAAAGAGGCTGCTTGCGAAGTCTTGTTTTTCGTTACATTTAAGCAAGCACATCGCTTTATACCGGGAATATACGGAAACAACGTTGCTTTCAAATATTTTGATGTATAAAAAAAATAATATATCTTTGCAACGCTAAAGAAGAAAGGGCCTATAGCTCAGCTGGTTTAGAGCATCTGCCTTACAAGCAGAGGGTCATAGGTTCGAATCCTATTGGGCCCACCGTTTTTTCCGAAAGCACCTACGGCACAATGAGAGCCGCAACAAAAAATATTCTTGGGCCTATAGCTCAGCCGGTTTAGAGCATCTGCCTTACAAGCAGAGGGTCATAGGTTCGAATCCTATTGGGCCCACACCGAGAATTATAACCTGAAACCGAATGACTATACATAGCCATTCGGTCTTTTTTT
Source organism: Porphyromonas macacae DSM 20710 = JCM 13914 (assembly GCF_000379945.1). GTDB lineage: Bacteria > Bacteroidota > Bacteroidia > Bacteroidales > Porphyromonadaceae > Porphyromonas > Porphyromonas macacae. Next base: position 8,601 of record NZ_KB904154.1, read on the forward strand.
GTAGAACTATCGTAACTATTAAAGATTGAAACTTATGAAGAAGATTTTTTATGTTGGCATACTTGCTCTTCTTACTGCATCGTTGACATTCGCTCAAGATGACAAGGAGCAAAAAGACTGGATGATAAAAGGGGTAACCGGCCTGAACGCCTCTCAAACAGCTTTGAGTAACTGGTCTGCCGGTGGTGAAAACACTTTTACAGGCAATGTGTACCTGAATGTACAGGCCAACTATAAGAAAAACCGATGGAGTTGGGATAATGCCCTGAATTCTGACTTCGGTAAAACTTACACAAAGAGCAATGACTGGGTAAAGGCTGTCGATAAAATCGAACTCACCTCCAAATTGGGATATGCGTTTTCAAAGAACTGGAACATTGCTTTCATGGGCAACTTCCTCACTCAATATGCACCGGGCTACAAAGATGCAGCCGACAAGAAAAACGGCAAACCTCATATCTCCAAATTCTTATCTCCGGGATATCTGACACTGGCTCTGGGTGCGGAATACAAACCTTGCGATGATTTCTCGGTACTGATTTCACCCGTCACCGGCAAACTGACATTTGTTCATGACGACTATCTTTCTTCCATCGGGGCTTTCGGTGTGAAGCCGGGCAAACACTCGCTGGCCGAACTCGGTGCTTCCGTGGTTGCCAACCTGAACAAAAAGTTCACGGAAAACATCAGCTATATCTCCAAGCTGACACTCTTCTCTGCATACAACAATAACTTCGGCAACGTGGATATGATTTGGGACAATATGTTGTCCATGAAGGTGAGCAAATATCTGACTACCACTCTGACATTGAACATGCTGTACGACGATGACGTTCATGCAGTAGACAAAGACGGCAAGGAAATCGGACCACGCCTGCAAATACGCGAAATGATCGGTGTGGGAGTGGCTTATAACTTCTAACACGGCATCATACAGTAACAACGGTCCGGTCGGGGTTTTACCTCACGGCTGTGACCTGTTCATCGGAAAAGTCTGCCTCAGTCTGTAAATCGAGGCAGACTTTCCTTTTTTCATATCGAATACAAAATCTTATCGATACGAATTGCCATACAGATGGAGAAAATCGTCAATATGTTTTACCTCCCGCCGGGCATACTGCAAGGGGTAAACATCAGTTGGCAGGCCATCAGGTTATCGAACCTGCTGCCTACGACATCGGGCAATGGCGGGGGGGGGCGCAGCCTTCCGGCAGGAACCATTTACACGATTCTTTACACCAAAAAGACGAAAGGAAAAAGATAACAGAAAAAGATTTCGACAAACAGGAGCGAAACGGGCGAACACACCTTACTCTCGGTCTGTAATCAGCATGGTCAAACGGGCGAACGGGATGCTCAACCGCATGGCAGGTCGCCACGATTTAGCCTCGAAATCATATCCGACAAAAGCTCCTAACCGGATAAAATCGGAACCCAAACCTACGGAATAGCCTGTTTCGGCATAAGGCGCATAGCCATCGAAGCGGGTTATCATGTTGAAGTGCAAAGCTTCATCAGGAATAAAAAGGCTCTTGCCATCGGTACGTATGAACAGCCGTTTCGGATGGTAGGACAAAATCAGCGATCCCCAACTCTCTCCACCGCTGTAATTCGAGGGCGTGGTAAAGAAACGGAAATCCATTTGATTCAAATTGGCACTCAGACTTTTGGTAAAATAACGTTCGTCGGGAAGCCCCACATACTTTCTGTTCAGAAACTTTCCACCCGTAATCTGATAGTTCAGCACATCGGCTTCGCCGAAGCGAAACACGCCCCGTGCCAAAAGCTCGATTCTCCGGTATTCCGACCACGGCAGCGTGTCGTCCGCCTTACCGGGCTTGAAAGCCTGACGGTAAACAACCCCAAGCACGGGACCGGGGTATCCGGCCGGATTGACATACTTCGTACCGCCGGCCGTAGAGTACAGATAGCGCGGTGTTGTATGAAACAGCACCTCTGCTTCCACTGCCAGCGAATTATGTTCGAGCATCTCATTCCCGGGAGTAAGGTCGGACATTCTGCGTCGCTCATAAGCTCCGCTAAAGGTGAGTTGAACGGGACCGACGAAAAGTTCGTTCCGGGCTGCGAGAAATTCTTTCTTGAATATATGAATCGGATTATTGCCTAAAAGGCCCGTGGTATGCTCGCTCAGATAATAGTTTTTGGCCGTAGGCATATTGGTGTAGTCCGATGTTACACCTGCTCCTGCCAAAAAAAGCCCTGCCACTCTTGGGGCATAGTGTAAATAGAGGTAATGATGCGTGAAAATATGCTTGCTTTTCCACGTATAATAGGCATCCGGCCTGTAGGTCAATCTCACACCGGGGCTAAAACGATATGAAAGCCCTACGCTAAGGCCTGTCCACAAACCATCTACACTGTTCCAGTCAGGAAATACGGATGCCAACCCCGGCAAAACCAAACGCCAATGCCTGCCATAATCCAAAGCTTTACCAAAAAGGACGTTGGGAAGACCGAAATCGTTTCTGTCTCTTTTAATCATACGGTTGGGATGGATATTCGTTCTATCCTGCTCCAGAAAGCGCTCGTTGGCTTTCTCCATAATGCTGTATCCGCGATGTATGCGTACGAACTCCGGCAGTGGCCTGTAGCGTAGCAAACGAACCATCTGCCGGCTCACAGCACCATTACTCAATGTATCGGCCGCCACATAGATGGTGCTGTCCGTAGAGGGTATGAACTCCCAGCCGGGTTTCTGAGCCCGAATCAATGAGCTTCCGGTAAACAAGATCAGCAAAAGAGAAATAAAAAAGGGTGCTTTCCGCATCATAACGTTTTCTGTTTGGTATTCCGGTGTAAGGATTTTTATTTTTGTTTTTTCTTCAATAAAGAGAAAGCGTAAACAATTATAATAAAAAAGCAGAAAAGAGGAACCACAAAGCCGTTTTTCATCTCTGCTTCGCCCAACAACCCCATAAGAACAGGTGCCACAGCCCCGCCCACTATGCTCATGATCAACCACGAAGAGCCTTGCGGGGTTAATGCTCCCAGCCCCCGGATCGAAAGGGAGAAGATGGTGGGAAACATAATGCTCTCGAACAGATAGCACAGCATCAGAGCATAAACGGACAAACGGCCGGCCCCTGCAAACACCACCGCCATACATACGGCAGCAGCCGCAGCACAAAAGAGCAGAAGCTTTTCCACCGGCACGGTGCGCATCAGGCGACTGCCGGCCATACGCCCGAACATAAACAACCCCATACCGCCGAACGAAAGCATCAGAGCAGCCGTATGATTGCTGACAAGCGGATCGGACTCGATTACGAAGTTGATGAAAAAGCTATTGATTCCCGTTTGAGCAGCCACGTAGAAGAAAAGGGCGATGACACCGAACACAAAATGAGAACGCTTAAATAAAGGAAGTCTCTCCGCAAAAAGGTCTTTATTTTCTTCGTCTGCCTGCCTCTCTGCAATCTTGGGAAGTTTAATTCGGGAAAAAAGTACAGCCACGGCCAACACACAGAAGCCGACGACCGCATACGGAAGAGCAATGCTGCCACCCTGTCCGAAAACAATAAGCCCGCCGACCAGCGGCCCCACAATCCACCCCAATCCATTGAAACTCTGTGCCAGATTAAGCCTGCTGGCGGCAAACTCCGGATCGCCCAATACCGTTACATAAGGATTGGCGGAAGTTTCCAGAAAAGTCAGTCCGCAGCCGATAATAAAGAGACAGAGAAGGAAAAACGGGAAAGACATCATCCCGGTGCCGGGAATAAAAAGGAGTGCCCCCACGGCATAAAGCAGTAACCCCAGGACCACGCTTTTTTGATAGCCGAAACGGCGAATAAACCGCCCCGCGGGCAGTGCCATCAGAAAATAACCGCCATAAACCACGGACTGGATAAGCCCGGAACGTGCCTTGGTAATCACCAGAATTTCCTGAAAATGCCTGTTGAGGATATCCAGAAAACTATGTGCAAATCCCCACAGAAAGAACAGCAGGGTAACCAATATGAATGGAATCAGATAAGAGGTGCCGTCTTCGGCTTTCACTATTTTCATCTGTCTATATGGAATTATGAACGGGAAATTTTAAGTCCTTCGCCGGACAGGCGCATCTCGACAAAGCGGGCGCGTCCGTTAGGCGGATTGGCAATCAGATGCCTGCGCACACGCGCTGCGCTCTCAGGATCTTTGGCCAGCATATAAATATATCCTCCACCGCCGGCTCCCGGCAGCTTGTAACCGGCCAGTTCATCATCTATCTTCCGGATAATGGCCTGTATGGCGGGCGGATTGGTACCGGCGTCCAAGGCGCAGTTTTGCGTCCATGTATGCCGCAGCAACCGGCCGTATTCTTCGATATCCGCACGCTGCAATGCTCCCGCCATATGCAGTGCATGGTGTTTCATCCGTTCCAGCAAACGCATGGCATGCCCCTCATTCAAAAACATGTTGCGTACAATATCGGCAAGAATACCCTTAGCCGTACGGGTAATACCCGTATAATAGAGCAAATGGCAGGCTTTGTATTCGGGTTGTTCAAAAACCGGATCGGGCAGCCAGTTAACTTCCGGCATTTGCAAGAAACCGGGTTCGGACTTCAGCAATTTGATACCCCGGTACAGCCCCCCGTACTGATCCTGCCAACCGCCGCCGGTGGTGAGCAACTGCTCCAAAACCAGCGTATATTTAGCCAAATCGGGTTTATTGAGTTGCAGCCCGCAAAATTCATTGATGGCACCCAAAACGGTTAAAGCCAGAATGGAGCTCGTACCCAGCCCGGAACCGGCAGGAACAGCCGAAAGAAGGGTGACCTCCAAACCGCAGCCGAATGCATCGAGCTGTTCCTCCAGCGAACGATAACGAACGGAGCAAAATTCGGGCGCAAATCCGGCAAGAGATAAAGCAGCTTTGGGTATGGAAAAAGGTGATCCGACACGGTTGAAATCTTTCAGCGTTTCAAAATCCGTCACCGTTTCGGTCGCCCCCAAATCGATCGAGCGCAAAACGATATGTTTCCTCTCTGAGGGTTTGATATAAACCTGCAACGGTGGCTGACCATTCAGTTCCACGGCAATATTCACCACATATCCGCCGGCATACAGTGCATACGGCGGTGTGTCCGTCCAACCACCGGCCAGATCGATGCGCACGGGGCTGCGCCCCCATATAATTTGGTCGGAGAGTACCGAAAGCATGGGATGATTGCGAATATTCATCGCTTCGTTTATTCCTTCGGATAAAAGCTTGAAAGCCTGCTCTTCTTCATTTTTACAGTCCAGAATATGCGAGCGCAACATGCGGTTGTGAATACGCATCATGCGCGAAGTTTCCGGCGGAAGCACTTCCGGCACATCGAGCCGCAAGCGTTTATATTCGGAAGCGACATCCGATAAGTCGAGCTGATAAAACACACTCTGTTTATAGTTTCGTTCTATCGTTTTCCAATTCTTTTCGGTAAAAGTCTCACGACTTCGGAACAGCCGCCGAAGGTTTGCACGCTGCGCTAAAATATCGGCACTCAGCTTTTCCGCTTTCTGCCATGCCTCCCTGCCGGCCTGATTTTCCGGCTCTGCTGTCATCCAGCGAATCACATCCGGGATAACCTCTTCCTCCGTGATTACGGGGAAAAGCGGAGCAGACTGAATATCCGTTCCCGGATCCGCTGCCAACGGGATATTGCGCCGGCCGAACCATTCCCTGACGGGAACACCCATCCACAAGGTCTTTTCTTTACCGATTGCCCCCCGGCTCCCGTCATCCATACCGTAAGGACGTACGGCATAACCGTTCTCTCCGACCGGCACCAGGTCAAGACAAACACCGCGTGGCAGTTCGATCTGCCAGTCATTCACCGGAATGCCGGTGATGATTTGCTCTCCATTAAGTTTCCATCCTTTACCGATGTGACAGTTCTCTATCCATGTAAAAGCATGTGCTCCGGTAAAAGTCGTCTCAATAAGGGCGTTCTGTGTAAAGATGGCCGGGTGCGGTTTAACTTTTGCTCCCATGATGCGCCTTTTGTCCGCCACTCTGTTTTGTAAGGCCACCATGGAATCGATCAACTCCCGGCTGGTACCGAAATGATAAAATTCGCCCTGCGGCAAAGGCACAACAGCCACACGAAGCGATTTCACTTCCTCGCAGACCAGTTTCGGATTTTCACCCAATGCACAACCGAACTCTCCGTATAAGTCGTAAAATCCGTCCGGTGCACTCTTGCTTTTCCCGTTAAGCACCTTTACAGCCCGGTCACCGAGCAACCAGACTCCCACATCGATCATAAACTGGTGAGAGTCGGAAAGTCGTTGCAATTCTTCCGCATCAGGTTTCTGAAGCATAAAATCCAGCTTGCCCGGTTCTGTCCGTTTAGCAGCAAAAACACCGTGTCGCGTTGCCTGTGCCGCATCCGTCCACAGGCCGAGGCAAACCACATCGGCATCCGGTATAGACGGAAGGCATTCACCGGTCCGCACATACACATCTCCGCTTGCCACAAGGATATGGATATTCTCCGGAGCCTGTTCAAGCAAATCTTCATAAAAAGGTACTTGCAAGTCTATCAACATCTGCCCCAGCCTCTGCCCTCTCTCCCAGCGGAAAACAGGTATCGGAGCAAGCACCTTGCCCGAAGGAGCATAAGCCGGCAATCGACGGCTCTGGCCGCCGGCATGAATAATGATACGTTTATTCCTGCCCAGCCATTCATCAAAAGAAATATCGGCAGTAGAGGCTCTATGGGCTTGCGACAAAAGATAGGACGTTCCGCCTCCAGAGCCCAACTTACGGTCTACAGGATCTGCATCGACATACCACTCGGAACGGGAAGCATGACGAAGTTCATGAAATGAATCGACCAGATTGGGAGGGAGGGATATGAGTTTCTGTATCATAAAGAAAAAGAAGCGAAGAGGTTTAACCGGATCGAGGAAGCTATAACTTAAAAATGCGTTCCATCAATTGCCATTTCTCGGTGGAAGCCTGTCCCGATTCCGAACGTTGGAATTGCCCCACAAAATCCTCCCATTCGGCCTGCCGGGGAAGTGCGGCAAGGCGGGCATTATCTCTCTCCCAATCGAAATCATCGACAGTATCCATAATCATAAACAATGTATGCCCATGAATAAAAATCTGCATATCCAGAATGCCCACACTCCGTATCCCATCGAGAATTTCAGGCCACACATGCCGGTGTGCATCTATGTAGCGGGCTATTTTTTCACGATCATCGTACAGTTCTAAAGTCTGACAAAAGCGTTTCATACCATACCATATTAAAAAATCCGGTTCGGATTTTTCCGGTTCAAATCATTTTTTTCGTTCACTTTTGTCAAAGTTAAGATAAATGCCGTAGCTTTGGAGTTATGAAACAATTCAGCCGAAATAAAATCACCCGCCTGATACTCTGGCTTATGGGTCTTCTGGTCGTGGTTGCCCTTGTGAGCTGTTTTTTCCTAAACAGCATGCAATGCTACGTCGTGTTGATCGGGTTAGGTTTTTTAGAACTCAATCTGCTTTTTATACTCTTCTTCCTGAGGAAGAACATACGCCTGTAACATTGCCGTAAGACAAACAAAGAGGCCGCCCCGTTTTAACCCGGAGGCGGCCTCTGATCTATTAGATGAAGAAAGAAAAGTTGCTTTACAATGCGGGTTGCATGGCTTTAATCCATGTATCGATACGCTCGTCGGTCATATCGGACTCGTTGCTTTCATCGATGCAAAGACCGATAAGTTCACCATCCTGCTCACTGGCACTCTCATCATAGCTGTAATTTTTCGGAGCATAGCTGCCGATGAAAGTACAACCGGAGCCCTCAAGCCCTTCTTTAATTAAAGCCAAAGCATTGCAAAAAGTATCCGAATAGCAAGCAGAGTCTCCGCAGCCGAACAATCCCACGCTCTTACCGCTCAGGTTTTGCTTTCCCAACTCGGGCAGCAAGGTCTCCCAATCGCTTTGAAGATCTCCCATACCCCAAGTGGAGCTGCCCAGTAAAAGCACATCGTAAGCAAGCAGGTCGGATGCACTGCAGTTAGCAATATCAAAAACATTAGCTTCGGCATTCAGTTCTTTTGCAATCTTCTGAGCCAGATCAGAAGTGCTACCCGTAGAAGAACCGTAAAAGATTCCTATTTTTTTCATCGTAATAAAATTGGTTTAGTTTGTTTCGCTAAGGTAGTCGGTCACTTCGAGTCGTCCTATCCCTAATGTTTGGTAAAAGAGGCTCTTACATATCCCAATTTTTAGGGCGTCCTCTCGCTCTTTTCACTCCGCCCGGCATAAAATAAGGTATAAAAAACGACAAAAAGGAGATTAACAACCGATACCGGGAATTTCTCCCTCAAAAAATTTCGTTCATAAACAGGCTTTGCGCTACTGCATCTGGGTCGAAATCACGTTAACCATAAAGTATTCTTTTTCCATACCGGTAAACTTTGGCATAAAGAAATATATAAAAAAGACCGTATCAGGAAGCTCTTCCCGACACGGTCCTTTATAAATATCTATGTAAAAAGACGATTTCCCTTTATTTCTTTTTACCCTGATTGGCTACTGCTTCCATTAATTTTTTGATTTCTTCGGGGTCTCCGAGGAAGTAATCCTTAACCATGTTCAACTCATCGTCGAATTCAAAGACGTAAGGTACAGCAGTAGGCAGGTTAAGACTTACAATATCTTCGTCGCTGATGCCTTTCAATACTTTGATGATGCCACGGAGACTGTTGCCATGGGCTGCCACCAGTACATCGTCATGCTCCATGAGAGCGGGAAGAATGCTCCCCTCCCAATAAGGTTGCGTACGGGCTACCGTATCGCACAAGGCTTCGGTCAAAGGAATAAATGCCGGCACCACCCTGGCATAGCGAGGATCTTTGAAAGGAGAACGTTCGTCATTTCTATCCAAAGGTGTAGGAGGCACATCGTAGCTACGGCGCCAGATAAGCACCTGTTCGTCGCCGTACTTCTCTGCCGTTTCGGCTTTGTTAAGCCCCTGCAACATACCGTAATGTTTTTCATTCAAACGCCAGCTTTTCTCTACGGGTATCCAATCCAGGTCCATAATATCGAGTACCTGATTGAGCGTTTTAACAGCTCTTTTGAGATAAGAAGTAAAAGCAATACCGAAACGGAAGCCCTCTTTCTTAAGCAGTTCGCCTGCACGTTTTGCTTCTTCAACACCTTTTTCAGAAAGGTCTACATTCGTCCAACCCGTAAAACGATTCTCTTTGTTCCACACACTTTCCCCGTGACGGAGTAAAACAACTCTTTTCATAGTTCTGATAATTTATCTGAATAATTCTTTCACCATTCTTTAATAACTCCACAAAGATAACAAAAGCAACTGCAACTATATCCCTTCGCATGGCTTATTGTCCATATAGAAGGAAAAAGAAAAGATGTATCTCAATACAATAAACGGAAGCCCATCGAAAGGGTAGCTTTAAGAGGATTTTCCTTATAGGTCGTTTTAAGTGCACTGCCGTCATCAAAGAAATAGCTGACACCGGGTTCCAGATAGAACCCCACATGACGACTAAGTTTATAATTAAGACCGACACGGCCTCCGGCAGAAAACTGCAAGGGATTCATACGCAAAAAGCGGTCGTCCAGAACGGCGCTGATACACTTATCGACACGACCGCCCACTCCGGCATAAATACTCAGGTGACGGTTTTCCCAAATACTGTAATTCACTCCTATGGGTATGCCTATGTAATGCACCCTCTGGTCTAATGATTTATCCGTGGCGCGGGGAGAGACCTGCGAGGAAAGATAAGTATAGACAAGCCCGCTTTCCAGGGAAAAACGATCTGAAAGACTGTAACCGATCTTTATGCCGATGTTCAGAGGCAGACGGTGAGTAAAAGAAGACTCGTCATACTCTCTCTCAAAATCCTTATTACGAATACTGCTGGTAGAAATATCCGACTGAACCACCTTATCCGAAAAAGCATAATCATCGCCTGAGGTTAAAGTCATGCTTCCCGAATTACCCATATACATCCCCACACTCAATTTAGCACGGGGTTTCTTTGGTAGTAAGAGATCCAGTTCTCTTTCATCCCGTACGGACAAGGGGCTGTGAGGGCTTTTCCCCGCTTCAGGGATCAACCCTCCATCCCCTTCTTTCATAATCAAGGTTTCGGACTCAGGCCCATTATCTTCGGAATGAGACGAGTCTTCGGCTTCAGTCTCCCCGAAGGTTTGTTCCGGCTTTTGTACATTGCCGGAAGCGGTTTCTTCTTTTATATTCGATTTTATATCCGAAAGTTTTTTTTGAGGAGCAATTTGCGATTTATTGAAAGGAGCGGATACTTTTTCATCTTTTGCGCCACGCGGGAATTGAATTTTCGGCAATACCGAATTCTCCGTTTGCTCGACTGCACGCACTGCTACGAGTGTTTCTGTAGGAGATTTGCTTCGACGGTAAAGGAAAAAAGCCCCACCGACCAGCAAACCGAAGAAAACAGCCGCCACAGAAATCCATCTGTAAAACCGGTGCGGCTGTCGAACGACAACAGGACCGGCAAACAATTCCTCCTCCAAACGCTGCCAAACTTCATCCGGAAGTAGAGGCGACGCAGGAGCAGGCGGATCCAACTTCTGCTTTACCCGATCCAACCAGGGTTCCAATCGATTATCTTTTTTATTCATTCTTTACTGTTCCAATAAGCTTTGATCTGGTTTGCCAGTATCTTTTTGGCACGCGCCAACTGAGAAGAAGAAGATTTTTCATTTATTCCCAGAGCCTGACCGATTTCGCGATGAGAAAGATTCTCGAACACATAGAGGTTAAAAACGGTTCTATAACCCACAGGGAGTTTTCTTATAAAACTCATCAACTGTTCCTCGCTCAGCTTATCCACCTCCTCTTCCTGCGGCTCCTCGGAAAATTGTATCGGGATACTCTCCATGCTGTCAGTAAAACGATGCTCTCCGGAACGCAACCACATCAGGGCTTGGTTAATGCATACCCGGCTCAACCAGGCTCTCAGAGATCCCTCGCCTCTATATTCAAATCGTTGAAAGTCCTTTATGATTTTCAGAAAACTGTCATGAAGCAAATCGCGTACCGTATCTTCGTTGTCTATGTAGCGACGTATAACGCTCAATAGGAGAGGAGCATACAAACAATATAAGGTCTGGAAAGCTTCGCGCCCCCCAGCCTTACATTGTTTTACTAAATTCTGCTCGGCAGACACGTTAGGATTAAAGTTGTTATAATGGCAATATTACCAATGGACCATTTTTAAAATAAAGTTTTCTGGGCTGAGGACCGTCGTATAATAACGGATAGGCCTCATAAAAGAACTTCCCGTCCTTATCGTAGTAACAAGAGAATTCTACAGCGATTTTATTCGATCCGTTTTCTACTTTTAATTGTCCTTTAGTTACACTGTTTTCAGGATAGAAAGGTCCGAACTTAAAGTAAATACAGTCTTCAAAAACCAAAGGAATCAACTTACCAATCTCTTTATCGAAAAATAATTTATCTCCGTCTTTTTGAGGCTTTTCTCCTAACTTATAGACCTTTTCTTTATATTGTATCTGCATATTTTCGTATTCTTTGGGCAGATTCGGAGCTTTAATAATAAATCGGCTCGCAACATAAACATACATCGGCAGCGGAATCTCCTTCTCTCCCTCTTTCAGATACGGATCAGTCACAATCTTCACAATACGGTCGCCTGCCGTCTCCTTACCATCATACCAGACTTTTGATATAAGTTTACCGGCTTCTGCATAGTGTACAAACTGTATTTCTTTGACCTGACCGTTAGGCAGAGTCAGTTTGATGCTCTGCTTTTCCTTGTAGACAGGTTGGAACTCTGCAAACCGGAGGTAATAGCGTTTATTTTCCATTACAACATTAAAAGATTTGTAACGCTCGGCTATGGCACGCATTGTACGTACAAGCTGCCCCTCATAACGGTATTTCTCACCTTTATATTCGATAACGATTTTCCCCAACCATTCTTCTCCTTGCTTGGAGTTCGGATTGATAAGGCTTTTCCCATCGGCAGACATAAGGTCGAAACCAAAAGCTGCATTGTCATACGTCCATCCTTGCGGATCATTCTTCAGACAGCTACTTGCCCCTAACATCGTTAGCAACAATAGCAATAACAAATAAGTTTTTTTCATCATCTTAAAAAATACATTTAATAAAGATACATTTTTCCATATAGAATATATACTCTGTTTTTGTCTATTCTATAAAATGCAAACCTTAGCTTTTTACTGCATCATGATTTTGTTTTCACATTGATCAGAGGACCATTACGGAAATAAAAAGACTTCGCAGGTTTCTTTTCGATACCGGACTCTGCCTTATAGACAACTTCTCCGGCTTCATTTTTATAACATTGGAAATGAACGGGAATCTCTTTCCCATAGAGAGTGAGTACAAACGAACCGTCTTTTATATTCTCTTCCGGATAAAACGGGCCAAAATAGAGATATAAATGTCCCGTATCAGGAGAAAACCAGGGCATAAAACTACTTATGCCCGACAGCAGCATCAGGTGCTCGCCTTTTTCTGTCAAAGTGTAGTTATTGCCTTTGTATGTCAAAATAGTAGTATTGACCAAATCATCGGGCAATACGGTTCCTTTGAGATCTACCAACCGTAAATAAATATGCACCGGAGCAGAGGTCACTTTTTCACCGGGTTCCAGATACGGCTTGGCAACAAGCTTGAGATCGAAACCGTGCTGCTTTTTACCGTTCAACCAAATATGAGTGGAAAATTTCCCATTATTAGCGGTATGGGTAAACTCAACCACATCGGTCTGTCCGTCCGGCAAATGCAACTTAAACATCTGCTTCTTTCCATACCGGGGTTGAAACTCGCCAAACATCAAAACATAGCGTCCTTGCTTCTTGACCACATTGAGTCCCTTATATTGCTCGATCATGGCTCGGAGTTCCTGTTCTTCACGTATGGGGCGTCCTTCATTGGCATACATATTGCCGTTATATTCCACATAAATCTTATTGAGCCATTCGTATCCTTGCCCGGTATGTGGATCGATAAGCTGTTGACCATCGGCAGTGGTCACCTCGAAAGTGAATTGACGGTTAGCATAATCCCATATCATTTCACCTCCATTATCCGTGCTGTCGCAACCGGTATTCAAAAACAACCAACCAACAAGCATGCTCAGAAAGATTGTCATTCGGTTTCTCCTTTTTATTTCCATATTGTATAAGGTTTTATGATTTCTTATTTATTAAATGCCCGTAAACAGCTAATACTGCATGATCCGGCAGAAAAGGAATTATAAATCATCAGAAAATGAGACAGCCCACTTGCACTTAAGTCGAACAGAAATCAAGTTAAGATAATAAGCGNAAATCTGCCCGATATACATTAGGACAGATTTGCGCTTATCAATTAAAGAAAAAACCATGTAGATATAAAAAAGACTACACAGGCAGTACTACCAAAGGACCGTTTTTAAAATACAAAGTCTTATTTGAAAGATCATTTGGAGAAATCCCCGCATCATAAACTATTCCTTTTTGAGAGTCATAATAACAAGAAAAATATAAGTTTAATACTCCTTCTCCTGTATTCAGTTTCAAATCTTCATTTTTAATATCATTCTCGGGGTAAAATGGTCCAAACTTATAGTAAAGGCAATCTTCTAAAATCAACGGAATCATTTTACCCGTTTCAGTTTCAAAATTTAATGTTTCTACTCCATCCTCCGAAGGTAATACCAAATTCAACTTGTAGGTTTTCCCTTTGTATAGAATTTCCATCTTTTTATATTTTTCGGGCAATTCTTTTAAAGGAATCCTGTTAATTAAATAAATGTATACTGGTGCAGACTTCTCTTTCTCACCTTCTTTCAGATAAGGGTCAGTAATAATTTTAACAATATGGCCTTCTTCTTCTTTGCCATCATACCATACTTTAGAGATCAACTTATTGTTTTCGGTATAATACACAAAATGTATTGTCTGAATCATGCCATTAGGCAGATAAAGCTTTAACGATTGTTTTTCTCTATAGTTTGGCTGAAACTCTCCGAATCTGAGATAAAACCGTCCTCCCATACTGAAAACGTCGAAATGCTTAAAGTGCTCTTCTATTGCCCGTGTTTCACGAACAGGTTGTCCTTGATAGGAATATTTAATCCCTTTGTACTCAATTTGCATCTTTTTCAGCCACTCTTCACCCTGTTTGGAAGTTGGATTAATCAAACTTTTCCCTGTCTTAGAGGTAATGTCGAAAGCAAGACCTATACCGGTATTGCCCTTTTTTTCAAGGTCGTTCTTGATACAACCTGTCCCTCCTATCAGAAAAAAGGTTAAGGCAATCCACAAAAAACTTTTTTTCATTTGACTATTATTTTATATGATTTTTCTATAGCAATAAACAAATGTGTATAATCCTCACTGATCAAGCCTTTGTTTTTGTAAATAATGACTTTTTAGCGGGGTTGCAAATTTCATTTACAACCGCTATAACGGTAAAACAACCAAAGGACCGTTCTTAAAGAAAAGCCGCTTTGTCTGCCCCGTTCCATTTTTATCGGCTGCTTCGTATACGACCTCGCCCTTCTCATCCAAGTAGCACGAAAACTGAATCTTAAACTTATGCTCTCCTTTTATCAGTTCAAATTTTTCATTTTTATGATTATCGCCGGGATGAAACGGACCGAACTTAAAGTAAAAACACTCTGTAAAAGCCAAAGGAAGCAATTTGCCGATCTCTTTTCTGAATCCGAACTCAGCCTCACCCGGTTCATCCATCTTAAGCGGGATCTGATAATCCTTCTCTTTGTACAAAATTTTCATCGACAGAAACTCCTCCGGCAAATCCGGTGGCGTCAGCAATTGCCGACTCGCTAAATAGACATAGACGGACAAAGGAATTTCCTTTTCCCCTTCGGCCAAATAAGGCTTAGAAACAATTTTAATCATTCGCCCTTCCACCTCTTTGCCATCGTGCCACATTTTAGAGATGAATTTTCCTCCCTCCGCATAATGAACGAATCGGACCTCTTTGACATCGCCTTTGGGCAGATGCAGTTTGAGAGTTTGCTTCTCTTTGTAGTTCGGCTGGAATTCACCAAAATGCAAATAAAAACGCTTCTCTATCCTGATTACATTGAAAGACTTGTAACGCTCGGTAATCGCACGGGTTTGACGCACCGGTTGTCCCTGATAAAAATATTTTTCGCCATTATACTCGACAACGATCTTTTGTAACCACTCTGCTCCCTGTTTAGACAAAGGGTTTACCAAACTTTTACCGTCTTCAGAAACAATATCGAAATCCAAACCGGTGTTTGAGTATTCCCATTCCTCAGGCTCACTCTTCACGCAGCTGTTCAGTCCAAAAACGAACAGAGCGAAGAAGAATAATAATAAATAATCTCTTTTAACCTTTATCATACATATATCTTGTTCATGTAACATTCCGGTCCGGAATCTTCCTTACCGGTACAAATATGCGGGTTATTTGCCATTTTCATACTCAATCGGTACCGGTTTATTTATAATAAATGCACTTAAACGTCTTATACTGCACGGTCCGGTATGTATGAAATATTACTGAGAACCTTAACCGAACGCCCCGGAACTTTCAAACAACCGGAAAGCAATGTAACTAATTAGTATCTTTGTTTCTACGCTTTTATAAAACCAGTAAAACAACTGCAATACAATGAAAAAACTATTTATCGCCTTAGTGACCGGAGTGCTGGGCATGGCCGGCCTGACTGCCTACGCACAAAACGGAGCGCAACCGGTGCAACTGAAAGAGATTACCGACGGTAAATTCTATGCTCAGGGTGCCGGCTATGGCATGATGTCCATGCCCGATGGAGAACACTACACACAAATCAGCAACGACCATACAGCTATCCTGAAATACAGTTATGCCACAGGAAAGGCGGTAGATACTCTTTTCTCCGTAAAAACAGCACACGATTGTGACTTCAAGTATGTCAGAGGATATGAAATCAGTCCGAACGGACATCATATACTTATATACTCCGAAATGCAACCCATCTACCGCCGCTCCAGACTGCTCAAAGCATACCACTACGATGTGAGACGCAATCGGGTGGCGCCGTTGAGCGATAAACCGGGCATGGTAATGATACCGACTTTCAGCCCGGACGGCCGTATGGTGGCCTTCGTTCGGGACAACAATCTTTTCATAAGGAAATTCGACTTCAATACAGAAGTGCAAATCACTGAAGACGGCAAGCAAAACCATATCTTGAACGGGGTTACGGATTGGGTGTATGAAGAAGAATTTGCCGTTACCAGCCTGCTTGCCTGGAGCAGCAACAGCGAATTCCTTAGCTACGTACGCTCTGACGAAAGCCATGTAAAACAGTACGATATGCCTATGTACGGGAAAGAAATGTACCCCTCTAATTACAGCTATAAATACCCCAAAGCAGGAGAAGACAATTCGACAGTCAGCCTGTGGGTATATAATGTGGGCGATCGCTCGAAGAAGCAGGTCGGACTGGAACTGCCGAAAGATGCCTATATCCCCCGCATCGCAGCCACAACACGCAACAATGAATTTGCAATCTTTACCCTGAACAGGAGGCAAAACGACTTCCGCCTGTTCTCGGTAGACGCCAAAACGCTGATTCCTAAAATGATTTTTGAGGATAAAGAAGAACAGTATGTAGAAAACGACAATCTCAACGCCGTACAGTTCAATGAAAAGGGTTTTCTCTATCTGAGTGAAAAAGACGGCTACCGACACATCTACCAGTATGGTCACAATGGCAATATGCTGCGTCAGATCACTCAGGGAGCATGGGATGTAACCGATCTGTATGGTATGGATGACAAAGGAACGGTATATTACCAAAGCGCCGAAGAAAGCCCGTTGCAACGCGCGGTATACACGATAAATACACAGGGCAAGAAAACAAAGCTAAGCACTCAAAAGGGAACCAACAATGCTGTTTTCAGCACCAACTTCCGTTATTATCTCAACGCTTACAACAACATCAACACCCCTACCGTAACCTCACTGTATGCCACACAGGGCAACAAGCAGCTGCGCATATTGGAAGACAATGCGAAACTGAACGGGGAACTGGCTTCTTACCGGTTTAACCGGAAAGAGTTCATTACCCTTAAAAATGACCGGGGGCAGGATATGAATGCCTGGATACTGAAGCCGGCCGGCTTCGACCCGAACAAAAAATATCCGGTGCTCATGCTGCAATACAGCGGCCCCAACTCGCAGGAGGTTTTAGATCGTTATGAGTTCGGCTGGGAGTATCACCTCGCAGCAAAAGGCGTTATCGTAGTTTCCGTGGATGGACGGGGAACGGGAGCACGCGGCGAGGAGTGGCGCAAGTGTACCTATATGCAGTTGGGCGTTTTGGAAAGTCAGGATCAGATAGCCGCAGCACGTGCACTGGGTAAACTGCCATACGTAGATGCCGGCCGTATCGGTATCTGGGGATGGAGCTTCGGAGGTTACAACACGTTGATGAGTCTATGCCATGGCAACGGTACTTTCAAACTGGGTATTGCTGTTGCTGCGGTAACGGACTGGCATTTTTATGACTCGATATACACCGAACGCTTTATGCGCACACCGCAAGAGAACCCAGACGGTTACAAAAAAGCGTCAGTCTTGCCCGTTGCCGGCAATTTGAAGGGGAAACTGCTGCTCGTACACGGCAGCGCCGATGACAATGTCCACCTGCAAAATATGATGGCCGTTTCAGAACAGTTCGTGCAGAATAACATTCCTTTCGATATGGCGATATATACCGACAAGAACCATGGTATCTACGGAGGAAACACTCGCTATCACCTTTTCAACCGTTTTGTCGAATTTATCGCTGAAAATCTGTAACGCATCATGACTCCTACCAAGCACGTTAAAAAACCGGACTGGCTGAAAATCAAACTGGGCGACAACGAGCAGTTTACTTATACCAAACAGGTTCTGGAAAAACACTGCCTGCATACCATCTGTACCAGCGGTCGTTGCCCCAATCAGGGTGAATGCTGGAACAGGGGTACCGCCACATTCATGATAGGCGGAGACATATGTACACGCAGTTGCCGATTTTGCAATACGAAGAGCGGACGTCCGGCTCCGCTCAATCCGGATGAACCGGAACAACTGGCCACAAGTGTGGGACTGATGAAACTCAAGCATGCCGTGGTAACGAGTGTAGACCGTGATGACCTACCCGACTTTGGTGCCGCACACTGGGTAAACTGTATCGAGGCTATCAAGAAACGTAATCCGGATACGACCCTCGAAGTACTCATCCCTGATTTTCGCGGCAGGCTGGATCTTGTAGACCTCATCATTGACGCCGGTCCTAATGTCATCTCCCACAATCTCGAGACGGTACGACGACTCACCCCCTCAGTGCGCAGTGTGGCCACTTACGATACAAGCATGAACGTACTTCGCCATATAGCAGCTTCAGGTATCTCTGCCAAAACAGGTATCATGCTGGGATTGGGCGAAACAGAAGCAGAAATTCTGGAACTGATGGACGAGGTGCTGGCAGCCGGTGTAAGCACCATCACCATCGGTCAATATCTGCAGCCGACCCGCAAACATCTGCCCGTTTCGGAGTATGTAACGCCCGAACAATTCGAAAAGATACGACTCATCGGTATAAAAAAAGGCTTTAAGAATATCGAATGTGCACCTCTGGTACGCTCTTCTTACCATGCCGAACGTCATGTTTAACTCATAAATCACAACAGCTGAGTCAAAATAAATCTCGGCACAGCCCTTTTCAGTTGTGTCAGAATGCGTAAAGTATAAGATACTAAGATTGAGGCCTGACAATACGTGACCGAAGCCGAATATTGAATTTGCGCATGATGACACACCGTTTTTTTTGGTTATGCAATACACAAGATTTACATTCAAACCGCAATTCTCCGGAACGGCTTACGACCCGGAGATCGTTTTCGACCTGCTGGCCGATCTGCTGGCATCTGCCGGCTTCGACAGTTTCGTCCCGGGTAAAGAACAGCTGGAGGCCTACATTCCGCATGCACAGGCAAATAAATGTTCTCTCGGCACGTTGCTTGCCGAGTTTCCGCTGGAAGGTGTTTCTTTTACCGTAACACATCAAGATGAACCCGATATAAACTGGAATGAAGAGTGGGAGCGCAACTATTTCAAACCTTTGGTCATGGGTGGCGGACGCTGTGTAATACGTGCACCCTTTCACGAAGCGCACCCCGATGCTGAAATCGAGCTCATCATATCCCCAAAAATGGCTTTCGGTACGGGTAATCACGACACCACCTCGCTCATTATAGACTACCTGCTGGCACACGATCTCAAAGGTCTGTCCGTACTGGACATGGGCTGCGGCACGGGCATACTCGGTCTCATAGCTTTGAAAATGGGAGCAAGTAGCCTTACAGCAATAGATATAGACGAATGGGCCTACCGTAACGTAAGGGAAAATGCTGCTCTGAACGGTTTGGAGAATGTGCCCAGAATACTTTGCGGCGACGCTGCAATATTGGCGTCGCTTGGCTGTTTCGACCTGATTTTAGCCAATATCACCCGCAATGTACTTCTACAGGATATGAAAGGCTACGTAAAGCACTTGAATTCGGGCGGAACATTGATATTGAGCGGATTTTACGAGGAAGATGTTTCTCCGCTTCGTACCGAAGCAGAACGGTTGGGATTGACATTTGTTGCAAAGACCTCCACTGAACGAAGATGGAGCATGCTCGAACTCGGTAAAAGCCCCCTTTTCTAAACTTCTTTCATCAGCTGTTCTCCAAGAATAGCGGTGGCCGGCTCATGACCGTACTCCTTATCGTTTTTTGAGAAAAATGTTCTTGAAAAGACCGGACTCGAAATAAAACAAGGCGTGTCAAAACATGGAATTGAGAGAAGTTTCCTTTCATATTGATAGTTACCACCCTTTCTAATCAAATAAAACAATCGCTATCATTAAGTTTTTAGCTCTTTGATAGCGATTGTTCTTTACAAATGATAGTTGATTTAGGGAGAATGGAGTTTTGACACAGCTCCCTGTTTGGATTTTCCTGCGTTATCCTGTTACGCAATATCAGCGTTTGAAAAGATTGTAGGTAAATCCCGGGAAGCCATAGGTATTGTACAGACTGAAAGGCATCACATCGAAAGAGCTCTTTACGGCAGAAGTGAAAGCCATATTAACCTGTCCCGTCACGCCGATACGCGGCGTAAAAAAGAAATCGAAACCGATACGTGCCCCGAAGTCCATCGACTTCATTTGGTCTGAGAAGTCAAAATCCACCAGAGAACCTTCTTGCAGTTTGTGATCATCCAGCATACCGTCTCCATCCAGTGTTACCTTGAAACTGCTCTGCATGGCATAGGAAAGGTAAAGTCCGGCATGTATCCGGAACTTCTCATTCAGAGTAATATAAGAAGCCATAACCGGCAGGGTCAGATAATAATTATCTATTTCGGTGCTGTTATCACCGGTATATCTTTCGCCTTTGAAACCATATTTGTCCATATGCACCTTGATTGCATTGACTCTGGTCGATGCATACATACCTTTCCGTTCCACTTCCAACCCGGTGGTTATGCCCCATCGGTCGTAGTTTTCTATGCGATAGGTTGCCCATCCCTTTAGGGCAAGGTTCATGTGCGGTTGCCATGCATAGATATGCTCCACCTCCGACGGCTTCGGTAGCGGAGTGGTTGCTCCCACATTCAAACCGCCCGTAATACCGATTTCCCAATTATCGGAAAAAGACCTCATGCTGTTTTGCGCGACCGCTTCTGCAGAGAAAAACATAACTGCCACTGCAGCTATGGATAAATGCTTGAATATTTTCATCGAATGCTATTTTTTGTCCTGATTATCTTTCCTTTCGGCAATTACTTCAAGTTCGTCCACCAACAATCTGCTGCCAATAGCTCCAAGGAATTTATCCCCATTGGCACTGGAAGACATGACAATAGCCAGACGATATTTCTTTTTCTTAAAGTCGATTGCTTTGAAACGCTCCTGATCTACCGGTTCGAACTTCACCTCAAAGGCTTTCCAACTATCTCCCTCGGTGTCATCTACAACCATTTTCACCATGGAAACGATTCGCTTATCGGTGTAAAGCGTGATACCGTTCAAGTATGTTTCGTTCTCCGTAATTTCATAGAATACCCCGGAGATAACGCCCTGATCTTTGCCCTCGGCAGGTGTATCGAATTTACCGGCTTTTCCATCGATATATTTGGGACCGGCTTTATATTGATAGTAGCCTTTGATTTTAGAAGGCAATTTTGCGAACTCTGTACCGAATAGAGTACTTTCCAGCGGTTTGACCGCCATTATTTTTTCATCGAGCAATCCATTGTACAGCGAACCCGGAATGATCCATGAGCCGGTTCCGAAGAACATCAGTCCTTTAGCCGTTTGCAGCTGAAGCCCTTTTCCTGATTTTCCCTGTTCCGTCCAATAGACCGGATACTTATCGGCATGATTCCGGTCTTCGTTAAAAAAATTCATGCTAAACCCTCTGTTGCTGGCCGACTTCCAGAACCGTCCTTTTTCCGTGGCATCTTTATCTTCTTTTTCCACAGGCAACCAATAAGGCATCAAAGTAGCCTTACCGCCTTCGGTTGCAGGGTTTTGCACCTGAGACCAGTTATCAAACGTAAATTTACTGATCTCATAAACCTTTTTACTCTCTTCCTCCATTTCCTTTTCAAGGCGATTGCGTTTCGTTTTTATCGGATCTTCCTGATTGCATCCAACCAGAGAAATCGCAGCTACGGCAATAGCCATAAACAACTTTAGCTTCGTCTTTGTCATCGTTTCTAATCGTATAAAAGTTCAATTTATGCTTGTTTCTTTCCCTCTAACTACTGGTTATGAAGTTCTTGGAGGGGACACAAAGGTACTACATTCCGGTATTTTAGAGAAAACGGCAGATTTGAGCCTGAAAACGAAAAAGACTGTTTGCATGCAAAAAGCACAGCAAACAGTCTCTATCTCAAAAATAATTTTTACAGACAAAAAGCCTTGCGTATGGTATCTACATAGTCTAAACGCTCCCATGTAAAGAGCTCGGTTTCCACCTCGATTATTCCGCGGTGGTATGTGGCAAACCGTTTCTTCACAGTTACCGGCTCGTGCCCGAAGTGTCCGTAAGCTGCCGTTTCTTCATAAATCGGAGCGCGCAGTTTGAGACGCTGTTCGATAGCGTAGGGACGCAGATCGAAGAGTCCGGCAATTTTTGCAGCAATTTCCGTATCGGTAAGTCCGTTTTTAGCCGTGCCATGCGTATTTACAAAAATGTTGATGGGCTGCGCCACACCGATGGCATAGCTGAGCTGTACGAGCATCTCATCTGCCACGCCTGCGGCTACCATATTTTTGGCAATATGCCGTGCCGCATAGGCTGCCGAACGGTCTACCTTACTGGGATCTTTTCCGCTGAATGCACCTCCTCCGTGGCTGGCTTTACCGCCATAGGTATCCACGATAATCTTCCGGCCGGTGAGACCGGTATCTCCGTAAGGGCCGCCGATTACGAACTTGCCTGTGGGATTCACGTACAGTTTGATCTTGTCGTCAAAAAGATTAGCGACCCGTTTGTTGTAGTTGTCACGAACACGGGGTAGCAGGATATTGCGTATATCCTGCTCGATGCGACAGCGCATTTTTTCATCCGCTTCAGCGGCTGCTTCAGGGCTTTCGCCGGCAGGTCGTTCAAACTCATCGTGTTGCGTACTGATGACAATGGTATCGATTCGCACAGGTTTACCCCGGTCATCGTACTCCACCGTAACCTGACTTTTGGCATCCGGACGCAGATAAGGCATCAGTGCCGGTTCTTTCTTACGGATAGCCGCCAACTCCTGCAACAACGCATGAGCAAGGTCTATGGGCAAAGGCATATAGTTAGGCGTTTCACGCGTGGCGAAGCCGAACATCATCCCCTGGTCTCCGGCACCCTGATTCTCCCGGTCTGCTTTGTCCACACCGCGATTAATGTCAGGGCTTTGCCCGTGTATGCTTGTCAAGATACCGCAACTGTCGGCTTCGAAACCCAAGCCGGGTTTGTCATAGCCGATACGTTTGATTACGTCGCGCGCCGTGCTTTGTACATCTACATAGGCCTGGCTGTTGACTTCACCGGCCAGAACCACCTGACCGGTGGTTACTAATGTTTCTATGGCCACTTTGCTTTCTTTGTCCAAAGCCATGAACTGATCCAAAATAGCGTCTGAAATTTGATCCGCTACTTTGTCGGGGTGTCCTTCGGAAACCGATTCGGAAGTGAACAGGTAACTCATATTGTTTAGTTGTTTTTATTGTTTATAATTTGACATCACACGTAAAACGAACGTTGTGAGACTTATAACCACAACGTAAAAAACAACTAAACTTGACTGATTCGGATTAGCTTGAAAAAGTTTGAAAGGAGCCTCGGAACAAGGCGTACAAGCTAATGGGGACAAGTTTTAGCATTTTTTCTCGTGGTTGCAAGCTTTGACAAATCCGTCCACGTTTAAGTGCTTTCCTTTTCGGAAGTCGTTGCAAATGTACTAAATTCTTTAGAAACCGCACACTGAACGATATTCTTGTATATCGCCTATCTAAAATTGGCATAACTTTCGTACTCGCCTGCAGAATCTGTACTCATCAATACGTTCCGGAGCCGGCATATGCTCTCTCTGCTTTTTATTATCTTTACTCCAATCTTAAAGACACATTGAATTTATGAGCGAAACATTAAATATAACTTCTTCCGGCCGTCAGGAACGGTATCGGGAATTGCTTCCGCAGCTGAAATCGCTGGTGGAGCAAGAAAAGGACGCCATAGCCAATATTGCAAACGTATGCGCAGCCTTGTCTCAGGCCATGGGCTTCTTCTGGGTGGGTTGTTATCGCGTGTATGGCAATGAACTGCTGCTGGGACCCTTCCGGGGCGACATTGCCTGTACGCGCATCCGTCATGGCAAGGGAGTCTGCGGTTCCGCATGGGCGCAGCAGACCACATTGATTATTCCCGATGTGGACGCTTTCCCCGGACATATCGCTTGCAGCAGTCAATCACGCTCCGAGGTGGTAGTACCTGTTTTCCACGAGGGTAAAGTGGTTGGCGTGCTGGATGTAGACAGTGATAAGCTAAACGACTTTAGTTTGTCCGTGGATGGCTATTGGCTCGCTGAAGTCGCCCGTCTGATAGCTCCGTTTGTAAAAGATATTGCTTTATTATAACCGACTGTTTTTTATCTCTCCATGAAATCAGCTCCTCTCCATGTAAAACGAAAGAAACCGGCCTCCAAAGAAATCCGTGTGGCATTACCTCCCGGAAAAAGTTTGTGGGCACGTGTGCTGATGCTGTATGCCATCCATGGCAAAACACTGCCGAAGCCTCCTGCCGGAGCAGGAGACGACGTTTATGCACTTTACAACTCGCTGGAAGACATTCGGAGCGGTAAAACGGAGATCGATGTGGTAGAAAGCGGTACGGCTATGCGGTTCCTCACGGCTTATCTGGCAGCTGTTACCCGTTCGGCAGTTATGCTGAAAGGTCGTGGCCGACAGTATCAACGTCCCATAGGGCCTTTAGTCGATACGTTGCGCAGTATGGGCGCCAAAATCACGTATGCCGGATCGGAAGGTTATCCGCCTTTGCTTATCGAACCTTCCACCTTGCGAGGCGGAGAGGTAGACATAGATGCCGGTCACAGTTCACAGTACGTCAGCGCTCTTTTATTGATCAGCCCGCTGTTTGAAGAGGGATTGAAAGTGAACTATGCCCAAAAGACGATGCAACCTTCCGAGCCTTATATCCGCATGACAGAAGAATTAATCCAAAAAAGCTTTGAGAAAGAACTACCCGATACGCCGGAAATAGAGCGGGACTGGACGGCCGCCTCCGCTCTGTATACTCTTTGTGCGCTGTCTCACATTAAGGTAAAAATACCCGGCTTGCAGGCTCATTCCTTGCAGGGCGATGCGAATGTGCTTGTGGAACTGTACGAGAAGCTTGGTGTTAAAACGCTATTCGATGAAGAAGGTGTGACACTCAGATATTCGGGCAAACCCCGGATTCCTTACATCGAGGCCGACTTTGAACAGACACCGGACATCGTGCCAAACGTGGTGGTGACCTGCTTAGGGCTTAAGATCCCATTCTGCTTTACAGGAGTGGCACGCCTGCGACTCAAAGAGAGCGACCGCATCGTGGCTTTGCAGCACAATGCTTCTCAAGCCGGTTTTCGCATAGGTGTGTCGACCGATATGCTTTCGTATGACGGCACTGCTACATGCAATAAGACAGATATCCCCGTTATCGATCCTATGGGAGATCATCGCATAGCCATGGCTTTCGGTCTTTTGGCTTTCAAGTTGCCCGACGGTATCATTATCCGGGACAGCGAAGTCGTTTCCAAAAGCTGGCCCGGCTTTTGGCATGCCTTAGAACCGGCCTGGCAGTTGGAACATTATATAAAGAAAGACAAAGTATCATGATAGAAGGAACGCTATGGATACTGCTCAGCCTTGTCTTGCTGGGCTTGTTATCATGGATTGTAACGCAAAGGCAGAATAAAAACAGACAGGAGCGTATCGCTCTTGGAGAGGAGGCCGCAGAGCAGCCGGAAGTCGGCCGTTCCGACCCCGAATGTTGCGGCATGCACATCATCTGCGAAAAGGACAGCCTGCTGGCAGCTGTAAGTAAAGAGATCGTTTATTACGACGATGAGGAATTGGATCTCTATAAAGGACGCGAGGCCGATGAATACAGTATAGAGGAAGTCGAAGAGTTTAGAGACGTATTGCTCACTTTGCAGGAAGACGATGTGCCCGGCTGGTTGCGCAGCTTACAGTTACGCAACGTGGCTTTGCCCGAAGACCTGCTGCCTGATGCTCTGCTCATCGTGGGCGAACATCGGGTGCAACACAGACATGACATGGTGTAAATGCGGATTATCTAAGACTGTCTTCAAGATGGATGTTGAAAAACCGATGCCGTAAAGTAGAGATATAAGTATGATTACCAAAGAAAAAACATCTCGAAAGTTTTCGGATAGCTGGCTCTCTTTTGAGATTTGGTCGGAGATATCGAATCATACCGGGAAGAGTTAAACAAGGGTAGAGAAAAAAGAAAAGTGGAGATATTTAGCTATCAGTTCTTTCAGAATGCTTTATGGGCTTCTTTGCTGACTGCCATCGTGGCGGGCATCATCGGCAGTTATATTGTAGTTCGGCGGATGGCTTTTATGAGCGGCGGTATCACGCATGCCTCTTTCGGAGGTTTGGGTTTGGGTGTTTATGCCGGCTTCGAACCGATGGTGGGGGCTGCCTGCTTTGCCATACTGTCGGCTCTGGGTATCGGCTATGTGTCGCGGGCAGGGCACATCAGACAGGATTCTGCCATTGCCGGTATCTGGTCTCTGGGGATGGCCGTGGGGGTACTTTTTATGGCCATGACACCCGGCTACACAACCAATCTTTCCGCCTATCTTTTCGGCAATATCCTGCTGGTCACAAAAACGGATCTCCTTCTTCTCCTGTGTATGGCTGTGATGCTGGTGCTTTTTTTCTCTTTGGCTTACAGATCTGTTCTTTATACGGCTTTCGATGCCGATTTTGCACGTACCCGCGGCAGGAAAGTGGCTCTTATCGAAAATCTCATGCTTGTTGCCATCGCTTTAGGCATCGTACTGAGCATACGCCTTATCGGCATTATGCTGCTGATGTCCATGCTCACACTGCCGCAGAGTACGATGAATCTCTTTACCGACCGTTTCAAACACATTATTTTCGGATCGGTGGTACTTGCACTTATCGGATCGGCAGGCGGTTTGTTAGGCAGCTATTATCTCGGATTGCCTTCAGGGGCTTTTATTGTGCTGCTACTGGTTTTATTCTTCGGTGCGGGTAAAATGATCAGCTCTCTGCACCACATACCCAAATCCCGCCATGCGTAGAGCTTTGGCTTTACTTTTGCCGGCGCTCCTTTTACTTTTAGCCGGTTGCGGAGTGCGGTCACACTCTGTTCTTTCTCGTTCCTACCATGCGTTCAATACTCGTTACAACTATCTAACGAATGCCGAAGAGGCTTTCAACCGGACATATCGCTCGGCTTTGTTGTCTCCTTCGATGCAAACCGACACGCTTTTACCTCCATTGGATGTTGCCGCTCACGTTGCGTATAATGCTTTTGTACAGCATCAGCCTCTCAGCACTTTTTCCCAAACCGTTCAAAAGTGCCGCATGGCCATCGAAAAACACAGCTTGTTATCGAACGACAGGGAGCACAACCCCGCTATGGGGCGTATTTATCTGTTGCTCGCCTCTTCTTATTTCTATGAAGGACGTTTGCCGGATGCCGAAGCCCTGTTTCTTTATCTTGAAAATCTTTATATCCGGGATGAGCCGATAAAGGCAACTGTTCATTGCTGGCTTATTCGCTGCCGGCTGCTCTATGGACATATCGAAGAGGCAGCCCGTTTGATGGAGGATAACCGTTCTTCTTTATCCAATAACGCACCCGAATGGCTTTATTTACTTACAGAAGCTGAATTACAACTGGCTGCGGGCAATGATGCCGAAGCCCTGAACCATATACGCTCATTAGCCCGATATGCTCCTGGAGTCGAATTGAAAGCCCGGGCTTATCTTCTGGCCGGACTTTTGAACTATCGTTTGGGAAAGGAAATGCAGGAAACGAACAAAAACCTGAGAAAGGCGGTAAATCTTCCCATAGCCCTGGCAGATGAGGTCACCGCACATCTGTTGCTGGCCGGGCAAAATAAAAAAAGCGAAGAGACTATAAAACGGATGTTTATGAAGCCACGTTATGCAAATGCCCGGCCGAGATTAGCATACACCTTGGGACAAATATACAGTGAGCAGCGGAGGTATAACGAAGCGGAAGAAACTTTTTTGTCAGGCATAGACAGCAGCACTGAAAATCAACGGGTCTATGTTCGCAAGAATCTCCTCGGAGCAGCAAATCTATGCGAGTGCAGGAATAGTTACGATGCCGCCTCCGGATACTATCGCCGGTGGCTGGAAACAGAACCTCCGCAAGATACGCTCTACAACCGTTTACTCGTGCGCTATGCAGCTATCCATGATTTACTTCTGAACAGCGCCGTGATAGAACGTGAAGACAGCCTTCTGCAAGTGGCATCCATGCCTCCTGAAGAACGGGAGCATATTATCGACAACCGGATTAAAGCGCACCGTAAACAACTGCTCGATGAAGGGAGCTTTGACAGTAGAGAGCAAAATGTCCGCAAGGCCGTAGAAAACAGCTATCAGGATTTTCCTTCCGATTCTGCCGAAAGTTTCTATTTCTACAACCCGCAACTGGTGGCTGCCGGGCGGCAGCTTTTTGAACGGCAGTGGGGCTACCGGCTGCCGGAAGATCACTGGCAACGAAAAAATAAAACAGTGCAAAAAGGGGGAACCATTGAACAACGGGAGACCGGAAACTTCACAAAAGCACAGACAGATCCTCTCCATCGAGATTACCATCTTGCCGAATTGCCATTGACAGCAGAACAAAAACGAGCTGCCCAAAAACGTATTTTGAAAAGTCTGGAAACGATGGCAACAATCTATCGGGATTCTTTACAACGCCCCGATTTAGCCGCTCGCACAGAACAGGAATGCACTCGCCGGCAAGCCGATTTTTCCAAACAATCCCAACTGATGAAATAAAGGAAACAGGCTGAAAAGTTACCTGGCAAATATTTTAAGGGAATCTATGAAATGAAGTTAGAGCACGTCTTCGAATACCTGTTCTTTCTCCAGAATATGTCTGGCAAAGGAACATTGAGGATCTATTTTCATCCCTCTTTTACGGGCAAAAACAACTGCTTCCCCCACCAGTTTTCTCCCCACACCCTGACCGGTAAAGGCATTATCAACCTCTGTGTGGTCGATAACTATTTCTCCTTTTCCTTGCCGGATATAGTAGCTCATTTTACCCGCTTCCCGGGTACTTTCCATTGCCTTGAAAAGACCTTTGCCTTCCTTTTCTGTATGTATGATTTCGATCATTTCCTTCTTTTTTATATCTCTAAAGAAGAAACCGTATGAACGACATCTTTGTTGCAATTTCTTTTTTAGACGAACCGGCGAAAAAATACCATCGAACGGAGAATGCGCGTACCCGCAAAGCACAAGACGGTAACCCCCAAGACTATGACAAGCGTGAAAACAACAGGATGGTTCATCAATTGCGGGAAGATTTCGAGGAGAGGCCTTTCCAACAGATTGATCGCCATTAAGTGCATCAAATAAATACCCATAACTTCTGCATGTATGCCCGAGAGGATATTTTTCTTCATTTTTCGCATACGCGGATGGCACATGAGGGAAAAGAGAGAAATACTGCCGAGAACAGAGCCCGGGGAAAAATTATCCAAAAGGTACAAAGGAGTATTTCCTGTCATGCCTCTCTGTTTTAGAAGCATCAGAAAAGTAAAGCACCATGCTGCAAACATCAGCAACACATACAGCCCGGCGGAGGAACGACCGGCAGACAGCGGATAATTACGCAGGACATAACCTGTCAGAAAATAACCCGTATACTGCAAAAAGAGCAGAGGATGCATGTACAGATTGAAATCCGTGGGAGCCGTCCGGTAGATATACAAACGCCAAATAACGGCTATAAACATAAAGAACAAAACAAAGATATAGAGGACGTTGGGATGGTGACCGGCCTTTTTAATCAGGCGGTTAAGCAGCGGAATAATCAAATAAAGCCCGATGAGCATCACCATAAACCAAAGATGCATGAACGGCTGACCATGCAAAAACAGCTGTATCAGCTTCGCACTTGCTCCGGTCAGCAGTACCCACAGCCAGTTCACAGGCAACCAAAGCAGCAGAGGCCAAAAGAGTTTGGGCAGGCGCTTTCCGTAAATCTTTTGCACAGAATCGTTTCCTCCCAACACAAAAGCCCCGCTGAGCATCACGAAAAGCGGCACTCCCCACTGTACCAGAGATTCTATAACCGCCCCCTGAAGAAAAACAGATTTCGTATATCCGGCATAAGGCATAAGGAAACGCCCCGCTGTGTGTATGGCAATGACAAACAAGATACTGAGCGTTCGGAGTGTATCTAACGCTGTATTTCTGCTTGCTTGGTTCGATGTAGGCATAGCTGAATGCAGTTTTTCAATATCGTACGAAAGATCGTTCGACTGTTTTCAATTGGTAAAGGTAGACAGAGTTTGGTATATTTGTTTATCTAAGTTCATATACAAACCCAATAAAACAAAATGGCTATGGACACCGGAAGAAAAAAAATAGTGGCGCTCACCGGAGCCGGGATGAGTGCCGAAAGCGGTATTTCAACATTTCGCGACAGTAACGGGCTGTGGGAGCAGTACCGGGTGGAAGATGTGGCTTCTATCGAAGGATGGATCCGAAACCCCAAATTGGTACTGGACTTCTATAATGCACGCCGGGCTTCATACAAAGGTTGCGAACCCAACGAAGGGCACCGTCTGCTGGCCGGATTGGAAAAAGAGTACGAAGTGGTGGTGGTTACCCAAAATGTGGATGATCTGCATGAACGTGCCGGCAGCACCAACATCATCCACCTGCACGGCGAACTGATGAAGAACTGTTCGGACGGACATCGCGAAACAGTCTTTGACGTAGATCCGGATAATCCTGAATTACATCTTGGCGACCTCGCTCCCGATGGCACTCAACTACGTCCGTATATCGTCTGGTTCGGCGAAGCCGTACCCAAAATTACCGATGCCGCACGTGAAATAGAAACAGCAGATATCGTTTTGGTCATCGGCACATCGCTCAATGTCTACCCCGCAGCCGGCTTACTGGCTTATGCTCCCTCTTCGGCTCCCGTTTATCTAATCGACCCCAAACCCGTAAGCAGTTCTTACCGCAGCGATATTCACAAGATTACCGCCGGTGCATCAGAAGGTATGCGCCTCTTTTGCGAGGAACTGAAGAAAACGGA
Source organism: Porphyromonas macacae DSM 20710 = JCM 13914 (assembly GCF_000379945.1). GTDB lineage: Bacteria > Bacteroidota > Bacteroidia > Bacteroidales > Porphyromonadaceae > Porphyromonas > Porphyromonas macacae. Next base: position 39,537 of record NZ_KB904154.1, read on the forward strand.
GCGATAGTGAGATGAAGTACTGCCTGCGTTGCGGCATGCCTTTGGATATGCCTGCCCTCTATGGAACGGATGCAGAGGGGAAAAGTGTATCCGAATATTGCTGTTACTGTCTGGAAAAAGGCTGTTGGTTACCGAGAAAATCACAACCGGAAGAGAAACAGAATGAAAAAAACAATTAGACGCTATACCGGCATATTGCTACTAACCATGGGTGTATTTCCACTAAGTTGTGCACAAAACCATTCAGCCGATACTTGCAGAAAAGAGAGAAGTCTTTTCAGAGTCATGTGTTATAATGTGGAGAACCTGTTCGACCTGGAAGACGATCCGGAGAAAGACGATGAGGATTTTCTGCCGGAAGGAAAGATGAACTGGACAAAAACACGCTATAACCGGAAAATCAATCAGATCGGGGAAGTAATCAGCCGGGCGGGGCAATGGGATTGGCCTGCCATTGTAGGACTTACTGAAGTAGAAAGCGATCTTGCACTAAAGGATTTGGTTTCTACTTCCATACTTAGAAATCGGGGTTATAAATATATGATTACCGACAGCCCCGATAAACGCGGAGTAGATGTAGCACTGCTTTATCTGCCCGAATATTTCAAACCTGTACGTAGAAATGAGTTTACCGTTCATTTCTCTACAGATCCCGAAAAACGTTCACGTAATATTCTTTACGTGAGCGGGCAGTTACCCAATGGCAGCTTACTGCATGTCATGGTATGCCACCTGCCTTCCAGACGTGAAGGTGCACGCGAAACAGCCATCTTTCGCCGGGAAACTGCTGCCGTTATGCGCAGGATGTGCGACAGTCTGGCCAAGAACGATAATGATGCCAATATCCTGATTATGGGCGATTTCAACGGAAATCCTCAAGAGGCTGCTACGACGCATGAGTTGAGGGCAGGACTGCTTTTGCCCAAGCATGCCCCCGAAAAGATCCGCTCCTACCCCCCGCAGTTGTATAATCTGTTCGGCGAACATGAAACGGCCAATCCCTCGGGTAGCTATGTTTATAAAGGTCGTTGGACACAATTGGATCAGATGATCATATCCGAAAGCTTACTGCTTAAAAACGGAACGATGAGCTATGTGCCCGGATCGGCACACACGATGTATGAAAAATTTCTGCTTCATTTTTATGATGACGGCATACGTGACCCGGTACCCGAACGCACCTATACAGGACCGGTCTATAAAGGAGGATATAGCGATCATCTGCCCATTGTGGCGGACTTTCTGGTAATGCCGTAATAAAAATTTGCATTTTTGCTTACTCCTCTTCAAGTCTAAAAACAAAAAAGCATTTTTGAAAACATCTTCGCCCCTCTTTAGCGTGTTTTGGGGAACAGTAAAAAAAGACATTCTTCCCGGAAAAAGTCTTGTAAAACTTTTTTTTTGTCCGATTGTTTTATTTTCAATCAATGAAAATCTTATCGTAATAAAGCAAAAAAGATGATTGCAAAATTTATTTTACCGGTGCTGCTCTATTCCATGAGTGCATTGCAACCGGTTATCAGTACCGAAACAATGGAGTTGCACTACGGAAAACATTTCCGCGGTTATGTGGAGAATCTCAATAAAATAGTTCCCGGAACAGAATATGAAGAAATGTCGCTTGTCGAAATCGTACAAAAAGCCCCCGAAGGCGCTTTGCTCAACAATGCCGGACAAGCCCTGAACCATACCCTCTATTTTGAGCAGTTTACCCCCAAGCAACGTATTTCTGCTCCCGAAAAAGAACTGGGCGATGCCATCAAACGCGATTTCGGCAGCTTCGATGAATTTAAGGCGGTTTTTAGTAAAGCGGCAAATTCGCTTTTCGGTTCGGGTTGGGCATGGCTCTCTACCGATAAGGAAGGATACCTGCATATCACGCAAGATGCCAATGGCCTGAATCCCGTGCGTAACGGCCTGACTCCACTGCTCGGTATCGATGTGTGGGAACATGCATACTATTTGGATTACAGGAACAAACGTGCCGATCATGTGGCCGGTCTTTGGACCATCATCGATTGGGATATCGTCGGCAAACGTTACCGGGATGCCTGCAAACTTTCCCAATAGTTCTTTTTCCGTTCAAACAATCGACAGGACAAGATAACCTCGGTCTGTTAAAGGGCATCATATCGCTTTCTTTTCTCTTGCCCGGAAATTCTTTGAGTTTAAAGAATTCCATTATTTATTCAGAACGAGGAATTATAAAAACGTGAATACCACCCCCGGTCAGTAAGTGTGCTGACCGGGGGTGGCGTATATAACAGGCTTTGAAGAATTCTCCTTACATATTTTGCAAAAAGGAAAGAGACGATTAGAAGCCTTTCAGGAGTTTTTTGATGTCGCTCAGCTTGTTCAGGGCTTCGAGTGGCGTAAGGTTATTGATGTCCACCTCTAAAAGTTCATCGCGGATTTGACTCAGCAAGGGATCATCCAACTGGAAGAAACTGAGTTGGTAACCGTCGACGGTATGTTTTTTCTTTTTTTTCGAGTTGTCTTTTGCGTTCGATATAGGAGTGTCGGCACTGTCGATATGATCCTGTTCGAGCTGTTTCAGAATATTTTTCGCCCGCTCTACGATACTCGGAGGCATTCCTCCCAGGCGGGCTACTTCTATACCGAAGCTATGGGCGCTGCCTCCGGGTTCCAACTTGCGGAGGAAAAGCATCCGGCCGTTGACTTCACGTGCCGACACGTTAAAGTTGCGTACTCGTGGCAATTGGGCTTCCATTTCGTTGAGCTCGTGATAGTGTGTGGCAAAAAGCGTTTTAGCATGGCCGCGATTATTATTGTGCAGATATTCCACAATAGCCCAGGCAATGCTGATGCCATCGTAGGTGCTTGTTCCACGCCCCAACTCGTCGAACAACACCAGACTGCGTTCGGTCAGATTATTCAGGATGTTCGAGGCTTCCTGCATCTCCACCATAAAAGTAGATTCGCCACGGGAGATATTGTCCGAAGCCCCTACGCGAGTAAAGATGCTGTCCACGATGCCTATGTGTGCAGCTTCGGCAGGCACGTAACCACCCATCTGTGCCATCAGGGTAATAAGTGCCGTTTGTCGCAACAAGGCAGACTTGCCGCTCATGTTCGGGCCTGTTACCATCATGATTTGCAGCGTTTCATTGTCCAAAAAAACATCGTTCGGCACATAAGGTGCTTCGGGCGGCAACTGCTGCTCGATAACCGGGTGACGGCCTTTTTTGATATCTATACTCAAGCTGTCGTCTACTGCAGGACAGACATATTTATACCTCCTCGCAGCCTCGGACAGGGCATAGATACAGTCTAACTGTGCCACCGTCCGGCTATTTGTCTGGAGCTGCACGATATAACTTGTAAGTTCACCGATAAGAGCGAAAAAAATACGGTTTTCGATGGCTGCAATGCGTTCCTCCGCACCCAAAATCTTCTCTTCGTAATGCTTCAACTCCTCGGTGATATATCGCTCGGCACTGACGAGCGTCTGCTTGCGTATCCATTCGGGCGGAACTTTCTCTTTGTGTGTGTTACGCACCTCGATATAGTAACCGAAAACATTATTAAAACCGATTTTAAGGCTTGTGATACCCGTTCGCTCGCTTTCACGCTGCTGCATCTTCATCAGATATTCTTTGCTCCCGGAGGAGAGTTGTCGCAGTTCATCCAGTTCGGCATCCACACCGGTGGCAATTACTGTACCACGCCCCAGTGCGATGGGTGCATCGGGCACAATTTCACGACGAATGCGTTCGCGTAATGTATGGCAGACATCCATGTCTCGCCCCATGTCTATGAGGGCCTCTTCATCGCTGTTCAAACAGATATTGCGTATCGGTTCGATAGCATCCAGCGATACCATGAGCTGTACCACCTCACGCGGGCTGATACGCCCGGTTGCCGCCTTGGAGCACAGCCGCTCCAGATCTCCGACCATGGAGAATTGTTCGCAGAGCTGCTCCCGTTCTTCCGGATGTTTGAACAGGTAGGCCACCATACTTTGCCGACGATGAATCGGTTCGGTCTTTGCCAAAGGGAAAACAATCCATTTGCGCAGAAGTCTTGCTCCCATGGGGGTGATGGTATGGTCAATGATATCCAACAGGCTGCGCCCGCCTTCATCGCTGATCGGCTGCAGAAGTTCCAAACTGCGTACGGTGAACTTATCCAGACGCACAAAGCCCGACCGGTCGATACGTCCCAATGTGGTGATATGGCCGATTTGCGTGTGTTTGGTCAATTCCAGATAGTTGAGAATAACCCCCGCTGTGGTGGCTGCCAACGGATGCTCTTCAAGACCGAAGCCTTTGAGGCTTTGTACTCCGAAGTGACGCAGGAGCAGTTCTCGATTGTTGTCCTGACTGAAATACCAGTCATCCAACTCATAAATAAAAGCTTTAGTGGAGAAGAAACGATCGAAATCGGCTCTGAGGCAACGCTCTACCAGCACTTCTTTCGGCTGGTAACTGCCGAGCAGTTTGTCGATGTAATCGCGATTGCCCTCGGTACAGAGAAATTCGCCCGTCGAAATATCCAGCAGCGCAAATCCGCAAGTATTGTCTTTTTGCTGTTTGATTGCAGCAAGGAAATTGTTTTGCTTATTGTCCAGTACATTGTCGTTGAGTGTGACCCCCGGTGTCACAAGTTCCGTGATACCTCTTTTTACCAAAGTTTTCGTCTGTTTCGGGTCTTCCAGCTGATCGCAGATAGCCACTCTCTTTCCCGCCCGTACCAACTTGGGCAGATAATTGTCGAGAGCATGATGCGGAAACCCTGCCATCTCTACGCTTGCCGCAACGCCATTGGCTCTTTTGGTTAGCGTGATACCCAGAATTTCAGCTGCGGCAACGGCATCGTCCGAATAGGTTTCATAAAAGTCTCCGACCCTGAAGAGCAAGACCGCATCGGGGTTTTGCTCTTTTATTTTGAAATACTGCCGCATCAGCGGAGTTTCTACCACATTCTTGGCCATAAATTACAGGAAAAAGGAATTTCACTCTTCCTATGTGGAGGATAGGGAAAGTGGATAAAGATAATAAAAAGTGTAAATATGGTTTAAGATGCGAAGCTTGCTTTCCCGGTGTATTTTTCAATTATGAGTTCAACACATAATAGACAAAACAAAAAAAGGTTGTGCCTAAAGGCGACGTCAAACGGGCTTAGTTGGCCTACATTTCTTATTTTTATGAAAAAGGAGAGGTATTAAGCAAATGAGGTAGATTTATGTCTCAGTCGATATTTATACAAGATTTTCCATCTGATATAGCTGAAGGCTCTGGGTGTTGAGCCCGGAGAGGATATCGGGAACATACAGAAGAATACGACCAAGTCCGAATATCGATGGCAGCCTGACAGTTTACCGTTTTTAATACAACATCTTTCGATTTTGTGATTACATTTTCCTGCAATCTTTGAGAGTCACCCAATAAAAAGAAGAAACCTGCACTAAAGGTAAAGAAGCTCACTAATTGCAACCTTTTACCATCAAGGGTAATCAAATCCAAATGTTATATTGGTTACAATGTTATTTTTCAACTTGATTTTAATAAAGTATCCCGACATATTATATTGTTGCAAAAAAGGCGAGTTTTCAAAATCTTCCACTTTATAGTTCAACACAATATAATCTCCCGATTTTTGCTGCTCATATCCTTCTCCTTTTATACGAATAACGTCCTTCAATGAAAGGCCTAAACATAATCCGGACTCCGTTTGAAAATTACTCTCTTTTATCCGGATAGCCTTTTCTAATTTCACCTTTCTATCTTCTTCAAAATAACCTATTTCAAAACAACTATAAGCATTTTCGATATTACCTTCATATCGATAGGCTAACAAGTATTCTTTTAGGGACTTACTTGCAAAGATAATTACGGGATTTTCTCTTAATCCTTCAACTAATATCAATGGCTTTTCATCTGAATAAAAATTAGATAATGACTTATAATTTTCTAAAAACAATTTGTTGTTTATTGTTGTATCAGGAATAACAGTGACGGCCTTTTTTCTGGAATAAAACGATTCTCTTGTCGGTTTACTGGCACCGTATCTGCTTTTAAGAATTCGGCTACGGTCAATTCTCTTTTCTCCTCTACGATATTCATTTTTTTATTATCAGACAGACTCCCCAATAACAAAAACAAGATAAACGCACCTGTTATTTTATTCATTGACATTTGGTATCCTCCTTATGTAAAATTGCATCAAGCGTAATAACATCAGCCATAGAAACCTCAATACTTGTATCATCAATGGGATAGCAGTAAAACTCCGGAAGATTCAAAACATTGTATGTCAGAGAAACAATACCACTCAACAGTCTCACAAAAGGGAAAAACAATTCCGCAAATGCAAAGCCACTTCTTTGATAAGTCATTATTCAGTTAAAAAATACTTTTCATCGATTTGCATTTTCAAATACTACTCTACTTCTTTTTCCTTTTCTATAAAAGGCAATTTAGAAAATAAAATGACAAAAAAGGTAGAAATTCTGTTTTGAAAATATTTTTCAGCGGCAAAGCCACCACCCTTCAAAGGAAAAGATACTCGTTCCAATAACAGGTACAAACCTTTTTCCTTTACTGATACCCCTATTATTGGACACATACTTTACCTAACCCCATAAAGCCAATGAAACAAAATACAGAATAACTGAACCAATGATGTAGGCAAAGACTAACCAACCTTTTAATCTGCTATTCTTCTCATCTTTATATTTTTCTGCTAACTCCTTATATCTTTTTTGGCTAAGAAAAAAGCTTAAAATACTGGTAATAATTACTACTATCCATGCGATATCGGTATTAATTTTTTCATTAAATAAATAATGTAGTACAGGAATCATAATTGATAAAAATATAAAGCAAAGGCTTCCTGCTGCAACCATTCGACCTCCAATATATCCGTTTGACTCTCCCCAATCTTCATAAAATTTAGAAGCTCTGTAATATATATAATAAAACAAATCTTTCATAATCGATTTATTTAAAAGGTTGCACAGAAGGATAACCATGTATCCTCATTTCCATTTGAGACATCAAAACCTCATCAACCCAATCGTGATGCAGTTGCTTTCCACCAAAAGACCAATACAAAGAAATTCCTGCCCCAACAGTAGGCACAAAACCAATCCCTCCCATAAAAACATCAAGCCCGTGTTCAAGTTTACCTTCCAATGTAGATGCTTGCCTAAATTGAATTCCTGATATAACAATACCGGCAAGACCGGCCACTTTTCCTGCTGTTTGCACTACTTTTCCTAAACTTGAAATTGAAGTTGGGGTTACCCACTGATTCCCTTTCCATCCGTTTCCGTAAAATTTAAAATCGAGTGCTCCTTGGCTGTTTGTCAACCGAAAGGTCGCTTTACTTCCTTTGGCATAACCTCCTAATCCTCCTGCCACAGCAGAACCTTTTGAAAAAATACCGCCTAATATCGAGGTTAATGTATTTGCACTTCTCTCGTTCGTAAGATTATATGATGAACTCCTTAAATAAAGCTCTCCTTTGTCATTCTTGTGCTGCGTAAATAATGTTGCATTATCGCCTTTTAGGGATAAATAATTTTCTCCGATATTATTCCAAATATTTCCACTACCGTCTTTGTATGTTTTATCTTGCAATTTACGCCAAATAGTTTGAGAATTTCCTTTTTTATCTGTATACTCATACCAGTCTCTACCATCAGGGTCAATAAACCTTACCGGATTACCGGCTGTATACACATAGGGAGAGATCGCATAATATTTCTCTGCCAGCGGATCGACCGTCGTCCAACATCCCAATGCAGGGTCGTAATGAGAAAAACATAAATTATTCATTACTTTTCTAAAAAGGTAGTAATTATGTTTTGAAAATCTTTTTCAGCGGCAAAGTCGCCAAAAAAGAAAAAGAAAAACCCCGCAAGTGCGAGGCTTGTATTCATTTCACATAATTGATAGAAACAACTATCCATTTTTTCTGTCGTTTCTCTAATCCATAAATTATTGTTTTTATACTTACGCTATCTCTTTTTGCTTTAAAACAAATGCTTGCATTATTACCATTGATCGTTTCTTCTATATCATAGTTCCTATATTCAAAATTATTTGTAAATTTTTTATCCCTGCCAAGATTATAATTAAACCGTATCAATTTTTCCCAATCTTCTTGTGGATTTTCTGAACCAAATTTCGTATACACCTGAGCCACATCAATATATTGTTTTGCGTTTTCTAAATCCAATGCCTGCTCGGCATCTATCAGCTTGACAACTGCAACAAAAGGCGTTTCTAATTTTACTGTTTTATTAACAGAACAAGAACTCATTGACAACATAAGAGAACAGAACAAATATAAGATAGTTTTATTTTCCATAATATTCCAAATAAGGTTTGGCAACAACAGATTTGGGTCCACTTATATTTTTAGCATTTGGCAATTTCATTGTTGCATTGTATAAATTATTAGGTGCTACAACTGTTGTATTTTTGTATATTACATTTAATGGAAAAGGAATTTTTACATATTGACTTGCATTTAATGTTGGGAAAACCGTTTTTAAAGCACTTTCAGCAAAGGTAGAACAATTAAAGCTACTTGCATTATATGCTTTACCTGAATTAGCCGTATTTGAAGCATAAACTTGAATTTTTGTGTCTTGGGTATAGGTCGTACCTATCTGCACAATTCCGTCTGCTGCTCTTCCTTCTGCACTTACATTACCGCTTCTCGAACCTGTTGGGTCTTTTGTAGTTAAATCCGATAGGCTATTAATAATTACACCTTTGGAATAGTCAGACTTTACATTGCTTTGTAACTCAGTTTTCCCTACGGGGTTATTTGGCCACAAATCATAATAGGTCATAGTTCCGTCTTTAACCATTTCATAGGTAGGCTTGCCCTTGCTATCCAAAATGGGCTTGCCCTTACTGTCCATAATTTGTTGTTGCTTATAGTTATCAACAGCAATACCTGCGTGTCCGGTTTCATTATTCTTTGAAAACCAAACTAATAAATAACTATCTCTTCCATCCGAGTCAATCATATTCACCGGATTATTCGCACAGTAGGCATAGGGAGAGATAGCATAATATTTCTCTGCCGACGGATCGACCGTCGTCCAACGTCCCAATGCAGGGTCGTAATGACGGGCTCCATAGTCATACAACTCCAGACCCTCGAACCTCTCCAGCTCCTTTCCGTTGTAACGGTATGGCTGGGACGAAGACTGCAAACCCGCACCGAAAAGACCCCCAAAGGGATAATAGTGGTTAACCTGCTCCAAAACTCCTCTCTCATCCAAAACCAAACGGTTGTTTCCCTGATGATCCTTCACATAATAATGATAACGGGGAACTTCTCCAGAAAAAGTCACGTAACCTTCCTCAGTCAGCAAAAAACGCAAATGGCCGTTGTCATAAATACGGCTCCCCGCATAATCCCTTCGACTCGTATCTCCCGCGCAGAGGTAAACCGTAGCACGATTCAAACCGTCGTACCCGTAAACATTCTCTATCACACTGCCCCTCGAGAAGGTAACACGCTCCGGAAGATTCAATACATTGTATGTCAGAGAAGCAATACCACGGTTCATGTCACGCAACGGATTGCCATTTTCATCGTAAGCATAGTCCGAAACGTTGCCCCGAACATCACGGAAATGCGTTGCACCAACTCCCACAGACGAATCGGGAATACGGTCCGAAACATCCATAAGACGATTTCCCGTATAGCTACAAACAAGGTCGTCCGTAAGACCGTAACCGCCCGAAGAAAGAGGACCGGAGCGAACCAGTGTAACAACGTTGCCACCACCGTCGTACGTCAGCAACTCATCGAAACGACCCTTAACATGACCCGTTACGCCACGCTCGTCATAATAGCTACCCGTCAGACGGTTAAGGCCGTCATAGATGAAACGGTACTCCCTCTCACGGGAATCGCCCGAGACCTTCCAACTCATTGCAGAAAGGTTACCGTTGTAACGTTTATTTACTGCGCTGAGACCGCCCCAATCGGCATTGTAGGCAAGCGTCTGGCTGAAAGACCTTCCCCTGAGACCCGTAAGCCAACCACGAACGTTACAGGCATAACGCATTTTCTCTGCAGAACCCCCTCCCTGATGTTTCTCCAGCAAACGGCCGGAAGCATCATAAATATAATGTGAAAGCGTCACCGAACCGGATGAATTGACTTTGTGCTTAACATCCGTCAGACGATCGGCTGCATCGTAAGCGTAAACATACGTCTCCTGAACTACATGGCCACGCGACGAATGTACCAACATGCGACGTAGCACTCTGTCGGTGAAACCGTAATAAAAGTATTCGTCATCGAACCCCGACACATGATTGTTTCCGTGGGTCTGAACAACACGTCCCCGAACATCATAATAGATCGCAGAGATTTCATCGATTTTTTCCGAAGACACTCCGTAAACCCGGATGCCGGTCCTCAACCCGCGTGTCTGACGAGATACCGTACCATAGCCTCGAACCGAACGATCCTCAAGATTCACACGAGCTTCAGACGACAGATTCTCTAAAAAAGCATAATCGTCATAGTAATTCACTCTCAAAACCGTACAGTTCTCCAAACCGAGATTGATCCGGTAACCCGAAAGAGGTCCGTTTCCGGTATATTCGGTCCGGACAACCGTATTGTCGGTTGCAGGAGGGGAGACCATGCGGCAGACTCCTTGAACGGTTTCGCGCCCGAAAGTATCATATAGACGGAACATCCATTCTTCCCGGGAACGCCGGACACCGTCCTGAACAAAAATGAGACGGTCGCACCGGTCATATCTCATCTGCACGGCAGCATTGCCGGGGAGTTTTTTCTCGATGCAACGACGGCGCCCATCATACTTGTAGATATAGGCATACTTGCTCAAAACGTCGTGCGAGTCCGCCCACACTCCATCGGACGATAACCTTGCAGAGGCTTCGGGAGGAAGCACATAGCGGACATTTCCGAACGCATCGTAAACAAAATACGTATCGCAAGGATCCGATCCGTTCATCTGCCGTTCCAGCAGAATCTGCCCGAGCTTGTCCCTGAAAGTGTAAGAAACATTCCCGTCTTCATCCTTTTTTTGTGTCACATACAGTTCTCCCGGATTATAGCTCCCTTTACGCTCCACCGATACCGGAGAAGAAACTCTGAACAAAGCGCAACGCAGTTCACCCGAAGCTGTATTGCCGAGCGGCAACGCATGCGTTGCGCTCTGTGCCGAACGCCAAAGGGAGCCGGGGCCATAGTAAGCAACCTGACGGCTCAACGGCGAATCTTCGTATATGGGGGTAGAATAAGGAGCGTCATCAGCGTAAAAGGCACGCGAGGAAGACTCGAAGGCGGATAACGCCACATAACCTCCCGGAGAAGTAGCCGTTACGGGAGTGTAAAGCCATTCATTTCCTTCGCGACCGGCAGAGTCGTACTGCCGGATGCTCACAAGATCTTTGCGGGCATCACCGCCTCCCTGACGACTCAGCACGGTTTGTACGGGGCGCCCCAGACCGTCATGATACACGATACGGTCCCGGAAAACCGTTCCCGCTTCATTCTGCATCGTGCGCATCAGGATATGGTTCTCTTCCAACGAAGGGCGGCTCTCCACCGATGGAGCCGGTGAAGGGTCATCGACCGGGAAATTGGGCGTAGAAGGATTTCGCACGTAAACCGTGACGACATTCGATGTCGAAACGCGCTCGCCCTGTCGGACAACACGCCGGAAAGCCGCAGAGCGGATTTGTGCCGGAGGTGCATACGACAGATCCGTTGCTCCGGGAACGTCTTGCCAGTCGTAACCGTCTCCGATAGACGGATCCCCGATCGACAAAGAGGGCTCTATGGAAGACTGTTGCCACTGGTAACGGTACTCGCCGCTTCCTCCTCCGAAAGCAGGCTTCTGATTGCTCAAAAGAGAAGGCTTCTGACCGATAGGGATGACTTCGGAATAAACATATTTTCCAAGAGACAGAATACCGATGTCACCACCGTTCAATTCCGTTCCCTCCTCTTTCCGAATGCGTACGGGAATACGAAGAAGCTCCACACGCGGATCCGATGCGCTCAGAAAGACGATAAACTCCGGAGCAGGAGGCTCGGACACTCCATATTCGGATTGAAAACGAAGCAGTTTGATGCGCAACTTCCGTCCTCCGTCAAGCTGTGTGAATCGAAAATAAGAGGAGGGTTGCATGCGATATGGACACAGACGTTCTGTGCCCCCGGAAGGAGAAGCGGCTGCCCCTCTTAACGTAATCGTACGCTCCTGACCGACGGAGGTGAAGAGCAAAACGCCCGGTTCGGACGGATAAAGATCGCATGTGACAGGCCGGGTAAACTGCCCCCATAAAGGCGTTTGTGCCAAAAGGAGCAACAAAAAAACCGACAGCAGCCCAAAGGCAAACCGGATTAAAGAACGTGCACGCATGGATATCATAATTCTTAAATGTAATGTATTTTGCAGGAAGCGGATCAAAAATCCGCCGGCTCCCGTCTGTTCTATGTAATATGTATACTGTGATATTATATCCCGATGAAGTGAATCATAACCATGAAACACCCCTTTCTCTCTCACTCTTATCGGTTGCGGTAGTGATATTCGTATCGCTCCTGAACTTTTCCGGCATGGTCTCTGATTTCTCTGAGACGCCCCAGACCATCATAAGCATAAGACGTGGTTACGCCGCGGGAATCTGTTCCGGATGTCATTCCCACCTGTGGGCGATAAGTGTACGTCGTTACAAGCGCCTGGGGAAGAGCACGCTGCAGACTGCCATTCCTCAGCTTGGATTCATCGGGGATGCGCTGCTCCGAGAGGGCTTCGAGATTTTCGACACCAAAAACGGATTTCACGGCCTTTTCGACCTCTTGGATATCGGCATTCAAAATCTCGGCTATCGGGTACAGGTAATCGTATCCCCAAATATAAACGGTACGCTCGGCTCCATCCTTGACTACTTCCCGCACATTTCCCCGGGAATCGTATCGATAAGCAAAACGACTTTCCAGCGGTCCTCCACCCTGTTGATGACGAGATTCTTTCGGCGCATAAAACAAATTATGATGCCGCTCGTAATCGTTCTGCACCTTTTCAACAAGGGTGCTGCCGTTAAAAACCGAATATTCCACTACCGGATTCAACATATATTTTTCCACCATCGATTTGTAGGGAGAAGACTGATAATCCGAAGGGTATTTAAACGTTTCCCTGCGCCGGCTGCCATCGCTGAGGTTTTGTATCTTCGTTCGCAGCATCCCCAGCAAAAGGCCGTCGCCGTAGGTATATTCGGTGCAAACCGTTACAGGGTTCTGCCCCGTGGGGTCATATAGCGTATCTTCCGTTCGGGCAGGTAAAAACTTATAGCAGTAATGGAGGTAGGCGGCACTCGAGCAGTAAGAATAACCGAAAGGAAGACCCTCAAAGAAAAAAGCTCGTGGGTTATCTTCGCCTTGAGATCCGTAACGTGCCCACTCCGTAATGTGCCTGGCAACCGGCATCCCTTTGCCGTTATAATGCATCTGCGCCTTAAGCCGTCCACGCTCGAAATAGCGCGAGCAGTGAGGGGAAGTAATGAAAATTTCGCGGTTCCACATCCCGTCCTGTAGCCGGGTATCCGTATACCCGTTATCATGGTTCGTATAATCATAACGAACATAACCATCTATACCTGAAATGCGCTCGCAAACAGAGGTGTAGCCCATGTATAAGCCCTCATTCTCTTTTGTCAGCGGAATAACCGGCATGCTCTTAACCTGTATCACTTCAAACCCTTTTCCCCCGCAGTCTTTGCCTTTGATGGTATTGCGGTATTGCGGAAGCATGTTCAACACTCCGCTCGAAAGGGGGTAATCCGGCGCCTTTCTATAAAAGAACTCACGGATAGAAGCTTCGGAGGTGATTTTCTTTATCCGCAAACCGCTTGCTTTTCCTTCCTTTGCGACCACTTGTGTGCGGTCTTTCGTATCCACAACCTTACCATAGTCGTGCAGTTCGTATTCAAACGATACTGTTCCTCCCGTAGGATAACGGATCCCGGACAATACTCCGCTATCGGTATATCGGGAGTCCGGTTTCTTATTTTCAAAGATGAAACCGCTACCGGAAATCTTTTTGCCATTGTTGAATCCCCAATGATCAGTCATACAGGCCAGATAAGGGGGTAGCTTTTCTCTGTTTTTATATATAAATCCATAATTCAGCATATCGAGAGAAGAACCGACGGCTTTCGCAGATATCCGGAGCGCCTCTAAAAACAAACGCTCTTCGGGACGGTCATTATAACTCAGGTGTATCTGCCTTAAGGGGGACGTAAGCGTATCCGTTTTCACAGAAATACTGTCCAGTTTAAGCCACTGGATATGATCCAGTCTTTCCTTCAGAGAATATAGAGGTTTATCATCCTTTAATCTTGGGATTGCCTGAATTTTGGTTAATAGAAGAAACTGATCCATGGTTTCGGGAGTATTGAGATATGTTTCTCTATACTGTTGCTCTGTATATTTGAGTTCATTGCTGACACTGTAAGAAAAATCGACTTGCAAATCTCTGGCTTTTCCGCTAAACACCTCGATTCTGTTCAAATAGACCGGAGAGATGAATGTACCGTCTATTTCCAAACTGTTCCATTGCGTTCCCTGACCATTTGCATGCTTATACTCGAAGTAATCCCAGGAACGATACAATTGGCTTACAAAAGGCCCCCGTTCGTATTCTAACCGAATCGTCTCCAAACTGTCTGCAGAAATAATTTCTGTCAAAAACCATGAAGTTGCGTGTAATAATTCTCCGGTAGGAATTTTTACTTCGTTTAATCCTTTTCGACCATAAGAGATTGGGTCCGAAAATTCAATTGCCGTAGGACCACCAAACTTATATTGCGTACCCTCTTCATCCATGAGAATAAAAGATTTGAACGCCCGAATATGACCGGAATAATCGGCATAATCTAACCGAATGCCTTCCTTATCAGGAGTTATAAAACCGTCATATGCAATCACTTTTACAGGCCTGTCGCACTGAACCTGTATTTTTCCCGTATGATCGAAATAAAATTTACCTGAAAGATTTGGCAGGGAAAAATGAAATTCATCAGGTTCGATATCTTCCAAAAAGGAACGCGACGTTTTTTCTCGACAAAGGGTACAATTATTCTTCAGAGCGTTTTCTGCATTTTTCTTCCAGTCACTTTGGGCCATCCATCCTTGAGGGTGAGCATACGTTAAAAATCCTCTTACTTTTTGAAAACTTGAAGTAGAAAGACTTTCATCAACTCCACTGCCTCTGACAGTGCGGCTGATTACTCCCCCGGCTTCCAAGGACCAGCCCAAGCCCACCGGCCCCGGATGTATTTCGGGACGAATACCGGCCGGATGATAACGAAGGCGCAAAGGCACACGAAGCTTTTTCCCTTTAATTTCATATAAAGGAATCGAAATGTCCGGAATACCCGTATAATACGATACGGGAATCTCTCCATAAAGTCCCAGATTGGTTGCCGTGGGGCTGCAAATAGAAATTTTTTGCGAAAAAAGAATAAAAGGAGAGAGAAAAAACAGCAGAAAGATTACCTTTTT
This sequence comes from Porphyromonas macacae DSM 20710 = JCM 13914, assembly GCF_000379945.1. GTDB lineage: Bacteria > Bacteroidota > Bacteroidia > Bacteroidales > Porphyromonadaceae > Porphyromonas > Porphyromonas macacae. The sequence goes on from NZ_KB904154.1 coordinate 55,083, forward strand.
CATGAATCTGAATTATCTTTTAATAAATGCCATCTGGTATGACAAATGAGTTTTTAATCGAATTAAACAAAAGAAAAACGTGAAAATATTTTGATGTTTTATTCGCAATTATACAAATTTTCCATCATATACAAAAAAGTGACATTAAAAAAAATACCACTTTCTAAAAACAACCCGATCAAAATGGGGAAATATCGAAATATTTGTTTCTTCGGTTTGTTTTCAGCGTTTTTTCCAAAAGGTAACCTGCTGACGGCTTACAGTATACAAACGCGAAGTCTCGGGCATCGTGAGCAGCAGCTCTTCCGGCTCTCGCTCCTGCTCGAACCACGAAGCGAGAACTTTTTTTGAGTGCATCCGGCGCTGTAAGAGACTCGCCGTCTTTTTTATATCCCCCCAGCCAGGCACGGTGTGCGGCCTGCCGGGTAGTCCAGATATAGTCGAATGCAATAATACCCCACCCCTCAGCCATCAGTCGTGCCAAAGTCTCCCGAGCCTGTTCCGGAGTGATATGCTGCGCATACTGCCCCGTGGTAAAAGCTCGAGATAAAGCTCGATAAAAACCTCTTGCCCGATTCTGCAAGCACAGGGTGCCATAAGTTTTGCAAAAGAAATCATGGCGTTGTGTTTAGAACGGATAACCGATGGCCAGATGGTAGGCCAGACCATCTTTGAAACGCGGAATATTGTAATATCCTTTTTTGATCGTTTCGTAAGGCAGGTGCAAACCGATGCCCGCATCGAAACGAACCACAAGGAAAGAGAGGTCATAGCGCAAGCCCACACCCGTACCCAGGGCAATCTGCTTGAAAAAGTCCGTGGTCGAAGATATTTCCCTGAGAGAGCCTCCGGGGCGGCGATCGTCTCTTCTGAGCAACCACACATTACCCGAATCCAGAAAGACCGCCCCATGAAGATTTCCGATCAGTTTGCCCCGATACTCCAGATTGGCTTCGAGTTTTACGCTACCGGTCTGATCGATGAAACCATAACGGTCTTCAAGGTCGGGCTTAAAACTGCCGGGGCCCAGACTGCGAACGGTAAAAGCCCGGATACTGTTGGCTCCACCCACATAAAACTGTTCGCTGTAAGGCGGTATGATCATATTGCCGTAGCTGTAGATGATGCCTCCGCCCACACGCATGGCCAAACTCTGGTTGCGGTCTATGGTGTAGGTATAGCGCAGCTCGCCCGTACCCTTGACGAACTGGGCAAACGGTACGCCCATCAGTTTCTTGGTATCGTTATAGGGTTTGCCGGCCATCTTGTAGAAAAGATTCAGCAGGTTACCTGCCTGCGAAACTCCCACACGAAACCAGATGTGGTGTGCCATACGGGAATCAGGGATATTATCGAAGGTGTAAGTATATCCGTTCTGCACGATGAGCTGGCTTTGCAAACTGAGGCGTAGTGCGGGGTTTTCGTCCATCAATTGATCAAACTCCCGGGAACGGCTGGAAAGCATATTATAGTTGATGCGCAATGGCGTAATGCTGTGCTGATTGATCGGGGTGACATTAAAATCATAGATAAAGCCGAACCCGAAAGAGTTCATCCGGAAGAAATTAGCCCGGTTGAGCACAGAAGCTCCGAGCGTAAAAGTGGTGCGTGCCGTACCGTTCAGATAACGATCACTCAACACCGGCATCAGCAAAGCCGGGAACTTAAGACTCAAGTCTGCACCGAACTGGTAGGTGTTGATATCGAAAGCACGTTTATCGAAAGGCGACTTGCCTGTCTGCCACTCGTAGCTGCCATACAGATCCAGAGAAAGCACTTCACCGCCCTTGAAAATATTGTGCCGCGCCAAACCCAGATTCAGCCCCGGCCCCATATAATTATTGCTCTTTACCTTATAGAGCGCTTCTATGGAAACATCCCAAAGTTTATCCTGTATCATGCGCACCTCGAGATCGAGCTTACCGGCATCCGAATAAGGCAAAAACAACTGCTTCACATCCTCCTTGTCAAGCACCTCCATTTGCCGCGTCACGGTATCGGTTTGCGGTACCTCCGTGTTACGCGGCGTATATACGAACCGGGTGCTGGAAAATGTGCCCAAGGCACTGAGAGCCGTAAGGGTCGACCCCTCTCTCGTTTGATTGAAGAAATCGCCCGGGCGAAACATGATACGGTTTTTGAGTACATTCTTTCGGATGGGCAGTCCGTCATTGAAGCGAACCAGTATGGCACTGTCTATCAGTACGGAATCTTTCAGCTCCCGATTTTGAAGCACATCCTGCCGGTTGCGCATCTGCAGCTCTATGCGGCCGATCTGCCAGGGCATGCGAGACTGGCGGGGCAGATTGGCAGGAAGCAATGTACGTACCTGCACTTTGCCCGGAGCGATGAGCGTATCGGCTTCGAAAGCGACATCGTTCGGACGAAAGAAATAGAAGCCGTAATCCCTCAGTTTATTGCTGATCTCTTTGCGGTCTGCAACCAGACCATCCAACGAAAAATTATCTCCCTTATGCAGCTGCGACAGTTTGCTGTGGTCGAGCACCGTACTGTCATGAAGATGAATGGGAGGAAGATATTCGATGGAATCGTAAATATAAGGAGTACCCATATGAATGGTATACCTTACTTTGGCTTCCAAAGAATCTTTTTTGGAAGGAATGACCTCGCTTTGGATTTCGGCATTGAAATAACCGTATTCATGCAGAATATTTTGCGCCACAGTAGCACGTGCAGACGGGTTGACATCCGAAATAAAAATCGGCTTGGCTGCAAATTTCTTAAAGAACCATTTCCCTAAAGCCGTATTGTCATTGACGAATTTATTATACATAAACAGGCCGAACGAAGGTAGAGGAGAACGCCGGGAAGGGTCGTTAAACAACGCATTGTTGGGTTTTACTTTCAACGGTTTCTCGGCCGAGGCAAGAGCCGACTGTCCGAATTTGCTTTTATCTTCATCCTTTACCTCGATACCCTTGAGGCCGGCATAAAGCTGTTGATTTTCAGGCAAATTGGCGGTTACCGAACATCCTGCCATAATGAACAGGAATAGCAGGACCGGGAGGGTCGGCGTATTTTTATTTCGCTTCTTCATTTTTAATCTTTTCTATCGGTTCTGTTGCCTCAAGAGGCTTCTTTTCGGGCTGAGACTCCGGTTGCGGCTGCGGCCTCCTCCTGAACCTGAACAGGTCGGTGAGCGCATCCAACTTGCGTCTGATTACGTAGCTGAACCCGGTTTCCGCTATTTCACCATCCACCAGATTATCAAACACACGCTGATGGAACAGCTTGAGATACTGCGTGCCGGCTTTGTCTACCTGATATTCCAGAGCCGCATTGTCGATAAACGTCTGTTCCTTATTGGTGGGCACATTGCCGCTCTGCACCTTACCGCCCACAATAGCGCGGATGCGGTCGTTATAAAAACTGTGGCTGAAGCTGTAAGTGTAGTTCGTATAGGTAGCCCCTCCGAGTCCGTCGTTTCGTTCCATACCCAGATTAAAGCTGGTACCCTCCAACACTTTGCCGAATATTTTATTCACGGAGGATTGGAGAAGACCGGACAAGGCCCCGTTGAAGTTGAGCCCTCCGCCGGCAGAAGTTCCCTGCCCGGGCATAAATGAGCCGGTAGCCATAAGGGCAATAGCCTGTTTTCCCCGTTCCTCTTCATTCATACCGCTCAAAATATTTCTGACCATCAGATCGGCAGGAGCATCTACATCGAAATTCAACTTGAGTTTCTCCAGAAATTCCCGGGCTTTGATGCTGACTATAAATTCCACCCGCCGGGAAGCGTTTTTGGTACCGTCGCTGACATTGGCTTTCAGTTGATGAAGGGCTGTAAAATGGAGATAAGGATTTTCAGGTTTGCCATTGAACTGAACATAGCTTTTCGGGTCTATGGTAAACTCTTTGGCTCCGAACAAAGGACCCAAATTGTATTTCAGACTGCCTCCGGACATCCTGTACGTTCCCAAAAGGCTCATCTCACCGTATGGCGGATAGCTGAAACTGAGATCGCCACCTCCGATTACGGACAACTTGTCCGAATCTCCTGTTCCAAGGTCTACATTAACAATAACGGCAGGGTCTATATGCATCGATACCGCAATATCGAGGCCACCCAATTCTGTGGTATTGACCGGTTCGGGTGTAAACAACGTATCCCGGAAATCGGTAAACACAATCACATCGCTCATCTTATCATCGGTGTTCAGCCCCTGTGCCTGCATAACGTAGGTCACATTGGTGCCGCCGAGCACATCCAGAGAGCCACGGATGCGCGGCTTATCGGCACGCCCCGTCATCTTCAGATCGGCACTGGCAATCAGACGCCCGAAAAGCGCCTGTTTGTCCGCAGTGCGTTTACTGTTGGTAATCTCTACCTCGTCGGCTTTTACCCGGAGATCGGTGGTCAGAGCATCTTTACCCAAAAAGGTAAAATAACCGTCCACGTATACAGCCTGGTCAGGATGCCGTTCGGGGGAGATGGCAAAATGATTGAAAAACAGCTTGGAGTCTTTTATGGGTATCTGTATGGTGTCTAACCGCAGTTGAGAACCATACTGTTTGATATTGAGCAGCACATCGTCGAAATCCACAGCCCCATTCATATCGATGTTTTTCATCGTTCCGCCGAGTTTCACCTTGCCGTTGACCGTTCCGCTGAGTTGCGCCAAATCTTTACCGATAAACGGGTTTGCGATGGCCAAAGGCAATCCTTCCACATTCACATCTCCCGACAAGGCCTCTTGCACATCTCCCGTACGGTAAATACCGTTTACGGATAACGACGGTCGCCTGTTGTGGCTGATTTCGGCCGTAATGTAATGAGACCGGTCATTACGGGGTTCGTAGAAGAGAGCCGAACCGATATGCCCCAGCTCCTTACCGTCGTAAGCAAAATCGCTTACGGACAGGTCGCCTGTAATTACCGGCTGAGCATCCTTTTCGAGGACACGTACCACCTTTACATCGGCAAAGACGGTACCGCTCATCGGAGGTGTCCGCTTCCACCGTTCGAACAGCTTCAAATCCAACCGCTGGATTATCAGGTTAATATCATTCGTAACAGGGTCGGGATTGTTTGTCTGCAAACTCAGGAAGGCATCCTTTTCTCCGGTCAGCCGGAGATTGGCCGCTACGGATCCGCTCTGTTTATTCAACGATATCTCGTTATCTGCATTAACGGTAAACGGAGCATAAGCCAGAATAACGGGCTTTTCAGGCAAAAAATGAAGCTCGTATCGATCCTTATCCCACTCCCCGCGAAGTCCGATACGGTGCATTGTCTTCTGATAATCATCCTGCAGTTCCACACCGGCAACAGCATACCGCAAAGAGCCTGTTACCTTACCTCTCACATGAAGGGGAGACTGGTTGCGATAGCGTCTGCGATCCAAAGAAAGATCGATGTCCAGCACCGTATTATCTGCTGTCAGCGTATCTCCGGATGAAAACATGCGGGTATCCACGGATAACGCTCCCCGGCTTATACGGGTCGTGTCCAGAGCCAGCTCCGCTACATTCACTTCGGCCTGCAATCCTTTCAGAGGAGAAGTGCTCAGGCTGGTCTCTACAGATTCGAAAGAAATTCGCTTGAGACGTAAATAAGACCAGAGTGCATTATTTCTTCCCGCAGACATATTCAACCGGGCACCGGGCAAAAGAGGTATCACCTCCTGCAGGTAAGCCGGAGGTTCTTTGCCTTCGGTTATTTTACCGATTTCGGCAGATATTTTTTCCGATACTTTGCCAAAACTGTCCAACAACTGTTTGAGTCCGCTCTGTGCCCTGAAGCCCATGAACATATCGCCGGAAGAAATATCCAAAGACGTGCTGTCGGGCATAGCCCGACCTTTAATATCTATCCTCTCGGGTGAGATAGGATCTCCGTTGAAGTTGATGCGGGCATCGGTAATCTCGCAATCGATACGGTGAGTATGCTGCATATCGGAGCGTAACTCTGCCAAGAGATTGGTTTTGAAATTCAGCGGTGCAGTGCTTATGCCTATGGCCTGCAAATCGAGCTCCTGCACATCGAGGTTGATACTGCCGTCAATCTCTTCCCTGCTGAGAATAGCATCCACCTGCGCCACGATATTGGCATGAGTGTTTTCCGAATTCAGAGCCAGAAAGAGGGCTCCGTTGTTCAAACGGCCATCGGCCGTAAGACTGTCCACCAGCAATTGTTTATATTCCAAACGATCGACCCGCAACTTCAGCTCCGCAGAACTCTTGGTATTCAGCAAATCAAATCCGTAACCATAAGCTTCCAGTTGTACAGAAACGGAGCCAAGACTGTCGAAAGGCATAAAACGCCTCATGTCGAGATTTTCGGTCTGAAAATTGACGGCATATTTATTGCCCAAAGCCATATAATTGCCGTCCACCGTCATTGTTGCATTACGGTCTCGCAAATCGAGCAGTATTTTATAAAGATCTTTCCTCAAATCGAGATTGCCGCTTACTGTGGTTCCGGACGGGATATGAAAACGTGAAAGAACATCTTTACCGGCAACCGAAAGCAGCGTGGAAGCATGCTCCTGAAAACCCGCTTCAAGACTGAAAGCACCTCGGCGGCGTTTGTTGTCGGTAAGATAAACGGCCTTGCCTTTCATTTCGGCATCCATCACGGAGGGCCAGAATATTTTCAATGCCTTCACATTCATCTCATTGACGGTGCCCGAAGCATTGGCCGATATTTCGATGGGAGGCAACGTGCCTTTTTCTTTTTTGCTATAGACACGCTCGTCTTCTATTTTTTCAATGACATTTTCAAAGCTGATTTCGGACAGATTGCGAAGATCTCCCATACCAACGGAAGCATCCATATCCAGCTTGACCATGGCAGTGGAATCCAAATTAAAGATGCCCCATGGGAGGCTGAGGTTACGGCCGATAACCTCGGATTCGCCGGTTCGCAAAACAAGATTCCAGGCCTTCAAGCCCTTTTCATCCATGTGATACTTGGAGCTGAAGTGTCGTATCTCGAGGCCGCTACGGTCTTTTGCCTCCAACTTCACCACCTCCACATCGAGCTTGATTATTTCCGAACGGATGTTCCGGGCTTCCAATGAAAGCGGATCGATCACAAGATGGGTAAAATCCATCCCCTCTTTAACTGCAGCCCCATGATCCGTAGCATAAGTCACACGCGAATCTTTCAAGATTAAACGGGATGCCGTCACCAAGATGGTACTTAAATCCACAGCCGGTCTGGAAATCTCACCCCAACCGACATGGGCATCGACTAACAGGCTGTCCAAAGGCATATCGATAACAGCTTCGATATTCTTCATCCCTAACCGGTCCATTTGAAGACGCCAGTTTAGCGGCTTGCTTTCTTCTTTCTTCTCTTCTTTTTCCGAAAGCAGCCGGTTACACATAAAAAAAGAACCGCCGTCGACCTCCCAACTGCCGAGTTGTGCCGTGTGATCTTTAAGATTGGCAAAAAGGTTGCGCGCTTTCACGCCGTTTATCCGGATCTTCATTTCGTTCTGCCCCGTGCTGTCGGGCAGATTAAGATAAGCTTCGCGAATATCGAGTAGGGGTACTTTCACACGGTTATTGATCAGAGGCAAAGGGTCGACCCGAACCTGAAGTTCTTCTGCAATCAACAGCGTATCTTGGGGAGAACGGAGCATACTGACACCTTCGATACGCAGCTTGGCAGGAAATTTCAGGTTCAGTTTTTTTACTGAAACGAGCATCCCCGTGCTTTCACTCAGTTTTTCAGAAACCGTCTTTACGGCCCACTGCTGCACCGAAGGCGTATAAAGCAGAATGCCGGCTAAAAGGAGTATGATAAAAGGCAAAAGAATAACAGTCAGAACTATTCGCTTCCAATGCCGACGAAAAAAATTCATAAAGGTGACTTGTAAAAATACAATTAGCCATATACCACAAAGATAGCACAAAGGGGAGAAAATCTTATCACAACTCGTGATGTGCAGATTTCGACATCCAATGCAAAAGTCAAATAAATTCGGAATAATGGTTTTGAGAGTATACATCGGCAACGAAACAAAAGCCGGTGTTTGTTCACGAATTTGAGGTGTTGATGCGTGACGTGTTGACGTGTGACGTGTACTGAAAAAAGGCTGTTCGAAGTTGAAAAATCTTCGAGCAATGGGCAAAAATCCGTAGCGCTATGGATTTTCAACGAAGTTAACTTGGATTTTTTTTCTTTGCCTGAAGAATTTTCCACCATCAGGCAGAGAATATTTCCCATTTTAATCGCGCAGTACTGTTATCTACCATATACTGCAATGCCCGTGTGACGGTCGCAGGATCCACATTCAGCCTGCCGATGATTTCAGCACGAACCTCCTTGGGGATCATGATCTGCTTTTTTACTCTTTTTTCCATATCTTTATTGCATGTCAATAATTTGATTACACTACAAACTTATATGTAAAATTTCACACATGCAAACTTTTAACAAAGAAATTTCACCCATAAAAGGCAGGTTGTTGGCTTTTGCAAAAGAAAAAGGGATACCCAAAACAACCCTTTGCTCCTCTATTTCAATATCTTATGAAAACTTAAAAGGAAAAAGTCTAAGCAGCGAATTTGGAGGCGACGTTATAGGTAAAATTTTATCCGTTTATAAAGAGATAAACGCAGAATGGTTAATTACAGGTCATGGTAATATGCTAAAAGAAGAAGCGGGCAATATGGTAAGCGATATGCAAACCATCTACCGTCCGAAAACAGCAGAAAAACAAATCGACAATCAAATCGTATATCTTTACGATATAGAAGCAACAGCCGGATTAAAATCACTCCTCGAAAACAAAAATCAAAATATCATCGATACCATCCGGATTCCTAATCTACCAAAATGCGATGGTGCCGTACACGTTGTCGGGGATAGCATGTATCCCATACTGAAATCAGGAGACATTGTCCTCTACAAAGAAGTACATGATATAGAATATGGAATTTTCTGGGGCGAAATGTATCTCCTTTCCGTAGCAGTAGATGATGAAGAATATATCACCGTTAAGTATCTACAAAAATCAGACATTAACGACACCTTTGTTAAACTTGTCAGCCATAACCCACATCACAACCCTAAAGACATACCGATATCATCCATCAGAGCACTGGCACTGATTAAAGCATCCATTCGTCTGAATACTATAGTATAAAGCATTAATATGACCATATCGGAGACTCAACAAGCTATCGAATTAGATAAAATACTCGAAGCTGCAATAAAAACAAATAGCAGGGTGGTTGAAACCATTATTGCCCCGGAAGTAGCGCAAGATCTTGGAGAGATTTTGGAACAGGCAAATTGTGGCAGATATTTAGGAGCCGGAACTTTTATGGTTTATCCTTCAGGATTGGAAGTTGCAAAACAAGGAGGCTTCCACAAAAAGCTTATTGATGCAAACAGAGAGGCGGAAAGAATCCGAGAAAAGGATAGATTACAGGAAGAATTAATACGAAGACAAATCCGAGCTTTGAAAAGAGAACCGTATCTAATCAGCATTTCCATTGTCAGCACTGTTATCGCAATACTTTCTTTCCTGTTTAAGTAAATTCATAACTTCCTCGGCGAAATAATCCAGTTCATGTAAGCCGGTAACAGCCCAAAGACAGGGTTCTTTTTTCGATACACATAATAATAGCTGCTTAATGGCATGAGCGTATATTATATTGTGCTTATACATTCTAATAAGAGCAAACAAAAAACCGTCTGGCTGTTTTCTTCTCTTTTCATTCCCCAGTATAGGGCACAACCAATCTGCACTTATCCCTTTCATTCCATTATGACACATAGATTTTTATTTTTTTGTACTCAAATATACTCTTATATATTTGATTTGCAATAAGTTACATGTGACAATCACGATAAAAACAGGGTATTTTCCACCACCCAAACCGCGAAAACCGTAAAAAAACAGCGAAAAACAGGGTATTTTCTACCATCCAAACCGACCCAAAAAACCAAAAATCCTAAGTCTAAACCTAAGTCTAAACACCATATTTTATCCCGTTTCGTTTTTCAATACTCCAAAAACCTAAGTCTAAACCTAAGTCTAAACCTAAGTCTAAACACAACATTCAGAAAAATAACCAACCTGAAATCAACCACCAACAGCAAACAATATTCGACGATTCGAACACAGGTCCGATACACAACAGATAACATTACCGTTAGCCGCTAAAACCCCGTTTTAAGGCCGTTTTAAGGCCTTTCCGGGCTGTTAATTAAAGTAATAGTAAACAGGGCTTAAATAAAAAGCTCGAACAGTATAAAACAACCGTTCGAGCGACGCAGAAAATTAAACCGGAATTAAAGCAAATTAAACTTTTCGTTTTGCGTTGCCAAAATCAATCAAACAGACAACAGCCCACTAATAATCAGGAGAGTAACGTATTTTGATGCGTATACAATTTATCCCATTTCGTTTTTACCCCCTTACATTACACGACTAAGCAAAAAATCCGCTTCCCTTCTGCTGAAGACACAGAAAAGAAGCGGATATAAAAATCAACTATGTATAATTACATATCGGTATATAATTTTAGACTAATCCGGTATTCTCAAAGTGGTTTTTCCGGCAATCAACTGCTTGCTGCTCTTGATACCATTAGCTCTGCAAATCTTATTGATTGTTGTCCCATAACGTGCTGCAATAGAGGAAAGAGACTCGCCATTGCGCACACGGTGAACACGCGGTTTGGGAGATGGGGTTTGCGATGAGGATTTTTTCGAACGAAGCGAACGATTGGATGCGTACGCTTTACCGCCATAGCTGTAGTTGCTACGTTTGAATACAAAAACATCATTGAGCGGAGCACCGTTTTCAAAATCAAAAATGAATGCCGGATTGATGGGGATGCCCATGAATCGCGTTTCAAGATGCAAGTGAGAACCGAAAGAACGGCCGGTATTGCCGCCCAATCCGATGGGCTGTCCGGCCAACACGATCTGCCCTTCCCGGACAAGCTGCCGGCTCAGGTGTCCGTATACCGTTTCAAGACCGTTGGGATGGCGAATAACGATGTAATAACCGTATCCTTTACGCTCATAGCTGCGAATTCGGACTTTGCCGTCAAAAGCCGCACGCACCGTATCGCCCGTATTGAGCTTGAGGTCTACACCATAATGCATACGCCGGAAACGCTTGCGATAGCCGTAAGGGCTGGAGATATGGGTCTTCTCCGCAGGAATCGGCATTACGAAGTTATTACAATCGATTTCATAAGTATCAGGGATTTGAACATCCCCCATACCGGTAAAAGGGTTTACGCGATCGGACCAGGAACTTTCGCCATAAAGTTCTATGGCGGGGAATTCCAATGCTTCCGCTTGCAGCTCCTGCCGGAGCTCCGCATCTGAGGCTTTTTTAGCTGCTTCTAACTTTTTGCCAAGCTCAAGTTTATCAGCTAACAACTGGGGAAGGGCCTTCACAGAGTCTCGGCTCAATGAATGATGTCCTCTCATGCTTCTTTCTCCTATTCCTGTATCGGCAGTCCGTGAGGGAGTAGCCCAACTGACCAGCGTTCCGATGCAAAAAAAGCAGCATGAAAGAATAAGGTTCTTCTTTACCATTTATTAATTAATAATGTTACTTGGAGATATTAACGTCTTTATTTTTCAGATATTTCACATTAGTAAAACGTCTAAAAAACATGATTATTGTATAATAAAAAGAATACCATACAACATTAAAAAACAAACGTAACGTCCAAAGATAAAAGAAACTTTTCTTACAAACCAAACTTTTGCACTTTATTATTGCTTTTTTTCTGCATTTCGACATCTTTTTTTCTCTGATTTATTCTCTAATCCGATTTTTTGCTGTTAAAAAGCACTTTGTGAACAAAAGACCTGAAAGCAACAGGAATACACGTTTTTTAACAACTGACAGAAGCTTCGGATAAAAGCAAAAAGGGAAGAGAGTTATACCTATATATAGGTAATTTGCATGACGTTGCAGATTCTATCGGGAGGAACACAGAAAATGACGGTGTGTCATCATGCGCAAATTACGACGTTGCTTGCGACATTCGGCTTCGGTCACTTACTTCAGTACGCTCCCTTCAACCTTCAGTCTTAGCGCCTTGTACTTTGCGCATGATGACGCATCTAAAAAAGGGGCTGTGTCAAAATTCATTTTTGGGGCAGCCTCCTTTTTTTATTCCTCATCCAACGACAAAGCCCCAACTTTCACGAGCCAGGGCTTCGTTCGTTCACTAAGTTTGAGTAACTTAGCAAATATCAATTACTTAATGAATACAAAGTTACACTTTCGTCCTTACATATCCGACCCCATCCTGCTATTTCCTGCAGAACTTGGTCAAGATATTGATGCCAATGACCCTGTGCGCCTGGTCAACAGCATTGTAGATTCGCT